>NZ_JYIX01000040.1 GCF_000956505.1 Microbacterium azadirachtae | reverse complement strand
GCCCAGCACGACATCGACCGCTCCCGCCCCAGCCCTGGTCGGGGCGGGAGCGGTCGATGTCGTGCTGGGCGAGCTGGAGCGCCTCCGCGGCGAGCGTCGCGACGCGACGCGCGGTGCTCAGGGCCTGCTCGCGGGTCTCCTCGGCGGGCAGCAGCGAGGGCACGTCCACCCGCAGACGCTCGGCCTCGGCGAGACGCGTGCGGGCATCCGCGCCGATCCAGCCGCGGTGGCCCTCGATCAGGCCGCGCGCGACGCCGAGCTGCCGGTCCGCGTCGTCGAGCGCGTGCTGCACGGCGCTGACCGTGGGGAGCGGGTGCTCCGCGCGATACCGTGCCGCCGCGATCGCCGCGTCCAGCGCGGTGTTCGCCGCGCGCAGGCGCGTGAGCTCCCCGAACGGGTCGGTGCGGCTGCCGGCAGGTGCGAGGGCGCTCAGCGCCCGCTGCAGTTCGGCCGCGGCGGCCGCCACGGCTGGGGCATCGGGCGCCATCGGCAGGGCTGCCAGGTCGCCGCGCGAGTCGGCGACGACCTCGGCGAGCGTGGACTCCGCCCGCAGCGCCTCGATCTCGAAGTCGTCCACGGCGTCGAGCAGCGACGACGCCCGGCGCGTGGCCTCGGTCGCCGTCTCGAGCGCGAGCACGGCCTCCTGGTTGCGGCCGGCGTCGCGGCGGCGCTCGAACACGTCGGCGCCGTGGTTCGCGAACACCACGAGCTGGGCGGCCTCTTCGGCGCTCTTGGCGACACGCTGCATGGCGGTGTCGGAGTAGCGCGTGGCCAGCCGCTCCACGGAGGCCTGCGCCTGCGGCACCCTGCCCTCCAGTGCGGCGGCGTCCGCGCGCACCTTGGCGACGACCTGCGGCGCATTGCGCACCCGGGCGACGGCGTCGGCGATCGCGGCGGACTTCTCGTCGATCAGGTCCTCGGCCCACTGGCACAACTGCACGATGCGGGCGTTGCGGGTGCGAAGCTCCTCGGCGGTGTCCGGGATCTCGTCGTGGTTCAGCTGGTGCAGCTGGAACGCCTCGCCCATGTGCGAGCGCACCGCCTCCACCGCCGACTGGAAGTCGGCGGTCATCTCGTCGCCGAGCTCGGCCGTCGCGAAGGCGAGCTCATCGGAGGAGGTGCGGATCCGCTCGTCGGCGGCGACGATCGCCTGCTCGGCGCGCCGCGCGAGATCCGCGTCCTGCGCCTGCAGCTCTTCCTGTTCACGTTTGCGTCTGCCCCAGAATCCGGCCATGCGCCGATCCTATGGTCCCCGACCGTGCACGGGCTGTGGATCCCTTACGCCCTCGGCGATCAGAGCGCCGGCAGCCCACCCGCGCGGGGGCTGCCGGCAGCCGGTCAGGCGATCGCCGCGCGGTGCGTCAGCTCCGGTGCGCGCGGGGGCACGAGCCACGCGAGCGCCGCGACGAGCAAGGGCAGCCCCACCGCGAGCGCCAGCAGCCAGAGCAGGGGCAGGTCCGCGGGTGTCTTGTTCCGCGAATCGGCGATCACCATGCTCCATGCCGGCACCAGTCCGCTCACGACCCCCAGGAGTGCGCCGAGCCCCGTGATGATGATGGCCTGCCAGGCGTTGACGTTGCGGCGCACGATGCGGTTCCCGCCGACGGCGGCCAGGGTCGCATCATCCGGTCGCCGCTCGAAACGACTCAGCCCGAGGCTGATCGCCGCGGCGCCGAGCACGATCCCGCCGGCGACGCCCGCGACCAGTGCCAGCCATGGCGTGGCGGGCGTCGGGCCCTTCTCCTGCATCACGGACATGCTGGAGCCGCGCCCGCTCATGCCGTCGGCATCGGCGGTGAGCCGATCCATGGTCGCCGTGTCCGGCGGGGTGTCGTAGACGCCGATCAGAGTGTCGGCCACGGTGGGGACGCCCAGGCGGGCAGCGGTGGCCGGGGTGATCACGGCGTCGAATCGGGAGTGCGCCATCGGCACTCCGACGAGCGGGAGCTCCTCCGAAGCCGTGGGCTTCTCCTTTCCGGTGAAGCCGCCGCCGAGCGTGCCGGCCGGATAGGCGTCGATCTGTGCCGTGCGCGGGACGACGGCGACGGCGTCCGGAATCGTGGTGAGCAGGGCGCCGGCGCGGAAGGCGCGCAGTTGATCGTCGCTGAGCCGGCCGCCGTACATCGCATTCGCCGCCTCAGGATCCGCGATGACGAGCATCCCCATTCCGCCGGGTGCGCAGGTCGCGCAGTCCGGCACGGAGGCCCGGTACTCCTGCAGATCCGTGGGCTCCGGCCGTCCTGTCGCCGGATCGTATGGCGGGGACGACGGCGACGAGATCGTGAACACCGCTTGAGGATCCGTGCCGGCGAGCAGCGTCCGCGCGTTCTGCTCGATCTGCGCGCGGTCGGCGTCCTCGCCGCCGAACGACACGGTGACGGATCCGAGTGGACCCGTCCACATGTACTGCCGCGCACCGGCCGCGGACGTCGTGGCGAGCGTGGCGAGGACGAAGGTCGCGATGAACACGCTCGCCGTGATCGCGGTGAACGCCGGCACGGTGCGCGTGGGGTTCGCAGCGGCATCGCGGGCGGCGAGGCGAGGTGCGAGTCCGATCGACGAGAGGACCCGTGCGACGCCGCGCAGGAGCGTGTGCCCGGTGAAGATGATCCCGATCTGCATGAGGAGCGGGCCGCCGATCATCATCCAGAGCGACACCGTGCGGAGCACCGTCTGCAGAGTCTCCGTGTTCGCCGCGTCCTCCGCAGCGACGTAGGTGGCGAAGGTTCTCGGCGCGGCGAACACGGCGGCGATCACACCGCCCGCAAGGCTGATCGCGACGCCGGACGCCAGGAGCACGACGCCGAACACCGGGAATCTCCGGCGCAGCACGGCGGGCCTTCGCGACCCGCGAAGCGCCGCGAGGGTGTCGCCGCGGGTCGCGCCGCGGGCTGGGGCGAGCGCGGAGAGCATGCCCACGAGCGCCGCGAACACGATGATCGCGACGGCGGCGTCCCACGGGATCCGGAATCCGTAGCTCGACCAGAAGAGTCCCTGCACGCCCGGATCCAGCACGCGCAGGGCGATCGCCACGGCGGCGCCGCCGAGCACGGCGCCGACGATCCCTCCGACGAGGCCGAGCGAGAGCCCCTGCAGAACGACGACGCGGAACAGGTCCCCGCGCGCGGCGCCGACGCTCGCCGCGACGGCGAGGGACCGCTGCTGGCGCCGGGTGGCGACGGCGAACGCGGCACCCGCGAGCAACGTCACCAGGAAGCCGCTGGCGACGGCGAAGACCGCCCCGGTCGCGTACGAGGCCCAGCGCACCTGCGGCGAGCGGGCGTTGTTCGCGGTGAGCGCGCCGGCCGGAGGATTCCGCACCACGTCCCGTGCGTACACGCCGTAGCCGTCGCGGTTGAACGCGGTGAAGTCCTCGAAGCGCGGTTGCCAGTCCGCGATGTACCACGAGCGCCGACCAGGGCCGGCGGCGTCCGCGGGGATCGCGCCGAGAGGCGCGTACAGCGTGGTCGCGTCGTACCGCTGCGCATCGAGCGCCTGCAGGGTGCCCGTGATGGTGAGCGAAGTCCCGGTGTCGGGCAGGGTGACCCGGTCGCCGACGACGATCCCCAGCCGTTCCAGCAGCCCCGGAGCCGCCATCGCCTCGTGCGTGCCCGATGGTGCGGTGCCCGACGCGATCCGGAAGGCGCCGGAGAGCGCCGGATCCCAGGCGCTCCCGCTCATCACGGCGAAATTCGCCATTCCCGTGGGAGTGATGAGCCGGGCCGTGCTCTGCTCGACCGGGATCACGTGCGCACTCGAGGGCACTCGATCGCTGATCTCGGTGGGCGCCGGAACCATGGGCCGCGGCCCGGCCTCGGGCGTCGCACCCTCCTCGGCCTGGGACATCGACGGCTCGTCGGTCGCCTGCCGATATCCCTCCGGGAGCGGCGAGATCGACTCGATCAGCGACTGCGCGTGCCCGAGCCGTAGCGTCACCGCCTCGTCCGCGGTCGCGGTGCGGCTCTCCAGGAACACGGCCGCGCCGAACAGCCCGGCCACGGGAAGGGCTACGAGCAGTACGACCAGGACGGACGAGCCCTTCGCCCGCAGCACCTGACGCCGGGCCAGGCGCAGGTCTGCCAGCAGGCGCGGCCAGACACGCCGCGGCCCGGGAGCCGTGGCGTCGCGTCGGCGGGGCGCAGGGCGCCCTGAGCGCGCCCTGGCGCGCTGCGTCGATGCGGTGCGCCGGCTCGCGCGTGTGCCGCTCACGGCACCACCAGCAGATCGGCGGCGTCGTCGCGCCGGGTCTGATCGATGATCCGTCCGTCGCGGAGGAAGACGATCCGGTCCGCCCAGGCCGCGTGCCGCGCCTCGTGCGTGACCAGGATCCCGGCTGCGCCGCCGTCGACGCGCTCGCGCAGCACGCGCAGCACGGCCTCCCCTGTCACGGAGTCCAAGGCGCCCGTGGGCTCATCGGCGAGGATCAGCCGTCGCCCGCCGACGATCGCGCGGGCGATCGCGACGCGCTGCTGCTGACCGCCGGAGAGGTCGTCGGGGTAGGAGGACGCCTTGACGTCGAGACCCACCGCGGCGAGGGCGTCGTGGGCGGCTCGCCGTGCCGCCCTGCCCGAGATCCCGTCCAGCTCGAGGGGCAGGGTGACGTTCTCCATCGCGGTGAGCGTGGGGATGAGGTTGTAGTCCTGGAAGACGAATCCCAGCGAGCGGCGCCGGAGGGCCGCGACCTCCTGCGAGGTCGCCGAGCTGAGGTAGGTGTCCTCGACGATCACCTCGCCCGCCGTCGGCGTCTGCAGCCCGCCGGCGATCGCGAGCAGCGTCGACTTGCCGGATCCGGAGGCCCCCATGACGGCGACCAGCTCGCCGGAGGACACCGTGAGATCCACGCCGGAGAGGGCGCTGACAGAGGTGGCACCCTGTCCGTACTGCTGCGACACGCCGATGAGCTGCAGCACCGGGGCGGTCATGCGTCCGCGCTCCCCGAGGTCGCTTGCGCGCTGAGGGACCGGGCGGAGGGCCTTCCGCGCTTGGGATGCTCCGTGGAGAGCTCGAGCTCCAGCGCGTGCCGGGGGTGCTGTGCGAGGCGCTGCTCGGTGTGATCGAGCCAGCGCACCTCCGCCTCCGCCTGGAAGATCATGTTGTCGATCACGAGCGTCCAGGCCAGCTCCTGCGGGCTGTCCGGCTGGGGGCCGGCGTACTTCGTGCGCTGCAGTTCCTGCAGCTGCGCGAGTGAGGCCTTGCGCTGCGACTGGATGACGGCCGTCACATCGACGCCGGGCAGGGTCGCGGCGACCGCGAGCTTGATGGCGAGCTCGTCGCGCGTGCCGGTGCCGCGCTCGACAGTGGAGGAGAGCCAGCCGGAGACTTCGACGGATCCGGCCGGCGTGATCGCCCAGTACACGTGCCCCTGGTCGTCGGCGTCGCCGCGCTCGACGAGCCCATCGCGCTCCAGGCGCTCGAGCGTGTTGTAGATCTGGCCGACGTTGAGCGGCCAGGTCGAGCCGGTGCGGCGATCGAACTCGGCGCGCAGCTGGTACCCGTAGCAGGGACCCTGATCGAGGATGGCGAGGAGGCTCTGGCGAACGGACATCGGTATTTCCTTTCCCGGAATCTGTTTCCGAGTATATGCATACTCGGAAACATCCGTCTGCCTCCGCCGCGCGGTGTGTCGCAGCCCCGGGGGCGGCGACCGGGCCTCGGATCGGATCCACCGACCCGGTGCAGGGGATCGACAGGTCACGGCCCGGTAACATGGGTCCGTATGCCGTGCGCGCGTCGCGCGCGGGTCAGACCCCTAGGGAGATGGAATCCGTGGCGAATCCTCTTGAGAAGCTGCTGCGCGCGGGTGAGGGACGGATCCTGCGCCGCCTGAACGGCGTCGTCAAGGCCGTGAACGCGCTCGAGGACGACTTCGCGAAGCTCAGCGACGAGGACCTCCGCAACGAGACCGTCGAGCTGCGCGCGCGGTTCGAGAAGGGCGAGACCCTCGAGCAGCTCATGCCGGAGGCGTTCGCCGCCGTCCGCGAGGCCGCGAAGCGCACTCTGGGCATGCGCGCCTACGACGTGCAGATCATGGGCGGTGCTGCCCTGCACGAGGGCAACATCGCCGAGATGAAGACCGGTGAGGGCAAGACCCTCGTGGCGACCTTCCCGTCGTACCTCAACGCGATCGCCGGGCAGGGCGTGCACGTCATCACCGTGAACGACTTCCTCGCGACCTACCAGTCCGAGCTCATGGGCCGCGTCTACCGCGCGCTCGGCATGACCACCGGCGTGATCGTCTCCGGGCAGACGCCCGAGGTGCGCCGCGAGCAGTACAACGCCGACATCACCTATGGCACGAACAACGAGTTCGGATTCGACTACCTGCGCGACAACATGGCGTGGCGCAAGGAGGATCTCGTCCAGCGCGGGCACTTCTTCGCGATCGTCGACGAGGTCGACTCGATCCTGATCGACGAGGCGCGGACGCCGCTGATCATCTCCGGCCCGTCGTCGGGCGAGGCGAACCGCTGGTTCGCCGAGTTCGCGAAGATCGCTCGCACGCTGAACGTGGGCGAGGATTACGAGGTCGACGAGAAGAAGCGCACCGTCGGCGTGCTGGAGCCCGGCATCGAGAAGGTCGAGGACTACCTCGGCATCGACAACCTGTACGAGTCGGCGAACACCCCGCTCATCTCGTTCCTGAACAACTCGATCAAGGCGCTCGCGCTGTTCAAGCGCGACACCGACTACGTCGTGATGAACGACGAGGTCATGATCGTCGACGAGCACACCGGACGAATCCTCGTCGGGCGCCGCTACAACGAGGGCATCCACCAGGCGATCGAGGCCAAGGAGGCCGTGCCGGTCAAGGCCGAGAACCAGACGCTCGCCACCGTCACGCTGCAGAACTACTTCCGCCTCTACGACAAGCTCGCGGGCATGACCGGTACCGCCGACACCGAGGCCGCCGAGTTCATGTCCACGTACAAGCTCGGCGTCGTGCCGATCCCGACCAACAGGCCGATGATCCGCCAGGACAAGGCCGACCTCGTCTACAAGAACGAGACGGCGAAGTTCGCGCAGGTGGTCGAGGACATCGCGGTGCGCCACGAGAACGGGCAGCCGGTGCTGGTCGGCACCGTGAGCGTCGAGAAGAGCGAGTACCTCTCCCGGCTGCTGAGCAAGAAGGGCATCAAGCACGAGGTCCTGAACGCTAAGAACCACGCCCGCGAGGCCGAGATCGTCGCCCGCGCGGGACGCCTGGGCGCCGTCACCGTGGCGACCAACATGGCCGGCCGCGGCACCGACATCATGCTCGGCGGCAACGCCGAGTTCCTCGCGGTGCAGGATCTCAAGGCCAAGGGACTGGATCCGGTGGAGACGCCGGACGAGTACGAGGCCGCGTGGGACGAGACCTACGAGGCGATGAAGGAGAAGGTCGCCACCGAGGGCTCCAAGGTCGTCGAGGCCGGCGGCCTGTACGTGCTCGGCACCGAGCGCCACGAGTCGCGCCGCATCGACAACCAGCTGCGCGGACGCTCCGGCCGTCAGGGCGACCCGGGCGAGAGCCGGTTCTACCTGAGCCTCACGGACGACCTCATGCGGCTCTTCCAGCAGGGCGCCGCCGAGGCGATCCTCGCGCGCACGAACTTCCCCGAGGACATGCCGATCGAGTCGGGCCTCGTGACCCGCGCCATCCGCAGCGCGCAGAGCCAGGTCGAGGCGCGCAACGCCGAGATGCGCAAGAACGTCCTCAAGTACGACGACGTCCTCAACCGTCAGCGCGAGGCCATCTACACCGACCGCCGTCACATCCTGGAGGGCGATGACATCGCCGACCGGGTGAAGCACTTCGTGGAGGACGCGATCGGCGCGGTCGTCGACGACCACACCGCCGAGGGGCACACCGAGAGCTGGGACTTCGACAGCCTGTGGACCGAGCTGAAGACGCTCTACCCCGTCGACGTCACGATCGACGAGGTGGTCGCCGAGGCCGGCGGACGCAAGGGCGGGATCACGGCGGAGGGACTCAAGCGCGAGCTCGTCTCGGACGCGATGGTCGCCTACGAGACGCGCGAGGCGTCGCTCGGAGACGCCGCGACCCGCGAGCTGGAGCGCCGCGTGGTCCTGCAGGTGCTGGACCGTCGCTGGCGCGACCACCTGTACGAGATGGACTACCTCAAGGACGGCATCGGCCTGCGCGCAATGGCGCAGCGCGACCCGCTGGTCGAGTACCAGCGCGAGGGCTACTCCATGTTCCAGGCCATGATGGGCCAGATCAAGGAGGAGTCGGTCGGCTACCTCTACAACCTCGAGGTCGAGGTGCGTCAGGCCGGCGACGAGGGGATCACCGAGGTCGAGGCCAAGGGACTCGCCGAGTCGGCGGGCGACCAGCGCCTCGAGTACTCCGCGCCCAACGACGCGGGCGACGTCGAGGTCCGCAACGACCGTGGTCAGGTGCAGCAGGCGGCGACCGATCGCCTCCGCCAGGCGGCCGCGCGTGCGCAGTCCGAGAGCGAGGAGCCGGCGGAGCCGGCCGCGCGCGGTGCCTTCGGGCAGCGCGTCGAGGGCGACCAGGCTGCTCCGGCGAACCGCGCGGAGCGTCGCGCCCAGGGCAAGAAGAAGTAGCTCCCCGCATCCAGGGACACGAAGGAGGCCGGCACCCGTCCAGGGTGCCGGCCTCCTTCGTCCGCCGGTCAGGCGTTCCGGCGCTGGAATTCCGTCCAGATCCCGGCGCAGTCCTCGCGGCCGCGCTCGAGGTGGATCATGTCGAGCGCCGAGGTGTCGCTGCCGTCGAGGAAACGGCGCAGGCGCAGATCGCTGAATCCGTTGTCGGCCGCGTCGACGCGGGTCGACGCGTAGAAGCAGGTGGTGATCCCCGCCCACATCATCACGGCGACGCACATCGGGCAGGGCTCGCACGTCGCGTACATCACGTGGCCCGACAGATCCAGGGTTTCCAGCTTCGTGCACGCCTCGCGCACCGCGACCATCTCGGCGTGGCCGGAGATATCCGTCTCGCGGAGGACGGTGTTGCCGACGGCGACGACGATCCGCCCGGCGGGATCGACGAGCGTGGCGCCGAACGGTCCGCCGTCTCCGGCGCGCAGGCCTTCGAGGGTCGCCTCGACGGCCTGCGCGAAGTAGCGGTCCAGCACGTCGGCCGGGGGAGTGGCGGGGGTCATGGGGTCTCCTTCGTCCGGATCAGGCGCGCCGGCGGGCGGCCAGGGTGAGCAGGGCGTACCCGACGAACCCGATGAACAGACCGGCGAAGAACGCGAGGTTCTTGATCTGCACCAGGACGTCGACGTCCTTCAGTACGGTGCCCGCCATCGTGATGACGAAGCTCACGATCAGCAGGCCCACCGCGCGCCAGTTGTACGCGGGCAGGGATCCCTTCTGTCCGCCCTTGTAGTCGGCGTAGATGCCGTCCAGATCGAGCGTCTTCCTGCCCTCGATGAAGTACGAGGCGAGCATGATGCCCGCGATCGGCCCGAACATCGATCCGATGAACGAGTAGAAGAGGAAGAGCACGTCGGTGTTCTCCAGGAAGACCCACGGCAGCATCAGCGTGCCGAGGACCGCGGAGAGCACCGCCGCGCGCGTGACCGTGAAGACCTTCGGCAGCTGCGCGGTCAGCTGTAGACCCGCGGGCAGCATGTTGCCGAACACGCAGAACGCGATCGCCCCGACGTTCATGGCGAGGATGAGCAGCACGACGACGAACGGGTTGCCGATCGAGTTGATCGCCTGCACGAAGACGCCGGGGCTGTTGATGTCGAACTCTCCGCGGGTCGCGACCTGCAGGGAAGCCATGAACGACACGGTCACCAGGGTGAACAGGATGTAGGAGCCGATCACTCCGATCGGGAAGCCGATCGCCGGCGCCCTCATCGACGTGGCGTTGCGGGTGTAGTCGCCCGTGTTCACGATCGGGCCCGCCCAGTTCGACACCAGAGCGGAGACGCAGCTGATGAAGATCAGCGGCGTCACCGCGGTGTGCACGGCCTGGAAGGCGAACACGTCACCGAAGCCGCCCGCGTTGACGACGGCGAGGACGACGGCGATGACGACGAGGACGAACACCGCGGGGTTGGCCCAGGTGCTGAACCGTCCGAGGAACTTCTGGCCGCCGAGGAACAGTGTGACCGTGATCACCCAGGTCACCAGATAGGAGATGGCGGTGGGGATCGGCAGCCCGAAGATGTCCCCTCCGCCTCCGATGTCCATGAATCCGGGGAAGATCGTGGTGAAGACCACGTCGAACGCCTTCGCCGCCGACACCGTGGTGAGGCCGAAGAACACGACGCCCGCGATGATGCCGCGGATCCAGGTGGGCAGGAGCGCGCCCTTGTGGCCGAACGCCTCGCGCAGCTGCATCGCGAACGGCACGCCGTACTTCGCTGCCGCCTGCCCGTTCAGGACGTACCCGAGGGAGACGATCACCGCCGACGTCATGATCGCCGCGACGACCTGCCAGGCGGACAGGCCCAGCGCGAAGAAGCCGACCACCGTGAAGTAGGACAGGATGTTGTGGATCGGTCCCATCCACACGGTGAGGAACTGCGTGGTCCTCCAGGTGCGCTCCTGAGGGCGGATCGGCAGCACGTCATCGGCGTAGCCGCGCCGCGAATACTCCGCGACGCGCTCGGCGCCGGGATCCACCAGGGCAGGATCGATGGGGGTGGCGGACATCGTCATCCATATCTGTCGGCACGATGCGCTCGCACGTGCGGTGTGGGGGCTGCGGGCACCGGCGAGGACGACGCAGGGCCTGGATGGTGGCCGGCGCGGGCGATCGGGCGCCCGCGCCGGCTGTCAGGGGGTCAGGCGACGCGGCCCGCGAGCGCGACGAGCGCCTGCTGGAAAGCCTCGACGGGCGGGTGGGTGATGCCGGCGCCGATCATGCCGATGCCCGGATCCTTGTGGGCGATCGCGGTGTTGATGATCGGGAGGATCCCGGTCTCCATGACCTTGCGCACATCGATGCCGGTGGGCACGCCCATGAAGTCGAGCGCCGGGATGGTCACGTTCGGGTTGTTCCCGGTCGTGATGGCGTTCATGGTGCGCGAGTAGCCCATGGCCTCGTCGACGGTGCCGCCGACGAGGGCCACGATCGCGGGCGCCGCGGCCATGGCGAAGCCGCCGATGCCGAAGGTCTCCGTGATCGCGGAGTCGCCCATGTCGAGGCCGGAGTCGGCCGGGGTGTAGCCGGCGAACATCGGGCCGACGACCTGCTGCGCGGGTCCGGTGAACCACTGGCCGCCGGTGCCGGAGACGCGGATGCCGAAGTCGACGCCGTTGCGGGCCATCGTGGTCACGACCGTGGAGTTCTCGATGCCGTTCGCGGCATCCAGCGACGCCTTCGCCGTGACCATCCAGGTGGGGCCGGAGAAGTAGTCCGACGAGGCGACGAAGTCGAAGACCTCGCGCTTCTCCTTCGTCGTGAAGTCGGTCTCCAGGATGTAGGGCGCGAGCGCCTGGATCAGCAGGGTCGTGCCGGCCACGTTGCGGTTGTGCGCCTCGTCGCCCATGTGCAGCGCCTGCGAGAGCATGAGTCGCAGATCGATGCCGTCGGCGTTGAGCTTCATGGCGCCGGAGAGCACGGGGCCGAACACGTCGCGCATCCAGTTCAGACGGTCGATGACCGACTGGTCGTTGGCGCCGAAGCGCAGGATCTTGGAGAGCTGCTCGGACAGGTTCGTGAACGCGAGGTTGCCGTGCGTGCGGTTGCGCACCTGGTGCACCCACATGCTGGCACTCGTGACCCCCGCCATGGAGCCGACCGACTGGTGCTCGTGGCAGGGCGAGAAGGTGATCTCGCCGGAGGCGGCCAGCTCGAAGGCCTCGTCGAGGTCCTTCGCGAGCCCCTCGAAGACGAGGGCGCCCGTGACGGCGCCCTTCATCGGGCCGGACATACGGGCGAAGGCGATCGGCGGGCCGGCGTGCAGGATCGTCTTCGCGGTCATCCCTGGGACGACGTCGATCGCCTGGCCGAAGTCCTCCAGGAACGGCTGTGCGGCGAGGATGCGGCTCAGCGCCTCCTGGTTGGCGGCGTCGATCTTGGCGGCGATCGCCGGGTCCTCGAGCGTGCTGAGTGCGGCGATGACCTCGGGGTCGCCGCCGCCGGGCGGGGTCCAGTCCATGAGAACAGGGCTCACGCCCTGCGCCGCGAGATCCTCGGCGAACATGTCGAGGCCGAGGTTGACCGGCTTCAGCGCGGAGCCGAACAGTTCGTTGACGCTCATCGGTTGTCACCCTTCGCGACGAATTCGCGGGCCAGCAGCCCGAGGTTGGTGGAGGAGGAGGCGATGGTCACGCCCGCGGCCTCGAGCTTCGCGATCTGGTCGGCGATCGCCGGGCTGTCGAGGTCGGTGCCGAGCACGTAGCCGAGGACCTCCAGGTGCTGCCCGCGCGCCGCGGCCTTCGCCTTGGCCTCCTGGATCGCCGGGATCGTGACCCCCACCGGATCCTCGTGCGAGCCGAAGCCGAGGATGAAGTCCATCGCGATCACGCCCACGGTGGGATCGTCGGCCTCCTGGACCAGCCGCTGCAGGCGCAGGGTCGGATCGATCATCGGGTGCGGACGGCCGTTGGTGAAGTCGTCGTCGCCCATGTCGAGGAAGGTGTGCGCGCGGGAGACGTCCCTCGCGCCGATGACGCGCGCCGGGTCCTTCTGGATGTTGGAGTACACGTCGTCGGAGGTCGCGAGCGCCGCGAACATCGCCTCGTCGCACAGCGTGCCGCCGCAGAACAGCCCGCGCACATAGGCCTGCTCGGGGGCGAGCTTCGCGCGCACCTCCGCGATCAGCGGGAGGTTCAGCGGATGCGTGTCGAGCGCGGACTCGTCGATGCCGCTCGCGACCACCGCCGCGATCGCGGTCGGCTTGGTGCCGGAGACGAGCGTCACGTTCTCGTAGCCGCTCTCGGTGCGAGTGGATCCGAGGAAGGTGACGACGACCGGCTTCGACGCGGCGCCGGCGGCGGCGAGCACCTTGTCGGCGACCTCCTCTGCCGGGGGCTTGGAGACGACGACGATCACCGCTGTCTCCGGATCCGCGTCGAGCGCGGCGATGCCGTCGATCATCGAGATGCCGCCGATCTCGGTGCTGAGGTCGCGACCGCCCGTGCCGATCAGCTGCGAGACGCCGCCGCCGAAGTCGTGGATCCGCACGCTCAGCTCCTGGCTGCCGGTGCCGGAGGCGCCGACGATGCCGATGGAGCCGCGACGGACGGCGTTCGCGAAGGCGAGGCCGGTGCCGTTGATGATGGCGGTGCCGCAGTCCGGGCCCATCACGAGCAGGCCCTTGTCGTGCGCGAGCGTCTTGAGGGCCAGCTCGTCCTCCACGGACACGTTGTCGGAGAAGATCATGACGTGCTTGCCGGCGTTCAGCGCCTTGCGCGCCTCGCGGGCCGCGAAAGCGCCGTTCACCGAGATGAGCACGAGGTCGCTGTCAGGGACCTCCGCGAACGCGCCGTCCAGAGTGCGGTAGCGCACCTCGGCGGCGCCGGCGGTGCCCTTGTCCTTGCGGGCGAGGATGTCGTCGACCGCCTCGATCGCCGCGGCGATGGTGTCGTCCGAGGCGTCGATCACGATCATCAGATCGCTCGGCCTGGCCTCGTCGATCGCGGCGTCCTGCACGCCGACGTTGAGGAGGACCTCCTTGTTCATCGGCGTCGCCATGCCGAGCAGGGCCTGGCTGACGCCGTCGACCGCATTCGCCCTGGTGCTCATCGACATGAGCGAGACGGAGTCGAGGTACGTGTTCTTCCTGATCTCGATGTGCCGGGTCATCGTGTTCCTTTCGGGGGTCTCAGGCCTGGTGGCGCTCGAGGATGGCGACGATCTCGTCGTATCCGCGCTCGCGGGCCAGGTCGGCGGGGGACGTTCCCCACGGGTCGGGCATGCCTGGTTTGGCGCCGTGCGCGAGCAGGAGCTCGACGATCTGCTGGCGCACCGGCCCGCCGTCGCCGAGGATGATCGTCTCGATCAGCGCGGTCCAGCCCAGGTTGTTGGTGAGGTTGACGTTGATGCGCGTGTTCTCCAGGAGGTACCGGACGACCTCGAGGTGCCCCTTCTCCGCTGAGGGGGTGAGTCCGTTTCCGCCCATGCGCGTGAGGCGCTTGAGGTCGGCTCCGGCCTCGAACATGGTCCGCACGAGCGCGAGGTCGTCGGTGATGCAGCCGAACAGGAACGGGTTCGAGCAGGTCTGATCCTGGGCGTCGATGTCGACGCCCTCGGCGATGAGGGCGCGCACCACGTCGAGGTGGCCGCCGCGCGCGGCGTGCAGGATGGCGGTGGCCTCTTCGCGGTCCACGGCGTTGCGGTCGGCGCCGCCGGCGAGGGCGGTGCGGACGCCGTCCAGGTCGCCGGCCGCAGCGGCGGCGAGGTAGCGCTCGTCGGCGCTGATCGAAGCGGTCATCGGATGGTCTCCTTCATGAGGGCGGTCTGCGGGCGGGCGAGCCGCTCCAGGGCGAGATAGGCGATGCAGCCCACGACGAGGCCGACCACGGCATCGCTCAGGACGGGGGCGAAGAAGTGCGAGAGCAGCGCTGCCCCGGCGCCGATGGCCCAGGCCACCAGCGCGGTGAGCCGGAACCGCTGCGGCGGCCGGCCGGCGTTGCGCTTCGCGAGGATGATCTGGTCGGCGATGAGCACGGCGCCGAGCGGTGGCACCAGGACACCGAGCAGCGCGAGCCAGTTCACGAAGTAGTGCCAGGCGCCGAGCACGGCCACCAGCGTTCCGATCACGCCCAGGATGAGGGTCAGCACGCGCATCTTCGAACGGGTCAGGTGCGACCAGCCCAGGGCGCCGTTGTAGAGGCAGTGCGTGCACACGGATCCGAGGTTGATCACGACGAACAGCAGCAGGAACACGTCCAGCAGCGGATTGCGGGTGCCGGTCAGGATCGGCGCGAAGTTGCCGCCGTTCACGGCCGGGGACGCGATCGCGCCCGCGGCGACGAAGAGCGCCCCGCTGAGCTGGGCGACCAGGCTCGCGAACGGGAACGCGGTGACTGTGGCGATCACGGCCTGCTTGCCGTTGCGCGCCCAGCGGGTGAAGTCCGCGGTCATGGTGCCGGAGTCGGCGAAGGTCGCCATGATCGCGGTCACCGCGACGCCGAACGACATCGCGCCGCCGCCGACGCCGGTGTAGCCGAAGACCGCGGAGAAGTCGTGGTTCTGCGCCGCGATGCCGATCGCGATGAGGACCGCCGCGATGAACAGCGGTGCCGCGATCGCGCCCAGTACGGACAGGGCGCGGATGCCGAGGTACGTGACGGCGATGAACACGAGGCCTGCGAGTGCGGCGACGAGCGTCTCGTTCCAGCCGAAGGCCGTGCTGAGACTGTCGCCGGTCGCGCCCGTGTTGAACGCGAACCATCCGACGACCACGGTCGAGAGGAATCCCGACGCGATCGCGTAGCCCGCCGTGCCGAAGGTCTCGGTCGCCTGCAGCGAGAAGCTCTTGCCGGTGCGGCCCGCGCGCCAGCTGAGCAGGCTCACATAGACGAACATGATCGCGTTCGCGGTGAGGATCGCGCCGACACCGGGCCAGAAGCCCAGCATCGCGACCACGAGTCCACCGGGCACGGCGTTGGTGAGGATCATCGGGAAGCCGAACCACACCGCCGAGACGGTGAAGAGCGACTTCCGGTGGCTGAGCGGCACGGGTTCGTGCTCGAACTCACCCGTGCTGGTCTCCGCGGGGACGGTCTTGGTCATCACGCTTGCTCCTTCGGAATGATCCCGGACGACGAGGTCGCGGGGACGGGTGCGGAGGCGGAGCGCAGCGCCGCCTCTGTGCGCAGGGCGAGCCGGACGCCCGAGAGGATGTCCGTGCCGGAGGTGTGACCGATCCCCGCGACGTGCAGCGCCGCGTCGCGGATGCGCTCGTCGTCGCCGTCGCGGACGGCCTGGATCAGCTCGTGCAGGCCGTGCTGCGCGCGGGCCTTGAGCGCGTGGCGGACGGTCGCGACGCTCAGCAGCGTCGTTCGCTCCTCCTCGTCGTCGAGTGCGGCGGCGAGCGATGCGAGCGCTCCATGGAGCCTGGTCCCGCGCTGCGCGCTCACGAAGGCGAGCCCGGTCAGCACGTCGTCGCCGGACGGCGTCAGCCCCTCTCCGAGTCCGAGCAGTCCTGCCGCGGCCGCGGTGATCGCGGAGGGATCCCGCCTCCGCAACGCCTCTTCGAGAGCCGCCACGCGTTCGGTGAGCAGCGCGGCGGCGGCGCTGCCGAACGCGGACTGCTGCACCGGCGCGGGGGTCGCCGCGATCGTCGCCTCCGCGCGCAGCAGCTGCCCGTCCGAGAGCGCGCACAGGCAGATCTCGGCCGGCGCCCACGCGGTGGCCGACGAGGTGAGCACGGCGATCGGCCCCTGGACCGTCTCGATGCGGAAGCCGTCCGGTCCGATCGATGCGGGATCGCCCTGGCGCACCTGCAGCGCCGTCCAGTCCTCGACCGGGACGCGGACCGTGGCCGGCGCGTCATCGAGCGCGGCCGAGACCAGTGCGACGAGCTCATCGCCGACACGGAGGTTCACGGCGCGGCGATGCACCGAGTGCACCCGCACGCCGGCATCGACGGGCATCGACGGGGTGACGCCGGGGCGGGTGCGGGCCAGCACGGAGGAGGGCTGCGCATCGGCGGCGTGTGCGAGCGTCTCCTCGAGCGAGGGGTCCCAGGTGATCGCGCGCACGGCGATCGGGGTGGCGATGGGGGGCATCGTGTTCTCTCCTGGGCCTTCCCCGACGTGGTGGGCGATGGGGAAGGGTGATCAAGTGGTCTCTTGAATGTATACCATTGTCTTAAATGGAGTACCATTTCTGATCGAACGGGCCGCCTTCGCGGCCTCAGCGAAGGAGAGACCAGATGCGTGTCGTAGTGGCACTCGGGGGCAACGCCCTCGCCCGCCGAGGCGAGCCGATGACGGCCGAATACCTGCGGGCCAACGTCAAGGCCGCGTGCGAGGCGCTCGCCTCGTTCGCCCGCGACAACGAAGTCGTCATCACGCACGGCAACGGCCCCCAGGTCGGCCTGCTCGCGCTCCAGAACCTCGCCTACCAGGACGTCGCGGCGTATCCGCTCGACATCCTCGGAGCCGAGACGCAGGGGATGATCGGCTACGTCGTGCAGCAGGAGCTCTCCAACGCGCTGGGCGGCGAGCGCGAGGTCGCGGGCATCATCACCACGACCGTGGTCGACGAGGCGGATCCGGCCTTCGTGCGCCCCACAAAGCTCATCGGACCGCAGTACTCCGCGCACGACGCCGCAGAGGCCGCCGCCGAGTACCGCTGGACCATCGCGAAGGACGGCAACGCGTTCCGTCGCGTCGTGCCCTCGCCGATGCCGCTCTCGATCGTGCAGGCGCCGCTCATCCGCCGCCTCCTCGAGGCCGGCAGCCTCGCCGTATGCGTGGGCGGCGGGGGAGTCCCCGTGCGCGTGGACTCGAAGGGCCGCCACATCGGCGTGCAGGCCGTGGTGGACAAGGATCTCGCCAGCGCCGCGCTCGCCGCCGACATCCAGGCCGACACGCTCATCATGCTCACCGACGGCGACTACGTGAGCGAGAACTGGGGCACCCCGGAGCAGCGCGACATCCACACGGCCTCGGTCGATGCCGTCTCCGCGATGTCGTTCGCGGAGGGATCCATGCAGCCGAAGATCGACGCCGCGATCCGCGTCGCGCGCGCCGGAGGCCGCACCCTCATCGGTCCGCTCGACCGGCTGGACGACCTGCTCGCGCGCAAGATCGGCACCGAGATCGTGCCGACGCTCAAGGAGGGCATCCGCTGGGTCGAGACCGCGAAGGCCTGACCCGCGTGCCGTCGTCGCAGGAGGTGGACCGCGCGATGGAAGAATGGGGCCGTGACCAGCACGGATGAACGTCAGCCCGAGTCCACGCGGATCGCGTCGTGGTTGCGCGACGCGATCCTCGACGGCGTGCGCGCCCCCGGCGGCCGCCTGATCGAGCGCGACCTCGCGGCCGAGTTCGGCGTGAGCCGGGTGCCGGTGCGGGACGCGCTCAAGGTGCTCGTCGCGGAGGGCCTCGTCGAACTGCGGCCGCACACCTGGGCCGTGGTGCGCGAGTTCACCGACGCCGACCTCGCCGATCTCGATGAGGTGCGTGCGGTGCTCGAGCCCCTGGCGTTCCGCCTCGCGGCGGAGCGCCACCGGCGCGACGGCCTCGCCCGGCTGCAGCGGTCGCTCGAGCTGGAGGAGACCGGCGCACGGTCGGGGGACGGGATCGGATCCCGCCGCGCCGCGGCCGACTTCCACGAGATCGTCACGGACCTCGCCGAGAACCGGCTGCTGAGCGACATGATGAAGGGCATCCGCAGCAGACTGCGCTGGGCGCTCTCGCAGCACGACGACTTGCAGCACATCAGCGGGGAGCACGTCGAGCTGTTCGAGGCGATCAAGGCACGCGACGCGGAGCGCGCGGCGGAGCTCGCCGCCTCGCATGTGGAGAGCAGCCGCCGGGAGCGCATCGCGCACGTCGAGGCGGTCCGTGCGGGCGCGGCCCGCGCCGAGTAGCGCGACCCGCGTGCACGGGGACCCCTCGCGTGGGCGGTAACCTTGGCCGATGACACCGAGAACCTTCGACCAGTCGTCCAAGCTGAAGAACGTCCTGTACGAGATCCGCGGCAACGCGCTCGTCGAGGCGGCTCGGCTGGAGGCGGCAGGCCACTCGGTGCTCAAGCTGAACACGGGCAACCCCGCGGTCTTCGGGTTCGAGGCGCCGCAGCAGATCGTGCGCGACATGCTCGCGACGCTGCCCACCGCGCACGGCTACAGCGAGAGCAAGGGCATCATCTCCGCGCGCCGCGCCGTGGTCAGCCGCTATGAGCAGGTCGACGGCTTCCCGCTCGTCGACCCGGAGGACGTCTACCTCGGCAACGGCGTCTCCGAGCTCATCACGATGACCATGCAGGCGCTGCTGGACGAGGGCGACGAGGTGCTCATCCCCGCGCCGGACTATCCGCTGTGGACCGCGATGACCAGCCTCGCCGGCGGCACCCCTGTGCACTACCTGTGCGACGAGGAGAACGGCTGGAACCCGGATCTGGAGGATCTGCGGTCCAAGGTGACGCCTCGTACCAAGGCCATCGTCATCATCAACCCGAACAACCCGACCGGCGCGGTGTACTCGCGCGAGGTGCTGCAGGGCATCGTGCAGGTCGCGAGGGAGAATGACCTGCTGCTGCTGTCGGACGAGATCTACGACCGGATCCTCTTCGACGACGCGCACCACATCCCCACCGCGACCCTCGCGCCCGACCTGCTCTGCCTGACCTTCAACGGACTCTCCAAGACCTACCGCGTGGCCGGATACCGGTCGGGCTGGCTCGTCATCACGGGTCCGCAGCAGCACGCGAAGGGCTTCATCGAGGGGATCACCCTGCTCGCGTCCACGCGACTGTGCCCGAACGTGCCGGCGCAGCACGCGGTGCAGGCGGCGCTCGGCGGGGTGCAGTCGATCGAGTCGCTGATCGCCCCGAGCGGGCGCCTGCACCTGCAGCGCGACGCCGCCTGGGAGGGGCTCTCCGCGATCCCCGGCGTCAGCTGCGTGAAGCCCACGGGAGCCCTCTACGCGTTCCCGAAGCTGGATCCGAACGTGCACGAGATCCACGACGACGCGAAGCTCATCTACGACCTGCTGGTCGCTGAGCGCATCCTGCTCGTGCAGGGCACCGGCTTCAACTGGGCGACGCCGGACCACCTGCGGGTGGTGACGCTGCCCGAGCCGCGCGTGATCACCGAGGCCATCGAGCGCCTCGGCAACTTCCTGGCGAGCTACAAGCAGTAACCCGTCGCCGGCGCGGGTCAGACCGCGGCCGCAGCCCCGAGACGCCGTTCGCGTCGCGTCCCGGGGCTGTGCGCGTCGCGCAGCAGCGTCGTGGCTTGTCGCGGATTGCAAAGCAGATTCCCGCGGCCTGCTCTTTTGAATTGTCAGACAAGCGCCTTGTGGATGATGCGTGCACCCTCGTCCACACGCACAACGACCAATCCGGGTGCGTTGACTTCGTATCCGATGAAGCCGAATGGCGGCTCCGTCGAATAGCCAAAATATTCGTAGGCGCGACCGGCACGGATTGCCTCGATCAGGGTGACGATCCGATCGAGGTCGTCGCGGTCCTCCAGGGACAGAGCATCGACGATCCTGCCTGCATGGATCCGTACCGCGTCATCGCCTGCTTCAAGAACGATCGTGCGACTCGCCAATTCGGAAGAGATCAGCCAACAGTGCTCAACGCCTTCGGCGGAGTGGACATCGTCCCCGAAACTGGATCTCAGTCGCGCTGTAATTGTTGAATCATCCATAGATTTCACCTTGAGAAAGGGTTGCCTAGAAGAACCGCATTGTCAATCAGGTGTGTTGCAATGAAAGGAAGCATTGAACCTCTCGCTGTGCCACATGGCCCTGCTGGTAGTGTATTCAGATGCGTGAGCCCGAACCCTAGGGTAGACCAGATCTAGCCAATTCCGAACGCCGACCTGACCAAAGATGGTGCCACAGGATCTCCTCGTGTGACGAGTCCAGAAGCCTGCCACCGCCCCCACTAGTACTGCCTGTCTCCAGACTCGTGTCGATCGACCTCGGTGGGCGATGCCGACCTCTCCGCGCAGAACGCCCTGGCCACCGATCCCACCCATGGCGCAATCGGCCACTGATGGGGAGCGAACATCCTGGCCGCCAGAGTGCGACGACGAGTGCGAAAGGCGAGATGTTCGCCGCCGCTGGTAGTCGTCTCGAACGTGAACTACGAATTCGGACAAGTCACAGACACAGGATCTCCGTAGTACCGGTCCAGCGAATCGCGGAGCCCTTGCGCGTTCGTCGCGGTTCCCCTGCCGGCCGTCCTGAAGGTTCCAACTGTGCAGAGCAAATTGCCCCCAGTCATCACTTTCAGTGGAGTATTTGCGAGAAGGTTATCGATGGAGATCGTGCGCGATGAGTTAGGAACCTCAATCCAGGAGCCTCCAGCTCTGCGTTGCATCTTGATTGTGACCGATACGGCATGTACCACTCGATCGCATGTGAAAGTGAGTTTTGAATCCATGTATCGGGGAGTTCCCCTCGACTGATGAGGGTTCTGAACGTTCAGATTGCAACGCGTATTGCCGAGCGCCATCGCGCAGCCGCTGAAAGCTCCGATTCCCAGCATCATTACTACGGCAACCGCCGCCCGTCGCAGATGAGACCGCATGTTTTCCCCCTCGAATAGATTTGCGTTAGTGGTCGAACGAAGTCGGGCCGATCGCAGCAAGATCGATACCCTTTTCGGGGACAGAGCAGCACGGCCGAATAGCTCCACGGCATCAACATGAAGCCCTCGTGCTGTACACGCGCCGACCGTCGGCACCGGTCAGACCGCGACCGCAGCCCCGAGACGCCGTTCGCGCCGCGTCCCGGGGCTGTGCGCGTCGCGCATCAGGGTCATGGCGAGGGTGCGCGCGGCAGTCGCGAACGCCGAGCGGCCCGCCACGTCGGGTACGGGTCTGGTGTGCAGGGCTGCGGCATCCAGCGCGCGCCGATCGTACGGCAGGAAGTGCACCTCGCGGATGCCGGAGAACCGGTCCAGGGCGCGCCGGACCTGACCGCGCGCGTCGACGCCGAGGGGGCCTGGACGCACCTTGTTCACGGCGACCGTGACGGGGACGTCGCCGACCTCGGCGCGCAGCTCCGCATAGCCGCGCACGAATCGGGCGATCCCGAGCGGGTCCGCCGCGGCCACCGCCACGATGCGGTCGGCGCTGTGCAGGGCGCTGAGCGTCGCGGCGTTCCGCCGGGGGCCGTCCAGATCGCTGCTGATCTCCTCGTCGGCCTCGAGCGAGGCCGCGACATCGACCAGGGTGATCGCGCTCCAGCGCCGGCAGGCGTCGAGCGCTGCGCGCAGACGCGCGGCCGACAGCTCCGGCCAGCGCGAGGGGCGGTTGATGCCCACCAGCACGTCGATGGTGCCGCCGGAGGACTCCGCGGGGCGGGAGAGCCGGCTGAGTTCGGCGCCGTCGAGCAGTCCCAGCTCCGCGCGGCGGCATGCGGCGGCGATGCCTGGCCCGTCGTCGGTCAGGCCCAGCAGGAGGGCGAGGGCAGGGGCATGGGTGTCGGCGTCGACGAGGGCGACCCCTCGATCCGGGGCGGCGAGGAGCGCCGCGAGCTGCACCGCGACCGTGCTGCGTCCCGGTGCGCCGTGCGGGCCCCACACCGCGATCAGCCGGTTCGGCGAGGCGGCGGCGGCGCCGGCGCCGGCGGTGCTCGTCGCGCCACTGTCCGCGTCCGTGCCCCTGTCGTGGAACGCGTCTGCGACATCCCATCCGCTCGCGGAGGCGGGCAACGGCGCGCCCAGTCCGTGCCGGTGCGCGAGCCGGGCGGCGGCTGGACCGTCGCCCAGAGTCAGGATCCGCACGCCCGCGCGGTCGCAGGCCCCGCGCAGCGCCGGGCTCAACCATGCCCGCTCCGCCGGGATCAGCAGCGCCTCGGCACCGCGGAGCTCCTCGGCGTGCGCGACCAGGCGGGCGGCCTGGTGCGGCGGCATCCGCGCGATCACCGCGACGCCGGCAAGCTCCAGCTCTTCCGCGAGACCCTCGGCGCGCTCCGGGGGCAGGGCCAGGACGACCCCGGTCACGTGCGGGCTCCGACCTGCACCACAGACAGGGAGGATCCGGCGGTCAGCGCTCCGAGCACCTCGCCGACCTTCGCCCGGCTCACGACGAGTTCGAGCGTCGTGGACTTCGCCGACAGCGGACCGTCCTCGCGGTCGACCGAGGCGACGGTCGCATCGGGCAGCAGCACGCGCGGCGCGTCGAAGCCCTTGCCCTCGGCGCGCGGATCGGCTGCCCACAGCTCGACCACGGAGCCCCTGCCGATCGAGCCGGGGACCGGCACCGCGCTGCGCACCACGACCGAGGTGGTGCGTCCTTCGTCGGAGCCGGCGGCGGCCGTCGACGGGACGAGCTCGCCCTCGGCGATCGTGCGGGTCGCGATCAGTCCCGGCTCGAGCGTGGCAGGCGTGAGATAGCCGGATCCGACGGTTCCGAGCACGACATCGACCACGCGCACGTCGGCGGAGGTGAGCGGATCGCCGGGGACGATCGTGCGCACCGCCTGCAGAGCGGGACGGGTCTGCTTCGCGGCGCCCACGATCAGCCAGACCCCTGCGACCGACAGGACGATCAGGGCGAGGCCGATGAAGAAGCGCAGATCGGTCCAGGGCCGTCGAGCGGCGCGTGCGGTGGTCATCCGCCCATGGTCACAGAATCCGGATGCGGGCGAGGAAGTTATCCACAGCGTCCGGGCCTCTGGCTCGACCGCACCGACGCGGAGCACAATGGAGGCATGCCCGACGCATCCCCGCCTGCCGTGCGTTATCTCGCCCTGGCTCAGGTGGCAGAGCTTCTCGGGGTGCAGGTCGACGAGATCGTCGAGCTCATCATGCAGAGCCGGCTGCGCGGAGCGAGACTCGGCGCTCCCGCCGTGTGGCGGGTCGAGGAGGCCTCGATCGCCGAATACCTCGCGGAGCAGGCGGAGGACGCGCGGCGCAGGGCGCTGTGGCGTCAGGCCAACGCGGCGAGCTTCCCCGAGCTGTGGGGTCCGCCCGTCCGCCTCGGCGAGTGAGCCCGCCGCCGTCCCGTGCCCACGACCGGGTCGTCCCCATGAGCGGGGCCTATGGCGTGCGCTGGTAGGGACGACGCGGAATGGCGGGCAACTACGTTCGGGTCGTCCCTGTGAGCGGAGCCTATGGCGTGCGCTGGTGGGGACGACTCGGAATGTGGGCCACCACGTTCGGGTCGTCCCTGTGAGCGGAGCCTATGGCGTGCGCTGGTGGGGACGACGCGGAATGGCGGGCAACTACGTTCGGGTCGTCCCTGTGAGCGGAGCCTATGGCGTGCGCTGGTGGGGACGACTCGGAATGTGGGGCCACCACGTTCGGGCAGTGGGCTCGGCATGCGGGAGCGGAGCGGTTGCGCGCTCTTCAGCCGAGGCCGGGGGCGGGAGCATCCGTGCTGAGCGAGAGCACCGAGGCGAACGGCAGGATGCGGAATCCCGCGACCGCTCGTGCTCGCCGCGGCGAGCCCGCATCGTGCAGCGCGAGATCGAGGTGGTCGGAGCCTGCGCGGTCGATCGTCCCTGCCAGCACCGTGCCGGAGCGGGTGCGCACCGTCACTCCGCTGCGGCGCCGGGCGAGGTCCCGCAGCACGAACCCGAACGTCATCCGCTCGCGCAGCGGCGAGAGCGGCGCGGGGGCGGTGCTGCTGCTGAGCAGCGCCCCGTGGTCGAGCGCCCACAGCTCCACGGCGTGCGAGGGCAGCAGCACGATCCCGGGGGCGCCCTGCGGCTGCACGGCCGTCCAGTCGGCGCCGACCGCCCGCAGCCGGCCGTGCACTCGGGTGGAATCGGTCAGCACGGCGGCGAGCGTCGCACCCTCGTCCACGAGCGCGCCCAGCCGAGTGCGCAGGTCGAGCCGGGCGACGCGCAGACGCTCCGTCTCGGCGTCCAGGGCTGCGCGCTCCGCCTCCCACCCGGAGGCCACCTGGTCCTCGAGATCTTCGAACAGCCGGTCCCATTCCATGCCGTCGAGGCTAGGGGATGCACCCGCAGGCGGCATACGGGTTCTCCACACACCTCGGCCGATCCGCCCCGTTCCGCATGCGGATGTGCTCGACTGCGAGTCACGCCATCCGAGTCTCGAGGGGGAGAACGCCGATGATGACGCTCGAGGATTTCGCGCCGCAGCCCACGCCGAGCGCGGAGCTGCCTGATCCGACTCCGCTTCTGCAGAGCCTGACGCGCGGCGTCCTCGAGGTGCTGGCCGGAGTGCGCGAGGCGGATCAGCTCGCGCGCTGGTTCGCGGAGGACGCGTTCATCGTGCTCACGACGCGCGCGAACCTGTCGGCCAGGGCGCGGAGCGCGCGCGGGGTGGCTCCGGCGAGGCCTGTGTTCCGCATCCTGTCCACGCACGTGTCCTCGCCGGCGGACGGCATCGTCGAGGCCACCCTGATCGTGCAGACCCCCGGTCGCACGAGGGCCGTCGCGGTCCGGCTGGAGGGGCTGGATCGGCGCTGGCGGGCCACGTCGCTGGCCATGCTCTGAGCGCGATCCGGCGACGCTCTGGCCCGCGCGCCTGCCGCCCCGGCTCGCGCGTGCCGGGCCGGGGATACGCCTTAGGCTGTATAGGGTGTCGACACTCAGTGATCTCGCCCAGGCCCAGGGCTGCCTCGAAGACGAAGACGTCGAATGGCTGCACCGACTCGCGAGCGACGGGCAGCTGCTGGCGGATCTGGCCTCCGCGGACATCGTGATCTGGATCGCGACCGCCGACGGATCCTTCATCGCGGTCGCGCACACCCGCCCCAGCGGCGCGGCGACCCTGTTCTACCGCGACATCGTGGGGGAGCGGGTGCGGCCGCAGTGGCGCACCCAGGTGCAGGGCGCTTTCGACACGGCCGAGATCGTGGACTCGGCGAATCCCGACTGGTTCGAGGAGACGCCCACCAGGGTGCGGGCCGTGCCGATCGTCCGCACCCGCGGCAAAGACGGCGAGCGCACGCGCCCGGTCGGTGTGCTCACCCGCCACACGAACCTCGGCGAGGCGCGCACGCCCTCCCGGCAGCAGATCACGTTCAACGAAGCCGCGGACGACCTGTTCCGCATGATCTCGAGCGGGGCGTTCCCCGACCTGTCCGCGCCGACCTCGCCGCGCCGCGGCGCCCCGCGCGCCTCCGACGGCCTGATCCGCATCGACGTCGACGGCGTCGTCACGTTCGCCAGCCCGAACGCGCTGAGCGCCTTCAATCGGATGGGCTTCGACGAGGAGCTCGAGGGGGAGTCCCTGGTCGAGGTCACGACGCGCATCGTCCCGCCCTCGCGGCAGGTCGACGAGTCTCTGCCCGTCGTGGTGACGGGGCGCGCGCCCTGGCGCACCGATGTGGAGGCGCGAGGGGTCACGGTCTCGCTGCGCGCCATCCCGCTCAAGGATCACGGCACCCGGATCGGCGCGATCGTGCTGTGCCGCGACGTGTCGGAGCTGCGCCACCAGGAGCAGGAGCTCATCACCAAGGATGCGACGATCCGCGAGATCCACCACCGGGTGAAGAACAACCTGCAGACGGTCGCGTCCCTGTTGCGGATCCAGGCCCGCCGCACGCATTCCGAGGAGGCGCGCGACGCGTTGACCCAGGCCATGCGCCGCGTCGAGTCGATCGCCGTCGTGCACGACACGCTTGCGGGCGGGCTCGCGCAGAAGGTCGACTTCGACGAGGTGTTCGCGCGCGTGCTGAAGCTCGTCGCGGAGGTGGCGTCCGCCCCCAACACGCGGGCGCGCACTCAGTCGACGGGGCGGTTCGGCGTGCTGCCGAGCGAATACGCGACGCCGCTGGCGCTCGCCCTCACCGAGGTCGTCACCAACGCCGTCGAGCATGGTCTCGCGGGTCAGGAGGGCCTGGTCACCATCGAGGCGCAGCGCACCGATGAGAACCTGCGCGTGATCGTCCGCGACACCGGACACGGTCTGCCGGAGGGGCGGATCGGTCAGGGCCTCGGCACGCAGATCATCCGCACGCTCATTCAGGGCGAGCTCGGCGGGACGATCGTGTGGGAGGGCTCTGACGGCGAGGGGACGACGGTCACGATCGACCTCCCCATGCGCTGGGTGAACGGCTGAGTCGACACGACGCTCGTCCGCGACGCGGACCTGCGACGTGCCGACTCATGGCTGAGCGAGGACCGCGCGACGGTCCGAGCCGAAGCCTGCGGGCTGCTCGCTCGTCCTGAATCTGCGTCTGGCCGGGTATCAGCCGGCGCGGCGGGCGCGAGCGGCGCGGCGCTTGAGGGCGCGGCGCTCATCCTCGCTGAGTCCGCCCCACACGCCCGAATCCTGGCTGGACTCGAGGGCGTACTGCAGGCAGACCTCGGTGACGGTGCACCGGGCGCACACGGCCTTCGCCTTCTCGATCTGATCGACGGCCGGACCGGTGTTCCCGACGGGGAAGAACAGTTCGGGGTCGACGGTGAGGCAGGCGGCCTTGTCGCGCCAATCCATGGGGGCTCCTCAGTGTGGAAATGTCATGGGCGCGCGAATTTCGCGTGCCCGGAATTCGTAGGCGGCGTTCGGGGGGTCGACGCCCATCGGTGATGCGAGCGGATGCTCGCCCCACGCCGCTGTGGGAGCACATGGCTGTGATCTATTCTCTTACATGAAAGGCGAACGATCAAGGATTTTCTGCACTCCGTGTGAACGGGAGGCGAACCTCGAGCGAACGCCATCGCCCCAGACACCCCTCAGGAGCCCGCATGCGCCCGTCGAGACTGACCATCGCGGCGGCGGCCGTGCTCGCTCTGGAAGCGGCGGCACTGCTCGTGGTCACCCTCATGGAGGTGTTCGGCCTGAGCTCGGGGGCCGCGACGTCGCTGCCCTCCGCCCTCGGGCTGATCGGGCTCAGCGCGGTGGGGGCCGTCGGACTCGCCGCACTGGCCTTCGCCGTGCTGCGCGGGCGCTCATTCGGGCGCAGCGGTGGCATGGTGGTGCAGATCCTCGCGATCGCGGTCGCGCTGAGCGCTCTGACGGTGCAGCCGTTCCCTGTCGTGTTCGTGCTCGCGCTGCTGATCCCCGGTGCGATCGGCGCGGTGCTGCTGTTCCTGTTGACGCGGCGCGCGGGTGCCGAAGCACGCCGGAGCGCCGACGCCGAGCAGGAGAACGACTGACGCGCGTTACGCGGCGAGCCCCACGAGCTTGCGGATGCGGGCGACGTGGCCCGTGGCCTTGACGTTGTAGAGGGCGTGCGCGATCACGCCGTCCTCGTCGATGACGAAGGTCGAGCGGATCACGCCCTGGATCACCTTGCCGTAGTTCTTCTTCTCGCCCCAGACGCCGTAGGCGTGGTGGACGGCCAGGTCGGCGTCGCTCAGCAGCGGGAAGGAGAGCGCGTCGCGCTCGGCGAACTGCGCGAGCTTCGCCACGTCGTCGCGGGAGACGCCCAGCACCGTGTACCCGGCGCCCTGCAGCGAGGCGAGACTGTCGCGGAAATCGCAGGCCTCGGTCGTGCAACCGGGCGTCATCGCAGCCGGGTAGAAGTACAGGATGACGTTCCTGCCGCGCAGGTCGTGCAGCGAGACGGACGCGCCGTCCTGGTTCTGCAGGGTGAAGTCGGGGGCGGGGGATCCGGGTTCGAGGCGCTGCGCAGTCACCCCTCCAGGCTACCCGCATGCCACGGAGCGGATCCGCTCAGAGCTTGTCCGCGAAGGTCGCGAGCAGCCGCTGCAGGGATTCCAGCCGCGCCAGGCCCGGCTCTCCGAGCGCGCCGTCGGCCGCGGCCTCGTTGAGCGCGCAGTCCTCGGCGTCCGCCCGGTGCGTGCAGCCGCGCGGACAGTTCTCCGCGATCGCCGCGAGCTCGGTGAAGGCGGCGAGGATGTTCTGCGGTTCCACGTGCCCCAGCCCGAAGGAGCGGACGCCGGGGGTGTCGATCACCCAGCCCGACCCGGGGGTGAGAGGAGGGGCGACGTAGCGCAGCGACACGGTCGACGAGGAGGTGTGCCTTCCCCGGCCGGTGACCTCGTTCACGTGCCCGGTGGCGCGTCGGGCCCCCGGGACCAGTGCGTTCACGAGCGTGGACTTGCCGACGCCGGAATGTCCGACGAACACGGTGGAATGCCCGATGAGCGCCATGCCGATCTCGTCCACCGGCATCTCGCCCTGGGCGCTCGTGAACACCTGGAGATCCAGACCCTCGAAGTGCTTCAGGAACTCGGACGGATCCGCCAGATCCGTCTTGGTGACCACGAGCAGCGGGCGGATCCCCGCGTCGAGCGCCGCGACCAGGTAGCGGTCCACCAGGCGCTCACGGGGCTCAGGGTCCGCCGCGGCGACCACGATCAGCATCTGGTCGGCGTTGGCGACGATGACCCGTTCCACCTGATCGGTGTCGTCGGCGCTGCGGCGCAGCAGCGAGGATCGCTCGAGGATGCCGACGATCCGGCCCAGGGAGCCGTCCTCGCCCGAGACATCACCGACCACCCGCGCGGCGTCGCCGGTGACGATCGGGGTGCGGCGCAGCTCTCTGGCGCGCGCCGCGGTGATCGTGCGCTCGTCTTCCGCGTCGCCGCCTTCCCCGAGCAGCACGGTGTAGCGGCCGCGATCGACCCCCAGCACGCGCCCGATCTCGGCGTCGCTGTGCGCGGGGCGCCGCTTGGTGCGCGGGCGATTGGCCTTCGGATTGGGCCGCATCCGGATCTGGGACTCGTCGAAGTCGTCGAGCTCGTCGTCGCCGTCGTCGTCCAGCCAGCTCACGCGCGGGCGCTCCCCGTGGCGTCGGCGGCGAGCAGACGCTCCCACAGCTGGGTGAACTCGGGCAGGGTCTTCGCCGTGGTGCCGATCTCGTCGATCTCGACGCCCGGCACGCGCAGGCCGATGAGCGCGCCCGTGGTGGCCATGCGGTGATCGTGATGCGCGGGCCAGGTGCCGGCCTGCAGCGCGGCGGGGACGATGCGGATGCCGTCCTCGAGCTCCTCGGCCTCTCCGCCGAGCGCGCGCAGGTTGCCGGCGAGCGCGGCGATCCGGTCGGTCTCGTGCAGGCGGATGTGGCCGATGCCGGTGATCGCGGTGGGCGCGTCGGCCAGAGCGGCGAGGCCCACGAACGTCGGCGCGAGCTCGCCGGCGGCGGACAGGTCGAACTCGCCGCCGCGGATACGACCGGTGCCGCGCACGGTGAGCACGCCATCGGCCCGGCGGACCTCGGCGCCGAGGTGCGCCAGCAGCTCCGGCAGCAGGGCGCCCGGCTGGGTGGAGCGCGCGGGCCACCCCTCGACCGAGACCTCGCCGCCGGCGACGAGCGCGGCCGCGAGGAACGGCGCGGCGTTGGAAAGGTCCGGTTCGATCGCGATCTCCCTGGAGCGCGGCACGCCGCCCTCGACCATCCATTCCCCCGGCGCCGGACGGGAGACCTTGATCCCGCGGCGGGTCAGGGCCTCGACGGTCATGTCGATGTGCGGCATGCTCGGGAGCCGCTCGCCGGTGTGAACCAGGTGCAGGCCCACGTCGAAGCGCGGCGCGGCGAGCAGCAGGCCCGAGACGAACTGGCTGGATGCGGAGGCATCGATCTCCACGCGACCGCCGCGGATGTGGCCGCGCCCGCGGATCGTGAAGGGGAGGGACCAGCTGCCGTTGTCCTCGATGTCGACACCGAGGTCGCGCAGCGCATGGATCATGGCGCCCATCGGGCGGTGCAGCGCCGTCTCGTGCGCGGTCAGCAGCACGTCGCCGCGGGCGAGTCCCGCGAGCGGTGCGATGAAGCGCATGACGGTGCCGGCCTGACCGCAGTCGACCGTGGTGCCGCCGGTGAGCCGCGCGGGGGTGATCCGGAGGTCGGGTCCGAACCCGCCCGTGCCCGGCTGCTCCTCGACCCCGACGCCGAGGGCGCGCAGGGCGTCGATCATCCGGGCGGAGTCGTCCGAGTGCAGAGGAGCCGAGACGAGTCCCGGCGCGTCCGCGATCGCTGCGAGCACGAGCTCGCGGTTGGTGAGCGACTTGGATCCCGGCACGCGCAGCCGCGCGTTCAGGGTGCCTGCGGCGAGCGGCGCGGACCAGCGTCCGCGCGGTGCGGGGGAATACATGGAGGCGCTCATCGGTTCCTACCCTACTGAAGGCCTCCGGCAGCGGAGGGCGGGAAACGGAAGGCAATGCGCATGCTCGCGACTCTCGAACCGGTGGAGGTCGACGCGTTCGGCCTAAACTGGCTGGCGATGAACGATCACGCACCGCTGGACGCGCAGCCGGACGCGGAATCCTCCGCGCGCCGGGAATTCGAGGAGCAGGCGATCCCCTTCATGGATCAGCTGTATGCCGCCGCCATGCGCATGACGCGCAACCCGTCCGATGCCGCGGACCTCGTCCAGGAGACGTTCGTGAAGGCGTTCGCCTCATGGTCGAGCTTCACGCAGGGCACGAACCTCAAGGCGTGGCTGTACCGGATCCTGACGAACACCTACATCAACATCTACCGCAAGCGCCAGCGCGAGCCCTATCAGGGCACGATCGACGAGCTGGAGGACTGGCAGCTCGGCGGCGCCGAATCGACCACGGCGTCGCACAGCCGCTCGGCCGAGGCCGAGGCGATCGACCGGATGCCCGCGTCGGTCGTCAAGGAGGCGCTGCAGGCGGTCCCGGAGGACTTCCGACTGGCGGTGTACCTCGCCGACGTCGAGGGCTTCGCCTATCAGGAGATCGCCGACATCATGAAGACCCCCATCGGCACCGTCATGAGCCGCCTGCACCGCGGGCGCCGCATGCTGCGGGAGCTGCTGGCGGACTACGCCGCAGAGCGAGGAATCGCCACGGCCGGCACGAGGAGCACGAAATGACGGACTGCGGATGCGCCAAGGCGCGGCAGGACCTGGAGGAATACCTCCGCAACGAGATGTGCAAGACGGAGCACTCCGACATCCGCGAGCATCTCGACAACTGCCCGTCCTGCGCGGAGGAGGCTCTGGTCGCGACCACGCTGACCGAGGTCGTGTCGCGGGCGTGCAAGGAGACGGCTCCCGAGGAGCTGCGCGACCAGGTCATGGCGCGGCTGCGCGCCGTGCAGGCCGCCGTCCACTGACGAGCCGCTTCGCGTCCCGTGGGCGCCGCATCGTCGGCGGCCGTGGTTAGGCTGGGGGCATGGCAGACCTCGACGCCCGTGACGTCCCCGTCGACCCGACCTCGCAGGAGCGCCTGAGCGCCTCCCGTCTCGAGTACCGCGTCGTCGACCTCTCGGATCCGGCGCAACTGCGCGGATTCGCGCGGGCCGACGCCCGGGGCTTCCTGGACAAGGAGCCCGACGACGAGACGATCCGCGTCATGGGCGAGATGATGTCGGGGCGGCGCAACATCGGCGTGTACGCGCCCGGTGCCGACCTTCCTGTCGCGACCGTCGACTCCTGGGTGACGCCGATGACCGTGCCGGGCGACGCCGGAGCGCACCTCGACATGTGGGCGATCAGCATCGTCACCGTCGCCGCGACGCATCGCCGGCGCGGGATCGCGCGCAACCTCCTGGAGGGGGAGCTCCGCGCGGCGGCCTCGGCCGGCGTCCCGATCGCGGGCCTCACCGCCACCGAGGCGACGATCTACGGCCGCTACGGCTTCGGTCCGGCGATCCCCGTGTCGCGCGTGCGCGTCGACGCACGGCGCGCCGGCGGAGTCACGCTGCCGGCGGCGGACGGCGCGACGACGGTCGAGTACCTCGAGCCCGAGGCACTGCTGGCGGCGCTCGGCGAGGTGCATGAGCGTGCTCGTCTCGATCGCCCGGGAGACATCCCTGGCTGGCCGCTGCGCTGGCGTCGGATGGCGGGGCTCGTGCCGGGGGATGAGAGGTCCCGCGCGGTCCGCGGAGTGAGGGCGGTCGACGCCGATGGCGGCACCCGCGGCGTGCTCGCGTACACGCTCGACGAGCTGCCAGACGAGTTCGGCGCCGACTTCGCGATCCGCCATCTCGACGCCGAGACGCCGGAGGCGCTGCGCGCGCTCTGGGCCTTCGCCGTCAACCACGACCTGATCCGCACCGTGCACGCGGACCTCCGCCCGATCGACGATCCGCTGCCCTGGCTCGTCGCCAACCAGCGCGCGGTGCAGACCACGGTGCACGACCACGGCTGGCTGCGGATCCTCGACGTGCCCGCCGTGCTCGGGGCGCGCTCCTACCGCGCCCCGCTCGATCTCGTGCTGCGGGTGTCGGATCCGCTCGGACTCGCCGAGGGATCCTGGCGTCTCCGGGTCGGCCAGGACGGGAAGGGCGTCATCGACGTCACGACCGATGCGCCCGACGTCGAGCTCGGCGTCGACGCGCTCTCCTCGCTGTACCTCGGCGGCGTGAGCGCGCCGACCCTGCGTGCAGCCGGCCGGATCTCGGCGTCGGCGGAGACGGCGGCGGCGATCCAGAACGCATTCGGCACCGCCGCGGCGCCCGCCCTCACGATCTGGTACTGAGATGTCCGATGCCCTCGCTACCGTGAGGGCATGACCGCACTCCGCCCCGCCGAGGGATCCGATGGCGCCGATCTCGGCACGCGCGCGCCATCGGGGCTCGGCCTCGCGCAGGGGATCGCGCTGTATCTCGCCTCGGTCCTCGGTACCGGCCTCCTCGTGCTCCCGGGGCTCGCGGCGAAGACCGCCGGCCCCGCCAGTCTCATCGCGGTGGGGGTGATCACGCTCCTGGCGGTGCCGCTCGCCGGGGCGTTCGCCGCGCTCGCCGCCCGTCATCCGGATCCGGGTGGCGTCGCGAGCTACGCACGTCGCGCCCTCGGGCCGACCGCGGCCAGGGCCACCGGGTACTGGTTCCTCTTCGGCGTCGCGGCCGGAGGTCCCGTCGTGTCGGTGCTCGGCGCACGCTACATCGCGACGGCGGTGGGGATCGACAGCGCCGGCATCCCGTGGCTCGCCCTCGGGTTCCTCGTGGTGCCGTTCGTCGCCAACCTGTTCGGAGTGCGGCTCACCGGCTGGCTGCAGCTGGTGCTCACGGGCCTGCTGCTCGCGATCGTCGTGGTGGTGGTCGCGGTGGCGGCGCCCGCCGTGCGACCGGAGAGCTTCACGCCGTTCCTGCCGCACGGGTGGGGCGGGGTGGGCACCGCGATCGTGATGTTCGTGTGGGCGTTCGCCGGCTGGGAGGTCGGCACGCACATCTCCGGGGAGTTCGCGCGGCCGCGACGCACCATCCCGCTCGCGACGGCCATCACCCTGGTGCTCGCCGGCGGATCCTATCTCGCACTGCAGGTCGTGACGGTCGGAGCCCTGGGGGAGCGGGCGGGGCACGGCGACGTCGTCCTGCTCGATCTTGCAGAGGCCGGAGGGGTGCGCGCGGCGCCGACCCTGATCGGCGTGGTGTCGGCGGTGGTCGCGCTCGGGGTGCTCAACGTGTACCTCGCCGCGTTCGGCAAGCTCGGCGCGTCCCTCGCGTCCAACGGCGATCTGCCGCGCTGGTTCGCGAAGGGCGCCGAGTCCGGTGCGGTGCCGCGGCGCGCCCTGCTGCTCTCGATGGCACTCGTCCTGGCCTACTTCGCCGTGACCTGGGCGACAGGGTTCGACCTGCAGCCGTTCATCCTCATCCACACCGCGAGCATGGTCGCCGTCTACACGATCGGCATGATCGCCGCGATCCGGATCCTGCCGCGGCGGACGCCGGGCTGGTGGATGGCGGTGATCGCCTCGGTCTGCACCGTCGGACTGCTGCTGCTCGCCGGAGTCGCGCTCGTGGTCCCCGCCGCCGTCGCGGTCCTCGCGCTCGCCGTGACCGTGGTGCGCCAGGCGCGGGAACGACGACGCGGTGCCCCGGAGAACCGGGACACCGCGTCGATCGGCTGAGCGGACCGCTCAGAGGGTCAGCGCCCGCGAGAGCAGATCCGCCTGCTCCGCGGCGTGCACCTTCGAGGATCCGGTCGACGGCGCCGCCGACGCGGGACGCGTGATCGGACGCACGACTCGCGGGCCGGGCACGGTCTGGAAGTGCAGCGCGAGGAACGGCCAGGCGCCCTGGTTCTCCGGCTCCTCCTGCAACCACACGATCTCCGCGTTCGGGTACGTGTCGGCCACGGCCTTCAGCGCGCGCAGCGGCACGGGGTAGAGCTGCTCGACACGCACCAGCGCGACCTCGGGGTTCGGGTTCTTCTCGAGCTCCGAGACCAGATCCCAGTGCACCTTGCCGGAGTGGAAGATCACGCGCTTGACGGCGTTGCGGTCCAGCTCGCGGGTGTCGTCGATGACCGTCTCGAACCGGCCCCGGGTGAAGTCCTCCACCGGGCTGGTCGCGCCGCGCAGACGCAGCATGGCCTTCGGCGTGAACACGATGAGCGGCCTGCGCGGCTTCGCGTACGCCTGGCGGCGCAGCAGGTGGAAGTAGCTCGCCGGCGTGGAAGGACGCGCCACGGTCATGTTGTCCTGCGCGCACAGCTGCAGGAAGCGCTCCATGCGGGCGGACGAGTGGTCCGGCCCCTGGCCCTCGTAGCCGTGCGGCAGCAGCAGCACGACGCTCGACTGCTGGCCCCACTTCTGCTCGGCCGCGGAGATGTACTCGTCGATGACCGACTGCGCGCCGTTCACGAAGTCGCCGAACTGCGCCTCCCAGAGCACCAGCGCCTCGGGACGCTCCACCGAATAGCCGTACTCGAAGCCGAGCGCCGCGTATTCGCTGAGCAGCGAGTCGTAGACGAAGAAGCGGGCCTGGTTGTCGGAGAGGTTCGCGAGCGGCAGCCACTCCTGACCGTTCGCGCGGTCGTGCAGGACCGCGTGGCGCTGCACGAAGGTACCGCGGCGCGAGTCCTGGCCGGCGAGGCGCACCGGGGTGCCCTCGACGAGCAGCGAACCGAACGCGAGCAGCTCGCCGAAGCCCCAGTCGATCGAGCCGTTGCGGCTCATGTCGACGCGCTTGTCCATCGCCTGCTGCAGCTTCGGGTGCACGGTGAAGCCTTCGGGCTTGTTCGCGTGCGCGTCGCCGACGAGATGCACGACCTCGAGCGGCACGCCGGTGACGTCGGGCGTGCCGATGTGCTCGTCGACCGGCGGGAGGTCGGGGGCGATCGGCGTGGCGCCGGTCTCCGCCGCGTGCGTCTCCGCGAAGGCGATCTCCAGGCGGTTCTGGAAGTCGGCCTTGGCCTGGTCGTACTCCTCCTGCGTGATGTCGCCGCGGCCGACGAGCGACTCGGTGTAGAGGCTGCGCACCGACCGCTTCGCCTGGATCAGGTCGGTCATCAGCGGCTGCGTCATCGACGGGTCGTCGCCCTCGTTGTGACCGCGGCGGCGGTAGCAGACGAGGTCGATCACGATGTCGCGGTGGAAGCGCTCGCGGTATTCGAACGCGAGCTGGGCCACGTGCACCACGGCCTCGGGGTCGTCGCCGTTCACGTGCAGGACCGGTGCCTGGATCGTCTTGGCGACGTCGGTCGCGTACACGGAGGTGCGCGAGTCGTTGGGCAGCGTGGTGAAGCCGACCTGGTTGTTCACGACCACGTGGATCGTGCCGCCGGTGCGGTAGCCGCGCAGCTGCGACATCTGCAGGGTCTCCACGACGACGCCCTGGCCGGCGAAGGCCGCGTCGCCGTGCACGAGGATCGGCAGCCAGGTGAAGGTGCCGATCGGCTTGCGGTCCTGCTTGGCGCGGGCGATGCCCTCGAGCACGCCGTCGACGGTCTCCAGGTGCGAGGGGTTCGCGGCGAGGAGGATCGGCAGCTCGGCGCCGTCGTCGGCGACGAAGGTGCCCTCCTTGCCGAGGTGGTACTTCACGTCGCCGGATCCGCGCTGGTTGCCCGGCTGCATGGATCCCTCGAACTCGCGGAACACCTGGCCGTACGTCTTGCCCGCGATGTTCGCGAGCACGTTCAGCCGGCCGCGGTGCGCCATGCCGATCGCGGCACCGTCGAGGCCCGCGCCGGCTGCGCCCTGCAGGATCTCGTCCAGCAGCGGGACGAGCGACTCCGCACCCTCGAGCGAGAAGCGCTTCTGGCCCACGTATTTCGTCTGCAGGAAGGTCTCGAAGGCCTCGGCCTCGTTGAGCTTGCTGAGCACGCGCAGCTGCTCGTCGTGGCCGGGCTTGACGTACTTGACCTCGACCTTGTCCTGGAACCAGCGGCGCTGATCCGGGTCCTGGATGTGCATGTACTCGATGCCGAGCGTGCGGCAGTAGGAGTCGCGGAGCACACCGAGGATCTCGCGCAGCTTCAGCTGGCGCTGGCCGCCGAAGCCGTTCGTGACGAACTCGCGGTCCAGATCCCAGAAGGTGAGTCCGTGCGTCTCGATCTCGAGGTCGGGGTGCGTGCGCTGCACGTACTCGAGCGGGTCGATGTCGGCCATCAGGTGGCCGCGCACGCGGTAGGAGTTGATGAGCTCCTGCACGCGCGCGGTCTTGTCGATGCGCTCGGCGAGGTCGACCGCGATGTCCTTGTTCCAGCGGATCGGCGCGTAGGGGATCCGGAGGGCGCGGAAGATGCTCTCGTAGAAGCCGCGCTCGCCGATCAGCAGCTCGTGCACCTTCTTCAGGAACTCGCCCGAGCCCGCGCCCTGGATGACGCGGTGGTCATAGGTCGAGGTGAGCGTGATCGTCTTGCCGATGCCGAGCACGTCGATCGTCTTCTGGCTCGAACCCTGGAACTCGGCCGGATACTCGAGGGCGCCGGCGCCGATGATGCAGCCCTGGCCCTTCATCAGGCGCGGCACGGAGTGCACGGTGCCGATGCCGCCGGGGTTCGTGAGGGACAGCGTGGTGCCCTGGAAGTCGGCGGCGGTCAGCTTGTTGCCTCGTGCACGGCCGATGAGGTCCTCGTAGGCCGACAGGTACTCGCTGAAGGTGAGGGTCTCGGCGCGCTTGATGCTCGGAACGAGCAGGGCGCGGGTGCCGTCGGGCTTCGGGATGTCGATCGCGATGCCGAGGTTCACGTGCGCGGGGGCGACGACGCTGGGCTTGCCGTCGACCTCTGCGTAGTACACGTTCTGGCTCGGGAACTCCTTGAGCGCCTGGATCAGCGCCCAGCCGATGAGGTGCGTGAAGCTCACCTTGCCGCCGCGCGTGCGGGACATGTGGTTGTTGATGACGATGCGGTTGTCGATCATCAGCTTCGCCGGAACCGTGCGCACGCTCGTCGCGGTCGGCACCGTGAGCGACTCGTCCATGTTGGCGGCGAGCGTCTTCGGCATGCCGCGCAGCGGCGTGACGACGTCCTCGTGCTGCTCGGTGCCGGGCTCCGCGGCGGTGCGGTCCTGCGCCTGGGCGGGGATCGGGGCCTGGCGCGCGGGCTTCGTCGTCGTGCGCGCGACCGGCTGCTGGCCGATCACCGGGATCGGCGCGGTCACCGGATGCGTATCGGCGGCAGCGGCCGGCGCGGCCGCGGGGGAGGAGGGGGCGGCGGGTGCCGCCGAGGGCTGGGAGGGATGGTAGTTCTCGAGGACCGGCCACCACTCCTTGTCGACGGAGTTGCGATCGACTTTGAACTGCTCGTACAGCTCGTCGACGAGCCAGGAATTGGCCCCGAACTCTCCATCTCCAGAAGTCCCGACGCCGGTCACCTGGCTCGACACGCTCGATCGCCCTCTTTCATCGCTGAATCTGGTGGGATCCGTCCCCGGTGGTCTCCGGGTATGGCCACTCATCCGGGTGTCAAGCCTAACGTGTCGGAGGTGCGGTGCGGGCGTGGATCGCGGCGTATGGCAGGACCTTTCGCCGCCGCCCCGTCCCAAGGTCGTCCCCGGCGGTCCGCCGGACGCGATCCCGAGGCGATCCGGGCGGGGGCGGCTACCCTGAGAGCATGCAGTTCTCCGGCGAAGCACCCATGGTCGACCTCACCTACTCCGACGTGTTCCTGGTGCCGCGCCGCTCGGACGTGACGAGCCGCCTCCAGGTCGATCTCGCACCGCAGGACGGCACCCCCGCCACCATCCCGCTCGTGTCCTCGAACATGAACTCGGTGACCGGTCCTCGACTCGCGGCGACCCTCGCGCGCCGTGGCGGTATCGGCGTGCTGCCGCAGGACATGCCGCTGCAGGATCTGGATGAGGCGATCCGCTGGGTCAAGCGCCAGCCGGTGTCCTGGGACACCCCGCTCGTGCTCTCGCCGCTGGCCACCGTGGAGGACGCGCTCCGGCTGCTGCCGGTCACCGACGGCCACGGCATCGTGGTCGCCGATGCACCGGGCGGACCGGACGGCCTGCACGTCGACGCGATCCACGGGATTCTGCCCGCGGTCCGCCTCGCGACCGCGCTGCGGGATGCACAGCTGGGCGACCTGGTCCGTGCGGACTCGCCGTCGCTCGACGCGGAGGACATCGCCGACCCTCGTGCCGCTTTCGACGCGATCACCGCCGTGGAGGCCGAGATGGTGTGCGTGCTCCAGCACGGGCACCTCGTCGGCACTCAGACCGCGCGCGGCGCGCTGCGCTCCACGCTGTACCGTCCCGCGGTCGATGCGTCTGGGCGCCTCGCCGTGGCCGCGGCCGTGGGCATCAACGGCGACGTCGCCGCCAAGGCCAAGGCCCTCGCAGCGGCCGGGGTCGATGTCCTGGTGGTCGACACCGCACACGGCCACCAGGAGGGCATGCTCCGTGCCCTGCGCACGGTGTCGGCGCTCGAGCTCGGCATCCCGATCGTCGCGGGCAACATCGTCACCGCCGACGGCGTGCGCGATCTCGTCGAGGCCGGCGCATCGATCCTGAAGGTCGGCGTCGGACCGGGCGCGATGTGCACCACCCGCATGATGACCGCGGTCGGTCGTCCGCAGTTCTCCGCCGTGCTGGAGACCGCGCAGGCCGCCGCCGAGCTCGGCGCGCACGTGTGGGCGGACGGGGGAGTGCGCTACCCGCGCGACGTCGCCCTCGCGCTCGCCGCAGGAGCCGCGTCGGTCATGGTCGGATCCTGGTTCGCCGGCACGATCGAGGCGCCGGGCGAGCTGCAGATCGACGCCGAGGGGCGCCTCTACAAGGAGTCCTGGGGCATGGCCTCGACCAAGGCGGTGCAGGCGCGCTTCGGTCGTCTCGACGCCTACGAGCGCGCACGCAAGGAGCTGTTCGCCGAGGGCATCTCGTCCTCGAAGATCTATCTGGATCCGCTCCGTCCCGGCGTCGAGGACCTGCTCGACATGATCACCTCGGGCGTGCGTTCCTCCTTCACCTACGCCGGCGCCTCGTCCGTACCCGAGTTCCACGAGCGCGCTCTGGTCGGCCTGCAGTCCGCCGCGGGCTACGAAGAGGGCAAGGCGCTGCCGGTCAGCTGGTGAACGCATCCGGGATCGGGCATCCGCTCAGCTTCGCCTCCTCAGCCGCACAGTAGAATCGTTCGCACCATGGACGACCCTCCCTCGTGTAGTACATCGCCCCACTGCCTGCTCTCCGCTTCGTCGGAGGTGACACCGTGATGGATTACATCTGGTTGGGCGTGGGGCTTCTGCTCATCGTGGGGACGGGACTGTTCGTCGCCAGCGAGTTCGCACTGGTCAACCTCGACCGCGCCGATCTGGAGGCGCGACGGGATCGCGGCGAGAGCCGTCTCGGCATGACCATCGCTGCGCTCAAGATCACGTCGACGCATCTGTCGTCGGCGCAGCTCGGCATCACGCTCACGACGCTGCTGACCGGTTTCACGATGGAGCCGGCGCTGTCGAACCTGCTCCGTCCGGTGCTCGGTTCGTGGGGGATCCCCGAGGCGGTCACGGTCACGATCGCCGTGATCGTCGCCATGACGATCGCCACGACGCTGTCGATGATCCTCGGCGAGCTCGTCCCGAAGAACTTCGCGCTGGCGCTGCCGGTGGCCACGGCCAGGGTCGTCATCCCCTTCCAGACCGCGTTCACCGTGGTGTTCCGCCCCATCGTCTCGGTGCTGAACGGGAGCGCCAACGGCGTGCTGAGGGCGATGGGCATCGAGCCCAAGGAGGAGCTCAGCGGTGCCCGCTCGGCGGAGGAGCTCAGCTCGCTCGTGCGCCGTTCCGCGAGCGCCGGCCTGCTCGAGGAGGACACCGCGACGCTGCTGGATCGCAGCCTCGGGTTCGCCCGGCTGACCGCGGGCGACGTGATGACCCCGCGGCCCAGCATGCACGCGATCGCCGCGGCGGATTCCGCCGACGACGTCATCGGCCTCGCCCGGCGCACCGGCCACAGCCGCTTCCCCGTGTTCGACGAGGACCTCGACGACATCACGGGCGTCGTGCACCTGAAGGCGGCCGTGTCGGTGCCGCGTGATCGCCGCACCGAGGTGCCGGTGGGCGCGCTCGCCTCCGAGCCGCTGCGGGTGCCGGAGACCGTGCACCTCGACGCGCTCGTGGCGGAGCTGCGCGGCGGCGGGTACCAGCTCGCGATCGTCGTGGACGAGTACGGCGGCACGGCCGGGATCGTGACCCTCGAGGATCTCGTCGAGGAGATCGTCGGCGAGGTGTCGGACGAGCACGATCGCAGCAGGGCAGGCGTCGTGAAGGGCCGCGACGGGATCACCTTCCCCGCGGAGCTGCGCCCCGACGAGCTGCGCGCGAGCACCGGCATCGAGGTGCCGGAGGGCGACGTGTACGACACGATCGGCGGTTACGTGATGAGCGTGTTGGAGCGCCTGCCCAAGGCCGGGGACGAAGTGCCCGTGCCGGGCGGCATCCTGCACGTCGTGCGCATGCAGGGCCGCCGGGTGGATCGGGTCCGCTTCACGCCTGAGGCAGCGACCGAGGAAGGGGGCGAGCGATGAGCGACTGGGCCGGAATCGCATGGCTGTTCGTGCTGCTCGCCTTCAACGCGTTCTTCGTCGCGGCGGAGTTCGCGGTGATCTCCGCGCGCCGTTCGCAGATCGAGCCGCTCGCCGAGCGCGGATCCCGTTCCGCGCGCACCGCCCTGTACGCGATGGAGCACGCCACGCTCATGCTGGCGACCTCGCAGCTGGGCATCACCGTGTGCTCGCTGCTGATCCTGAACGTCTCCGAGCCCGCGATGCACCACCTGCTCGCCGCGCCCCTGGGCGCGCTCGGTCTGGCGGAGGGGGCGGTCGACGCGATCGCGTTCATCATCACGCTGGTCATCGTGTCGTTCCTGCACGTGGTGTTCGGCGAGATGGTGCCGAAGAATCTCGCGTTCTCGGTGCCGGACAGGGCCGTGCTGATCCTCGCGACGCCACTGGTGTGGATCTCGAAGATCTTCTATCCCGTGATCCGCGCGCTGAACGCCACGGCCAACGGCGTCGTGCGGCTGTTCCGCGTCGAGCCGAAGGACGAGGCCGCCTCGACGTTCACGCTCGACGAGGTCGCCACGATCGTGGACCAGTCCCGGCGCGAGGGCATGCTCACCGACTCCGCGGGCACGGTCAGCGCGGTGGTGGAGTTCACGGATAAGGACGCGAGCGACGTCGCCGTGCCGCTCGCGGGCCTCGTGACGCTGCCGCTCGGCGCGACCCCTGACGATGTCGAGCGTGCCGTCGCCAAGCACGGCTTCTCGCGCTACGTCATGGTCGATCCCGAGGGCGTGCCGGTGGGCTACGTGCACCTGAAGGACGTGATCCGCTCTGCCGAGGGACCGGATGCGGCGGCGCGCGCGGCCGCGCCGATCCCCGCGAAGCGGATCCACCAGATGGTGCCGATGCAGGAGGACACCGACCTTGAGGACGCGCTCGCGATCATGCGGCGTGCGGGCCGCCACCTCGCGCAGGTGCGCGACGCGGCCGGTGAGACGACGGCGATCCTGTTCCTGGAGGACATCATCGAGGAGCTCGTCGGCGAGGTGCGCGACATCACCCGCCGCGGCTTCGGCCGCTGATCTGCGCTCGCTCAGGAACCGTCCTGTGATCGGTCCCTGAGCGAGCCGAAGGGCGCTGCGCTCGCTCAGGAACCGTCCTGTGATCGGTCCCTGAACGAGCCGAAGGCGAGACGAAGGGCGCTGCGCTCGCTGCTCAGCGCCAGCGGGCGCGCAGATACTGGTCGGGCCAGGCGATCTCGTCGCCGAGCTCGTGGGCGGCGCGCAGGCCGAAGTGCGAGTCGCGCAGCCACTCCCGCCCGGCGAAGATCGCGTCCGCGGAGCCCTCGGCGAGCACGGCCTCGGCCTGCGCGCCGCTGGTCAGCAGCCCCACCGCGGAGGAGGGGATGCGACCGCCCTGGCGCACGGCCGCGGCGAGCGGCACCTGATACCCCGGATGCACCTCGATGCGCTGGTGCGCGACGAGTCCGCCGCTCGAGACGTCGATGAGGTCCGCGCCGTGCGCGACCGCCCAGTCCGCCACGATCGCTGCCTCGTCCGGCGTGAAGCCGCCGGGGGCATGGTCAGTCGCCGAGATCCGCACGAACACGGGAACCTCGTCGCCCGCGATCCGGCGCACCGCCTCGGTGACCTCGAGCAGCAGGCGGGCCCGGTTCTGCAGCGATCCGCCGTACGCGTCCTCCCGGCGGTTGCTGAGCGGCGAGAGGAACTGGTGCAGCAGGTAGCCGTGCGCGCCATGGATCTCCAGCACATCGAAGCCGGCGTCCAGAGCGCGGCGCGCGGCGGAGGCGAAGGCGGCGATGACGCCGGCGATCGCGGTGGCGTCCAGGGCGTCCGGCGCGGCGAACCCCTCGAACGGGATCGCCGAGGGCGCGACGGTCGTCCAGCCGCCATCGCCGGCGGGGACGGAGCCGTGCTCCTGCGCCCACGGCCACCACGTCGAGGCCTTGCGGCCGGCGTGGGCGAGCTGCACCCCGATCCGCGCGCCGCGCGCGTGCACGGCGTCGACGATCGGCCTCCACTCGTCTCGCTGGGCATCGTTCCACAGGCCGGTGTCGCGCGGACTGATCCGGCCCTCCGCCACGACGGCGGTTGCTTCTGCCACGACGAGTCCGGCGCCGCCCGAGGCGAACTGTGCGAGATGCGTGTGGTGCCACTCCTGCGGCACGCCGTCGACGGCGCTGTACATGCACATGGGGGAGACCCACAGGCGGTTGCGCAGGGTGAGGGAGCGGATGGTCAGCGGGGAGAACAGGAGGCTCACGGGACGACGCTACCCGTCGTGGAGGGGGTGCAGGCGCGCGAGGTCCGGATCCGCCCTGCGACGTCCCGGCGGCGGCGCGCACAGCCTCGGCCCAGTACCTTTGATCCCATGCCTTCTCCGTCCGCCGGCGCGTTCGACGCGCAGAGCCGCCGCGTGTGGACGGGCCGCGACGTCCGCCGCCTGCTGCGCGTGCCGGGCGACCGCGACGACAAGCGCAGCCGCGGCGTCGTGGCTCTGCGGACCGGATCCGACGCGTATCCGGGTGCGGCGGTGCTCGGCGTCGAGGGCGCCTGGCGCGCCGGGTGCGGCTACGTGCGCTACGTCGGTCCCCGGCGCGCGGCGGACCTCGTGCTCGCGAGGCGACCGGAGACGGTCGCGACCACACCCGACGCGGACGCGGTCCTCGCCGACGTCTGGGTGATCGGATCCGGCACCGACGCCACGACTCGCCCCGATTCCGAGACTTCGGCGCTGCGGGCGCTGCTGGCGGGGTCGGATCCCGTCGTCGTGGATGCGGGTGCGCTGGATCTGCTCCCCGCGACCGCCGCTCCCGTGATCGCGACCCCGCACGCGGGGGAGTTCCTGCGACTGCGGGCGACCGTGGGACTCGCCGGGCTCTCCTCCGACACGCTGCAGGATCCCGCCGCGCGCGCGGAAGCGGTGCGCGAGACCGCTGAAGCGCTGGGCGGCGCCGTGCTGCTCAAGGGCGCCACCACGCTCGTCGCCGACGCCACGGCCGTGATCGCCGTCGGGACCGGAACGCCCTGGCTCGCGACCGCCGGGACCGGAGATGTGCTGGGCGGCGTGCTCGGCGCGATCGTCGCCGCGGACCGCGCGGCGGGCGGGACGACCTCGCTCGCCGAGCTGGCGGCCACGGCCGCGTGGCTGCACGGCGTCGCCGGGCGGATCGCATCCGGCACCGAGGCGGCGTCCGGCGCCGGAGAAGGGGGTCCAGCGCATCCGATCGTCGCGCTCGACGTCGCGGACGCTCTGCCGGCGGCGGTCGCCCTGGTGCTCGGCGAGGACCAGGGCAGCGAGCACGACGAACACCGCGAACACATCGAACACCACGAAGAGACCGAGGAGGGCCGCGCGTGAGCGGTGCCGAGCCGACGGGCGCGACCCGTGCCGAACCGACCAGAGGCGCCACCGGGCGCGCATCCGCGGCCCTGCGCAGGGCCGGTCTGCCGCTCACGGTGCTGTGGCTCGCGTTCGTCGTCGCGCACCTCTATGTCGCGATGATCGGGTGGAGGATGCCCGCGCTGCCGATGGGCGACACGGTCTTCGTGTACGAGCCGTGGGCGAGGAACGCCCTCGGCGGAGGAGCGATCGTCGGCGTCACGGAGAGCTGGGTCTACCCGCAGCTCGCCCTCGTGCCCATGCTCATCGCGCAGGGGCTGTCGCAGCTCATCCACCCGCTGTTCCCCGGGTCGTACGCCGTCGGCTCCGCAAGCTACGTCGTCGCCTGGTCGATCCTGGTGACGGCGCTCGATGCCGTGGGATTCGCGTTCCTGCTGCGCGGAACCGTGGCACGCCGCAGCCGGATCCGCCGCGGCGCCGCCCTGGTCTGGATGATCGCGCTCGTGCTGCTCGGCCCCATCGCGATGTTCCGGATCGACGCGATCACCGTGCCGCTCGCGATCATCGGCGGGCTGTGGCTGTTCTCCCGTCCTGCGGTCGCGAGCGCGCTGTTCACGATCGGCGCCTGGATCAAGATCTGGCCCGGCGCGCTGTTCGTTGCGGCGCTCGCGCTGCTGCGCGGCCGGATCCGCATGATCGTCTCGGCCGCGATCGTCACGTTCGTCGTCGTGCTGGGACTCGTGCTGCTGGGCGGGTCCAGGAACCTGCTCGGCTTCCTCAGCCAGATGAGCGGCCGCGGCCTGCAGATCGAGGCGGTCGGTGCGACTCCGCTGCTGTGGCTCACCCAGGTCGGAGTGACACGCATCCAGTACGACCGCCAGATCCTGACCTTCCAGCTCGCCGGCCCTGGCGTCGACGTCGTCGCCGCGCTGCTCACCCCGCTCATGGTCGTGGGCGTGATCGCTGTGGCGGCGCTCGCACTGTGGAAGCTGCGCGCCGGGGCTTCGGCGCGGCGCCTGCTGCCGGCGACCATGCTCGCCCTCGTCGCGATCCTGATCGCGTGCAACAAGGTGGGCTCGCCGCAGTTCCAGGTGTGGATGCTCGCCCCGCTCGTGCTGTGGTGTCTGTTCGACGGCCCCCGGGTGCGGATCCCCGCGATCCTCGTGCTCCTCGACTACGCGCTCACCCAGGCGGTCTACCCTGTCGTGTACGACCATCTGCTGGCGGCCGAGGCACTGCCGATCGCCCTGCTGAGCGCCCGCAACATCCTGGTCGTGGTCATCTGCGTGATCGCGATCCGCGCGATCGTGCGCACCCCGGTGCGTCGCGCCTCGTCCCTCGCCCCCGAACTCCCCGATACCCGGAGGTCCTGATGCTCGTCGCCTTCTCCGTCGCCCCCAGCGGATCCGCCCCCGAGCGCTCGGAGAGCGCCGACGCCTCGGTGCACGACGCCGTCGCCGCCGCCGTGGCGGTGGTCCGCGCCTCCGGGCTCGCGCACCGCACCACGAGCATGTTCACCGAGATCGAGGGCCCGGACTGGGACACGGTCATGGACGTCGTCAAGCGCGCCACCGAGGCCGTCATGCCGTTCGGATCCCGCGTGTCCCTCGTTCTCAAGGCCGACATCCGCCCCGGCTACACGGGCGAGATCGAGGGCAAGATCGAGCGCCTCGAGCGCGCGATCGAGGACTCCGGCAACCTCTAAGCTGGACGGATGAAACCCTCGAGCCTCTCGAGGGGTGCGGCGAAGCGGGCGCTCCTCTCCCTCGCCATCGGCAGCTTCGGCATCGGCATGACCGAGTTCGTCGCCATGGGCCTGCTCCCGAACATCGCGCAGGATCTGCTGCCGGAGCTCTGGGCGCAGAACCCCGATGAGGCGATCGGCCGCGCCGGCATCCTGGTGTCGCTCTACGCCCTGGGCGTGGTGCTCGGCGCCCCCACCATCGCGGGCCTCGTCGCGCGCTTCCCGCGCCACAGGGTGATGATCGGCCTCGCGATCGCGCTCACCCTCGGCAACGGTCTCGCCGTGGTGCTGCCGACCTTCGAGACGGTCGGACTCGCGCGCTTCATCGCGGGGCTTCCGCATGGCGCCTACTTCGGGATCGGCGCCCTCGTCGCCTCCGACGTGCTCGGCCCCGGCAAGCGGGCCAAGGGCGTGGCGTTCATCCTGACCGGTCTCACGATCGCGAACGTGGTCGGCGTGCCGGCGGGAACCTATCTCGGGCAGCACGTCGGCTGGCGCAGCGCCTTCCTCGTCGTGACGATCGTGTTCGCGATCGCCACGGTGTGTATCGCGTTCTTCGTGCCAGAGCACGAGGGGGATCCCGGCCGTACGTTCCGCTCCGAGCTGCGCGTGTTCCGCCGCCCCCAGGTGTGGTTCGCTCTCGGCACCGGGGCCATCGGCTTCGGGGGATTCTTCGCCGTCTACAGCTACATCGCGCCGGTCGTCACAGAACGCGCCGGAGCGCCGCAGTGGATGGTGCCGGTCACGCTCGTCGTGTTCGGCCTCGGCATGACGGTGGGCAACCTGCTCGGCGGGTACTTCGGCGACCGCAATCTGCGCCTCACGCTGCTCGTGGGGCTCGGCGCGATGTCCGTGGTGCTCGTGCTGCTCGCGATCCTGTCGTTCTCGATCTGGCTGCTCGTGCCGCTCTCGTTCGTCATGGCGCTGCTCTCCTCGATCCTGAGCCCGGCGATCCAGACCCGGCTCATGGAGGTCGCAGGCGACAACCAGTCGATCGCCGCGGCGCTGAACCACTCCGCTCTGAACATCGGCAACAGCCTCGGCGCCTTCCTCGGCGGACTCGTGATCGCATGGGGATGGGGCTTCGCCGCGCCGTCCTGGGTCGGGGCCGGGCTCGCCGTCGTCGGACTCGGCGTCGCGATCACCTCCTACTCCGTGCAGCGCCGCTTCCACACCGAGACGGGATCCGTACGGGTGCGCGACCTGGTCTGAGCCGGTTCGGATCGCAGGCACGCTGAGGCGCACGCACCCCGTGCGACCTAGCATGGGCGGATGAGCTCCGCCGAAGACGAGGACCTGCCCGTCGCGGGCACCGCGGTGATCCTGCGCGACGGGGCGCGCGGGATCGAGGTGCTGCTGATGCGCCGTCCGGACCGCGGCTCGTTCGCGCGCGCCTGGGTGTTCCCCGGCGGGATGCTCGAACCCGGAGACCGCGTCGCGGGTGCGGAGGAGAGCGAGGATGCCGGACGGGCAGCATTGCGCGAGACCGCCGAGGAGGTGAGGCTGGCCCTGGAACGGCTCGTGCTGCTCTCGTGCTGGGTGCCGCCGGAGGGGATCCCGAAGCGCGTGCGGACCTGGTTCTTCCTCGCGGAGGATCCCGGTACAGGGGCGGTCGCGGCGGAGGACGAGGCGGTGGACGTGCGCTGGTTCGCGCCGGACGCGGCCCTGGCCGCGAACGATGCCGGCGAGATCTCGCTCATGCCGCCGACCTGGCGCACACTGCACGGGTTGCTCGGCGCGGCCACGGTGCAGGAGGCGTTCGCCCTCGCGCGCGTGCCGGATCCCGCCGTCTTCCGGACGCGGATGGAGCCCTCCGAGAACGGCAGGATCTTCTACTGGGACGGCGATGAGCTCGCCGGGGGAGCACCCGGCGCGCGCCATCGGCTCGTCGCGGAGAAGCCGGTGTGGCGGTACGAGCGGGTCTGAGCCGCTCGGGTCCGTGAGCGCCGTGAGCGCCGTGAGCCCTGTGAGCCGGGCCGTGGCGTCGTCGTTCAGGACGCGAGCAGGCGCCCCAGGTGCGTGCCGACGTCGTCGGTCTCGATGAGGAAGCCGTCGTGGCCGAAGTCGCTCGCGAGTACGACGGCCTCGTTCCCGTCCAGCGTGTGCGGGATGCCGCGGGCGATGCGGTGCTGGCCGTCGACCGGGAACAGCCGGTCGGTGTCGATGCCGAGCACGAGAGTCGTCGCCGTCACCCGCTTGAGCGCGTCCTCGACGCCGCCGCGGTCCCGCCCGATGTCGTGCGAGTTCATCGCCTCCACGAGCGTCAGGTAGCTGTTCGCGTCGAACCGCCGGGTGAACTTGTTGCCGTGGAAGTCGAGGTAGCTCTCGACCGCGTAGCGTCCGCCCTGACCCAGCGGCGACACGTCGGACTGCCAGGAGCGCTGGAACCGCTGATTCAGCTCGATCGGGCTGCGGTAGTTCAGCAGGGCCATGCGCCGCGCCAGGGCGAGGCCGCGGTGCGGGCCCTCGCCGACGGGCGCGTCGTAATACTCGCCGCCCGCGAAGCGCGGATCCATCCGCACCGTCTCGAGCTGCACGAAGTTGAGGGCGAGCTGGTCGGCGGTCGTGATCGGGGGAGAGGACAGGATCGCCAGCCGCTCGACGCGCTCCGGATGGCCGACGGCCCACTCCAGGGCGTGCATGCCGCCCATGGATCCGCCGATCACGGCGCCCCAGCGCGCGATGCCGAGCGCGTCCGCCAGCAGCACCTGTGCGGCCACCTGGTCGCGGATCGTGAGGTAGGGGAAGCGCGAGGCCCACTCGTAGCCGTCCGGCGCGATGCTCGCGGGTCCCGTGGATCCCTGGCATCCGCCCAGCATGTTCGGGGCGATCACGAACCACTTGTCGGTGTCGATCGCGCAGCCGGGGCCGACGATCTCGCCCCACCATCCGCTCGTCGCATGCCCGCGGCCGGCCTCGCCGATCACGTGGCTGTCGCCGGTGAGCGCGTGCAGGATCAGGATCGCGTTGTCGCGCGCCTCGTTCAGCTCGCCCCAGGACTCGTACGCGAGCCGGATCAGCGGCAGCTCGGCCCCGCCCTCGGTGCGGAACGGCCCGAAGGCCTCGAACCGGCGGTCGCCCGCGGGATCCCCGTCGCGCCAGGCGCCGGTGGACGGCGGGCGGGCGCGCAGCAGGCGGGCGTCCGCCTCCGACACGCGCGCCGAGGGCACCGTGTCCTCCGAGGTCGTCTGCCAGTCCATGGATCCATTCTCCCGGGTGCCGGACGGTGTGCGCGGAAGGTTACGGTCCCGCGGGTGTCGGGACGTGTTGCGTCGGCGCCCCCTCGCAGCATCCGCGCCCCCTCGCGGATGCGTCCCTCCGCGGGGGCATGGATGCTCAGAGGGGGCGTCGAGGCCTCCGTCAGGCGGGCGGGCGGACGCCGAAGGCACGCAGGCGGGCCGCGAGCGCGTCGGGAGAGCGGACGTGGCGGTCCTCCCAGCGGGCGAAGCGCCAGCCGGTGACGCCCCGGACGTCGTCCTCTCGACGCTTCTCCGCGAGCACCGCGTCTTCGGCGCTGCGCGTGCGGCGGATCTCCGGATCCACGTACTTGCCCCGACCGTCGAACTCGCCGAAGACCCGGTTGTGCGGGAAGCCGAAGTCGATCCAGTACTCGTCGCCCTCGGATCCGATCACGTGTGGCTGGAGCTCGAGGCCCGTGAACCCGATGCGGTGCAGCTGCAGCCGGCTGACGCTCTCACCCGGCAGCTGAGCGCGGCCATCCGCGAAGTCGAGGATCCAGCGCGCCCGGCGGACGCCGCGGGAGCGGACGGCGGCGGCGCGCAGGGACATCCGCCGGTGCCAGTCGGCGGCGCGGTCGGGATCCTGGCGATGTCCCTCGACGGCGACGCGTCTGAGCGCGGCGTCGGCTGCGGACAGCCCCGCCCCGGGCGGGGTCGTGCAGGCGAGGTCGAGTACCGTGCGGTCAAGCGAGGTGCACCGGATTCCGTCGATGTCGACGATGTCCGCGTCATCGATCCCGACGCCGTGCTGTGCGATGCCCGCGCGGGTGCGACCGTGCCGCGCACCGAGGACGACCGTGTGCACCTTGTGTGGGGTGAGGCGGTAGAGGGGCAGGCCGAGGAGGACGGCCGCGGAAGGTCCCCAGAACACGGGACCAGGGGGATCCGCGTTGAGGTGGGCCGCCATCACGGCGAGGAGGTGACGACCCTCGCTCCAGAGATCGTCGTGCGTCGCCGCCTCGACGTAGCGGTCGCGCCGCACCCGGATCAGCCGGCGTTCGGCGACCAGAGAGCGGATCTCCCGCGGGGTGGATCCGGAGTCGAGAAGCTCTTCGCGCGTCTTCAGCAGATCGCGTGCCTGCGTGAGGCCGATGGTCGTCTTCATCCGCGTAGCCTGCCCGCCGGCGCACGCGGGCGGCGCGCTGCCTCCGTGATCCGTGCGAAACCCGCGTGGACGCAGGCCTGTGCGGACCGATCGCCTCCGCACGACCCGCCTGGCGTCGACGCCCCCTTGCAGTGTCGGCGCCCCCGCGCAGGTACGCATCTCAGAGGGGGTGTGGATCCTCAGAGGGGGCGTCGGCGCACAGTGCGGGCGGAGTGAGCGCACACGAAAGCGGGGGTGTCCGGATCCGAGGACCCGGGACACCCCCGCTCAGGGACGTGGTCAGGCGCGGGCGGCCTCGGAGACCTTGCGCGCGGCGATGAGGGCCTGGTCGAGGTCGGCCTTCAGGTCATCGATGTTCTCGAGGCCCACCGAGAGGCGCACGAGACCAGGGGTGACACCCGCGGTGAGCTGCTGCTCCGGGGTGAGCTGGGCGTGCGTGGTGGAGGCGGGGTGGATGACGAGCGAGCGCACGTCGCCGATGTTGGCGAGGTGGCTGAACAGGGAAAGGCTGTTCACGAACTCGCGGCCGGCGTCCACGCCGCCCTTCAGCTCGAACGACAGCACGGCGCCGACGCCCTTGGGGGCGTAGGTGTTCGCCGCCGCGTACCAGGGCGAGGTGGGCAGACCGGAGTAGTTCACGCTGGCGACGTCGTCGCGGCCGTCCAGCCACTCGGCGATCTCCTGCGCGTTCTGCACGTGGCGCTCGATGCGCAGCGACAGCGTCTCGATGCCCTGGATGAGGTTCCAGGCGCTCTGCGGGGCGATGGCCGATCCGAGGTCGCGCAGCAGCTGCACGCGGGCCTTGATGATGTAGGCGAGGCCGTCGCCGACCGCGGCGGTGTAGCTGGCGCCGTGGTAGGAGGGGTCCGGCTCGGTGAGTCCGGGGAACTTCTCCACGTTCTGCGACCAGGCGAAGGATCCGCCGTCGATGATCGCGCCGCCGATCGTGGTGCCGTGGCCGCCGAGGAACTTGGTGACGGAGTGCACGACGATGTCCGCGCCGTGCTCGAACGGACGGATCAGGTACGGGGTCGCGATCGTGTTGTCCACGATGAGCGGCACGCCGGCCTCGTGCGCGGAGTCAGCGACGCCCTTGATGTCGAGGACGTTGATCTGCGGGTTGCCGATCGTCTCCGCGAAGAACAGCTTCGTGTTCGGGCGGACCGCGCGGCGCCATTCCTCGATGTCGTCCTGGTTCTCGACGAACGTGACGTCGATGCCGAGCTTGGCGAGCGTGTACTTGAAGAGGTTGTAGGTGCCGCCGTAGATCGAGGAGCTCGAGACGAAGTGGTCCCCGGCCTGGGCGATGTTGAGGATCGCGAACGTCGACGCGGCCTGCCCGGAGGCGAGCACGAGGGCGCCGGTGCCGCCCTCGAGCGCGGCGAGGCGCTGCTCGAGCACATCCTGCGTCGGGTTCTGGATCCGGGTGTAGATGTTGCCGAACTCGGCCAGGGCGAACAGGTTCGCCGCGTGGTCCGCGTTGTCGAACACGTACGACGTGGTCTGGTAGATCGGAGTCGCGCGAGCCTTCGTGACGGGGTCCGGCGCGGCGCCGGAGTGGATCTGCTTGGTCTCGAAGCGCCAGTTCTCCGCAGCGGTCATGATGTCTCCTTCATGGATGCGCGACACCGGAACCGCGTCGCAGGGCAGGTGGGCCGTGGTTCCTCGACGGGTGCGAGGACCGGTGGCGTTGCATCGAGAGTACGAACAGGTGGGCGCTGTCAACAAGGCGCGAGAAATGTGACGTAACACGCCCCGGCCGCGGAATCCCGCGGATCGACCGAGGCGATCCGGCGCGATCGGTCGTCGAAGCGCGCTCGCGGATCCCGTAGCGTTGTCGCATGGCGAACAGCGTGACGAACGACGGTCCCCAGAACAGCAGACGCGCGGTCGTGACGGGCGCGAGCACCGGGATCGGCGAGGCGACGGTACGAGCGCTGCGTGCGAGCGGCTGGGACGTCGTGGGGGTCGCCCGCCGCGAGGACCGTCTGCAGGCGCTCGCCGCGGAGACCGGGTCCACCGCGTACGCGGCCGACCTCACCGATGCGGAGCAGATCGCTGGTCTCGCGGAGCACCTCGCGGAGACCGGTCCGCTGCACGCGGTCGTGCACGTCGCCGGTGGCGCCCGCGGCACGGAGCGGGTCGAGGATGGATCCGCGGAGAAGTGGCGGTGGATGTTCGAGGCGAACGTGCTCGCCGTGCAGCAGCTCACGGCGGCGCTGCTGCCGCAGCTGCGCGCTGCGGCGGGGGACGGCGGCCACGCCGACCTGCTGTTCCTCACCTCGACCGCCGCACGTCAGGCCTACCCTGGCGGATCCGGCTACAACGCGGCGAAGGCCGCGGAGTCGATGATCCCGCAGGTGCTGCGCCAGGAGCTCAACGGGGAGCCGATCCGGGTGACCGAGATCGCGCCGGGCCTCGTGCACACCGAGGAGTTCACCCTGCGCCGGCTCGGCGGGGACGAGGTCGCCGCCGAGGCGGTCTATGCGGGCGTCGAGGCGCCGCTGGTCGCGGAGGACGTCGCCGACGTGATCGCCTACGCCCTGAACGCGCCGGGGCACGTGAACCTCGACCTCGTCGTGATCCGCCCCGTGGCACAGGCCGCCGCGCACCTGCTCGCACGAGGGCCGCTGCGCCCGCGAGGAGAGGACTGACCGTGGGAGTGCACCTGGTCGGCGGCGGGTTCGGCCGCGCCGCGTACGCGCCGTTCACGGCGGAGGCGACGGCGCTCGCCGCGGCGGCGGGACGCGAGCGGCCGTCCGTCGTGGTGGTGACCGTGCGCGAGGACGCATCGACGAAGCATGCGGGCGACCTCCTGGACGCGCTCACCGCCGACGGGGCGACGCCCATCGACGCCACCGTCGTGACCGTGGGACTGAGCGACGTCGTGGATCCCGGCGTGTTCGACGGCGTCGACGCGATCGTCATCGGCGGGGGCCTGACCCCCGCCTACCACTCGGCGCTCGAGGCCGGATACGACGTCATCCGCACCGCGGTGCAGGGCGGCACCCCGTACCTCGGTTTCTCGGCCGGCGCCATGATCGCTGCCGAGCGCGCGATCCTCGGCGGCTGGCGGATCGGAGAGGTGGCGATCGCCCCCGAGGAGACCGCGGAGGACCTCGACGAGATCACGGTCGTCTCCGGGATCGGTCTGGTCGACGTCGCGATCGACGTGCATGTCGCGCAGTGGGGCACGCTCAGCCGCCTGATCGCCGCGACCGAGGCGGGCGCGATCGACGGCGGCCTCGGGATCGACGAGAGCACGGTGCTCATCGCGGACGCCGAGGGCCTGCGGATCGCCGGCGAAGGCAGCGTCTGGCGCGTGTTCGCCGGCTCCGAGGGCGTGACCGTCTCGAGCGACCGGGCGGCGCTCTGATGCCGAAGTCGCTGGCCGAACTCGCCGCGGACGGTCGGCTCGACGAGGGCTGGGCCGAGGCGCTCGCCCCCGTCGCCCCGCTCGTTGCGGAGCTCGGCGACCGGCTCCGCGCGGAGACGGCGGCGGGACGGGGCTATCTGCCCGCCGGTGAGAACGTGCTGCGCGCTTTCTCCCGCCCCCTCGCAGACGTCAAGGTGCTCATCGTCGGACAGGATCCGTATCCCACCCCGGGGCATCCGATCGGGCTGTCCTTCGCGGTGGACCGGTCCGTGCGGCCGCTGCCGCGCAGCCTCGGCAACATCTACCGGGAGCTCGAGACGGACCTCGGCATCGCGCCGGCGCCGCACGGCGACCTCTCGGCGTGGAGCGACCAGGGCGTCATGCTGCTGAACAGGGTGCTCACGGTGCGCCCCGGCACGCCCGCCTCGCATCGTGGGTGGGGCTGGGAGAAGGTCACCGAGCTCGCGATCCGCGCTCTCGTCGCGCGGGACGTCCCGCTCGTCGCGCTTCTGTGGGGCCGTGACGCCGAAGGCCTTCGGCCCATGCTCGGCGAGACCCCGATCGTCGCCTCGGCGCATCCGTCGCCGCTCTCGGCGAGCCGCGGATTCTTCGGATCCAGGCCGTTCTCCCGCGTCAACGCGCTGCTCGAGGAACAGGGCGCCGCCCCCGTCGACTGGAGGATCGCATGAGCGACGCCCCGGCTGTCCCGCAGACGCCCGCCGCGGCGGAGACGCCGCAGCCGGCGCCCGCCGCGGGCATCCGTGCGGCGCGGACGGAGGACCTCGCCGCGGTCCGCGACATCTACAACCACTACGTTCGCACGAGCACCGTCACCTTCGACGAGGAGGAGACGGAGCTCGCGGTCTGGGAGCACAAGCACGAGCTGCTCGCATCGACCGGATTGCCCTTCCTGGTCGCGGAGGACGCCGCCGGCGTCGTGCTCGGCTTCGCGTACGCGCAGCACTGGCGTGCGAAGTCGGCCTATCGGTTCAGCGCGGAGAACACGATCTACCTGAGCCCCGACGCCGCAGGGCGCGGACTGGGGAAGGCCCTTCTGGAGGCGCTGCTGGACGCGTCGGCCAAGGCGGGTCTGCACGAGCTCATCGCGGTCATCGAGCCGACGGCGGCTGCGGCGTCGATCGCCCTGCACCACCGGTACGGCTTCGTGGACGCCGGGCATCTGAAGGGCGTCGGCGTGAAATTCGGCCGCACCCTGGACGTGCTGTTCCTGCAGAAGTCGCTGTAGGGCTCAGCGCCCTGCGCGAGCCCGCCTCCGGGCGAGCCGAACGAGTACCGTAGTCGGCGCACAGGAGTCTTGTGAGGCCGTACATTGGGCGGATGATCGATGGCGACCGGATCCGCTCGGCCTTTTCGGCGGGCGACTATCCGACACTGGTCGCGCTCGTGCGTGCCGCGGCTTCGCCGGAGGCGATAGCCGGTCTCGATGGGCCTCTGCCACGCGAGATCGCAGTGGAAGCGGTCGGCGAGATTCAAGGCGCGGCGAGCGACGCGGAGGCGATGTTCCTTCTTGGCACGGCGCTCTGGGAGGTTCCGGGGTCGGAGCTTCTCGCAATGGCGATCATGCGATCGGCGGTCGAGGCGGGATCCCAAGAGGGGGTGCTGGTGCTCGCGGAGGCTCTCGAGTGGTTCGGAGCTCATGAGCAGGCGATTCCGTTGCTGGAGAACGCGCGGCGCCGTGGAGCGGGCGAATCCGCCAAGATCGCTGCGCTGCTCGGACGAGCCAGGAACACGATCGGGGAGGGCAGCGCCGATGTCGAGGCATTGCTGCGCGAGGGAGCGACGGAACACCCGTGGGCAGGGGTGGAATACGCCAAGGTCCTCAGGGCGAGGGGCGCATACCAGGAAGCCGCCGCAATACTCCAGCCACTCGTGCAGCAGCAGGAATATGGGGCTGCGCTGCTTCTGGGCAACCTCCTCTGCGATGAGCTGCACGACCAGGCCGGCGCGATGAACGCGTACCTGGAGGGCATCGCGACGGGAGATGCCTTCAGCGCTCTGAACCTCGCGATCATGCTGTGGCAGCGTGGAGACGCGCTCGAGGCGGATCGTTTCCGCAGACTCGCTCGCGAGATGGGGGATCTGACCGAATGGCCGGATGAGGACTTCTGGGGTGAGGGCGGTCCCGGCGGCGACGGTGGTGGCCACTAAGAGATCGACTCGTTCGCTTTCGGGCTCGTTCCTCAGCGCCCCGGGATGACCGGGATCGCCGCGAGCAGCCGCTTCGTGTAGTCGTGCTCCGGGTGGTGGAGCACCCGCGCGGTGGGACCGTGTTCGACGATGCGTCCGTCCTTCATCACGGCGACGTCCTCGCAGAGGTTCTGCACCACACCGATGTCGTGCGAGACGAGCACGAGGGTCATTCCGTCGCGGCTGAGCGCCCTCAGCAGGTCGAGGATCTGCGCACGAACGGTGACGTCCAGGGCCGACAGCGGCTCGTCGCCGATGAGGATCCTGGGACGGTGCGCGATCGCCCTGGCCAGAGCCACGCGCTGGCGCTGGCCGCCGGAGAACTCGTGGGGGTAGCGCGATGCCGCCTCGGCGTCGAGGCCGACCTGGGCGAGCACCTCGGCGACCCTGGCGCGGTGATCGCCGTCGATGTCCAGCGCGCGCAGCGGCTCCGACACGATCCGGCCGACGGACTGCCGCGGGTCCAGCGAGGCGTACGGATCCTGGAAGACGAGGCCCGTCTCGCGGCGCAGCCAGTGCAGCGCCCTGGCCGAGGCCGTCGCGTCCACCGGGCGTCCGTCGACGTGGACGGTCCCCGAGGTCGGGCGGTCGAGCCCCAGCAGGAGCCGGATCAGCGTGGACTTGCCGGATCCGGATTCGCCGATGATGCCGAGCGCGCGGCCGGCCGTCACGTCGAGGTCCACATCGTCGAGCGCGACGGTGCGGGCGCGCCGGGCGAACGGCTCCTTCCGGGCCGCGAGATACTCCCGGCGCAGCCCGCGGGCACGGATCAGCGGGTTCTCGGTCATCCCTCGTCCTCCCCACGCCACAGGGTCGCGGTCGCGTCGCGCAGCAGGCCCTGCGTGATCGGCGACGTCGGCGCGGTCAGCACCGTCTCGAGCGGCCCCGACTCGACCACGCGGCCGTCCGCGAGCACCACGGCGTGCGTGGCGACCTGCGCGAGCACCGCGAGGTCGTGCGTGATGAACACGAGCGACATCCCGTCCGACTCCACGAGCGAGAGCAGGAGTATCAGAACGCCCGCCTGGATCGTGACGTCGAGGGCCGTGGTGGGTTCGTCCGCGATGAGCAGGCGAGGGTGCGCGGCGAGGGCGATCGCGATCGCGGCGCGCTGGCGCTGACCGCCGCTCAGCTGATGCGGGTAGCGGTCCACGATGCGCTCGGGGTCCGGCAGCGCGACGCGGGCCGCCTCCGCGACGGTGCGGACCCTGGCGGCGCGGCGATCGATGCGCTCGTGGATCCGGATGGTCTCCGCGATCTGGCGGCCGATCGTGCGGATCGGGTTGAGTGCCGTCCGCGGCTCCTGGAAGACCATGCCGATCTCGTCGCCGCGGATCTCGGCGAGCTCGCGGTCGGGCAGGTCGAGGATCTCGCGGCCGTTCCAGCGCACGCTTCCCGAGGCGGAGGCGCCGTCGGGCAGCAGTCCCAGGAGTGCGAGCGCCGTGAGCGACTTGCCGGATCCGGACTCGCCGATGAGGCCGACGCGCGCGCCGTCCGGCACGGCGAAGGAGACGCCGTCGACGACCCTGCGGCCGTCGATCTCGATGACGAGGTCGGTCACCTCGAGCGTCATGCGGTCACCTCCGGGAGTCGCGGCTGGCCGGCGCGAGCCTGACCGGCCGGACGCCGTCCGGCGCGCAGCGTGGGATCGGTCGCATCGCGCAGCGCGTCGCCGAGCAGGTTGAACGCGAGCACCGTGATCGTGATCGCGAGCCCGGGCCACACCACGGTGAGCGGGTGGATCTGGATGTAGCGCTGCAGGTCGGCCAGCAGGATGCCCCAGGACGGATCGACGACCGACGCGCCGAAGCCGAGGTACGACAACCCGGCCTCGGCCAGGACGGCTGTGGCCATGGCCCAGCTCAGCTGGACGATGAACACGGGGGCGATGTTGGGCAGCAGGTGCTGCACGAGGTTCTGCAGGGGGCTGAGCCCTGACGCCTTCCCCGCGATGACGAAGTCGCTGTGCTGCACGCGGCGCAGCTCGGGGCGCGTGACCCTGGCGACGTTCACTCCGAAGCCGATGCCCACCGCCCACACCACGACCCAGAGGGATCCGCCCTGCACCGTGGAGATCAGCATGGCGATGATCAGCACAGGGAAGGCGATCAGGACGTCGACGAGCACCGCCACGGTCTCGCGCACCCAGCGCGCAGTGAGGGCGCCGAGCGCGCCGAGCGCGAGCCCGATCAGCGTCGCGACCACGCCCGCGCCGACCGCCACGAGCACGGTCGTGCGGGATCCGGCCATGATCAGGCTCAGGATGTCCCGGCCGGTGAGGTCGGTGCCGAGCAGATGCGGCCACCCCGGGGGCAGCCAGCGCGACGCCACGTCGGTGGCGCGGGGGTCGAACGGCGTCCAGAACAGCGACACCAGGGCGGTGGCGAGGATCGCGGCCACGACGACGAGCCCGAACACCCCGGGGGCGGAGGAGAGGAGGCGTCGCAGCACGCTCGACCGGCCCCGGGGGCTCGGGGAGACCTGGTTTCCGGTCATTCGTCGACCTCCCGCTGCCGGGGGTCGAGAGCGCGGTGCACGAGGTCGACGACGAAGCCGATGATGAGCACCATGCCCGTGAGCACGAGCAGCTCGCCCTGCACCTTCACGAGGTCGCGCGTGCCGACGTCGGCGACGAGCATGCGCCCGATCCCCGGCAGCGTGAACAGCTGCTCGACGACCACGGATCCGACGATGATCCCGGCGACCTGGATGCCGAGCACCGTGATGATCGAGAGGCCGACCGCGGGAAGCCCGTGCTGGATCAGCGCGCGGTTGCGGGTGAGGCCCTTCGCCGCAGCCGTGCGCACGAAGTCCTGCGACGCCGCCTGAAGGGTCGCGCTGCGCACGAAGCGCAGCAGCAGCGCCCCCTCGATCGCGCCGATCGTGAGCGCGGGGAGGATCAGCGACTGCAGCGCGGCGCCCGGATCCGCCCAGCCTGCGCGGGGGAAGCCCTGCGCCGGCAGCCAGCCCAGCCACACCGCGAACACGACGACGAGCATCATGCCCGCCCACACGACGGGGACGGCGGCGATCGCCTGCGCCGCGGTGTTCAGCGCCGTGCCGGCGGCTCGCCCTCGCAGCATGGCGGATCCGATGCCCAGCGGTACCGCGATCACGAGGGCGACGAGCAGTGACAGCGTCGCGAGCGGCACGGTCACCTGCGCCTTCTGCGCGAGCTCGGCGGCGACCGAGGCGCCGTTCAGCTGCGACGTGCCGAGGTCCCCGTGCAGCACACCGCCGATCCAGCCCAGGTACTGCAGGACGAGCGGCTGATCCAGCCCCAGGGCCTTGCGGATCGCGTCGACCTGCGCCGGCGTCGCCTTGTCGCCCGCGAGCAGCTGCGCCACGTCTCCGGGGAAGACCCGCAGGGCGAGGAAGATCAGGACGCTCGCGACGAGGAGCCCCGCGATGAGCAGGGCTCCTCGGGTGAGCGCATAGCGGAGCACAGAGCCGAGGCTACTTCGAGACGGTCACGCCGCGCAGGTCGAGCCGCGAGTTGATCGAGTCCTTCGGGAAGCCGTTCACGCCGGGGCGCACCGCGGTCAGCGTCTGATCCTCGTACAGCCAGTCCGCGGCGGCGTCCTTGGCGACGATCTCGGCGGCCTGGGAGAGCAGGTCTGCCGACTTCTTCGGGTCCAGCTCTGTCTGCGACTGGGCGTAGAGCTTCTGCACCTCGGGGTTGTTGTAGCCGAAGTAGTAGTCCGGGTTGGCGAAGTTGCCGAAGTCGCGCGGCTCGACGTGCAGCACGAAGCTGAGGTCGTAGTCGTGCTTGGTGAAGACGGTGTCCAGCCAGGCAGGGAACTCGACCGAGTTCACCTTGAGGGTCACGCCCACCTTCTTGAAGTCGCTCGTGAGCAGCTGCGGCACCGTGGAGCCGTAGAACGAGGGGATCGTGAGCGTGAGCGACAGGTTCTCCTGGCCGGCCTCCTTGAGCAGCGCCTTGGCCTTCTCCGGGTCGTAAGGCGCCGTGCTCGACAGGTCCTTGTAGCCGGGGTCGAGCTGGGGGATCGGGCCGTACAGCGTGGTGCCGACGCCACGGGCCTCGATGATCGCCTTGTGGTCGATCGCCAGCCGCAACGCCTCGCGGACGCGCTGGTCGTTCAGGGGCGCCTTGGCGTTGTTGAACGCGAGAGTGCCCTTGTCGGTGGTCTTGCCCTTCGTGATGGCGAACTTTCCATCGAGCTGCGGGGCGAGGTTCGCGTCGACCGCGGTGAGCACGTCGAGAGTGCCGCTCTGGGCGGCGTTCACCCCGGCGGTGAAGTCGGGGATGTAGTCGAACACGATGCTCTTCACACCCGCCTTCGTCCCCCAGTACTCGTCGTTGCGGGCGAAGGAGAGCGAGTCGCCCTTCTTCCACTGTGTGAGGGTGAACGGGCCTGTGCCGTTCTCGGCGGCCTGCAGATCCGTCGTGTCGCCCTTCTGGAACACGAGGCCCGCCGTGCCGGTGAGGCTGAACAGGAAGTTCTGGCTCGGCTGGCTCAGCGTGATCACGACGGTCTTGTCGTCCTTCGCCGTGATCGAGGCGACGCCGGCGAGATCGGCGTGCCCCTGCACGGTCTTGTCGTCCTTGGCGGTCTGCAGCGATGCGACGACGTCGGCGGAGGTGAGCTTCGCGCCGCTGTGGAACGTGATGCCGTCGTTGAGCACGAACGTATAGGTGAGCCCGTCGGACGAGATCTCGTGGCTCTTCGCGAGCCGGTCGATGATCTTGTTGTCCTGGGTGCGGCTCACCAGGCCCTCGTAGATGTTGTCGACGAGCACCTGTTCGAGCGCGGCGCCGCTCGTGTGCCGGATGTCGAGGCTCGACGGCTCGAGCACGAGCCCCACGGTGAGGGCGGCGTTCGCGTCGACGGCGCCCGCGGTGCCGCTTCCTGACGGAGCGGGGGATCCGGTGCAGGCGGACAGCATCAGGGCGGCGGCCGTCAGTCCTGTGACCAGGGCGATGGCGGCGCGGCGCGGCGCGCGGGGCCGGCGCGAGGCGAGGGCGGCGCGGGTGCGGTGCATGCGGGGGATCCTCTCGGGAGGTGCTGCGGTGCGGTGCGAATGGTGCTGTGCGAATGGTGCTGTGCTGCGGGTCGTGCTGTGCGGTCGAGCCTAGGACGGCGTCTCATCGCGAGGCGGGGGCGGCGAGACGCGGCGTCACATTCCGGGGCCCTTCAGCAGGTTCAGGGGCCGGTGCTGTCCGCGGCGGTGCTGTCGGCCCCCGTGCGGATGATCTCGGCGAGGGCGGCGGGCGCCGTCTCCTGCAGGTTGTGGCTGCCGTCGAGATGCAGGACGCGTGCGCCGGGCAGACGCGTGCGGAACTCCTGCTCCGCGCCGTCCGAGACGAATCCATGTCCGGCGCGGACCAGCGTGAGCGGCGCGGCGACGGCGTCGAGGTCCGCCCAGCCGTGCTCGCCGAGGATCGTCGGAACCGGCCCGGCGGAGGCGGAGGAGGCCGACGCGGCGGGCGGGGCGTCCAGCAGCCGCGCGGCGATGTGGGCGAAGTGGTGCTTCCACTCCACCCGGCCGTCGGCCCGCACGCGCGTGTTGAGGAACACGCCGCGGGCGGTGTCCTCGCGGGATCCGCCGAAGCCGAACTGCTGCGCACGGTCGACGAGCTCGTCGCGGCTGGCGGCGTCGACCACGCGGTAGAACTCGCGCAGGGCTGCGGGGCCGACGCTCTGGTCGACGCCGGGGGTGATGTCGACCACGATGAGCTCGCGCACGAGCTCGGGCGCCTGGGCGGCGACAGCCGCAGCGGTGAGTCCGCCGAGCGACTGGCCGACCAGCACCTGCGGGCGATCGGTCCAGGCCTGCAGCGCTTCGATCACGTCGGCGGCGAGGGTGCGGCCGGTGTAGTCGGCGTCCTCGCGCCAGGAGGAGTCGCCGTGGCCCGCGAGGTCGATCGCGAGCACGGGCCGGCCGAGGGCGAGCACCGTGGTGTCCCACGTGTGCGCGTTGAGTCCCGCCCCGTGCAGCAGGGTGACCTCGACGGGCTCGTCTCCGAAGCGCAGCGCGCTCAGCGTGCGACCGTCGGGGAGGGGCAGGGTCAGACGCCGGACGGGCGGAACCCCGGCTCCGAATGCGCGGGCCTGACCGGCGAGGAAGGAGAACTCTGTGGTCTCTTCTGGTGCGACGTGGGACACGCCCTCATTGTGCTCCTGCGCAGCCGTCGGTGCGAAACGAGAGATCATTCTGCGTAACAAATACTCGTTTCAGGCGGTGTAAAGGCCATTGATAATGGCACCCGTTCGCGCATATTGATCCGACCCGGGATCGGTGACCCTCGCGTGAAGGTCCGGATCCGGATCAGAACGCGCTCAGCCCCGTGAGCGCCCGGCCAATCACGAGCTGGTGGATCTCGTCGGTGCCCTCATAGGTGCGGACGGACTCCAGGTTGGCCGCGTGCCGCATCACCGGATAGGCGTTCGTGATGCCGTCGCCCGCCAGGATCGAGCGCGCCTGATGCGCGATCTCGAGGGCCTCGCGCACGCTGTTGAGCTTGCCGACCGAGATCTGCGCGGGAGTGAGCGCGCCGCGCTCCTTGAGTCGTCCGAGATGCAGCGCCAGCAGGATCCCCTTCTCGACCTCGAGCAGCATGTCGGCGAGCTTCGCCTGCGTGAGCTGATTGGCGCCGATCGGCTTGCCGAAGACCTCGCGGCCGGTCGCGCGCTCCAGAGCGGCTTCGAGGCAGCTGCGCGCCGCGCCCATCGCGCCCCAGATGATGCCGTACCGCGCCTCGTTCAGGCAGCCGAACGGTCCGGACAGCCCCTCGGCTCCGGGCAGGATCGCATCCGCGGGGAGCCGGACGTCGTCGAGCGCGACATCGCACTGCACAGAGGCGCGCATCGACAGCTTGCCGGTGATCGGGGTCGCCGTGAAGCCGGGCGTCGCCGTCGGCACGAGGAAGCCCCGTACGGCCCGTCCGCCCTCGCCGAGGGCGGGATCGTCCACGCGCGCCCAGACCACGGCGACATCGGCGAGCGAGGCGAGCCCGATCCAGCGCTTGGCGCCGTCGATCACCCAGCCGTCGCCGTCCCGGCGCGCGGTGGTCGTCATGGCTGCAGGGTCGCTGCCGCCCTGCGGCTCGGTGAGCGCGAAGCAGCCGACCGCGTCTCCCGTCGCCATGCGCGGCAGCCACGTCTGCTTCTGCTCCTCGGAGCCGTACTTCGCGATCGCGCTCATCGCGAGCGACCCCTGCACCGAGACGAACGTGCGCCAGCCGCTGTCCGCGGCCTCCAGCTCCAGGCAGGCGAGGCCGTATGCGACGGCGCCGGCGCCCGCGCAGCCGTAGCCGGTCAGGTGCATGCCGAGGAAACCGGCGGCGCCGAGCTCTGCGATGAGTTCGCGGCGGAAATGCGCGTTCTCGAAGTCCTCCTCGATGACCGGCAGGATGCGCTCCTGCGCGAAGGCCCGTGCGCGCTGCTGCCAGTCGCGCTCCTCGGGCGTGAGCAGGGCGTCGAGGTCGAACACGGCGTCGATGCGGGGAGCAGTCGTCATCTCAGGTCCTTTCGGTGCGCCAGGCGGCGGGCGCGGAGTCGTTCAGGGCGGGCGGCGGCGTGCGGTAGGCCGCTGGCGCGTCCGCGAGCCGGATCGGATTCGCGATCGTGCGGGAGGGGCCGAGCGCGACCACGGGGTCGAGATCCAGCCCCTCGGCGAAGGAGATCGCCTCGGCGACGTCGTGCACGAGGCCTGCGGGGATCCCCGCGGCGCGGAACAGGTCGACCCAGTGCGCGGCCTCTGCATCCGCGAGCCCGCTCTCGATCAGGGTCGTGAGGGCGTCGCGGTGCGCGACGCGGTCGGCGTTGCGGAGGAAGCGCGGATCCGCGGCGAGCGACGGACGCCCCAGCGCCTCGGTCAGCGCGCGGAACTGTTTGTCGTTGCCGACGGCGATGACGAGGTCCCGGTCGGCCGCGCGGAACAGGGCGTAGGGCGCGATCGAGGGATGCGCGTTGCCCAGACGGCGGGGCGGGACCCCGGTGGCGAGGGTCGACGCGGCCTGGTTCGTCAGGGCGGACAGGAGGCTCTGCAGCAGGGACACCTCGACCCGCTGGCCGAGACCGGTGCGGTCGCGCTCGCGCAGGGCGAGAAGGATCCCGGCCACGGCGTTCTGCCCGCACAGCACGTCGACGAGCGCGACGCCGGCCTTCGCGGCGGTGCCCTCCGGATCGCCCGTGATGGACATGAGGCCGCCGACGGCCTGCACGAGGAGGTCGTAGCCGGCGAGCGAAGCGCCTGGGCCGTCGCCGAAACCCGTGATGGAGCAGTAGACGACGGCGGGGTTGACGGCATGGACGGCGGCGACGTCCAGTCCGAAGCGCTCCATGACGCCGGGGCGGAAGTTCTCGACCACGACGTCCGCGGTGCCGGCGAGGCGCAGCGCCTCCGCGCGGTCGGCCTCGACGGTCAGATCGAGCGCGACGGAGCGCTTGTTGCGATTGACGCTGTTGAAATAGGTCGCGGTGCCGTCCGCGTCGACAGGCGGATGCCAATGGCGGGTGTCGTCGCCGTCCGGCGGCTCGATCTTCAGGACGTCGGCGCCGAAATCGGCGAGCGTCATGGTCGCATACGGGCCGGCGAGCACCCGGGAGAAGTCCGCCACGCGCACGCCGTCGAGGACGCCGCGCCGCTCGGTCTCCCCGCTCATCCCGTCAGCTCCTTCGCCGTCCGCCCCGAACCGTGTCCCACTTCTGGCCCCACCGTGTCCCATATCCGGCTCAGAAACCGGTGCCGGAGCAGCCAGAACTGGGACATGGTTTCGCCGTGCGCCCCATCCTACGGACGGCGCCGCCTCCGCCGGTTCCGTCCGGTGCGCGCGGCTCCGCCGCCGCGCGGCTGCACACCCCGGACACGCCCTAGGCTGGAGGCCGACGGCAGCGGCCACGGGTGAGGAGGTGCGCATGATCCTGCTCGACGTACCAGGCATCACGAACCTGCGCGATGTCGGCGGCATCCCCGCCGGCGCCTCCCGGATCCGCGAGGGCGTGCTGTTCCGCTCCGGCAACCTCGCGCACGTCGGCCCCGACGCGCACTCGTTCCTGACCGAGCGGGTCGCTCGCGTGGTCGACCTCCGCGACGACACCGAGGCGAGCGCCGAGCCCTGCGCGCTGCCAGGGCTGCGCATCGACCGCATCCCGCTCTTCGCCGGCTCCGTCGCCTCCTTCCTGTTGGGCGATGTCAGCCTCGCGGGCCTGTACCGGCACATCGTCGAGGATGGCGCGGACCGCATCGTGCGGGTCGTCCGGATCCTGTCGGCGGGGGAGCCCACCCTCGTGCACTGCACGCTCGGCAAGGACCGCACGGGCGTGAGCGTCGCGCTCGCGCTCGCCGCCGTCGGCGCCGACCGTGAAGCGATCGTGGAGGACTACGCGCTGACCGCGTCGCAGCTTCCGGAATCCCGCAACAGGGCGATCGCGAAGTGGCTCGAGGAGCGTCTGCCGATCGCGCACGACGCGATCGCGGTCGCCACCCAGTCGCCGGCGCCGGTCATGCGCGACCTGCTGAAGGGCATCGACGAGCAGCACGGATCGGCGGCGGACTATCTGCTCGCGTCCGGTTTGACCCGCGCCGAGCTGGAGGCGCTGGGGACGTCGCTGGTCGGCTAGCCGGGCAGCGAGCCGCGGGATGCCCGCCTGCGCGGAGGTCGAGGTAGGTTAGGCAACCCTTCATTCGGTGATATCGTAGAGGCATCATGACCACTGCGATCCGCACCACCGCACGCGCCGAGCGCCGTGCCCTGCGTCGCTCCACGAAGGCTCAGCATCTCATCGTCGCCGACGAGCGATCCCTGGCCGAGCTGGAGGCGGAGCTCTCGACGCTGCCGCTGTGCGCGACGGGTCGCGTGTTCATCGAGGTCCCCGACGCGGAGTCGATCTCCGCGGTCACGGTCCCGCCGCGGATGACCGTCACGTGGCTGCCGCGCGCCAGCCGCTCCGGCGCGCCCGGCACCGCCCGCCGGTGCGCCCAGGGCGAGGCCGCGGCGCGCGCGGCGATCGCCTGGGCCGACGAGATGCTGTGCGACGGTGCGGAGGAGCACACCACGGTGACGCTGCTCGGGAGCTTCCTGGGCACGGCGGACATCGCGGAGCACCTCACGGAACGGCTCGGCATGGATCCCGCGCGGATCACCGCGCCGGAGCGCTTCCGGCTGCTCTGAGTCCCGCTCCAGGCCCTTCTACAGGCGCAGAGGCCCGCCACAGGCTCGGCCACCGGGCTCGGATCACCGGCGCGGCAGGTAATGCCCGTCTTCGAGGCCGGCCTCGATCTCGAAGCGATTGCGCAGCGGATCCCGTCCGGCGAGCAGATACAGGAACGGCATCAGCAGGCCGTAGCGCAGCCACTGCTCTTTGTGCACGGCCTCGTGCCGCAGGACGCGGTCGTCGGGCACCGTGTCGCCGGTGAGGTAGCAGCCCGCGACGCAGACGCCGCCACGCGCGAAGGTCCACTCCGGCATGCCGCGGAAGATCCACAGTCCCTCGCGGCGCTCCACTTCGCCGGTGCTCCACAGCCCGCCCCAGATCCAGCCCACGGCCATGCCCCAGGCGTAGCCGAGGCGGCTGATCGGGGAGCGCAGCAGCACCGACGGCAGACGCAGGTCGCGTCGTCGCCCCTGCTCCAGGATCTCGGCGGCCTCTGCCTTGATCGCGGCGATGCGGGCGGCGTCGCCCGCTGTCACGCGAGGGCGCCGATCAGGCGCAGGATCGCGCCGAGGTCCTGCACCGCATCTCCGGGGGAACGAGGGGCGAAACCCGCGATCGTCGCCCCCGCGAGCGGCAGCTGCTCGCGCAGCGCCCGCACGGCGCCGACGACGTCGGCCGTGCGCAGGCCGAACGGCACCGCGGAGGAGACGCCGGCGAGTTCCGAAGGGTCCAGCACGTCGACGTCGATGTGCACGTACACGCGAGACGCCCCGGTGGCGGCGACCGCCGCCGCGAGAGCATGCGCGTCGTCGACGTCCTCGAGCCGGACGATCCCCGACGTCGCGAGGTAGGCGCTCTCGGCATCGTCCTCGGACCGCGCGCCCACGAGCACCGTGCGCTCAGGGGTGATCCCCGAGGGGCCGTCGATCGGGAACGAGTCGTGGCCGAGCAGTGCGCGCAGGGCCATGCCCGCGTAGGCGCCCGAGGCCGAGGACTCCGGGGTGTGCAGGTCGGGGTGCGCGTCGAACCAGACGATCGCGACGTCGTGCAGTGCGCCGGGGAGGGCGGCGACCGCGGCGACGCTGACGCCGCAGTCACCGCCCACCACGAGCGTGGGCTCGGCATGCGCCGTGATCGCTTCCTCGATGAGCTCCCTCGTTCGACGCAGGCTGCTGAGCCTGTGCACGCCCGTGCCCTCGGCATCGCCGGCCTCGAGCGGCACCTCCAGCACCGTCGTACGCGCGCTGGGGAGGTCGCCGGCGATCGCCGACGCCCCCTCGGTGAGCAGCATCGCCCGCGGGGCAGGGGAGCCCTGCCACTGCGGGACGACGAGGAAGCGGGTCATCTCAGCCCTCGAGCGCTTCCTGCGGCTTGGTCGCTCCGGCCTTGAGCTCCGCGAGACGGGCCTCGACCTCGGTCAGCTGGCCGATGTCCTCGAGGCTCTCGAACTGCGCGTCCAGGCTGGACGCGGCGAGCTCCGCCTTGCCCTGGGCCAGCGCCTCCTGGCGGCGGACCTTGTCCTCGAACCTGCCCAGCTCGCTGGTGGGGTCGAGGACGTTGATCGACGAGACTGCGTCCTGCACCTTGGTCTGCGCCTCGGCGACCTTGGCGCGGGCGAGCAGCTCGCTGCGCTTGTTCTTCAGCTCGACGAGCTTGTCCTTCATGCCGTTCAGGCCGGTCTTGAGCTTGTCGACGATCTCGGTCTGGGCCGCGATCTGCGGTTCGGCCGTCCGCGCTTCCTGCTCGGAGCTGATCTGGCGCTGCAGGGCGACCTTCGCGAGGTTGTCGAACTTGTCGGCGTCGGGGGTGTTGCCCGCACCGCGCAGGTCGTCGGCCTTGCGGCTGGCGGCGAGGGCCTTGTTGCCCCACTCCGCGGCGGACTGCACGTCCTCCTGGTGATCGCGCTCGAGAAGGCGCAGGTTGCCGATCGTCTCAGCGATGGCCGACTCGGCGTCCGCGACGTTGTTGGTGTAGTCGCGGACCAGCTGATCGATCATCTTCTGCGGGTCCTCCGCGGAATCGATGAGCGAGTTGATGTTGGCCTTCACCAGGGTGGAGATGCGGCCGAAGATGGACTGCTTGGTCATGGGATGTCCTTTCCAGATTTCCGGTCGATGGGGTCGTGCACGTCAAGAGAAGCTGAGAGTCCGGGTGTCAGAAGCGCCCGCCCGATCCGCCGCGGCCTCCGCCGCCGAAGCTCGAGGGGCTGAATCCGCCGCCTCCGCCGCTGGAGCGCCATCCGCCGCCGCCTCCGCCGCCCCAGCCTCCGCTGGAGCGCCCACCGCCGCCGCCGGACAGGATGCCGCCGATGATGCCGCCGAGGATCGCGTCGCCCATACCGCTGCGGTTTCCGCCGCCGCCGCCCCAGCCGCCGCCATTGCCCCAGGAGTCGATCGAGCCTGCGGCGAGCTGGGTGGCCTCGCGAGCGAGGGCGATCGCCCGCTGTGCGTGCTGCAGCGCCGTGTTCGGATCCGCGACGCGCGCGGCCTCGGCCTGGTCGTACTCCGCCGACGCCTGCGCCGCCCTGGTGCGTGCGTCGGGTCCGATCGCCCCGCGGTGCGTGGTGATGTAGCTGTTGGCCGTGGAGATCTCCGCGCGGGCCTGCGTGAGCGTCTGCTCCAGCACCTGCTGGGCGCGCTCGGCCTGCTGCTGGGCGTTGCGGATCGCGTCCACCGTGCTGTCGATGCGGGTGTTGGCAGCCGTCAGCGACTCCAGCACGGACTGCGGGCGGCGTCCGGTGCCGGTGGCATCGGTGCGGGCCTGGTCCAGCGCGGTGCGGGTCGCCGCGACAGCGGCGTTCAGCTCGGGGGACGGGGGAAGGGCCGCTGCCCCTGCGAGATCCTGTTCGAGATTCGCGATGAGCGCCTGCGACTGCGTCTCCGTCGAGGCGAGGTCGGCCTGCAGCGTCGTGATCGCCGCGGCGAGTTGCGTCGCCTGCAGCACGCCTTCTTCTCCGGTGCGGATCGCGAAGGCGGCCTCACCGCGCTTCCCCTGCGCGACGAGCTCGCCGGCCTGCGCGATGTGGGTATCCGCGAGGTCCAGCCGGCTCGCGGCTTCCGCCGGGTTGCCCGTGACGGTCTGCAGGGCGGAGGCGTCATACTCGGCGGACAGCGCCTGCAGCGCGGCAGGGGCGGCGGCCACGGCGGAGGCCGCGACTTCGCGATGGGCTTTCAGCTGGGCGAGCGCCTGCTCCGCGTTCTGCTCGAGCTTGCGGAGCTCGTCGAACGCGGCGACGTTCGCGTCCAGCGCGTTGTCGGCCGACTCGCACAGCCGGATGATCTGCAGATGCCAGTCCCGGCGCTGCTGGTCGGTGTCGGGAACCTCGTCGTCGAGCTTCTGCTTGAGCGAGAACGCCTCGTCGAGCTTGCCCTTGGCCTTGGCGACCACCTCGGTGAACGTGCTTGTCGCGGCGTCACCGAACTGCGCGGTGGCGAAGCCGAGGTCTTCGGTCGAGGACGTGATCGCATCGTCGGTGTGCACGAGGGCGAGGCCGGCGCGCTTCGCCAGCTCCTCGTCGCTGATGGCGTCGAGGGGATCCCCGACCGGCTGGGTCGCGGCCGGCTTCACCCGTGCGGCGGCGCGGCGGCGCATCACCACCAGCACGATGATCGCGGCGACGATCGCGAGGACGCAGAGGACGACCAGCAGTATTCCGCCGAGATCGGCCCCCGAGGATCCGGATCCGCCGAAGCCGTCCGCCGCGGTGTTCACGGCGGCGGCCCAGTGCTTGTCGCTGAGGTCGTTCACGAGCGACCGGGAGATCTGGTCGACGCGGGTCAGCGGGATCGGGCCCGCCTTGTCCGCGGACAGGTAGTACTGCCGTGTCTCGGTGGCGATCGCGAGGAGGTACTGCTGCTGGCCGAGGCCGTTGTCCACGGCGACCTGGTTCGTCCACTCCTGACTGTTGTCGGGGTTCGAGAACCGGTCGACGAAGACGACGAACAGTTGCAGGTTCTGCGAGCGGCTGAGCGTCTGGAGCCGGTCGTCGAGCTCCTTCTTCTCGGAGGCGCTCAGTGCGCCCGCCTCGTCGGTGACGAAGTCGGATCCGAGGGTCACCGGGGCCGTGGCGGGGTGCGGCGCCGTGGAAGCGGTGCGGGGCTCCGTGGAAGAGGGGCCCGCATCGGCGAGCGCCGGAGCGGAGGAGAGAGACATGCCGAGCACGCCCAGGACCACACCGACGACGACAGCCCAGCGCGCGCGCATCTTCGCTCCTCCCGGGACCCGGAAGGCCCCTGGAGCGAGTCTAGGGCGTGCGTCCTTGTGTTTCTCCTGTCCTGCCGAGGCTGCGGCGGCGGAGTGCGGATGCACCCTCGGTAGGCTGGTCGGGATGGACGACAGGTACGGATCCGATGTGCTCGCCAAGGGCTGGCGCGAGCGCGGCGCGAAGGTCGCCGCGGACGTCGCGGCCGAGAAGGACCTCGTGGTCGAGGTCGCCGTGGACGGCTTCTGCGGGGCGGTGACCCGGATCGAGGGCGGACAGGTCGAACTGGAGGACTACCGCGGCCGCCGCCGGCTGTTCCCGATGGGCGCCGGCTTCATGATCGACGGCGAGCCGGTGCGCCTGGTGCACCCCGCGCGTTCGGCGGCGGAGGGCGCGACGAAGCGCACCGCGTCCGGATCCTTCGCCGTCGGCGACTCCCGCGCGCGCACCGCGCTGCCGAGCCGGATCCTCGTCGAAGGCCGCCACGATGCAGAGCTCGTGGAGAAGGTCTGGGGCGACGATCTGCGCGTGGAGGGCGTGGTCGTCGAGTACCTCCAGGGCGTCGATCTGCTGGAGGAGCTGCTCGCCGAGGCCCCGCCGCGGCGCGACCGCCGCTACGGCGTGCTCGTCGACCACCTCGTGCCTGGCTCCAAGGAGACCCGCATCGTGGAGCAGATCATGCGGGGTCCGCACGGGGCGCACCTGCGCATCGTGGGGCACCCCTACATCGACGTGTGGCAGTGCGTGACGCCGGCGGCGCTCGGCATCCGCGCCTGGCCGCAGATCCCGCGCGGGACGGACTGGAAGACCGGCATCTGCCGGGCCTTCGGGTGGCCCGCAGAATCCCAGACGGACATCGCTCATGCCTGGAAGCGCATCCTCTCGCGGGTGAAGAGCTACCGGGATCTGGAGCCGACGCTGCTCGGCCGGGTCGAGGAGCTCATCGACTTCGTCACCGAGCCGATCGCCGGGGGCGGGCGATGAGCGGGCGCTCGGCCCGCGGGGCGGGACGGGCCGGCGGGACGCCGGACGGCGGATACCCTGGAGGGATGCCCGAACCCCGCACCTTCCGTGACGAACCGGTCTCGTTCGTCCGCCGCAGCGGTCGCATGTCCGAGGCGCAGGAGAGGGCGTTCGCCGAGCTGGCCGCGTTCTACGTGCTCGACGTCCCGCGCGACGTCGCCTGGACCTCGGTGCACCCCGAGGCGCGGCTCGAGGTGGTCGCCGCCTATGGGCGCGAGGCGCCGCTGACCGTCGAGATCGGATCGGGCCAGGGGCACGCGATCGTGTCCGCCGCCGGGGCGCACCCCGAGCGGGACTTCCTCGCCGTCGAGGTCTTCCGGGCGGGTCTCGCCCGCACGATGCTCGACGCCGAGCGGGATGGCGTGCGCAACCTGCGGCTCATCGAGGCGAATGCCCCGGAGGTGCTCGCCACCTACCTTCCCGCCGGCTCCGCCGACGAGACGTGGATCTTCTTCCCCGATCCCTGGCACAAGAAGCGTCACACCAAGCGCCGCCTCGTCCGTCCCGGTTTCGGCGCCACGGCCGGCGCCGCCCTGCGCGACGGGGGTCTTCTGCGCCTCGCCACGGACTGGGAGGACTACGCACTGCAGATGCGCGAAGTGCTCGACGAGGCGCCGGAGTTCGAGCGCGCGTTCGAGGGGGAGTGGGCGGAGCGCTTCGACGGCCGCGTGATGACGGCGTTCGAGCGCAAGGGCATCGCGAAGGGCCGCGACATCCGCGACCTCACCTATCGCCGGGTGCCGCGGATCTGACCCGCTGACCACGGCCAGCGGGCCCACGGCCCTCGCCCGTCGCTCAGCGGGTTCGAGTCGCCGCTGAGCGAATGACCTCGGCGAGGTCGCGAGGACGGCTCCACATGGGCCAGTGACCGGTCGGGAGGTCGACGACGTCGAGGTGCTCGAGGCCCGCGACCTCGGCGAACATGGGGTGACCCCCTCGTGCCAGGTCCAGCAGCTGCGCGCTCGGGATGGAGCAGCACACCAGGGTGGTCGGGATCCTGTGGCGCGCATCGTTCACGAGTTCGACGCGCTGGCGGAGCACGGGGCCGGGCTCGGGGACGGCCCGTGCGCGGAACCGCGCGAGGACCTCTGCGCTCAGTCCCTCGAGGCTCGCCTGCTGAGCGAGCACGTCGAAGGAGGGAAGCGGCAGATCCTCCAGGTCGTCCGGGAGGTCGGCGGCGAAGGCGCTCTCCGCGCCCACGGGCCCGGAATCGACCCACACCACGCGACGCACGAGCTCGGGATGCTGGTCGAGGAGAAGGGTGACGGGGAAATTCGCCCCGCTGTGCGCGACGACGATCGCGGGTTCGCTCGCCGAGACGCCGTTTCCGGCGAGGGCGTCGAGGATCGCCGCGACCTGGTCGTCGAGAGTCCTCGCGGCGCGCTCCGGATCGTCGGGGTCGAGACCGGGCAGCGTCATCGCGAGGGCGGGAGAGCCGGTGGATTGCAGTTGCTCGAGCACGTCGTCCCAGGCCCAGGCGCCCAGCCAGTGGCCGGCGATGAGAAGGATGGTGGGATTGCCCGTCGTCTGTGTCATGTCACCAGCTTCGACGACGCTGCGGGCAGGTGTATGTCACTATTTATGTCATGAAATTCTCGGAAGCGGCACGGTGAAGCGGACAGAGCGACTCCACGCCCTGTCCGAGATGCTGCGCCGCAGCGGATCCCGCGGATGCTCCGCCGAGCGGCTGGCACGAGAGTTCGGCGTATCCGTGCGCACCGTCAAGAGAGATCTCGCAGCGCTCGAGAGCAGCGGCGCGCCCATCTGGTCCCGTCCCGGGCCCGGGGGCGGGTACGGAATGGCGATGGGCTCGTCCCTGCCGCCGGTCAGCCTGTCTCCTGCGCAGGCGGTGGCGCTCCTGGCGGCCGTATCGGCGGCATCCGATGCCCCGTACGCGGATCTGGCGGCAGCCGGGGTCCGGAAGATCATGGACGTCCTGGATCCCCGAACCAGGGCGAGGGCCGATGCGCTGGCCGATCGCGTCTGGGTCGACGCGCTTCCCGTCCCCTCGCGCGCGATCAGGTCGGCACTCGAGGAGGCGATGGCCGACCAGCGCGTCGTCCGCATCCGCTACACGGCCGGTGACGGGACCACGACCACGCGCGACGTCGAACCCGTCCTGTTCGCCTCCACGAACGGCCGGTGGTACCTCGTCGGGTGGTGCCGCCTGCGCGACGCGATGCGATGGTTCACCGTGTCGCGCATCGAACGGGCGAGCGTGACCAGGACGCCGTGCGCCGGGCATACCGTCGACGAAGTCGGAGAGCCTCCTGCGAACGCGGCACCGGTGCATGGTCATCGCAGCTAGCGCGCGCCTCTCGCGCCGGTACCCGGATCGCGGCAGAATCGGCGCATGCTCTTCATCCTGGGATCCGTGTTCGCCGGGGTCGCCGCCCTGATCCACGTCTACATCTTCGTGCTGGAGTCGGTGCGCTGGACGCATCCCTCCACCCGTCGCATCTTCGGCACGACAGCCGAAGCCGCAGAGGTCACCAAGCCGCTCGCCTTCAACCAGGGCTTCTACAACCTGTTCCTCGCGGTCCTCGTGATCATCGGCCTGATCGTCGCCCCCGCCGCGTCGTTCTCGATCGGCTGGACCCTCATGATGGCGGGCGTCGCATCGATGCTCGCCGCCGCGCTCGTGCTGATCCTCTCCGACCGCAGCAAGGCACGCGCGGCGACCGTTCAGGGGCTGTTCCCGTTGCTCGCCGTGCTGGCTCTGATCGCGGGCGTGCTGATCTGAGGGCTGCCGCCGGCGTCAGGCGAACGTGCCGAGCCCAGCGCGCATGGCGTCGAACATCGCCGTCATCAGCCAGAACGACCAGCCGAGGCTGAGCAGGAGGCTCGCGGCGGTCGCGGCGAGGGCGATCCACATCGTGGCCGACCCCGCTCCCGCCTGTCGGCGCACGACGACAGCACGGCCGATCGGATACACCGGCGAGAGGAAGCTCCACGCCCAGTGGAAGCGCTTCGGGTAGCCGAGACGGCCGAGCTGCACGTAATCGCGGTACCCGGCGACGATGGCGAACGCATAGAGTGCCCAGCTCAGGAGCGTGCCGACCAGCGACGCCGTCATGATCCCCGGCATCAGGTCGAACATGATCGCGAACACCGCGCTGGGCTGCACTCTCGCTCCCGTCGCGGCCATGCCGCTCAGCTCGGCGACGTGTCGCGCGTAGGTGAGTATCGGCCCGGTCAGCAGCCACATCATGACGGCTGAGGCGGCGACCGCAGCAACCGTCGTCCAGGCGGTCACCCATGCCCAGGCGGTGTAGACCGGCGTTCCGCGCGGGACGCGGGGCTCTTCCGCAGCCGCGTTCGTCCAGGGTGACGGGGGAACGGAAGCGCTCATCTGCATCCTCATCGATCGGTCGGTTTCTCGCGACACTACCGGGATCCGGCGCAGTCGGAGGGAACGCCGATCCGATGCTAGGCTCGTTCGGTACGCCTCCGTAGCTCAGCGGATAGAGCGCCGGTTTCCGGTACCGTAGGTCGCAGGTTCGATTCCTGTCGGGGGCACGAACATGACGAAGGGCCGCCCATTCAGGGCGGCCCTTCGTCGTCTCCTCACGCGCCGCAGTCAGCGGCCCGGCGTCCACGGCGTCGCGCGGGGCGGGGCGACGGATTCGCGCTCGACGAGGCGGGTTCCCACGATGATCTCGCCGTCCGCGTGACGGCCGAAGGCGTCGTCGGTGCGGCTCAGCGCGAGGCGCACGCTCTCGCGCCCCATGTCCTCGAGCGGCACGTGCACGGTGGTGAGCTTGGGGGTGAGCTCGCTGGACTGCGGGATGTCGTCGTAGCCCACGAGGGAGATGTCCTCCGGCACGCGCACGCCGCGCGCGGTCATCGCGTCCAGCGCGCCGGCCGCGACCAGGTCGTTCGCCGCGAAGACCGCGGTGATCTCCGGATTCCCGTCCAGGATCTCGCCCATCGTGGCGTGGCCGAAACGGCGTCCGAACGCGCCCTGGTGCACGAGCTCCGGGGGGACGTCGTAGCCGTGCGATTGCATCGCGCGGCGGAAGCCCGCGAGGCGCGCGACGCTCGTGGAGAGCCCGATCGGACCGCCGAGGTAGAGGATCCGGCGATGGCCCTGGGCGATGAGGTGCTGGGTGACGGCGAAGGCCCCGCCCTCGTTGTCGTAGCCGACGATCTTGGTCGGCGCCTGCTCGCCCACCGAGGGACGGCCGCACAGCACGAGCGTCGACCCGATGCCGGCCAGCGTCCGCGCGCGCTCGGCCATCCGGCGGCGGGCGCGCGGGTCTTCATAGCCTCCTCCGACGACGATCACGGCGTCGGTGCGCTGGCTGATCATGCGGTCGATCAGGCCGATCTCGCGGTCGACGTCGCCCTGCGACGCGGCCACGATGCAGAGCCTGCCCGTGGCGGAGGCCTCCTGCTCGACGCCGCGCACGATGTAGGAGAAGAACGGATCCACGAGGTCGTTCACGATGATCCCGACGCTGTGCGTCGCCGAGCTCGCGAGCGCTCTGGCGTGCGCGTTCGCGGTGTAGCCGAGGTCTTCGATGGCCCGGTTCACGACATCGCGCGTGGCCTGCGCCACCGGATAGTTCCCGTTGAGCACACGGGAGACCGTGGCAGACGAGACGCCGGCCCGCTCGGCGACATCGGACATGGTCACGGTGTGCATGGCGCCCACCGTGGCGCGATCGTCCTGCGTCGTCATCCCATCCTCCGTTCGTGGGCCGTCGGCCCGATCCCTCGCGTGGTGCTCTGCATCGATCAGGCGGTGTACGCCAGCTCGTCGGCACGGAGCTCATGCGCGAGGATCCCTCGACCAACGTACTGCTCGACCTCGCGCACGGCCGAGTCGCCCAGCCGGTGGATCTCATTGCCCAGGGCGCCCGCGATGTGCGGGGTGATCACCACGTTCGGCAGGGAGTACAGCGGCGAGTCCGCCGGCAGCGGCTCGGGATCCGTGACATCCAGATACGCGTCGAGCCGCCCGCCCACGAGCTCCGCGGACAGCGCCTCCGTGTCGATGAGGGCGCCGCGGGCGGTGTTCACGATGAGCGCGCCGTCGTGCAGCAGCGCGAGCTCGCGAGCGCCGATGATGCGGCGGGTGTCCGGCGTGCTCGGGGCGTGCAGCGTGAGCACGTCGCTGCGGCGGCACATCTCGGAGAGCGAGACCGCCTCGACGCCGAGCCGCGCGGCCTCCGCGGCAGTCAGGTAGGGATCGCAGACGAGGATCCGCGCGTCCAGCCGGGACACCAGGGCGATGACCTCGCGCCCGACCCTGGAGGCGCCGAGGATTCCGATCGTGACGCCGTTCGTGCCGATCGGCGGGATGCCGTCGACGGTCCGGTGCCGCCGGGTGGTGTGCAGCTGATGCGCGAAGCGGCTCGCGCGCTTGAGTCCGAACACGATCGCGGCGAACGTGAACTCGGCCACGGGCGTGGCGTTCGCCGCCGCCGCCGTGCTCACCCTGATGCCCCTGCCGAACGCCTCGGCGTCGAGGAAGGTCTTCACGGTGCCGGCGGTGTGCACCACGGCCTCGAGCTGGGGGGAGAGGTCGAGCACGCGCGCGTCGATGCGCGGCGCCCCCCAGCCAGTCAGCATGACGCGCGCCTCCCGCAACGCTGCCCGGGCTTCGGGCACGGCGAAGTCCGTGATCGGAAGCGGCCCCACGATCTCCACCGTGTTCCGCAGCCGTGCGAGCGCGTCTTCGGAGAACACCTCGAGGAAGGAGCCCTCCGTCATGACGACCACGGCGGCGGGGCGGGGGGTCTGGGGGTTGTGATCCACGACGATCCTTTCGTTCTGCATCCAGATAGTAAGCGCATACTATGCATTCCGTCCAGCGCCGCGGCGAGATCAAGGGACGTGGATCCTCTCAAAATCAATGTTTCGTTGAAATCCTCCCTCAGCGTTGACACCCGCAGATCCGTCGGGTACGTTCGCAGCACAGCAAGCGCTTTCTAGCACTTGCGGAGAACCGATGAAGTTTCCCCGTCTCAGGTCGAGGTCGAAGATGAGCAGTTACAGCGAGCCGTTCGTGCAGGGCACGACGACTCAGGGCGATGGCGCTGCAGGTGCGCAGCCCGCGCGTTCCGCATCGAAGGCCCGCCGCCGGGCCGCATCGGCGGACGGCGTGCCCGCGCACCGCAAGCGCAGCCTTTGGGAGCGGATCAAGCGCGACAGAGTCATGCTCCTGCTGATCGCGCCGGGATTCCTGTACTTCGTGGTGTTCCACTGGCTGCCGCTTCCCGGCAACATCGTCGCGTTCGAGGACTACCAGCCCTACCTCGGCTTCATCGACAGCGCGTGGGTCGGATTCGACAACTTCGTGAAGATCTTCGGGGATCCCACGTTCTGGCAGGCGCTGCGCAACACCCTGGTGATCACCGGCCTCCAGCTCGTGCTGTTCTTCCCGATCCCGATCGTGCTGGCGCTGCTGCTGAACAGCATCATGTCGAACCGGATCCGCAAGTTCGTGCAGAGCGTCGTCTATCTGCCGCACTTCCTCGGCTGGGTGATCATCGTGTCGATCTTCGGGCAGGTGCTCGGCGCGACCGGCGTGGTGCCGCACCTCATGCAGGCGCTGGGGATGCAGCCGTTCGAGGCCATGACCACGCCCTGGTTCTTCCCGTTCCTGGTGTCGATCCAGTCCGCCTGGAAGGACGCGGGCTGGGGGACGATCATCTTCCTCGCGGCCCTCATGAACATCGACCAGGAGCTGTACGAGGCCGCCGCCGTGGACGGCGCAGGCCCCTGGCAGCGCATGAAGACGATCACGATCCCCGGGATCATGCCGGTCATCATCCTGCTGCTCATCCTGAACCTGGGGAGCATCCTCTCGGTGGGCTTCGAGCAGATCGTCCTGCAGCGCGACAACGTCGGCGCCGGCGCCGGCGAGGTGCTCGACACCTGGGTCTACTACCACGGCATCCAGAACGGGCAGTGGGGCCCGGCAGCCGCTGTCGGTCTCGTGAAGGGCATCGTGGGCCTCGCACTCGTGCTCGGCGCCAACAAGGTCGCTCATCTGTTCGGCCAGGAAGGGGTGTACTCCAGTGGCAAGTGACGTGCAGCTGACGACCAGGGCGGTCGTCATGCCCCGTACCCGACGCAGGAACCGTCAGGCGGAGTCGGCGCGGCCGGCATGGATGGAGAAGCCCAGCCGGATCGGCATCACGGGCAAGGCGGTCGTGGTCACGCTGATCTGCGTCGCGACTCTCTACCCGTTCCTCACGGTGATCTCGACCAGCCTCTCGGACAGCACCGACATCGCGAACGCCAACGGCCTGGTGCTCTTCCCGCTGCATCCGACGTTCGCCGCCTACGAGACGATCTTCTCCGGCGGCATCGTCACCGGCGCTCTCATCCGCAGCATGCTCATCACCGTGATCGGCACACTGTGCTCGCTCGCCGCGACCGTCGGCATGGCCTACGGGCTCTCGCGTCGCGATCTCGCGTTCGGGAAGTTCATCCTGCTGACGGCGCTGTTCACGATGCTGTTCACCCCGGGCATCATCCCGAGCTTCCTCATGGTCAAGCAGCTCGGACTGCTCGGCAGCTACGCGGCGCTGGTGCTGCCCACCCTGATCTCGGCGTTCAACCTCGTTGTCGTCCGCTCGTTCTTCATGGGCCTGCCGCAGGAGCTCTTCGAAGCGGCCAGGATCGACGGCGCCGGCGACTTCCGCATCCTCGTCAAGATCGTGCTGCCGCTCTCCAAGGGCGTGCTGGCCGTGGTCGGCCTGTTCTACGCGGTCGCCTACTGGAACGCGTTCTTCAACGCGATGCTCTACCTGAACAGCGACATGTGGCCGCTGTCGATGATCCTGCGCCAGTACGTGCTGCTGGGGTCCCCGCTCGACACCGCCTCGGTCGGCGAGATCTCCGCGCCGTCCCAGGCGATCCAGATGGCCGTCGTCGTGATCAGCGTCATCCCGATCCTGCTCGTCTACCCGTTCCTGCAGAAGTACTTCACCAAGGGCGTCCTCACCGGCGCCGTCAAGGGCTGAGGCCCGCTCCACCCGATCGATCCACCTCCCTGTACAGAAAGGAGCCCATCGTGGCTCTCGAAACGAACCGGCGGACCTTCCTGTCCTTCGCCGCCCTCAGCGTCCTCGGCGTCGTCGCCGCGGGCTCCCTCGCGGGGTGCGGCACGAAGGGCGCGCTCAACGCCTCCGCCGCCTCCGCCTCGGTGCTGCCGAAGTACATCCCGCTCAACGGCGCCACCCCCGATCTCGCGGGCACCGCCGAGGGCGTCCCTGCGGCCTTCTTCAACTACCCGGCCAAGCCTTTCCGCTCGGTGCCTGCGCCGTTCCTGAAGGGTCAGAAGATCACCGCGATCACGAACATCTTCGGCCCGCCGCCCACGCCCGCGGCCTCCAACCCGGCCTGGCAGGAGATCAACAAGCGCCTCGGCGGCACGGTGGACATCACCGCGGTCTCGAGCGACGACTACGACACCAAGCTCAACACCGTGATCGCCGGCGGGGACATGCCCGACCTCATGCTCAACGACGGCGCCGCGATCGCCGACATCATCGGCTTCCTCGAATCGGCCTGCCAGGACCTCACCCCGTTCCTCGCGGGCGACAAGTCCAAGGACTACCCGAACCTCGCCAACATCCCGCAGGCGTTCTGGAAGCCCGCCGTGCAGAACGGCAAGCTCTACGGCATCCCGATCCCTCGCGGGATGACCGGCGGATCCGGTTTCATCAACCAGACGTTCTTCGAGGCCGCCGGTGTCACAGACACCTCGGCCATCAAGAACGCGGACGACTACCTCTCCCTCGCCAAGCAGCTCACCGGAGCGAACCGCTGGGCTCTCGGCAGCACCAAGTTCGGTCTGATCCCGTTCGAGCACATCTTCCACGTCCCCTTCAACTGGACGATGAAGAGCGGCAAGCTCGTGAAGGACATCGAGACGCCGGAGTACCTGGAGATGGTCTCCTTCGTGCAGAAGCTCTACGCCGCGGGATGCTTCGCCCCCGGCAGCGAGGGCTGGACCAAGTCGCAGATGTCGAACGCCTTCATCTCCGGCCAGGTCGCGCAGATCTACGACGGGCTGCCGGCGTTCGGCAAGCCGGGCGGATACCAGCAGACCGTTCCGGCGGCGAACCCCGCGAACAAGGTCGCCCCGTTCATCCCGTTCAGCGCCACGGGCGGCAAGGCCACCGTGTGGCTGGACAACATCGACTTCGCCTGGACGATGGTGAAGAAGGGCAGCAAGGACCACATCACGCAGGTCCTGCAGGTGGCGAACTTCCTGGCGGCCCCGTTCGGCAGTGAGGAGTACCTCCTGATGAACTACGGCGCCGAGGGCACGGACTACGCTCGCGATGCCAAGGGCAACCCGATCCCGATGCCCGCGGCGGCCCTGAACACGGCGGTGCCGTGGAAGTACCTGGCGGCCGGTCCCAACACGCTGTACTCGCCGCAGTTCCCCGATGCCATCAAGGTGCTGCACGACGCGTACGCGAAGCTCGTCCCGATCGGCGTCGCGGATCCGACTCTTGGTCTGTTCAGCCCGACCAACGCGAAGCAGGGCCTCACGATCGCCAAGCCCGTCTCGGACGCGGTGACCAACTTCATCGCCGGACGTGGTTCGCTGAACGACGTGAAGAGCGCGATCTCGACGTGGAAGAGCGCGGGCGGCGACGCCATCCGCTCCGAGTTCCAGAAGGCGCTGAGCGGCGCGACGGCCAGCCCGTCCCCGAGCGCCTGAGACGCAGCGGATCCGTGAACGCGGGAGAGGGCAGCGGGGGAGAGGGAACCGTGAGGGAAGACATCTCGACGACGATCGCGATGGATCCGGTCCTCTCCCCGTTCACGGGCTGGGGCAGGGCGCAGTGGGAGGCGGTGGCGGACGACTGGCTGGGCCAGGTGCGCCGCTACGCCAGCCCGGAGGGCGCCCTGCCGCGCCTGCCGGGACGCATCACCGGCGACGGGCCGCGGCGTGAGGGGATGGAGGCCGTCGGCCGATCGTTCCTGCTCGCCGCGCCGCGCATCGCGGGCGCCGCGGATCCGGGGGACCCGGTCGTCCAAGAGCACCTGGAGTACTACTCCCGTGCGCTGCTGGCCGGAACCAGGCCCGGTGGCGAGGAGGAGTGGCCCCGCGGGGTCAGCTGCCGCCTGCCGCTGACCGGGATCACGAACTCGATCGTCGAGGCCGCGAACGTCGCGTTCTCCCTTCACGTCAGCCGCGACCGGCTGTGGTCGGGGCTGACCCGGCCCGAGCAGCTCCAGATCGCCGACTGGCTGCGTCATCACGCCCGCTGCGAGGTGTGGCAGAACAACTGGCAGCTGTTCCCGGCCATGGCGGAGGGGTTCCTGCGCTCGGTCGACGAGGACGTACGAGGACTGCACGCGACCCGCAACGTGGCGCGCGTGGAGAGCTGGTACCTCGGCGACGGCTGGTACACCGACGGCCCGGAGCACGCGGTCGACTACTACAACGCGTGGGCGATCCACCCGTACCTCTGGGCCTGGTATCGCATGACGGACACGGTGCACACGCCGGACGGGCAGCGGTATCTCGCGCGCCTCCATGACTTCACCGCATCGCAGGCGCACATGGTCGCCTCCGACGGTGCTCTCCTGCACCAGGGCCGTTCGCTGACGTACCGCACGGCGGCGCTCGCGGCCCTCTGGTGCGCGGACGCGTCGGGGGCGAGCGCGCTCACCCCCGGCCAGACCCGCCGCATCGCCTCCGGCGTGCTCGCGCGCTTCACCGCGCAGGGGGTCGGCGCCGACGGCCCGCTCACGCTGGGCTGGTACGGCGAGTTCGAGCCGATGTGTCAGGACTACAGCGGGTTCGGCTCCCCGTACCTGGCCGGCATCGGCTTCCTCGGGCTCGCGCAGCCCGCGACCGCGCCGGTCTGGACCGCCGTCGAGGAGGCGCAGCCCTCCGACCGCGGAGCGTTCACCGCCCCGATCGAACCCGTGGGCTGGGTGCTCCGCGGAGCCTCGGACGGGATCGTCCGGATGGCGAACCACGGCTCGGACCACGCGACGCTGCCCGTCGGCGAGGATGAGGACCGGGACGACCCGCACTACGCGAAGTTCGCGTACTCGACGCACACCGCGCCGGGAACGGGGCCGGCCTGGGCCGAGGCCGTCGACTCGCACTTCGCGCTCCTCGACGACGACGGCGCCGGCAGCAGGCGCAGCTCGCTGCGGGCGACCCGCGTCGAGGGCGAGCTCTCCGGATCCGTGCACGTGCCGCAGCGGCATCGCCGCGCCCTGCCGGGCACCGCCGTGACGACCGTCACGGCGGGGGACGGGACGGCCGAGGTGCGCGCGCACCTCGTGCAGACGGACCGGCCCTGGGCGGTGCGCGAGGGCGGCTGGGCCGTCGCCGACGACGTCGAGCTCGCGACCGGGGTCTTCGAGGGCGGCGCGTGGGCGCAGGGCCGCGACGGCCTGCTCGCGGCGATCGTCGGGCTGCACGGCTGGGACGCCCCTGTGCCTGTCGAAGCTTCCGGGGTCGGCGTGTCTCCGGACCGCGCTCGGGTGTTCGCCTACCGCGACGCGAACGCGATGGGACCGCACGCCGCGACCCCCGCGCTGGTGGGCCGCACCGGTACGGATCGCACCGTCGTGATCACGCTGCACGTGCTCGAACGCGGCGGTGCCGTGGATCCGCAGGGCTGGCGCGACCGGGTGCGGGTGGACGTCGACGACACACGCGTGCGCCTGGACTGGGCCTCCGGCGCGACAGCGGAGTTCGACCTCGCGACCTTCGTCCCCTGGGACGGGCATCCCGGGCTCACCGGTCCGCGCGGGGAGGCACGATGATCCCGCTCACCTACGGCGCGACCTCCGCCGACCGCCGACAGGATCCGACGATGCGGGCGTTCCGCGCCGATCGATTCGGCCAGTTCGTGCACTGGGGACTGTATGCGATCCCGGCGGGCACCTGGCAGGGCCGCACGATCGAGTTCGCTGCCGAGTTCCTCATGCACTCGGCGCACGTGAGCCGGGAGGACTGGGCCGCGCTCGCCGCGGACTTCACGCTCGACGGGTTCGATCCGGCCGAATGGGCCCGCACGGCCAGGCGCATGGGGGCGCGCTACGTCACGGTCACCACCAAGCACCACGACGGGTTCTGTCTGTGGCCGAGCGCGTACTCGGACTTCACCGTCGCCGCCACGCCTTCGGGGCGCGATGTGCTCGGCGAGATCCTCGACGCGTACCGGGCAGAGGGCCTCGCCACTCACCTTTACTACTCGGTGCTCGACTGGCATCACCCCGACTGGCGGTACGCGATCGAATCCGACGACGACCGCATCGCGTTCGACCGCTATCTCGACTTCGCGACGAACCAACTGCTCGAACTGGCCGAGCGGTATCCGCAGACGCGCGGCTTCTGGTTCGACGGCACCTGGGACGAATCGGTCAAGGCGAACGGCCGCTGGACGCACGAGATCGAGCAGCTGCTCAAGGAGCGGATCCCCGGCGCGATCGTGAACAGCCGCCTCCGCGCCGATGACAGGGGAGCGCGGCACTTCGACTCCAACGGGGCGCTCATGGGCGACTACGAGAGCGGCTACGAGCGCCGTCTCCCGGCACCGTGGGATCGTTCGGTCTCGGTGTACGACTGGGAGGCCTGCGCCACCCTCACCCAGGCGAGCTGGGGATTCCACGACTCCGCCTGGGCCGAACGAGGACGGAAGACCCCGGCGCAGATGGTCGAGCAGCTCGCGCACACCGTGAGCCTCGGCGGCAACCTCCTGCTGAACTTCGGGCCGCGCGGCGACGGCTCGCTGGCGCCGGTCGAGACGGCTCTGGCCGATGCCGTCGGCGCCTGGATGGCGGTGAACGGAGCGGCGGTGCACGACAGCGGTCCCGCGCCGGGATGGGACTACCCGGGCTGGGGCTTCTACACGGCCCCTCTGCAAGCGGATGCGTCGGCCGAGGTATCCGACGGCGTCGTGCACGCGATCGTCACCCGCATCCCGGTCTCCGGGATCCTCACGATCGCGCTGCCCCCTGGGCTCGCGCTGCGCGCCGTGCGCGCGCTCGTCGACGGCGCTGAGACGCCCTTCACCGTGCTGGACGCCCACACCGTCCAGCTCCCGGCTTCCGCTTTCACGGGGATGCCGACCGTGCTCGCCCTCGAGACCGTGCCCGCAGGGCAGGAGAGCGGCCCGCGCGAGCCCAACCCGGACGTCGCGCTCGTGTGATCGCATGAGCGGGCGCCTTCCCGTTCCGCGCTTGCGACGTGGGGAACGGGAAGGACACACCCAAACCCTCCGCTTCGAAGAGGAATAGGAAAGGGCATCACCATGAAACCGCACCGCACCGCAGATCGCAAAGCCCGCTGGAGACGACTGACCCCGGCGCTCGCCGCGGGCGCCGTCCTCGCCCTCGCGCTGCCCGCCGCCGCGCAGGCGGACACCGCTCCGACGCCACCGCAGTACACCGCGGCCGGCAGCACGACGCTCAAGGGCGGCCTGACCAGCGACATCGCCGGATCCGCCTACCTCGGCAAGGACGGGCAGTTCCACTGGACCAACGCCCTCACGGCGTACAGCACGAGCCCGGGGAGCGCATGGGCGCGCACCTTCACCAACACCGACATGGGCGCCGTGTCCGCGGGCATGGGCACGACCACGCAGAAAGCGCAGGCGCCGGCGTACTACGCGGACGCCGGCACGATCTGCTATCAGCTGGACAAGGATCCCGCCTTCCCGATCCCGTCGCCGCAGCAGGACGACCACTGCGACGTGATCGGCGTGTGGGTGGATCCGCAGGGCACCTGGCACGCCCTGCTCAACGACGAGTTCCAGTTCGACCCCTGGCAGACCAAGGGGGCGAACGCCACGATCGCCGACAAGGTCTCGACGGGGCATCACAACAACCGGATCCTGCTTGCGACGTCCACGGACGAGGGCGGCACCTGGCAGTACGCGGGGCCCGCGCTCACCTCGGCCTGGGACGACGACCAGGTCATCGACGACACCGCGTCACCGGGCCAGTCGTATCCCTTCGGGAACTCCGGCTGCCGGCTGTTCATCGACTACTCGACCGGCTACTTCTACATCACGTACAACGTGAAGATCTACAAGAAGCCGGCGTCCTCGACCCTGGCCAGCTGGACCGAGATGGCGCGCGCGCCGATCAGCGGCGGCATGGCCAGCGGCACCTGGCAGAAGTGGTACGACGGCGCGTGGTCGCAGCCCGGCATCGGCGGCATCGACGGCAACGTCAACTCCATCGGCGGACTGAACGTGTCCTACGACCCGGCGACCGATCTCATCGCCTGGAGGGGCTCCGGCGACACCGCCTCGGCGTCGTATCAGGCGGCCAAGGTGGGTGCAGACCACCTGATCGTCTTCGCCGACGCGTCTGGCGGCACCTACACCGCGAACACCCTGGCGCACACGATCGTCGACAACGCCACAGGTCAGTCGGCGCCCGATCGCACCGTGTCGTACCGCGACCCGGTGACCGGGCAGGACATGACGCTCAAGGCGGTCGATGACAAGTACGAGAACGGCGTCAAGGTCGTCACGGGCGGCATCTACGTCACCCAGACGGACCCCGGCACCGGGGCCGCGCAGACGGTCGACCTCATCACCAACAGCGCCTACTACAAGGATCCGGTCTCGAACCACCTGTACCTGCCGTCGGCGAACAACGAGTCGGCCATCTCGTACAACGCGTTCTCGGGGCTCTACCGCATCGTCGGCTACGACGGCAACGTCTACGAGACCGCCGACCTCGGAGATCCGAACTCGTGGAAGGTCGTGGGGCTCATGCCCGCCGGATCCAACGGCGGCTATCTCACCTCGCTCGACAACGGCAGCCTGACGAACCAGAACGTGACGGGCCGTTCGTTCCTGACGATCTCGGATCTGAACGGGAAGGTCGTCGACATCGCGCAGACCGCCGGAGACGGATCGGCGGCGGTGAGCACCGAGTACGCGCCGCGCGACACGGCGGGGGACGCGGTGAGCGCCGACGCGGCCTACGTGCTGCGGGTCGGCGGCAAGGCCGTGGCGGCGAACCGCGGTCCTGGACTGGACGGCGGCAACGGGGCGGCGACCGGGGTCTCGACCTGGAGGCTCGCGCCCGTGAAGGACGTCCGCGGGAGCAGCGGCGAGAACAGCGGCTTCTACCGTCTCGTGGATGCCGCAACCGGCAAGGACCTGCAGGTGACGGGCTCCGCGCCCGACGCGCAGCGCGCGGTCGACGCGGTCGTGGCCGTCGGGACTCCGCAGGCCGACGCCCAGCCGCTGACCTCGGCGGGCCTCGGCACGCCGGGCGGCAGCGACCAGTGGTACCTGCAGCGCGTCGCGACCGACGGCACCTCGCTCGACGGCTCCACCACATACCGCCTGGTCAACCGCAACAGCGGCCTCGCCCTGCAGTACGTGAACGAGCGCATGCGGCTCGAGCAGCAGGCGCCGGGCGACGCCTCGCAGTACGTGACGCTGACCGTGCGCTAGCGCCCGTCGCAACAGGCCGGACCGGGATCTCCCCGGTCCGGCCTCGCCACGACCGACCAGAAAGGAACGACATGAGAGAACACGACCAGACCCCGCAGAGCGAGGAGTTCCGTGCCGCGGTGATCGGCGTCGGCGCCCGTGCGGGCGTGGCGCTGCACGTCGCGGCCGCCGGCGGCAGGGTCGTCGCGGCGGTGGATCCCGCGCCGCAGACGCACGAGCGGGCCGCGCGTCTCTTCGGGGACATCCCGGTGTTCGCCTCCGTCTCCGAACTGCTCGCCTCGGACGTGGTGGTCGACGGAGCCTTCGTCACGACGCCGGACTTCACCCATGCCGACATCGCGGTCGAGCTCCTCGAAGGAGGCGTTCCCGTCTACCTGGAGAAGCCGCTCGCGATCTCGATCGAGGACGCGGACCGGATCCTCGAGACCGCCTACCGCACAGGCTCGAAGCTCTACGTCGGGCACAACATGCGGCACATGCAGGTGGTGCGGATGATGAAGGACGTCATCGACCGCGGCGAGATCGGCGAGGTCAAGGCGATCTGGTGCCGCCACTTCGTCGGCCATGGCGGCGACTACTACTTCAAGGACTGGCACGCCGAGCGGGACAAGTCGATGAGCCTGCTGCTTCAGAAGGGCGCGCACGACATCGACGTGATGCACTGGCTCGCCGGCACCTCCTCACGGACCGTGGTCGGCGTGGGCGACCTCGCCGTCTACGGGCAGGTGGAGTCCCGTCGCGACAACTCGGACCGGCGCATGGGCGACTGGTTCGCGATGGACAACTGGCCGCCTCTCGCGCAGCAGGACCTGAACCCCGTGATCGACGTCGAGGACATCTCGATGATCATGATGCGCACGGATTCCGGCGTGCTGATGAGCTATCAGCAGTGCCACTTCACGCCGGACTACTGGCGCAACTACACGATCATCGGCACCGAGGGGCGGATCGAGAACTTCGACGATGGCACGGGCGGAGAGATCCGCCTCTGGAACGCGCGCAGCGACTACCTCGAGAGGGGGCATGTCCGCTATCCGATCGAGGACGGAGGGGACGGCGGGCACGGGGGAGCGGACCCGCTCACCGTCGGCGAGTTCGTCGAGTTCGTCCGGTCCGGCAGGCCGACCGACACGAACCCGCTCGCAGCTCGCGACGCGGTCGCGGCCGGAGTGGCCGGCGCCCTCTCGATCCGCTCCGGCTCCCGCCCGCAGCAGATCCCCGTCGTACCGGAGGAGATGCGGCAGTACTTCGTGGCGCATCAGCCGACGAGGCGCTGACCCTCGGCGACGCGAGAAGGGGCCGTCCTGTAGATCTACAGGACGGCCCCTTCGGGGTGTTGCGGGGTACCTACTTCGAGGTGCCCTGCGAGACGGATCCCTGCAGCTGACGCTGGAAGAGGACGTAGACGATCAGCACCGGGATGATCGTGATCATCACGGCGGCGAACATCTGGCCGAAGTCGAGCGCGTAGCCTGCCGACGACGCGTAGGACGCCATGCCCTGCGAGAGCACGTAGTTGTCCTTGTTCGTGTTGAGGGAGATCGGGAGGATGAACTGGTTCCAGAGGCCGAGGAAGTTCATGATCGCGACGGCCGCCATGCCGGGCCTGGCCATCGGGAGCATCACCTGGAAGAACGTGCGCCATTCGCTGGCGCCGTCGACGTAGGCGGCCTCCTGGATCTCATAGGGCAGCGACTTGAAGAACGAGAACAGGAAGAACACCGTGAACGGCAGCGCGAACGCGACGTACGTGATGATCAGACCCGGCAGCGTGTTCAGCAACTGCATGCTCTGAAGGATGAAGAACAGCGGGACGATCGCGAGGAACGGCGGGAACGTCAGACCCGCGAGCATGAGGTAGTAGACGACCCTGCCGCCGGGGATCTGGAACCGTGCCAGCACGTAGGCGCACATGGCCCCGAGCACCATCACCAGGATCAGCGCGCAGCCGACGACGATGATCGTGTTCACGAACATGCCGCCGAAGTTGTTGTCGACCCAGGCGCTGACGTAGTTGTTGAAGTTCCAATCGGCAGGCAGGCCGAACGGCGACTTGAAGATCTCCGTGGTCGTCTTGAACGAGCCGAGCAGGGTCCACAGCATCGGCAGGATGACGACGATCGCCCAGAGAGCGAGGACCACGTGGGAGATCCCGCCGACCACCTTGTCGCTGCCGGTCGACTTCGTGGTGCGCGTTGTGGGGCCGGAGCCCTTGCGCCGGTCGATCGTGATCGCGGCGCGCGTGTCGGTACTCACGAGCGACCTCCTTCATCCTTGCCGCCGATCAGGCGGAACACGCCGATCACGAGCGCGGCGAACAGCAGTGTGATGATCGCGAGCACGACTCCCATCGCGGTCGCCAGGCCGAACTGGCCTTTCTCGAATGCCGTGCGGAACAGGTACTGGCTCATGACCAGCGTGCTGTTCGAGGGGCCGCCCGTCGAGTTCAGGCCTGCCATGTACACGAAGGCGTCCAGCGCCATGATCCCCAGGTAGACGTAGGCGGTCTGCACGTTGTCGCGGATCTGGGGCAGCACGATCGAGGTGACGGTGCGGAAGCGACCGGCGCCATCGATGCGGGCGGCCTCGAGGGTCTCGCCCGGGATGCCCTTGATCGCCGCGATGAAGAGGATCATGTAGAAGCCGACCATGCTCCAGACGATCACGAAGATGGTGGCGCCCATGGCCGTGCTCTGCTCCCCGAGCCAGGCCCATTGCTTGTTGTCGATGCCGAGCACGCCGAGGGCGCCGTTCAGCAGACCCGTGGGCGAGTAGATCATCGACCACAGGATCGCGATGACGATCGCGGGGATGACGTAGGGGAAGAACGACACGACGCGGTAGAAGCTGGATCCCTTGAGTCCGCGGACGTTGCCGTGGCTCGGGCCGCCGACCGTGATCATGCTCGCGAAGATCAGGGCGATCACGATCGTGATGAGCGGGACCACGATGGCGAGCAGGATGTTGTTCCCCATCGCCTGCAGGAACGTCGAATCCTGGAAGAGCTTGACGAAGTTCTGCAGGCCGACGAACTGCATGTTCGGGGAGAAGCCCGTCCAGTTCGTCATCGAGTAGTACACCGCCTGGATGAACGGCGAGATCACGAAGACCAGGAAGATCACCAGCGGCAGCCCGAGGAAGACCAGCAGGAAGGACACGTAATCGAAGGTCAGGCGACGCTGCCCGAGGCGGGGCGCCTTGCGGCGCCCCGCACGAGCAGCAGTCACGGCGGCAGTGTCCAGCGCACTGTCGAGACCCGGACTGCTGAGTGACATTACTTGATCTCGATCTTCGTGACAGAGGAGTCGTTCTTCACCTTGTCGACCAGCGCCTGCAGCTGCTTGGTGATCTCGTCGACCGTCATGCCACCCGCGAGGAAGGTGTTCCAGATGGGCAGCTGGTCGGAGTTCATGCCGTACAGGTTGGTCGACTTGATCGTGAAGACGTTGTCGCCCGCCGCGTCCAGCATCTTCGACTGCGACTGCAGAGCGGTCGAGCCGAAGCCGTCAGCAGGAACGGTGCCCTTGACGATCGTCGGAGCCAGCTTGTTCTTCGCGAACCAGGTCGCCGACTCCTTCGACAGCATGGTGCGCAGGAGCTCCTTGCCGCCGGCCGGGTTCTTGGCCTTGGTCGGGACGATGAACGGCTCGCCGGCCTCGGCGCGCATGAAGCCCGCCGGGGTGGTCTGCTTGCCGTCCAGGGGGAGCTCCGGGATGCCCATCATCTTGAAGTCGGGCGCCGTCTGCTTCTTCATCTCGTTCTCGATCCACGAGCCAGAGGGGTAGAGCAGAGCGGCCTGGTCGAGGCTCCACTGCGACTGCGCCTGCGTGAACTGCGTTCCTGCGCCGCCCGGCTTCATGTAGCCGGCCTGGATCAGGTCGTACAGGATCTTCAGGATGCTCTGCAGCGTCGGGTGCGACCACGCCTTCGGGTCGAGGTTCTCCAGCGGGAGGCGGACGTCGTCGCCCGACTGGATGACCGCGGAGTCGATGACGAGCGTCTGGTAGTACGTCGCCGCCTCCTTGCCCCAGAGGAACAGGAACTTGCCCTTCGCCTTGGCCGCCTCGCCGAGGGCTGGCAGGTCCTCCCAGCTCTTCGGGACGGTGAAACCGTTCGCCTCGAAGAGGGACGAGGAGTACCACAGGCCGTACACGGTCATGACGTAGTTCAGGGCCTTGAACTTGCCGTCGAAGGTACCCGGATCCTTGACGCCGCCGTAGAGCGTGTCGCTGATCTTGGTGCCCTCGAGGTTGTTCGAGTCCAGGACCTCGTCGAGCGTCTCGAGCTGGTCGAGGATCGTGTTCCAACCGATCGAGTTCGCGCCCGAGTTGTCGATGAGGTCCGGCGGGTTGCCGCCGACGAACCGCGGCTGCAGCTCCTGCGCGATCTTGGTGGAGGACGAGACCTTGACGGTCACGCCGTCCAGCTTCTTGTTCGCCGCCAGGATCTTGCCGGAGTTCTCGACGTAGTCCACGCCGTAGCCGCCGTCGAAGATCACGGCGTCGACCTTGGAGTTCGCAGCCACGCCGAACGGGTTGTCGGCCGACTTCGTGCCGCCGGCGGCACCGCCGCCCGAGCCGCCGCCCGGGGCAGCGCAGGACGCCAGGCTGACGCCGAGGGGCACCATGACCGCCGCGAGCGCCGCACCGCGCAGCAGCGAGCGGCGGCTGATGGAAGCGTCTTTGGTTTCCATGTGATTCTTGCCTTCCTTAGTGAGGGGTGAGGGAGAGGATGAGTCTGTGGGGCGCTCAGGCGCCGCGGCGGAGCCGATCGAGATAGCGGGCTTCGAGAGCCGCATTGTGCTCGTCGCCGCCGGGGATGTTCGCGGAGATGTACATCGGCGGCACCTCGCCGGCCTCGGCGAGAGTGCGGGCCACGCCGAGCGTGAGGAGCTGGGCGATGAACGCGGCGGTGATCGAGGAGATCGCGCCCGCGGAGATGGTCTCGGTGACCTGCAGGGTGGAGTCGCCGTAGGGGGCGAGGTTGTCGATCACGACGTCGGCGATCTCGCTGAGACGCTTGCCGCTCGGGTGCTTGGGCTCGACGCGGGCGGTGTGCTCGAGGCTGGTCACCGCGATGACCTTGTGGCCGTGCTCCTTCGCCCACAGGGCCACGCCGACGATGGATCCGTTCACGCCCGAGTTCGAGGCGATCACGAAGACGTCGTTCTCGGTCACGGGGGAGACGGCCATGAGCTCGTCGACCACCCAGGGCTCGCGCTCGAGGGATCCGGTCAGCACGTCGGCCGGGCGCTCGCCGTGCAGCACGATGTCGCGCAGCGCGATGCGGTTGGTCGGGATGAGCCCGCCGGCGCGTCCTGCGATCTCCATCGCGAACGCCTCGGAGTGACCCGTGCCGAACGCCTGGATGACTCCGCCGTCGCGCAACGCGGTGACGAGCAGGTCGATCGCGGCGTCCAGCGCGCCGTTCTGCGCGTCGGCGGTGAGACGCTCGAGGCGCGTCTCGGCTTCGCGGAGCAGATCCTGGGGGGAGGCGCTCATCGGGTGGACTCCTTCGTTCGTTGGGGGCGGGGTGCTTCGACGGGGGACGATGAGCGGCGGTGCGCCGAGACGGCCATCGCGCTCGCGGCGAGGCGGGTCGCCGCCTGGCCGAGCGTGCGCTGCGCCACGAGGACGTAGAGCAGGTCGATGACGAGCAGCTGCGCGTGCTTGATGGAGAGGTCGTCGGGGCGCTGCGCGGGGTTGCCGGAGGCGGTGATCAGCGCGACGTCGGCGCTCGAGGCCAGCCAGGAGTCGGCGTCGGTCGTGATCGCGACGGTCAGCGCCCCCGCCGCGCGGGCGTGCGAGAGCATCTCGATGGTCTCCTCGGTGCGGCCCGTGTTCGAGATGCCCACGGCGACCGAGGAGCCGTCCTGCAGCACCGCGCTGGTCAGGCCGTCGTGCACGTCGGACCAGGAGTGCGCGTTCACGCCGATCCGGTAGAGGCGCCCGCGGAACTCGTCGGCGATGACGCCGCTGCCGCCCACGCCGTAGATGTCGACGTGCCTGGCCTCGGAGATCGCGCGCGCCACGAGCTGGACGTTGTCGAGGTCCAGCAGGCGTGTCGTGATCTCCATGCTCCGGGTGTGCAGGCCGAGCAGAGTGAGCAGCACCCGGTCGGCCGGGTCGTCCTGCCCGATGTCGTCGGCGATGTCGGTGCGCCAGGTGGTGCCGGCGTCGCCTCGCCCGGACTCGGCGGCGACGCCGACTCGGAACTGCGTGTAGCCGTCGAAGCCGATCGCGCGGCAGAAGCGGGTGACGGTGGCGGCGGAGGTGCCGGCCTGGTCGGCGAGCTCGGTGATGGTCAGCTCGACGGGGGCGGTGGGGTGCGCCGTGATCACCGCGGCGATCTTCGCCATGGCCTTCGGCATCGCCGGACGCCGCAGCGAGATCCGCTGCGTGATCGACAACTCGTTGCCGACGTCCTGCATGAGTGGCACCATTGCCTCCGGTGAAAATGCGTCGTGGATCGACGTGGTTCGGGTGAAAAACATTCTCATCTGGTCCAGGATGAAAAATCAAGTAGGACAGATAACAAATTGGGGTTCAACATGCTCGTGATCGGTGTGGACGCCGGCGGGACCTCCACCAGGGCGGTGCTCGCGACGGGCGAGGGGCACGTGATCGGCTTCGGTCGAGGTGGCAGCGGAAACCCGACCTCATCGGGGATTCCCGCGGCACTCGCCGAGGTGCGCGGCGCGATCGCCTCCGCACTCGATGCGGGAGGGGCGAGCCTCTCGGACGTGTCCCGGATGGTCGTGGCGATGGCGGGTCACGATTCGCGCGGCGGCGCGTCGGAGTGGATCCTCGATCCGCTGAAGGAAAACGGGTTCGCCGGCGCGCTGACCTTCGAATCGGATCTGCTGGCCATGTACGCGAGCGGCGCCGTGGCTCCCGTCGGCTACGGCGTGGTGTGCGGAACAGGCGCGAGCGCCGTGCGCGTGGAGGGCGGGCGCATCGTCGCCACGGCAGACGGGCTGGGCTGGCTGCTCGGCGACCGCGGGAGCGGATTCTGGATCGGCCGCGGCGCGGCGGCGGCCGCGATCGCGGAGCTGGACGGTCTCGGCCCGGAGAGCATGCTCACCGCGCGCGTGCTGCAGGCCGCCGGCATCGCGGGCGAAGGCGCCCACGCCTCAGGAAACGATGGGCGCCCCGCCGCTCTGGAGCATCTGATCCGCGTGCTGTACGCGCAGCGGCCGGTGCAGCTGTCCGGGTTCGCGCCCCTCGTGTTCGATGCCGCAGAGGAGCATGATCCGGTCGCGCAGGGGATCCTGCACGAGGCGGGCGAGCAGCTGGTGCGCACGCTCGGACTCGTCCAGGCGGGTCCAGGACCCGTGGTGATCGGCGGGAGCATCGTGCTGCGACCCGGCGCGCCGCAGCAGATGCTGCGCGCGCACGTCGCGGAGGCCTTCGGCGACGTGCCGTTCGTGCTCGTGGACAGCGGCGCGGCCGGCGCGACGATGCTCGCACTGCGGCACGCAGGCGTCGACGTCGACGAGGGCACGCTCGCGCGGGTGCGCGCGGGCATCGGCGAGGCGATGCGCGCCGGGGCGACGGCGGGGATCCCCGGCCCTCTCACGACGGTTCCGAAGGGCGACACGCCCTAGAATCGATAGCCTATGAACCCCGAAGCCCTCGCCACTGCGATCCTGACCGTCCTCGCCCCGATCGCGGACGAGCGACGACCCGGCGAGCCCCTTGCGCTCACCGCGGGCGACATCGTGCTGGAGCGTCCGCGCAACCGCGAGCACGGCGACTGGGCGACCAACGTCGCGATGCGCCTGGCGAAGCAGTTCGGTGCGAACCCGCGCGAACTCGCGCAGCAGATCGCCGACGGGCTCGGCGCCGTGGACGGCATCGCCGAGGCCTCGGTCGCGGGGCCGGGCTTCCTCAACGTGCGCCTCGAGGCGGGCGCTGCCGGCGCCCTCGCGAAGGTGATCGTCGACGCCGCCGAGGCGTACGGGCGCAACGACTCGCAGACCGGCCGCTCGATCAACATCGAGTTCGTCTCGGCGAACCCGACCGGGCCGCTGCACATCGGGCACACCCGCTGGGCCGCGCTCGGCGACGCGATCGCGCGCCTGCTCGACGCGAGCGGTGCGACCGTGGCGCGCGAGTTCTACATCAACGACGCGGGCGCGCAGATGGAGCGGTTCGCGGGATCCATCGTCGCCGCCGCTCAGGGCGAGCCGACCCCCGAGGGCGGATACGCGGGCAGCTACATCGCGGACATCGCGCAGCGCGTACTCGCCGATCGCCCCGACTTCCTCTCGCTGGAGCAGAGCGAGCAGCTCCTCGTCGCGCGCGAGCTCGGCTACCAGTACCAGCTGGCCGAGCAGAAGGACTCGCTGGCGAAGTTCAACGTCGTGTTCGACGTCTGGTTCTCGGAGCGGGTGCTGCACGCGAAGGGCGACGACGGCGCGCCGAGCCTCGTCGACCAGGCCGTGGACCGGCTGCGCGTACAGGGGCACGTGTTCGATCAGGACGACGCCGTATGGGTGCGCACGACCGACTTCGGCGACGACAAGGACCGCGTGATCCGCCGCTCGAACGGCGAGTACACGTACTTCGCCGCCGACGCCGCCTACTACCTGAACAAGGGCGACCGCGGCTTCGAGCACAAGATCTACCTGCTCGGCGCGGACCACCACGGCTACGTGCACCGGCTGAAGGCGCTCGCGGGCGCCGCCGGCGACGACCCGGAGAAGGACGTCGAGGTGCTCATCGGGCAGCTCGTCTCGGTGGGTGGTGCCCGGCTCAGCAAGCGCGCCGGCAACATCATCGAGATGGACGACCTGCGCGAATGGCTCGGCACCGACGCGCTGCGGTACTCGCTCGAGCGCTCGCCGGCCGATTCCCCGCTGTCGCTGGATCCCGAGCTGCTGCAGAAGCGCACGAACGACAACCCGGTGTTCTACGTGCAGTACGCGCACGCGCGCACGCACAACGTCGCGCGCAACGCGGCCGACTCCGGTGTGGACCGCTCGGCGTTCGCGCCCGAGCTGCTCACGCACGAGACCGAGTCCGCGCTCCTGGGCGCCCTCCAGGAGTTCCCCCGCATCGTGGCCTTCGCCGCCGAGGTGCGCGAGCCGCACCGCGTCGCGCGCTACCTGGAGGAGCTCGCGGGCCTGTACCACCGCTGGTACGACAACTGCCGCGTGATCCCGCAGGGGGACGACCCGATCGAGGATGTGCACCGCACGCGCCTGTGGCTGAACGACGCCACCGGCCAGGTGCTGCGCAACGGCCTCGATCTGCTCGGGGTGTCCGCGCCGGAGCGGATGTGACGTGAGCGGCGCGGAAGAGGGCGCGCACCCGACCGAGCCGTATCCGCGGGATCTCGGTCCCGAGCATCCGACCGTGCCGCTGCCTCCGGCACCGGGGTCGCCGGCTCCGGGCGCCGCGCCCGGTGCGGGGCTTCCGCCTCGGCCCCCGCTGCCGTCCGCGCCCGTCGCCGTGCCGCCGCCCCGCCGGCGCGCGCGGTGGCCCTGGGTGCTCGGAATCGTGGTCGTGGTCCTCGCGGCGCTCGTCGTGGGAGGCGAGTTCGTGGCGCGGGCCGTCGTCGCACAGCAGATCCGCTCGCAGGTGATCACGGCGCTGAAGCTCCCCGCAGATCAGCAGATGGACGTGAACGTCGGCGGGATCGTGCTGCCGCAGCTCGTGGCCGGCCGGCTGGACGATGTGCGCCTCTCCTCGAAGAGCGTCGCGATCGGCCCGATCACGAGCGCTGTGGCCGTCGATGCGAAGGGCGTGCCGATCCGCGGCGGTGAGCTGGGGAGCGCCAGCGGCACGTTCCGGATCACGGGCGATCAGCTCGAGAAGGCCATCAAGGCCGCCGCCGGATCCACCCCGATCGACTCGGTGACGCTGGACGGCAAGGACGTCAAGGCGACCGGATCCGTGAAGCTGTTCGGCGCGACCGTGCCGCTCGCCCTCGCGCTCACCCCTGGTGCGGAGGGCGGCGAGCTCACCTTCACGCCGACCTCGGCGACCATCGGCGCCATGACGCTGGACGCCTCCGACACGTCCTCGCCGTTCGCGAAGGCGCTCAAGCCGCTGTTCGCCACGCAGAAGCTCTGCATCGCCGACCGGCTTCCGGCGGGGGTGCACCTGAGCGGGCTGCGCGTGGACGGCGAGGCCCTCGTGGCGACGTTCTCCGCGGACAGCGCGATCACCACGGATCCGAAACTTCTCGAGAACGGGACCTGCGAGGGGCAGTAGCCCGTCAGGAACCACGGCGCTCGGTGGCGACCTGGTCCCGCGCCGCGTCGCGCTCGGCCGTGGTCGCGACGAGCAGCCGTTCGGCGCGCTGGAGGCGCCGTTCGGCGAACGTGCGCGGCCTGCCGGTGTCGCGATCCTCGCCGTCCTCGACCCCGGTGATGATCCAGGCGCTTGTCAGCAGAACGACCTGCGCGGACAGGTTGAGCCAGAGCAGCAGCGCGATGAGCGCCGCGAAGGAGGCGAGCAGCGGGTTCGACGAGGCGCCGCCGACGAACAGGGTGGACAGCTGCTGCAGCACCAGCAGTCCGAGGCCGCCGAGCGCGGATCCCGCCCAGAGGGTGCGCGCGCCGGTGCGCACGCCCGAGAGCACCGAGAACAGCCCCGCGATGAGGGCGGTGTCGAGCGCGAACACGATCAGGAGCGACAGGATCCGCTCGGTCCAGGCGGTCGCGGGGGAGTGGCGGAGGCCCAGCAGATCGGCGATCTGGTCGAGCCCCACGGAGCCGACCACGGTGGCGGCCGCGCTGAGCGCGAAGCCGATCCCGATCCCGGCGGCCAGAGCGAGGTTGCGACCGATCACCCAGTACCACTGCACGTCGTCGGCGAGGGCGCCGGCGAGGGTGCGCAGGGCGATGCGCAGGGATCCGATCGCGCCGAGCGCGGCGCCCACGAGTCCGGCGAGTGAGACGACCCCCGCGATCGACAGCCCGGCCGGGGCGGTGATCTTCTCGGGGTCGATGAGGCCGCCGGATCCGACGAGCCCCGGCACGGCGGCGTCGACCGCACTGACGAGCGCGGTGAGCGCTCCGGGGTTGCCGGCCAGCCACAGCCCCGCCGCGGAGAAGCCCAGCAGCACGGCGGCGAACAGGCTGAACAGCGCGCGGTAGGTGATCCCGTCGGCAAGCGCAGGGCCGTGCTTCTCGGAGTACAGCAGCCAGGCGCGCGCGAGACGCCACCGCAGCACGCGCGCCAGCACGGCGTCGATCGTGCGCGGCAGCCACGGCTTCTGCGCGCGTGCGCCCTCGGATGCGGTGCGGGTGCCCATGCTCCGAGCGTACCCAGCCCCGGTTCCGCCCCCTCTACTTCCGAGTCGTCCCCGTCAGCGGAGCCCATAGGGTGCGCTGACGGGGACGACCCGGAGGCGGGGGAGTCGGATCCGGGGACGTTGTGCGGGGCATCGCCGAGGGCATGGCCTGTCGCGGGGCGGACCGTCTGCTGCCGGGCACACGGCTTGTTGCCGAGCGCACGGGGTGTTGGCGTGAGGATCCCGTGCATTCGGCAGGATCCCGTGCCCTCGGCGAGCGCCGGCGTCGTCGACGAGAGGCCGGGCCACGGCCGTCCCGCGGCGTCACACCCGTCGGGGCGGACCGGTGTCGTGCCTTAGAATTCTCAGAACTCGGCACGCTCTGGGCCGGGCTCGAACACCCGAGACACCCACGACGATTGGTGCCCTGTGCTTCCCGCATCGCCCGACGACGCGCTCGCCCCGGAATGGCTGAAGGAACCGGCCGATCCGAACGATCTCGCCCCGGGGGTGTGGCCCGCGTCTGCGCGGCGCGACGCCGACGGAGAGCTCGAGCTCGGCGGCGTCGGCGTCGCCGAGCTGCGGGCCCGTTTCGGCACCCCCCTCTACGTGCTCGATGAGGCCGAGGTACGAGCCCACGCGGCACGGATCAAGGCCGCCTTCGACACCGCGGCGGCCGCCCACGGCGTCAAGGCGCGCGTCTACTACGCGGGCAAGGCGTTCCTCAGCACCGAGGTCGCACGCTGGGTGACCCAGGAGGGCCTGCGCGTCGACGTCTGCAGCCGCGGAGAGCTCGAGATCGCCCTCGCCGCCGGCGTCAAGCCGTCCCGGATCGGCTTCCACGGCAACAACAAGAGCGTCTCCGAGCTGGAGCGGGCCGTCGAGGTCGGCGTCGGCACGATCATCCTCGACTCGGCGATCGAGATCGAGCGCCTCGGCGCGATCGCCGAGCGCCGCAGCGCCGCGAGCAACGGCACGGGATCCGACGGATACGTCCAGCGCGTGCTGCTCCGGGTGAACAGCGGCGTGCACGCGGAGACCCACGACTTCCTCGCCACCGCGCACGAGGACCAGAAGTTCGGCACCTCGCTCGAGGCGGCGCCCGCGCTCGTCGAGCGGATCCGCGAGATCCCGAGCCTGAAGCTGCGCGGCCTGCACTGCCACATCGGATCCCAGATCTTCGGATCCGCCGGCTTCGCCGAGTCCGCCTCGCGCGTCGTCGATCTGCACGCGGAGCTGCGCGAGGGCGGGGAGCTGCCCCTGCTCAACCTCGGCGGCGGCTTCGGCATCGCGTACACCGCGGCCGACGACCCGACCCCGATCGAGGAGCTCGCCACGGCGATCGTCGAGGCCGTCGCGCGCGAGTGCGAGGTGCGCGGGATCCCCATCCCCACGCTGGCGTTCGAGCCGGGCCGCGCGGTCGTCGGACAGGCCGGCGTCACCCTGTACGAGGTCGGCACCACCAAGGAGGTGTCGCTCGGCGAGCGCGGAGAGCGCCTCTACGTGAGCGTCGACGGGGGCATGAGCGACAACGCGCGGCCCGCGCTGTACGGCGCCCAGTACTCCGCACGCATCGCCTCCCGCGAGGGCACGGGCGCACCGGTGCTCGCGCGCGTCGTGGGCTCGCACTGCGAATCGGGGGACGTCGTCGTCGATCACGAGTACCTCCCCTCCGACGTCACCCCGGGCGACCTGCTCGCGGTGCCGGCGACCGGCGCGTACTGTCACGCGCTGTCCAGCAACTACAACCACACCCCGCGCTCCGCGGTCGTCGCCGTGCGCGACGGTCAGGCGCGGGTGATCGTGCGGGGGGAGACCCTCGACGACCTCCTCTCCCGCGACGCCGGCATCGCCGCCCGCCGGACGAAGGAAGCCACCGGCGTTCGCGCCGGAGAAGGAGAAGCATGACGGAAATCGACGGCCTCCGCCGCACCCTCCGCGTCGCCCTGCTCGGGGCGGGATCCGTGGGATCCCAAGTCGCGCGCCTGCTCCTCGAGCACCAGAGCGACCTCGCCGAGCGCAGCGGCGCCCGGCTCGAGCTCGCGGGGATCCTGGTCCGCGACATCGATGCGCCGCGCGACGCCGAGCTGCCGCGCGAGCTGCTCACGACCGACGCGGAGGCGCTGATCCAGAGCGCGGACATCGTGATCGAGCTCATGGGCGGGATCGAGCCGGCCCGCGGCTACGTGCTGCAGGCGCTGCGCAGCGGGGCCGACGTCGTCACCGGCAACAAGGCGCTGCTCGCCACGCACGGTGCGGAGATCTTCGAGGCCGCGGATCAGGTCGGCGCCTCCGTGTCGTACGAGGCTGCCGTCGCCGCGGCGATCCCGATCATCCGCCCGCTGCGCGACTCCCTCGCCGGCGATCGGATCAAGCGGATCTTCGGCATCGTCAACGGCAGCACGAACTACATCCTCGACTCCATGGACCGTCAGGGCCTGAGCGCCCAGGAGGCGCAGCGGATCGCCACCGAGCTCGGCTACCTCGAGGCGGATCCGTCGCTCGATCTCGAGGGATACGACGCGGCGCAGAAGGCCGCGATCCTGGCCAGCCTGGCGTTCCACACGCAGGTCTCGCTCGACGACGTGCACCGCCAGGGCATCGAGTCCGTCACGGCCGACATGATCGCCGACGCCCGCAGGGCGGGCTACGTGATCAAGCTGCTCGCGGTGTGCGAGCGCCTGTCCGAGGACGGCGGAGACGCCGTCTCCGTGCGCGTGTATCCGGCGCTGATCGACCGCGAGCACCCGATGGCGAGCGTGCACGGCGGCAACAACGCCGTGTTCGTGGAGGCCGAGGCCGCAGGCCCGCTCATGTTCTACGGGGCAGGTGCAGGCGGCGTGCAGACCGCGTCGGCTGTGCTCGGCGACGTCGTCTCCGCCGCGCGCCGGCACATCGCCGGGGGCGTGGGCGTGGGGGAGTCCGCCAGGCAGAGCCTTCCGATGGCGCCGTTCGGCCACATCACCACGCGCTACCAGATCACGATCGAGGTCGCGGACGTCACCGGCGTGCTCGCGACCGTGGCCGGGATCCTCAGCGATCACGGCGTCTCCATCGCGACCGCGCTGCAGACGATCGAACGGGGCGAGGAGAGCAGCACCGCCCGCATCGTGATCGGCACCCACCGCGCCACCGAGCAGGCGCTCAGCGACACCGTCGCCCGCCTCGCCGACAGCGACGCCGTCACCCGCGTGCTGTCGGTGCTGCGCGTCGAGGGGGAGTGACGTGAGCGCCACCATCGGGCCGATGCCGGGGCGCACCGTCGAGGTGCGCGTCCCCGCCACGAGCGCCAACCTCGGTCCAGGGTTCGACACCCTGGGCCTCGCGCTCAGCATGTACGACGAGCTCGAGGTCACGGCTCTCGAGCCCGGCCTGCTCGAGGTCGAGGTCTCCGGATCCGGCGCGGACGAGATCGCCCGTGACGGATCCAATCTCGTCATCCGCTCGATCGCGCACGTCTTCGCCGACGTGGATGTCGCGATGCCGGGGATCCGGCTCGTGGCGCGCAACGGCGTTCCGCACGGGCGAGGTCTCGGCTCCTCCGGCGCCGCGGTCGCCGCCGGCGTGCTGGCCGCGCAGGGTCTTCTGGCGGGGATCGTCGAACTCGACGACGCCGCACTGCTGCGCCTCGCGACGGAGCTCGAGGGACACCCCGACAACGTCGCACCCGCACTGTTCGGTGGTCTGACGATCGCCTGGACGGCCGCGCGTGGTCCGCAGCACAAGAAGCTGCTCGTGCACCGCGGCGTCTCGCCGCTCGTGCTCGTCCCCGGCTACACGATGTCGACCAAGGCAGCGCGGAGCCTGCAGCCGGAGCAGGTGCCGAGCGAGGACGCGGTGTTCAACGTCTCCCGCTCCGCACTGCTCATCGCCGCGCTCACCCAGAGCCCCGACGTGCTGCTGGACGCCACCGATGACCGGCTGCACCAGGACTACCGCGCGCCCGCGATGCCGGAGACGAACCGCCTCGTGCGCGCCCTGCGCGCCGAGGGATTCGCGGCGGTCGTCTCCGGCGCCGGACCCAGTGTGCTGGTGCTGTGCGACGGGCCGGGCAGCCGCCTCGACGCGGTGCGGATCGCCGACGCCGTCACGGACACTCCGTGGATCCCGCAGATGGTCGCCGTCGATGTGCGAGGTGGTACAGTGAGGGATCGAGCGGAGGGTTCTTCGTCACAATCGTGATCCCGACCCGCGACGCACTTCCCGCGTCAGCCGCACAGCACCCGAAACCGCAGGACGAGCCGGTCACCGAGCTCTATGTCAGCGTGTTCCCCGGGTGGCATGCAGGGGACAGCCTGTTCTCGGCATGATCGTGCGGTCGCGCCTCGGCATCTGCCGTGTGCGCGCCGAAATACCCACGACTTACAAGAGGAGTACTCGTGGAGACTATCTCCGAGACCCAGATCGAAACTTCGGCTCCGGCCGATCAGGCGTCCGCCGAGGACGCACCCAAGGCACCGCGCAAGCGCGCCCCGCGCCGCGCGAACACGGCGACGGCTGCGGCGAAGGCCGCCGAAGCCGCTGAGGCTGCGCCCGCCGCCGAGGCCGCACCCGCTGCCGAGGCTCCGGCCGAGGCTGCTCCGAAGGCGAAGGCTCCGCGCCGCAGCCGGGCGAAGAAGACCGAGGACGCGCCCGCCGAGGCCCCGGCCGAGGCGGGTCCCGTCGCGGAGGCGCCCGTGGCCGAGGCTCCGGCCGAGGCTGCTCCGAAGGCGAAGGCTCCGCGCCGCAGCCGGGCCAAGAAGACCGAGGACGCTCCGGCGGAGGCCGCGGCGGATGCTCCGGCCGAGGCCGCGTCCGAGCCTGCAGCGAAGGAGGCGCCCGCCGAGTCGGCGTCCGCCGACGCGCAGCCGGCGGACAACTCCGCCGAGGGCGGCGACGAGACGAGCGGCCGCAGCCGCAGCCGGTCCCGCAGCCGCAGCCGCAACCGCAACGGCGGTCAGGACGGCCAGGGCAGCGGTGGTCAGGGCAGCCAGAACGGCAACCAGGGCAACCAGGGCAACCAGAACAGCAACCAGGGCAACCAGGGCGGCCGTGGCGGCGCCCAGGAGGCCGACGAAGACGGCGGCAGCGCCCGCGGACGTCAGCGCAACAAGCGCCGCACCGGCACGAACCAGAACATCGACGAGTTCGAGACCGAGATCGGCGAGGACGACGTCCTCATCCCGATCGCCGGCATCCTCGACGTGCTGGACAACTACGCCTTCGTGCGCACCAGCGGCTACCTGTCCGGCCCCAGCGACGTGTACGTCTCGCTCGGCCAGGTCAAGAAGTACAACCTGCGCAAGGGCGACGCCGTCGTCGGCGCGATCAAGCAGCCTCGCGAGGGCGAGCAGCAGGGGCGCCAGAAGTACAACGCGCTGGTCAAGGTCGACTCGATCAACGGCCTGAGCACGGACGACGCCGCGAACCGCGTCGAGTTCTCCGCGCTGACCCCGCTCTATCCGCAGGAGCGCCTGCGCCTGGAGACGGCGCCGGAGAAGCTCACGCAGCGCATCATCGACCTCGTCGCCCCGATCGGCAAGGGCCAGCGCGGACTCATCGTCGCGCCCCCGAAGGCGGGCAAGACGATCGTGCTGCAGCAGATCGCCAACGCGATCGCGCAGAACAACCCCGAGGTGCACCTCATGGTCGTGCTCGTCGACGAGCGCCCCGAAGAGGTCACCGACATGCAGCGCACGGTCAAGGGCGAGGTCATCGCCTCGACCTTCGACCGCCCCGCGGAGGATCACACGACGGTCGCCGAGCTCGCGATCGAGCGCGCCAAGCGCCTCGTCGAGCTGGGCCGCGACGTGGTCGTTCTGCTCGACTCGATCACCCGCCTCGGCCGCGCGTACAACATCGCGGCTCCGGCCTCCGGCCGCGTGCTCACGGGTGGCGTGGACGCTTCGGCGCTCTACCCGCCGAAGCGCTTCTTCGGCGCTGCGCGCAACATCGAGAACGGCGGATCGCTCACGATCCTCGCGACCGCGCTGGTGGAGACCGGATCCAAGATGGACGAGGTCATCTTCGAGGAGTTCAAGGGTACCGGCAACAGCGAGCTGCGTCTCAGCCGTGCGCTGGCCGACAAGCGGATCTTCCCGGCCGTGGACGTCAACGCGTCCTCGACCCGCCGCGAGGAGATGCTGCTGAGCCCCGACGAGGTCAAGATCACGTGGAAGCTGCGCCGCGCCCTCGCCGGGCTCGACCCGCAGCAGGCCCTCGAGGTCGTCCTCGGCAAGCTCAAGGAGACCGAGTCGAACGTCGAGTTCCTGCTGCAGATGCAGAACGCGCAGCTGGGCAAGCCGGCCTCCGGCACCGGCCACAGCCACGCGTCCGAGAACAGCATCCGCTGATCCGCGCCGCCTGAACCAGGGATCCGGTCGTCATGTTCGAGCAGGTCGAGTCGCTGCGCGACGAGCACCGCAGGGTGGAGAGGGAGCTCTCCGACCCCGAGGTGCACGCCGATGCCGCGCGGGCGAAGCGGGTCAACCGCCGCTACGCCGAGCTCAGCCGCATCGTGAAGGCGCATGACGACTGGATCGCCGCGGGCGAGGACCTCCAGACCGCACGGGAGTTCGCCCGCGAGGACGAGTCCATCGCGGCGGAGATCCCCGGCATGGAGGAGGGACTGCAGGGCGCCCAGGAGAAGCTCCGGCGCCTGCTGATCCCTCGGGATCCGGATGACGCGCGCGACGTGATCATGGAGATCAAGGCGGGGGAGGGCGGAGCCGAATCCGCCCTCTTCGCCGCCGATCTGCTGCGCATGTACGTGCAGTACGCCGCCTCGAAGGGGTGGAAGACCGAGCTCCTGGAGCGCACCGAGTCCGACCTCGGCGGTTACAAGGACGTGCAGGTCGCGATCAAGGGATCCTCGACCGACCCCTCCCAGGGCGTCTGGGCGCACCTCAAGTACGAGGGCGGCGTGCACAGGGTGCAGCGCGTTCCGGCGACGGAGTCGCAGGGGCGCATCCACACGTCCACGACGGGCGTGCTGGTGTTCCCCGAGGTGGATGAGCCCGACGAGGTCGCGATCAACCAGAACGACCTCAAGATCGACGTGTTCCGCTCCTCCGGCCCCGGAGGGCAGTCTGTGAACACGACCGACTCGGCGGTCCGCATCACGCACGTGCCGACCGGCATCGTCGTCTCGATGCAGAACGAGAAGTCGCAGCTGCAGAACCGCGAAGCGGCCATGCGCGTGCTGCGCGCCCGGCTGCTCGCGAAGCAGCAGGAGGAGCTCGATGCCGCGGCCTCCGACGCCCGCCGCTCGCAGATCCGCGGGATGGACCGCTCCGAGCGGATCCGCACCTACAACTTCCCGGAGAACCGGATCGCGGATCACCGCACCGGGTTCAAGGCCTACAACCTCGACCAGGTGATGGACGGGGCCCTCGAGCCGATCATCGAGTCCGCGATCCACGCGGACGAGGAAGCCCAGCTCGCCGCCCTCGGCACCGAGGGCTGAACGCGACGCGCGGTCACGGACCGCGCGTCACCATGCTCCGCGGGTGGGCGTACGACCGTCGCGCGCATCCTCCGGCAGTGCCATCTCCGCGCGCATCCCCAGCAGGCGCACCGCGCGGTCCGGGGCGATCCGGGCGATGAGCTCCTTCGCCTTCGCGAGGACCACGTCGCGGTCCGCGGTCTCCGGGATGCGCTTCGTGAACGTCTTCGTCGTGAACGGCGCGTAGCGCACCTTCAGTCCGAGACCGACGACGGGTCGTCCGTCCTCCCTCACGTCGTCCAGGACCTGCGCGAGCAGCGTCAGCGCGGCCCGCTCGATCTCCGCACGGTCGGCGAGGTCGGTCTGGTAGGTGGTCTCTCGGCTGTGCCCGCGCGGGACCCACGGCGTGTCGTCGACGACGGCCGATCCGCCGCCGCGGCCGAGCTCCTGGTACCAGAGACCCATCCGCGGGCCGAACTCGGCGGTGAGCCCGGGTTCCGGCGCCACGGCGAGCTCTGCGACCGTGCGGATGCCGAGGGTGAGGAGCCGCTTCGAGACCTTTGTGCCGACGCCCCACAGTTCGATCACCGCTCGCGCGCCCATCACCTCGTCCCAGTTCTCGGCGGTGAGACGGAACACGCCCTGCGGCTTGCCGAACCCGGTCGCGATCTTCGCGCGTACGAGGGTGTCGCCGATCCCTACGCTGCAGTGCAGCCGGGTGCGGTCCAGGACAGCCTGCTGCAGGCGTCGGGCGTAGGCCTCCGGATCGTCCGTGTCGACGCCCACGAAGGCCTCGTCCCATCCCAGCACCTGCACCACGGCGCCGGGCTGCGCGCGCAGCACCGACATGACCTCGGCGGAGGCGGCCAGATACGCCGGGGCGTCCACGGGCAGGATCACCGCGTCCGGCACCTTGCGGGCGGCGATCCGCAACGGCATCCCCGACCCCACGCCGAACGCGCGGGCCTCGTAGGAGGCGGTCGACACCACGGCGCGCTCGGTGGGATCGCCGCGCCCGCCCACGATGACGGGGAGGCCGGCCAGTTCGGGCCGGCGCAGCACTTCGACGGCCGCGATGAACTGGTCGAGGTCCACGTGGAGCACCCAGCGCATGATCCCGACAGTACGCGGCGCGCGCCAGGTGCGCACCCGTCCCGCGCTATGCTCCGGCTATGGGCCTCTTCTTCATGCGCACCCTGATCTTCCTGGCGTCGTCGGCGCTCGGCCTGATCGTGGCCGATCTGCTGCTGACGGGCTTCACGATCGAGTGGAGCAAGTGGTGGGGCTTCGTGCTGTGCGTGCTGATCTTCACCGTGCTGCAGAGTCTGCTGGCACCGTGGATCGCGTCCATGGCCACCCGCTATGCGCCGGCTCTGCTGGGCGGGATCGGCATCATCTCCACCTTCGCGGCGCTGCTCATCGTCATCCTGCTGCCGATCGGCGGCCTGCGGATCACCGATCCGCTGGGCTGGATCCTCGGACCCGTCGTCGTCTGGGTCATCACCGCGCTGTGCACCGTCGTGCTGCCTCTGCTGCTGATCAAGCGCGAGGTGCGCGAGGCGGCTGCGCTCAAGGCCGCGGCCAAGAAGCGCTGATCGCCGCTCAGATCGAGTAGTCCGGGACCGACAGGATCCTCGCCGTGCTCTCGCCCTCGACACGGGGCCTGGCCCTGGCGGGGACCCCGGTCAGCACGGAATCTGCGGGCGCGTCCTTCGTGACCACGGCGTTCGCGCCGACCGCGGAGCGCGCTCCGATCACGACGGGGCCGAGGATCTTCGCGCCGGCGCCGACCACGACGCCGTCCTCCAGAGTCGGGTGGCGCTTGCCCGCATCGCGGGTGCGCCCGCCGAGCGTGACGCCGTGGTAGAGCATCACATCGTCGCCGATCTCCGCGGTCTCCCCGATCACGACGCCCATGCCGTGATCGATGAAGAAGCGGCGCCCGATCGTGGCGCCGGGGTGGATTTCGACGCCCGTGAGCCAGCGCGCGACCTGCGAGCCCATGCGGGCGGGGAAGCGCCAGCCGCGCGCCCAGAGGGCGTGGTTCAGCCGATGCGCCCAGATGGCGTGCAGGCCGGGGTAGAGCAGTGCGATCTCGAGTCCGCCGCGCGCGGCGGGGTCGCGCAGCCGGGCGGATGCGATGTCCTCGCGCATCCGCCCGGCCCACGACATGCCAGAGTGCGGCATCAGTCCTCGCGCAGGTCCTCGAACAGGGCGGTGGACAGGTAGCGCTCGCCGGTGTCCGGCGCGATCACGACGATGGTCTTGCCGGCGCTCTCGGGGCGCGCGGCCACCTTCAGCGCCTGGGCGACGGCGGCGCCGGCGGAGATGCCGACCAGCAGGCCCTCCTTCGCGGCGAGGTCGCGGGCAGTGGAGAGGGACTCCTCGAAGCCCGCGGTGATGATCTCGTCGATGACCTCGCGGTCCAGGATCGCGGGGACGAAGTTCGGGCCGATGCCCTGGATCTTCGCGGGTCCGGGGTGCCCCTGGCTGAGCAGCGGGGAGTCGGTCGGCTCGACCGCGATGACCTTGACTTCGGGGTTGGCGGCCTTGAGGGCCTGCCCGGTGCCCGTGATGGTGCCGCCGGTGCCGATCCCGGCGACGAAGACGTCGACGTTGCCGTCGGTGTCGCGCAGGATCTCCTGCGCCGTGGTCTCGCGGTGGATCTGCGGGTTCGCGGCGTTCTCGAACTGGCGGGCCCAGACGGCACCGGGAGTCTCCGCGATGATCTCCTGCAGCTTCTCGATCGCGCCCTTCATGCCCAGCGCGGGGTCGGTCAGCACGAGCTCCGCGCCGAACGCCTTCAGCAGTACGCGGCGCTCCTTCGACATCGATGCGGGCATCGTCAGGATCACGCGGTAGCCGCGCGCCGCGCCGACCATCGCGAGAGCGATGCCGGTATTGCCGCTGGTGGCCTCGACGATCGTGCCGCCGGGCTCGAGCTCGCCGGACGCCTCCGCGGCGTCGACGATCGCGATGCCGATGCGGTCCTTGACGCTCGAGGCCGGGTTGAAGGACTCGAGCTTGACCAGCACCGTGGCGTCGAGGCCCTCGGTGACGTGGTTCAGCTTGACGAGCGGGGTGTTGCCGAACGTGCTGGTGATGTCGGAGTGGATGCCTGCCATGACTGACCTTTCGATGGGCGCACTTCTTCGCGGATGCGACGGCCCCGTCCCGCTTCGGAGGAGGACCCGATCGAGCACAGCCTAAGGCGAGGGTGTGTGCGCCCGGTGAATGTGACGCCCGCATTACGCTGGAGGTCTATGTCCGTGCCCCTTGCCGATGCCCTCCGCCATGCCGCGACGACCCTCGGCGACGCCGGTGTTCCGGATCCCGCCGTCGACGCAGAACTCCTCATCGGCCACGTGCTGGGACTCGGCCGCGGCGGTGTGCAGGCCGCGACGATCCGCGGTGACGTGCTGACCGAGGAGGACGAGACGGCGCTGGCCGGACTCGTCGCCCGCCGGGCCGCCAGGGAGCCGTTGCAGCATCTCACCGGCACCGCCCCCTTCCGCCACCTCGAGCTCGCCGTGGGCCCGGGCGTGTTCGTGCCGCGGCCCGAGACCGAGATCGTCGCGCAGTTCGCGATCGACGCGCTCCTGGCCGCAGCCTCGCCCGCGCCGATCGGCGTCGACCTCTGCACGGGGTCAGGGGCGATCGCGCTCGCGCTGGCGACCGAGGTGCCGCACGCGCAGGTGCACGCGGTCGAGCTCTCGCCCGAGGCGCACGCCTGGGCGGTGCGGAACACGGCGGGGCAGGAGAACCTGTCCCTCGTCCTCGGCGACCTCGCTGACGCACTCGCGGACCTCGACGGGACCGTGGACGTGGTCATCTCCAATCCGCCGTATGTGCCGGACGACGCCATCCCGCGCGACCCGGAGGTGCGTCTGCACGACCCGGCGCTCGCGCTGTACGGCGGCCGGGACGGGCTCGACGTGGTGCGTGCGATCAGCCGTCGCGCGTGGGCGCTGCTGCACCCCGGCGGCACGCTCGTGCTCGAGCACGCGGAGGTGCAGGGCGCCGCGATCAGGGAGCTCCTGGCGCAGGACGGCTGGCGTGCCGCCGCGACGCACCAGGATCTCACCCACCGGGACCGCGCCACCACCGCCCTCCGCCCGTAGCCGGATCCGCCGCGGCAGGGCGCCGGTCCGGGATCGGACTGCGGTGATTCGCGTGCCCCGCTCAGGGCGTACCGCGCCGCGCCCCGTAGACTGGGCCGGTCATGTCCTCAGTCTTCGATAGCCGCGACGCGGATCAGATCCTCACCGGTATGCGCCAGGCCCGTCTGGCCATCGGCCGCGGTGAGCTGGTCGTGCTCCCCACCGACACCGTCTACGGCGTGGGCGCCGACGCCTTCAGCCCCACCGCCGTGCAGCGCCTGCTCGACGCGAAGGGGCGAGGGCGCCAGCAGCCGCCCCCCGTCCTGGTCGGCAGCACCGCCACCCTCGCCGCCCTCGTGGAGACCGTGCCGGAGCCCGTGCAGCGCCTGGTCGACGAGTTCTGGCCCGGGGGCCTCACGATCGTGCTGCCCTCGCAGCCCTCCCTGGTCTGGGATCTCGGCGAGACCCACGGCACCGTCGCGGTGCGCATGCCCGACCACCGCGTCGCGCTCGCCCTGCTCGAGGAGACCGGCCCTCTCGCGGTCTCCAGCGCGAACCTCACCGGCGAGCCCGCCGCCGTCGAGCTCGAGGCGGCGAGGAGCATGCTCGGCGAGAGCATTGAGGTCTACCTGGACGCCGGACCCTCGACCCGCGGCGTCGCCTCCACGATCATCGACGCCACCTCTCTGGTCCGTCCCGGGGGTGAGGACGCCAAGGTGCGCGTGCTCCGCGAGGGCGCGATCTCCCGTGACGAGCTCGCCCGCGTGCTCGGGGATCTGCTCGACGAGCAGCCCTGACCCAGGGCGGAGGAGAGCGACGACGTGAAGCAGTACCTGTTCACCGTGATCCTCACGGCCGCCGTGACCCTGGCGTGCTCGTGGGCCGTGTGGCAGCTGAGCCTGCGGTTCAAGCTGTACCCCGGCATCCGCGAGCGCGACGTGCACACCACGCCGACGCCGCGGCTCGGGGGAGTGGCGATGCTGCTCGGCATCCTCGCCGCCTTCGCCGCGAGCGCGGCGAGCCCGTTCTTCCACATCATCTGGGCGCAGCCGCAGACGATGTGGTCGGTGCTCGGCGCGGTCCTGCTCATCGCGATCGTCGGCGTGATCGATGACCTGTGGGATCTGGACTGGATGATCAAACTCGGCGCGCAGTTCTTGGCGGCCGGTCTGGTCACGATCGTCGGCGGCCTGCAGATCGCCTCGCTGCCTCTCGCGGAGCCCGTGATCGGATCCAACTGGCTGAGCATCGTGATCACGATGCTCGCGATCGTCATCGTCATGAACGCGGTGAACTTCATCGACGGCCTCGACGGGCTCGTCGCCGGCGTCTGCCTCATCGCGAACGGCGTGTTCTTCGCGTACTCGTACATCATCGCCCGCGACATCGGCCAGTCCAGCTACTTCAGCCTCGCCCCGTTCATCGCGGCCGTGCTGATCGGGGCGTGCATCGGCTTCCTGCCGATGAACTGGAGCCCCGCGAAGCTGTTCATGGGCGACTCCGGAGCCCTCGTGATCGGGCTGCTGATGGCCACGAGCGCCGTCGCCATCACCGGTCAGCTGAACCCCGCCGTGCTCACGAACGCGCAGATCGGGCGCTCCCAGCTGCTCGGCGCGTTCATTCCGATCCTGCTGCCCGTCGTGGTCGTGCTGCTGCCGCTGCTCGACTTCGGCCTCGCGGTGCTGCGCCGCATGGGCGCGGGCAAGTCGCCGTTCTCCCCTGATCGCAAGCACCTGCACCACCGCATGCTGGACCTGGGGCACCGCGGACGCGACGCCGTCCTCATCTTCTACGCCTGGACCGCGATCATCTCGATCGCCGTGCTGCTGATGTACATCGGCTCCCGCGAGGGCTGGTACGGCGAGTATGCGGCCGGCGTGGTCTTCGGCATCGTCGGGGCCGCGGCCTGCCTCGTCGTCACCCTCATCCCGTCGCGCCCGCGCGCCACCCAGAAGGAATCGAAATGAGCTCCGCGAGCCACCAGCCCTCCTCCGGATCGAACCCCGTGACCAGCACGCCGATCCTGCGCACCGCATTCATCGCGTCCGGTGCCGCCGCCGTCGTGCTCGGGGTCGTCGCCGGGGTCATCGGGGGAGTGCTCAAGGGCGCCCCCGGAGTGTGGAGCGGCCTGATCGGCGCGCTCATCGCCGTGCTCTTCGGCGCGATCACCGCCGCCAGCATCCTCATCGCGAACCGCTGGTTCGGGCAGGAGCTGTACGTGCAGCTGTTCTTCGCGATCGTGATGGGCGGCTGGTTCCTCAAGCTCGGGCTGTTCTTCGTGCTCATCCTCGTGCTGCGCGGGCAACCCTGGCTGGAGCCGATCATCTTCTTCTGGGCGTTGCTGGCGGGGGTGGTGGTCTCGCTCGCGATCGACGCCGTCGTGTTCCTGAAGATGCGTCTGCCCGTGGTCAGCGACGCGTCCTTGCCGACCGTCGCTCCCGAAGACGTCGCCCCGGGGTCTGGAACCGCCTCCCAGCAGGCTCCGGACGGGGATTCAGGCAACTCACGGGTCTGATAGGCTGGAACCCGAGCCCGCTCGTTACGCGAGCGCTGCGCTGTGAAGCACATCGACCGACGCCCCGGTAGCCCCCGGTGCCCCGAAGTTGGAGCCCGCGCTGTTTAATCTTGCTGCGACCATGATCCCTCGACTGGCCGACAACGGCGGGTTCCACGGTCCGTCGATCGACGAGTTCTTCCCCGGCGAACTGTTCAACATCTTCGGTCTGACCGTGCACCGTATCACGCTGGTGCAGGCCATCTCGACTCTCGCGATCATCCTGATCCTCGTGCTCGGCACCCGCCGCATGAAGATCATTCCCGGTCGCTTCCAGAGCGTGGTCGAGATGGGTCTCGGCTTCGTCCGGACCAATGTGGCGCATGACCTGCTCGGCCGCAAGGACGGCGACCGGTTCCTGCCGATCCTCACCACGATCTTCTTCATGGTGCTGTTCTTCAACATCACCGGCATCATCCCGTTCCTGAACATCGCGGGATCCAGCGTGGCCGCCGTGCCGCTCACGCTGGCGGTGGTCAGCTACGTGACCTTCATCTACGCGGGAATCCGCCGCAACGGCTGGCGCTTCTTCAAGAACTCGCTGTTCCCGCAGGGCGTTCCCGGCTTCGCGCTCCCCATCGTCGCGATCATCGAGCTCGTGTCGACGTTCATCCTGCGTCCCGTCACTCTGATGCTGCGACTGCTGATGAACATGATCGTCGGCCACATGCTCCTGGTCCTCTGCTTCTCGGCGACCTGGTTCTTCTTCTTCACGGCGGGTGGCGGCTGGGCCGCGCTCGGCGTGGGAACTCTCGCCTTCGGCGGCGCCTTCACGGTCTTCGAGATCCTGGTCGCCGTCCTCCAGGCCTACGTCTTCACCGTCCTCACCGCGGTCTACATCCAGCTCGCGGTCGCAGAAGAGCACTGACAACCCCTGCGGGCGGCGAACCTGCCGCCCACAACGAAAGGAAAAACCCGTGGACGCTACTACGGTTCTCGCAGCAGTCAACGGCAACCTCGCGGCAATCGGCTACGGCCTCGCCGCCATCGGCCCGGCCATCGGCGTGGGCATCGTCGTCGGAAAGACGATCGAGGGTGTCGCCCGTCAGCCCGAGCTGGCCGGTCGCCTGCAGGTTCTGATGTGGATCGGTATCGCCTTCACCGAGGCGCTCGCGTTCGTCGGCATCGCCGTCGGCTTCATCCCCTTCCCGTAATCCGCACTCGAATCCCGAAGGAGACAGGATGCTGAACGCTCTTGTCACGCGCCTCGCGGCTGAGGGTGAGACTCCGAAGAACCCGATCCTGCCCGAGGTCTATGACCTCGTCTGGTCGGCCGTGTTCTTCCTGCTCATCCTCTTCGTGGTGTGGAAGGTCGCCCTTCCCCGCTTCACGAAGATGCTCGACGAGCGCTCCGCCGCCATCGAGGGCAACATCGCGAAGGCTGACGAGGCTCAGAAGCAGGCCGAGGCCGCGCTGGAGGAGTACACCCGCCAGCTCGCCGAGGCCCGCACCGAGGCCGGCACGATCCGCGAGACCGCCCGTGAGGACGGCAAGAAGATCGTCGCCGAGGCCAAGGAGACCGCTGTCGCCGAGGCCGCACGGACGACCGCAGCCGCACACGCGCAGATCGAGGCAGAGCGCCAGACCGCGTTCGTCTCGCTCCGCAACGAGGTGGGCGGCCTCGCCCTCGACCTCGCCGGTGGCGTGGTGGGCGAGACTCTCTCCGACGACGCACGCGCGACGGCTGTCGTGGACCGCTTCCTGGCGGACCTCGAAGCCTCCGAGGCGGCGAAGTAATGGGCAGCGCGACCGCTCAGGCCCTCGAGGCGTCGAGCAGTGCTCTGACCGCCGCGCAGGGGATCACCCTCGACGTCGCCGGAGACCTGTTCTCCGCCACGCGCCTGATCGGTGAGACCTCCGCGCTGAGCGGCGCGCTCGCCGATCCGTCCGCTCCGGTCGAGGCGCGCGCGGCACTCGTGTCGCGCGTCTTCGCCGGCGCGTCGGCGCCTGCGCAGCAGGTGCTGACCGTCGCGGTCTCGCAGCGCTGGTCCTCCGCCGCCGACCTGGTCGACGGCGTGGAAGAGCTGGCCGTGCGTGCCGCGGCGATCGCCGCACCCGATGCCGACATCGAGGGCGAGCTGTTCTCGGTCTCGCGCCTGGTGGCCGACAATGCCGACCTCGAACTCGCCCTGGGCAGCCGCCTGGGCGGCGGCGAGGGCAAGGCCGCGCTCGTGCAGAAGCTGGTCGGTGCGAGCCTGCACCCGGCCACGTCGCTGATCCTCACCTCGCTGGTGCGCCAGCAGCGCGGCCGTCGCGTGCGCCGGCTGCTGAGCAGGGCGATGCGCATCGTGTCCACGCAGCGCGACCGGATCGTCGCGACCGTGCACACCGCCACCCCGCTGAGCGCTCCGCAGCGCGACCGCCTCCGCGCAGTGCTGGCCGGTCGCTACGGCCGCCAGATCGCGCTGAACGAGGTGCTCGACTCCTCCGTCGTCGGAGGCCTGCGCGTGCAGGTCGCGGACGTCGTCATCGACGGCAGCATCTCCGCCCGCCTCGCCGATCTCCGGCACAAGCTCGCGGGCTGAAACACGACTTCGCGCGGGAAGCCGCGCACCCATACACAAAGGGAAGACAATGGCAGAACTTTCGATCAGCCCCGACGTCATCCGTGACGCGCTGAAGGACTTCGTCGCCGCGTACGAGCCCACGGGCGGCGTGGCGACCGAGGTCGGCACCGTCATCGACGCAGCGGATGGCATCGCGCACGTCGAGGGCCTGCCCGGCGTCATGGCGAACGAGCTCGTGACCTTCGCCGACGGCACCAAGGGACTCGCGCTGAACCTGGACGAGCACGAGATCGGTGTCGTCGTCCTCGGCGAGTTCTCCGGTGTCGAGGCCGGCCAGGAGGTCACCCGCACCGGTGAGGTGCTCTCCGTCCCGGTCGGCGACGGCTACCTCGGCCGCGTGGTCGACCCGCTCGGCAACCCGATCGACGGTCTCGGTGAGATCGCCTCGGAGGGCATCCGCGCCCTGGAGCTGCAGGCGCCCGGCGTCATGCAGCGCAAGAGCGTGCACGAGCCGATGCAGACCGGCATCAAGGCCATCGACGCGATGATCCCGGTCGGCCGCGGCCAGCGCCAGCTGATCATCGGCGACCGCCAGACCGGTAAGACCGCGATCGCGATCGACACGATCATCAACCAGAAGGCCAACTGGGAGTCGGGCGACGTCAACAAGCAGGTCCGCTGCATCTACGTCGCGATCGGCCAGAAGGGCTCGACCATCGCCTCCGTGAAGGGCGCGCTGGAAGAGGCCGGCGCCCTGGAGTACACGACCATCGTCGCCGCCCCGGCGTCCGACCCGGCCGGCTTCAAGTACCTCGCGCCCTACACCGGTTCGGCCATCGGCCAGCACTGGATGTACGGCGGCAAGCACGTCCTGATCATCTTCGACGACCTGTCGAAGCAGGCCGAGGCGTACCGCGCCGTGTCGCTGCTGCTGCGCCGTCCGCCGGGCCGCGAGGCCTACCCGGGCGACGTCTTCTACCTGCACTCCCGTCTGCTGGAGCGCTGCGCGAAGCTGTCCGACGAGCTCGGCGCCGGTTCGATGACGGGCCTGCCCATCATCGAGACCAAGGCCAACGACGTCTCGGCGTACATCCCGACCAACGTGATCTCGATCACCGACGGCCAGATCTTCCTGCAGTCCGACCTGTTCAACGCGAACCAGCGTCCGGCTGTCGACGTGGGCATCTCGGTGTCCCGCGTCGGTGGTGACGCCCAGGTCAAGTCGATCAAGAAGGTCTCCGGAACGCTGAAGCTCGAGCTCGCGCAGTACCGCTCGCTCGAGGCCTTCGCGATGTTCGCATCCGACCTGGACCAGGCCTCGCGCCGTCAGCTGGCTCGCGGTGCGCGTCTGACCGAGCTGCTCAAGCAGCCGCAGTACTCGCCCTACCCGGTCGAGGAGCAGGTCGTCTCGATCTGGGCCGGAACCAAGGGCAAGCTCGACACGCTCGAGGTCGAGGACGTGCTGCGCTTCGAGCGCGAGCTGCTGGATCACCTGCGTCGCAACACCAAGGTGCTCGACACCCTCCGCGAGACGAACGTCCTCGATGACGACACGGTCGCGGAGCTGGAGAAGGCCACCGACGCCTTCCTCCTCGAGTTCCAGGGCGGCAAGGGCCACGGCATCAGCGCTCCCGGCCACGAGGAGCACAGCGCCGCGGACGTCGACGACGTGAACCAGGAGAAGATCGTCAAGGGCCGCCGCGCGTAATCGCGGGGGATTCTCAGAGCTATGGGCGCACAACTCAGGGTCTACAAGCAGAAGATCTCTTCTGCTCAGACGACCAAGAAGATCACGAAGGCGATGGAACTCATCGCGGCTTCGCGCATCCAGAAGGCGATGGCGCGCGTCAACGCGTCCTCGCCCTTCGCGCGGGCCGTGACGAGGGCCGTGTCCGCCGTCGCGACGCACTCCAACGTCGACCACCCGCTCACCCGTGAGCCCGAGACGATCCGCCGCTCCGCCGTCGTGGTCTTCTCGAGCGACCGGGGACTGGCCGGCGCGTTCAACTCGCAGATCCTGCGCGAGGCCATGGAGCTCGCAGAGCTCCTGCGCTCGGAAGGGCGCGAGCCGGTGTTCTACCTCGTCGGCCGCAAGGCCGTCGGCTACTTCCAGTTCCGGCGCCTCGAGGCCGCCGCGGAGTGGACCGGTGACACCGACACGCCCTCCTTCCACACGGCGGAGGCCATCTCCGCCGCGCTGCTGGAGGCGTTCGAGCGCGGTGGCGAGCAGGGCGGCGTGGACGAGATCCACCTCGTGTACAACCGCTTCGTCAGCATGATGACGCAGTCGCCCGAGACGGTGCGCCTGCTTCCGCTGGAGATCGCGGAGGCGGACGAGGCCGACACCTCGGGCGCCGTCTACCCGCTGTACGAGTTCGAGCCGGATGCGGCGACGGTGCTCGACGCGATCCTGCCGGTATACATCCAGAGCCGCGTCTTCAACGCCCTCCTGCAGTCGTCCGCCGCCAAGCAGGCCGCGACGCAGAAGGCGATGAAGTCGGCCAGCGACAACGCCGACAAGCTCATCACCGACTACACCCGCCTGCGCAACAACGCGCGCCAGGCGGAGATCACGCAGCAGATCGCCGAGATCGTCGGCGGCGCCGACGCGCTGGCGTCGAGCAAGTAAGACCCTCAGGAGAGAGACGAAATATGACTGCCACCGCTACGACGGTCGTCGGCCGCGTTGCTCGCGTCACCGGCCCGGTCGTCGACATCGAGTTCCCGCACGACTCGATCCCCGACATCTACAACGCACTCAAGACGACGATCACCATCGGCGAGGAGTCGACCGAGATCACGCTCGAGGTCGCGCAGCACCTCGGGGACGACCTCGTCCGCGCGATCTCGCTCAAGCCCACCGACGGCATGGTCCGCGGTCAGGAAGTGCGCGACACCGGTGAGGCCATCTCGGTCCCCGTCGGCGACGTCACCAAGGGCAAGGTCTTCAACGTGATCGGCGAGGTCCTGAACGCCGAGCCCGGCGAGCAGATCGAGATCACCGAGCGCTGGCCGATCCACCGCAAGGCCCCGAACTTCGACCAGCTCGAGTCGAAGACCACGATGTTCGAGACCGGCATCAAGTCGATCGACCTCCTCACCCCGTACGTGCAGGGTGGAAAGATCGGCCTGTTCGGCGGCGCGGGCGTCGGCAAGACCGTCCTCATCCAGGAGATGATCCAGCGCGTCGCGCAGGACCACGGTGGTGTGTCGGTGTTCGCCGGTGTCGGCGAGCGCACCCGTGAGGGCAACGACCTCATCGCCGAGATGGAGGAGGCGGGCGTCTTCGACAAGACCGCCCTCGTCTTCGGCCAGATGGACGAGCCGCCGGGAACGCGTCTGCGCGTCGCCCTGTCGGCCCTGACCATGGCGGAGTACTTCCGCGATGTGCAGAAGCAGGACGTGCTGCTCTTCATCGACAACATCTTCCGCTTCACGCAGGCCGGTTCCGAGGTCTCCACGCTGCTCGGCCGCATGCCGTCCGCCGTGGGTTACCAGCCGAACCTCGCGGACGAGATGGGTGTGCTCCAGGAGCGCATCACCTCGACCCGTGGCCACTCGATCACCTCGCTGCAGGCGATCTACGTGCCGGCCGACGACTACACCGACCCGGCCCCGGCCACGACGTTCGCGCACCTCGACGCGACGACCGAGCTCTCGCGTGAGATCGCGTCGAAGGGTCTGTACCCGGCGATCGACCCGCTGACCTCGACCTCGCGGATCATGGACCCCCGCTACCTGGGCGAGGACCACTACCGCGTGGCCACCACGGTCAAGCAGATCCTCCAGAAGAACAAGGAGCTCCAGGAGATCATCGCGATCCTCGGTGTCGACGAGCTCTCCGAAGAGGACAAGATCGTCGTCGCCCGTGCGCGCCGCATCCAGCAGTTCCTGTCCCAGAACACCTACATGGCGAAGAAGTTCACCGGTGTCGAGGGCTCCACGGTTCCGCTCAAGGAGACCATCGAGTCGTTCGACGCGATCTGCCGCGGAGACATGGATCATGTCGCCGAGCAGGCCTTCTTCAACGTCGGCGGGCTCTCGGACGTCGAGGAGAACTGGGCTCGGATCCAGAAGGAGAACGCCTGATCATGGCGCTGCACGTCAGCCTCGTCTCCGCCGATGCGGAGGTCTGGACCGGTGAGGCCAGCCTCGTCGTCGCGAAGACCGTCGAGGGCGAGCTGGGCTTCATGGCGGGGCACGAGCCCGTGCTGGCCATCCTCGCCGAGGGTCAGGTCCGCATCACCCAGCTGGACGGCACCAAGGTGCTCGCCAGCGCTCGGGACGGCTTCGTCTCGATGGAGGGCAACTCCCTCACGATCGTCGCGGGCAACGCGGCGCTCGTCGCCTGATCGAACCATTCACGCAAGCGCCGGATCCCCTCGGGGTCCGGCGCTTGCGCGTCTCCATCCGCTTGAGGAGTCCTGCGCATGATGATCCTGCTGCCGCCGAGCGAGACCAAGCGTCCCGGAGGCACACGCGCACCGGTGGATCCCACGGGATGGGCGCTGTCGGATCTCGCGCCCCAACGCGAGCAGGTGATCGACGCGCTCGTCGCGCTGGCCGCGGACGCGGAAGCGACACGCCGGGTGCTCAAGCTCAGCGACAAGCAGCTCGCCGAGGCTCTGCGCGACAACGCCGGGCTGCGGACCGCCGCGGTGATGCCGACCGTGGACCGCTACATCGGCGTGCTCTACGACGCGCTGGACGCGGCGACGCTCGACGGCTACGCGCGGCGCTGGCTGGGGGCGCATGTGCTCGTGCACAGCGCACCCTACGGACCGGTCGGCGCGCTGGATCCGATCCCGTCGTACCGTCTCGGCGCCGGCGCGTCGGTGCCGGGGCTGCCCGCTCTGCGGCGGTTGTGGGCCGATGCCGTGTCCGCCGCGTTCTCGGCGGCTGCGCCGGACTTCGTGCTGGATCTGCGCTCCGAGGCCTATGCGGACCTCGGGCCCGTGCCGGCGGAGCTGCCCTCGGCTTACGTGCGCGTGGTGACGGCGCAGGGCAAGGCGCTGAACCACTTCAACAAGCACGCCAAGGGCGAGCTGGTGCGGCGTCTCTCGACCGAGCGGCCGAAGATCGGGTCGCGACGCACGCTGCTGAACTGGGCGGGCAGGGTCGGCGTCGAACTCCGCACCACGGAGGATGCGGGGATCCTGGAACTCGTCACGGATCAGCCGACTGCCCGCAAATAGTTCGTGAGTGCGGCACCGGGACAGGGTAGGGTGTTTCGCGTCGAAGCGCTCAGCTGATTCTCAGGTGCGCGCTCCTCGATGCCTTGGCATCTCAACCTGTTCCCGGGAGGAACACATGAACGACTACGGATACGACTCAGGAGTGAGCATCGCCGCACTCCTGATCGGCACGCTGGTCTACCTGATCTTCGCGATCGGCTTCTACGTCCTGGCCTCCATCTTCCTCATGAAGATCTTCGACAAGGCCGGGGTGCAGGGCCGGTGGCGCGCATGGGTGCCGATCTACAGCGGAATGGTGTTCCTCAAGCTCGGTGATCTGAGCCCCTGGCTGGTGCTCATCGCGATGGGCGCCTCGATCGTGCTCGGCTGGATCCCGGTCATCGGGTGGCTGCTCATCGCGGCAACGGCTGTGCTCTGGGTCCTCGCCGCGTGGCGTGTCGGCCTCAAGCTGCAGAAGGGCGCGGGCTGGGTGGTGCTCTACATCTTCCTGAGCATCGTCTGGTACGGCATCAACGCCTTCGACAAGTCCCGCTGGAACCCGAACATCGCTCCCGCCTCGTGGGCCGGCAACGGCTTCTTCGCCGACCGCACGGTGTGGCAGGGCATCCCGGTGCAGCCGTCGGCCGCAGCAGCTCCCGGCTACGGCGCCCCGCAGGGATACCAGCCGCCGGCTGCCCAGGGTTACGCCCCGCCGGCTGCTCCCCAGGCTCCCCAGGCTCCGCAGTTCGGCCAGCCCGGCCAGCCCGGCCAGCCGCCGCAGGGATTCCCGCAGGCCGCACCGCAGGCCCCGCAGCCGACGTTCCAGCCGCCGGCCGCTCCGCCCGCCGCCGCTCCCGAAGCCCCGGTGACGCCGCCGGCTCCGCCTGCGCCGCCGGCTCCGCCCGCACCGCCGGCCGCCGCGCCGGACGCCGCTCCGGACAACGGCGAGCAGCCCCCGGCGTGATAACGCCAGGAAGCCCCGGTCTTTCGACCGGGGCTTCCTGCATGCCCGGCGTCCGCACCCCGGAGCGGCCTGTAGTTTGGAAGTATGAGCGCTGAACGTCGTGTCGGATCGTCCGGGCTCCTGGTCTCCGCCGTGGGACTCGGATGCAACAACTTCGGGCGCGCAGGGACGGCCACCGAGACGCTGCAGGGCACCGTTCAGGTGCTGGATGCGGCGATCGATCATGGCGTGACGTTCCTCGACACCGCGGACATGTACGGCAAGGATCCCGGCCTCAGCGAGACGCTGATGGGGGAGGCCCTCGACGGTCGGCGGGACCGCGTGGTGCTGGCCACGAAGTTCGGCTACCCGTCTGCGGACATGGGCTACGACTTCCCGGCCGGGTTCGGCTCGCGCCGTTACATCCGCAAGGCCGTCGAGGAGTCGCTGCGACGGCTGCGCACGGACTGGATCGATCTCTACCAGCTGCATTGGCCGGATCCGCTCACCCCGATCGAGGAGACGCTCGACGCCCTGGACGATCTCGTCCGCGAGGGCAAGATCCGCTACTTCGGCCACTCCAACTTCAGCGGCTGGCAGATCGCCGAGGCGGAGTTGCGCGCGGAGCGCAGCGCCCATTTCATCTCTTCCCAGAACCAGTACTCGCTGCTGTCGCGTGCGGCGGAGCGCGAGGTGCTGCCGGCCGTCAACCGGTTCGGTCTCGGGTTCTTCCCGTTCTTCCCGCTGCACAACGGCCTGCTCACGGGCAAGTTCACGCGGGACGGCGGACCCGCCCAGAGCCGCATCATGCGCACCAGGGCGTACCTCTGGGAGGACGCCCCCTGGGATGCGCTGGATGCTTATCGCGAGTTCTGCGAAGAGCGCGGCATCAGCATGCTCGAGGCGACGTTCGGCTGGCTGCTCGCGCAGCCCGGCGTGGCTTCCGTGATCGCCGGGGCCACGTCCGCCGAGCAGATCGAGGCGAACGCACGCGCCGGCGCAGCATGGACGCCGACCGCGGCGGACGTCGCCGCGATCGATGCGCTGTTCCCGCTCCCGGCGGATCCGGCGGTCTGAGGCGCGTGTCGACGCAGGAATCCAATACGATGTGTGAGATTTCAGCGGTCGTTCCGATCGCCCGAGGATGGGGAGGACCGCGATGAGCCAGGGTTCCACGGCACACGCGCGCGAGGTCGCACTGGCGTCGGGCGACACGGTCGTGCTGTCCTGGGCGGGTGCGACCGACACCGGTCGGCGCCGGGAGAACAATCAGGACTCGCTCCTCGCGGAGTTCCCCCTGTTCGTCGTCGCGGACGGCATGGGCGGCCATGCGGGCGGCGAGATCGCGAGCCAGCGCACGATCGCCCGCCTCGAGGAGGCCGTCGCCGCGGGCGAGATCACGACGCAGACGATCGAGACGGCTCTGGTCGCCGCGGTGCAGGACATCACTGCGCATCCCGACACCACGGACGAGGGCACCGGGACGACCCTGACGGGCGTGTTCTTCACACTCGTCGACGACGACGCCCGCTGGGTGTCGCTGAACATCGGCGACTCCCGGGTGTATCTGCTGCGCGACGGCGCGCTCGACCAGGTCACGACGGACCACTCCGTCGTCCAGGAGCTGATCACGGCCGGCCGGCTCAGCCCCGAGGAAGCCGAGGGACATCCCTACAGCAACGTGATCACCCGTGCCGTGGGCGTCAGCGAGGCGCTGCCGCCCGACTACCGCGAGTTCAGCGTGCGGGACGGCGACCGGTTCGTGATCTGCTCCGACGGGCTCACCAAGGAGCTCACCGACTACGGGATCCAGCACTTCCTCGGGCTCAACGCGACGCCGGACGCCGCGGTCGACGCGATGCTCTCGGCCGCGCTGGAGAACGGCGGGCGCGACAACGTCACGATCATCGTGGTGGATGTGCGGCGCGGTGCGAGTGACGACGGATCCTCCTCCACCGCTCCGATCCCCGTCCCCTAGTCCACCGGTTGCGCTGAGCCGTTCCCACTGGTTGACGGCTCGCGGTGGGATGGCGGGATGGATCCCGCCGAGACGATCGTCCTCCCCGCCGTCGCTGTGGCTCCGCCGCGCGGCCCGCTCCCTCTGCTGGCTGCGATCGTCCCGGTGGTCTCCGGCGTCGTCCTCTTCGCCGTCACCGGCTCGCCGCTGTCCTTGAGCTTCGCCGCGCTCGGACCCGTCATGATCCTCGCCTCGTTCCTGGACGGGGTTCGCCAGCGGCGCCGTGCCGTCCGCGTCGCGCGAGCCGACGAGGCGAGGGCGTGGGCGCAGGTCGAACGGGTCGTGGCCGAACACGAGGCGACCGAGCGCGGGCGTCGACTGCGGGCGACGCCGGATCTCGCCGCCTGCCTGACGGATCCGCCGACGCGCCCGGTCGCCCTCGCGGAGACCGTCGAGATCGCGGTGGGTCGAGGAGAGGGGTCCTCGTCGCTGCGGTTCAGCGGCGGTGGAGAACGGGCCGATGCGTTCCGCGGCCGGCATCGGCGTCTGCCGGGAGTGCCCGTGACGGTGCTTCTCTCCGCCGGCCTCTGCGTGCGAGGCCCGGCGCCGATCGCCGCGGCTGTGGCGAGAGCGCTGGTGCTGCAACTGTGTCTTCGGCACGCGAGCGGCGCGATCCGACTCGAGGGCGATGGCGTCGCCGCGCTCGGGCTGGACGAACTGCCGCAGGCCCGTCTCAGCCCGCACGGCTCTGGCGCCGTGCATGTCGGCGCGCAGCGAACTGCGCCCTTCGGACCCAGACTCTGCCTCATCGCCGCCGGGACATCGCCGCCGGTGGGCTATCACGCGGTGCTCGACGTCGCCGAGCCCGGTTCCGCTCTGCTGAGCACTCCGGAGGGCACTCGCGGCTGTCGTGCAGAGGGCGTCTCGCGCGAACAGGCGGAAGCGATCGTGCATCGCCTGGCGCGGGAACAGGGGGAGGAGGAGACGATCCCTGCGGCGGTGGCGCTGCGCGACGTGCTGCCGCTCACGTCGGACGGAGAATCGGGCGGCGGTGCCGGACCTCGTCCTGCGGTCGCGGAGGGCTTGTGGACGGGGATCGGGCGGGATGCCGCCGGGCTCGTCGCACTCGATCTCGTCGACGACGGGCCGCATGCGCTCGTCACCGGCGTCACCGGAGCGGGCAAGAGCGAACTCCTGGTGAGCTGGGTCGCGGCGCTGGCCGCCGCGCACTCCCCGGAGCAGGTGGGATTCGTGCTGGCCGATTTCAAGGGCGGCACGGCCTTCGAACGGCTGCGCGTGCTGCCGCACGTCGCCGCCGTGATCACCGACCTCGACGCCGCGGGAGCCGAACGCGGCGTGCGGAGCCTGCGAGCCGAGCTGCGGCGCAGGGAGGGCATCCTCGCGGGGGTCGGGGCCCGCGATGTTGCGGAGACCGGGGGAGCGCTCGGCCGTCTGGTGATCGTCGTCGACGAGTTCGCGGCACTGCTGCAGGAGCATCCGGATCTGGCGGCCGTGTTCACGGACATCGCCGCCCGCGGGCGCGCGCTCGGCGTGCACCTGATCCTCGGCACGCAGCGCGCCACCGGGGTGATCCGCGATGCGCTGGCGGCGAACTGCCCGCTCCGGATCGCCTTGCGCGTCACGGATCCGGCGGACAGCAGGGCGATGATCGGCAGCGACGCGGCGGCCCGGCTGCCGGGCGACACCGGAGGGCGCGGCCTCGCGTACCTGCTCCGCCCTCAGGACGCGGCTCCGTCTGCGTTCCGCGTCGCGCGGACCGGCGCGGAGGACCTCGCGGAGCTCTCGAGCCGCTGGCGCAGCGCGCCGCGCGTGCCGAGCCCCTGGCAGCCAACCCTGCCGCGGCGGCTGGGTCGGGACGCCCTGCCTGCGGCACGGCCCGGGGAGATCGTGCTCGGGCTCGCAGACGAGCCGGAGCAGCAGCGGCAGACGCCGCGCACGCTCCGCCTCGGCGAGGACCGAGGGCTCACGGTGTTCGGCGGGCCGGGGAGCGGGAAGAGCAGCGTCCTGCGGGCGGCCGTTGCGCAGGCGCCGGACGGGGTGCTGCTGTCCTCGGACCCCGAGCAGGCGTGGTCGGTGATCGACGAGATCGCGGAAGGGTATCGTCTCGTGCCGACGCTGCTGGCGGTCGACGATGTGGACCGGCGCCTCGCGGCCTTCCCACTCGAGTACGCCTCCGCCTGGGCGGAGCGGCTGCAGCGTGTCGTCCGCCTCGCCGCGGAGCACGGCACGGTGCTCCTCAGCGCCTCACGGTGCACAGGCCAGGTCGCCGTCCTCGCGGATCTGCTGCCGGAGCGCGCCCTGCTGTGCGCCCCGAGCCGCGCAGAGCACCTCACCGCCGGAGGCGAGCCCGGAGCATACGATCCCGACCGTCCACCGGGGCGCGCTCGACTGGGCGGCGCGGAGGTGCAGTTCGTGCTGCCGGAAGCGGAGAGCAGGGAGGCCACTTCTCCGGCACTGCGGCGCCGCGGCGCGACCCCTCGCGCTGGCACCCCGCAGTGGGAGCCGCGCGCGCCGCTCGTCGGCGTGGTGAGTACGGTGCCGTCGCGCACGGCGGACGCACTCGCCGCGCGCTTCGGACGCGCCGCGGTGCAGATGCTCGGGGAGGGAGGCCCGCTCGTGCTGCCGGGTGGGGCGGGGCTGACCGGCGGCGCGGCGGAGGACGGAGGGATCCGCGCGGACGGCGGGACGGACATCGGGACGGCCGGCGCGACGGCCTGCGGGACGGACGAACGGAGAGGGCGCTCCGCGCATCGGGAACGGGAGCCGGCGGGTCTCCTCGTGCTGGTCGGCGACGGCGATGCCTGGCAGCGTCAGTTCGCGCTCTGGCAGCGGGTCGTCCGCGCCGGCGAGGTCGTGGTGCTCGCCGAAGCCGCACGGGACCTGCGTCTGCTCGCCGGCGTCCGCGAACTGCCGCCCTATGCGGCGCCGCACGCGGGGCGGGCGTGGACCATCGATCAGGACGGCCGACCGTCCAGGGTGATCCTGCCCGCCCCGCGGGGCGGACTCAGTCCAGCAGCTCGTCCAGCGGCGTGAGGGGCAGGTCGTGCGCGGTGGCCACGCCGGCGCTGGCGATCTTGCCGCCGGTCACGTTGAGACCGCCGGCGAGAGCGGCATCTGCGCGCAGCGCCGCCTGCCAGCCGCGCCCCGCGATCTGCCTCACGTACGGCAGGGTCGCATTGGTGAGCGCCGAGGTGGACGTGTTCGGCACAGCGCCCGGCATATTCGCCACGCAGTAGAACACGGTGTCGTGCACGCGGAACGTGGGGTCGTCATGCGTGGTCGGGTGCGTGTCCTCGAAGCAGCCGCCCTGGTCCACCGCGATGTCCACGAGCACGCTGCCGGGACGCATCTCGGCGACCATGTCGTTCGTGACCAGCTTCGGCGCCTTCGCACCCGGGATCAGCACCGATCCGATGACGAGGTCCGAGTTCACGACCGCACGACGCAGATCGAGCGGGTTCGACGCCGCCGTCTTCACCCGGCCGCCGAAGAAGTCGTCGAGGTAGCGCAGCCGGGCGATGTTGGTGTCGAAGATGGTCACATCCGCGCCCATGCCCGCCGCGATCACGGCGGCGTTCGCACCCGCGACGCCGCCGCCGATCACCGTCACGGTGGCGGGGCGCGTTCCGGGGACGCCCGACATCAGCAGGCCGAGGCCGCCGTGCGAGCGCATCAGGGTGTTCGCGCCGACCAGTGGCGCGAGACGGCCCGCGACCTCGCTCATCGGGGCGAGCAGCGGCAGCGCGCCAGAGGCCAGCTGCACGGTCTCGTAGGCGATCGCGGTCATACCCGACTCGGCGAGCCGGTCGGTGAGCGGGCGGTCGGCGGCGAGGTGCAGATACGTGAACAGCACCAGGTCGCTGCGGAAGCGGTGGTACTCGCTGGCGATCGGCTCCTTCACCTTCAGCACCAGCTCGGCGCGGGCCCAGACCTCGTCGGCGTCGTCGAGCATCGTCGCTCCCGCCTCCACGTAGTCGGCATCCGACATCGAGGAGCCGGCACCGGCGCCGGACTGCACGAAGACCTCATGACCGGCCTGCACGAGATCGTGCACGCCGGCGGGCGTGAGGGCGACGCGGAACTCGTTGTTCTTCACCTCGCTGGGGACAGAGATCCTCATCGTGGCTCCTTTCCTTCCCTATGACGGGTACGGCCCCTTTTGGGGGCGCTCAGATTCCGGCGCCGGGGCGGATGGCCCCCACGCCGCTGCCGCCTCCGAGGACGGCAAGTGGAAGGGCCGAGGCGAGGCTTTCCACCTGCGCGTCGGTCAGCGCGCCCGCACGGGCGAGCAGAGTGGCGGCGACGATCGTCGCCGCGCGGCCGGAGCCGTCGAGCATCTTCAGGGCGACCGTGGCACCGTTCGGGGCGACCATCACCATCACGCCCTCCGCGCCGTGCTTCGCGAACACGCCGAGCTTCTCGATCGCGATGGTGTCGGGGCGGCCTGGACCTTCGATCGTCCACGGGTTCTCCCGCACCGTGCGCACCAGTGCGCCGGCGACGCGGTGCAGCGCGAACGGAGAGCGCTCCGAGGCGGTGCCGATGCGATGCACGGCCCTGGCGAGACCGGTGAGCGTGATGGCGTGTACGGGGGCGCCGCAGCCGTCGATGGCCGTGGCCGCGATGCGCTCGCCGCTGAGCCGCTCCACGACGTCCTTGATGTGCACCTGCAGGGGATGATCCAGGTCGAGGTAGCCGGCGGTCGGCCAGCCGTTCGCGATGCAGGCGCGCAGCATCGTGGCGTGCTTGCCGGAGCAGTTCATCCGGATGCGCGCCTTGCCGGCGTGATCGCGCACGAGCTCGTCCCTGGTCGCCGAATCGCCGGGCCAGTCCGCGGGGCAGCCCAGGTCGTCCTCGGTGAGTCCGCCCGCCGCGAGGATCTCGCGCACCACGGCGACGTGCCGGTCGGTGCCGTTGTGGCTCGCCGTGGCGAGTCCGAGCTGCTCGCCCTCGAGCGGGGCGCCGGCGGTGAGGCACGCGATCGCCTGCAGCGGCTTCAGACTGGAGCGGGGCAGCACCAGCGCGTCGGAGTTGCCGTGGCGGACCACGACCTCGCCCTCCGGGGAGAGCACGACGGCTGCTCCGATGTGGCGGGATTCGATGAATCCGTTCCGTTCGACGACGGCGAGTTCCACGGCATCCTGGACGGTCAGAGTCTGCACCACGAGTGCCAGCCTAGTGGGCGCGCGCATGGCCGACAGGCGCATTTCGACCCTGGCGGGCGGGATCCTGGCACGATGGATCCATGACCCTCGGCACGCATCACTACGCCCTCCGCACCACCTGGACAGGGAACAGGGGCACCGGTACCTCGGGCTATCGCGATTACGACCGCGCGAGCACGGTCAGCGTCGAGGGCAAACCGGATCTGCTGGCATCCTCCGACAAGCCTTTCCGCGGGGATCCCACCCGCTGGAACCCCGAGGACATGCTGCTCGCGGCGCTCAGCGAGTGCCATCTGCTGAGCTATCTGCACGCCTGTGTGACGGCGGGTGTCGTCGTCGTCGACTACCGCGACGAGGCCACCGGCACGATGCAGGAGGACGGGCGCGGAGGCGGCGCCTTCACCGAGGTGACGCTGCATCCGGTGGTGACCATCGCCGAGGAGTCCATGCGCGCGGCCGCCGAGGCCGCGCATGCGCAGGCCAACGCCTGGTGCTTCATCGCGAACTCGGTGTCGTTCCCGGTGCACCACGAGGCGACGATCCTGGTCGCGGATCCGGTCGTGCACAGGGCGTGATCCGCGCGGTCAGCGCCGCTCGTGGGGCAGGGCCTGCTTGATCTTCTCGATCGTGCCCTGCGCCGGCACCTCGTTGTAGACGCCGGCGAGCTCCTGCTCGCTCAGCGCGTGGATCGCCGCCATGATCTCGTCGGTCGCGCCGCGGCGGGCGCGGCCGGAGTTCGCGGCGCCGTGATGCGAGAGGTCGAGCGGCTCGCCGAAGCGGATCGTGACCTTCGAGCCGATCTTGGGCATGCTCGCGCCGACGGGCATCGCCTTGTCGGTGCCGATCACGCCGACCGGCACGACCTTCGCGCCCGTCTGCAGGGCGAGGAAGGCGACGCCCGTGCGTCCCTTGTAGAGGCGGCCGTCGGTCGACCGCGTGCCCTCGGGGTAGAGAGCGACCGCGAGTCCCTGGTCCAGCAGCTTCCGCTGCGCGTCCAGCGCGTCCAGCGCCGCCTGCCCCGCGCCCCGGCGCACCGGGATCGCGCCGACCGCGCGCATGAAGTTCGCCACGAAGCGGCCCTTGAGACTCGTGCCCTCGAAGTAGCTCGACTTCGCGAGGAAGTGCACGCGGCGGGGCGCTGCGACGGGGATCGCGATCGAGTCGATGAAGGAGAGGTGGTTCGACGCGATGATGATCGGCCCGTCCATCGGCACGTTCGCGCGGCCCTCGATACGAGGGCGGTAGATGAGCCGCGTGAGCGGGATCAGGATCATCCGGCCGAGCAGGTAGGTCGCCCCGGCCCGATGCAGTTCTTCGTCTTCGGCCTGGTGCTGATCCGCGACGGCTTCGTCGCGAGCCGCAGACGCTGCGGGTTCGGGTTCCGGGGTCACCAGACAAGGCTAGATCAGGATCCATTCCGCGATCGGAATGGGCTCGCGTGGCGGAGCGGCGGGGCGGATCTCCCCGCCTCCCAGCGGCGGCAAAGCCCGATAGGGCAGGATAGGCGGGTTCGTCTCTACGTCTCGAGGTCCTCCGTGCGCATCCGCCTTGCCGCTGCTCTCTCCGCCGTCGCAGCGACGGCACTCCTGATCTCCGGCTGCGCCGGCGCCGGGAACCCCTCCGCTTCGCCGTCCCCGTCCGCGTCGTCGTCGTGCCTGCTCGACGCAAAGCCGGGCAAGACCTCCGACGCCGTCAAGGTCGAGGGCGAGGGCAAGGACCTGAAGGTCACGGTGCCGTCTGGCACGGACGTCGATGCCGCCGCCTCCGTCGAGCGCACGATCGTGAAGAAGGGCGACGGCGAGGAAGTGAAGTCCGGCGACCTCGTCTCCGCGCAGTACCGGATCGTCAACGCGGCCGACAACACCGTGCTCGACTCCAGCGCGCGTCAGGCGGACGACCAGCTGCCGGTGCTTCTGGATCCGCAGCAGCAGTCGCTCTTCGTCGTTGCGCTCGGCTGCCAGCCCCTCGGCTCCTCGGTCGTGATGGCGGTCCCCGGCAAGATGTTCGGCGACGGCGGCAAGGCCGTCGTCGTCTACGCCCAGTCGATCAAGAAGCTGCCGACGGTCGCCACGGGCAAGGACGTGGCTCCGGTCGACGGAATGCCCGGCGTCAAGCTCGCCAAGGACGGCGCGCCTGAGATCACGATCCCGAAGGCCGACCCGCCGACCGAGACGAAGATCGCCCAGCTGAAGCAGGGCGATGGGCCGACCGTGGCCAGCGGCGACCAGGCCATCGTGCAGTACCGCGGCGTGACCTGGGCCGACGGCAAGGAGTTCGACTCCAGCTGGAAGCGCGGCACCCCCGCGCAGTTCCCGACGACCGGTGTCGTCGCGGGCTTCAAGAAGGCGCTCGAGGGTCAGAAGGTGGGCTCGCAGGTGCTGGTCGTGATCCCGCCGGCCGACGGCTACGGCGCCCAGGCCTCCGGATCCATCCCCGCCAACTCGACGCTCGTGTTCGTGATCGACATCCTCGGCACGGTTCCGGCGGCGACGCCGGCGCAGTGACCGCTTCCTGACCTGATCGGGGCCCGCCACGTCGCGCGACGTGGCGGGCCCCGTTTCGTTCGAGGGCATACGGCCTAGGCTGAGGCCATGCGTCGCGTCCTCGTCCTCGGCTCCACCGGCTCCATCGGCACTCAGGCTCTCGACGTGATCAGGGCGAATCCGGATCGCTTCGAGCTGGTCGGGCTCGCCGCGGGCACGCAGGCGGAGCTGCTGCAGCAGCAGGCCGAGGAGTTCGGCGTGGAGGACACGGCTCTCGGCGCCGACGAGGCAGAACAGCTGGTCCGCGACGTCGAGGCCGACGTGGTGCTCAACGCGATCACCGGATCCATCGGGCTCGGGTCGACCCTCGCCGCGCTGAAGGCCGGCCGCACTCTGGCGCTCGCCAACAAGGAGTCGCTGATCGTCGGGGGCTCCCTCGTGACCGCGCTCGCCGCACCCGGCCAGATCGTGCCCGTCGACTCCGAGCACTCCGCGCTCGCGCAGGCGCTGCGTTCCGGGACGAAGCAGGAGGTCCGCAGGCTCGTCGTGACCGCGTCCGGAGGGCCTTTCCGCGGCCGGTCCCGCGAGGAGATGGCCGCGGTCACCCCCGCGGAGGCGCTCGCGCACCCCACCTGGGACATGGGACGCATGGTCACCACGAACTCGGCGACGCTGGTGAACAAGGGCCTCGAGGTCATCGAGGCGCACCTGCTGTTCGACGTGGACTACGAGCGGATCGAGGTCGTCGTGCATCCGCAGTCGATCGTGCACTCGATGGTGGAGTTCGTGGACGGATCCACGATCGCGCAGGCATCCCCGCCCGACATGCGCCTGCCCATCTCGCTGGGGCTGGATTGGCCGAATCGTGTGGGCGGCGTCGGACGGCCGATCGACTGGACCAAGGCCGCGAGCTGGACTTTCGAACCCCTCGACAACGCGGCCTTCCCGTCGGTCGCCCTGGCGAAGCACGTCGGCCGCGCCGGGCGCACCTTCCCGGCCGTCTACAACGCCGCGAACGAGCAGGCCGTGAACGCGTTCCACGAGGGGCGGCTGAGCTTCCTCGCGATCGTCGACACGATCCAGCGCGTCGTCGACGCCCACGAGCCGCCCGACGAGCTCACGGTCGAGTCCCTGGCCGCCGCCGAGGCATGGGCCCGGGCGACCGCAGACCGGATGATCGCCGCCCAGGCGTGAGGCACCGGACCGGATCCGCTGGATCCTGGCGAGTGCACAGCTCCGGCACGGCCGTTTCCTAGCCCGGCACCGGTAACGTGGCGGGGTGGAGATCCTGCTATACATCGGCGGCCTGCTGTTCGTGCTGGTCGGGCTCGGTGTCTCGATCGCCCTGCACGAGCTCGGGCATCTCGTTCCCGCCAAGCTGTTCGGCGTGCACGTCGGTCAGTACATGATCGGCTTCGGGCCGCGGCTCTTCTCGAAGAAGATCGGCGAGACCGAGTACGGCGTCAAGGCGCTGCCGATCGGCGGCTTCATCTCCATGTCCGGCATGTACCCGCCTTCGCCCGGCGATCAGGGCGACGACGGAGGGCGGAGCCGATCGCGCGGCGCCTTCCGCACCCTCATCCAGGACGCGAGGGCCGCGAACGACGAGACGATCGACCCCGAGCGCGCGAGCCGCGTCTTCTACCTGCTGCCGGTGTGGAAGCGGGTCATCGTCATGTTCGGCGGCCCGTTCATGAACCTGGTCCTCGCGGTCGTCACGTTCACGGTGCTGCTGAGCGGCATCGGGCTGCAGCAGGGCACGACCACGATCGCCTCGGTCTCGGAGTGCGTGCTGCCCGCCGGATCCACGCAGACCTCGTGCTCCGCATCGGATCCGGTGGCCCCCGCGGCGCAGGCCGGCGTGAAGCCGGGGGACAGGATCGTCTCGGTCGACGGGAAGGTCGTCAGCACCTTCGCCGAGGCCAGCGCGATCATCCAGGCCTCGCCAGGCAAGGCCCTCCCGCTCGTCGTCGAGCGCGACGGATCCCGGCTCACGCTGCAGCTGACCCCTGTCGCCGCCCAGCGGCAGGAGGCGGATGCCAACGGGCGCGCGGTCGTGGACGACAAGGGCAATGCGGTGATGCACACGGTCGGCTACGCCGGAGTCGGCGCGCAGCTCGCCTACGTGCAGCAGCCGCTGTCCGCCGGTTTCGATCAGGCGATGGCGAACACCGGATCCGTCGTGCAGCTCATCGGCAACCTGCCGGTGCGGCTGTGGGACGTGGGCGTCTCACTCGTCACCGGCACCCCGCGGGATCCGAACGGGCCGCTCAGCGTGATCGGCGTCGGCCGCATCGCCGGCGAGGTGGCCGCGGCCGATGCGCCGCTGCTGAACCGCTTCGCCGTGCTGCTGAGCCTCATGGGCTCGCTGAACATCGCGCTGTTCGTGTTCAACCTGATCCCGCTGCTGCCCCTCGACGGCGGGCACATCGTGGTCGCGCTGTGGGACGGGTTGAAGCGCGCCTGGGCCAAGGTGGCCGGGCGTCCGAAGCCCAAGCCCGTCGACGCCACCCGGCTCGTGCCGTTGACGATCGTCGTGGCCGCGCTGCTCGTCGGCATGGGCGGCCTGCTGCTCGTCGCCGACCTGTTCAACCCGGTGTCGATCGGCTGAGTCTTCAGCTCAGGGCGTGTCCGACCAGGCGTTCCAGGGTCGTCATGCCGTCGCGGGACAGGATCGACTCCAGGTGGCCCTGCACGGAGGCGAACGCCGGGCCGCGCAGCGCGTAGACGTCGCCTGAGGCGGCGTCGGCGGACACCTCGGCGACGCCGGCTTCCGTCGTACCGGGGGCGACGCGCGCCGTGAACGTGTTGTAGAAGCCGATGGAGGCGTCCTCGCCGAACACCGGCACCGCCTTCTGCAGACCCTGGTGCGGACTGGCGAGCGGCGCCAGCTCGATCCCGAGCGAGTCCGCGAGGATCTGGTGGCTGAGGCACACCGCGAGCAACGGGCGCGCCGTCTCGCGGCGGCGTGCCACGAGCGCGCGCATCCGGGCGATGCGCGGCGAGGAGTCGTCCCTGGGGTCGCCGGGGCCGGGGCCGGCGATGAGCAGGTCGGCGGCGTCGATCTCGGCGTCGTCGGCCTCCGCCCACGGCTGGATCCGCACCTCGAGTCCGAGGTGGCGCAACTGGTGCGCGAGCATCGTGGTGAAGCGGTCCTCGGCGTCCACGACCACGGCCGTGCGCCCGGCGAAGGGCGAAGCCGTCGACGCCTCGGTGCCGCCGTCCTGCGGGTTGATCCAGAACTCGGCGAGGCGGGCGTTGCGAGAGGCGAGCAGAGCCTGGATCGCGGGATCGTCGGCCGGGGTCGCCCCGGACCCGGGCGCATCGGCATCCTCACGGGCCTCGGCGGCAGTGTCGCGCGCGACGGCGCCGATCGCACCCAGCACGCCCGCGGCCTTGCCGTGGGTCTCGCCGACCTCGCCGGCCGGATCGGAGTGGCGCACGAGCGTGGCGCCGACCGGCACGCTGACCTCGCCGTCCTTGAGGTACACGGTCCGGATGAGGATCGGCGCGTCCAGGTCGTGGCCGCCTGCGTCGTTCGGCGTGAAGAGCGCCGCCACGCCGGAGTAGTAGCCACGAGGCTTGCGCTCGTGCCGGCGGATCACCGTGCACGCGTTCTGCATCGGAGATCCGGTCACGGTCGGCGCGAACATGGTCTCGCGCAGGATGTCGCGCGGATCCAGCCGGCTGCTGCCGCGGAGCATGTACTCGGTGTGCGTGAGTCGCGACATCTGCTTGAGGTGCGGGCCGGTGATCCGACCGCCGTCGGAGCAGACGGCGCTCATCATCTTGAGCTCCTCGTCGACCACCATGAACAGTTCCTCGGTCTCCTTCGTCGAGGAGAGGAACTCGCCCAGCGCCGCCGTGGTCGACCCGCCCGCGGGGTGTCGGAACGTGCCGGAGATGGGGTTCATGGTCACGACGCCGCCCTGGGCGACGACGTGCGCCTCGGGGCTCGCGCCGACCGCGACCACGCCGGGGGTGACGACCGCGAACGTCCAGTACGCGCCGCGCTCGTGCTCCAGCAGTGCTCGGAACCAGGTGAGCGCCGCCGTGCGCTCCGCGTCAGGGACCGTCGTGTCGATGCGGGCGGTGTAGTCGCGGCGGATCACGAAGTTCGCACCCTCGCCGCGCCCGATCTCGTCGGCGATCACGCGCTCGACGATCGTGGCGTACTCCTCGTCGCTGAGGTCGAAGCCGCCGTCGTGCAGCGGGATCGGATCCGCGGGCAGCGCCGCGCGCACCTCGTCCGCGGGCAGGTGCAGGTGCTCGTCCACGATCAGGCAGCGCAGCGGGGCGCCGTCGTCCTGCGCCTCGAAGCCGCGCTCGCGGACCTGGCGATAGGGGACGAGCGAGAACACCTCGCGGCGCTCGCCGCCGGTGCCCAGGGGGATGTCGGCGAGGTTCGTCACGTCGACGATCTCGCCGGTGAGCAGCTCGACGTTGTCCGAGCCCTCACGGGCGAGCAGGACGAAGGACGAATCGAGGGCGTGGATCCGGTCGGCGGTGGTCATTGAGGGTTCTCCTGAAAGAGGGATCCGACGCGGCAGAAACGACAAGACCGCCCCGGAAGGCGGTCTGGATCGTGGGTCGCGAACTCTCCGCCTAAGAGGCGGGCCACCAAGAGCGGTTCACGGACATGCGCCGAAACTACCACACGGATCCTGTCCAGCTGCGCACGGGTACCCTGGATGACGTGCCAGCTGTGAACCTGGGGATGCCCCGGATCCCCGACGTCCTCGCCCCGCGACGCAAGAGCCGCCAGATCAAGGTCGGCAAGGTGCTCGTCGGCGGCGGTGCTCCCGTCAGCGTGCAGTCGATGACGACCACGAAGACCACCGATATCAACGGGACGCTGCAGCAGATCGCCGAGCTCACGGCCTCCGGCTGCGAGATCGTGCGCGTGGCGGTGCCGTCGCAGGACGATGCCGACGTGCTGCACATCATCGCGAAGAAGAGCCAGATCCCGGTCATCGCGGACATCCACTTCCAGCCGAAGTACGTGTTCCAGGCGATCGATGCCGGCTGTGCTGCGGTGCGCGTGAACCCGGGCAACATCCGCAAGTTCGACGATCAGGTCGGCGCGATCGCGAAGGCCGCGAAGGATGCGGGCGTCTCGTTGCGCATCGGCGTGAACGCGGGCTCGCTCGACCCGCGCCTGCTCGAGAAGTACGGCAAGGCCACTCCCGAGGCGCTCGCCGAGAGCGCGCGCTGGGAGGCGTCGCTGTTCGAGGAGCACGACTTCCATGACTTCAAGATCTCGGTCAAGCACAACGACCCCGTCGTCATGGTGAAGGCCTACCGTCTGCTCGCCGCGATGGGCGACTGGCCGCTGCACCTCGGCGTGACCGAGGCTGGTCCGGCGTTCCAGGGCACGATCAAGTCGGCGACCGCCTTCGGGATCCTGCTCGGCGAGGGCATCGGCGACACGATCCGCGTCTCGCTGTCCGCGCCTCCCGCCGAGGAGGTCAAGGTCGGTCACCAGATCCTGCAGTCGCTGAACCTGCGCGAGCGCAAGCTCGAGATCGTGTCCTGCCCCTCCTGCGGGCGGGCGCAGGTCGACGTCTACACGCTCGCCGAGAACGTCACCGAGGGCCTCAAGGACATGACCGTGCCGCTGCGCGTGGCCGTCATGGGCTGTGTCGTGAACGGTCCTGGCGAGGCCCGCGAGGCCGACCTCGGCGTCGCCTCCGGCAACGGCAAGGGGCAGATCTTCGTCAAGGGCGAGGTCATCAAGACCGTGCCAGAGGAAGACATCGTCGCGACCCTCATCGAGGAGGCGAACCGCATCGCCGACGAGATGGGTCCGAACGCGCCGCTCGGCACCGCGCAGGTCGTCACCAGCTGAGGGGCACCCCGTAGCGCGAGGCCTCTGCGGAGGGCCGCGTGACAGAGTGGGACCTTTCCGAGGAGGAATCATGAGCCAGCTTCCTGTTGCCGTGCAGCGCATGGTCGACGCCATCAACGATGCCGACACCGAGGCGTTCGTCGCCGCCTTCACGCCGGACGGTTTCGTCAGCGACTGGGGCACCGTCAAGGCGAGCCCCGAGGGCGTGCGCGCCTGGGCCGGGTCCGACGCGATCGGCGCCGGCGCCCGCATGACGGTTCTGTCCGCGGACACCGACGGCGACACGACCCGGATCCGCTTCGGCTGGCGCAGCAGCGTCTTCAGTGGCGAGTCGGACGGGACCTTCGTGGTCTCCGACGGCCTCCTGGCCAGCTTCACCATCCCGCCGTCGCACTGACGTCGCGGCGTTCCCCGTCACCTTGTCTGGAGTCTCCGTGTCGCACAGCACCGTCGTCACCTTCCCCTCGGGGTCCCTCGTCGAGTCGGCGCGCGTCGTGGGCGTGCATCCGGCGGAGGGCGGAGCGGTGGTCGTGCTGGACCGTACTCCGTTCCACCCCGTCGACCACATCTGGCCGGATCAGCCGGGCGATCGGGGTGCGCTGCGCGTGGATGACGTCGAGGTCGCGGTGACCGAAGCGGTCATGGCGGCGGTGAGCGACGAGGGCGAGGTCGCGGTCGGTGCGGACATCCCGGTCAAGCGCGGTGCCGAGGGCTGGACGTGGCTCGTCGGGCACCGGGTCGAGGCCGTTCCTTCGGCGCTCGCGGCGGGCGCCTCGGCCGAGGCGACGGTCGATGCGGAGCGTCGTGCGGGGCTGAGCCGCGGGCACACCGCCTGTCACCTCGCCTCGCTGGCTCTGGATCTCGCGGTCGCGGATCTGTGGCGCAAGGATCCCGGATCCGATGCACTCGGCACTCCCGATTTCGAGGGCCGCGCGAACCAGACGAGCTTCATCGACGAGGGCGGCTCGGTCGACGAGTACCGGCTCGGCAAGAGCCTGCGCAAGGCGGGGTTCGATACCGAGGGTTTCGCCGCGTCTCTGGCGGAACGCGAGGAGCGGATCAACGCGCAGCTCGCCGCCTGGGTGGCGTCCGGCGCATCGAGCCGGATCGAGGTCGACGGCGAGACGATCGTGGATCGCCGCCGCTGGGTGTGCGGGCTGCCCGAGGGCACCGCATCGATCCTCTGCGGCGGCACGCACGTGTCGTCGCTCGCGGAGTTCGCGTCGATCCGAGTGTCGCTGGATCTGACGGATCCGCAGCTGCTCGTCATGAAGACCTCGGCAGTGCCGGCGTAGTCCGCGCCAGACTGGACGTATGACGATCTGCGAGGTCCCGGCCGCTCCCGCTGTGCACCCGGCGCTGGCCGGCAGATTCAGTCCGGTGGGATTCGACCCGGAGTTCGAGATCGGCGCCGCGCACGTCGATTCGCTGCTGGATGCGGCGCGGATGGCGCCGTCTGCGGGGAACGGCCAGCCCTGGATGTTCCTCGTCGCTCGCCGGGGTGATGAGATCCACCGGCGGCTCGTGCCGCATCTCGCGCGGAGTTCATCGATGTGGGCGCCCGATGCGTCGCTGCTGGTGGTGAACTGCACGCAGGTGCTGGTCGAGGGGACCGCGGACTGGGCGTACTCGGAGTTCGCCGGCTACGACCTCGGCCAGGCCGTCGCCCACATGACTGTCCAGGGCCTTCATCTCGGACTCGACGCGCACCAATTCCGGGCATTCGATCGCGACGCGCTCGCCGCCGAGTTCCAGATCCCGCCTCATTGGGAGGCCACCACCATGACCGCGTTCGGTCGCGCCTCCCACGCCCCCGGGGACGTCTCGTCCGCGGGCACGAGTCGTGAGCGGGCCAGTCGTGACGAGATCACCTGGGCTCGCGACTGATCGCTTTCCGCGATCCCGTCATGCCGCCGCGCGGAATCGCTTCCGCCATGGTCGGACGCCCGCCCAGGCGTATCGGAGGGCAGGTCGGGGAGGGAGCGCGAAGGTCTGCCCGCGAGGGTGATGAAGGACGAAGTCTTCCTTCTCGTGACGGGTGATCCGCCAGCCGCCGTGGTGCAGTTGCATGTGATGGAACCTGCACAGCAGGATGCCGCGGTCGATGTCGGTCCGCCCGTCATCCTGGACCCACTCATCGAGGTGGCGTGCTTCGCCGAAGGACGCCGGCCGATCGCAGCCCGTCCATCGGCATCCACCGTCTCGGATGGCGAGCGCGACGCGCTGCTTGGGTGTGAAGAGGCGGTGTTCGCGGCCGACGTCGAGCGGGTTCCCACGGGAATCGACCGTGACCCTGACAGCGCCGACATCGCACGTCTGCTGCTGGGCGACCGCCGAGGGGAATGAGTGCAGGTGATCCTCCGCGTGTGCGATCGGATCTGCGATGCCCTCGCCGTTCACGACCTGCACGATGCGGACTCCCGCACGTCGCGCGCCGAACACGGCCGGGGCGTCGGCGAGGGCCCCGGTGCGGAGCAGATCGAGGAACAGGTCGTAGGTCAGCTGGTCGTTCGTGCGCGGATCGTCGGTCAGAGCCTTCGCGCGGGCCTTCTCCTCGGCGTCGACGAAGCGAGGGCCGCCGGTCCGCGGGCGCATGGCGTTGGCGATGATGGTGGTCGCCCACGCGTAGCCTTCGTCATCGAAGTCGATCGTGCCCCGCTTGTGACCGTCGTCCGTGGTCCACACGCGGAATGAGCGCCGCGAGTGCCGTTCCTGGAACCGTCGGCGCGCACCATCGGGATCGAGCCGGTCGCGGATCGAGCGAGCCGCGGAGCTCAGCATCTCAGGCGTGTCGTGCGCCGCCGCGCCGATGAGCTGATCTGCGGCCACCTCCCACAGCTCGCGCAGGAGCGCGTCGTGCTCGGTCTCGTCGCACTCGGACTCGTGCTCGGTCTGGTCGGAGCGTGGAGGATCTGCGAGCCCCTGACGGATCGCGTCGTGCTGCGCCGACGTGATCCGCCCGTCGAGCAGGGCGCGGTCGAGTTCGGTGTGCCAGGGCGTGATCGGCATATCCGCGCGAGTCGATTCGTCGTCCGAAGACGGGTCGCCGACGGCCGGGACGGAGGAAGCCGCCGCGACTGCAGAGGTGCGGAGCGACTCGCCGATGCGCACCTGCCGGCCGGCCTCGGCCCTCGTCGAGCCCGTGATCTCCTGCACGAGGGAGGCGACGTTCCTGTGTCCGCGGGACTGGGCGAGTCCGTTCTGCCCGGCTTCGCGGGAAGAACGAGCCGCGATGACGCCCGTGGCCGCCGCCCGGATCCTCTCCCCGTCCTGGACCAGCGCTGTCGCCGCCGTGAGCGCATCGACTGCTTGCGCGTCGTCGAGCCTCTCGATGAGCGGGATGAGATCGGTCGGTTCGAGGGCATCACCGAGCAGCGCGCGCAGGGCCTGAACCTGTGCCTCGATGTCGGTGAAAAGTTCCATGCTCCATTCTCTCGAACGCCGCAGACTTTGGGAGAGACGATCCAGGATCGGGGAAGAACTTCGAACGAGGGCCGACTGTGCGGATCGTTAGTGGAGCCTGCCGGTCGCGATCGGCATACATCGGCAACCCTCAGCGCCGATCGAGCCCGCGGTCGTCGATCCAGGTCCGCCAAGGGGTCACCGACCGGATGAAGGCCACCGCGTCGAACGCGTCGCGTGCGCGGCCCGGCTGGACCACGTCGCCGTTGTGCCATCCGGTCGTGACGTCGAGCGCGACGGCGGCCGCCTCCGGCGCGGTGCGCAGGTCGATGACGGCATCGTCGATGCCTGAACGCTCGAGCGCCGCGTCCAGGCTGGACGGATCGAGCGATGCGAGCGGCGCGACGAAGGGGCGGGAATGCCCCGGCGGATCCGCGGGGTCTGGGCGATGCAGCCATTGCTCGCCACCGCCGAACGCGGTCCCGATCACCACGAGGTCGTCGCCGAGCCTGTCCGCGAGGTGCCCGCCCATGGTCGTCATCGGATCCGGGACGAACGGGGGAGCGGAGAACGGGGTCCGCTGCACGTGGCCGTTGGCCGCCGAGACCACGATGCGGGGCTCCCGCTGCAGGACCCACTCCACGGTGTCGGCCATCCACGCGTCGCGGATGTTCGCGGCGGGCCAGGTGCGGGTGGGGCCCGCGGTCATCGCCTGCAGGAACGAATCGGCCGCCCGGGCGCTCTCGGCGGCGCGGATCGCGAAGTCCACCCGCTGCTCCGCTGCGGCATCACCGCCGAGCGCCACGATCTGCTCGCGCCGCCGTGCCCGGATGCGTGCGGCGAGATCGGCGATGCCGACCGTGATGACCCCGCGATCTGGCGCGGGCAGCGCCAGATACGCGCGGATGGAGGGTGCGGCCTGCGCCAGCCCTGTGCGGTCGTCGGGGAGATACCCGAACAGCGGCAGCAGCGTCTCTCGGATGTGCGCGGCGTAGTGCGGATCCGCCTCGTCGAGCACATCGAGCGCGGCGAGGATCCCCGGCAGCGCGCTCGCCGAGGAGTCGGGCAGATCCATCCCGTACCAGCGCGGGGCGGATCGCCCGGTCGCGGTGCGCTCGCGCATCCAGGTGAGCTGGTCGAGCATCTCCTGGCAGGCGCCGAAGCCGTAGGAGACCCCTTCGTGCAGGGTGTCCCGCAGGCCACCGCGCCCGGTGCGGATCCACTCGTCGACGCGCCTTCCCTCCGGGAGCCCGCTCTCCGTCACGAGGGCGGTGAAGCCGGCGCGCCGATGCAGGAACCGGAACACGCGGTCGCGCAGCGCGAAGAACTCGTGCACGCGGTGCATCGACTCGCCGATCGCGACCACGCGGGAATCGCCCACGATGCCGAGAAGCGGCTCGAGGTCCGCGTCGTCGTCCTCATCCGGATCGAGCGTGCGCAGGCGATGCGCGTGACTGCGGAGCCACGCGGTCAGGTCGTCCGCGGAGCCCTCAGACGACCGCAAAGGCCGCCTGCCCCTTCGCGACGTCGACGGAGTTCAGCACCACCTGGATGGTCGCGCCCGCCGCCGCCGAATTCGGCAGCGCCATCGAGGCGGTCACCGGCGGCTCCGTGATCTGCACGGTGCCGCGCTCGCCGTTGCGCCGGATCACGACCGCGGGGAAGGTCTCGCCGACGTGCGGCGCGAGCACGGCGGCCTCCACGAGGTCGAGCGTGCGCGAGTTCAGCGTGGAGGACCGCTGCGCCGCGGCGTGCATCAGGTCAGGAACCTGCTCCATGCTCTCGTGCACCCACGCGGGGATCTCCTCGCCGCGGCTCACCGCGAGCGAGATCGCGAGGGACCAGCGGTCCACGAGACGCCGCAGCGGAGCGGTGGCGTGGGCATAGGGCGCGGCGATCGCGGCCTGCGTCGTCTCGGCCGGGACCTGGCCGTCGAACGCGACGTAGCCGGCGCCGCGGAACAGCGCGGACGCGGCCTCCAGGATCGGCAGGGTGCGCTGGTCGTCCCGATCGAGGCCGCGCAGGTAGTCGCCGTAGCGGCCCGCCGTCCACGGCACGCCGAGCGCCTCGGTCTGCCGGCGGAAGGTGTCGAATGCGGCATCGTCGGGCTGCGGCATGGTCCGCAGGATGCCGACCTTCGCCTGCAGCATGAGCTGCGCCGCGGCCATGCCGGTCATGAGCGACAGCTGCGCGTTCCAGTCCTCGATCGGCAGGGGCGTGCGTCGCTCGATCGCATAAGTGCCGTCGTCCTTGCGCACGACCTCATCGTCGGGCAGGTTCAGGCTCGCACCGCCGCGCTGCGCCTCCTGCGCCAGACGCAGGCGCCCGACCTCAGGGAGGAGCGCGGCCGGGGTGTCCCTGCCGGCGTCGAGGTCCGCCTGGGCCGTGATGTAGTCCAGCTTCGCGCGGGAGCGGATCAGCGCACGTTCCAGCCGCGTGTCGGTGACGGTTCCGGTCGCGTCCAGGGCGAACGTCCACACGAGCGCGGGGCGGTCCTGATCCGGCAGCAGTGAGGCGCGATCCTCGCTGAGGACGGGCGGATGCAGCGGGATCGTGCCGTCGGCCGCGTACAGCGTCTCGCCGCGGCCGCGGGCAGCCTCGTCGAGTGCGCCGCCCGCCGTCACGAATGACGGGACATCCGCGATCGCATAGCGGACCGTGTAGCCGGATCCGCTCCTCTCGATCTGGAAGGCCTGATCGAGATCCATGGATCCGGCCGGGTCCAACGTGGCGAACGCGATGTGGCGCAGGTCCAGGTCCGGCACGGGCGCGGAGACCGACGCGGCCTCCGCGAGCGCCTCGGGTGAGAATTCCGCAGGAGCACCGATCTCGGTGCGCAGCGCCGCGAGCGCGGTGGCGAGCTCGCTCTGTGCGGCGGACGGGGCGACGTGCGATCGGCGCTGCGGCATGGGTTCAGCCTAGGCCGCCCCCGGATCCGGGCCGGGTATTAGCGTTGTGACCATGACCACCTCTGCCGACAAGGCCCGCACCCTCGCCGCGCTCTACGCGGCACCCGAGATCCTCCGCGTCGTGAACGTCTGGGACGTCGTCTCCGCCAAGGCGATCGCCGCACTGCCCGAGACCACGGCCATCGCCACCGCGGGCCACTCCATCGCCTCCTCCTACGGCTACGCCGACGGCGCGATCCCGCGCGAGCTCATGCTCGACATGGTCGGCCGCATCGCCGCCGCGGTCGAGCTGCCGGTGACCGCCGACCTCGACGACGGCTACGGCGACGCGGGGGAGACCGTGCGCCTCGCGATCGGTGCGGGCGTCGTGGGTGCGAACGTCGAGGACCGGCTGCGCCCCCTCGCCGAGGCCGCGGCCGATGTCGAGGCGATGATCCGGGCCGGTGAGGCCGAGGGCGTTCCGTTCGTGCTCAACGCCCGCACCGACGCCTTCGTCCGCGGCGGAGGCCGCCCCGTCGAGGAGTCCGTCGCCGACGCGATCGCGCGCGGCCGGGCCTACCTGGACGCCGGCGCGACCGCGGTGTTCGTGCCGGGGATCCTCGACGCCGACACCACCCGCGCCCTCGTCGAGGGGATCGGTCACGGCAAGGTCAGCGTGATCGGCCTGCCCGGCGCGCTCACCTCCACCGAGTACGAGGCGCTCGGCGCCGCCCGCATCTCCTTCGGCCCGCTGCCGCAGCGGGTCGCCCTCACCGCGTTGCAGGACAACGCGGCAGAGCTCTACGCGGGCGGGGTCATCCCGGCGAGCACGCGCGCGCTGAACTGATCCGACCTGCCGATCGCCCCGCCTCTGCAACCCGCACAGGCGGGGCGATCGTCGTCAGTAGACTTGTCCGGTGGTCACACGTCTCTCGAACTTCTTCCTCCGCACGCTCCGCGAAGACCCGGCCGGCGCCGAGGTCGCGAGCCACAAGCTGCTGATCCGCGCCGGATACATCCGACCGCAGGCGTCTGGCATCTTCGCCTGGCTCCCGCTGGGCCTGCGCGTCAAGGCGCGTATCGAAAAGGTCGTCCGCGAGGAGATGGCCGCAGCGGGCGCCCAGGAGGTGCACTTCCCGGCGCTCATGCCGCGTGAGGCATACGAGGCGTCCGGCCGCTGGGACGAGTACGGCGACCTGCTGTTCCGACTGCAGGACCGCAAGGGCGGCGACTATCTGCTCGCGCCCACGCATGAGGAGGCGTTCACGCTCCTTGTGAAGGACCTCTACTCCTCGTACAAGGACCTGCCGCTGACGATCTACCAGATCCAGGACAAGTACCGCGACGAGGCCAGGCCCCGCGCCGGCCTGCTGCGCGGCCGCGAGTTCACGATGAAGGACGCCTACTCGTTCGACGCCAGCGATGCCGGGCTCGACGTCAGCTACCAGGCGCAGCGCGACGCCTACGAGCGCATCTTCCAGCGCCTCGGCCTGGAGTACGTCATCGTGCAGGCCGACGCCGGCGCCATGGGCGGATCCCGCAGCGAAGAGTTCCTGCACCCGACGCCCGTCGGCGAGGACACCTTCGTGCGTTCGGAGGGCGGCTACGCGGCCAACGTCGAGGCGTACACGACCGCGATCCCGGAGCCCCTCCCGTTCGACGCGGCGAGCGCCCCCGTGATCTTCGACTCGCCGAACACACCCACGATCGAGACGCTCGTGACGCATGCGAACGCGAACCTCGAGGGCGAGTTCACGGCGGCCGACACGCTGAAGAACGTCGTGCTCGCGCTCACGCACCTCGACGGCACCCGCGAACTGGTCGTCATCGGCATCCCCGGTGACCGCGAGGTCGACGAGAAGCGCGCGGAGGTCGCCTTCGCCCCCGCCGAGATCGAGCCGGCGACCCCCGACGACTTCGAGAAGCACCCGCTGCTGGTCAAGGGCTACATCGGCCCGTGGTCGCCCACGGGTGCGATCCTCGGCGAGGAGTCCGCGACCGGGATCCGGTACCTCCTCGACCCCCGCGTCGTCGAGGGCACGAGCTGGATCACGGGCGCGAACATCGATCAGAAGCACGCGCACTCCGTGATCGCGGGCCGCGACTTCTCCGCGGACGGCGTCGTGGAGATCGCCAACGTGCGCGAGGGCGACGCTGCGCCCGACGGGTCCGGCCCCGTGCATCTCGCGCGCGGCATGGAGATCGGCCACGTCTTCCAGCTCGGCCGCAAGTACGCCGACGCGCTCGGGCTCAAGGTGCTCGACGAGAACGGCAAGCTCGTGACCGTCACGATGGGCTCCTACGGCATCGGCGTGACCCGCATCCTCGCGATCATCGCGGAGCTCAACAACGACGACAAGGGGCTCATCTGGCCCGCCTCGGTGGCGCCGTTCGACGTGCACGTGGTGGCCGCCGGCCGCGACCAGGTCGCGTTCGACGTGGCCGCGGACGCCGCGGCCCAGCTCGAGGCCGCGGGTCTCGACGTGCTCTACGACGACCGCCCCAAGGTCTCGCCCGGGGTCAAGTTCGGCGACGCCGAGCTCGTGGGCGTGCCGCGCGTGCTCGTCGTCGGCCGCGGCGCCGCCGACGGCCAGGTCGAGCTGTGGGATCGTCGCAGCGGCGAGCGCGACACCGTCTCCCTCGCGGAGGCCCTGCAGACGCTCGCCACGCGCTGACCGCCGCCCTGCAGTGCGAAGGCCCCGGGATCCGAATCGGATCCCGGGGCCTTCCGCATGCACGAGGGTCACTCCGCGGTGATCTCGCAGCCCAGCGCGAGCGACGCGTAGGAGAGGATGTTCGCGCGATAGGTCGTGGCGCCGTGCTCGAGGCCGATCAGCGGGTAGAGGTCGTATGCGTCTTCGAGCGCGACGATGTTGCGCGCGATCACGGTGAGCTCCGCCGCGGGCCGGAAGACGCCGAGCGCGGCCCCGATCTCGATCGTGGAGCGGTACAGGCTCACCTGGCGCTCCACGATCGAGCGGTGCAGCGGACGGTACTGGGGCTGCTCGCGCAGCAGCGGGATGCTCTCGTACGCCATGCGCAGATGGTCGCTGATCTCATCGGGCACACCAGCCTCGACCAGCTTCGCGAGCCGACGGATCGGATCCGGCTCCTGCTCCGCGATCACCCTGCGGTGCTCGTACATCTCCTCCAGTACGCCCTCGACGGTCGCGTACATGAGGTCGTCGAAGCTGGAGAAGTAGTAGAGCACGCTGCCGGCGCTCACCGACGCCTCGGCCGCGACCGCGCGCACGTTCGTCGCGTTCAGCCCGCTCCGGCCGGCGACCCGGCGGGTGGCCGAGATGAGCTCGGCACGGCGTGCGCTGTGCTTGTGCGGTGCCGGCACGGCGACCCCTTCCTGCGAACTGTCGGAGCCGTCGCGTCCGGATGTCGGCGCTCAGCCCTCGTCGTCCACGACCACCGTGGTCAGCTCAGCATAGTGCCGGGGGTTGCGGGCCTTGAGGACGAAGCCGATCACGATCCCGGCGAGGAACAGGACAGGGGTAGGAGCCAGCAGAGCGATGTTGATGGGACCCTCGACCCCCGAGACGAGACCGAAGTTCGTCGCGATGAGGATCCACCCCACGATCAGGCCGATCGCGCCGAGCGCCGGCGCGACGATCACGCGCCAGACGCTGTGCTCTCGACGGTCGCGCAGGAAGAAGCCGACGACGGCGATCGCGGCGACAGCCTGCGCGAACACGAGGCCGGCGACGCCCACCGAATACACCGGCAGGGCGAAGCCGAGGAACGGATCCGCCCCGGTGGCGAGCGTGATCACGATCGCGGCGAGCGAGATGATGCTCATCACGAGACTCGCGTGGTGCGGAGCCTGGGTCTTGATCTGCGTGCGGGCGAGCCAGGCGGGCAGCAGTCGCTCGCGGCCGATCGAGAACAGGTAGCGGGTGCAGGCGTTGTGGAACGCGAGCAGACAGGCGAAGAAGCTCGTGACGATGAGGATGCGCATCGTGATCGACGCCCAGAGGCCCAGGTACTGCTCGCCGGCGTTGAACACCATGTCCTGGAAGGTGTCCTCCTGCGCGAGCTTGAGCACGCCGTCCACGCCGAAGGCGACCGTGAGGATCCAGAACGTGAAGGCGTAGAAGATCCCGAGGAACGCGATCGCGATGTAGGTCGCCATCGGGACCGTGCGGGTGGGACGGATCGCCTCCTCGGTGTAGATCGCGGTGCTCTCGAAGCCGAGGTAGGCGCCGAAGCCGAACACGAACAGCGCACCGCTGCCCGCGGCGAAGAACACGTTCTGCGGGGCGAACGCGGCGAACGAGATCGGCTCCGGACCGCCCTGTGCGAGGACGCCGATGGCGAGGATCAGCAGGATCGCGACCTCTGCGGTGAGGAGGACGGCGAGGACCTTCGCGCCCACGTCGATCTTGCGATAGCCGAGGATGCCGACCACGAGGAAGGCGATGAGCGCGTAGACGGTCCACGGCAGGTCGATCCCGAACAGCGCCGAGAACGTCATCTCGCCGAAGAAGCCCACGAAGCCGTAGAAGCAGATGCAGAGCGCCGCGTAGGAGAAGATCGTGACGAACACGATCCCGATCCCGATCGGCTTGCCGAGCCCCTTCGCGCCGTAGATGTAGAAGGCGCCGGCGTTGCGGACGTAGCGGGACATCGCGGTGAACCCCACAGCGAACAGCATCAGCACGATGCCGGAGGCGAGCATGGCCCCCGGGCCGCCGATCCCCGCGAGACGGAAGTCGGTGGGAGCGGCGCTGGCCACCACCGTGAGCGGCGCCGCGGCGGAGATCACGAAGAAGACGATCGCCCAGACGCCCAGTCGGCGGCGGGCGAGCGCGGTGCCACCGGTGAGCGCGGCGTCGGCCGGGGCGGCGACCGCGGAATCGGCGGGGGAAGGTCGAGACATCATCGGCTCCTGGTTCGATCCGCCGTCGCATCGGGACAGCGACGGCGCTTGAACAGTGATTCAAGAGTGTCAAGTCGATCCTGTCAAGCAATTGGTTGCGATCTGTCGTAAGATTCTGAACAATCGTTCAAAGTAGATCGGAGACCCCATGACGTCGCATCCCCCCTCGCCGCAGCCGGAGGGGCGCCCGCGCGCCCGCGATCTCGGCATCGAGTTCGACGGCGAGCCCGGTGCACTGGATGCGATCACGGACGTCCCAGGGCTCGAGGTCGGCTTCAGGACGCTCATCGCGGGGGAAGGCCCCCATGCGGTGCGTTCCGGGGTGACCGCGATCCTGCCTCGCGGGCGTGGCGGCGTCGGCGATGCGTGCGCGGCGGCCGTGCACTCCTTCAACGGCAACGGCGAGCTCACCGGCCGCAGCTGGATCGACGAGTCCGGATCCGTCGCGCTGCCGATCGCGATCACGAACTCGCACGGCGTCGGCCCGGTGCACGCCGGCGTCGACGCCTGGCTGGCCGCGAACCGCCCCGACCTGGCCGCGCAGTGGCTGCTGCCGGTCGTGGGGGAGACGTGGGATGGCTACCTCAACGACATCAACGGCGCCCACGTGCGACCGGAGCACGCGGTGCAGGCGCTGGATGCGGCGACGGCGGGGCCGGTCGCGGAGGGCAACGTCGGCGGGGGCACCGGCATGAACTGCTACGGCTTCAAGGGCGGCACGGGCACGGCCTCCCGAGTCGTGCACCATGGCGAGGACGAATACGTGGTCGCCGCGCTCATCCAGGCGAACTTCGGCTCGCGCGCGGAGCTGCGCCTGCACGGCATCCCGCTCGGGCGACAGACCGCGGCGCCGAACCCGATGGGCGACACCGACTGGTTCGCCCAGGACCGGGCCGCAGGACGCGCCGTGGGAGGGGCCGGATCCGCGATCGTCGTCATCGCCACGAATGCGCCGCTGCTGCCGGGGCAGTGCGCGGCGCTCGCCCGCCGCGGGGCGCTGGGCCTCGGCCGCAGCGGAACGACCGGCAGCCACTTCTCCGGAGACATCGTGCTGGCGCTGTCGACCGCGAACCCCGGGGCGCTGAGCTCGGTGTTCCCCTCCGACGAGCGCGCCGAGTACGAGCAGCTGCGCTTCGTGCCGTGGGGGCGGATGGATCCGTTCCTCACCGCGGCGGTGCAGGCCGTCGACGAGGCGGTCTGGAACGCCCTCGTCGCGGCGGAGGACATGGTCGGCCGCGACGGTCACGAGAGCGTCGCGCTCCCGCACGACGAGGTCCGCGCGGCCGTGGCGCGGCTCGCGGAGCGCTGAGACCTCGGCGGGTGCGTGTCCTGCAGGATGGGGGCATGGACACCACGCCTGCCGCCTGGCTGCGAGCACGCCCCTCGCTCACCGGATCCGCTCCTGCGCTGCATCCCGACGCGGTGCCGGACGATCCGCTCGCACTGTTCCTGAACTGGATCACGGCCGCGGCGGAGGCCGGCGTCGCCGAGCCTCATGCGGTGACCCTGGCGACGGTCGACGCCGACGGCGTTCCGGACGCGCGCACCCTCATCCTCAAGGACGTGGACGAGCGCGGCTGGGCGTTCGCGGGCACGCGCTCCTCCGCCAAGGGCCGCCAGCTCGCGGCGAATCCCGCAGCTGCGCTGAACTTCTGGTGGCAGCCGGTGCTGCGCGCCGTGCGGGTGCGGGGGCCGGTGATCGAGGCTTCCGCGGAGGAGATCGCCGCCGATCTCGCGGCGCGTTCCGAGGCAGCGCGCGCCGGGGTCGCCGAGGGCGACTGGGTGCTCTGGCGGATCGTTCCGAGCTGGATCGAGTTCTGGCAGGGTGCGACGGACCGCAGGCACACCCGCATCGTGTACACCCGGGAGGGAGATCGCTGGCTCCGGTCCTGGAGCGGTGGCGAGGGCACGCGTCAGGGCGCGGAGGAGGAGAGCGGATGAGCGACTATCAGGTCATGAGCATCGGGAGCCCCGACGAGTGGCGGGCCTTCCACGGCGGGTTCGACGAGACGCGCTCGCGCGACGGACGGCGCGTCGTCGACCACGAGCTCACGATGCAGTACATCGGCATGACAGCCAACGCCCTGGTCCCCGGTGAGGAGGCGGGCTACTGGCATACGCATGCGCGGATCGAGGAGCTCTACGTGTTCCTCGCCGGACGCGGTCAGATGGGTGTCGGCGACGACGTCGTCGAGGTCGGACCCGGTTCGGTCGTCCGCGTCGGCCAGGGCGTGCCGCGCACCTGGCGCGCCCGCCCGGACAGTCCCAGCGAGCTGCGCTGGCTCTGCATCCGCGCCGGCGGCGAGTCGCTGCCGCACCTCCCCGACGACAGCGCGCGCCTGCCGGAGCGTCCCATGCCCTGGCCTGCCGCGGACTGACGGACGCGGGCGAGGGCTGCTCCGCGCGGCGGCGTCCGCCGACGCGGGGGGCGTGACACGCTGGAGGCATGACCGACGAGATCCTGCCTCCCGCCCTCAGGGCCGAGATCAACGCCGTGCTCGACGACGCCGGTGTGCACGCCGACCGGCGCCTGGTGCTGCGGATGCTGCAGACCGCCGTGCTGCTCGGCGAGGACGGCACGGACCGGCTGGATCTGAAGATCGCCTCGGCCGCCCTCTCCGAGATGCGCAGCGCCTTCCGGCTGTTCGCTCCGTTCCACGGTGTGCCGAAGGTCACGGTCTTCGGATCCGCCCGCACCGCGCAGGACGACCCCCTGTACCGGCAGGCGCGCGATGTGGCGGCGGCGCTCGCCGCGGAGGGCTGGATGGTGGTGACCGGCGCGGGGCCGGGGATCATGCAGGCCGCCGCCGAAGGGGCGGGCCCTGAGCGCTCCCTCGGGGTCTCGATCCGGCTCCCGTTCGAAGAGAAGGCCAACACGATCGTCGCCGAGCAGGAGCACGTCGTCGCGATGAAGTACTTCTTCACGCGCAAGCTCATGCTCATGAAGGAGTCGGGCGGGTTCATCTGCCTGCCGGGAGGCTTCGGCACCCTGGACGAGATGTTCGAGCTGCTCACGCTGCAGCAGACCGGCAAGGCGGAGCCCATGCCGATCGTGCTGCTCGACGAACCGGGCGGAACGTTCTGGCGGGGGCTGGAGCGCTTCGTCCAGGAGGACCTCGCGCCGACCGGCGTGATCTCGCCCGGCGACTTCGACCGCGTGCGGATCACCGACTCCGTGACCGAGGCAGCGGCGGTCGTCACCGGATTCTGGCGCAACTACGACTCGCTGCGGTGGGTGGGGGACCTGCTCGTCCTCCGGCTGCGCGCGGAGCCGACCTCGGACGAGATCGCGCAGCTGAACGAGCAGTTCGGATCGATGCTGTCCTCCGGCCGCATCGAGGCCTGCGGTCCGCAGCCCGCGGAACTCGCCGACAAGGACCGCGTGGAGCTGCCGCGGCTGTCGCTGCACCTCGACCAGCGCTCGGTCGGGAGCCTCTTCCGCCTCATCGGAGCGGTCAACCGGTTCGGCTCCGCTCCCTCCGCTCCTTCCGCCCCTTCCGCCCCTTCCGCCTGAACACGCCCTTCCACTTCCGAGTCGTCCCCATGAGAGGACGCCATGGGGTCCGCTCATGGGGACGACCGGAGATGGAGTGGAACTCAGGAGGGGCGGGGGTCAGCGGGCGGGGGCCTGCAGATACGCGAGGATGGCGCGGACGCGACGGTTGCCGTCGGGGGAGTCCTCGATGCCGAGTTTGGCGAAGATGCCGCCGATGTGCGTCTCGACGGTTCGCTCGGAGAGGAACAGATGCCCGCCGATCGCCGCGTTCGACCAGCCCTCGGACATGAGCGCCAGCACCTCGAGCTCGCGCGGAGTGAGCGCGTCCAGAGCACGGCCCGACGGGTCGGCGCCGAGCGGCGCGATCACGGCGCGCACGTCGTCACCGCCTCGACGATCGTCCCGGTCGTCCACGGTTCTCGGGTAGTCGGAGCCCCCAGCGCGGCCTCCATGACAGCACTGTAGAACCAAAGCAGCGCGAGCGGTACCGTCCTGCTCACGCCTCGGAGCGTCGGATCCCCTCGGCGAAGGCGGCGAGGTCGACAGGCCGCCCCAGCACCCGCTCCGCGGCGCGCGCGCCCGACGCGTAGGCCCCGCCGACCGTCGCGGGCTCCTCGCCCCAGGTGGCCTCGCCGGCGAAGTGCAGCACGCCGTCCGCCGGGCCTGCGAGCGCGTCGTGGTCGTGGTGCGAGGATCCGGTCGCGACGTGCGAATACGAGCCGTGCGAGAAGGGATCCTCGCCCCAGCGCGTGATCCAGCGGGCGATCGGATCCGGGACGGCCTCGCCGTAGAGCCGTCTCAGCGCCGCCACCGCGTCTGCAGCGGCGGCGTCGTCGGTGAGCGTCTGCACATGCCTCCCGAAGGGGCCCGCGGCGAAGGTCAGGAGCGTCGGCCGGCCGCTGATCGCGGACACGTCGTACCAGGAGTGCCAGTGCTCGCCGGGCTCGCCGAGAGCGCGGATCGCATAGGCGCCGTCCTCCCAGAAGCGTTCGGGGAACTGCAGGAACAGCTTGTTGAACACCCCCATGCCGAGCCGCGCGATCGGATCCGCGACTTCGGCGGGCAGGGGCGGCTCGAAGGCGATCGCGCCCGCCTTCAGCACCCCGAGCGGCACGGTGACGATCGTCTGCGCCGCGGCGAACACGCCGCGGTCGGTCTCGACGCGCACACCGTCCGCGACGCGCGCGATCCGCCGCACCACGTGCTCGAGCCGCACGTCCAGTCCCGCCGCGATGCGGTGCGGCAGCTCGTCGTAGCCCCGGGGGAACACCACCTCGTCGCCGTCGATCGTGTCCTCGTCGAGCCCGTGGGCGTCGAGGTCGCCGATCCAGGCACCGCACTGCTCCTCGACGCGGTGCCGGAAGAACTCCCGGATCTCGTCGATGCGCTCGGGATCCAGGGCGTCTTCGCGGCGCTCGAGCCCGTCCAGCGCGCGCTCCGTCACATCGAGGTAGGTATCGCCGGGAGTCGACCGGGAGATCGCCTCCTCCAGGGCGCGATCGGCCATCTCGACGTCGGCGACCCACTGCGCGCTCTCCGCCGCGGACATCCGGCTCCCCGTGCCGTCGAAGTCGGCGATGGGGCGCCCGCCGGCCTGGAAGCTGCCGACGGTGAACTCGATCGTCGGCAGGTCAAGCGCCTGCGCGAGCTCCCACAGGCGGGAATCATCGATCCCGTGGATCCAGGACGCGCCGAGGTCCACGGAGAAGCCGGCCTCGCGGTCCGTGTGCATGCGCCCGCCGATCCGGTTCCGCGCCTCCAGCACCAGTACGCGCTGTCCCGCGTCGGCGAGCAGCCGTGCCGCGGTCGCGCCGGACATGCCGGCACCGATCACGATCGTGTCGAACTCGGGCACATGTCCTCCTCGGGGCGTCCTCGCCGTCGTCGTCCCCGACCCGGCGACCGGGGGACTTCGCCGAGGGGGGTCCGGCCAGGGTATCGTTGTACGGATGTCGTGCGTGCGGGTGCGCGCCGACGAGAGCTGAACAGGGAGGCCGTCATGGATATCGATCTCGGGTTGCTGCGCACGATCGAGCGGGAGAAGGAGATTCCCTTCGACGAGCTGATCGCGATCATCGAGCAGGCCGTCCTGACCGCCTACGCCAAGCACGACTCCCAAGAGGGCGTGCTGACCGAGGGCACTCGCGTCGACCTCGACCGCAAGACCGGTCACGTGACCGTCATGGTCCCCGTGCGCGACGACGAGGGCGCGATCATCGGCGAGGAGGACTCGACGCCCGACGACTTCGGCCGCATCGCGGCCTTCGCCGCCAAGCAGGTCATCGGCCAGCGTCTGCGCGACATCGCCGACGACGCCGTGCTCGGAGAGTTCCGCGGCAAGGAGGGCGACATCGTCGCCGGCGTGATCCAGCAGGGTCCGAACCCGCGCATGATCCACGTCGATCTCGGATCCGTCGAGGCCATCCTCCCGCCCGAGGAGCAGGTCCCCGGCGAGGAGTACGCGCACGGCACGCGCATCCGCGTGTACGTGACCTCCGTCGCCAAGGGGATGAAGGGTCCGGCGATCACCGTGTCCCGCACGCACCCCGGACTCGTGCGCAAGCTGTTCGCGCTCGAGGTGCCGGAGATCGCCGCGGGCCTGGTCGAGATCGTCGCGCTGGCCCGTGAGGCGGGGCACCGCAGCAAGATCGCGGTGAAGGCGAATGACCCGGCCATCAACGCCAAGGGCGCATGCATCGGCGAGATGGGCCGACGGGTCCGCGCGGTCACCGAGGAGCTGGCCGGGGAGAAGATCGACATCGTCGACTACCACCAGGACCTCGCGACGTTCGTCGCGCACGCCCTTTCGCCCGCGAAGGTGACCAGCGCGTTCGTGCTCGACTCCGGCACCAAGGCCGTCCGTGCCCTGGTCCCCGACTACCAGCTGTCGCTCGCGATCGGCAAGGAGGGCCAGAACGCCCGCCTCGCCGCCAAGCTCACCGGCGCCAAGATCGACATCCAGCCGGACTCGATTCTCGACGCGTGACGGAGCGATGCGACGCAGTCGCGTTGATGCGTCACGGGTCAAGGCTGAGCAACGCGAAGCGACTGAGACGAAGCCTCCCGTCGCTCGCGAACAAGCGCCTGAGATCCGAGGTGTAAGATGGAACCCGTACGAACGTGTGTCGGTTGCCGCGCTCGTGCATCTCGCACCGCCCTGCTCAGGGTGGCAATCCGGAACGGTGAGCTCGTCTTCGACGAGCAGGCCGTGCTGCCGGGGCGGGGTGCGTGGGTGCATCCGGCACTGGAGTGCGTGGTCACCGCCCTGCGGAGACGCGCCTTCGCCCGTGCGCTCCGTGTGTCCGCTGCAATGGAATTCCCGGAAGCAGAGAACACGCAGACCCTCGAGAAACGGCTGAACGGCTATGGAAACAAAGTGAACGGCTCGAAATGAGACCCGTCCGCGACTAGTGGTCTGCCCTGCCAGGGCGGACCGACCCTGACAGGAGAATTGTGGCTGGTAAACCACGCGTGCACGAGATCGCCGCTGAACTCGGCGTCGACAGTAAGTTCGCACTCGCGAAGCTCAAGGAGCTCGGCGAGTTCGTGAAGTCCCCCTCATCTACGATCGAGCCTCCGGTCGCGCGCAAGCTGCGCGCCGCCATCGAGGCCGGCAAGCCGACCGGTGCTGCGCCTGCGGGCGCCCCGGCCGCGAAGCCCGGCGGCGCCACGCCTGCCGCGGCGTCCTCCGGCGCGCCCAAGCCCGGCCCCAAGGCGCCGACCCCCGGCCCCAAGCCGGGTCCGGCCAAGCCTGCTGAGCCGGCTCCGGCGCCGGTCGCGGAGCAGCCCGCTGCCCCGGCCGCGCCTGCCGCTCCGGCTGAGCCCTCCGCGGAGAAGTCGTCCGCGCCCAAGCCCGGTGGCTCCGGCGCTCCGCGCCCCGGCGCCCCGCGTCCGGGGAACAACCCGTTCTCCTCGCAGCAGGGCATGGGCTCGCGTCCGGCGGGTCCCCGCCCGGGCAACAACCCCTTCTCCTCGCAGCAGGGCATGGGCTCGCGTCCGACGCCGGGCAACATCCCGCGTCCGCAGGCTCCGCGCCCCGGTTCCCCGCGTATCGGCGCACCCCGCCCGGGTCCTGGCGGACGTGCCGGCGGTCCCGGTCGTCCCGGCGGCGGCGGTCGTCCTGGCGCTCCGTTCCAGCAGCGCACCGGCGGTCCCGGTCGTCCCGGCGGCGCCGGTGCCGGCGCGGGCGGTGGCTTCCAGCGCCCCGGTGGCGCTCCGGCCGGCGGTTTCGCCGGTCGTCCCGGCGGTGGTGGCGGTCGAGGCCGCGGCCCCGGTGGTGGCACCGCCGGCGCATTCGGCAAGGGCGGCGGCAAGAGCAAGCAGCGCAAGTCGCGGCGGGCGAAGCGGCAAGAGTTCGAGATGCGGTCGGCGCCGGTCGTCGGCGGCGTCAACGTCTCCAAGGGCAACGGCGAGATCATCCGCCTGCGCCGCGGCGCATCGATCGCGGACTTCGCGGACAAGCTCGAGGCCCTGCGCGGCTACACCGTGCAGCCCGGCACGCTCGTGACGATCCTGTTCAACCTCGGCGAGATGGCCACGGCCACCGAGTCGCTGGACGAGGCGACGTTCGAGGTTCTCGGCGCCGAGCTCGGCTACACCATCCAAATGGTCTCGCCCGAGGACGAGGACAAGGAGCTCCTCGAGGGCTTCGGTCTCGACCTCGAGGCCGAGCTGGAGGCGGAGAGCGAGGACGACCTCGAGATCCGTCCCCCGGTGGTCACCGTCATGGGTCACGTCGACCATGGTAAGACCCGACTGCTCGACGCGATCCGCCAGACCAACGTCATCGACGGCGAGGCCGGCGGGATCACGCAGCACATCGGTGCGTACCAGGTGTGGACCGAGCACGAGGGCATCGAGCGTGCGATCACCTTCATCGACACCCCTGGTCACGAGGCGTTCACCGCCATGCGTGCCCGTGGTGCGCAGGTGACCGACATCGCGATCCTCGTGGTCGCGGCCGACGACGGCATCATGCCGCAGACGGTCGAGGCGCTGAACCACGCCCAGGCGGCCAACGTGCCGATCGTGGTCGCGGTCAACAAGGTCGACAAGCCCGAGGCCAACCCGGCCAAGGTGCGTCAGCAGCTCACCGAGTACGGACTCGTCGCAGAGGAGTACGGCGGAGACGTCATCTTCGTGGACGTCTCGGCGCGTGCGAACACCGGAATCCAGGAGCTCCTGGACGCCGTTCTGCTCACCGCTGATGCCGGTCTGGACCTCACCGCGAACCCGAACAAGGCTGCGCGAGGCATCGCCATCGAGGCGAAGCTCGACAAGGGCCGCGGCTCGGTCGCGACCGTGCTGATCCAGTCCGGAACCCTCCGGATCGGCGACGCGATCGTCGCGGGCACCGCATACGGACGCGTCCGCGCCATGATCGACGAGAACGGCGACGCGGTCGAGGCCGCAGCTCCGTCCCGTCCGGTCCAGGTGCAGGGTCTGAACTCGGTCCCGCGTGCCGGCGACGTCTTCATCGTGACCGACGAGGACCGCATGGCCCGTCAGATCGCGGAGAAGCGCGAAGCCGTCGAGCGCAACGCGCAGCTGGCGAAGGCCCGCAAGCGCATCTCGCTCGAGGACTTCACGCGTGCTCTCGAAGAGGGCAAGGTCGAGACGCTCAACCTCATCATCAAGGGCGACGTGTCCGGTGCCGTCGAGGCGCTGGAGGAGTCGCTGCTCAAGATCGAGGTCGACGACTCGGTGCAGCTGCGCATCATCCACCGCGGTGTCGGCGCCGTCACCGAGTCGGACGTGAACCTGGCGACGATCGACAACGCGATCATCGTGGGCTTCAACGTCCGTCCCGACCCGAAGGCCCGTGAGGCCGCGTCCCGCGAGGGCGTGGACGTGCGGTTCTACTCGGTCATCTACAACGCGATCGACGAGATCGAGAACTCCCTCAAGGGCATGCTCAAGCCGGAGTTCGAAGAGGTCCAGTCGGGTGTCGCCGAGATCCGCGAGGTGTTCCGCTCCTCGAAGTTCGGCAACATCGCCGGTGTCATCGTGCGGTCGGGAACGATCACGCGCAACGCCAAGGCTCGCGTCATCCGCGACGGCATCGTCCTCGCCGATGGCCTGGCCATCGAGTCGCTGCGCCGCTTCAAGGACGACGTCACCGAGGTCCGCACGGACTTCGAGGCGGGTATCGGCCTGGGCAAGTACAACGACATCCAGATCGGTGACGAGATCGAGACCACCGAGATGGTGGAGAAGCCGCGCGCCTGATCGCGCATCGGAACGCCTGAGGCACCCTGTGCCGACCTTACGGGGCCCCGGTCCGCTTCGCGGACGCCCCGACGGTCGTCACAGGGTGTCTCAGGCTCCGCCCGTATCGCCGTGGCGGAAGAGAGTAGTGAGAGGGTAAGGACATGGCCGGAGAACGACAGGCACGACTCGCGGATCGGATCCGCGTCATCCTCGCTGAGCGGCTGGAGAAGGGGCTCCGCGATCCGCGCCTCGGCTTCGTAACGATCACCGAGGTGCGCGTCACGGGTGACCTGCAGCATGCGTCCGCGTTCTACACCGTGCTGGGCACGGAGGAGGAGCGCGTCGCGTCTGGCGCCGCGCTCACCGCGGCGACCGGGCTGCTTCGCAAAGAGGTCGGGCGTCAGCTCGGCGTGCGCCTCGTGCCCACGCTGGAGTTCATCCCCGACGCTCTGCCCGAGAACGCCGACCACATCAACGATCTGCTCCGTCAGGCGCGCGAGCGCGATCAGCAGGTCGCCGGCATCGCCGCCTCCGCCTCGTTCGCGGGCGAGGCCGACCCGTACGTCAAGCCGCGCGAAGACGACGAGGAGTAGATCGGATCGCGCCGCATCGCGGCACCGTGAGACTCGCGCAGAGGGCCTGGGAACGCTTGTTTCCAGGCCCTCTCTCGTGTTCTGCCGCGTCGATGGCAGTTCTTCGACAGGGTTCAAGAACCTTGGTGAGTGCCAAGGGCCCTTGCTAGCATCCGAGCGCGTGCGCGACGAGGCGCACGGTCGAGCACAGCGGGGGGCTGCGCGATGGGGGACACGAAGAGCGCGCGACCGCGCGATCCGCGAGCGGGAAGAAGATCCCCGGCCGCGCAGGGGGACGAGAACGCCTCCACTGTGCCGGGAGGCGTCCGCTACGTCGCTCCGCACGTGCGCTCGGCGATCGACCGCGCGTGCGGCGGCCGCACGGCGGCGTCCGCCGCGGTTCTTGCGGCCCTGGATCCGGAGCAGCGGCACGGATGGCGGGCTCTGCCGGATCCGCTTCCGGCGATCCCCGCGGGAGATGCGCAAGCCCGACGCGTTCTTCCGCGCGATGCGGATCCGGGGCGGGCGCTCGCGCTGGCGCTGTGCGGAACCGGATCGGTGCAGGTCCTCTGCGCGATCGCGAGGTGCGCGCCCGACCGGATCCCGGAGTCGCCGCTCGCCGGCCTCGCCCGGCTGCGGGGCGGGCGTTTCCGGTTCGCCGATGCGGAACTGCGCGTCCAGGTGCTCGCCGCAGCGACGCCGCAGGAGCGCCTGCGTGCCCACCAGTTGCTCGCGCGGGTCCTCGCGGGCATGGGAGAGAGCGAGGCCGCGCTGTGGCATCGTGCTCGCGGCGCGGTGGTGGGCGATCCCACGCTGGTCGAACCGCTCCTCGCGCGTGCGTGCGCTGCGCTTCACGACGCAGACGCGGGGCGCGCGTGGTCGTGTGCGACGGAGGCCGCGGAGCACGCGTCGCCCGGTACGTCGCCGCACGCCAGGGCTCTGCTGCTCAGCGGATACGCGGCCCTGGCGGGAGGGTGGATCGGGGACGCCCTGGAGCGCTTCGCACAGACGCTGCGCATCGATCGCGGGTATCGCGGTGAGGCGGCAACGGTGTTCGCCCTGGCGCATGTCCTGCGGCACGGCACGTCGCCGGCGCGGGATCCGCGGGTCTCAGCCGAGGCGATCGGCCGCGGGTGCGGATTCGCCGCGGTGCTGAGCGCACCCTTCGGCGCGGCCCTCGGCGACCGTGAGCCAGACCTGCGCCGGCTCATGGCGGTGGTGCCGGGCGCCGACGGCGCGATCGATGACGGCGATCCCCTCCATCGCGTGACGGACGCCCTCCGCACCGGCCTCGACGGCGATCCGGACGCCGGGATCCGCGCCCTCGCGGATCCGGAGCCGACCATCGGCGGCGAACCCCTGCTCGGCCTGCGCGCGGGCGCCCCACTGCTGCGCGCCAGGCGAGCGGTCGCCGACGTGCTGCTCCACGTCTGGGCGGGGCGGATCGGCACCGCGTACGGTCTCCTGAGCGCCTCCGCCGCGGAACTCCCGGTGGCGCTCCCTTTCGGCGGCGTCGCCGCGGCGTTGTGCCGTCGGCTCGAACTCGCCGTCGAGGGTCGTATCGGACGGCTGTCGCTCGAGCTCGCCGCGGCCTCGCCGTGGACGCACGACTCCGACGGCTTCGTGGACCGCGCGATCGACGCCTATCTGCGGGGGCGCAGTGACGAGGCTGCCGTGCATATGGCGCTCTGGGCGGATCGGGGAATGTCCTCGGAGCGGCTCGGGCTTCCCGGACTGGACGAGGTCGGTCCGCTGGGGGCTCGCATGGCGCCGGAGCCGCCCGAGGCCGCGCTCGCGCGAACGCTGCGTGAGCGTGTCCGCTCCGCGCGGGAGTCGTCCTGGCGCACGGACCTCGAGGCCGTGGCGGCGGAGAGCCGGGGGATCCGCTCGCCGTTCGAACGTGCCAGGGTCGAGGCGATGCTGGGGTCCACCGCCGCGGCCCGCGGCGACCGCGGCCGCGGCGTGCGGCACCTGCGCGCGGCGCTCAGCTTGTTCGAGGAATCTGGAGCCCTGGCGTGGCGGGGCATGGTCGGCCGGCGGCTTCGGGCCCTGGGGGTGAGCCGGCTGCCCTCCGCTGCGGGCACCGGTGCGCCGGAGCGGGATCCGGCGCCCTCGTCCCTGGAGGTGTGCCGTGCGATGTGGGAACCCATCCTCACCCCGCGGGAGCTGGACGTCGCCCTGCTCATGGCCGAGGGACGAACGAACAGGGAGATCGCGCTCGCCCTGCAGGTGTCGGTGCGGACCGTGGAGGTGCACGGCGGGCGCGTCTTCGCCAAAGTCGACGTGCGCACCCGGCATGAGCTGACCGTGCTCGCGCACCGCACGGACCAGCACCTCTGAGCCGCCGTCCGTCCGGGCACGGCGGGCGCGATGAGGTCAGCGCGGAAGCAGGAGTTCGCCGTCCGCCGCCTCCAGGAGTCCGTCGGCGATGAGCGAGTCGATCGCGCGGTCGCGCTGGATCGCGTCCGGCCAGTCCGGGAGCACAGCATCGGCGGGCAGGCGGTGCCCCTCGGCGTGCCGCAGTGCGCGGAGCGCGCCGCCGCGCGCCTGCCGGTCCGATCCCTCATACTTCGCCTGCCGCCGCCGGCGGTCCTCGCCGTCGGGGAAGCCCGCGGCGCGCCAGGCGCACAGATCGGCGAGCGGGCAGCGTGCGCAGTCCGCGCGGCGGGCGGTGCATACGGTCGCGCCGAGCTCCATGGTCGCCGCGTTCACGACGGCGGCGTCGCCGGGCTCGTCCGGGAGCAGGGCGAGCATGTCGTCCAGGTCGCGACGAGAGGGCGGATCCGGTTGGGCGCGCCCGTGCACGACGCGCGCGATCACCCGGCGGGTGTTCGTGTCGACCACGGGGTGGCGGTCGCCGAACGCGAACACGGCGACGGCGCGTGCGGTGTAGTCGCCGATGCCGGGGAGCGCCAGCAGGGCGGGCACGTCGCGCGGCGTGACGCCCGCGTGCTCATCGCGGATCGCCGTCGCGGCCCGGTGCAGCCACAGCGCCCGACGCGGGTAGCCGAGGTTCGCCCACTGCTGCAGCACCTCGGCCGGGGTCGCGGCCGCGAGCGAGAGCGGATCCGGCCAGCGTGCGAGCCAGGCCTCCAGGTGCGGGATCACCCGGTTCACGGGCGTCTGCTGCAGCATGAACTCGCTCACCAGCACGCCCCACGCGCCGTACCGGGCGAGGTACTCCTCGCGTCGCCAGGGCAGATCCCGAGCATGATCCCGGTACCAGGCGATCAGCGCGGACGCGATCGGCGCGGAGGCGGGGGAGTCGGGCACGGGAGTCCACGCTACCGCGCGACGGAGTCCCTGCGTCGGGTGCAGCCCGTCGGATCCCGGATCCCGGGGCCTCTAGGCTGGGAGGATGGCAACCAGCGGGATCCTGCTCGTCGACAAACCGGGCGGGATGACGAGTCACGACGTCGTCGCCCGCACCCGCCGCGTCTTCGGCACGCGCAAGGTCGGGCACGCCGGCACGCTCGACCCGATGGCCACAGGCCTGCTCGTGGTCGGCATCGAGGCGGCGACGCGCCTGCTCACCTTCGTGGTCGGGGCGGACAAGACCTACCTCGCCAGGATCCGCCTCGGTCAGTCCACAGGCACGGACGACGCCGACGGGGAGATTCTGACCTCGGCGGATCCGGAGCGGGTCGCCGCGATCAGCGCGGGCGAGATCGCCACCGGCGTCGCCGCGCTCACCGGTGCCATCTCGCAGGTGCCCAGCGCCGTCTCCGCGATCAAGGTCGATGGCCGCCGGGCCTATGACCGGGTGCGCGCAGGGGAGGAGGTCGTGCTCGCGGCCCGCGACGTGGTGGTGTCCCGCTTCGACGTGCTCGACGACCGCCCGGGCGACGGCGGCGTGCGCGACCTCGACGTGGTCGTGGACTGCTCCTCCGGGACCTACATCCGCGCCCTCGCCCGCGATCTCGGAGCCGCCCTCGGCGTCGGTGCGCACCTCACGGCGCTGCGCCGCACCCGCGTCGGCCCGTTCGACGTGGCCGATGCGTCTTCGCTCGACGACCTCGCGGAGGCTCGCCCGCTGAGCGCGGCCGATGCCGCGGCGCGGATACTGCCGGTCCTCGAGGTCAGCGCGCAGGAGGCCGTCGACCTGCGTCACGGCAAGCGTCTGGCCGGTCAGCGTGCAAGGCTCGAAGGCCCGCGCGCCGCGGCGATCGATCCGGACGGCGCCCTGATCGGCATCGTTGAGCGCCGCGGCGATGATCTGAAGAGCGCGATGAACATGCCGGAGGGGGCGTCATGATCCTCTGGTTCACGGTCGTGCAGCTCGTGGTCGCCGTCGCCGCCGGCCTGCTCTGCCTGATCATGGGCTTCGCGGGCAAGCGCCCCAACGACTGGACGGTCGGTTCCCTCGCTCTGATCGAACTCCTGCTCATCGTGCAGGCGGTCCTGGCGATCGTCTCGCCGTTCGCCGGGAATCCGGCCCTGGGCGATCCGCTCGAGTACGGCGTGTATCTGGTCTCGGCGATCCTGCTGCCGATCGGCGGAGCGATCTGGGCGCTGCTCGAGCGTTCGCGGTGGAGCACCGTGATCATGGGCGTGGTCGCGCTCGCGCTGGCCGTGATGATCTGGCGCATGCAGGTCATCTGGATCACCCCGATCGGCGGCTGAGCACGTCCGCGCGCGAGGGCCACAGGTCCTCGCGTTCCGTAGAATGGAGTCCGCCATGAGCACCGCGCGACCCTCGACCCCGTCCGACTCCGCCCCCCAGCCGGAGGGCTCCTCCGTCGCACCGCCCAGACCCCGCATGCGGGGCGTGGGCCGCGTGCTCGTGATCGTCTACGCGGTCATGGCGCTGGGCGCGACAGGCAGGTCCTTCGTGCAGATCGCGCGGGCCTTCGACGAGGCGCCGCTCGCGTACTCCCTGTCCGCGGCCTCCGCGGTCGTCTACATCGTCGCCACGCTTGCGCTGATCGGATCCGGGCGCCCCGGCTGGTACCGCGTCGCGTGGGTCGCCATCGTGTTCGAGATGGTCGGCGTCCTGGTCGTCGGAACCCTGAGCCTGACCCACCCCGCGCTCTTCCAGCATCAGACCGTGTGGTCGCAGTACGGCCTCGGCTACGTGCTGATCCCGCTGTTCCTTCCGATGGTCGGACTGTGGTGGCTCGTCACGCACCGCCCGGCCCGCACGGCGCCCGCGGTCACGGACGGCACCGCCTCGTCGAACGGATCCGCCGCATGATCGTGTTCCGCGATCCCTCCGAGATCCCCGCGGACTTCGGACGCACGGTCGCCGCGATCGGCAAGTTCGACGGTGTGCACTCCGGACATCGCGCGGTGTTCCGCCGCGCTCAGCAGGATGCAGCGCGGATCGGTGCGAAGACCGTGGCGGTGACCTTCGACCGCAACCCGCTGAGCGTGCTGCGCCCCGATCGGTGCCCGGACGATCTCGTGTCGGTCGAGCGCAAGATCGAACTGCTCTCCGGGTGCGGGCTGGACGCCGTCCTCGTGCTGACCTTCGACGAGCAGCTGGCCTCGCGCACGGCGGAGGATTTCGCGCAGGCGATCCTCGTCGACGCGCTGCACGTCGCGACGGTCCTCGTCGGACGCGACTTCCGCTTCGGCAGCGGCGGCAAGGGAACGCCGGCGCTGCTGGCAGAGCTGGGCGCGCGGAGCGACTTCACCGTCGACGTGATCGAGGACGTCTTCCTGGAGGGCACCGATCGGCGGGTCTCCTCGTCCTGGGTGCGCGAGCTGCTCGCCGCGGGCGATGTGGCACTCGCAGGCGCCGTGCTGGGCCGCCCCGTCTCGGTGCGCGGGGAGGTCGTGCACGGCCTCAAGCGCGGGCGGGAACTCGGCTTCCCGACCGCCAATCTTCCTGCCCTGCTCGACGAGATGGTGCCGGCGGACGGCGTCTACGCGGGTCGGCTGGTGGATCACACGACAGGGCTCGCGCACCCCGCCGCGATCTCCGTCGGGACCAACCCGACGTTCGACGACGTGCTGCAGCGCCAGGTCGAGGCGCACGCGATCGACAGCCCTGGACTGGACCTCTACGGGCACGATGCGACGGTCGAGTTCACCCACCGGCTGCGCGGCATGACGGCCTTCGACAGCATGGATGCACTCGTCGCGGGCATCGCCTCCGACGTCGCTCAGGCGCGGATCCTGCTGGGCATGTCGGAGCCGGATCCGGCCAACTCGCCCGCCGAGTGACCGCATCGGCCCTCGTGTGGCGTAAACTGACCACGAACCCGTTGTGATCGACGTGCGCGATGCACGCCTGCGGGGTTCTCGTCCGCTCGGTCTGCGATGCCTCTCGGCAGCCGCCCGTCCGCGGACACGCATCGTCGGGACGGAGCTTCGTCCGGACGATCATTTCGGACAGTCGCCGTCCTCTCGGAGACGGCATCCACGCTCAGGAGGAGCATGCCGACCACGGCGACCGCCACCCGGCGGAAGAAGACGTCCCGTCGAGACGAGGACGCGCCGCTGATCCCGATCCTCGCGCGCAAGGTGCGCGAGATCGAGGCCAAGGCCCAGCACGGAAAACTCGGCCCGACCAATCGCGTCAAGTTCCAGGTGATCGCGTTCCTGGTGCGCGAGGAACGCGCCAGGGCCAAGGGCGACGCCGAACTCGGCGACGCCGCGCGGGCCGAGCAGCTCAAGCGACTGGACGGCGTGGCGACGATCCTCGCGAAGACGGCCGCGCGCGACACCTCGTTGATCCAGCTGCTCGAGGCGGACCAGGCCACGAGCCCCGTCGCGAAGCGGATGCGCCGTGACTGGCTGCTGGAGTCCGGCGCGGAACTCGCTCCAGAGGAGCTCGTCATCGCCGACGTCATCCGCGTGCAGCAGGCGCCGGTGGTGCCCGCAGCGCTCGCGGAGCGCCAGGTCACGCCGCCCTCGGTGGAGTCGCGGATGCTGGCGAACCCCTTCCTCGCCCCGGATCTCACGCCCCGGGCGGCGGTCACGCCGCGGCGACGGCTGGACGGCTGGGAGCTGATGGGACCGCTGTACAAGGCGTTCGAATCGGGTGCCGGCGGCACCGCGGCCTCGATGGAGCTGCCGCCGCTGCCCGAGTACGACCACCTCTCGCCCAAGGGCCTCGAGGTCATGGTGCACCAGTCGCGCTTCCTCGAGTCGGTCAGGGCCGGGCATCGCTCGTTCCTGCTCGCCGACGAGCCCGGCCTCGGCAAGACCGCGCAGTCGGTGCTCGCCGCGTCGATCGCCCACGCGTACCCGCTGCTCGTGGTCGTTCCCAACGTCGTGAAGATGAACTGGGCGCGCGAGGTGGAGCGGTGGACCCCGCAGCGCCGCGCCGCGGTGATCCAGGGCGACGGTCAGGACGTCGACGCCTTCGCCGACGTGTTCATCGTCAACTACGAGATCCTCGACAGGCACCTGTCCTGGCTCGGTGAGATCGGCCTGCGCGGCATGGTCGTCGACGAGGCGCACTTCATCAAGAACCTGTCGTCGCAGCGCTCGCAGAACGTGCTGGCACTGGCATCGCGGATCAGGGAGCAGGCGGCGGGCTCGAACCCGCTGCTCATGGCGCTCACCGGAACCCCGCTGATCAACGACGTCGAGGACTTCGACGCGATCTGGCGCTTCCTCGGCTGGACCAACGGCGAGCGGCCCTCCGCGGAACTCGCGGACAGGCTCGACGCGATCGGCCTCACGCCCGCGGACAAGGCGTTCTACGGCGAGGCCAGGGACGCGGTCATCTCGATGGGCATCGTGCGCCGCAAGAAGAAGGACGTGGCCGCGGACCTGCCGGACAAGCTCATCGCGGATCTGCCGGTGCAGCTCGACGACGAGTTCGGTCGCGGGATCCGGCAGGCCGAGGCCGAGCTGGGTGCGCGGATGGCGGCGAAGTACCGCCGGATCATCGAGGCGCGCGGAGACCGGGGCCTCGCCCACGGCGAGATCGACGAGGATATCGTCCGGCTCGTCGCGCACAGCGAGCTCGAGGAGTCGAAGGCGGCGGGTACCGGGGGAGACAACGTCTTCACCATGGTGCGCAAGATCGGGCAGGCCAAGGCGCAGCTCGCCGCGGACTATGCCGCGCAGCTGCAGCGCTCGGTCGGCAAGGTCGTGTTCTTCGCCAAGCACGTCGACGTGATGGATCAGGCCGAGGCGCACTTCGCCGCGGCAGGGATCCGTTCCGTGTCGCTCCGCGGCGACCAGACCGCGATCGCACGACAGCAGGCGGTCGACGCCTTCAACGGCGACCCCGAGGTCGGGATCGCCGTGTGCTCGCTCACCGCGGCCGGCGTCGGCGTCAACCTGCAGACGGCATCGAACGTGGTGCTCGCCGAGCTCAGCTGGACCGCAGCGGAGCAGACCCAGGCGATCGACCGCGTGCACCGCATCGGTCAGGACGAGCCGGTCACGGCATGGCGGATCATCGCCGCGCACACGCTCGACACGAAGATCGCCGAACTCATCGACCAGAAGCAGGGTCTTGCGGCGCGGGCACTCGACGGCGAGGCCGTGGAAGAGGGCGCGAGCGAGCCGGTGCAGCTGGCGGCGCTCATGCACCTGCTGCGCGTGGCGCTCGGCGGCGACTGACCACATCCCGTCATCTGCCTGTCAAGAACGGCGCTTCTTCTCTCGCTTTCGGGGGTGGAGGCGCCGTTCTTCGTCAAGAAGGCGAGAACTCCGTGAAGAGGCGTGTAAGAACTCCGCTTTTCGGCGTCGCGGAATGGCGCGTGGGAGTCGATCGGCACTAGGGTCGAACGAGGCAACGGTGCCGCGCTTCCATCCCCCTTCCCCTCCCGAGGACGACCCATGAAGATCGGCATCCTGACCAGCGGTGGCGACTGCCCCGGCCTGAACGCGGTCATCCGCGGCATCGTGCTCAAGGGCACCACCACGTACGAGCTCGAGTTCGTCGGCATCCGCGACGGCTGGCGCGGGGTCGTCGACGGCGACTTCTTCCCGCTCACCCGGCATGAGGTGAAGGGCCTGAGCAAGGTCGGCGGCACGATCCTCGGAACAAGCCGCACCAACCCGTACGAGGGACCGCGCGGAGGTGCGGAGAACGTCGCGAAGACCCTTGCCAAGCACGGGATCGACGGCATCGTCGCAATCGGCGGCGAGGGGACCCTGGCGGCGGCGGACCGCCTCTCGAACGACGGCATCCCGGTCCTGGGGGTGCCGAAGACCATCGACAACGACCTGCGGGCGACCGACTACTCGTTCGGCTTCGACACCGCGGTGAACATCGCGACCGACGCCATGGACCGGTTGCGCACCACCGGCGACTCGCACCAGCGCTGCATGATCGCCGAGGTCATGGGCCGCCACGTCGGCTGGATCGCCCTGCACGCGGGCATGGCCGCGGGCGCGCACGTGATCTGCATCCCCGAGGTGCCGATGTCGATCGAGGAGATCTGCGACCTCGTCACCCGCGCGAGCGACCGCGGCCGTGCGCCGCTGGTCGTCGTCTCGGAGGGCTTCAAGCTCAAGGGCATGGATCAGGCCTTCAGTGACAAGGGCCTCGACGCGTTCAACCGTCCGCGCCTCGGCGGCATCAGCGAGATCCTCGCGCCGGAGATCGAGAAGCGCACCGGCATCGAGACGCGTTCCACGGTGCTCGGCCACATCCAGCGCGGCGGCTCGCCCTCGGCGTTCGACCGCGTGCTCGCGACCCGCCTCGGCCTGCACGCCGCCGACGCCCTCGTGGACGGCTCCTGGGGCCAGATGGTGGCGCTGCGCGGCACCGACATCGTGCGCGTCCCGTTCGCCGAGGCGCTCGGCGAGCTGAACACCGTCCCGCTGCAGCGCTACGAGGAGGCCGCCGCCCTGTTCGGGTGAGGGTTCCCGGCTCGGCCTGGGTAAGGGACCGACCGAACCGTGTCCCACTTCTGGTTGCACCGTGTCCCAGTTCTGACGGCATGATGTCCCGGTTTTGGCGCTGAATCCGAGGATTTGGAGCCAAAACTGGGACACGAGCCAAAACTGGGACATGAGCCAAAACTGGGACTTGAGCCAATACTGGGACACAGTCGGCGTAGGCGGGGCCAGGCGATCAGCTAGGCATTCCGGGGCGCCAGCCGGCGTCCAGCAGGGCGGATCGCACGCGCTCGACGGCGACGGGACGGGGTCCGTCCAGGTGGTGGGAGAGGACTCGGACGAGAGTCCAGGATGCGCGTCTGATCGCCTCCCAGCGGTCGGCGTCGCGCGCGAACTGCTTCGGATCCTCAGCGTGCTGGCGGCCGTCGTACTCCGGAGCGACCCGCCAGCGCGGGTAGGCGAGATCGAGCCTCGCGATGAACTCGCCGCGCGGATCGCGGAGTTCCCACCCGGGGATCGGCTCGGGGAGCCCCGCCCGCACGATCACGAGCCGGAGCTTCGTCTCGCGCGGCGACTCGACGCCGATCCGCGCGTCTGCCAGGGCCCGTCGCAGGATTCCGCTGCGGACGTCGCCCATGCTGCGGATCTCATCGCGGAGATCCTCGACCTCTGCGAGCCGCCGCGCCGGCAGCAGCAGATGATCGGCTGCGGCGATGAGGTCGTCGAGTCGCCAGAGCAGTCCGCACTGCCGCCAGGCGCGTACGGGATGCTCGACAGGCAGGCCGTCCGACGTCAGGATCGTCGCCGGCTCTCGGCGTTGCAGCCGATGCCCGACGATGCCGCGAACCCGGGGCTCGCGCGCCGGACGATGCGTGCTGACGTGGATCCGCAGCCGGTGCGGGTGCTCGGGCAGCGCGACCCCGAGAAGGGCGAGCGCGGTCTCGTGCGAGAAGAATTGGTCGTCGTGCAGGCGCGGAAGGTAGTCCCGGCAGCGGTCGCGATACTCGGATCCCGACCCGAGGTCGCGGATCCGACGGGTACCGGGGAAAGGCGCCTCGAGATCGGATCCGCGCAGTCGACCGCGCGCGACGCCGAGCGATCTGGCCTCGGCGACGCTGAACCGCGGCCCGAGCCCTTCCGGCAGAGGATCGCGCATGCCCCCAGCGTGGACGGCAGCAGCCCCGTGTAGCGGGCTCCGCACGGGATCGGTGCGGTACTCCCGACCTCACGCGCCTGTGCGGAACGAACGCGTCTCACCGACCGTGTCCCAGTTCTGGCTGCTCCTGCACGGGTTTCTCAGCCAGAACTGGGACATGGGGCAACCAAAAGTGGGACACGGTACCACCAGAAGTGGGACACGGTCGGTGAGTGAACAGGAAATCCGCTCAGACCGCAGCGACGCCCAGGCGGTCCAGGATCCAGGCCAGCTCGAAGGCGCGCTCGCGCCAGGAGTTGTACCGGCCGCTCACACCGCCGTGGCCGGCCACCATCTCGCACTTGAGCAGGACGTCGTCCGCGCCGGCGTCGCGCAGGCGGGACACCCACTTGGCGGGCTCCACGTACAGCACGCGCGTGTCGTTGAGCGAGGTGACGGCGAGGATCGACGGGTAGGCGACGCCGTCGCGCACGTTCTCGTACGGCGTGTACGACTTCATGTAGGCGTACACCTCGGCGTCGTGCAGCGGGTCACCCCACTCGTCCCACTCGATCACGGTGAGCGGGAGCGACGGATCCAGGATCGTCGTCAGCGCGTCCACGAAGGGGACGGAGGCGAGGATGCCGCGGAACAGCTCGGGGGCGAGGTTCGCAACGGCGCCCATCAGCAGACCGCCCGCGCTGCCGCCCTCCGCGACCATCCGGTCCGGGCTGGTGATGCCGGCGTCCACCAGGTGGCGCGCGCACGCGACGAAGTCGGTGAACGAGTTCGCCTTCTGCCCGAGCTTGCCGTCCTCGTACCACTGCCGGCCCATCTCGCCGCCGCCGCGCACGTGCGCGACCGCGAAGACCACGCCGCGGTCCAGCGCCGACAGGCGCATGACCGAGAAGCCGGGGTCGATCGAGTGCTCGTAGGATCCGTAGCCGTACAGGTGCACGGCACGGGGCTCGGCTCCGGGCTCGCCGAACGAGCGCTTCCACACCAGGGAGACGGGGATGCGGGCGCCGTCCGGGGCGACCGCCCAGTCGCGGCGCTGCCCGAAGTCGGCCGGGTCGTAGCCGCCGAGCACCGGCTGGCGCTTGCGCAGGTGCAGGGTGCGGGTCGCGAGCTCCAGGTCGTAGACCGTGGAGGGTGTCACGAACGAGCCGTAGCCCAGACGCAGGAACGGTGCGGACCACTCGGGGTTGCCGCCGAAGCCCGCCGAGTACAGCGGCTCGTCGAAGCCGAGCTCATCCAGAGCCCCCGTGGCCGGATCCATCAGCGCGATGCGCTCGAGGCCCTCGAACCGGTACGCGACGACCGTGGTGTCGCGGAACGCGTCCACGTCCAGCAGGCGGCGTCCCGGCGTGTGCGGAAGGACCGCGCGGCGCTCGCCCTGGGGGTCGGATGCGGAGACCGCGACGAGCTCGAAGTCCAGCGCTTCGTCGTTGTGCAGGATGAGCAGCTCGTCCCGGCCGTCGACCACGGCGTGCTCGACGGAGTACTCGACGCCTTCGCGCCGCGGCCAGACCACGCGCGGGGGCGCGGTGAGGTCGTCGAGATCGACGAGGTGCTCCTCGCTCGTGATGCTGGATCCGACGCCGATCACGAGATAGCGGCGGCTGCGGGTGATCCCCGCGCCGAGCCAGAACCGCTCGTCCGGCTCGTGGAAGAGCTGCACGTCGTCGGACACCGGCGTGCCGATCCGGTGCAGCCAGAGCGTGTCAGGGCGCCAGGAGTCGTCGACGGTCGTGTAGATCACGGCGGCGCCGTCCGGCGTGAAGAAAGCGCCGGAGGTACCGGGGATCTCGTCGGGCAGCGTCTCGCCCGTCAGCAGATCGCGGACGTGCACGGTGTACCGCTCGTCGCCCTCGAAGTCGGTCGACCAGAGCAGGCGGGTGGCGTCGTCCGAGACGTCGAACGCGCCCATCGCGAAGAACTCGTGCCCCTCGGCCTCGACATTGCCGTCGAGCAGGATCTGCTCACCGGGTACGGGGACGGCGGCGTCCAGGACGGGCGGCGTCCAGTCGTCGGCGGAGGAGACCGCCGCGCGGCACTGCAGGCCGTACTGGCTGCCCTCGACGGTGCGGCCGTAGTACCACCAGGCTCCGCGGCGGGTGGGTACAGACAGATCCGACTCCTGCACGCGTCCCTTGATCTCCTGGAACAGGGTCTCGCGGAGCGGCTCGAGGTGCGCAAGACGCGCATCCGTGTACGCGTTCTCGGCCTCGAGGTGCGCGATCACCTCGGGATCCTCCTTCACACGCAGCCAGTCATACGGGTCGTCGAACACGTCGCCGTGGTGGGTGCGGATCAGCGAGCGGCGGGCCGCGCGCGGGGGAACGGGGGAGGGGACAGGAGCGGTCTCGGAGACGGAGGTCACGCATCAACGCTAGTCGAGGCCGCGAGGGCGAAGGCAGGAGTCGGCGGCGGGGGCGTCGAGTTGACCGTCCTGGGCCGGGGTGGGAGGATGCAACCGGCCCGTTAACGGATGCTGAATCCCCGGTGAACTCTTCGTTCGTCACGTCCCTCCACTTCACGAAAGCGAACGGTGGAAACCGCAGCCCTCATCGTCGTGCTGGTGATCCTGCTGGCACTCTTCTTCGACTTCACCAACGGGTTCCATGACACGGCGAACGCCATGGCGACCCCGATCGCGACCGGCGCGCTCAAACCGCGGACCGCGGTCATGCTCGCGGCGGGGCTGAACCTCGTCGGGGCGTTCCTGTCCACCGAGGTCGCCGCGACGGTCTCCGGCGGCATCATCCGGGAGGATTTGAGCACCGCGCACCTCATGCCGTCGCTCATCTTCGCCGGCCTCATCGGGGCGATCACCTGGAACATGCTGACCTGGCTGCTCGGATTGCCGTCCAGCTCGTCGCATGCCCTGTTCGGCGGGCTCATCGGCGCCACGCTGGTCGGTGTCGGGCTCAGCGGCATCAACTTCGGCGTCGTGCTGTCCAAGGTCGTGCTCCCCGCGCTCATCGCGCCCCTCACTGCCGGGCTGATCGCCTTCCTCGCCACCAAGCTCGCGTATCTGACCACGCGCCGCTACGACGGCAAGCCCGATGGCAGAAGCGGCTTCCGCTGGGGACAGATCTTCACGTCGTCACTCGTGGCGCTCGCGCACGGCACGAACGACGCGCAGAAGACCATGGGCGTGATCACGCTGGCGCTGATCTCGGTCGGCTGGCAGGCGCAGGGCGACCACCGGCCGCACATCTACGTGATCGTCGCGTGCGCGTTCACGATTGCGCTGGGCACCTACCTGGGCGGTTGGCGCATCATCCGCACCCTCGGCAAGGGCCTCACCGATGTCAAGCCGGCACAGGGCTTCGCAGCGGAGACCTCCACCGCGGCGACCATCCTCGCCTCCAGCGCGCTCGGCTTCGCGCTTTCCACCACGCAGGTCGCCTCCGGTTCCGTGATCGGATCCGGACTCGGCCGGCGCGGCTCGGCCGTGCGCTGGCGCACGGCCGGCCGCATCGCGATCGGCTGGGTGCTCACGCTTCCCGCGGCCGGGCTCGTCGGGGCGGTCGCGGCGTTCATCGTGGTCGTCGGCGGCGGCTGGGGCGTGCTGATCGACGCGATCCTCGCGCTCGCCGTGATCATCGCCCTGTTCCTGCGCTCGCGGCGCAACGCCGTCACGGCCAACAACGCGTTCAGCGAGGTCGCCGACTCCGGCCTCGCCATCGACGTGCCGGAGGAGCCGCCGCTCACCCCGCGTCAGGCCAGGGCGCAGCGCGCCCGCGAACGCGCGAAGGCCAAGGAGAAGGGGGCCGGACGATGACCGTGGCCATCGACTGGGAGGCGTTCTCCCAGGTGCTCGGCGCTGCACTCGTCGGCACCCTCGTCGTCGTCGGGTTCTACGCGCTCGGCCTGCGGCTGCTCGTGCGCGCGGGCAGGGTTCCGGTGGTCACGCCCGCCGAGTTCACCGACGCGATCACCGTGATCAGCGAGAAGGAGGCCAGGCGCGCGGCGAAGGCCGCCGCGAAGGCCGCCCGAAAGAGCCCGCTCACGGCCGCCCAGAAGACGCTCGCCCAGATCGCGGCCTACGGGTGCTTCGCCGTCTGCGCGGCGGCCGTGGTCGCCGGCATCCTGCTCATCGTCGTCAAGTAGTCGTGAAACAGCAGGTCGAGCGGCCCGCGCGGCAGCGTCGAGGAACGCGGTTGTCGCGGCGCTAGCCTGAGGACCATGACTGCGCAGTTCGGCCGCTACGCTCCGCCCACGCACACCCTGGTGCACGTGAGCGATCCGCACCTGCTGGCCGGGGGAGCCGCCCTGGGCGGACACTTCGACGTGGACAGCACCCTGGCGCGCACGCTCGCCGCGATCGAGAGCGCGACCGACCGGCCGGACGCGATCGTCGTCACGGGGGACCTCGCCGACCTCGGTGAACCCGATGCATACCGTAGGCTGCGGTCGATGGTGGAGCCGGTGTCGGAGCGGCTCGGCGCTCCCGTGATCTGGGTCGCCGGCAACCACGACGAGCGCCCGGCCATGCGCGAGCACCTGCTCGACGTCCCGCCCGCCGAGGATCCGATCACGGGCGTCTGGGATCTGAGCGGCCTGCGCGTGATCGCGCTGGATTCCACGGTCCCCGGCTGGCACCACGGCGACATCGACGCCGAGCAGCGCGCCTGGCTGGCCGATCAGCTGCGCACGCCCGCCCCGCACGGCACGCTGCTCGCGATGCACCACCCGCCGGTGCCCAGCCACATCCCGTTCTTCGACATCCTCGAGCTGCGCCACCAGGACGAGTTCGCCGAGGTGCTGCGAGGATCCGACGTCCGCGGAATACTCGCGGGCCATCTGCACTACTCGCTGCACGCCACGTTCGCCGGCGTCCCGGTGAGCGTCGCGAGCGCCACCTGCTACACGATGGACGTCGCGAGCCCCGCGGATCGGGTCAACGGCATGGACGCCGCACAGTCGTTCCAGCTCGTGCACGTGCACCCGGAGACCATCACGCACACCGTGGTCCCCGTGGTCGAGGCGACACCGGTCGACACGTTCAGCCCGGAATGGGTCGAGCGGATGGCGCGGCTGACGCCTGAGCAGCGGCTGGAGGCGTTCTCGCGCAAGCCGGGCCGGTGATCGCGGACGGGTAGGATGGACGCATCCCCCTTCCCTGTTCGCCATCACCCACGAGGATGTGTCCATGGCCGCCGTTGCGCCTGCCACCCGTACCGAAACCGACTCCCTGGGAAGCAAGGAGATCCCTGCTGACGCGTATTGGGGGATCCATACGCTCCGCGCCGCAGAGAACTTCCCGATCACGAAGCGCCCGATCTCCGTCTACCCGGAGCTGATCGAGGCGCTCGCGATGGTCAAGCAGGCCAGCGCGCGTGCGAACAAGGAGATCGGCGCGCTCGACGCCGAGAAGGCCGACCTCATCGACGCCGCCTCGCAGAAGGTCATCAACGGCGAGTTCCACGACCAGTTCATCGTCGGCGTCATCCAGGGCGGGGCCGGCACCTCGACCAACATGAACGCGAACGAGGTCATCACCAACATCGCGCTCGAGATGGCAGGCCGCGAGAAGGGCGACTACGCCTTCCTCTCGCCGATCGACCACACCAACCGCAGTCAGTCCACGAACGACGTCTACCCGACGGCGATCAAGATCGGCCTGTCGCTCAACCTGCGCTCGCTGCTTGATGAGCTCGACCTGCTGCGCGTGTCGTTCCTCAACAAGGCGCGCGAGTTCCACGACGTGCTCAAGGTCGGCCGCACCCAGCTGCAGGACGCGGTGCCGATGACCCTCGGCCAGGAGTTCCACGGCTTCGCCTCGACGCTCGGCTACGACCACACGCGCCTCACCGAGAACGCCTGGCTCATGTACGAGATCAACATGGGCGCGACCGCGATCGGCACGGGCATCACGACGCACCCGGCCTACGCCCCGTCCGTGCTGAAGCACCTGCGCGAGATCTCGGGCCTGGACCTCGCGACCGCGAGCGACCTCGTCGAGGCCACCAGCGACACCGGATCCTTCATGTCGTTCTCCTCGTCCCTCAAGCGCAACGCGATGAAGCTCTCCAAGATCTGCAACGACCTGCGTCTGCTCTCGTCGGGCCCGCAGGCCGGTTTCGGCGAGATCAACCTGCCCGCGATGCAGGCCGGTTCCAGCATCATGCCGGGCAAGGTCAACCCGGTGATCCCGGAGGTCGTGAACCAGGTGGCGTTCGCCGTCGCCGGATCCGACATGACGGTGACGATGGCCGCCGAGGCAGGTCAGCTGCAGCTGAACGCCTTCGAGCCCGTGATCGCGCACTCGATCTTCCAGTCGATCACCTGGATGCGCCAGGCGATGTGGACCCTGCGTGTGAACTGCGTGGACGGCATCACCGCGAACCGCGACCGCCTGGGCGCGATGGTCGGATCCTCGGTCGGCGTCATCACGGCGCTCACCCCGTTCATCGGCTACGCCGCCTCGGCCGCGCTCGCCAAGACCGCGCTGCTGACCAACCGCAACGTCGCCGACCTCGTGGTCGAGGCGGGGCTGATGTCGCGCGAGGAGGTCGCCAAGCAGCTGTCGCCCGCGCGCCTGTCGGGCCTCGAGACGATCACCGCGGCGATCCCCGTGATCCCGTCGAAGGACGTCGACGCCGGCGCCTGATTGCCCGCACGCAATACGGCCCGCCGCTCTCCGGAGCGGCGGGCCGTTCGCCGTCTCAGGAACGGGTCTTGCGGCCCGACGATCTATGCGCTTAGATCGACGAAGAGCAAGAATCTATGCGCTTAGATCCTGGCGACAGGACGCTTCAAGGAGGAAGACGTGAAAAGCAGGACAGCTCTGGCCGGCATCGCCGCTCTCGCCGCGATCGGCCTCGCACTCACGGGGTGCGGTCGTGCGGACGGGGGCTCCTCGGCGCCCGCGGCATCCGCGGTGCAGCTCGATGACGCACCGGCCACCGGAACGATCACGATGTGGGCGATGGGGGCCGAGGGGGAGGCCCTGCCGGACTTCGTCAAGGCCTTCGAGAAGGCGAACCCCGGGGTCACCGTCAAGGTCACCGCGATCCCGTGGGACGCCGCGCACAACAAGATCCAGACCGCGATCGCGGGCGGCAACACCCCGGACATCGCGATGATGGGCACCACCTGGATGGCGGACTTCGGCGATGCCTTCGGAAGCGTGCCCTCGGAGATCGACACCTCGGGCTTCTTCGACGGGGCTGTCAGCTCGACCAAGGTCGGCGACCGCGCCGCCGGGATCCCCTGGTACGTCGACACCCGGGTGCTCTACTACCGCACCGACATCGCCGCCAAGGCCGGGTGGACCGCGGCGCCGAAGTCCTGGGACGAGCTGCAGCAGATGGCGGCGGACATGCAGTCCAAGGGCGGGGCGAAGTGGGGCATCCGCATGCCCGCGGGGAACGACTCGTTCCAGGGAGCGCTCTGGATGCCGTGGTCGGCGGGCGCCGAGATCTCCGCCGGCAAGAAGTGGACGCTCGACACCCCCGAGATGGCCAAGGGCATCGAGTACTACAAGAGCTTCTTCGACAAGAAGCTCTCCGATCCGAACGTCGACACCTCAGCGGGCGCGGTCGAATCCGAGTTCGTCGCCGGCACCACCCCGATGGTCGTGGAGGGGCCCTTCCTGCGGGGGCAGCTGGCGTCGGTCGGCGGGGCCGACTTCGCGAACAAGTACGCGACGGCGGTGCTGCCCGCGGACAAGGGCTCGGTCTCGTTCAGCGGTGGCGCGAACCTGGTCGTCTTCAACGGCAGCAAGAACGCCGCCTCGGCGTGGAAGCTCGCCCGCTGGCTCTCCCAGCCCGAGGTCCAGGCCGAGTTCTACACCGCGACGGGAGACCTGCCCGCGGCCAAGGCGGCCTGGGACGAGAAGGCCGTCTCCGCGGACGCGAGTCTCACGACGTTCGGCACCCAGCTGGAGACGGCGAAGGCCCCGCCCGTCTCGACCTCCTGGGTGCAGGTGGCCGCGAAGGGGGATCAGGCCCTCGAGTCGATCCGTCGCGGCGGAACCTCGGTCGCGGACGCGCTGAAGACCCTGCAGTCCGACGCCGACACGATCGGGCTGAAGTGAGATGACGGCCACTCTCCTGCCCGCCACCGGAACCCGCACGGGCTCCGGTGGCGGGAGCGACCGGCGCGGCGCCGGCACGTTCGCCGCCGCCCGTCGCCGGCGCGCGCTCATCGCGTGGGGGTTCGCCCTGCCGTTCGTGCTCGTCTTCGCGGTGTTCATGGTCGTGCCGATCGTGGGCTCGTTCGCGATGTCGTTCACCGACTTCACCGCGCGCGACATCGTCTCTCCGTTCGCCGTCGACGCGGTCGGCCTTCAGCAGTACGTCACGCTCTTCGGCGATCCCCGCTTCCTCACCTCTCTCGGCGTCACGGGCATCTTCGTCGTGGTCGGGATCCCCGTGACGATGATCGTCGCGCTGGCGCTCGCCCTCGCGCTGAACAGCGGCAAGGGGCGGCTGGTGTCGTTCTTCCGGGTCGGGTTCTATGCGCCCGTGGTGACGAGCATCGTCGCCGTCGCTGTGGTCTGGCGCTACATCCTGCAGCCGGACGGCCTGCTCAACACCGCGCTCGCGATGTTCGGCATCCACGGGCCCAACTGGCTGAACGATCCCGCCTTCGCGCTGCCCTCGCTGATCCTGATGGCGGTGTGGCGCAACGTCGGAACGCTCATGGTGATCTTCCTCGCGGGCCTCCAGGCGGTGCCGGAGGACGTCACGGAGGCGGCGATCATGGACGGCGCCTCGCCGTGGCGGCGGCTCGTCTCCGTCACGCTGCCGCTGCTGCGGCCCACCCTGCTGCTCGGCGCCGTGCTCATCTCGGTCGGCTACTTGCAGTTCTTCGAGGAGGCGTTCGTGATGACCAAGGGCGGGCCGCTCGATTCGACCCTGTCGGTCGCCTACTACACGTACCAGCAGTTCGGCTTCGGCGAGTACGGGCTCGCGTCCGCGGCCAGCTACGTGCTGTTCCTCGTGATCGCCCTCGTGAGCCTGCTGCAGTTCCGGTTGCTGCGATCGAAGGACTGACGCCATGACTCTCACACGGACAGCACCTCCGGTGCGCCGCTCCCGTCCTCGACGGCTCAGCGGGAGGGCGGTCTCCTACGCCGTCCTCACGATCGGCCTCGTGGTCTGGCTGGTCCCCTTCATCTGGATGGTCCTCGGATCCGTCAAGACGCAGGGCGAGATCCTGCGCCGCCCGCCGACCTGGTGGCCGGAGGCCCCGACCGCGGCGAACTATGCGCAGTGGTTCGGCCCGCTCGACTTCTGGCACTTCTTCGGCAACAGCCTGATCGTCGCGCTCGTCACCGTGCTCGGCAACCTCGTGTTCTGCTCGATGGTCGGCTACGCGCTCGCCAAGATGGAGTTCCCGGGCAAGCGGGTGCTCTTCGGCGCGGTCATGATCACGCTCATGGTTCCCGGCGTGGTGACCTTCGTGCCCCTGTTCGTGATGGTCTCCAAGCTCGGACTGGTGAACACCTATCCGGCCCTGATCCTCCCGTTCGTGACGGCGCCTCTCGGCGTGTTCCTCATGCGCCAGTTCATGACGGGCATCCCGGATGCGCTGCTCGAGGCCGCCCGCCTGGACGGCGCGGGGGAGTGGCGGATCTTCCGCGGTGTCGTGATGCCGCTGTGCGGACCGCCCCTGGCGACGCTCGGGATCCTCACCTTCCTCGGGTCATGGAACAACTTCCTGTGGCCGCTCGTCTCGGCGCAGACGGAGGACATGTACACCCTGCCGGTCGCCCTGTCGCTGTACTCGACGGGGCAGAACGCGACCGATTACGGGCTGCTGCTCGCGGGATCCGTGCTCGTGATCGCCCCGATCCTGCTGCTGTTCGTGTTCCTGCAGCGCTGGTTCATCCGGGGCGTCGCGACCACAGGCCTGAAATGACCGCATCGACGAGGAGGAACCCACGCATGAGAGCCGAAGACCGGACGACGGAGGAGGGCCTGCCCTTCCGCGACCTCAACGGCAACGGGGTCATGGATCCCTACGAGGATCCACGGCTCGGCACGGAGGAGCGCGTCGACGACCTGCTCTCCCGCCTGTCGATCGAGGAGAAGGCGGGGCTGCTGTTCCACACGGTCATCGAGATCGGCGAGGGAGGAGAGCTGCGCGAGGAGCCCGGCGCCATCTCGAAGTCGCCGACCTCGCAGGTCGTCCGGCAGAAGCACCTCACGCACTTCAACGTGCACGGGATGAGGACCGCACGGGAGGGCGCCCACTGGAACAACCGGCTCCAGGAGCTCGCGGCAGGCACATCGCATGGGATCCCGGTGACGATCAGCACGGATCCGCGTCACGCGTTCGTGGAGAACTCGGGCGTCGCCTTCGCGGCAGGCCCGTTCTCGCAGTGGCCGGAGCCGCTGGGGCTCGCCGCTCTCGACGACGTCGATCAGGTGCGACGGTTCGCCCGGATCGCGGGGCGCGAGTACCGGGCGGTGGGCATCCGGATGGCTCTGCACCCCCAGGTGGATCTGCCGACCGAGGCGCGCTGGGGGCGTCAGGCGCAGACGCTCGGCTACGACGCCGACCGGGTGACGGCGATGACGGGTGCGTATCTCGAGGGATTCCAGGGCGCGGAGCTGGGCCCCGAGAGCGTCGCGTGCATCACCAAGCACTTCCCGGGCGGAGGGCCGCAGCTGGACGGTGAAGACGCGCACTTCCCGTACGGTCGCGAGCAGGTCTATCCGGGAGGGCGCTTCGAGGAGCACCTGCGGCCGTTCGTCGAGGCGATCCGCCGCGACACCGCAGGGATCATGCCGTACTACGGCATGCCGGTGGGACTGGTCCGTCGGGGGCAGCCGATCGAGGAGGTCGGATTCAGCTACAGCCGGCAGATCGTCACAGAGCTGCTGCGGGAGGAGCTGGGGTACGACGGCGTCGTGCTCAGCGACTGGGAGCTGATCAACGACAACCACGTCGGGGATCAGGTGCTGCCGGCGCGGGCCTGGGGCGTGGAGGACCTGACGCCGCGGGAGCGGATGCTCCGGCTGCTCGATGCGGGCGTCGACCAGTTCGGCGGGGAGGAGTGCGTCGAGCTGCTCCTCGAGCTCGTCGCGGAGGGAGCGGTCGCCGAGGAGCGGATCGACCGCTCGGCGCGGCGGATCCTGCGGGTGAAGTTCCGTCTGGGCCTCTTCGACGATCCGTACGTGGACGAGGACGAGGCCGAGCGGATCGTCGGGGCGGCGGAGTTCCGCGCAGAGGGGGAGCGCGCTCAGGCCGCCTCCGTCACGGTGCTGCAGAACCGCGACCGCACGCTGCCGATGTTCGAGGGCGCGCGTCCGAAGGTCTATGCGGAGGGCGTCGCGGCGGAGGCGCTCGCCGCCTACGCCGACTCCGCCTCCGCGCCCGAGGACGCCGATATCGCGCTCGTGCGGATCGGGGCCCCCTTCGAGCCGAGGGACGATCTGTTCCTCGAGGCGTGGTTCCACCAGGGGTCGCTCGACTTCCCGCCGGGACTCGTCGCGCGGCTGCGCCGGATCGCCGCGCACTGCCCGCTCGTGATCGTCGTGAACCTCGATCGCCCCGCCATCCTCACGCCCTTCGTCCCGTTCGCGGCCGCGATCGCGGTGGAGTTCGGCAGCTCCGATGCTGCGGTGCTCGCGGCGCTCTCCGGACGGATCCCGCCACGCGGGGTGCTCCCCGTCGACATCCCGCGCTCGATGGACGCCGTGCGCGCCGCATTCGCGGACGTGCCGGACGGAACCGAGGATCCGGTGTTCCGCCGCGGCACCGGGCTGACGATCGACGGACCCCGCGCTCAGTAGAATCGCTCCGAAAGCGAGGTGCTCATGGCGTCGAGCCGACCCACCGTCTATGACGTGGCGCAGCGCGCCGGCGTGTCGATCGCCACGGTCTCTTTCGCGTTCCGCCGGCCGGAGCGCGTGCGCGAGGACACCCGCCGCGTCGTGCTCGAAGCGGCGCGGGAGATCGGTTACGTGCCGAGCGGATCCGCCCGGAGTCTCGCGCGCGGACGCACCGGCGTGCTCGGCCTGCACCTCTTCGACATGCTGCTCGACGAGGAGCCGGAGGCGTCGCCGTCGGCCCGCGGGGGAGTGCGGGTCGACCTGGACGAGCTCGACCTGGATGCCGAGACCGTGAGCTGGGATGCCGCGGCGGATGAGCGCGAGAGCGATCCGAGGACGTTCCCGCTCTACGTCGACGAGGTCCAGCGCGGCTTCGTGCTGGAGTGCAAACGCAACGGCACGGCGGTCCTGCTCAGCAGCGGCGGCGTGGGGGTGTCCGACCTCGCCGACACAGCGGGAAGGGTCGACGGCCTCGCCATCCTGCCGGGCCGTTCCACGACCGCGGCGATCGAGGCCGTGGCCGCACGCGTCCCGGTCGTCCAGCTGAGCAAGCGCGCGGGCATCGGGCATAGGGTCACGGTGGACAACGCCGGGGGCATGCGGATGATCGTGCGGCACCTGCACGAGGCGCACGGCACCCGGTCGTTCGGCTGGGTGGGCGCGATCGGGGAGGACGACCTCGATGAGCGGCGTGAAGGGTTCCTCTCCGCGGTCGCGGAGATCCCCGGCGCGCTCGGAGAGCCCCTCGACGACACCGACCTGGAGCGGACGCCCGCCTATCCCGTGCTGCGCGAGCGCGCCGCGGCGGGCGCCCTGCCCGAGGCGCTCGTGTGCGGCAGTGATCAGACCGCGCTGCGGGTGATGGACGTCCTTCGCGGCGAGGGGGTGCGCGCCCCCGAGGACGTCCTGGTGACCGGCTTCGACGGCATCCTGGCGGGCCGGATGTCCACGCCGACCCTCACCACGGTGCGCCAGCCGATGGAGCTGATGGGGCGCATCGCCGCCCACCTGCTGCTGACCGATCCCGGCGACGGGAGCGAGCCGGCGCGCACCGTGCGACTGGCGACGGATCTCCGCGTCGGGGGCAGCTGCGGCTGCTGAGGAGCCGATGAAGCCCCCGCGCGGACCGGATCGTCAGTCCAGGATCCGGCAGTGCGTCGTGAGCTCGCCGATCCCGTCGATGCCGACCGTCACGGTGGAGCGGTCGCGCAGGAAGATCTGCGGATCCCGGGAGTAGCCGGCGCCGCCGGGGCTGCCGGTGGAGATCAGCGTCCCCGGGCGCAGGGTGAGGGAGCGCGAGAGGTGGGAGATGAGGGCCGACACCGGCCGCACCATCTGCCCGGTGGAGGCGTCCTGCACCATGTGGCCGTCGACGACGGTCCAGATGTGCAGGTCCTGCGGATCAGCGATCTCGTCCGCGGTCACGACCACGGGGCCGGTGGGGGAGAAGCCGTCGAACGACTTGCAGCGCGACCACTGCGCCTCGGCGAACTGGATGTCCCGGGCGGTGATGTCGTTGACCACGGTGTAGCCCCAGACGTGGTCGAGGGCGTCCTCGGCGGACACGTCCTTCGCGGCGGCGCCGATCACGACGCCGAGCTCGGCTTCGTAGTCCACCGACTCCGACAGCGCACGCGGCCACGTCGTGGTCTGCTCGTGCCCGGCGAGGGAATTCGGCCACAGCGTGAAGACCGTGGGCGCGGTGTCGGTCTTCAGCCCGAGCTCGGTCGAGTGCGCCGCGTAGTTCAGGCCCACCGCGAGCACGACGGGCGGAGCGAGCACCGCGGCGCTGTACGCGAAGCCGTCGAGCGCGTGCACGGGGGCCTCGCCGCGGGCGTGCGCGTCGCGGACGGCGTCGAGAAGGACGTCGCCGCCTTCGATGAGCTGCTGGAGGGTGGCAGGGGCCGGATCCACGAGATCTGCGACGAGCGTCGCGCCGGAGCCGTCGATGACGGCGAGCGCGGGAATGTCGGATTCGGGACGGCGCAGATGAGCGAACCGCATGCCCTCCACGCTACCGGGCGCACCCGCTGCCCCGGCGCGGAGAGCCTCTAGGCTTTGGGCATGACCTTTGGAGGACACGGCGATCCCGCCGAGCAGCGCCCGGCCTCGCGCCCGTCGCCCCCCGCGCCGTCGCCGTATCAGCCGCCCGCGGCCGGGCAGCCTCAAGCGTCGGCGGACCAGGGGCCGTCCGCGCCGCATCAGCCGCAGCCGTCGTACTCCGCGCCCGCGGCCCAGCCTCCTTATACGCAGCCCGCATACGCGCAGCCGCAGTACGCACAACCTCAGTACCTGCAGCAGCCGCAGTACGTCCAGCCGCAGAGCTACCCGCAGACCGCCTCGACGCCGATCGCGCCGGTGTACGGCTCGGTGCTGGCGCAGCGCCCCGAGCATCACGGCGCCGTCGCCTACGACGCCTACACCCCGCCCGCTCCCGTCCAGGCGGTGCCGGCGCTGCCCGTCCCCTCGGCGAAGGGGCGGCACGCCTCGGTGTGGGCGTTCGGCGCGCTCGGATTCGTCCTCCTCGGCCTCATCGCCTACTTCGTGTGGGCGCTCGGCCCCGCAGCTTCCATGATCGGCATGGTGCTCGCGCTGGTGCCCCTGACGATCGTGTTCTTCGGCGTCTTCTTCATCGACCGCTGGGAGCCCGAGCCCAAGTCGCTGGTGGCTTTCGCGATCGCGTGGGGCGCGATCGCCTCGGTGGGGCTCGCGCTCGTCGTCGACCTCCTGCTGACGCTGCTGCTCGGGCAGCGCAACGACGATCTGACCGCCGTGCTCCAGGCGCCGCTGGTCGAGGAGACGGCGAAGGGCCTCGGCGTCTTCCTGATCTTCCTCATGGCGCGCCGCAGCTTCGACGGCCCGATCGACGGCGTCGTCTACGGCGCGCTGGTCGGCGCCGGCTTCGCGTTCACCGAGAACATCCAGTACTTCGCGGTCAGCCTCATCGAGGGCGGGGCGCCCGACCTGACCGTCACGTTCGTGCTGCGCGGGCTCATGTCGCCGTTCGCCCACGCGATGTTCACCTCCGTGACCGGGTTCGCCATCGGGCTGGCCGCCCGTCGCGGTGCCTCGGCCGCTCGCGCCTTGGGCTTCGGCGCCGTGGGACTCCTCGGCGCCATGGCGTTGCACGCGCTGTGGAACGGATCCTCGATGATCGGCAACTTCTTCGTGCTGTACATCGTGCTGCAGGTGCCGCTGTTCGTCGGGTTCATCGTGGTGATCATCCTGCTGCGCAAGGAGGAGTCCCGGCTCACCTATGCCCGGCTCAGCGACTACGCCACCGCGGGCTGGTTCACGCCGCAGGAGGTGTCGATGCTCGCGACTCCCGCGGGCCGCCGCGTCGGCCTGCGGTGGGCGTCGGGGCTGCGCGGCGACCGGCGTCCGATCATGCGCCGGTTCATCAAGGACGCGACCACGCTCGCATCCGTGCGCCAGCGCATCATCACCGGACGGGATCCGCTGGCGACCCAGGACGAGCAGGTCCTGCTGCAGCGCACGCACGCGGCGCGCGACGCGCTGCTGTCGGTCTGAGGCGGAAGGTTTCGACTCGCTCCGCGTCGCGGCCACGAGCCCTCGCAGAGCAAGACTCAGCGCCCGGTGCTGCGGCGATGCCTGCAAGTCCTCCGGGCGCTGAGTTGATCTGAAAACAGGTTGCACCCGCGGCGCGGGGATGTCAAGGTTCGGCAGGCCGCACCCCTGTCCGTCGTCGGCACGAACTGGGCACTGTTCGCCATCGGCGCAGTGTCCCGCGTTGACCGAGCCGGACCGTGTCGGGTTGGATGGAGGCATGACTGAGCGCACCAAGCCCGAGTTCGACGCCCCCACCGGACCCGCCCCCACGGAGCTCGTGATCCGCGACATCATCGAAGGAACCGGTGACGAGGCGAAGCCCGGCGACACCGTCACCGTGCACTACGCCGGTGTCGAGCACGACTCCGGCGAGGAGTTCGACTCCTCCTGGGGCCGCGGAGAGACCATCCAGTTCCCGCTGCGCGGCCTGATCCAGGGCTGGCAGGAGGGCATCCCCGGCATGAAGGTCGGCGGACGCCGCGAGCTGGTCATCCCGCCGCACCTCGCCTACGGACCCGCCGGATCCGGACACTTCCTCGGAGGCAAGACCCTCATCTTCATCATCGACCTCGTCGCCGTCGGCTGACGATCGCGAACGACGAAGGCCCCGTCCCCGGACGGGGCCTTCGTCGTGCCGGCGGGGGTTCTCGAAAAAAGTTCGGCGAATCGGGAATGCATTCACCTGAATGTAAGTTGGACCCTGATGTCGCCGCAGCAGCAGCGACCGCAGACCTTCCGATGAGGAGCACCCATGAGCATCGACATCCCCGGCTACCGCAGCGGCACCTGGACCCTGGACCCCGCCCACAGCGAGGTCACCTTCAGCGTCCGCCACATGATGATCTCGAAGGTGCGCGGCACCTTCGGCGTCAAGAGCGCGACCCTGGTCGCGCCGGAGAACCCGCTCGAGGCGCGTGTCGAGGCGAGCGTCGACGTCACCTCGCTCGACACCGGCGACGCCGGCCGCAACGGCCACCTGATGTCTGCCGACTTCTTCGATGTCGAGAAGTACCCGACCATGGACTTCGCCTCGACCGGTGCCCGCGTCGAAGGCGGCGACCTCTTCGTCGACGGAGACCTCACGATCCACGGCGTCACCAAGCCGGTCACGTTCGAGCTGGACTTCGGCGGCTTCGGCTCCGACCCCTACGGCAACTACAAGGCCGGCGCCTCCGCGAAGGCCGTCATCAACCGCGAGGACTTCGGCCTCACCTGGAATGCCGCGCTGGAGACCGGTGGCGTGCTCGTCGGCAAGGACGTCACGATCACGCTCGACCTGCAGGGCGCTCTGCAGGCGTAATCGGAGCATCGTCCGAGAGGGCGGGTGTCGCGTACAGCGACCCCGCCCTCTCGTCGTGAAGAGGGACTCAGGCCGCCGGCTGATCGAGGAGCCGGGATCCGACCGCTCGCAACGACACAGCGGCCCAGGTGCGGAACGGGCGCCACGCCTCGGCGATCCGCTCCAACTCGGCATCGTCTGGAGCGTGGTCGAGGCGGTAGAGAGCCTGCACGGCGGCGCGCGTGTGCTCCTCCTGCGTCGACAGCACATCGGTGAGCCCGCAGGCCCTGATGACGATGAGCGCGCTGTAGAACGGGCCGATGCCGGGGAGACGCTGCACGTCGAGCATCGCCTCCGCAGACGTCATGCCGGCGAGCCGCCGCACGTCGAGCTGCCCATCCGATGCCGCGCGCGCGATCGCGTGCAGCCGCGGGATCCGGTCCGCGGGCAGCCCGGGGAACTCCTCGAGCGCGAGCAGCTGCTCGGGCAGCGGCAGGGCGGCTTCTGGTCGTCCGGCGAGCGTGAACACCGTGCCGTACTGTTCCGACAGACGCCGGCGCAGCGCGATGCCCTGCCTCCGCGCGCGACGGGCTGACAGCACGGCCCACACCGCCGCCTCGTACGGGCTGTAGAAGTTCGACGGGCGGAAGCCCGGCGCCGCCGCGTGCACGCGGGCGAGCACGGGATCCGCGGCGCAGACGGCCGCCCAGGCGTCGCCGTCGTGGTCGGCCGAGACGACGCGGGCCACCTGCCCGGCGATCGCGTCGAGATCCCCTTCTCCGTGCACGGTCAGGGCGAGCGTGCCGTCGTGCTGGCGCACCTCGACGCCGACCTGGGAATCGAGCGCATCGGTGCAGAACGCCAGCCGCATGACGCCGTCGAAGGCGGACTCGTCGCGATGGCCGAATCCCATGAGGGCGACCTCGCGGAGGTCGTAGGCCCCGGCGAGGGGCAGCGTGGTGGTGCGGGCGGTGGCGCTCATGCCGTCAGTCTGCGCCAGGGCACCGACATTCTCTCGGGCGTCGAGCGTCTCATTGCTGGCGCCGCCGGCGCCGCCGGCGTCACCGCGGCAACGACAGCGCGGCGGTCGCGGCAGGACCGGCGAATGCGTCGATGGCCGCGATCCGCTCGTCGTCGACGTCGAACGCCATGACCGAGACGGCGCGCGTTCCGACCAGGACGACGACGCCAGGGAGGCCGTCCACGAACACGGGCCGGAGCACCGCATCGGGGATGGCGAACATGAGCGCCCGGACTGCGACCGCCGCGCCGCCGCGTACGAGCGCGGTCGCCGACAACCCCTGCTCGATCCGCAGTTCGACCTCGGGGGACAGGAGCGACACGAGCCGGTCGAAGTCGCCCGCGCGGGCCGCCGCGAAGAACGCATCCACGATGGGGCGCCGGTCGCGGGCGGAAACCTGGTGCCGGCGACATCCGCCGAACGCATTCTTCGGCGCGCGCGGCTGGCCAGCTGCCGCACCGCATCGGGGGAGCGTTCGAGCAGGTCCGCGATCTGCTCGAAAGGCACCTCGAACGAGTCGTGCAGCACGAACGCCACGCGCTCGGCGGGGGAGAGGCGCTCGTGCACCAGGGTCAGTGCGGCGCCGACGGCCTCGGCCTGCTGCGCCGCCTCCAGGGGATCCGGTGCGCGCACATCCGCCTCGATGACCGGCCCCGTTCCGTCGTCGTCGAGCGGGATCTCTCCCCGTGAGGCGCGCGAGCGCAGCACGTTGAGGCAGGCGCGGGAGGCGATCGTGGTCAGCCAGCCGCCGAAGTTCTGCACGTCGTCGGCACCGGCCGCGGAGGCCCGCAACCACACGTCCTGCAGGACGTCGTCGGCCTCGGCGGTGGACCCGAGCATGCGCTGCGCGAGCCGGCGCAGCCGCGGTCGCTGCTCCTCGAAGCGGTCGGCGAGAGAATCCTGATCCGTCATGTCACATCTCCTCCGGCCCGCGTGTCATCAGAGTGACCGTCCGGATCGGGCGGCTTCTGACAAGAGAACGGGAAGAGTCTGACATGAGCATCGACCAGACCATCGACACCACGGCCGCCGTCGCGATCAAGGCGCGCATGCCGCACCCCGCGTTCCTGCTCGAGGGCGGCTTCGATGCGATCGCCGCGCTGAGCGGCGTGGCGGCCTCGACCGATCTGCCGCAGGACCTGCTGCACATGGTTCACCTGCGGGCCAGCCAGATCAACGGCTGCAGCTGGTGCACGATCGAGCACTCCAAGGAGATGCGCGCGGACGGGGCCGGCGACGAGCGGGTGTTCGGCGTGGCGGCCTGGCGCGAAGCCCCGTTCTTCACCCCGCGGGAGCGGGCCGCGCTCGCGCTCACCGAGGCGCTCACCCGCATCGCGGACAAGGTCGATCCGGTGTCCGACGAACTGTGGGACGAGGTGTCGGCGCAGTTCGACCGGCGCCAGCTGTCAGCCCTGATCCTGGCAATCAGCGCGATCAACGTGTGGAACCGCATCAACGTCGCGATCCGCCAGCCGGCAGGGCAGCGCTGACGTCCGTCGGGATCCGCGGCCCCCGACAGCGGGTCAGGGCTGCGGATCCTCGGCGTCGTACGCCCGGAACCGCGGGCTGAGCCGGACGAACAGCGCGACGAGGCCGATCACGAGCAGCCCGCCCAGGAGCGGCGGGAACCACAGTGCGGTGAGCGAGGCCAGCACTCCGGCGTACAGGGCACCGAGACGCGGTCCGCCTGCGACCACGATGATGAACACGCCCTGCAGGCGGCCGCGCATCGTGTCGGGGACCGCGGCCTGCATCATGGTGTTGCGATAGATCGAGCTGACGTTGTCGGCCGCACCCGAGAACGCCAGGGCGACGCAGGCGAGCGCGATCAGCAGCACGTTCGGAGAGGATGCGGTGGCGTGTCCGGCGGGGAGCAGCGCTCCGACGAGCAGGACGATGCCGAACAGCGCGATCGTCGCGCCGTATGCCTGCACGGCCCTGGCGATGCCGCGGCCGTGCCAGCGGTAGTGCACGATGCGCCCGGAGAACAGGCTCGACAGGAACGTCCCGACCGCGACCGCCGCGGTCAGCAGGCCCGTGGTCACCGCACCGCCGCCCAGGATCACGGTGCCCAGCGCGGGGAAGAGCGCGAGGGGCTGGCCGAACGTCATGGCGCAGATGTCGAGGACGTACTGCATCCGGATGTTGCCGGCGCGTCGCAGGAAGCGCAAGCCGTCGACGAGGGAGGCGAGCCCCGGGCGCACGATCTCGCCCTCGGGCAGCAGCTTCGGCAGCGTCCAGAGCCCCAGGAACATCGACAGCATGAGGATCACGTCGATCGTGTAGGTCCAGCCGTAGCCGGTGAGTGCCACGAGGAGTCCGGCGAGCGCGGGGCCGGCCATGACCGTCATGCCGAAGGCCACGCCGTTCAGCGCTGAGGCGGGGGCGAGCATGTCGCGGGAGAGCAGTCGAGGGATGATCGCGGTGCGCGTGGCCATGCCGACCGAGTTCGCGGCGGCGATGATCATGCTCAGCGCATAGAGCCACCAGATGGTCTCCGCGTGCGCCCAGGTGAGGGTGGCGAGCAGCGCGGTCGCGGCGAACGTGATGACCGCGGCGATGAGTGCGACCCGCCGGCGGTCGAAGGCATCGGCGAGCATCCCTCCGTAGAGTCCGGCGAGGATCATCGGCACGAGCCCCGCGACGGCGATCATGGAGACGGCGAAGGTGCTCTGCGTGAGCGCGAACACGTGCAGCATGACGGTCACGATCGTGAGCTGCCCGCCGATGCCGCTGAGGGTGGATCCGATCCACATCCGGGCGAACGCCGGGCTCTGCCGGAACGGGCTCAGATCGATCAGATGACTCACTCGTCGAGCGTATCGGCGCTCCGAGGGGCGTGGATCCGACTCGGCGCGCCGGGCTGCCCGGTGCTGATAGACTTGGGCGGTTGCCGTTCGATCGGCCGCGGATAAAGAGAGCCCACGCATTCGGCGTCGGGCACCGCGCAGCAAAGAGGAAGGGGATCACCTATGGCACTGGAAGCAGACGTCAAGAAGGCGATCATCGAAGAGTACGCGACGCACCCCGGTGACACCGGATCCCCCGAGGTGCAGGTTGCAATGCTGACGCAGCGCATCAAGGACCTCACCGAGCACCTCAAGGAGCACAAGCACGACCACCACTCGCGTCGTGGCCTGTTCCTGCTCGTCGGTCAGCGCCGTCGTCTGCTCGGCTACCTCCAGGACGTCGACATCAACCGTTACCGGTCGTTGATCGAGCGTCTCGGACTGCGCCGCTAAGCAGCCAGCGCACAATCGCGCAGAACATTCTTGCGAGGCCCGTCCCACGGTGTGGGGCGGGCCTCGACCTTTGTCCGGGGCGCCGCGCTGAGTCCGCGCCGCGCTGGCGCCGAGTGCACGGGATCCTGCCGAACGCACGGCCTGATCGCGTCAAGAGCCCGTCCGCTCGGCAGGATCTCGTGCCGTCGGCGGATCCGGTTCCGTACGATTCGTTGAACTCCGTGCCGCTTTCCTGTAGGAAAGTGGGAGTAGCTTTCCTGCAGGAAAGCTCACCGACGATTCGGGGGATCGATGGAGCAGCAGCCCATGCGGGGTGCCGAACCCCTGGAACAGCCGGACGCGGCTACGGCGCAGGCGTATCTGGACGTGCTTCCGGATGTCAGGCAGCGTGCCGAGGGCGTGCTGGATCTCCGGCGGCTCGGGCGCCTGCACATCGTCGAGAGCATCGCAATCGCGCTGTACGTCGGCATCTTCTTCGTCGCCTGGGGGCTCCATCGGCAGAGTCCCGAACTGCCCATAGCGCCGCTGAACGCGCTCGCCGTGTTCCTCATCTGGTCGTTCCTCGCGCGCGCCGTCAGGGAGCGCTACGGCGCGCGCCGCGTGCTGCGGGGTGCACGCGCTGGGGTGTACTACGGCTTGGCTGTCGCAGGCGCCGCGCTCGGTCTCGCGCTCGTGGTGATCGACGGGGTCACCGGGGCGTTCTCATGGTTCTGGCTTCCCGGGCCGCCACTGCTTTTCCTCGCCGGTGGGCTGGCGGCCGGTCTGTCGCTGCGGCACGAGGGACGGAACGACCCTTCCCGCCTCGCTCCGGCACGTGCGCCCTTCACCCGCACCGCACGGGTCGGCACGATGGCGGTGGGGGCGTGCCTCGCGATCAGTGTCGCCGTCAGCGGGGCGGCGGCCGTTCCGGGATGGGGATCCGCCGTCAGTTCATTCGCGATGTTCGGAATCATGATCCTGTACCTCGTCGCGCTGCTCACAGGGTGGTGCGCGGATCTGGGCGAGACCTGGTGGGCCCCGCAGTGGATCATGTTCGGCTTCGGCGCGTCCGCCGTCATGGCGATGGTGCTCCTCGTGAGCACCCGTCCGGGGATCGCGCTGGCGACCGGCTTCGCTCTCGGCGCCGTGGTCCTGATCCTGGCGGCGATCGTCAGCCTGCTCCCGGAGCGCGACGATGACTGAGGATCGCCGTGTCGACGGATCCGAGGGCGTGCCAGGGCAGGAAGCTGCGCGTGCCGCGCTCGACGCTCTGCCCGGCATCGCACGGCGACGCGAAGAGGTGCTCGACCGTCACCGGCTGGGCCGGATCCTCTTCTTCGAGGCGATCGTCCCGACGGCCGCCTTGGTCTCCTGGTTCCTCGCCCAGATGTTTCGGGATCCGTCCGTGAACGCACGGTCGTTGCCCACCCTGGCGTTGCTCGTCGTCATCGTGATGTGGAGTCAGCTCGCGCGCGGGCTCCGCGAACGATATCCCGCGGCACAGGCCCTTCGAGGCGCGGCGCGTGTCGTGCATCAGGTGCTCACCGGCGCCTCGGCTGCGGCGTTCGCGCTGGCCCTTGTGATCACGTTCCTGCGCGGCGGTGCTCCCGTGGTTCTCGTCGCGCTCGGAGGAATGCTGGGCCTCGGTGCCGGGCTCTGGGCGTGGGGCGCGATGCGCCGGGGTGCCGGTGACGCGGCCGCCGTCCCGGTCGCAGAGCATGCCGAGATGAACACCGCCGTGCGGATCGCCACAGGCTGCTTCGGCGTCGGGCTCGCACTGATCGCCGCAGTGAGTCCTTTGTTCGCCGCAGGCGAGGGCTTCCAGGTGCTCTCTGTGGTCGCCGCAGTGCTCGCGATGGCGATCGCCGCGCTCGGACGCTTCCTGAACGCGGTGCCCGCGATCGGCGCGTCGTGGCGCCCGCCGCAATGGACGGCGTTCGCGATCTCCGCGGTGATCGCCTGCGTCGCACCGATTCCGGCGTTCGCGAACCCGCTGCTCGGCGGCATGATCGGCGTCGTCGCCGCGGGGGCGATCCTGGTGCTCTTCGTTGTTGCAGCGCTCTGGCCGGTCGGCCGCGATGCCTGAGCCGCACCCGCGCATGCGCCTGGACGACACCTTCGCCGGCGCGATCCGCTTCTCGATGATGGCGGCCCTGCGCGATGGGGTGGAGATGGACTTCGCGACGCTCGCGCACGTGCTGCAGGCGAACGACTCCGCGGTGAGCAAGGCGATCGCCGCGCTGTCGGAGGCCGGATACGTCCTCAGCCGAAAGGGGCAGGTCGGCACCAGGCCGCGCACCTGGGTACGCGCCACGGCATCCGGCGCGCGCGCGTTCGAGGCGCACGTGCAGGCGCTGCGGGACATCGTGGCCGGGGGCGGGCCGGAGATCTGAGCCCGCGCGCCGCGCGTCGACTGCACGGGATCCTGCCGAAGGCACGGCGTGATCGCGTCAAGAGCCCGTCCGCTCGGCAGGATCCCGTGCCGTCGGCGGATCCGGGCACGGACCACGCGCGGCCCGGCGTCAGCCGCGGATCAGCGACACCGGATGGCGGCGGATCACGAGCGTCACGGACACCGCGAGCAGCAGCGCGCACAGGGCCATGGTCAGCAGGCTCGCGGTCCAGGTGCTGCTCATGTCGTGCACGATCCCGAGGAGCAGGCTGCCGCCGCCTGCGACGGCGTAGCCGACGCCCTGCGCGATCGCGGAGAGGATCCCGGCGGAGGCCTCGTCCGCGGACAGGCTCACGAGCAGCCCCATGGCGAGCCCGAAGCCCGCGTTCTGAGCGATGCCGAGCACGGACACCACCACGGGGTCGTGGCCGCCGTCGAGGGCGAGCCAGGCGAACCCGGCCGCCATGACGATCCCGAGCCCTGGACCGAACCAGGTCAGGATCCGGCGGCGGCGCGCGATGATAGGGGCGAGCAGCGTGGGGACGAGGCCGATCACGCTGAACCACCCGAGCAGGCCGCCCGCGGCCGCGCGCGTCTCACCGTGCGAGGAAAGGATCAGCGGAAGCCAGGTGGTCACGGCGAAGTAGAGCAGGGCCTGCAGGGCGAACACCGTCGTCATGAGCGCCACCGTGCTCCGGGAGCCCGTCGGCAGCGCGATCGGAGCCCTGGTCGGAGCCGTGGGAGCCGCGCCGCGGCCGGCGGCCAGCATCGCGAGCGCGGCCAGCATCGCGAGTGCCGCCCACGCGGCCAGCGCCGGACGGAGGCCGAGCGCCTCGTCGAGCGGCACCGCCAGGCTCGCGCCGAGCGCGGCGCCGATTCCGAACGACATGCTGCTGAGCCCCACCCAGAGTCCGCTCGCGCCGAGCGCCTTGAGGTAGGGCGGCAGCAGGGTCGCCGCGACCATGATCGCCGCGCCCGCGAGGAACGTTCCCGGCAGCAGCATCCAGCCGTTCAGGACGCGCAGCACGAGGCCCGCCGCGAGCACCGCCATCGCGACGAGGATCGCGCGGGTCGTGCCGATGCGCCGCGCCAGGAGAGGCCCGAGCATCGCCGTGAGCCCGAACGCGATCACCGGAAGCGTCGCGAGGAGGCTGCGCTCGACGCCGCCGAGGCCGAACTCGCTCGTCGCCTGATCCAGCAGTGCGGAGACCGAGGTGATCGCGGGGCGCAGATTGACGCCGACCAGGAGCGCGGCCCCGAGCGCCAAGGCTCGGGCGGCGCTCCCGGTCGGCGCGAGCCGGGCACGGTCCGCCGTGCGTCCGGCCGGGATGGCGCCGGCGGCGCCATCCCCCCGATCAGTGCGCGAGGACACGAAGCCCATCGGCGACGACGCGCCCGTCATGGAGGACGGTGCGGTCCGTGCCGCGGTCCATCACGGCGCTGGTCGGGGTCTCGCCGTCCACGAGCAGCAGATCGGCGCGGTCGCCGACCGCGGTGCCGGGACGATTCTGCACGCCGGTCAGGCGCGGGGACGAGTGCGACATGATGCTGGCGCCGCCCATGGTCGCGATGGCCAGGCACATCTCGATGTGCTCGTCCCTGCGGAAGTTGTTCGTGAACGCCAGCTGCCAGGTGCGATCCAGCAGGTCGCAGTTGCCGTAGGGGCTCCAGTAGTCGCGCTGGCCGTCCTCGCCGAGGCCGAAGCGCACGCCGGAGGAGACGAGGTCGACGAGCGAGAGCTGGTTGCGGGCGGCCGGGGCGACGCTCGCCATGGCGATGTCGAGTTCGGCGAACTCGTCGATCAGCCGGCGGCTGGTGGCCTCGTTCACCCCGCCCAGCTCGTAGGCGTGCGACATCGTGACCTTGCCCTGCATCCCGAGGGCGCGCACCCGCTCGAGGACGAGCTCGGTGCTGAAGACGCCGAGGTGGCCGGGCTCGTGCAGGTGGATGTCGATCTCGACCTGGTACTTCTCGGCGAGCCCGAACACGATGTCGAGGTGCTTGACCGGATCGCGGTCCAGCTGCGAGGGGTCGATGCCGCCCATCACGTCGGCGCCCTGCTTGAGCGACTCCTCGAGGTAGTCGACCGTGCCCTCCTCCAGGAGGATGCCCGCCTGCGGGAAGGTCATGATCTGCACCTCGGCCTGACCGGCGAACTTCTCCTTCGCGGCCATCACGGAGTCGAACTTCTCGAGCTTGCAGTCCACGTCGACCTGCGCGTACGAGCGCACCCTCGTGGTCCCGCGTGCGATCATCCTCTCCAACGTGCCGGCGACGATGTCGGCGTGCGGCACATCGGTGCTGCGCCAGTTGCGGCGGTCGTTCATCATCATTCCCCACACGCCGGGGGAGCCGGTGTGCTCGCGGAAGGGCAGGCCGATGCGCGAGGAGTCCAGGTGCACGTGCACGTCGCTGAACGACGGCAGCAGCAGCCGGCCCCGACCGTCCACATCCCCGGCCCCGAGCGGGACGGACTCGTCGTGCGGGTGGATGGCGGCGATGCGCCCTTCCTCGATGACGACATCGGATGCGGGACCGCCCCAGGGGCGGACGTCACGAATCAGCAAGGATCTTCCTCTCTTCGGGGGTGCGCGCCGCGAACGCGGCGGCCTCGGCCGGATGGTGGCAGGCGACCGCACCGGACGGCACGTGCTCCACGCACATCTTCTTCTTCTCCTCGTCCAGCAGCGCGAACACGGGGCAGCGCGTCCGGAACACGCAGCCGCTCGGCGGGTTGGACGGATGCGGCAGATCGCCGGTCAGCCGGATCCGCCCGCTGCGATCCGCGTGCGGATCAGGGGAGGGCACCGACGACAGCAGCGACTGCGTGTAGGGATGCCGGGGGGCGTCGAAGACCTCGTCCCTGGTGCCCAGCTCCATCACCTTGCCGAGGTACATCACGGCCACGTCGTGCGCGAAGTGCTTGACCACCGAGAGGTCGTGCGCGATGAAGACATAGGAGATGCCCGTGTCGGCCTGGATGTCCTGCAGCAGGTTGATCACCTGCGCCTGCACCGAGACGTCGAGCGCCGAGACGGGTTCGTCGCAGATCACCACCTCGGGTTCCAGAGCCAGCGCCCTGGCGATGCCGACGCGCTGCTTCTGGCCGCCGGAGAACTCGTGGGGGAAGCGGTTGTAGTGCTCCGGGCGAAGCCCCACGCGGTCCATGAGGGATTGCACGCGAGGCTTCATCCCCTCCTTCGGGGCGATGCCCTGGGCACGGAGGGGCGCGGCGATCGCGGCCCCCACGGTCTGTCGCGGGTTGAGTGACGAGGCGGGGTTCTGGAACACCATCTGCACGCGGCGGCGGAAGTCCTGCAGCTCGGATCCGGCGAGCCCCGCGACGTCGGCGCCGTCCAGGCGGATGCTGCCCGACGTCGGTGTGAGCAGGCGCATGAGCAGCCGGCCGGTCGTCGACTTCCCGCAGCCCGACTCGCCCACGAGACCCAGGGTCTTGCCGCGCTCGAGCGTGAACGACACCCCGTCGACCGCCTTGACGATGCTCTTCGGCTTGAACATGCCCTGCGAGACGGGGAAGTGCTTGGCGAGCCCTTCGACCTGCAGCAGTGGTGCGTTCATCGCGCGGCCTCCATCGTGATCGACTCGGACGCGCCGAGGTCCTCGGACAGATGGCACCGGGATCGGTGCGATCCCGCGCCGTGCAGCACGGGCCGCTCGGTGCGGCAGCGGTTCCCCGGCACGAGGTGCGCCACGGGGCAGCGGTCGGCGAACAGGCAGCCCTGCGGCAGATCCAGCAGCGACGGCGGGAAGCCGGGGATCGGGGTGAGCCGGCCCGCCTCGTCCGCCATGGACGGCATCGACGCCAGCAGGCCCTTCGTGTACGGGTGCGCGGTGCGCAGGAAGGCATCCTCCATCTCGGCCTGCTCGACGCACTGTCCGCCGTACATGACGACGACCCGCTGGCAGACCTCGGCGACGACGCCGAGGTCGTGCGTCACGTACACGACGGCGGATCCGGTCTCCTGCTGCAGGGACGAGATCAGGTCGAGGATCTGCGCCTGCACCGTGACGTCGAGCGCGGTCGTCGGCTCGTCGGCGATGAGCAGTTCCGGCTCGCAGATCAGCGCCATCGCGATCATCGCGCGCTGGCGCATTCCGCCGGAGAACTCGTGCGGGTGGGCGTCGTAGCGGGACACCGGATCCGGGATCCCCACGCGCGCCAGCATGTCGATCGCCTGCGCCTTGGCGGCCTTCGCGCTCACCCTGTTGTGCACCCGGTACGCCTCGGCGATCTGCGTGCCGACGGTGTAGTACGGATGCATCGCGGAGAGCGGATCCTGGAAGATCATGCCGATCTTGCGCCCACGGTACGGCCGCATCTCGTTCTCGGTGAGCGGCACGAGGTCCGTCCCCTCGAACAGGATCTGGCCGGTGACCCGGGCGCTCGAGCCCTTGAGCAGGCCCATCAGGGTCTGGCTGGTGACGGTCTTCCCGGATCCGGACTCGCCGACGATGCCGATCGTGTCGCCGCGCTCGAGGCGCAGATCCATGCCGTTCACCGCGTGCACGACGCCGTCGTCGGTGGGGAAGTCGACCCGCAGGTCGCGGATGTCGAGGAACGGGGTGGCCATCAGCTGACCCTCACTCTCGGGTCGATGCCGGCGTAGGCGAGGTCGACGACGACGTTCGCGGTGATGATGAAGAACGCGGCGAGCATGGTGATCGCCATGGTGACCGGCAGATCTCCGGCGACGGCGGCGTGCACGGCGGTGAAGCCGAGGCCGGGGACGGAGAAGATCTGCTCGGTGAGCACCGCGCCGCCGAGCAGGGCACCGATGTCGAGGCCCAGCATGGTCACGATCGGGGTGATTCCGGCGCGCACGCCGTGCCGGAACACGATCTCGCGGCGACCGAGGCCCTTGGCCCTGGCGGTGCGCATGAAGTCCTCGCCGAACGTCTCGATCATGTTGTTGCGGGTGATGCGGATGTACTGCGCGCTGAAGAGGACCGCGATCGCCACCCACGGCAGCAGGTAGTTGAGGAACCAGGCGGCGGGGCCGGCGGATCCGAACGGACTGCTGATCTGATTGCTCGTGAACGGCAGCCAGTGCAGCGTGCTCACGAAGACCAGCAGGAGGAGCAGGCCGGTCACCGGGATCGGCAGCGAGACGCCGACCGAGGCCGCCCCGACGATGAACTTGTCGGTCGCCCTTCCCTTGCGGAGGGCCGCGAGGAGGCCAAGGCCGACGCCGACGATCGTCCACAGCACGACCGCGCCGACGGCGATCGAGAGCGTGTAGGGGAGCGCGCGGGCGAGCACGTCCGTGACGTTCTCGTTGGTCTGGAAGGACTTGCCCAGGCACGGCCAGGCGCAGACCTGCTCGGCCCCTGGCGCGCCGATCATGCGCGGCCCGAAGAAGCCGGACAGGTACGCGAAGTACTGGATGAAGAAGGGCTTGTCCATGCCCAGCGCGACGCGGGCCTGCTCGATGCGCTCCGGAGTGCACTCCTGGCCGCACGCGGCGGCCGCGGGGTCGGACGGACCGATCTGGAAGAGCGCGAACGTGACGAAGCTCACGACGAGGAGGAGGATGACGAGGCCGGCCACCCGGCGGATGAGGAATCCGAACATTGCTGTCCCGTGCGGGGCCGGCCGCGGAGGGCCGGCCCCGTCCTTTCAGGAGTGCGGAGGCGTCAGTTCTTGACGCCGACGGTGGACAGGTCGATGCTTCCGAAGAAGTACCCGACCTGAGCGTTCTGGATCTTGGATCCCACGACGCTCGAGGTGTACGTGCGGAACAGCGGCACGATCGGGTAGGTCTCCATGGCCTTGTTGTAGAGCTCGGTCCACTTCGTGTTGAGCTCTTCGGACGAGCCGTTGGTGTCGCGCAGCTTGTACATCTCACCCGAGATCGTCGGGTCGAAGAAGCGCGAGATGTTGCTGAAGCCGAAGGACGAGCCGTCCAGACTCGGGCCGAGGTTCGGGTCGACCGTCGTGCGGGTAGATCCGGAGGCCGCGCCGCCGCACCAGCCGGCACGGGCGATGTCGGGCATCTGGTCGCCGGCGAGCGTCGTGTAGTAGTTCGGCGCGGGGATCGCGACCATCTGCAGATCGATGCCGAGCTCCTTGAAGTTCTGCTGCAGCACCGTGCCGAGGTTCTTGTACCGCTCGGTGGCGTTCGAGTAGCCGTAGGTGAGCGTCTTCGGGACGGTCTTGCCCTGCAGCAGCTTCTTCGCCTCGTCCAGCTTCGGCTTGCCGGCCGCGTCGAGGTCGAGCGTCGGGGCGATCCAGCCCACCTGCGCGTCGTTCAGGTACGAGTTGGTGAGCTTGCCGAAGCGGGGTCCGCCGTACTGCACCTGGATCGACGCACGGTCCATCGCGAGCGCCAGGGCGTGGCGCACGTCGGGGTCGGTGATCGTGGTGGTGTTGAAGTTCAGCACGTCGGTGCAGCCGAGGAGGCCGCCGGCCGTGCGCGGCTTGATGGTCTGGTCGCTGAGCCGTGCCGCATCGGAGGCCTGCAGCGCGCCGTTCGAGTCGAGCGTGATCGCGGTCGGGTCGGAGTCGCTCAGCAGCTGCTGGCTGATCGTCGCCTGGGCGGTCGAGAGCGAGAACGAGAACGTGTCGGGCAGGGCGGTCCGGTTCTCGTCGGTCTTCGGATCCCAGTTCGGGTTGCGGACCAGCTTGAGCTCCCGCCCGCGGTCGTAGCCGGCGATCATGTAGGGACCGGAGGAGATCGGGTGGTTCGTGTAGTCGAGCTTGGTGTCCTTGGCCTGCGGCACAGGGGCGCTGTTCGAGCGCGAGGCCAGGGCGGGGAAGTCGGGGTACGGCTGCTTGAGGTGGAAGATGATCGTCTTCGCGTCGGGGGTCTCCACCGCGGCGAGGTCTCCGCCGGAGTACGGGCCCTTGTACGTGTCGGCGGCGAGGACGGCGTTGAGCTCCTGCGGGGCCTGCGTGTAGACGTCGCGGGCGAAGGTGCGCTCGATGCCGTACTTGATGTCGGCGGCTGTGATCGGGGAGCCGTCCTCGTACTTGAGGTCGTCCTTGAGCGTGTACGTCCAGGTGAGGCCGTCCGAGGATGCCTTGCCGAGGTCGGTCGCGAGGTCGGGCACGATCTTGGGCGGCTGGCCTGCGGTCTCCTTCGCCATGGTCAGCGTGCGGTAGTAGAGCTGGCCGACGTTGGCAGTCTGGACGTAGTTGCTGTTGCCGGGGTCGAGCGTCTGGAAGTCGCTCGACATCAGCACGTTGACGTTGCCGCCCTTGGTGCTGAAACCCTCGTTGACGACGTGCGGCGCGTACGGGTTGGTGCCTCCGGTGCCTCCGGTGGCGGTGCCGCCGGAGGCGGATCCTGCCGAGCAGCCGGTCACGGCGAGCGCGACGGCCACGACGGAGGCGGCGAACAGGGGACGGCTGTGTCTCATGGTTCTTCTCTTCTCGGGATGGGGATGGACAGGACGGACGGAGGGCGCGGGCCGGCATGGCCGAGCGCGCGGAGGGCGTGCGGGGTTCAGCTGCGCGAGGCCTTGGGATCGAGGGCGTCGCGGACCGCGTCGCCGAGCAGGTTGAAGGCGAGGACGGTGATGACGAGCGCGGTGCCCGGCACGATCAGGAACCAGGGGTCGACGAGGTACCAGTTGCCGGACTGCGCCGCGTTGAGCATCTGCCCCCACGACGGGGTCGGATCCTTGACTCCGACGCCGAGGAAGGAGAGTGCGGCCTCGGCCGAGATGTTGGTCGGGATCATCATGGTCGCGTAGACCAGCACCACGCCCGACACGTTCGGGATCACCTGCGTGAACAGGATCGTCCGTTTGGACGCGCCGTAGGAGCGCGCGGCCTCGATGTACTCCTGTTCGCGGATGCTGAGCACCTGGCCGCGGACGACGCGGGCGAGGTACGCCCAGCCGAAGAAGCCGAGGATGATCACGAGCGATGCGATGGGTACGAAGCTGCCCTGGCCGAGTGCGGTGCCCCGCAGCCGGGACTGCAGGATCGGCGTGAGGGAGAGCACGAGCAGGAGGTGCGGGAACGCCAGGAAGAGGTCGATCAGGCGGCTGATGACCATGTCGACCTTGCCGCCGAAGAAGCCGGCGGCCGCACCCATGATCGTGCCGAGGACGACCGAGACGAGGGTCGCCAGCAGCGCGATCGTGAGCGAGACCTGCGCGCCGTAGGCGAGGCGGGCGAAGAGGTCGCGGCCGAGTCCTGGCTCGACGCCGAGCCAGTGCCCTGCCGACGGATAGAGGAACTGCGGCAGCGGCAGGCCGGGAGTGTCGAAGTTGTCCAGCGTGTCGGGGCCGGTGTGCGTCGTGAACGGATCCTGCCCTTCGATCGCGGTGAGCAGCGGTGCCAGGATCGCGAAGAGCACGATCGCGATCACCACGGCGAAGGACGCCAGCGCGATGCGACTGCGCCTGATGCGCAGCCAGGCGGTGCCCAGGAGCGAACGTCCTGTGGCGATCTTCGGGGTGGTGAGGGCCTCGGTGGTCGGGACCGTCGTCAGCGTTTCCGTCACGATCTTCCTTGATGGTCAGGAACGGGGGGTTGCTGGAATTGTATACCAGCCTGAGAGGATATGTATACCAAATCTGATCGGCTGCCTCAAATATGCACGCTGCTGTTGTTGCGATGCTCAAGGGTCGATAGATTTTGGATACCAATTGTTCTGCTTGGAGGAGTGCCCCGTGCGTACCCTGATCACCGCCGATCACGTCCTTGCCTTCGACGGCGCGTCGCATTCTGAGCTGCGCGACGGCGCCGTGCTGGTGGACGACGACCGCATCGCCTTCGTGGGGCCGCGCGCCGAAGCGCCTCGGGACGCCGATCGCACGGTGGAGCTCGGCGAGAGCCTGCTGATGCCGGGACTGATCGACCTGGACGCGCTCACCGACATCGACCACCTGATCCTCGATTCGTGGTCGGCGCCGGAGCACGCGCGCCGCCTGCAGTGGTCGGCGGACTGGTTCTTCCGCCGGCAGCATGTGTTCAGCGCAGGCCAGCGCCGGCGCATCAGAGAGATCGCGCTCGTGCAGCTCGCCCTGCACGGGATCACGAGCTACATGCCGATCGCCTCCGAGGTGCACTCCGCCTGGGCGGAATCGGCCGACGACTTCCTCGCCATGGCGGAGTACTCCCGGTCGCTCGGGTTGCGCGGCTTCCTCGGGCCCTCCTACCGCTCCGGGGCCAACGTCGTGCAGGGCGATGAGCGCGACGTCCTCTTCGACGAAGCGGAGGGCGAGGCTGGTCTCGCCGACGCGATCCGGTTCCACGACACGCTGCGCTCCTGGGCGGATCCGCTGCTCACCCCCGTCTTCCTGCCCTGCCGCATCGAGACGCTGACCCCTGAGCTGCTCGCGGCCACCGCGGACGCGGCAAGGGAGCGCGGCGCCCTCGTGCGCCTGCACGCGCTGCAGGGGGATTTCGAGCGCGACTGGATCCTGGAGCAGCACGGGTGCACGCCGCTCGAGCTGATCCGCAGGCAGGGACTGCTCGATGACCGCCTGATCGTCCCGCACGGCGTCTTCCTCGACGTCAATCCTCGCGTGTGGGGCGAGGACAGGGGGGATCTCGCCGCCCTCGTCGAGGCGGGGGTGTCGATCGTGCACTGCCCGCTCACGAATGCGCGCTACGGATCCGAGCTGGAGACGTTCGCCCGCTACCGGAATGCGGGGCTGAACATCTCGCTGGGCACCGACTCGTTCCCGCCGGATCTGATCCGCGGCATCGACACCGGCGTCTCCGTCGCGAAGGTGCAGAACCGTTCGCTCGCGGCCGGAGATCTCGCCGGCTATGTGGAGGCGGCGACCCTCGGCGGAGCACGCGCGCTGCACCGGCCCGATCTCGGGCGCATCGCGGAGGGGGCCGCCGCCGACCTCACGGCGTTCCGCCTCTCGGACGTGCGGTTCGGTCCGATCGAGGACCCGCTGCGCAACCTCGTCCTGGCCGGGAGCGCCAGGGACGCGTGCCTTACGATGGTCGCGGGCAGGGTCGTGATGCGCGACGGCGCGATCGACGGGATCGATCTGCGGGCCGTTCGCGAGGATGCGCAGGTCCTGTTCGACATCATGCGCGCCGGCTACGACGAGCGCGATCACCGGGGCGGCGCCGGCGGGTTGTTCCCGCCCGTGTTCCCGCTCGCGGGGGAGAGGAGAGCGGCAGATGGAGACCGGCCCTGAATCCGACGGCACCGCCATTGCGCTCGCCGATCGCGTCTACCGTGATCTGCTCCGCGCGATCATCGACGGCGACGTCGCGCCCGGTGCGTGGCTGAAGGAGCGCGAGCTCTCCGAGCGCTTCGCGGTCTCGCGCATCCCGGTGCGCCAAGCGCTCCAGCGGCTGGAGTCCGAGGGGTTCGTGGTGACCTCTCGGCACCGCGGCGCCAACGTCACGCCGCTCACCCGTGCCGATATCCACGACCTCTTCGACACCCGGCTGTGCTTCGAGCCTTTCGCCGCGCAGCGGGCCGCCGAGCGTGTGCACGAGGGCATCGAGACCATCGACCGGCTTCGCGCCCTGCACGAGGACGCGTCAGTCATCGACGCGGAGGCGGCACGGGCGGCGAGCCTCGACTTCCACTCCGAGATCGTGCGGCTCAGCGGAAGCAGACTGCTGCTGCGCAGCCTCGGGCCGCTGGTCGGGCGGATGGAGTGGGTGTTCCGGCTCACGCGCGAGACGAGGGACAGCGAGCAGACCGACGAGCACGTCGAGCTCGTCGAATCGATCGCGCACGGCCGCGGAGCGCTCGCCTCCGCGCAGATGTACGCGCACATCGAGATGAGCCGCGAGCCCGTGCTGTCGCAGCTGGACGGCGTGCTCGAGAACTGAGCCGTCCCTCGCTCAGACGGAGGCGCCGACCAGGTCCGCGTGGTGGATCGCCGCGACGTCGGGGTGCGCACGCAGGCGTGACTTCAGGGCGTTCTCGCCGTAGAGCGCGTGGATGGGGTTCGAAGGATCCTTGGTGACGCCCCGTGCCTGCACCGCCAGATCCGCCGGCAGGTCGATGAGCGGCAGACGCGCATCGAGAGCGGGGTTGAAGAAGAACGGGATCGAGATCCGCTCGTCCGGCGCCTGCGGGGAGACCACCCGGTGGTTGGTGGCCTTGAGGTAGCCGTCCGTCGCGTACTCGAGCAGCTCGCCGATGTTGACGACGAAGGCGCCGTCGACCGGGGGAGCGTCGACCCAGGATCCGTCGCGCTCCACCTGCAGGCCGCCCTTGCCCGGCTCGACCCAGAGCAGGGTCAGCACGCCGGAGTCCTTGTGGGCGCCGACGCCCTGCTGCGGCTCCGGCTCGTGGGTGCCCGGATAGCGGACGATCTTGATCAGGGTCGACGGGTCGCCGAAGTTCTGCTCGAAGTAGGTCTCCTCGGCGCCGAGCGCGAGCGCCCAGGCGCGCAGCAGCTTGCGGGCCACGCCGGAGAGCTGCGTGTGCCATTCCGCGACGACCTCGCGCAGCTCGGGCTGGGCGTCGGGCCACAGGTTCGGGCCGATCAGGCGGTTGTAGGCGGCCCCGCCGTCGACGGCCTCGCGCTCCGGCCCGATGTCGATCTGCTCGCGCCAGTCCACGGCGCCCTGCGTGCGCTCGCCGCCGATGCGGGTGTAGCCGCGGAAGTGCGGGCTCTTGACGTTCTCGATCGCGAGCTTGTCGTCCTCCGGCAGTGCGAAGAAGTCCAACGCCGCCTGGTGCAGGCGACGTTCGAGCTCGGGGGTCACGCCGGTGCCGGTGAGGTAGAAGAAGCCGACGTCGTGGGTCGCGGCGCGCAGGTCGTCGCGGAACGCCGCGGCGGCCTCGGGGCCCGCGTCGAGCTGGGACAGGTCAAGGATCGGGAGGTTCAGTTCGGCCATGAGGCGAGGCTAGGACGGGCGCTGCAGAGGTCGGCCGTTTGTTGCCGAGGATTACTGCGGCCGATCGGTGCACCGGCACCGCGTCCGAAGCGCCGGGAAGCGGATGCTAGAGTCTTCGAGGTAAGGGATGCCTTACCTCACATCTTCTCCAGGAACAGCTCCTCGTGCTCGCCACTTTCCTCATCGGCCTCCGTGAAGGCCTCGAAGCCGCGCTCGTCGTCGGCATCCTCGTCGCCTACCTGAAGCGGCTCGATCGCAAGGACGTCCTGCCACGGCTGTGGACCGGCGTCGGCGCCGCCATCCTGTTGGCGCTCGTGATCGGCGCCGTGCTGACCTTCGGCGCCTACGCCCTGACCTTCCAGGGGCAGGAGATCATCGGCGGCACGCTCTCGCTCGTCACGGTCGGCATGGTCACCTGGATGATCTTCTGGATGCGCAAGGCCGGTCGCACCATGAAGGCCACGCTGCAAGGGGGCGTCGACCGCGCGCTCGAGGCGGGCACCGTCTGGGCGCTCGTGCTGGTCGGCTTCGTCTCGGTGGCCCGCGAGGGCGTCGAGACCACGCTCCTGCTCTGGTCGATGGTGCAGTCCTTCGGCGATGCGCCGTCGGCGATCCTCGGGGCGGCGCTCGGCCTCGCGGTGGCCGTGCTGGCCGGATGGCTGCTCGCCCGGGGCGCCGTCAGGCTCGACCTATCCCGCTTCTTCACCTGGACGGGCGGCTTCCTCGTCGTCATCGCAGCCGGTGTGCTCGCCTACGCGCTCAGCGACCTGCAGGAGGCCGGCGTCGTGCCTGGACCGTTCACCGCTGCGGCGCCGCTCGACGCGGCCGGCTCCGTGCTGGTCGGCTGGGCCGGCCTGCCCTTCGGGTGGGCGTTCGACGTCACCGCGGTGATCCGCCCCGACAGCGCGCTCGCCGTGCTGCTGCAGGCCACCGTCGGTTTCATGCCGCGGATGAGCTGGCTCCAGGTGATCGCCTGGGTGCTGTACATCGCGATCGTCGGCACCCTGTTCGTGCGCGGACTGCGCCGCACCACGCCGCGCGCGACGCCTTCTACCTCTGTTCCCGCTTCCTCCGGGACGCCCGTCACGACCGAGTCGGCGGCCACCCGTGCCGCATCGACCGTCTCGCCCTCTCCTGAAGGAGCCTCATGACCATCGCCCGCCGACCGATCGCCGTCCTCGGCGCCGTCGCCGCCCTCGGCCTCGCCCTCACCGGGTGCGTCGCCAAGTCCGACGTCTCCGCAGCCGGACGTCTGACCGTCTCGTCCACGGCCGATGCGTGCAGCGTCTCCGCCGCCACCGCGACCAGCGGCACGCTCGCCTTCGACGTGAACAACAAGGGCGACGAGGTGACCGAGTTCTACCTGCTCGCCGAGGACGGCGTGCGCATCGTCGGCGAGGTCGAGAACGTAGCCCCCGGCGCCTCGCGCACCCTCACGGTCGTGGCGCAGCCGGGCAAGTACTTCACGGTGTGCAAGCCGGGGATGCTCGGCGCCGGCGTCGGCAGGACCGCGTTCGCGGTCAGCGGCGAGAAGGTCGCCGAGACAGGGGGCGACGCGGCGCAGAAGCAGAAGGCCCTCACGCAGTACGCCTCGTACGTCAAGGACCAGGTCGACCAGCTGCTCCCCGCCGCGAAGACCTTCGCCGACGCCTACCGCGGCGGCGAAGACGCGGCCGCCAAGGCCCAGTTCTCGACCGTGCGCGCCTACTACGAGCGCATCGAGCCGATCGCGGAGCAGCTGGGAACGCTCGACCCTCGGCTGGACTTCCGCGAGCTCGACGCCAAGGCCGAGGGCATCGACTGGACCGGCTTCCACCGCATCGAGAAGGACCTGTGGGCTCCGGCCGCTGGCGCGATGAACTCCGACGGCACCACGCCGGCGAACCTGGACTGGGCACCGTCGACGCCTGCCGAGCGCGCCACCTTCGCCGACAAGCTCCTCGCCGATCTGCAGGAGCTGTACGACCACGTCCACTCCGACGCGTTCGTGAAGGATCTCGAATCCAAGGGCATCGCCGGGATCTCCAACGGATCCATCTCGCTCCTCGACGAGGTCGCCAACGGCAAGATCACGGGCGAGGAGGACTGGTGGTCCGGTACGGATCTCTCCGACTTCGCGGCGAACGTCGAGGGATCCAAGATGGCCTTCTCCGTCGTGCGCGAGTTCGCCGAGAGCAAGGGCGCAGAGGGCAAGAAGCTCGTGGAGCAGATCGATCGCGGGTTCTCCGCCCTGGAGGCCGAGCTCGCGGTGCACGGTTCGCTGAAGGACGGCTTCGCGTCGTACTCGACCGTCACCGAGACCCAGAAGCGCGACCTCACCGACCTGCTGAACGCGCTCGCCGAGCCGCTCTCGAAGCTCACCAGCACGATCCTCGGCTGACATGACGGTCCCTGAGTCCGAGGGAGGATCCGACCGGCCCTCCGCGGCCGCGCCGGAAGAGTCGTCGACCGCCGACGCGCGTGCCGCGTCTCCCGAGGGCGCCGTGCCGGAGGGCGCGGCACCGCGCACCGGCATCAGCCGGCGCGGCCTGATCGGCTGGGCGCTCGGCAGCGGTGTTGCGGGCATCGCCGTCGGAGCCGGGGGTGCGGCCGCCGTCGTCGCGACCGGGGTGCTGGGCGGATCCGCTCCCGCGGACGAGTACGCCTTCGAAGGCGCCCATCAGGCCGGGATCACCACGCGCGTGCAGGAGCACCTGCATTTCGCGAGCTTCGACATGATGCCGCGCGCGAGCCGTGACGACCTCGTCTCGCTCCTGCAGGACTGGAGCTACGCGGCGTCGCGGCTCACGAAGGGTCTCGACGTGAGCGCCTCGGGCGCCGTCGGGGGCTCTCCGGAGGCGCCGCCGGACGACACCGGCGAGGCGCAGGGTCTCACCGCAGCGGGTCTCACGATCACTTTCGGGCTCGGCCCGTCGCTCTTCCTCGCGGAAGGCGACCGGTTCGGCATCGCGGACCGGCGGCCGTCCGCGCTCGCCGATCTGCCCGGGTTCCTCGGCGACGCCCTGGACGCCGGCTACACGGGCGGCGACCTCTGCATCCAGGCCTGCGCCGATGACCCGCAGGTCGCGGTGCACGCCGTGCGCAACCTCAGCCGGATCGCGTTCGGCCGCGCCAGGCTGCGCTGGTCGCAGCTCGGATTCGGGCGCACCTCGCGCACCGCCGCCGATCAGCAGACCCCGCGCAACCTCTTCGGCTACAAGGACGGCACCGCGAACATCCTCGCCGACGACGCGCAGGCCCTCGACGAGCACGTCTGGGTGGGGGAGAAGGACGAGCCCGCGTGGATGTCCGGCGGGTCGTATCTCGTCGCGCGCAAGATCGCGATGCTCATCGAGACCTGGGATCGGCTGCGCCTCGCCGAGCAGGATCGCACCATCGGCCGGGTCAAGGGCAGCGGAGCGCCCCTTTCGGGCGGCGGCGAGATCACGGAGCCGGTGTTCTCCGGCTCGGCGATCGACGAGAACTCGCACGTGCGCCTCGCGCACCCGAAGGTCAACGACGGCATCCGGATCCTCCGCCGCGGCTACAACTACGTCGACGGCAACAACGAGCTGGGCCGCCTCGACGCCGGCCTGTTCTTCCTCTCCTACCAGCGCTCGCCCGAGCAGTTCGTGACGCTGCAGAAGCGGCTGTCGACCGATCTCATGAGCGAGTACATCAAGCACATCGGATCCGGCATCTGGGCCGTTCCGCCCGGTGCGCGGCAGGGCTCCTACGTCGGCGCGGCGCTGTTCGCCTGACCCGCGGAGTCCGCCCGGTCTCCGGCGCCGAACGCCCGTCCCCCGGCAGTGCGGGCGCTCCCTCGTCCGCGGACCCCTGGCCGATGTCGCGGATCCCGGGAATACTCCTGGGAGAAGGATGTTTCATCAGATACATTCAAGTGAATAGAAATCTGAAGGAGACAGCAGTGAGCGAGTCGAGCACCTGGTCGGGCATGCAGTTCGGCCTCATGTCGGTCAGCGACATCACCCGCAACCCGGTCACGGGGGAGACCCCGAGCGAGCGCGAGCGGATCCAGAACACCCTCACGATCGCGAAGCACGCGGAAGAGGTCGGCCTCGACGTCTTCGCGATCGGCGAGCACCACAACCCGCCGTTCTGGTCGTCCAGCCCGACGACGTTCCTCGCCGCGCTCGCCGCGCAGACCGAGCGTCTGATCGTCTCGACCTCCACGACGCTCATCACCACGAACGACCCGGTGAAGATCGCCGAGGACTACGCGATGCTGCAGCATGTGTCCGGCGGCCGCATGGACCTCATGATGGGCCGCGGCAACACCGGCCCCGTCTACCCCTGGTTCGGCAAGGACATCCGTCAGGGCCTGCCGCTCGCGATCGAGAACTACGCTCTCCTGCACGAGCTGTGGACGAACGACGTCGTGGACTGGGAGGGCAAGTTCCGCACCTCGCTGCAGGGCTTCACGTCCACTCCTCGCCCGCTCGACGGCATCGCGCCGTTCGTGTGGCACGGCTCCATCCGCACGCCCGAGATCGCCGAGCAGGCCGCCTACTACGGCGACGGATTCTTCGCGAACAACATCTTCTGGCCGAAGGAGCACTACCAGCGCCTGATCGAGCTGTACCGGCAGCGCTTCGCGCACTACGGCCACGGCACCGCGGAGCAGGCGATCGTCGGGCTCGGCGGCCAGGCGTTCATCCGCCCGAACTCTCAGGACGCGGTGAACGAGTTCCGTCCCTACTTCGACAACGCCCCGGTCTACGGCCACGGCCCGTCGATGGAGGACTTCACGGAGATGACCCCGCTCACGGTCGGATCCCCGCAGCAGGTCATCGACCGCTACGCCGCGATGCGCGACCACTACGGCGACTACCAGCGTCAGCTGTTCCTCATGGACCACGCCGGCCTGCCGCTGAAGACCGTGCTCGAGCAGATCGACCTGCTCGGCGGCGAGGTCGTGCCGGTGCTCCGCAAGGAGCTCGCGCAGAACCGCCCGGAGACCGTGCCGGATGCCCCGACCCACGCAGCCCGTGTCAAGGCCGTGTACGGCGACGGCCCGGCGCGCGAGGCGCGCCCCGGCGCGAACCGCGGAGACAACCTCACCGCGGGCTCGCCCTACCAGGACGGCGGCGCGATTCCGGCCGCGGCAGGCTCCTCGTTCGGGACCGCGGCCACGAAGGGGGCGAACTGAGATGGGCGCCCGTCGCATCGCGGTGATCTCCGCAGGGCTCAGCAACCCGTCCTCGACGCGCATGCTCGCCGACCGCCTCGCGGCGGAGACCGCGCGCCGGCTCACCGAGCTCGGCTCCGAGGTCGGCGTCGACGTGATCGAGCTGCGCGACCTCGCGCACGACATCACGAACAACCTGCTCACCGGGTTCGCCCCGCCCGCGCTGGACTCGGCGATCAACACGGTGATCTCGGCCGACGGCCTGATCGCCGTCACGCCGATCTTCTCCACGAGCTACTCGGGCCTGTTCAAGTCGTTCATCGACGTGCTCGACCCGGACGCGCTCGCAGGCAAGCCCGTCCTGATCGGCGCGAACGCCGGAACCGCGCGGCACTCGCTCGCGATCGACTACGCGATCCGCCCGCTGTTCACCTACCTGCACGCCGAGCCCGTCCCCACGGGCGTCTTCGCGGCATCCAGCGACTGGGGGGCGAACGCCGACGAGGTGGCCCCGCTCAGCACGCGGGTCGAGCGCGGAGCGCGGGAGCTCGCAGAGGCGATGGCCCGACGCGAGCCCGCAGCCGACAAGGATCCCTTCGACCCGGGAAACTACCTCGGCGAAGGACGCTCGTTCGGGCACCTGCTGGGCGGTCTCGCGGGGGAGTAGACCTGCGCAGGCACAAGGGGCGTGACGTCGCCGGGAATGTCCGTGGGGCATCCTAGGGTGGCGTCATGCCCCTTCTCTCTGCATTCGACACTCTCGACCGTGCGCTGGACGGAACCCTTCTACTCCCCTCGGACGACGGATTCGACGCCGCTCGCCGCCCGTGGAACCTCTCGATCGACCAGGTCCCCGCGGCGGTCGCGACGCCCGCGGGCCTCGACGATCTTCGTCTGATCCTCGCGGCCGCGCGTGAGGCCGGAACGCCGATCGCCGTGCAGCCGAGCGGCCACGGCGCCTCCGGCGACCTGGCCGGGGCCGTGATCGTCCGGACCGCGGCGTTCGACCGGCTCGACATCGACCTCGCGGCCGGCGTGGTCGTCGTCGGCAGCGGTGTGCGCTGGGGCGCCGTCGTCGATGCGCTCGAAGGCACCGGGTGGGCGGCTCCCGCAGGAACGAGCCCCGTCGTGTCGGTCGCGGGCTACACGCTCGGCGGCGGTCACTCCTGGTTCAGCCGCACGGCGGGTCTGGGTTCCGACAACCTGCGCGCCGCGTGGGTGCTGCGACCAGACGGCACGCATGAGCGGATCGACGACGACAGCGACGGCGAGGCGATGTGGGCGCTGCGCGGAGCGGGCGGCGTCGTGGGCGTCGTCACCGCGCTCGAGATCGATCTCGTCCGCGCCCCGGCGCAGTGGGGCGCCTCGCTGACCTTCGACGCGGCCGACTCCGCCGCGGTGATCCGCGCCGTGCGGGATCTCGCCGCCGTCGCGCCGTCGACGCTCAACGTGTTCACGAGCTCCATGCGGATGCCCGACGCGCCGATGCTGCCGGAGGCGATCCGCGGCAAGAGCTACGTGACGGTGCAGGCACTGTCCTCCGACGGCGCCGCCGAAGCACTCCTCGACGGGGTGCGGCGTGCCGGCACCGTGCAGCGCGAGACCGCGGGACCGACCTCGCTCGCCGCGCTCGCCGCCGCCTCGGGGGAGCCGACCGATCCGACGCCGGGCCGGGGCGCCTCCGCTGCTCTCGACCGGCTCGACGACGCCACGATCGATGCGCTGGTCGACTTCCGTCACGCACCTGCCCAGTCGACGATCATCGGGATCGACCTGCGGATGCTGGGCGGAGCACTCGACGCTCCGCGCCGTTCCGGCTTCGCCTCCCTGGCGTCGGCGGGCTGGCTCCTGCACGCGCTCGTGCCGAACTTCCCCGGCGCACCGGCCGAGCCCGGCGACGCCAGCATCGCGGGGCTCCGCGAGCTGCTCGCTCCGGTCGCCGCCGAGCGGACGGTCCCGACGTTCCTCACGCCGGGGCAGTCGCTCGAACGGTGCGCCACGGCGTCCGACATCGACCGGCTGCGTGCGGTGCGCGCGAGCGCCGATCCCGACGGCGTGCTGCACGAAGGACGCCTGCCGCGCTGAGTCCGCCTCGACGGCGGACTCGGCGACGGCGGACGTGCCAGGGGCAGGGCCTCGCGGGTCGGTCAGCCGATCGCGGCGAGGCTCTGCACCGTGGCGGACACGGCCTCGGCGAGTTCCCGGCCCTTCACGGCGAAGTGACGCCGGAAGTAGTCCTGGTGCTCGTCGTGCTCGTGGAAGTGGTGCGGCGTGAGCACGGCGGAGAACACCGGCACGTCGGTGTCCAGCTGAACGCGCATGAGCGCGTCGACGACGGATCCGGCGACGAAGTCGTGCCGGTAGATCCCGCCGTCCACGACGAGCGCACTCGTCGCGATGGCAGCGTAGCGGCCGGTGCGCGCGAGGCGCTGCGCGTGCAGCGGAATCTCGAACGCGCCGGGAACGCGGTGCACGTCGACCTGGTCGATGCCGAGGTCGGCGAGACGCTCGATGAAGGCGGAAACGGCCTGCTCGACGATCTCGGCGTGCCACTGCGCGGCGACGATGGCGATTCTGGGCATGGTGGACTGCTCCTTCTGTCCTCTCTCATCCGGACTGTGACCGTCGGCTCCGGAATCGCACCGGATCGGCGGTCCCCACCATGGGGACCGTTCGCGGGCTCGCGCGGACCATGCCGCGACACCGCCGGTGGGGACTTTCACCCCGCCCTGAGGACAGGACGACGCTATCATCGCGCCGCCAGCGGCCCGACCACGGTGCCGGTGGCAGGCTGGGGAGCATCAGCGCGGCGGCGCGGCAGAACCGGCCAGGCGGTAGGCCGTCTCAGGCCGGCCCGGGGCGCCGTAGCGCGGGGCGCGGATCGCGACCTGCTGGGCGACGAGGTGCTCCAGGTAGCGGCGTGCGGTGACCCGGGAGACGCCGACGAGAGGCGCCGCCTCCGCGGCCGAGAGATCGCCGTGCGCGCGCAGCACCGCTGTCACCACCTGCAGCGTCTCGGCGGCGAGACCCTTCGGCAGGGCGATGGCGCCGGTCGCGGGCCCTCCGATCAGGGCATCGATCTCCTCCTGGCTGGCGGCGCCCGCCAGCGCGACCGCGCGTTCGTGGCGGTCGCGGAACTGCAGCAGACGATCGCGGAAGACGGCGAACGGGAACGGCTTGAGCAGGTACTGGGCGACGCCCAGGGCCGACATCCGTCGCACGGCCTCGACGTCGCGCACGCTGGTCACCGCGATCACGTCGATCGCGCTGCCCGCGCCGCGGATGCGCCGCAGCACGTCGATGCCGGAGCCGTCGGGCATGGTGAGATCCAGCAGCACCAGATCGATCCGCTCCGCATCGGCGGTGAGCGCGTTCAGCGCGGCGCGGACGCCGGTGCACTCGCCCACGACCTCGAACCCCTCGAGCCGCGCGATGTACGCCGCGTGAAGTTCGAGCGTGAGCGGGTCGTCGTCCACGAGCAGGACGCCGATCATCCGATGTTCCTCTCCGTCGGGACGCCGGGCAGCGTCACCCGGAACGACGTCGGCTCGGCGGAGAGTTCGACGCTCCCGCCCGCGGCCGTCACGATGTCGCGCACGAGGGCGAGTCCCACCCCGCGGCCAGAGCGGTCGCTCGGCTTGGTGGAGAAGCCGTGCTCGAAGATCCGCTCGCGGAGGTTCGAGGGGATTCCGGGGCCGCCGTCCGAGACCGTGATCGCGATGGCTCCGCCGCCCGCCGCGGTCACGTCGACCCGTACCCAGCGGTCGCCGCCCGACTCCGCCTGACGGGCGGCGTCGAGCGCGTTGTCGATGAGGTTCCCCACCACCGCGACCGCATCGACGGGCGTCAGATCCACGCGGGGAGCGGCAGGATCCACGTGCACCTGCCAGCGCACGCCGCGCTCCTTCGCCTGCGAGGCCTTGCCCAGCAGCAGCGCGCCGAGCGTCGGATCCCCGTCGCGCAAAGTCATCTGATCGATCACGGACTGGCCCTGCAGGGACGCTTCGGACAGCAGCGCGATCGCCTCCTCGCGGCGGTCGAGCTCCAGCAGCGACAGTGCGGTGTGCAGGCGGTTGCCGTGCTCGTGCGTCTGCGCCCGCAGCGCCTCGCCGAGCGTGCGCACCGACTCGTAGCCGGCGACCGCCTCGCGCACGTCTCGCGCCTCGAGATCGCCGGTGATGCGCCGCGTCGCGAGTCGCGCGAGCACCGCTCCGGCCGCGCCCAGCGCCACGACCGCGAGGGTCAGCAGCACGATCACAGGCAGGCGTCGGAGCAGAGCCCCGGCCAGCGACTCCACGGTCACGCCCGCCGACACCCAGCCGACGATCGCACCGCCGGCGTCGTGGACGGGGGCGATCGTGCGCACCGACGGGCCGAGCGTGCCCGTGTACTGCTCGGTCAGCGTGCGGCCGTCGGCGGGGATCGTGCCCAGGTACTTCTCGCCGATGCGCGCGGGATCCGGATGCGTGAGGCGCACGCCTTCACTGTCCATGACGGTGATGAAGTCCAGCCCTGCTCCGGTGCGCACGGACTCGACGTACGCGCGCAGCGCGTCCTCCGCGGAGGGGCGGTCGGTCGCGGTCACGGCCGCTTCGATCGCGGGTGCCGCGGAGAGCGCGTGCGCGATCGCCGCGGTGACGTGCTCGGCCTCCTGCCGTGCCGAGGTCTGTGCCTCCCAGGTGAGGAACACCCCGATCGCCGCGCCGATCAGCAGGACGGATGCGATCAGCAGCGCGAACACGCGCGATGCGGCACTGCGCACTCCGCCGCGTCTTTTCGTCGCCATCGCCGATCCGACCTCCTCAGCCAGTATGCGCGAGGTCGTGCCGCGCGCGGCGGCCTGCACCGGATCCGTGCCGGTTTCAATACGACCAGAACTCGCCGCGCGGCGCGGCCGGTCCGCACGATGGTCGACACGGCCCGCCCACTGTGGTGCGGTGTCCGGTTCACTCAGCGGAGGCGATGATGGCTCTCACCGAAGGTTTCACTCTCCCGCGGCACGATTGGCGCCGCGGCAAGAACTCCTGGGACAAGCACACCTGGCTCTATGTGTCCGTGCTCATCGCGGTGGGCCTCGGGATCGCGGTGGGCCTCGTGTTCCCGCAGTTCGCGCAGGGCCTCGAACCCATCGGCAAGGGCTTCGTGAGCCTCATCAAGATGATGATCGCGCCGATCATCTTCTGCACGATCGTGATCGGCGTCGGATCCATCGCCAAGGCGGCGACGGTCGGCAAGATCGGCGGACTCGCGCTCCTCTACTTCATGGTGATGTCGACGTTCGCGCTCGCGATCGGCCTGGTCGTGGGCAACATCATCCACCCCGGTGAGGGACTGCACATGGCGGGCGCGACCTACCAGGCGGCCACGACCGAGGCGAAGACGACGCAGGACTTCATCCTCGGCATCATCCCGGCCACGTTCTTCGGCGCCTTCACCGGTGAGAGCGTGCTGCAGGTCCTCTTCATCGCGCTGCTCGTCGGGTTCGCGCTGCAGGGCCTGGGGGAGCGCGGCGCCCCCATCATGGGGGCGATCAAGCAGCTGCAGACGCTCGTGTTCCGCGTGCTCGGGATGATCCTGTGGCTCGCCCCGCTCGGCGCATTCGGCGCGATCGCCGCCGTGGTCGGCAAGACGGGCGTCGCCGCGATCTGGAGCCTCGGGATCCTTCTCGGGGCGTTCTACCTCACGTGCATCGTGTTCATCGTCGTGGTGCTCGGCGGCGTGCTGCTGCTCGTGGCCCGCGTGAACATCTTCCAGCTGATGAAGTACCTGGCGCGCGAGTACCTGCTGATCGTCGGCACCTCGTCGTCCGAGTCCGCGCTGCCCCGGCTGATCGCCAAGATGGAGCACCTGGGGGTGGCGAAGCCCGTGGTGGGCATCACGGTGCCGACGGGATACTCGTTCAACCTCGACGGCACCGCGATCTACCTGACGATGGCGTCGCTGTTCATCGCGACGGGCCTGGGCCAGCCGATGTCGATCCCCGAGCAGATCGGTCTGCTCGTCTTCATGATCATCGCGAGCAAGGGCGCCGCGGGTGTCACCGGCGCCGGGCTCGCGACGCTGGCCGGCGGCCTGCAGGCGTATCGTCCCGACCTCGTGAACGGCGTCGGGGTGATCGTGGGCATCGACCGCTTCATGTCGGAGGGACGCGCGCTGACCAACTTCACCGGCAATGCGGTCGCGACGATCCTCATCGGCACCTGGACGAAGCAGATCGACACGGAGCAGGTGCGTCAGGTGCTCTCCGGTGCGCGTCCGTTCGACGAGTCGACTCTGGACGGCGTGGGACACGACGCGCTCCCCGCTGCGCAGAACACGGCAGCGTCGGAGCCGGTCAGCACCGAGACCCTCGGGCGTGCCGCGGTCGAGGAGATGGCCGCGAAGCAGGAGCGGGCCCGCGCTCGCGCCGGCCGCAACTGATCCGGGTCCGCCGTCGGGCCGGAGCGGGAATGCCGATGACGGCTCCCCGCCCCGGTCCGACGGCCATCGCGTCCCCTCGTCGCGCCCAGGAGCGATAGCGTCGAGTCATGCCCGTCGTCCAGGCCGCCGTCATCGTCCCGATCCCGCCCGCCCTGGCGTATGCGGTGTCGCAGACCACGGGCGAGGTCCGCCGCCGCTGGGACGGCTTCATCCACGCGCAGCACTTCCTGGATGGGGCGATGGCGCCGGCGAAGGGTGTGCGCACGTTCACCCGGCAGCGGTTCGGGCTGTCGATGATCACCCACTACGTCTCCTATGCGCCGCCGACCACCGTGGGGATGGTGATGGAGAAGGGGCCGTGGTTCCTCCGCACGCTCGGTGCGGGCTGGCGCTTCGAAGCCGTCGACGGCGGCACCCGCGCCGTCTGGAAGTACAGCTTCACCTGTCGCCCTGCGTGGCTCGCACCGCTCGCGGAACGGATCGGCACGATGGTCCTGGGGCGGGAGATCCGTCGAAGGATCGCGGGCTTCGCGCGCGGCTGTGCGGATCCGGTCGTGCTCGATGCCGCCCGTGCGGCGCTCGAGGAGAGCTGAGACCGCGCCCGCTCAGTACCAGTTGTTGGCGACCTCGTGGGCCCAGGCGCCGCAGGGGGATCCGTAGCGGTCCTGGATGTAGCTGAGGCCCCAGTCGATCTGCGTGTCGCCGTTGGTGCGCCAGTCCGGCCCGGCCGCCGCCATCTTGTCGGCGGGCAGCGCCTGCGGGATCCCGTAGGCGTCGCTGTCGGGGTTCAGGGCGTCCGCGCGCCAGCTCGATTCCTGCATCCACAGCCGGTACAGGCACGAGAACTGGTCCTGGCCCCAGCCGTAGTTGCCGAGCTGGCCTGCGGCGTAGGCCTGGGCGCCGGCGGGATCGACGTTCACGCCGCCTCCGCCGAGGTCGCCGCCCCCCGAGCCGCCGCCGGATCCGCTCGAGGAGGAGGCCGCCGCGGCGTCTGCGGCCGCGGCGGCTTCGCGCTCCTGCTCGGCGACCTGCTGGCCGATCCGGTAGCGCCGCTCGACGTCGGCCGTGGTGTTCTTCAGCGTGGCCAGCTGCGCGTACAGCGTGGTGACGTGGCCTTGCAGGTCGGCGACCGCGGCGGCCTCGGCGTCGGCAGCGGCCTTCGCCTTCTGGGCCGCGTCCTCTGCAGCGGTCGCGAGCGCGTCCCTGGCCGCGCGGGCGGTCTGGGCCTGATCCTCCAGTGACGTCGCGACGCTCTGCGCCTCGAGAGCGCGTTCGCCGAGCTTCGCCCAGGTCGAGTCGAGCTGCTGCAGCACGCCCAGGCGCGTGAGCAGCTGGTCCGGGTTCGCAGACGTGAACAGTCGGGCGGTGAGCGGAGCCGCGGACTCGACGCGGGCGCGGCCGGCGACGACCGCACCGAGCTGCTCATGCGTCTGCTGCACGGCCTGCTCGGCGGCGGAGGCCTGCACGCCCAGTTCGTCCGCGCGCTGCTCGGCCGCGTGCGCATCGGCCCGGGCGGAGTCCGCCGCCTGGCCGGCCTTCATGGCTGCGGTCGACGCGTCCGCGGCCTTCTGCTGCGCCGTGGCGAGCGCGTCGTTGATACGCGTGATCTGATCCTGCGTGGCCTGCTCGTCGCCCTGCGCGTTCTGCACGTCCTGCCACGACGGATAGTCGTCCGCATACGCCGGTGCGGCCACCGCGAGCGGCATCATCAGCAGCACGCCGGCCACCAGCGCCAGGACCGGGCGGGCCATGCGGGCTCTGCGCACCGGTGCGGCAGGGGCGGAAGAAACGATCACCATTCGACGCTAACCCCGCTCGCTGTGGATTCCCACCCCTTCCCGCGGATGCGCGGACGACGAAGGGCGCCGACGATCCCTCGTCGACGCCCTTCGCGGTGGATACGGGATCAGCCGCTCTTGCGGCGGAACTCGCGCCGGGTCTGCGCCCCGTGCGTGCCGTGCACGGCGGAGTCGCCGTTCAGGTGCGCCTCGCCCTGGTGCTGCTGGGCGTTCTTCTTCTCGAGCGCCTCCTTGAACTTGCGCTTCATGTCCGCGGCGGCGGTGTCGTCGGTACTCATGGGCGTCAGCCTAGCGCCGGGGGCGTCCAGGAGTCCTGGAAGAACGCGGCGGGACGGGCAGGGGGCGCGGCGGCGGACACGGGGTGACCGATCGCGGTGCATCCGGTGAACACTCCGTGATGGCGGCCGTTTCCGGCGATGGGAGGCGGAAACGGGCGGGATCCTGATCGCGTGAGAGCAGCGATCGTGACGGAATCCTTCCTCCCGCACATGAACGGTGTGACAGGGAGCGTCCTGCAGATCCTTCGCCACCTCGAGCGACACGGCCACGAGGCCAGGGTGTACGCCCCTGCCGCCGCGGACATGCCGCGCATGATCGGGCACGCCAGAATCGAGGCCATCCCGTCCGTCGCGCTGCCCGGTTATCGCACCGTGCGCGTCGGGACGTCCAGTACGCATCGGCTGTCGGCGTCGCTGGCACGCTTCGCACCGGATGTCGTGCACCTCGCTTCGCCGTTCGCCTTGGGCTGGCGCGGCGCGCTCGCCGCGGAGCGGATCGGGGTGCCCGCGGTCGCCGCCTATCAGACCGACGTCGCCGCCTACGCCGCGCGCTACGGGGTCTCGCTGACGACGGCGCTCGCCGAGGCCCACATCGCGCGGCTGCACCGGCGCGCCACGCTCACCCTCGCCCCCTCGTCTGAATCGGAGGAGCAGCTCGCCCGGCTCGGCGTCGATCGGGTGCGCCGCTGGGGTCGGGGCGTCGATGCCGAGCGCTTCCACCCCGACCGTCGCCTCGGCGCGTGGGAGCACCGCGCCGACGCCGAGGCCGTCGTCGGCTACGTGGGACGCCTCGCCCCGGAGAAGCAGGTCGAGGACCTGCGCGCGCTCGCGGATCTGCCGGGAGTCCGGCTCGTGATCGTCGGCGACGGCCCCTCCCGCCCTCGGCTCGAGTCGCTGCTGCCGGACGCGGTGTTCCTCGGTCATCTCAGCGGCCCGCAGCTCGCGCAGGCCATGGCGTCGTTCGACGTCTTCGTGCATCCCGGCGAGAGCGAGACGTTCGGGCAGACCCTGCAGGAGGCGCACGCGAGCGGGATCCCGGTGGTCGCGACGGGCAGGGGAGGCCCGGTCGATCTGGTGCGCCAGGGAATCGACGGCTGGCTCTACCGCCCGGGCGACCTGGAGGATCTGCGCGAGCGGGTGCGGGATCTCGCCGGCGACGTGCGCAAGCGACAGGCTTTCGGCCGCGCCGGGCGCGAGGCGGTGGAGGGACGCAGCTGGAGCGCGGTGTGCGACCAGCTCCTCGGCCATTTCGTCGAGGCGCAGGAGCTCCACAGGGCCGACGCGGGGCTGCGCGCGCCTCGCGCCGTCCGGCCGGAGCCCACGCCGGCGGGGGAGCGCAAGCACTGGCGCCGCTACATCGCGCTCGGCGACTCGCTCACCGAGGGCCTGTGCGATCCGGGTCCGGAGGGCGAGCTGCGCGGTTGGGCGGACCGGCTCGCGCTGCTCCTGGCCGCGCGGGAGCCCCTCGACTACGCGAACCTCGCGATCCGCTCCAAGCGGGTCGGCGACGTGTGCGGATCCCAGCTGGACCGCGCGTTGCAGCTGCGCCCCGACCTCGTGTCGATCCTGGTGGGAGCCAATGACCTCGTGAAGCAGCGGGTCTCGATCCCGCTCCTCGCGACCCGCCTCGAGGACACCGTGCGGCAGCTGCGCGAGGCGGGCGCCGACGTGCTCCTCGTGACGGCGTTCCTGCCGGGGAACCCTGCCGCCCGCGTCTACGTCCGCCGGTTCTCCGCCTGGGCGACGGCGCTCGCGGGCATCGCCCGGCGTCAGGGCGCGATCCTGCTCGACACCGACCTGCACCCGCAGCTCGCCGAGCGGCCGAACTGGGGGGAGGACCTCGTGCACCTCTCCAGCCGCGGGCACCGCTTCCTCGCCTACCGGGCCGGCGTCGCGCTCGGCGTGCCCCTCGCCGACGAGCTCGGGGCGCTCGACGAGGCCCTGCACGCGGCCGAGCGCACCGGAGCCGGCGTGTGGTGGCGCCGGCACGCGCTGCCGTGGGTCTGGCGCCGCCTGCACGGCCGCGCCGCGGGCGATGGACGCAGCGCGAAGCACCACGACTACGTGCGCCTCGGCCGGGAGCGCGGGGTGCGCGAACCCAGCGAGGTCTGACGTCGCGGACCCAGGCGCGCCGCACTGATAGGATCGAACAGGATGCCTCTGTGCGCATCCGTCCATGCTCGCGCTCCACACGGGAGAGCGAGCCTAAACAAAGAAGGAGAGACCTCTTGGAAGGTCCTGAAATCACCGCCACCGAGGCCGTTCTCGACAACGGCCGCTTCGGCACCCGCACCGTCCGCTTCGAGACGGGTCGTCTCGCGCAGCAGGCGCAGGGCGCGGTCGCCGCTTACCTCGACGAGGAGACGATGCTGCTCTCGGCGACGAGCGCCAGCAAGTCGCCGCGTGAGGGCTTCGACTTCTTCCCGCTGACCGTCGACGTGGAGGAGCGCTCCTACGCCGCCGGCAAGATCCCCGGCTCGTTCTTCCGTCGCGAGGGCCGTCCCTCCACCGAGGCGATCCTCGTCTGCCGTCTGATCGACCGCCCGCTGCGTCCGTCGTTCGTTGACGGCCTGCGCAACGAGGTGCAGATCGTGATCACCGTCCTGAGCATCGCTCCGGGCGAGTACTACGACGCGCTCGCCATCAACGCGGCGTCCGCCTCGACCCAGATCTCGGGTCTGCCGTTCTCCGGCCCGATCGCCGGTGTGCGCCTCGCGTTCATCCCGGGTCACGGCGAGCACGCCGACCAGTGGGTCGCGTTCCCGAACGCGGAGCAGGTCGAGCAGGCCGTCTTCGATCTCGTCGTCGCCGGTCGCGTCGTCACCAAGGGTGACGGCACCGAGGACGTCGCGATCATGATGGTCGAGGCCGAGGCCACCGAGGGCAGCTGGAACCTGATCAAGGCCGGCGCCACCAAGCCCAGCGAGGACATCGTCGCGCAGGGCCTCGAGGCCGCCAAGCCGTTCATCTCGCAGCTGGTCAAGGCTCAGGCCGAGCTCGCCGCGCAGGCGTCGAAGGAGCCGGGCGTGTACCCGGTCTTCCTGCCGTACAGCGAGGGCACGTACGACTTCGTGGCAGAGCGCGCCTACGCCGAGCTCGTCGACGTCTACCAGATCGCCGACAAGCAGGAGCGCCAGAACGCCGACGACGCGATCAAGGACCGCGTCAAGGCCGAGCTCGTCACCGCCGTCGCGGCGGGGGAGCAGCCCGAGGCCGCACTCGCCGAGTTCTCCGGCGCCTACAAGTCGGTCACGAAGAAGATCGTGCGCGGCCGGATCCTCACCGAGGGCGTACGCATCGATGGTCGTGGCCTGGCGGACATCCGTCCGCTCGACGCCGAGGTGCAGGTCATCCCGCGCGTGCACGGCTCCGCGATCTTCCAGCGCGGTGAGACCCAGATCCTGGGCGTCACCACGCTGAACATGCTCAAGATGGAGCAGCAGATCGACTCGCTGTCCCCGACGACGAGCAAGCGCTACATGCACCACTACAACTTCCCGCCCTACTCGACCGGTGAGACCGGCCGCGTGGGTTCGCCGAAGCGTCGCGAGATCGGGCACGGCTTCCTCGCCGAGCGCGCCCTCGTGCCGGTGCTGCCGACGCGCGAGGAGTTCCCGTACGCGATCCGTCAGGTGTCCGAGGCGCTCAGCTCCAACGGATCCACCTCGATGGGCTCCGTCTGCGCCTCGACCCTTTCGCTGCTGAACGCGGGTGTGCCGCTGCGCGCACCGGTCGCCGGCATCGCGATGGGCCTCGTGTCCGACCAGGTCGACGGTGAGACCCGCTACGCGGCGCTCACCGACATCCTGGGCGCCGAGGATGCCCTCGGCGACATGGACTTCAAGGTGGCAGGAACGAGCGAGTTCGTCACCGCGATCCAGCTGGACACGAAGCTCGACGGCATCCCCTCCGAGGTGCTCGCCGGCGCGCTGACCCAGGCCAAGGAGGCGCGCCTCACGATCCTCAACGTGCTGAACGCCGCGATCGACAGCCCGGACGAGATGGCGCCGACCGCGCCGCGCGTGATCAGCGTGCAGATCCCGGTCGACAAGATCGGCGAGCTGATCGGCCCGAAGGGCAAGACGATCAACGCGATCCAGGACGAGACCGGCGCGCAGATCTCCATCGAGGAGGACGGCACCGTCTACATCGGCGCGACCGATGGCCCCTCGGCCGAGGCCGCCCGCGCTCAGGTCAACGCGATCGCGAACCCCACCAACCCGGAGGTCGGCGAGCAGTTCCTGGGCACGGTCGTCAAGATCGCGACCTTCGGTGCGTTCGTCTCCCTGCTCCCGGGCAAGGACGGCCTGCTGCACGTCACCGAGGTGCGCAAGCTCGCCGGTGGCAAGCGCGTGGAGAACGTCGACGACGTCCTCTCCGTCGGCCAGAAGATCCTCGTGAAGATCACGAAGATCGACGACCGCGGCAAGCTCTCGCTCGAGCCCGTCATCGACGAGGCTCCGGCAGAGGGCGCCGAGCCGGTCGCTGAGACCGCCGAGGTTTAAGCCTTCGCACGAAAAGGCCCGTTCTGTCCACCGAAAGGGGGACAGGACGGGCCTTTCGTCGCCTTCGTGACCGAAACGTTACGAGTTGTTCGCCTCCTGGACGACTCAATGAACGGAACTGTCCGAGGCCTCGCTTACTCTCGAAGGGACGCACCGGGGGGTGCGCCACAGAACACAAAACGCAGCAGGCACGGGGGTGATCGCATGCGTCTCTTCAGCGTCGGATCCACAGCAGGATCCGCCATCGGCCATGCCGCACCCGCGGCGACCGGCGCGTCCGCCGTGGTCACGCCCCATCCCTCTGCGCCGATCCCGGTGGTCGGGCCCGGCATAGGGACCAGCCTGCGCGTGCCGCTCGCGGAGACCGGCATCCGCACCTTCCCGCTCATCCTCGGCGGCGCAGAGTTCGGCTGGAACACCGACGCCGACACGGCGCTGCACATCCTCGACCGCTACGCCGATTTCGGCGGCAACGCGGTGCACACGGCCGACAGCTTCGCCGCGGGGCGCAGCGAGCACATCATCGGCCGCTGGCTCGCGACGCGCGGCAACCGCGACGACATCGTCCTGAGCGTGCGCGTCGGCGGACACCCCGACAACCCGGGCATCGGATCGGTGAACCTGGTGCGCGCGGCCGAGGCCTCGCTGACCCGCCTCGGCGTCGAGCGCATCGATGTGCTCTACCTCGACGGCACGGTCGACGACGGCAGCGCCCTCGAGGACACTCTGGCCACCGCCGAATGGCTGGTCGAGACCGGCAAGGTCCGGGCGCTCGGCGCCTTCGGCTTCACCGCGGAGCGGCTCGTCGAGGCTCGCATCCTGGCATCGGCCGGCTACCCGCGCATCGAGGTGCTCGACGAGCCGTACAACCTTCTTCGCCGGACGGGCTTCGAGGGCGACCTCCGGCTCGTCGCCGCGGCGCAGGGGCTGGCCGTCACCCCGTCGCACGCGCTCGAACACGGATTCCTCTCCGGCCGGCACCGCACCAAGCAGTCGCTGCAGGGCGTGCGCGGCATGCAGCTGCGCGGCAACATCAACCGCCGCGGCATCAAGGTGCTGCGGGCGCTCGACATCGCCGCCTCCGAGCTGCAGGTGCCCGTCGCCGCCGTCGCGATCGGCTGGCTGCTCGCGCAGCGCACGATCACGGCACCCATCGTCAACGCGTTCGCCACCGACCAGGTCGACGAACTGATGCAGGGCGCGGGCGTCGCCCTCGGTCGCGCGCAGCTGGCCGAGCTCACCCGGGCTGCGAGCTGACCGGACCGGTCATTCGCCGTGTCCGATCTGTGACATAGGCTGGAAGCACCCCGGCCACGGCGCCGGAGACGAGGCGAGCGGGTTGTGACGCATTACATCTATCTGGTCCGGCACGGCGAGCATCAGGACGCCGAGCACGGTCTCGCTGACGGACCTCTCTCGCCGCGTGGACGTCGACAGGCCGCGCTGCTGGCCGATCGTCTGTCCGGCCTGCCGCTCGACGCGATCTGGCACTCTCCGCTGCTGCGCGCCGCTGAGACGGCCCGTGCGATCTCGGAGCGGATCCCCGCTGTCGAGGCGGAGCCGTCCGCCCTGCTGTTCGACTGCGTGCCCACCGGCATGACGGAGGAGACGCCGGCCGTTTTCGAGCCGTTCTTCGGATCCATCACCGACGCGGAGATCGAGGCGGGCCGGGCGCAGATGGGCGACGCTGTGAACGAGTTCCTGGTGCGCAAGCCGGGAGACGTGCACGAGGTGCTCATCACGCACAACTTCGTGATCAGCTGGTTCGTGCGCGAGGTGCTGGAATCCCCGGAGTGGCGCTGGATGACGCTGAACCAGGCCAACTGCGGCCTCACCGTGATCTCACAGAAGCAGGGACGCCCGTGGAGCCTGGTCGCGCACAACGACCTGAGCCATCTCCCGATGGAGCTGCGCACAGGCCTGCCGGATCCGCTCCTGGTCTGACCATGTTCTGGGTGGCATACCGGCAGGTGCTGGGATGGCTGACCGTCCTCGGCGCCGTCATCGGTCTGCTCCTGATGGTCGCAGAGCCGATGGTGCTGCCGCCCGACGATGGCGAAGACAGCCTCTCCGTCCGTGTAGCGCTGGCGTACGCGGGTGCTGCCGTCGGGGCCGTGACGGGACTCGTAGCGGGATCCGGAGTCCTCGCTCTGCTCGGGCCGTGGACCTGGTACGCGGAACGCACGGTGGCGTCGAGAGCCTGGGTCGCAGCGCTCGGAGCAGCCGGTGGAGCGGCGCTGGTCTGGGTCGGCATTGGCCTGCGCACGAACGGAGCGTTCGTGTCGTGGGCGATCTGGCTGCCTCTCTGCGGGGCGTTCGCACTGGTCGCGGCGATCGCCGCAGCGCTCCTCACCGCTCGCGCGTCGCGCAGGGAGGACGACAAGCAGCATCGGTTGCAACAACAGGAGCCGAGCCAGGGCCTTCTGTGATCGTGGGGCCGCTCAGCCGACTCGTTCCCAGTCGGCGATCGGGCCATCCACGACGGTGAACAGAGGATGCGGCGCCGGGAGGGGGAGAGTGCGCCAGCGCTCCCAGAGGTCCGGAGTGCGCACCTCCAGCTTGCGGAGCAGGTGCCCCCACTCGTATTCGAGCTGGCCCCGGGGCACCGGGATGCGTTCGACCGGACCGGTCTTGAGAATCTTCTCCCTCGCGAAGCGGTAGCCACGGGCGTCCGCCTCGTCGACGACGGCAGCAAGATAGTCGCCGATCGCGGCGAGGGGGTCGCGCGTCTCGCGGAAGCGCTGGAGCTGCGGATGGTGCGCATAGCCCCGGCGCGTCGGATCGGCGATGATGGCCTGTGCGAGCAGCCCTTCGCGCCAGCACGCCGTCAGCGCCTGCCGGTCGTAGTGCTGCGGATGAACCGACCACAGCCTCATGCGCGGGTCCCCAGGTCCTTGCGGTACCACCGGGTTGCGTTCGGATTGGCGTAATGCGCTTGACGCGTCAAGTGACCACTCCTCTTCCGACGATCCTCAGTCCTTCAAGCACGTCGAACTCAGTACCGGGCTCGAGTTTGCTGTAGTTGTCTACGTCATAGATCAATTGCAGGATGATGGGGGCCGGTTCGCCAGGGTGAAGCTTGCCTTCCGTAGCACCGAGAAAGATCACGCCCAGATACTCATCGTCGCCAGACACCCGCACGTGTGGGCGGAATCGTCCGTCCAGGAACGCGGGGGCTCTGCGACCGCCCTCCTGGGGCGAGCGCATCGTCACGGTCGCGTTGACCTGGTGCAGCTCCTTGCGGTACCAGCGGCTCGCGTTCGGATTGTCGTTGTAGCGCGGGATCTCGGCGAAGCCGCTGTTGCGGTACAGGTGCCCTGCCGCTTCGAGCGTGTGGTGGGTGTCCAGCACGAGGGCGCCGGCCCCGAAGCCGCGAGCGCGACGCTCGAGTTCGTCCAGCAGCAGGCGGCCCCAGCCTCGGCCGCGGGTCTCCGGGCGCAGGAAGACGTGCTTGATCTCGAACACGTCCGTCTCGCCATCGGGCATCCCGACACGGCGGATCCCGCCGCAGCCGACGATCGCGCCTTCGTCCTCGAGCAGGAGGAAGACGCCGTCCGGGGCCTGGAACGCCGCGGCGGTCGGATAGGTGGGGGAGTAGCCGCCCCCGGGGAACTCCGCCGCGCGCAGCGTGAAGTAGTCGACGAGCACGGCGTGGGCGTCGGCATCTTCGGGGGACGCGATGCGGAACGTGGGCATGATCCGACGGTAATCCATGCTGCAAGGCTGCGGCTCGGACGCGTCGCGAGCCTCGACGACGTGGCGCATCGAGAGCCGCGGCGACCGGCGGCGACCGCGTCGGAGGCGCTGAATAGACTGAGGGCATGACGACGCGCGTGGCCCTGGTGGGCGCCTCCGGCAAGCTCGGCACCATCATTGCGGACGTGATCGCCCGTCTCGACGGATTCGAGATCGGGGCGGTGCTCGGATCCGCCAGCACCATGGACGAGCTCGACGGCGCAGACCTCGTCGTCGACGCGACCACTCCTGCGTCCAGCGTCGAGATCGTGCGTGCCGCGACCGACCGGGGTATCAACCTCCTCGTCGCCACGTCCGGATGGTCCGCCGACCGCATCGCGCAGGTCCGCCCGGCTATCGAGACCGCCGGCACGGGCGCCCTGTTCGTGCCGAACTTCTCGCTGGGATCCGTGCTCGGCACGGCCTTCGCCGCCCTTGCGGCACCGTTCTTCGGATCCGTGGAGATCATCGAGGCGCACCAGCACACCAAGATCGATTCGCCCAGCGGCACGGCCGTGCGCACGGCCGAGCTCATCGCCGCCGCGCGCGCCGAGCAGGGGCCTGTGGACGCACCGCACGTCGACCAGCGCGCCCGCGGACAGCAGGTGGCGAGCGTGCCGGTGCATTCGCTCCGGCGCCCCGGCGTGATCGCGAAGCAGGAGGTCATCCTCTCCGGTCCCGGGGAATCGCTGTCGATCGTGCACGACACCGTGCAGTCGGCTGCGGCGTACGCCCCCGGGATCCGCCTCGCCCTGCCGTACGCGCGGGACCTGCGCGGTGTGGTCGTCGGCCTGGAGAACGTGATCGACCTGGGGATCCGGCCGCGCGCATGACTGCGCGCATCGGCGTGCTCGGCCCGGTGCGGATCGCGGATCGCGACGCCGGCGGCACGCCCATGCGCGCGCTGCTGGCCGCGCTCGTCCTCGCCGGCACCGGCACGACGCGCTCGGTGCCGGCGCTCGCCGACGAGGTCTGGGGCGAGGATCAGCCGCAGAACCCGAAGGCCGCGCTGCAGACGCTCGTGTCGCGGGCCAGGGCACTGGCCGGATCCGACGCGATCGCGAGCGCGCCGGGCGGCTATGCGCTCGGCACCGACGACACCGATCTGCACAGCGCACGCCGGCTGCGCGCCGAGGCGGAGAAGCTCGACGACGGGGATCCGGACCGTATCCGGCTGCTGCGCGCGGCGATCGCGCTCTGGCGGGGCGAACCCGGTGTCGACCTGGCCGGGGCTCCGATCGCGGAAGACCTCGCGACCAAGGCGCAGGAGCTGCGCGCCGCTCTCCGCGGCTGCCTCGCCGCGGCGCTCGTCGCGTCAGGGCAGGCGGCCGAGGGCATCGGGATCCTCGAGGAGCTCGCGGCAACGCACCCGCTCGACGAAACAGCGCACGCCGCGCTGATGACGGCCCTCGCCGAGGACGGCCGAGCGCCCGAGGGTCTCGGCGTCTTCGCCCGGCTGCGCGGCACGCTCGCCGATGCCCTGGGCAGCTCGCCCAGCCCCGCGCTCGTGGAGCTCAACGCGCAGCTGCTGCGCGGACAGGATGACGGTCCGCGGGTCCGGATCGGCGTGCAGGCCGCCCCGAACGAGCTCATCGGCCGCGACGACGCGCTCACGAGCGCGCGTGCTCTGCTGCGTTCGGCGCGGCTGGTGACCATCATGGGCGCCGGCGGTCTGGGCAAGACGCGGCTCGCGCAGGCGCTGGCGGCCGAGTCAATGGCCCCTGCGGTGGTCGTCGTCCCGCTCGCGGGCGTGCGCGCCGACACGGGCGTGCCGCTGGCGATCGCCGCCGCCCTGGGGATCAGCGAGAACGTCCCCGGCGGCAGGCTCTCCGAGCAGCGACCGCGCCCCGACCTCGGCGCGCGCATCGTGGCTGCCCTCGGCGACCGGACGACGCTGCTGGTGCTGGACAACTGCGAGCAGGTCATCGACGGCGTCGCACGATGGACCGCGGATCTGCTGGCCGCAGTGCCCTCCCTGCGGATCCTGACCACGAGCCGCACGCCGCTCGCGATCTCCGCGGAACGCGTGCTGCCGCTGGAGCCGCTCGAGATCGAGGCGACGGACGCGGCTCCCGCCGTTCGTCTCTTCACGGAGCGCGCGCACGGCGCGCGCCCCGGCGCGACGCTCGATCTCGAGGTCGTCGCGCGATTGTGCGCGCGCCTGGACGGGCTCCCGCTCGCGATCGAGCTCGCGGCCGCGCGCGTGCGCACGATGACGCCGGAGCAGATCGAGAAGCGCCTGGAGAACCGCTTCGCGCTGCTCACCTCCGGAGACCGCGCTGCCCCCGAGCGTCATCGCACGCTCGAGGCGGTGATCGAGTGGAGCTGGGACCTGCTCTCTCCCGACGCGCGGCAGGCGCTCGCGCAGCTGTCCGTGCTCCCTGGCGGCTTCTCTGCGGAGACCGCCGACGCCGTGCTGTCGGTGGCCTCGGATGACGTCCTGGAGGGCCTCGTCTCACAGTCGCTGCTGAACGTCATCGAGGTCGCCGACGGCGCCGTGCGCTTCCGCATGCTCGAGACCGTGCGCGAGTTCGGGCACGACCGCCTCGCCGAGACCGGTGCGGAGGACGACGCCTGGGAGGCCGTGGTCACCTGGGCGCTCGCCTTCGTCGCCGAGCACGGCGCGAGAGCCAGGGCATTCCCCTCGGGGCTGACCGCACGGGCGCACCTCGAGATCACGCGCGAGCACGACAACCTCGTGCACGTGCTGCGGCACCTCGTGGCCGCGCGCCGCGGCGCCGATGCGGTGCGCCTGTTCACCGTCCTCGGGCAGTCGTGGTTCATCCGCGGATCCTTCACCGAGTTCATCGGCTATGCCGGACCGATGATCGAGATCGTGGATGCCCTGCCGGCCGACGACATCGAGCCCGATCTGCAGGTCATGGCGGTCGTGATGGCTTCGCTCGGCTGCATGATCAGCGGGGATCCTCTCGCCGCGCGTGGACTCGCCTTCGTCACCCGCGCCGTGCGCGCCGCCGGTGACGCGCTCGCGCCGTCCTGGCAATTGCTGGCGGACTCCCTGCTCGCGGTCGGCCGGGGAGGGCCGATGGGGGCGGTGTCGGAGCTCGAACACGGAACGGATCCGCGGGCACAGCTGACGGCGGATGTGCTGCGCTCGCACCGGGCGGAGAACGACGGCGAGGCCGAGGTCGCGATGGAGGCCGCCCGCAGCGCCTGGCACCGGGCGCGCAGCCTCGACGAGCGCTGGGCCGAGGGCATGGCCGCCGATCTCGCGGCGCAGCTGGCTGCGCAGTCGGCGCGTCCGACCGAGGCGATGATCTGGATCCAGCGTGCGACCGTCGTGTTCGAGGAGTTCGACGCGCAGGATCAGATGAACCACCAGGAATGGGTGCGCGGCGGCGCGCTGCTCTGCCTGGGCCGCAGCCGCGAGGCGCGGGCTCTGTTCACCCGGCTCACCGAGGAGGGCGGCCTCAGCCAGGATGGCGTCGAACTCGGGTCGATCGGGCTGTACGGCCTCGCGGAGGCGGACCTCCTGGACGGGCACGTGGCGGGGGCGACCGAGGCGTTCGGACGCGCGATGGCAGCGTTCGCCGATCCCGTGCACCGCCGCTCGCCCTGGTATCTGATGGCGCTGTCCGGCTACGTCTCCGCGGCCGCGCGGGAGCTCGCGGTGCCGGAGGCGGAGCTCGCCGTCTGGGAGCGGCGTCTGCGCACGCGCACGATCGCCGCATGCCGGCAAAGGCGAGAGGGCGTGGACAGGCCCGTCCTCGGCACGGCGCTGATCGGCTGGTCCGCCTGGGCTCTGCGGCGGCCGGAGCTGGTCGCGCGGGGCACGGAGGCCATCGCGCTCGCCGAGGTGCTCGGCGGGCGGCAGAACATGCCCAGCCTCGACCTCGTGACGCACTTCGCGGATGCGGAGCGGTTCGCCGGATCCGAGGCCGTCGCCGTGGCGAGGAGGGATGCGGCCGCTCTGGATCCTGCGGACCGCGTGGCGCGAGGCCTCGCCGTGCTGGGCTCTCGCTGAGCGCAGGTCGCGCCGGGCACGACGAAGGGGCGCCCTCATCGAGGACGCCCCTTGCCGGACGGTTCAGGCCTTGCGCATGTACGCGCGCACGGTGAGCGGGGCGAAGACCGCCACGATCACGGCGGCGCCGAGCAACGAGACCCAGGCGTCGACGCCGAAGGTGCCGAGGTTGGCGAGGTCGCGCACGGCCGTCACCAGATGCGAGACCGGATTCACGTTCACGAACCACTGCAGCCAGCCCGGCATCGTGTTCACCGGGACGAATGCGTTGGACAGGAAGGTGAGCGGGAAGAGGATCATCATCGAGATCCCCTGCACGCTCGACGCGGTCCGCGCGATCACGCCGGCGAAGGCGAAGATCCAGCTGATCGCCCAGGAGCACACGATCACGAGGAGGCCCGCGCCGATCACGGCGCCGAGCCCGCCCGCAGGGCGGAAGCCCATCACGAAGCCCATCGCGAAGGTGAGCACGGTCGCGATGCCGTAGCGGATCGTGTCTGCGAGGAGCGCGCCGGACAGCGGGGCGATGCGCGCGATCGGCAGCGAGCGGAACCGGTCGAACACGCCCTTGTCCATGTCCTCGCGCAGCTGCACGCCGGTCACGACCGAGGTGGTGATGACCGTCTGCACGAGGATGCCGGGGATGATGACGGGCAGGTAGTTCGTGACGTTTCCGGAGATCGCGCCGCCGAAGATGTAGGTGAACATCAGGGTGAACAGGATCGGCTGCACCGTCACGTCGACGAGCTGCTCCGGCGTGCGCCGGATCTTGATGAGACCGCGCGCCGCCATCGTGAGGGTGTTGCGCAGCGTCAGGGACAGGCTCGCGCGCGGGCTCAGCCGGCGCTCGGCGGCCGGGACGATGCGCCCGGCGGTGGGGGCGAGGGTGGTCATGCGCTGACCTCCTGGATCTGTGCGGTGGTGGAGTCGTCTGAGGATTCCTCGTCGGCCGGGTGGCCGGTGAGGGTGAGGAACACCTCGTCGAGCGTGGGCTTCTGCACGCTCACCTCCGAGAGGCCGATGCCGGCCTCTCGGAGCGTGATCAGCAGCTCGGCGACCCGATCCGGATCCGCGAGGGGAGCCGTGATCCGGGATGCCTCGGGAGAGAGGACGCCGCGGACGCCGAGCGTCTGCTCGATCGCGAGCAACGCGTCGGCCGTGTCGGCGGCGTCGCGCACCCGCAGCTGCAGCGACGAGGTGCCGACGGACGCCTTGAGGTCGTCCGGGGTGCCCTCCGCCACGACCCTGCCGTGGTCGATCACGGCGATGCGGTCGGCCAGCTGATCGGCCTCATCGAGGTACTGCGTCGTGAGGAGCACGGTGGAGCCTGTGTGCACGAGCTCGCGGATCGTGTCCCACATCTGGCCGCGGGTGCGCGGATCCAGTCCGGTGGTGGGCTCGTCGAGGAAGATCAGCGGGGGCTGCGCGAGCAGGGACGCGGCCAGGTCGAGCCGTCGACGCATGCCGCCGGAGAACTGCTTCAGCGGACGACGCGCGGCCTCGGTGAGGCCGAAGCGCTCCAGGAGATCGGCGGACTTCGCCTTCGCTTCGCTGCGGCCGAGGCCCAGCAGCCGGGCGAAGATCATGAGGTTCTCGGTGGCGGACAGGGTCTCATCGACCGAGGCGAACTGCCCCGTGACGCCGATGAGCTGGCGCACGACGTGCGCCTCGCGCACGACGTCATGGCCGAAGACGCGACCGGATCCGCCGTCGGGGCGCATGAGGGTCGCGAGCATGTTGATGGTGGTGGTCTTACCGGCGCCGTTCGGGCCGAGGACGCCGTAGACGGTGCCGGTGCGCACGCGCAGGTCGACGCCGTCGACCGCGCGGTTCTCACCGAACACCTTCACGAGTCCGTCGGCCTCGAGGGCCCAGTCGGTGGTGGGATTCGTCATGCTCAGAGCATCCGCCGCCCCGCTGTCGGAGCACTGTCGTCCCGCTGTCGCACGCTTTCCGGGACGGCGACGGACGCCTGCCGTCGCGGGTCCTGCCGAGTGCGCCGATCTAGGATGGAGGGATGGGTTCCCGCATCGGCGTCGTCGTCATGGCCGCGCTTCTCGTGCTGTACATCGCGCTCGTCGGCTGGCGAGCGGTGGTGCTGCTCGGCTCGGGACAGGCGCTCGGGATCACGATGGGCATCGCTCTGCTCGTGATGCCGCTGATCGGCGCCTGGGCGCTCGTGCGCGAGCTGCAGTTCGGCTTCGCCGCGGATCGCCTCGGCCGCACTCTGAACGACGAGGGCGGGATGCCCGAGGCGCCGGAGAACCTGCGTGCGAACGGTCGGCTGCTGCCCGAGGACGCCGCTCGGCTTGTGACCGAGTACGGATCGGCCGCGGCCGCGGAACCTGAGGACTGGCGCGCGCAGTACCGCCTGGGCGTGGTGCACGACGCGGCGGGGCACCGCAAGGATGCGCGGGCGGCGATCCGTGCCGCGATCCGCCTGGCCAAGTAGCCCTGGTGCGCCCCCGGGCGCGGCCGGATATGCGAACGGCCGCATCCCCGGGGGACACGGCCGTTCGGCGAGACGATGAGCGTCAGGCCAGAGTCGCCTCGAGCGTGATCTCGATGCCGGAGAGCGCGGCGGAGACCGGGCAGCCGACCTTGGCCTCCTGCGCGAGGCGTTGGAAGGTCTCGGCGTCGAGGCCCGGAACCGAGGCGTTCACGTTGAGGTGGCTGCCGGTGATGCCGACGCCCGGCTTGAACGTGACCGACGCGGTCGTGTCGACGCGCTCCGCGGGGGTGCCGTTGCCGGCCAGCGCGTGCGAGAGCGCCATGCTGAAGCACGACGAGTGCGCAGCGGCGATGAGCTCCTCGGGCGTGGTCGTGGTGTCGGACCCCTCCGACCGCGCCTTCCAGTTCAGGGGGAACGTGCCCAGGCGGGAGGAGGAGAGGGAGACGGATCCCTCGCCCTCGATGAGACTTCCGGTCCAGGTGGCAGCGGCTTCGCTCGTGACGGACATGGGGGTCCTCCGATCGGGATGGGTGAGGGTGCCAGCCTAGCGACCGGACTGGGACGGATCCGTACTTCTCAGGGAAGTCGCGGGGCCCGTCCCAGGATCCCGGCACGTTGCAGCAGCAGATACAGCTGGCAGCCCAGGCACAGCCCGAACGCGGCGTTCAGGAAGGCGGCGACGAACGCCATCGCGGTCGCGATCGGCAGCGCCCACGGCACGCCGAGCAGATGCAGGACGAGTCCGACGGTCACGACGAGCAGCCCGACGCCCTGGGCGAAGCGCGGCGGACGCGGGTCCTCCAGCTCGCGGGGCGGCGCGAGCCGCGGGCGCACGAGGGTGCGGAACAGCAGGCTCCACGGCTGGGTGCGCGGCGAGAGCACGCCCCAGAGGAAGAGCAGCGCGATCACGAACGTGAGGATGAACGCGGGCTGAGCGGCACGGAGCAGCAGGATCTGGAGCCAGAACGGGCGTCCGGCGATGAAGGCGAAGTCGCCGGATATGTAGGTGGCGTCCGCGAGCGGCTGATACGCGAACCAGCCGAAGGAGATCGAGGTCGGCGACGACCCGGCCACCAGCCCGAGCACGGTGGCCACGAGGAGCAGGGCGGAGGTGATCCACGCCGCGAAACGCGGGCCGCGGGGATCGATGCCGGCGGGAGCGGTCATGCGGTGGCCTCCTGGATGTGGTCGGCGACATCGAGCGCCGAGAGCACGGCGGCCCTGGTGGGGACGCCGGTGAAGCGGGAGCGGATCCGGCCCTCGGGATCGACGATCAGCGTCGTCGGCGTGGAGAGCACCTTGTACCTCGCGGCGAGGTCGGCGCGGGAGGTGAGGTCGACCTCGGCGTGCACGACACCCGTGCGCTCGGCGGCGACGGATCCGAGCATGCGCCGCACCTGCGGGCAGCGCGCGCAGAACTCGGTGCTGAACTGCACCAGGGTCGCGTGCGCTCCCAGCGGTCGCATGAGGTCGGCGGGATCCACGTGCCGGTCGCCGTGCACGGTCACCGCGCGGCCGTCCCTGCGCCGCAGCAGCACGCCCACGAGCACGGTCGCGGCGAGGAGCGCGGCGACCACGGTGACGGCGATCGGCAGGGACATGGTCCGAGGCTACGTCCGCCCGCGGGGGAGCGGGCGGATATGACGGTTCGAGTCAGGGCGCGATCCCGGTGCGTATCGGTCCCTGAGTCTGTCGAAGGGCCCGCGCGTCGGTCGCCCCCGGTACGCTGAAACGCATGAGCGCCGCGATCCCCACGCCGTACGAAGACCTGCTCCGCGACGTGCTGGCGAGCGGCACGCACAAGGACGATCGCACCGGCACGGGGACGACCAGCGTGTTCGGCCGGCAGATCCGCTTCGACCTGTCTCAGGGCTTCCCGCTCATCACGACCAAGCGCGTGCACTTCAAGTCCATCGCGTACGAGCTGCTCTGGTTCCTGCGCGGCGACTCCAACGTGCGGTGGCTGCAGGAGAACGGCGTCACCATCTGGGACGAGTGGGCGGATGCCGACGGCGACCTCGGCCCGGTCTACGGAGTGCAGTGGCGCTCCTGGCCCACGCCCGACGGCGGCCACATCGACCAGCTGCAGCAGGTGATCGACCAGATCCGCAACTCGCCGGATTCGCGCCGCATCATCGTGTCCGCATGGAACCCGGCCGACATCCCGAACATGGCGCTCGCCCCCTGCCACGCGCTCTTCCAGTTCTATGTGGCCGACGGCAAGCTGTCGTGCCAGCTCTACCAGCGCAGCGCCGACCTGTTCCTCGGCGTGCCGTTCAACATCGCGTCCTACGCGCTGCTCACCCTGATGGTGGCGCAGCAGACCGGCCTCGAGCCCGGCGACTTCGTGTGGACGGGCGGCGACTGCCACATCTACGACAACCACCTCGAGCAGGTGCGGGAGCAGCTCACGCGCGAGCCGTACCCGTACCCGACCCTGCGGATCACGCGGAAGCCGGAGTCGATCTTCGACTACGCCTACGAGGACTTCGCGGTCGAGGACTACCAGCACCACCCGGCCATCCGGGCGGCGGTCGCCGTATGACGCGGATCGGGCTGGTGTGGGCCGAGGCGCACGGCGGCGTGATCGGCGCCGGCGGAACGATGCCCTGGCACGTGCCGGAGGACCTCGCGCACTTCAAAGAGGTCACCCTGGGTGCGCCCGTGCTCATGGGGCGACGCACCTGGGAATCGCTCCCCGAGCGGTTCAGGCCGCTACCAGGGCGCGACAACATCGTCATCACGCGACAGCCCGGCTGGTCCGCCGAAGGCACGCGGACCGCGGGATCGATCACCGATGCGCTCGAAGGCCTCGACGAGGCATGGGTGATCGGCGGGGGAGAGATCTTCCGCGAGGTGATCGGCGACGCTGAGCGCCTGGAGGTGACCGAGCTCGACCTGGACGTTCCGGGCGACGCCTTCGCCCCGTCGCGCGAGGGCTTCCGGCTCGTCTCGCAGGGGGAATGGCAGACCAGCAGGACCGGGATCCGCTTCCGCTTCCTCGGCTACCAGCGCTGACCGCATCGCCCGCTCCCGACAGGAGGATCCGTATGCCCACCGCTCTCATCACCGGCGCCAGTGCAGGCCTCGGCGCCGAGTTCGCCCGTCAGCTCGCCGACCGCGGGGCGGACCTCGTGCTGGTCGCCCGTTCGGAGGACGCGCTGCAGGCGCTCGCCGCGGAGCTCCGCGCGAGTCACGGCGTCGCGGTGGAGGTGCTCGTCGCCGACCTCGCCGAGGAGCAGCACGTCGACCGCGTGGCGCAGCGGATCGCCGATGCCGGGCACCCGATCGACCTGCTCGTGAACAATGCCGGGTTCGGGCTGCCGTTGCACTTCGCCGACAACGAGATCGCGGACGAGGTGCGCCACCTGCGCGTGCACGTCGAGGCGCCGATGCGGCTCATGCACGCCGCGCTCGGGGCCATGCGCGGACGCGGAGGACGGATCATCAACGTCGCCTCGGTGGCCGGCTTCATCTCGCGGTCCACGTACTCCGCCTGCAAGGCGTGGCTCATCGGCTTCAGCCGCTGGGCGAACGGCGAGTACGCCGTCGACGGCGTCACGGTCACCGCGCTCTGCCCCGGATTCGTGCACACCACCTTCCATTCGCGGATGGGGCTCGGAGCGGGCCAGGAGGGCGTGCCGCGGTTCCTGTGGCTGGACGCGCCCTTCGTCGTGCGCCAGGGCCTGCGCGCCGCCGCCCGGGGCAGGTCGGTCGTGATCCCGTCGCTGCGCTACAAGGCGGTCGTCGCCGGTTCGCGCCTGGTGCCGCGCGCGCTCACCACGCGCATCGCCCGCCGCGGCCGCATGTAGGGCGCGCGGCGGGGGAGGCAGTACGCGGTTCAGGCGAACCGGCCCAGCCGGATGCCGGCGTAGGCGAGAGCGGCGATCGTCTCTCCGTCGCGGATCCGCCCGTCGGCGATCATCGCGAGCGCCTCGGCGAAAGGCACCCACGCCATCTCGTCGATGCCCTCCTCGGCTTGCGTGTGCGCACTGTCTGCGGCCTCGCGCAGGCCTCGGGCGAGGAAGACGTGCTCCGGCGCCACGGTCACGCCGTTGAGGGCGTTCATCGTGCCGATCGGCGTCCACTCGTCCGCCTCGAGCCCTGTCTCCTCGCGGAGCTCGCGACGCGCGGCGAGGAGCGGATCCTCCCCGTCCGAGCCTCCGGCGGGCACCTCGACCGAGCGTCCGGTCGTGTAGCGGTCGATCGTGACGAGGCACACGCGGTCCTGCTCGTCCAGAGCCACCACGAACACCGCGGGGTTCTTCAGGGTCACCACGCCGTAGATCCCGTCGCCGGCCGGTCCGGAGACCTGATCCTCCCGCACCGAGATCCAGCGGTTGTCGTAGACGATGCGCGAGTCCCGCGTCTGCCAGGCCATGTGCGCGAGCCTAACCGGCCGCCCCCTCTAGGCTCGAACGCATGGGCTGGTTCGGGAAGAAGAAGGATCCGCAGGACGCGAACGAGCTGCTCCGGCAGTACAACGCGCAGGAGGCCGAGCGGCTGGCCGCCGCCGGGATCGCTCCGAGCACGGGCATCGCCTCGGCCGCGAGCACGGTCTCGACCGGCATCGGGACCTCCGAGTTCGTCGTGGAGGACGTCTTCACGATCACCGGGCGCGGCCAGGTTGCGACGGGCAGGACCACGACGGGCACGATGCGCGTCGGTGACCGCGTGGTGGTGCTCCGCGGAGCCACCCAGACCGGTGTCAGCACGATCACCGGCATCGAGATGTTCCGCAAGAAGGCCAGTGAGGCGCCGGTGGGCATCGCCGCCGGTCTGCTCCTGAAGCCCAGTGCGGATCTGGCCCGCGGCGACGTCATCCGCGTCACGCCGACAGCGTGAGCATCGCCGGGTCCATTACGCTGGACCCATGACGCACACGGGCAATCCCTTCGGACAGGTGCTCGTCGCCCTCATCACCCCGATGACGGCCGACGGCGAGGTCGACTGGCCTTCCGTCGAGAAGCACATCGACCGTGTCATCTCGGACGGTGCCGACGGCATCGTCGTCACAGGGACGACGGGGGAGACCTCGACCCTCACCGACGCCGAGAAGCTGCGCCTCGTCGAGGTCGGCAAGGACGTCGCCGCGGGTCGCGCGAAGATCATCACGGGCGGCGGATCCAACGAGACCGCGCACGCGATCGAGTTGTACAAGGCCAGCGAGAAGGCCGGCGCCGACGGCATCATGATCGTCACGCCGTACTACAACAAGCCCACCCAGGCGGGCATCCTCACGCACTTCCGCCTCGTCGCCGACGCCACCGATCTGCCGGTGATCCTCTACGACATCCCCGGTCGCACCGGCGTGCCGATCAAGTACGAGACGATCCTGCGTCTCGCCAAGCACCCGAACATCCTCGCGGTGAAGGACGCCAAGGGCGACTTCTCCGAGGTCAGCCGGGTGCTCAACCAGACCGACCTGATGTACTTCTCCGGCGACGACTCGAACGTGCTCCCGCACCTCTCGATCGGGGCGACCGGGCTCATCGGCGTCACGGCGAACATCACCTCGGCGCCGTACCGCGCGATCGTCGACGCGGTGAACCGCGGTGACCTTGCCGCCGCCACCGCCGAGCACAAACGCCTCGAGCCGCTCGTCCGCGCCGCGATGACGCACGTGCCTGGCACGGTGTCGGCGAAGTACATCCTGCACGGCCTCGGCCGCATCACCAGCCCCCGCGTCCGCCTGCCCCTGGTGGGGCCGGAGGAGTGGGAGGCCGCCCTCATCGAGGACGAGCTCGCGCTCGTCAAGGACATCCCGGGCGCGGACTTCTCCGACTTCCGCCCCGACCGCAATGCCGCCGCCGGCGGCGCGCTCCCCAAGGTGCACGGCACGACCCGATGAGGGCGCGGCCGATGGGCATCGCACCCGAACAGGACGGATCCGCGCGGAACGCGCAGACGGATGCGGTCCCGGTCGGCAGGGGAGACAAGAACCTCGGACGCGCAGCGCGTCCCGCCTAGGAGGCACCACATGAACATTCCCCTCGCCGATCCCGAAGCGCTCGCGCCCGGCACCCTCCGCGTCACGCCCTTGGGCGGGCTCGGGGAGGTCGGCCGCAACATGACCGTCTTCGAGTACGACGGCAAGCTCCTGGTCGTCGACTGCGGCGTGCTCTTCCCGGAGGAGCACCAGCCCGGCGTCGACCTGATCCTGCCCGACTTCGAGCCCATCAAGGACCGCCTCGACGACATCGTCGGCGTCGTGCTCACGCACGGCCACGAAGATCACATCGGCGCCGTGCCCTACCTGCTGCGGCTCAAGGGAGACATCCCGCTGATCGGATCCGGGCTCACCCTCGCGCTCGTCGAGGCCAAGCTCAAGGAGCACCGGATCAAGCCCTTCACCCTCACGGTGAAGGAGGGTCAGCAGGAGAAGGTCGGGCCGTTCGACCTCGAGTTCGTCGCGGTCAACCACTCCATCCCCGACGCACTGGCCGTCGCGATCCGCACCCCCGCGGGCCTGGTGCTCGCGACCGGCGACTTCAAGATGGACCAGCTGCCTCTGGACGGTCGCATCACGGACCTCCGCGCGTTCTCGCGCCTCGGCGAGGAGGGCGTCGACCTGTTCCTCGTCGACTCGACCAACGCCGACGTGCCCGGGTTCACGCCGACCGAGCGCTCGATCGGCCCTGTGCTCGATCAGGTCATCGGCAAGGCGCCGCGTCGTGTCATCGTCGCGAGCTTCTCCAGCCACGTGCACCGCGTGCAGCAGGTCATCGACGCCGCGCACGCGCACGGCCGCCGGGTGGCGTTCCTCGGACGCAGCATGGTCCGCAACATGACGATCGCGGAGCAGCTCGGCTACCTCAAGGTGCCGGACGGCGTGCTCATCGACTACAAGAAGGCGCGCGACCTCCCTGAGGACCAGATCGTCTACATGTCGACCGGATCCCAGGGCGAGCCGATGGCCGTCCTCAGCCGCATGGCCAACCTCGACCACGCGATCGAGCCGGGCCCTGGCGACACAGTGATCCTGGCGTCGAGCCTCATCCCCGGCAACGAGAACGCCGTGTACCGCGTGATCGACGGGCTGACGAAGCTCGGCGCGAACGTCGTGCACAAGGCGAACGCGCGGGTGCACGTCTCGGGCCACGCCGCGGCCGGAGAGCTGCTGTACTGCTACAACATCCTGAAGCCGAAGAACGTCCTCCCCGTGCACGGCGAGTACCGTCACCTCATGGCGAACGCCAAGCTCGCCCAGGACACCGGAATTCCCGAGGAGCGCACGATCCTCGGCTCCAACGGCACCGTGATCGACCTCAAGGACGGCGTCGCCCGCGTCGCGGGGCAGCTCGACATCGGCTTCGTGTACGTCGACGGCTCCACGGTCGGCGAGATCACCGATGCGGACCTGAAGGACCGACGCATCCTCGGCGAGGAGGGCTTCGTGTCCATCATCGTCGTGGTCGACTCCACGACCGGTCGCATCATCTCCGGCCCGGAGATCCACGCCCGCGGCGTCGCGGAGGACGACTCCGTCTTCGACGACGTGGCGCCGAAGATCGTCGCGGCGCTCAAGGAGGCGGCCGGAAACGGGGTGCGCGACAGCCACGCGCTTTCGCAGATCGTCCGTCGCACGATCGGCCGATGGGTGAACCAGAAGCTGCGTCGCCGCCCGATGATCGTCCCGCTCGTCATCGAGGCATGAGCGACCGGTCTCCTGAGTCCCGCTGAGGCCGCAATTCCGCGGAAAGCCGCGTCATTGCGGGCCTTTGTCGGCGTCCGGCCGTAGCGTGGGGGCATGCCCAGGAGTTCGAATGCGACCAAGAGCGCGGCCGAGAAACCCTCGACGCGCAGTCGCTCCACGTCCGGGGCGAAGCCGCGCAGTTCGACCAAAGCCGCGCCCGCCCCGAGGAAGTACGTCGACGAGCCCGACAAGCCGCCGGTGATCGCGCGCGCCTGGACGGGCCTCGCGCACGGCGTGGGCGGGCTCTTCCGCGCCTTCGGCCTGGAGACGCTGGAGAAGGATCAGCGCCGCGACGGCTTCCCGTTCCTCCTCGTGCTGCTCGCCGTCGCGGGTGCCGTGAACGAGTGGTTCTTCATCGGCAACACGGTCGCGACGAACATCAGCGCCTACTCCGTGGGCGCGCTGATCGGCCGCGCCGCGTTCATCATGCCGGTGCTGCTGCTGCTCCTGGCCGGGTGGTTGTTCCGTCACCCCTCCTCCGTGCACGACAACGGACGGATCGGGATCGGATTCGGGCTGTTCGTGGTCACCCTCGCGGGCTTCTGCCACGTCGCAGGCGGGATGCCGCAGCCGAAGCAGGGGATGGTGGCGCTCAGCGCCGCCGGCGGCCTCTTCGGCTGGCTGCTGGGCCAGCCCCTCAGCTACCTGACCTCGGTCCCGGCCTACATCGTGCTGTCGCTGCTCGCGGCGCTCAGCGTGCTGATCCTCACCAAGACGCCGCCGAACCGCATCGGCCAGCGCCTGGGCGACCTGTACGCGTGGATGTTCGACGCGGAGCGCACGCCGAAGGCGGCCCCCGCCGAGGAAGCCGCAACGGTCGACGAGGCCGACAAGGTCGACGACCCGGATGTGCTGCCCTGGTGGCGGCGCAACAAGACAGGACGCGAAGAGGATCCGGACGACGGGATCGGCTCGCAGGACCTCACCGAGCTGCTCACGGCGCAGGACGACACCCCCACGGTGGCGCAGGCGACCGCGTACGACCAGGCCGTCATCAAGGACGAGGATCCTTACGACGCCGCCACCGAGGTGCTCACCGACGTGCGCGCCGTCGCGGACTCCCTCGCCGAGCAGCAGAGCACCGCGCTGCTGGACGACGGCGATACCGGCGAGCTCGAGCTGGCCGGATTTGACGGCTTCGGCACCGATGGGCCCGGCGAGCGCGGCCCGCAGGCGCCGGCCGCACCGTACATCCTCCCGTCGCCGGGTGCGCTCAAGGCGGGGCCGCCCTCGGTCGCCCGCTCCGAGGCGAACGATCGCGTGGTCGAGCAGATCACGAACGTTCTCACCCAGTTCAACGTCGATGCGAAGGTGACCGGCTTCTCGCGCGGCCCGACAGTGACCCAGTACGAGGTCGAGGTCGGTCACGGCGTCAAGGTCGAGAAGATCCTGCAGCTGAGCAACAACTTCGCCTATGCGGTCGCGTCGAACGACGTGCGGATCCTCTCGCCGATCCCGGGCAAGAGCGCGATCGGCATCGAGATCCCGAACGCCGACCGCGAGACCGTCGCGCTCGGCGATGTGCTCCGCTCCGCTGCGGCGCAGAAGAGCACGCATCCGCTGACGATCGGCGTCGGCAAGGATGTCGGCGGCAACTTCGTCCTCGCCAACCTCGCCAAGATGCCGCACCTCCTGGTGGCGGGATCGACCGGATCCGGCAAGTCGAGCTTCGTGAACTCGATGATCACGAGCCTTCTCATGCGCGCCCGCCCCGCGGACGTGCGCATGGTGCTGATCGACCCGAAGCGCGTGGAGCTCACCAGCTACGCCGGCGTACCGCACCTCATCACGCCCATCATCACGAACGCCAAGAAGGCCGCAGAGGCGCTGCAGTGGGTCGTGAAGGAGATGGACATGCGGTACGACGACCTCGCGTCGTTCGGCTTCCGCCACATCGATGACTTCAACCGTGCCGTGCGCGCCGGCGAGGTCGTGCTGCCTGCCGGCAGTGAGCGCGTGCTCAAGCCCTACCCCTACCTGCTCGTGGTGGTCGACGAGCTCGCGGACCTCATGATGGTCGCTCCGCGCGATGTGGAGGACTCGATCGTCCGTATCACGCAGCTCGCCCGCGCGAGCGGCATCCACCTCGTGCTCGCGACCCAGCGACCCAGCGTCGACGTCGTGACCGGCCTCATCAAAGCCAACGTGCCGTCACGCCTCGCCTTCGCCGTGACCAGCGTCACCGACAGCCGCGTGATCCTGGACAGCCCCGGCGCCGACAAGCTGATCGGGCAGGGCGACGCGCTGTTCTCCCCGATGGGATCCTCCAAGCCCTTCCGCCTGCAGGGCGCGTGGGTCGACGAGAGCGAGATCGAAGCGGTCGTCAAGCACGTCACGGGTCAGGCGCGTCCGGAGTACCGGCCCGATGTGGCAGAAGCGGTCGAGGGCAAGAAGAAGGAGGTCGACGAGGACATCGGCGACGACCTCGAGCTGCTCCTCGCCGCCGCCGAGCTCATCGTCTCGTCGCAGTTCGGCTCCACGTCGATGCTGCAGCGCAAGCTGCGCGTCGGCTTCGCCAAGGCCGGGCGGCTCATGGATCTGCTCGAGTCCCGCGAGATCGTCGGCCCGTCCGAGGGGTCCAAGGCGCGCGACGTGCTGGTCACGCCCGAGCAGCTGGCCGGAGTGCTGGCCAAGCTGCGCGGCGAGGATCCGCCCTCTGCGCGCGCGGCCTCGGCCCCGAGCGCTCCTGCCGCACCGGCGGCTCCCGCGTCCATGCCGGCGGCCGCAGTGCCGCCGCGTCCCGCCGACCCTGTGCCCGCACCGTCCTACGGTGGGGCCGATGACCGCTACAGCGAGGATCCGCTCGAAGCGCAGTACCGCGGCCTCCCCGAGGTCGACGCGGAGTCCGATGAGGACGCCTGGGGCCTGACGGGGCGCGACTGATGGCCATTCCGCGTCAGCTGCCGAACGCGATCACGATCGCCCGCATCCCTCTCGCCGTCGTCTTCTTCGTGCTCCTGCTCATGGGGGGTGCGAACGGCATGGCGCAGCCCGCGCTGCGCTGGGTCGCCGCGGGGTTGTTCATCCTGGCGATCTCCACCGACTGGGTGGACGGCTATCTCGCCCGCAAGTACGACCTGGTCAGCGACTTCGGCAAGCTCTGGGATCCGATCGCCGACAAACTGCTCACCGGAGCGGGCTTCATCGGCCTCGCGATCCTCGGCGAGGTGTGGTGGTGGCTGGTGCTCGTCATCCTCGTGCGCGAGTGGGGCATCACGGTGCACCGCTTCATGATCGTCAAGGAGCACGTCGTCGCTGCGGCGTGGATGGGCAAGATCAAGACGACCGTGCAGGCCGTGGCGCTGTCCTGGGCGCTGCTGCCGCTGCACGTCTGGATCGGGATGCCGGTGTGGTCGATCACGACCACGGTGCTGATGGTGATCGCGCTCATCCTGACGATCCTGAGCGGCATCGACTACATCGTGGCGCAGGTGCGAGGCTCCCGCGCGGATCGCGGCGCAGCGTCCTGATGTCCGCGGACTCGTCTCGCACCGCGGCCGCCGTGCTCGATGCGCTGCGCGAGCGCGGGATGACGCTGGCCGTCGCCGAGTCGCTCACCGGAGGGGCGCTCTCCGCGGCGCTCGTGGAGATCCCCGGCGCTTCGGACGTGCTCAACGGCGCCGTGGTCGCCTACGCGACGCCGATCAAGTCCTCGCTGCTGGGCGTGGATCCGCTCCGGCTCGCGTCGCACGGGCCCGTCGATGCGGAAGTCGCACAGCAGATGGCCGCGGGAGTCCGCTCGGCGCTGGCCGTGGACGGGCGCCCGGCCGACGTCGGCGTCGCAACGACCGGTGTCGCCGGTCCCACCCCGCAGGGCGGGCAGCCTGTCGGCACGGTGCACGTCGGAGTGAGCGTCGCCGAGCGCACGATCAGCCGGGCGTTCCTGTTCGACGGCGATCGTTCCGCGATCCGCGCAGCCGCGCTTCGGGCGGCTCTCGCGCTGCTCTTCGAGACGGTGACGGGCCGGGAGATCGATGCCGGCGCGCCCGGGCGGGACGACCGGGAATAGAGTGCTCATCGACGAAGTTGAGTCGAGTGTGCTCACATTCAATGCACAGGACGAAATACTAGTGTCGATCCCGACAGGTCGGGTTAGACTGACCATCCGATCCGGCGCTTGGGGCCGGGGGATGGGGGAGAGGAGGTCCCGATGATTCTCGTACGACAGGAGATCGGTGACGTGCTGCGGGACTTCCGTCTGCAGAAGGGCCGCACACTCCGCCAGGTCGCCGGCAAAGCGTCTGTCGCACTCGGGTACCTCAGCGAGGTCGAGCGCGGGCAGAAGGAAGCGTCCAGCGAGATCCTCGCGTCGGTCGCCGAAGCACTCGACGTGCCCATCTCCACCATCATGCGCGAGGTCGGCGATCGGATCGCCGTGCTCGAGGGCATGCAGGTCATCCCTGACGTCGTTCCCGACGAGCTCGTGGCCTCGGTCGAGTCCGAGCTGTCGCTGCGCTGACGGGATGCGGCGCAGCGAGTTCCTCCGTGCGGTCGATGCGGAGTTCGGATCGCGTGGCGGTTCCCTGGTGGCGGACCTCGTTCTGAGCGCCGTCGGCGGGCGCACGGCCGCGCAGGCGATGGAGGCCGGTGTGCCTCCGCGGGACGTCTGGCTGGCGCTGTGCTCCGAGATGGACGTCCCGGAGTCGCACCGGTACGGCGCGGGCCGGCTGGAGCCTCGGCGGCGCTGAACGCGGTCGGATCCGGGCGCGCGGTGTTCGATCCGTTCCTCGGTCTTCTCGGCGTGTCGTCGAAGACATGTTCGAGATGCGCGTATCGTCCTGCACAGATGATTTCGTGATCGGGATCTGCACGACTTACGGGAACGCCGGCTGAATGTCGGAGGCTCCGCCTAGCGTGTTCGATATGACCACGAGGTCATACGCCTTGTCGGAGAGCTCGCCCCAGCCGGGGCAGCCGCGACAGCCTACAGGCGGCAGTTCACGAGCACGAAGGAGCACGTCATGCCCTCTCCCGCAGACCGCGAGAAGTCCCTTGAGACCGCACTCGCCCAGATCGACAAGCAGTTCGGAAAGGGCTCGGTCATGCGCCTGGGCAGCGATGAGCGTGCTCCTGTCGCTGTCATCCCCACCGGTTCCATCGCGCTCGACGTCGCGCTCGGCGTCGGAGGCCTGCCGCGCGGCCGCATCGTCGAGATCTACGGTCCGGAGTCCTCGGGTAAGACCACGCTGACCCTGCACGCGATCGCCAATGCGCAGCGCGCCGGCGGCATCGCCGCCTTCGTCGACGCGGAGCACGCCCTCGACCCCGAGTACGCCAAGAAGCTCGGCGTCGACATCGACGCGCTGCTCGTCTCCCAGCCCGACACCGGTGAGCAGGCGCTCGAGATCGCCGACATGCTCGTGCGCTCCGGTGCCATCGACCTCATCGTGATCGACTCCGTGGCCGCTCTCGTGCCGCGTGCGGAGATCGAGGGCGAGATGGGCGACTCGCACGTCGGCCTGCAGGCGCGACTGATGTCGCAGGCGCTGCGCAAGCTCACGGGTGGTCTGAACCAGACCAACACCACGATGATCTTCATCAACCAGCTGCGCGAGAAGATCGGTGTGTTCTTCGGCTCGCCGGAGACCACCGCCGGTGGTAAGGCGCTGAAGTTCTACGCGTCGGTCCGCCTCGACATCCGTCGGATCGAGACGCTGAAGGACGGCACGGAGGCGGTCGGAAACCGCACCAGGGTCAAGGTCGTGAAGAACAAGATGGCTCCGCCGTTCAAGCAGGCCGAGTTCGACATCCTCTACGGCGTCGGCATCTCCCGCGAGGGCAGCCTCATCGACTTCGGCGTCGACCACGGCATCGTGAAGAAGTCCGGCGCCTGGTACACCTACGACGGCGACCAGCTCGGCCAGGGCAAGGAGAACGCGCGCAACTTCCTGCTCAAGAACCCCGACATCGCAGAGACGATCGAGACGCAGATCAAGCAGAAGCTCGGCATCGGCGGTGCGGCGGCTCCGTCTGCGACGGCGGCCGACGAGCTCGCACAGCGGCGTCCGGCCTGACATGCGCCTCGACGACACTCAGCGACCGGAGTGAGCCGTGAGTGACGAAAGGGGCGGGGCATCGTCCGAGGACGACCGCCTCGCCCCCGTGATCCCGCTGTTCGGAGGGCGCGGTGCGCCCGCCGACGGCGGGCGCACGCGCCCGTCGAACCCGGCGTCCGCCGCGTCGTCCGCAGGGGACGAGTGGCGCTCGACCTGGGCTGCGGAGTCTGAGGCCGAGCGCCGTGGGCCGAGTTCCCGACACCCCGCCGCCGCGGCGCTGGCGCCCGAGGGCAATGCCTCCGCTCCGGCGGCACCCGCGCCCGCCCGTCGCGGGCTGCGCGCCGTCGGCCGTCACGGCGGGGACGACGCGGCCGTGCCGGACGATCCGATCGCCGACGCGAGCGAGCTGCTGGTCCGGAAGCTCCGCTCCAAGCAACTGTCCAGCGCGGAAGCGCGAGACGTGCTGCGTGAGAACGGCCTCTCCTCCGAGGACCGCGACCTCGTCGTCGAGCAGTTCGAGCAGCGCGGGTATCTCGACGACGTCTCCCTGGCCGAACTCCTGGTGACCTCGGGGTCCGAGCGCAAGGGACAGGGGCGTGTGGCGATCGCCCGCACGCTCAGCCAGCGCGGCATTCCGCGCCAGATCGCGGACGAGGCGCTGTCCGTCCTGGACGATGACGACGCCGAGCGGGCGCTCGACTATGCACGGTCCAAGGTGGCGGGTCTGCGTCGCTACGACGAGGACACCGCGATCCGGCGTCTCGTCGGACAGCTGTCCCGCCGCGGATACGGGGGCGGCGTGGCGCTGACCGCCGCACGCACCGCGTGGCGCGAGACGCAGCGCGGTTCGGGCGTCGGGCGGGTGCGGTTCGAGGAGAGTTGAACCCGGAGGGTGACTTTCGCATCATCGGGTAAGCGTCCGCATCATCGAGAACTGCTGCGCGAGAGCGAGCGGGGACCTTTCCCGCCAGGCGAAAGTAGAATGGCAGGCACTATGACCATTCCCCTCTCAGAGCCCACGCTCATCGCGCCCTCCGCCGCGGCGCTCGATGAGGCCGGGCAGCAGCGCACGTACGAGGTGCGCACCTTCGGATGCCAGATGAACGTGCACGACTCCGAGCGTCTGTCGGGCTCGCTGGAGAGCGCCGGCTACGTCCGTGCCGCCGCAGACGACGAGGCGGACATCGTCATCATCAACACGTGCGCGGTACGCGACAACGCCGCCGGCAAGCTGTACGGCACGCTGGGGCATCTGAAGAGCCGCAAGGACAAGCATGCCGGGATGCAGATCGCCGTCGGCGGCTGCCTGGCGCAGATGGACAAGCAGGCCGTCCTCGACAAGGCGCCCTGGGTCGACGTGGTCTTCGGCACTCACAACATGGGGTCCCTGCCCGGTCTGCTCGAGCGCGCCCGCCACAACGGCGAGGCCGAGCTCGAGATCCTGGAGGCGCTCGAGGTCTTCCCATCCACGCTGCCGACCCGTCGCGATTCGGCGCACAGCGGCTGGGTGTCGATCTCGGTGGGCTGCAACAACACCTGCACGTTCTGCATCGTGCCCAGCCTCCGCGGCAAGGAGAAGGACCGCCGCCCCGGCGACATCCTGAACGAGATCCGGCTGCTCGTCGACGACGGCGCGATCGAGGTCACGCTGCTCGGCCAGAACGTGAACTCCTACGGCGTCGAGTTCGGCGACCGCCAGGCGTTCGGCAAGCTGCTGCGCGCCGCCGGCGAGGTCGAGGGTCTGGAGCGGATCCGCTTCACGAGTCCGCACCCCGCGGCCTTCACCGATGACGTGATCGACGCCATGGCGGAGACGCCCAACGTCATGCCGCAGCTGCACATGCCGCTGCAGTCCGGCAGCGACAGGATCCTGCGCGCGATGCGCCGCTCCTACCGCAGCGAGAAGTTCCTGGGCATCCTCGACCGCGTGCGCGCGAAGATCCCGAACGCCGCGATCTCCACCGACATCATCGTCGGCTTCCCGGGGGAGACCGAGGAGGACTTCGAGGACACGATGCGCGTCGTGGAGCAGGCCCGCTTCGCGAGCGCCTTCACGTTCCAGTACTCGATCCGCGAGGGCACGCCCGCCGCGACCATGGAGGAGCAGGTCCCCAAGGAGATCGTGCAGGCGCGCTACGAGCGCCTCATCGCGCTGCAGGAGCGCATCTCGCTCGAGGAGAACCAGAAGCAGGTCGGCCGCGAGGTCGAGGTCCTGGTCTCCGTCGGGGAGGGCAAGAAGGACGCCGAGACGCACCGGCTCACCGGCCGCGCCCAGGACAACCGCCTCGTGCACTTCGAGCTGCCCGAGGGCTCCGACCGACCGCGGCCGGGCGACGTGGTGACCGTGACGATCACCCACGGGGCGCCGTTCCACCTGCTTGCGGACGCCATCGACGGCGCGCCGCTGCGGATCCGTCGCACGCGCGGCGGCGACGCCTGGGACCGGGCGCAGTCCGAGTCCTGCGCGGTGCCGGCGGCTCCCGCGTCTGACGGGACGCCGCGCGCGGTGTCGCTGGGACTGCCGACGCTCCGCGTCGGAGTGTGAGCGCGCCAGGCGCAGTGCCGGTCTCCGGATCCGTCGAAGGGCCCGACGTCACCGCCCCGCGTCTGTGGGCGATCGTGGGCGCGACCGGCACGGGCAAGAGCGACCTGTCGCTCGACCTCGCACAGGCGCTGGCTGCACGCGGTCGTCGCGCGGAGGTCGTGAACGCGGACGCCATGCAGCTCTACCGCGGCATGGACATCGGCACCGCCAAGCTCGCCGCCTCCGAGCGGCGGGGGATTCCTCATCACCTCTTCGACGTGCTCGACATCGCCGAGGACGCGGCGGTGGCCTGGTACCAGCCGCACGCCCGCGCCGCGATCGAACAGATCCATGACGGCGGCGCGGACGCGATCCTCGTCGGCGGATCCGGTCTCTACGTCTCCAGCGTGCTCTACGACTTCCGCTTCCCGCCCCGGGATGACGCGCTGCGTGCGCGCCTCGAAGCCGAGCTGGAGCACGACGGTCCGGGGCCCCTGCTCGCGCGTCTGCAGCAGCAGGACCCGGAGATCGCCGCACGGATCGACCAGAAGAACGGCCGCCGCATCGTACGGGCGCTCGAGGTCCTGGCACTGGGCGAGCGCACGCACGGCGCCGCGCTGCCCGAGCAGCCGGTGCCGTGGCACCCGCGCACGCGCGTGCTGGCGCTGGGCGTCGAACGCTCGGCGCTGGTCGAGCGGCTGGACCGTCGGGTGGAGCGCATGTGGGAGCAGGGGATGCTCGCAGAGGTCGAACGACTGCGCGGCGAGGGTCTCGAACGGGGCACGACCGCCCGGCGTGCGATCGGTTACGCACAGGCGCTGTCCCAGCTGACGGGCGCGCTCACCCGGGACGAGGCGATCGCGCAGACGCAGGCGCTGACCCGTCGCTACGCGCGCCGCCAGGTGTCCTGGTTCCGCCGGTACGCCGAGGCGGAATGGATCGACGCGCTGGCGCCGATCGACGCAGAGATGATCGTGGAGGAGAGCGCATGACCACCGGAATCGCGATCAGGGCCTTCGAGCGCGCAGACACGGACGCTGTCGTCGCCCTCTGGGAGGACGCGGGTCTGACCCGGCCGTGGAACGATCCGCGCGCCGACATCGAGCGCAAGCTCGCGGTGCAGCCCGAGCTCTTCCTGGTGGCGGAGGAGCGCACGCCGGATCCTTGCCACGACCATGCCGCCGCTCTGATCGTCGGCTCCGTGATGGCGGGCTACGACGGGCATCGCGGCTGGCTGTACTACCTCGCCAGCGCCTCGGATCGGCGCGGCGCCGGCATCGGCCGGGCGCTCGTCGCGGAGGCCGAACGGCTCCTGCGCGCGATGGGCTGCCCCAAGGTCCAGCTCATGGTGCGGGTGGGGAACGAGCAGGTGCTCGGCTTCTACGACGAGCTCGGCTACGAGCGCTTCGAGGTCGGCAATACCGGCAAGCGGCTCATCCACGACGTCTGATCGCTCGGTCGCCCTGGGCCGCGTCCGGGCGGCCTGAGCGTCAGCGACCCTCCTGGACGAGATGGATCTCGTCCGCGACGAGTCCGTGCGCCTCGCGGTGCACGGTGTTGGCGGCCTCCGCGTCCGGCGCGTCGACGAGGCAGAAGATCTTCCCTCCCTCCTCATCGACCCAGTAGCGCAGATAGTGCACGCCGTGCTGATCCTGCGTCGCAAGGTCGGCCGCGTGCGCCGCCGCGACGTCGTCCAGGGTGACGGGGCCGTCGAGCCGGTGGACATCCATGTAGAGCGCCATGATCTGATCCCTTCCTGCGGGGCGCACCGCCCCTCCGCCCGATTCCACTCCTCGATGATCGTGTGCGCATCCGGGTCAGCACCCGATTCGAGCGGCGTTCTGCTCTGAGCGGATCCGGTCGCGCCCGCGGAAGCAGCGTGCCTAGCATGGCGCCATGACCGCGACCCCTGAGCCTCTCCGCGTCGAGCACGCCCCCTCGCACGAGCCCCGGAAGAACCCGCGCACCGAACCGGAGCGCCTCTGGCGCAACGTCGTGGGCGAGCTGCTGCGCGACGCCCGCACGGATCGCGGCGAGACGCTCGCCGAGACCGCGCAGCGCGCCGGCGTCTCCCCGCAGTATCTGTCGGAGATGGAGCGCGGGCGCAAGGAGGCGTCCAGCGAGATGCTCGCCGCGGTATCCGGCGCGCTCGATCTCACGCTGCTGGATCTCACCCTCGGTGTCGCCGAGCGCATCACGATGGGCCAGGTGGCGCCGATCCGGCAGCCCGCGCAGCCGGCGCGCGCCGCCTACGCACTGGCTGCCTGAGCCCGGCCGGCCTCCACGGACGGAGGCCCCGGCAGCGGGGGCGCCTGCATCACGACCTGGTCCACGACCCCGTACTCCCGCGCGCCCTCTGCGGTGAGCACGAGATCCCTGTCCGTGTCGCGGCGCAGCCGCTCGGCGTCCTGTCCGGTGTGGGCGACGAGGATCTGCTCCAGGCTGTCGCGCACGCGGACGACCTCGTCGGCCTGGAGGATGAGGTCGGGGATCGTTCCGCGGCCCTGCGCGGCGGGCTGGTGCAGGATCACCCTGGCGTGCGGCAGGGCGGCGCGCTTTCCCGCCGCCCCCGCGGCCAGCAGCACCGCGCCGACGGACACCGCCTGACCGATGCAGAATGTGGCGACGTCGGAGCGGATGAAGCGCATGGTGTCGTAGACCGCGAGCATGGCGCTGGGATCCCCGCCCTCGCAGTTGATGTAGAGCTGGATGTCCCGGTCGCTGCCCGTGGCGTCGAGATGCAGGAGCTGCGCCACGAGCACGTTGGCGACGTCGGCGTCCAGCGGAGTGCCGAGATAGATCACCCGCTCGGCGAGCAGGTGGGAGTAGACGTCGAGCACGCGATCGCCTCGGGGGGAGGTCGCGATCACGTTGGGGACGAGGAACGAGGCCATGTCAGGCTCCTTCTGCGGTCAGGCCGATGCTTCGGCGGCTGGGTCGCGGCAGGACCGCCGCGAAATCCGTGGTGATCTCGTCGATGAACCCGTAGGCGAGCGCTTGGTCGGCGCTGTACCAGCGGTCGTGCAGCGAATCCTCGAAGACTCGCTCGATGCTCTGCCCGGTGTCGTCGGAGATCAGGCCCAGCACGGTGTCCCGGGTGTGCCGGAGATCCGCCGCCTGCAGTTCGACGTCGACGGCCGTGCCGCCGATGCCCGCGGAGCCCTGGTGCAGCAGGATCCGGCTGTGCGGCAGGGCGCGCCGCTTGCCCTTCGTCCCCGCAGACAGCAGGAACTGGCCGGCGCTGCAGGCGAGCCCGAAGGCGACCGTGGCGACGTCGCACGGAACGGTGCGCATGAGGTCGCGGATCGCGAGCATCGCGGGCACGGATCCGCCGGGGGAGTGGATCCAGAGTGTGATGTCGGCATCTGGATCTTCGGCGGCCAGGGCGAGCAGCTGGGTCATGAGCAGCACGCCGTTGTCGTCGTCGAGGGCGCCGTCGAGCACGAGCACCCGGCGCGCGAACAGCATCCGGCGCGTGTCGGCGTCGAAGAGGTTGCGAGGCATGTCATCGGTCATGTCCTCAGCGTGCGGCGGCGGGCGATCGCGGCGCCAGCGGATCTGCTCGGAGCGGATCCGCTCCCGGCAGAGGAGGCGCACGACCTGGGGGCGCAGCGGACGCTGCGCGCAGCCGCCGCAGAAGCACCGCCCCTAGAATCGACGCATGGTCGCATTCACCAAGGGGCACGGTACCGGCAACGATTTCGTCATCATCGCCGACCCCGACGGTGAATTGGAGCTCAACGCCGATCAGGTCGCCGCGCTCTGCGATCGCCACTTCGGCATCGGTGCGGACGGCCTGCTGCGCGTAGTGCGCTCCCGGGCACTTCCCGAGGGGACCGCTGCGCTCGCGGAGAACCCCGACGCGGAGTGGTTCATGGACTACCGCAACGCCGACGGCTCGGTGGCAGAGATGTGCGGCAACGGCGTGCGTGTCTTCGCGCACTACCTGCTGCGCACGGGGCTCGCCGACCTCGAGGAGGGCGGCGCGCTGCCGATCGGCACGCGTGCCGGGGTGCGCGACGTCACCCGCAGCGACGAGGGATACCGCGTCGACATCGGCGCCTGGCGGCTGTCCGGGCACGATCCGCTCGCCCGCGCCACGGGTCTGAGCGTTCCCCGCCCCGGTCTCGGCATCGACGTCGGGAACCCGCACGTCGTGGTCGCGATCGCCTCGGATGCGGAGCTGGACGGCCTCGAGCTCACGCACGGACCCGAGCTCGCCCCGATGCCGGAGCACGGAGCGAACGTCGAGTTCGTCGTGCCGGCGGAGCCCCTCGTGCACGACGGCGTCGGCCGGGTGCGCATGCGCGTGTTCGAGCGCGGCGTGGGGGAGACCCTCAGCTGCGGGACCGGCGTGGTGGCCACGGCTCTCGCGGTGCGGCACTGGGCGGGCGCTGCGGCGCCTCACGAGTGGCTCGTCGAGGTCCCCGGCGGTACGCTCAGGGTCACGATGGCCCCCGGTGCGGACGGCGAGCACGCCTTCCTGTCGGGACCTGCGCAGCTCGCCTTCTCGGGCGAGATCGAGCTCGCCTGACCGCAGGTCGCGTCACCGGTACCGCCCGGCGGCGACTCCGGGGTGCGGCGGTCGACGCGGCTACGGCAGCGTGATGGTGTCCGTGCGCGGCGTGCCGTGACGGCGGACCTTCAGTACGCGGAAGCCCCGGCCCGTCGTGGCGCGATAGATGCTGTAGCCGTCGTCGAAGGTGCTCGCCAGCCAGCGCTGCAGCGAATCGGCCCCGAGGTTGCGGCTCACCACGAACCAGCCATCCGCACGTTCGTCCAGCCGTGGAATCCAGCGCTCCAGCAGATCGTGCAGCTCGCTCTTGCCGACGCGGATGGGCGGGTTGGAACGGATCGATCGGAAGCTCACGTCGGCGGGAACATCGTCGGGCGTGACGGCGTTGACATTGTCGAGGCCGAGTTCCGCGGCGTTGCGGCGGACCAGATCCAGCGCCCGCTCATTGACATCCACCGCCCATACCGTCGCGTGCGGCGAGGCGAGAGCGAGCGAGAGCGAGATCGGACCCCAGCCGCACCCGAGATCGAGCAGGTGTCCGCCGGGCGGCGGGGGCGGGGTGTTCGCGAGGAGCACGGAGGTGCCGACATCCACATGATCGGGGCTGAAGACTCCGGCCGCGGTGGTGAGTTCGATCTCCTTGCCCGCGAGGGTCACCTTGATCCTGCGGAGGTTCTCGGGGCTGGCGGGGGCCGCAGTGAAGTAGTGGTCCGAGCCCATGGAGCGAGCGTAGCGGACACTCCCAGCTAAAGTTAAGGCGCCCGACCGAATCGGCGGGCACGAGAAAGGTGCGGATGACGCAGTCCACGACACATGACGAGCACGGCGACGCGGTCGAGCGCGTCCTGGCAGCAGCGGAGCGACGTGCGGAATCGCACGTGTTCGGATCCGCGCAGGCGCTGCAGGACACGGCCACCGCCGGCTACACCTCCACGGACGGTGAACAGTGGGAGGTGGAGGAACGGCACGCGCTTCGGCGCGTCGCGGGTCTCTCGACCGAGCTCGAAGACGTCACAGAGGTCGAGTACCGCCAGCTCCGCCTGGAGAACGTGGTGCTGGTCGGCGTGTACCCGCAGGGCGCGCAGGAGGATGCCGAGAACTCGCTGCGCGAGCTCGCCGCCCTCGCCGAGACCGCCGGGGCTGTGGTGCGCGACGGCCTGCTGCAGCGCCGGCCGCATCCGGATCCGGCCACCTACCTGGGCCGCGGCAAGGCGCAGGAGCTCAAGGACATCGTCGCCGCTGTCGGCGCAGACACGGTGATCGCCGACACCGAGCTCGCCTCGTCTCAGCGTCGTGCCCTGGAGGACGTCGTCAAGGTGAAGGTCATCGACCGCACCACGGTGATCCTCGACATCTTCAGCCAGCACGCCAAGAGCCGCGAAGGCCGGGCGCAGGTCGAACTCGCCCAGCTCGAGTACCTCCTGCCGCGTCTGCGCGGCTGGGGCGAGTCGATGAGCCGCCAGGCCGGTGGCCAGGTCGGCGCGGGCGGCGCCGGCATGGGCTCGCGCGGACCCGGTGAGACGAAGATCGAACTCGATCGACGTCGCATCCGTACCCGCATGGCGATGCTGCGCAAGCAGATCCGCGACTTCAAGCCCGCCCGTGAGGCCAAGCGCGCCGAGCGCAAGCGCCACACGATCCCGTCCGTCGCGATCGCCGGCTATACGAACGCCGGCAAGTCCAGCCTCCTCAACGCGCTCACCAGCGCGGGTGTCCTCGTCGAGAACGCGCTGTTCGCGACCCTGGACGCCACCGTGCGCCGGTCGGAGACGGCCGATGGCCGGGTCTACACCCTCACCGACACGGTCGGTTTCGTGCGCAACCTGCCGCACCAGCTCGTCGAGGCGTTCCGCTCGACGCTCGAGGAGGTCGCCGACGCCGATGTGATCGTGCACGTCGTCGACGGATCGCACCCGGATCCGGCCGGGCAGATCAAGACCGTGCGCGACGTGATGGGCGATGTGGGTGCGCGCAGCATCCCTGAGATCATCGTGTTCAACAAGGCGGATCTCCTGGACGACGACGAGCGGATGGTGCTGCGCGGGCTCGTTGCCGGTGCGCACTTCGTGTCGTCGCGCAGCGGTGAGGGCATCGCCGGGCTGCGGGCCGCGATCGATGAGGTGCTGCCCAAGCCGGCGGTCGAGATCAGCGCCGTCGTGCCGTACGACCGGGGCGATCTCGTCGCGGCCGTGCATGAGACCGGGCTGCTGCTCGAGGTCGCGCACGAAGAGGCGGGCACCCGCATCCACGCGCACGTCAACGAGCGTCTCGCCGCGGAACTCGCGCCCTTCGCGGTCTGAGATCCACAGGCGGAGGGCCTGCCCTCCCGACGCGGTGCGTCCTTCGGTGACGCTGCGCGCACCGCGTCGCGCGGAGAAATCTGCCAACATATCGGTATGAGACGTACCGTCGCGTTCGCTGCCGCCGCTCTGGCGACCCTCACCGCCCTCGCCCTCGTCGCGCCCGCCTCGGCCGCGACGGGCACGCCCTGGGCAGACTGGGGCGAGCTGAAGGGATCCTCCGGCGCCTACACGGGCACGATGACGGCCGCGGCTCCGCAGCTGGACGCGACGTACACGAGCGATTCGCGTGGCGGATCCGTCGGCGTGATCAGCGGCGCCAGCGTGTGGCTCGCGGCGACCACGCCGGTCGGTGCGAAGTACGGCAGCAGCCGCGACCAGCAGTACCTGAACCTGCGCCCGCGTGCCGACAACGCCTCGTCGCCCTCCGAGACGACGTACACCTTCGCGCATCCGACCCCGACCGCCGGGTGGACGTTCGTGCTCGGCGACATCGACGCGGACAAGGTCTCGATCTCGGCCGTCGGCCCCGGCGGCCATGTGCTCACCGCCGCCGAACTGGGCTTCCGCGGAGGCTTCAACTACTGCGCGCCGGGGTTCGCGGGCAAGCCCTCGTGCACGGGGGAGGCGGCCGACGTGCCGAGTTGGGACGCCTCCACGCTGACCCTGACCGGCAATGCGGCGGCGGCGGACACCAGTGGCGCGGCCGCCTGGTTCGAACCGAACGCGCCGATCTCGTCGCTGACGTTCACCTTCACCCGCCGAGCCGGGTTCCCGGTGTATCAGACCTGGTTCGCGGCGATCACGCGCGCCGTCTCGGGCACCGTTCTCGATCAGACCGCGAGCACGCCGGCGTCCGGCGTCGAAGTGCGCCTGACCGGGCCGGACGGCACGGTCATCGGCACCACGACGACCGCGGCCGACGGCACGTACGCCTTCGGCGGCGCCGTCGCCACGGACGGATACACGGTCGAGATCACGCCGCCTGCAGGCAAGACCAGCGACCTGCGATCGCGCCAGGTCGACCTGACCGACGCCGACGGCACGGCCGACTTCGCGGTGCGCGACATCATCCCCGTTCCCGTCTCCGGGACGGTGAAGGACCAGCACGGCACCCCGATCCCTGGGGCCACCATCACGCTCGACGGCGGACGCACTACGGTCACCGGCGCGGATGGGTCGGACCTCTTCGATGACGTGCCGGTCGGCGTTCACGCCGTCACGATCACCACGCCCGATGGCTACACCGTGGTGTCCGCGCCGACGCCGTTCACGGTGCCGGGCAACGACGAGACGCCGATCACCGGCAAGGACTTCGTGCTGCAGGTACAGCCGACGCTCTCCGGGACCGTGACCGCGGCCGGCGTCGGCGTCGGGGGCGTGGTCGTCACCGCGGAGGGGCCGGGCGGCACCGAGCAGACGGTGACCGCCACCGACGGCAGCTACTCGTTCCCCCGGCTTCCGTCGGGCGACTACACGGTGCGCGTGGAGGCCCCGCAGGGCTACGTCGTCTCGGGTGACGCGTCGCGTGCGGAGACGGTCGCTGCCGATGACATCGAGAACGTGGACTTCGCGCTCGCCCGTCTCGGATCCATCGCCGGCACGGTCACGGATGACGGCGGAGCGCCGCACCCGGACGCGACCGTGACCATCACCGGCCCCGGCGGCCCGTTCGTGGTCACCACGGCCGCGGACGGCTCGTATGCGCTCGGCGAGCTCGCGCCCGGCGTCTACACGATCGATGTCGCAGTGCCCGATGGCTTCACCGGTGCGACTCCCGCCACGCGCACGGTGACGATCACCGAGCAGGGCGAGCTGATCGAAGGGCAGGACTTCGTCCTGACGCCCGTGGTCGTCACGCCGACCCCCACACCGACTCCGACGGTCACGCCGACCTCAGCGCCCACGACGACTCCGGGGGGATCCGCCAGCGGAGCGCTGCCCGCGACCGGCGCCGATCCGCTTCCGGTCATCGGCGCCGGAGCGGTGCTGCTGCTCGGCGGTGCGCTCGCCCGGGCCTTCGTGAGGCGCCGCAGGGCCTGACCCCGCAGCACGTGGTCGAGGCGCGGTTCCTGTCTGCTCAGGCGGCGACGAATCGCGCCTCGACGGTCGCGGACACCGTGATGTCGTCGCCCTGCAGCTCGAGCCCGGCGCCCGACGGGGGAGCGGCGAACGCCCGCATCGCCTTCGGGGCCATGTCCGCCGCGCCGCGGTCGGTGATCAGCCCGGCATCGGCGATCTCGATCGGCTCGACCTTCGTGAGTCCAAGGGCCGCCGCATAGGCGCCGGCGCGCGTGACCGCGGTGCGCACCGCCTCCGACGCCACCTCCTGCTCGACGCGGGCTCGGGTCTCGGGCGTCAGGATCCAGTCGGTGCCGTTCACAGCGATGCCGTCGCCGGTCGATACCTCGGCGACCCACGCGGAGAGCGCGGCGAAGTCCACGAACGTCGCGGTGAAGTCGACCGAGGCGTGATGGACGAGGGCGAGCCGCGTGCCGTCATTGCTCCATGGCCGTTCCGAGCGCACGGAGAGGCGGCGGCTGGACCAGGTCTCGACGGCGCCGGCCTTTTCCTGAGCGGCGATGCCTTCGCGCACGGGCTCGGCGAGGGCCAGCGTGCGGGCGACGACGGCTTCGCGATCGGGGCCGTCCAGCGCGACGGACAGGGTGACGATGGCGCGTTCGGGTGCGATGCGCACCTCGTTCTCGCCGCGGACGGTGATGACGACCTCGCTCATGTCGCGACTCTACGGCACGGTCGGATCCCACGGGACGTCTCCGTGTGCGCGGCGGACGTCGCTCTCCGCGTGCTAGCACGGTGCAGCGCGGACGTGGTGCGCGCGTAGAATTCGCGCACCGCGGCGCAGTTCCGCGCCTCGGCGAAGAAGATCTGCGTGAAGGAGGACCATCAGATGAAACGACTGGCGATCGGCTGTGCGATCGCGCTGGGGCTCGTTGCAGCGGGATCCAGCGCGGCATATGCAGGCGAGACCAACGGGAACGGGGATCCGACATCCGGACCCTCCCACGCCGCGTCCGAATGCGCCTACTCAGGGCTGGACAGGATGGATTCGGTGGAGAACAACCCTCCGGGGTTCGATGACGACGCGATCGCGATGCGGGGGAATCAGAGCCCTGGCGGCGTCGACAGGTATCACGGTGTGCAGTCCTACGGGTCATTCGTGAAGGCCGGCCTGAAGGAGTTCGTGCCGTCACCTGGCGTGGCGTGCAACGGCAGCGGCGGAAAGTGATCGCGCGACGTTGAGGTCGTTGATCAGCGGCGGTGCCCTGGGGAAAGGGGCGGGGCATCGCCTTGCGACCCGCGGAATGGCGCGGACGCTTCAAGCGTTGTAGTCTGTGATGCTCGGGCGCTTCGCGCGCCCGCTGGTAATTCCACAGAGCGACAGCGGCTCCTTCGCGAGAAGGACCACGGGGCTGATCGGTTTCGACAGCGCCTGTGAATCCACGAGAAGCGGGCCGAGGATGCAGGGTTATCTCGTGAACGCTCCCTGCAAAACAATAAGTGCCAATGCAAAGCGCACTGACTTCGCCCTCGCTGCGTAAGCGAGCCCGATAGTCCGTCAGGCCGTATGTGATTCCGATACGGATCCTGACGTCATCTAGGAATCTTGCTGTGCGATGGCGTCTGGACGTCGCACGGGACTCTTCCCAGGCTGGGCTTGTCGACTTAGGTGTCTGTGACAAAGGTCGGAGCCGAGTAGAACGTCTGCACAGACTGCGCCCGGAGAAGGCGTGGAGACTCAGCGTTGGACGGGGGTTCGATTCCCCCCAGCTCCACCGTGCCGCTGTCGCAATCAACGAGGCCCGCCTCCCTAGTGAACGCTGGGGAGGCGGGCCTTTTTGTGTCTGTGGATAACTCGTCAGGCGGCGAGGTCTGCCCACACTTTGCCCACATCGGCCGCTGTCGCTCGCTCATCGAGCCTGTTGGCGACGTCGTCGAGGTCGTCGTCGAACAGGTCCGCGTACGTGCCGAGCGTCATCGCGGCCGACTTGTGTCCGAGCATCCGCTGCACGGAAGCCCCCTGGTCACAGAGTTCCCAGTCACGGCGATGGACACGATCCCGTACGTTCCGCGGGGCGAGCTGCCGTCGATCCCGCCAGGGCACGGCTACCGACGCCCCGTGGACACGACATGGATGGACGACGACGTGCAGCCGGCCGCCGGCGACGGAGGGGAGTGGGGCGCGTGAGCCCAGCCGAGCTCCTCGCCTTCGAGGCTGCGAATCCGGGATGGTCCAGCAACAAGGAGATGCGGATCCGGCGCGAGCTGCAGGTCACACCTCCGCGCTATCTCCAGCTGCTCCTGCGCGCAGCCGACAGCACCGAGGGGATGCTGGCCGATCCAATCACGGCGCGCCTCGTGCGATCTCCAGGGCGCCGCGCGCGGGTAGCCGCGCAGCGCTAGTAGCGTCCGGCGGCCAGCTCCCCAGGCGATAGCCTCTGCCTATGAAACGATCTCTGGTCGGAGCGGCGAGCGCTGTACTGTTGGTTCTCGTGCTCGCCGGTTGCACCTCTGCTCGTCCCGCCGCCGACGCGCCTGCATCTACCGCTTTGTCGAAGCCGATCAGCACTGCGTCGACCGCGTCGCGGCCCGCGAAGCCCGCGCCGGCGCCGACTCCGACAGGCGTCGATCGCACCTTCAAGGCGCAGTCGGTCGGAGGCGGCATCATCACGAAGGCGATCGAGGAACCGGCTGGCACGATCCGGCTCTACACCGGCATCGCGCAGCCGTTCAGCGCGCCCCAGGCGCCGGCTCGGCAGGAAGCGCTGATCGCGTGTGAAGCGGTCCGGGCGCAGATGGGCGCCTCGACGGTGATCGTGCTCGACGCGGGTGAGAAGGGCTTCGCGTTCTTCAACGCGACCAACTACCCGGAGTGCGCACTCGCCCGATGATGCCGTGATCGGCTGCCCACATTTTGCCCACCCCTCCGCCCTTCGGACCCTCCAAACGCCCGACACTTGCCTACGCTTTCCCCGCGTGATTCCGCGGGCGTCACGGTGCGGGGCAAGGCATAGTTCGATTCCCCCCAGCTCCGCGAATGGTGTCAAACATGTGTATCACCACACTGCGAGTGGGGGTTCAGAATGGTCGTCACCATGTGTATCATCCGAGACAACTTGAGCGTCTCGGAGAACGGTCGCTGTCACCAGTGGAAATGGCATCGCGCACGCGGTCGACCGCGCTGTCGTCAGGGTGGTAGATCGCGCGCGTTTTCGACATCCATGCGAACGGCGAAACGATACCCGCCGCTCGCAAGCCTCTACCTGTCGTTCAGGAGCTTCTCGGGCACAAGCCTCAGTACAATCAATCGCTATCTCTATCGCGAGCGCCCCCGAGGAACCGTCGTCAACGGTGGTCCCTATCAATCGTGCGGTGTGGAAAGCTGACGGGCTATGAGCTGGTGTGCTGGCGTTATTGTAGGCGCGCAACGTACCTGGTTCCTAGACGCTTGAAGTTCTCCTCCCTTACGTGCTTGACCGTGCTGCCGACAAAACGGTTTAGGACCTCGTGATGTGGGGTGTTGTGTGGGAAGTTCGGTCTTCCGCTACCCCCGCTGGCAACGCGAGCATAATCCCCTCCAAGGCCAGCGAGGATCTGACGGGCATCGTCAAGGTCGACCAGCGTCTCGCTGTTAGCTAGGAGCGCCACAATCTGCTCGTGCCAGGCACCTGCTTGATGCAGCGCTGTTATGCGCGCGGGGCGAAGTCTCCATCCTTGGGATACAAGTACGGATGCGATTGCGCGCGCCTCGGCTCTGGTCGCCGTCGTCAGAAGTGACGGAAGACCGGTTACGACAGCGATCCGGGCCTTCTGTCCAGGAACTTTGCTGAGCAGGAACGACGCGATCCAGCGAGCCGGCAAGATCGCTGGGGCAACGAAGCTGGAGAACTGCTTCGATGATTTGATGGTTCGCTCGAGCGTGGGCCAGTCGACCATAAGCACGGTGCCGAACGTGCTCGCGTCATCCTCCAAGAGCCGCGCGGTAAGAAGCCGTGCGACGAGATCGCCGCTCTCAGGAGTGAGAGCGGACGGTTCCAACTTGCCGGTACCAAGCGTCGACACGGTGCGCACACGAGCGAGAGTCGAGGGGATGACATCTCTCGCCTGAAGGATGGAATGCGCCAGCTCTACGCGCGTCGCTGTATCGAGCTTCGTGGGCTCCAAGATCTTGCGAGGGTTCAGCAACTTGGCAAGACGGTCATCGACACCGTATTGCTCTACGTACGCAGCGACGTTGACCGCTGACGGCACCACTCTCTGGGCACCAACGATCTCAGGCCAGGCATCAACCTCGAACGCCGAGAGGTCTGGCACCTGCATCGGGAGCGTCGCAGCGAAGACCAACGGGAGCTTCTCGCGGTCCACCGCGTGTACGTCCTGGATCAGCGTCACGAGCTGCGCGACATTCTTCACTGTCGTGACGGACTGCGACTTGGATTGCGCCAAGCCCGCGTAGTCCGCCACGTTTTGCAGAATGTGATCGTAGAGATCGCGATTCGTTCGACGTAGGGTGCCGAGATCGATGTTCCCGCTAGGCACGAAGGCGCGGAGGTTGACCATGGTCACCGGGAACAGGCCGAGCGACAGTACGGCGTCTCGGGCATCGGACGATAGCGGAGTCAGATCGGGGATCGGATGCCCCTGGCCGTCGAGCAGACCGACAACGAATGCGGCCTGTGTCCTTGACGCGGGGGACGTGAAATTCGTGAGCTGGCTGTAGCGGTCCGCGATAAGCGCCGCGATGGACGGGCTCGACGCCTGGCTATCTCCCTGGATCTCTGCAAGAACCAAATCGAGAATGTCCAAGCGGGATCCATCGGCGACTGCGCTCGATGTCGCTGCATAGTGAGTGACCTCCCGCCAATGGGAAACCATCGTCGCGAGAAGGGCGCCGGGAGAACTGCCCTGAGTCATGTAGGCATCGAGGAACTCAAACCTGGCGTCGCCCATCTGTCCAAGCTGCTGACCTACCCGGGCTGCTGCCGCGGGGCGTTCATGCAGCAGATGGTCGACGAAGTCGATGTTCAGGACGCTCGCATCACTGAACAGATCGGCTCGGTCATTCTTGTCGGCCTTCTGTTCACGGAGGATCTGCTGAACGTCACGCTTGCTGAGCGGATAGTTGGTGTCAGGCACGCCGGGGCCGATGCATCGGTAGATGTACTCGCGCGCGGCCTTGCTGAGGTGCTTCCCGTAGTAGTTTGACGTGTATAGGGCAAAGTGGGACGTTATGTATCCGTGGCGCACGAGTTCGCGGGACATCTCGGACGGCAAGATCGCGGATGTGAGGTCTGCGAAGCAGGCCTCCGTTCTTTCGCCTAGAGCCACTCTCAAGCGAGCTTCCTCTTCAACCGTGAGGTCCAGTTCATCAGCGGGGATCGTCAAGTCTCGTCGTGCATGCAGTTGCGCCCACGTGTGATGCCGTAGCAGGGCGACCGTCTCAATGAGGTGGCGCTCCTGGGTCTCAACGAGCTTCCCGTCCTGTTTCGCCCAATCAGCCGGGTTGATGGGTGTTTCCAGGAGACGCGTCAAGCTCTCGGTGGAGAGTGTGAAGGCTGTCGACGTGCCGTTGCTGCGGTTCAGGTTCAGCACGAGTTCGCCGTCCTCGGCAACGGAGGTCCACCCAGAAGGTGTGGTGATGGCGTCCTCGAGCTCAGGATCCAGCGCGACCGTGAGGGGGCTCGGTGCGGAATCGTTGAGGACATCCCGAAGCACCTGAAGACGTTCTCCAAGCGTGCGAGCTTGTTCCTCGGCGGTAGGTGTGGGGCGGCTTGCCGTTCGATACTCGTTCAGGCGGCGGGTCGCCAAAGGAATCGCCCGGGCGATGAGCGCGCGCCATGCAACGTAAAGGTGGTCCAGCGAACTGTCGCGGTGTCTGATGTTTTCGAAGTCTGCGAGATGCGTGTTCTTGAATAGCACGATGGCGAAGACCAGGTTGTTGTTGATGTCAGGAAGAGCGCGCTTCGCGACAACGAGCTCCTGCCGATACACCTCGAATTCGTTGCGGATGTTGTGAATCATTCGCATGTCGGCGACGTGCCTGGCGGCCAGTCGGATCAACGCCGGCTTGATCTTGAAGTCCGGGCTCTTCATCGCCTTTGACATGACGTCTCGCGCGTTGTCTGGGCTGATGAACGGCACGACAGGGATGACCACGTCAAAGAATTTGGTGCGACTGGCTCGCTTCAGTGCCTCCTTGACGCGGTCGGAGAGCGCAGCGTTGATGTCCAGCTCCGAGGCTTCGGCGCCAATCTTCTCGAACACGCTGTCGCGGATCGCGTAGACGAAGACAATGCGTCGCTTGAGCTGATGAGACTCATTCAGCAAGTTGTTAAGCGCGCGTAGGGTGTCGAAGATCTCGGCATCTTCGAACCGGTCGATGTCCTCGATGAGCACCAGGCTCGTCCCAGTCGCCTCAAAGAAGTAGACGATCTCATCTAGGTATGCGTCGAAATAGGTTTCTGATTTCTTGGCTAGTGTCACGGTCGTAATCGCCGCGTTCACGGAGGCGCTCATGAGCGGGCGCGAGCGTGCGACGAGCACAGCAAGCCACGTTGCGCCCACTATGAGGATCGCCGCGACCATGTATGCGAGAGCGTGGCGCCACCACCCATCGAACCAGCTTGTGATGAGGGGGTGCAGTGGGCCAAGAGCGAAGAGGACCAACGCGATGCTCAGCCCGATGACCAAGGCGCTTCGCAGTCCACGGAACCGGGGCGGCACGCTTGCACGGTGAAACCGAGTTCGCGGGACTTCGAGCACCGCGGTTCGGTAGAGGAGTTGCTTGACTATCTCCTTCTGGATGAGGTTCACCTGTGAGGTTGGCGACGAGGCATCCTCATCGTCGGGCACGCCCCGCGGAGCGATGGTGGAGAGCGCGAGGGTGACCGTCTGATCCCGATATCGGGGGTGAGTCTTGAGGTGCTCAAGAACGCTGCTCTTTCCCGTCCCGTAAGCACCAGTGAGCGCGATATTTCGGCTGCCGTCGTGAGCGATTGCGCGCTCGAGAAGGTCGAAGTACAGCTCGTGACGAGGGGGATCGAACATCGGCGCCAGGCTGCCCAAGCGCAGGGTCTGCCCAGTTCGAGGGAGAGCACCGTCGGCACGGTCATCATCGGCTGATGTCGAGATGAGATTGTCTGGCATGGCGACATCGTATTCTCAATGCGGCATGTCGAACGGAAGCGATCTGCTCAGGATCTACCCGTTGCGGACTGTCCGGCCCATTGCCCATCGCGAGTTCCCAGGCCCGTTGCGTCGCGCGCGGCATCGTGCGGTCGAGGGTTCCGGTTGAGCGTCGCCGAGCGCCTGGTGTACGTAGACAGAGACCCTGTTGTCGACTCGGAAGCAGAGATCAGAGCTGAAGTTCCTGTAGACCGCCGCACGCTCCGGTGCGCTTCAGCCTCTGACGGATCACGTACTCAACCTCCGCGAAACATCCGGTCTCGATCTACCCGCGTCCATTCGTTGCCACCCGAGCCGGGGTGCGTTTTGGGCCGAGGAGATTCGCATCGATGCGGAGCTTCTCCGCTCTAAGCCGCGTGCGGCGAGGTGAAGATCCGCGCCGATGAATAGGTCTTCCGCTGCTGGGTGTGGGGGAATGCCGTCGGGAATCAGTCACTGCTGCTTAACAATCAGGGTCGGCCTGAACTGGACCTGCATTTCGAGGCGATCCGGAGCCGAAGCGTAGCGGCACACGTGTAGGTCGAGACGCGGGTGGCGTCGGTCGATGAAGTGAATGTTTCGTACGGCTGAGCACGATTATGCGACATGAGAAAGGCCATAGTCGCATGGCTTCTCGCAAGGCTGGACACGTGGGAACAGAGCCGGCGACATGGACTGCGGAGTGGGAGAGCCTCGCAGTGGCGCTTGCTCACAACCTGTAACGAGCTCGTTTTGCGAAGGATCTGAGCCAGGAAGCTGTGGCTTATCAAGTGGGGCTCGCATGGTACACATACCAAGCTCGCGAACGCGGGCAGTCTCAGTCGCTTCACCGATGAATCCGACTCTGCGAGTGATGGTCGCGGTGTCTCAGGTGCGTGAGGTCCCCGTGAGTGATTTGCTTCCTCCGCAGGCCCCAGATGCGACGACCCCGGTAGCACATCATCGCTCCCGGGGCTGGCTTGCGGATTAGCGCTGGGTTCGAGCGCTAGAGCGCAAACGGCGGGACAAGCATGCGGTTCAACTCGGCAAGCTTGCGTCATGGTAGATAGCGGAGATGTCGAGGGCCGGTCCCAGCGACGCCGCTTCGGAGTCGAGGTGTTTCGGTGCGGAGGGCTTCACGGTCTTCATGGGCGTCGACGAGAACGCCGATGTCGGAGACCTGACGATCCGTGCGCTGGCAGGATGCGAGATCCGCGACGATCGACGTCTCGCGAAGAACGTCCGCAGCGTCTGGCTCCGCTTCCCGCAACCGCTGAAGCAGGGTGAGTCGGCGATGACGGAGACCGTCGTCACGCAGGATGATGGAGCGCCTCTCGATCTGGACACAGACTACGAGGTCGCCGCGGAGCAACGACTCGAGGAGATCCTGATCTGGGTGCGCTTCGCCCCCACTGAGGTACCGCGTCGATGCTGGGTCTATTTCAGCGAACGGGGCATGAGCCATGAGTGGCCCGTCGAGGTCGATGCCACCGCATCCGTGCACTACCGGCAGCGGGACTTCGGCCCTGGCGCCATCGGCATCCGCTGGGCCTGGTGAGCGGGCTCTCGATAGCAGCTCGTCGATGTCGCGACGATCCGCAGCGACGTGAAGCTGACCCCAGGATCCCTGTCTCCGATCGATTTTGACTCGCGGCGATCGGTTTTTCGCCAGTTTGCCCTCGGAGAACGGGTGGGGAAACCATGTCCGGTCTACTGGCTGCAAGGCGGTCCGATCCGGGCCGTTCTGACGCCACTGGGGAGTGCGTCGCGGGGGACGAAGACTCACGGTGTCATCAGCCGCATCGGCTGACGACCTGATCGAAGCATCACCACGGCCTTCCCTTGCCCGACAGCATGGAGATTGCAGATGACTTCGGAACATCCCACGAGCGCCCCGCAGCAGCGGATCACGCGCCGCACGATCGTGAAGGGCGCGGCCTGGTCGATCCCCGTGATTGCGGCTGCGACGGCCGCACCCATGGCGGCGGCGAGCGGCACGGCCTGCCCCTCTCTCAGCTATTACTGGGGAGGGACGGTCCACGACGACTGGACCAACCTGACCACCGGACGCGACAAGGACAAGACGACGTCCTCGACGACCGGAACGATGTATCTCAAGTTCGGAAATGACGCGCCGGGCGGCTGGCCCGCACTCTCGTTCTCGTCCGCGCAGACCGTCACCATCGACGTCCTTTCGATCACGTACAGCTACACCTTTCCCTGGAAGGTTGCGTCCTGGACATCCATCCCCGCGGGCTGGCAGCTGACCAGCAGCACGCATGTCGGCGCGAACTGGGTGTACGAGTTCACGCGCACAGGTCTTCCGGCCAGCACCGTTGTGACGTCCAACACCGCTCCTGGTACGACGGCGATCCCTTTGTCGGCTGCCGCGACGGGCACGACCGACATGTCGACGGTGCCGGTCGGGTACGACGTCAGTTCTGAGCCTTACTCGATCTCGATGACAGTGACGTACGTGCCGCACTTCACGCAGTCCCCGAGCTGCACGATGTCGAACGGGGAGAACGACGGTGTAGTACGCGTCCGGACGGGCCAGTTCAGCGGCATCATGGTGTAGTTCTCCCGGGAGTCGCGTAAGGGTGAGGCGATCAGGTTCTCGTAGAGCTTGACTCCGGCGCTCCAGCGCGCAGGATGTAGGCATCACCCGGCTTGCCGTCATGGCTGTCGTGTCGGCGCGTCCTGATACTCGTCCACCATGTTCGGTGTCTGCGCCGCAGACCTGCGGCTGAGCCGCATGGTCCGTCTGATTCGAAGGTCAAGATGTCCAGTCAATCGCCGCCAGGGGCGCCGACCGCAGCTCTCGAAGCTCTCGGTTGGCGCCCCGTGGGTGCGCCTCCGCTGCATGTGTCGGTGGAACGTACGGCTTCGACGACCTGGCTTGTCGCCCGGAGCCGGGTGACGCCGTGCTCGCTCGCCGCTCGCCCCCTCGCGTCAAAGGTGCAGAGGGTCCTCGTGTGCGTCGATGGCGAGGTCACGCTCACGCGCGGATCCGAGGATCCTTTCCGCTTGACGCGTCAGCAGATGGTGGTTGTCGACGGAGCAGGCCCGCTGACCGCCTCGGCTTCGGCGACGTGGGGATGGTTCGAGTGGCAACTGAGCACCCCTTTTCATTCGGTGAGGCGCCGTGATCTCTTCATGCAACCCCTCAGCCTCACCGACGACACCTTCACTCTCGTCGCCAACACCACGAACGTCTTCTGCGCGCAGCCTGGTCTCTCGAGTTCGCCGGGGGCACGGGCGCTGACGGGCGCGTTGAACACGACGTTGTATGCCGCGGTGCTCGACGGGCTCGGCTTGCCGATGTCTCTCTCTCTGACGAACTTCGAAGTGCTGAAACGAGCATTGGATCTCATCGAGGCCCGGCATCGCGATTCCACATTCACCATTCGTGAATTGGCGGCCGCCCTGTCCGTGCACCAATCATTCCTGAACCGGTTGTTCGCTCACATCGACACGACCCCGCGACGGGCGCTGGAGGCGACTCGGGTCGACTCGGCCCGGTCGCTTCTGGAAGGGACACCACAGCACAGCCGCGAAACCATGGACAACGTTGCGCATGTCGCCGGATTCGCATCCGTTCAGCAGATGAGATCGGCCCTGCGCCGATCTCATCTGGATCCGCCAGACGCCTAGCCGCCTACTGGTCGTTCCAGGTCGCGCTCAACCGCCCGCCACGGGCTGGGTCTCGTAGACGTCGATCGTGCCGCCCATGGCGGTGTGCGGGTGGCCTTCGAGCAGGGCGGCGATCTCGTCGTAGGAGTCCGCCTTGAGCAGGGAGTAGCCGCCCACGGTGGGGTCGGCGCCGGGGGAGACCGCCGCGGTCGGGTCGCCGAAGTTGACGATGGCGTCGCCGGCGCGTGCGGCCCAGCCGTTCCAGGCGTCCATCATCTCGGCGGCCTGCTCGGGCGTGGGCTCAGGCATCGCCGCCATCGCGGCGGGGTCAGCGCGGTAGATCAGCAGGTAATTGGTCATGGTGTGCTCCTCGAGTTCGGGTCGTGCGTTCCCGTGTCCGTCGTGATCGGCCACGGACACGCTGAGCATCCCGCAGACACCGGCGCGGCGGAAGATCCGGGCCTGCATTCATAGCGTTCTGCGAGGGAGCCTGCCGATCAGCTCATCCGGGTCCAGATGACGTACACCAGGATGGCCGCGACGATGGCGCCGCCGATGATCGCCGAGCGGGTCTTGGACGCCTGCTGCGCCGACGCCTTCTGCTTGGTCCGGGCGCGACGCACAGCGGCGGAGTCGGCGCCCAGCACCCGCTCCATGGCGGGGATGTTGGTGCGGTAGATCTTCAGCGCCTCGCGATGCCGTCCGAGCGCGATCAGTGTCTCGGCTCGATCGTCGGTCGCGTCGAGTGTGATCGCGTGCTCGGCGCCGATCGTGCGGGCGCCGGTCTCGGCAGCATCGTCGTAGGCGGTCAGAGCCTCCGGGAAACGCCGGGCCTCGGCCAGACGGCGGCCGAGCCAGATCCGCAGCTGCACGGCCCGTCCGGGGTCGGATCCGGCGCCGTCGGCGATCTGGATCGCCCGCTGCTGCACGGGGATCATCGCGTCCACGAGGCCCAGGTGCGAGAGGACGAGACCGTGGTCGTTCAGCGTGTCGGCGAGCGCCCAGTGGTCGCCGGGCAGGAGCCGCTCGATCTGCGGCACGATGCGCGCGTAGGCGTCGGCGGCCTCGCGGTACGCGCCGAGCCGCTTCGAGCACTCTGCGGCGCCGCGCTCGGCCCTCAACCAGTCGATGCCTGCGGTGTCGCTCAGCGCGTCGCGGGCGCGGCTGTACTCGACCAGGGCATCGCCGTAGCGGTTCTGCCGGGCGAGGTGGTCGGCATAGCGCAGCGCGGCGAGCCCGGGCGAGGTGGCGCCCTCATCGGTGGCTCCCTCGGCCGAGGCGAACCCGGCCCTGACCTGATCGGCGAGCGTGTCACGATCCTGCTGCGCGTCGCCGAGGCGCGCGAGGATGCCGTCCAGATCGCGGATCCGGCGCAGCGTCTGCGGATCCGTCTCGCCGAGGACGATGCGCGTCTCGGCGACGACCCGCTCCGCCAGCTCCCTGGCACGGGGCAGGTCGCCGGCGTCGGCGACGGTCCCGGCAAGGGCGGAGAGGGTGCTGAGGGTGTGCGGATCGTCCGCGCCGAGCGCGGCCGTGCGCCGCGCGAGAACCGACTCGAAGCGTCGCGCCGCCTCCGCGTAGCGGCCGAGGTGCCGCTCCTCCTGCGCGCGGTTGTGCAGGGTGATCAGGGTGTCGCGGTTCTCGGTCCCGAGGATGCGCGACTGCAGCTCGTAGAGCCGGTCGTAAGTGGCGGCGGCTTCGGCGTCCCGCCCGAGCTGGCACGCGGCCAGGGCGAGGTTGCCGATCACGCGGGAACCCTGGGCGGTCTCGGCGGAGCCCTCCGCCTCGAGCTGTGCGAGTACGGGTCGCAGCAGCGCCTCGGCCTCGGCCGCGCGGTCGCTGCGCAGATACACCGCGGCGAGGTCGATCGCGTGGCCGACGTCGCCCGAGGCGTCGTAGAGCGCGCGCATCTCGGCGGCCGCCTCGTCGCTGCGCCCCAGATCCTGAAGGGCGAGCGCGCGGGCGTCACGCAGCTCGGAGATGATCCGCGGTGAGGCGCCGTCGTGCTGCGCGATCTCCACGGCGTCGGCGAGCAGCGCCTCGCCCTCGGCGTTGCGCCCGATGCCGCGGAGCGTGGCGCCGAGCGCGTACCGGGACTGCGCGAGCCTGGTCGCCGCCGTGCGGCGGTCCTCCGGGCTGGACGCCTCTGCGGCCAGCCCGAGCTCCAGCGCGAGCGATCGCTCGAACTCCGCGAGCGCCTCGGATCCACGGCCGGCATCGCGCAAGTCGGACCCGAGATCGTCCCGCACGTCGATCTCGCTCCGGCGCCCCGCAGCACCGAGGTCGCGGAGACGGTCGGCACCCGCGCGCAGCGCATCCAGGGCTTCGGAAGAGTGCGGTGCGTGCCAGCGGGACAGGTCCGTCCAGGCGTGTGCGATCTCGTTCGCGAGGTGCTCGGGCGACGCGAGGGACGGATCCGGATCCGTGCCGGGCGGCTGGCTCGCGGCGGTCGCCTGATCGGCCGACGTCAGTCCCTCGCACGCGTGATCGACGTGCGAGCACCGTGCGACGGCGGTGGCGAGGCCCGACTCGGTGAGCGCGGGGGAGGGGACCTCTGCGCGAGCGTCGCCCAGCACGCGGGCGAGGACGTCGCGCGCGCGGAGTGCGAGCGTGGCGCGCGGTGCGCGATCCGCCGTGTCGTCGACGATCCCGCGGGCCTCCGCGATGAGCGCAGGCCACAGTCCTTCCCGGTTCTCTCGGTCGAGTTGCACCTCGACCGCCATCATCCGGGATGCGAGCACCTGGTCGGCGCCGGGGCCGAAGCGCGCGGTCTCCAGCACGGCGATCCGACGCACCAGCGGCAGCGGATCGTCTGCGGTCGCGCCGTCACGGGCCAGCACCCGCAGCGTCGTGGCGCGGAACTTCATGGCGTCCAGGGTGAGCGCCTCGTCCTCCCCGCGCTGCCGCTGCAGCGCGGGGATCAGCAGGGCGAGGTCGGCATCGGCTCCGGCGGCGTCGCCCGACCAGTACCTCGTCCTCGCACGCCACCACCACGCGTCCAGAGTCGACGGTGCGTCGAAGCCGAGGAGCGCCCGGCGGCCGTCCAGCACCTGACCCCAGAGCAGGGCGGACTGCTCGTCCTCGTCGATCCGGGACAGCTCCGTCGCCTTCGCCGCGAGCGCCGTCAGGTGGTTCTCGCCGCGCTCGTCCGCGGCCGCTGCGCGAGCGATGAGCAGGTCGTAGGCGTGCAGTCCCTCGGCGGGGTTCATCCGAGTGAGCAGCTGCGCCCGCCGGTCCAGCAGCCAGAGCACGCGGCCGTGCGCACCGCCGAGCGTCTGCTCGCCCTCCGCGATCAGCGCGTCCAGCGCAGCGACGACAGCGGAGGAAGCCGGCCCCTGTCCGACCATCTGCTCCGCGGCGCGGGCATACAGCCGGTCGTCGAGGAGCTGCTCGCGGTGCTCGTCCAGGTGCCCCTGGTCGGCGAGTGCGCTTTCGCAGACCTCCGCGAGCGTGCGGTACAGCTCCCTGGCCTCGTCCGAGCGGCCGAGTTCGTCCAGACCGTACGCGAGCCCGCGCAGTGCGCTGCGGTGGGCGTCCCCGCCCTCCCCCTCGGTCATCAGTGCCTCGGGGAGCAGCCCCCGGAATGCCTCGAGGGCCTGGGTGATGCGCACCGGATCCTGGCTCGAGACGTCGGACCACGCGGACTGGAGCGCATCTGCCATCACGCTCTCGACAGTAGAAGGCCGCGAGGCGGCGGGCAACTCGCCCACGCCGTGCGGAACCTGGGAGTGCGTCAGCCGAAGGATCCGACGACGATCGAGAGATCGTCGTGGATCTTGCCGTCGAAGTCGGATCGGGTGCGGAGTCCCTCTTCGCCGGCACGGATCTCGGCGGCCAGTCCGTCGAGTTCTCCGGATGCGGCTCTGAGAGCGAAGGAGGGCAGATCGTGCGCGTCCACGAGCTGGAACCCGCGCGTGCCACCATCGGAGGCGGCGATCACAGCCGCGGTGTCGTCGATGGCCTGACGCCCGATGAGGGCCTGCTCTGCGACCTTCGGATCCGTCTGCGCGCACCAGAACCCGTCAGGGGAGTTGCGGCACTCTTCGAGAGCTCGCCAGCGGAGCACTGCCCGTTCGTCCGGATGGGCATCTGCTGCAGCCGTGCGCGCGGACAGCAGCTCTCGGGTGCGCCGTGCCACCGAGCGTTCGATGCGGTCATCGGTGATCTCGTGCGCGCGGCCCGACACGTCCAGCACCACGATCGACGCATCGCAGAGCACGAGATGCTCGATCTCCGCGCCGTCGACGCGCCAGGCGGCGACCGTAGCGCTCGGCGAGCCGCCCTCGAACGTGCACGATCCGGCGTGCAGCGCGGTGACCTCGGCGATCGCTCCGGCAAGGGCGTCGCGCATCGGCGTGCCGCGATCGACCAGTCGCGCGCAGAACGCGTCGGCGAGGCGGCGCGCGTACCAGGCCACGGTGTGCGTGCAGCCGCGACGCAGGTCTGCCGGGATCCCGGCGCCGTCGACGACGACGCCGATGCCGGCGGCCAGCGCGATCGCATCCTCGTTCTCCCGGTCGGCAGAGGCGGGAACGGTGAGGGAGGTCGTTCGCACGGGCATTCCGATCAACCCTGCGGGTCGATCAGGACCAGGCCCTGCTTCGTGTCGGACACGGTCACCCACCCCGGACCGAACAGGTAGGTCATGCCGTAGCCGTCCTCGTCCTGGCTGAGCGAGGCACGCGGATCCGCCGTGATGTACACGCCGCGGGCGCTGTCCTCGCGGATCCAGCCCGACGCGACCAGTTGCTCCTGGCGGGTCTTCGCCTCGGCACCGGCGATCGGCGCCCAGCCGTAGAGCAGGCCGCGGTCGGAGGCGATGGCCGGATCCGACCACAGGCACTCGATGCCGCCGGGCACGGGGTCGGGGCCGAAGGCGAAGTCGCGCTTCATCGCCGCCCAGCCCTGCTTGTGCAGGGCGGCGACCGTGTCCGAGGGGATCAGGGTCTCGCAGCTCATCGAGGCCGGCGGCGTCGCCGGGGTGTCGGAAGAGGGCGGGGTCGTCGTCGGTTCCGGGGCGATGCTCTTCGCGTCGGACGTGGGCTTCGTGCTCGGGGCGGGGGAGGGGGCGCCCCCGCTGCACGCCGTGGCTGCGGTGAGCACGCCGACGGCGAGCCCCAGCGGCAGGATCACGCGTGCGAGGAGGCGCATCAGGGGCCGGCCGGGCTCTGCTGTCCGACCGTGTCGGGCTGCGCGGCCGGCGCATGCAGCTGATCCAGGAAGGCGGAGTGCAGCACGCCGTTGGTGGCGAGTGCCGAGCGGCCTGCCAGCGTGGGCGTGCCGTCGAACGCGGTCGCCGTGCCACCCGCCTCTGCGACGATCGCGAACGCCGCCGCGATGTCGTACTCCTTGACGTCGAACTCGGCCACCATCTCGAGGCGCCCCTCGGCGAGCATCATGTACGAGAACACGTCGCCGTAGGCGCGATCGCGCCATACCCGGCGGCTCAGGGCGACGAGCGCGTCGAGGTGCCCGGCCTCGTCCCACTGCGCGATGCTCTGGAAGCTCACGCTCGCATCATCCAGGCTGGCTACGTCCGAAACGCGGATCGCGCGCGGCTCGGCATCGGTCGACGCCCACGCGCCGAGGCCGGGGGCGGCCCACCAGCGCCGGCCGAGCGCGGGCATGCTGACGACGCCGATCTTGGCCACTCCGTCGATGGCGAGGCTGATCATGGTGCCCCAGATCGGCACGCCGCGCAGGAAGTTCGCGGTGCCGTCGATCGGGTCGATGACCCACTGCCTGTGGGCATCGCCGGACGTACCGAACTCCTCGCCGAGGATCCCGTCTTCGGGGCGCTCGGCCTGCAGGATCTCGCGGATGGCGCGCTCGGTCGCCAGGTCGGCATCGGTGACGTGGGAGCGGTCGGCCTTGAGCGACACGTTCAGGTCGGCGGCGTCGAAGCGCGGCAGCGACTGCGCATCGGCGGCATCGGCAAGGCGGAGAGCGAGGTCGAGGTCACTCTGGAAGTCTGCGTCGGCGCGGGTCTCAGTCACGTCTCAAGGATATGCGGCGTCAGGGTCCGCACCCGGGGCGAACGGGGCCCAACGCGCACTCCGGGCGGACGACACGCCAGGGATGCACACGGACGCGGCGTCGATTTCGCTTCCATCGGATCCGCTGGTAATGTGATTCCTCGGCCGGGGAACTGGCCCGCCACGCACCTCTAGCTCAATCGGCAGAGCAACTGACTCTTAATCAGTGGGTTCTCGGTTCAAGTCCGAGGGGGTGCACTGAATCGCCCTGATAGATCTCGCCATCTATCAGGGCTTTTCTGCGTCTGCGATCCGTTCGCATCCCCGTGGCCGCGTGATACCTGGGGGCACTGCAAGCGGAAGCCCCGCGATCCCGCGCCGTTCCCACGCGTGATCGCCTTCAGTCGTCCACGCCGCTCTTTGTTGAGGAGCGTCCGGCGCCTTCTTGCCCGGTGACGTTCAGCGTCCGTCGCCACAACCGCGTCATGGATCGACGAGTGGCGCGTCTTAGTACGTGCGAGAACTCTCGTGCCGTCCCGGTCACGGGCGGGAACTGGGGAACAACTGGGGAGGGCATGTGCCCATGAAGAGTGAGAACAACGCGCCGGAACGAGCAGGTGTCCCGCGCAGGACGGTCATCAAGGGTGCCGCGTGGGCGGTGCCCGTCATCGCCGCCGCCACGGCGCTGCCGCACGCGGCCGCCTCTACCGCGTGCGCCGTCACGGTGCCGGCGTGGTCCGGATGGAGCAGCGGCAACACCGGCAACTTCTCGGCGGGCACGTGCGGAAATCCGCAGCCCGAGTCGAACGGGATGTGGTGGCAGTGGTGCGATGCGAGCACGACGTCGAACTACACGCTGACCAAATGCGCCACCGTGACGATGGTCGCAGGAAAGACCTACACGATCACCTTCACGACCCAGGCCAACAGGTCGAACCCGCTGCCCGATTCGCCCGCCAACCTGGTCCTCGCCATCGGCGGAGCACAGGCCTGGGCGGGATACACGGTCGGCTCCACGGGAAAGAGCGCCAATCCCGGAGGCGCCAACGTCCACCAGCTGACCACGGCCGGCAACGGGAGCAACTTCACCAACCAGACCTGGACGGTCTTCTACACGGCTCCGACGAGCGGCGACGTGCTGATCTGCTACACCTGGACGGCGTTCCAGCGCACCTCCGCGAACGGAAGCGCGTCGACGGACGACATCGGAACCTCGCTGCCTGCGATCACCTGCAGCTAGCGCTCCAGAACCCGGTCGAAGAAACGCGAGAATTCGCGTCATCGATCGGGCTTCGCGGCGTCTTACCTGTGCATGGCTAGGGCGCCGTCGAGAATCCCAGAGTCTCGACGGTGCTTTCCCACTAGCCCTGCCGCCATTGGGGGATGGCGGGTGCGGCCGGACTGTCCCCCGGCCGCACCGTTCCCCGATCGCAGGACCGCTGCGGCCGGCGAGGATCGCGGTCGGCCCGAGACCTCGCCGTCGCCGGTCGCGCTCAGTAGACTCGCGCCATGACCGATGGGGATGGGACCGCCGAGAGCCCCTGGCAGCTGCACACGGCGCCGGGTTCGAGCGAATACACGATGCACCGCGCGGGCGACGAGCTCGTCTGCCAGGTGGGCTCGACCACGCTGCGCTACCAGTCGAGGGCGATCGAGGATCTGCACGCCTGGCTGGTGGCCCAGGGCGACTGGGTCGCGCTGGGCGCCGCGGACGAGCAGAAGCCCGCGGCCGAGGGAACCGTGGAGGCGTTCGGCCGCGCCGAGGACAATCCCGTCGGCGGATGGTACGGCCTCCGCAAGGGCTATCGCGGGCGTTTCGGCATGTACCTGCCGCCGCTGCTCGAGCAGCTCGGACTGGTGGAACTGGAGCACAACGCGCGGAACAACCGCGTGCGTGCGCTCTGAGCGCGCTCCCGCGAGTTCAGGCGACCCGCACGGACAGCAGCTGATATCCGTCCGGCACCTTCGCCTCGAGCGCGGCCATGTCGTCGGCTTCGATCTCCTGCACGCCGTCGCGGCGCACGATCGTGCCTTCCGCGGTGAGGATCGTGTCCTTCTTCGCCATCGCGACCGGGGCGGACGCGATCTGCCACCCCTCCGGAGTCTCGGCGGCGAGCAGATCCTGGATCTCGTCCAGCTCCTCGGCCTGCACGGTGTGGGTCTTGGACTCGACGGGGCGCATGAGACCGATCAGCATGTCTCCAGCGTAGAGCCCGCCGCCGACGACGAAGCCCGCCCCGCGCACCGTTGTGCGGGACGGGCCGTTTCGCGGCACCCGTTCGGGTCGGGTGCGGATCCTCAGGCGGCGTCGCCGATGAGGATCGCCTCCGCATCCTCCGCGGCGTCGTGCGAGCCGCGATCGATGTGCGCGAGCGCGCGACGGCCGAAGAGCACCACGAGCGCGGCGATCAGCACAGAGACCCCCGCGAACAGGTAGGGGACGGTGTCACCCCAGAGGTGCGACAGGAGCGCCGCGAGGGGAGGAGCCACGGCGCCGCCGATGAAGCGCACTGCGGAGTAGGCCGACGAAGCGACCGAGCGGGGCAGATCCGTCGCCTCCATGACAGCCTCGGTGAGCACCGTGTTCATGATGCCGAGCAGCAGACCGCCGACGATGATGCAGATCACGAGCGCCATCGGAATCGCCACCAGGATCCCGGCCACGATCAGATCGATCGCCAGCAGCGGCAGCACGAACAGGATGATCCGGGTGATCGGCATCCGGCGCAGCAGGATCGGCGCCACCCAGACGCTCGTGACCGCGAGCGCGATGCCCCAGCCGAAGAAGGTCAGGCCGATCCCGATCGCGCTGAATCCGAGCGGGAACGGGGAGAACGCCAGCAGCACGAAGAAGCCGATGTTGTAGAACAGCGCAGCGATGGCCAGCACGCCGAGCGCGGGACGTCCGAGCGCCTTGAACGGCGCTGAGAAGGGCACGGGCTCGCGCTTCTCGAACGGGCCGCGGAGCAGCGTCAGTACGGCGATGAAGCCGATCGCCATGAGCACGACGACGCCGAAGAACGGGCCCTGCCAGGCGACCTCGCCGAGGAGTCCGCCGAGCAGCGGGCCGATCGCGATGCCGAGGCCGAGGGCGGCCTCGTAGAGGATGATGGCGGCACTGGATCCGCCGCTCGCGGCTCCGACGATGGTCGCGAGCGCGGTCGAGATGAACAGCGCATTGCCGAGACCCCAGCCGGCGCGGAAGCCGATGATCATGTCGACGCTGCCGCTCAGGGCGCACAGCAGGGCGAACACCACGATGAGCGAGAGACCGATGAGCAGGGTCGCCTTGGCTCCGATGCGGCTGGAGATCCAGCTCGTGAAGAGCATCGCCACGCCGGTGACGAGCAGGTAGCTGGTGAACAGCAGCTCGGTCTGCACCGGCGTCGCCTTGAGCGATCCGGCGATCGCGGGGAGGATCGGGTCGACCAGCCCGATACCCATGAACGCCACGACGCAGGCGAAGGCGACCGCCCAGACCTGTGCGGGCTGTCGCCAGATCGATACCGAGGAACCGGTGGAATTCAACGTGCTGTCCTTTCCAGAAGCGAATGCGTGTGCAGGATCTCGGCGGCGCGGGAGAGGTGCTCCCAGTCCGCATCGTCGAGGTCGCTGAATCGCGGAGCGAGGATCCGCTGGATCTCGTCGCGCCAGGCGTGCAGGGCGGTGCGCCCCTCCGCCGTGATCGTGACGACCGTGGCGCGGGAGTCCTCGGGGTCGGGGGAGCGCAGCACGAGACCCTCGTGCTCGAGCTGGCCGAGCATCCGGGTCATCCCGGGCTGCGTCGTGCGACTGGCTCGCGCCAGCTCGCCGACCCGCTGCCCGTTGTCGCCGTCGAGCAGGCTCAGGGCCCGCCACTGCGCCGCAGGAGCATCGTTGCCGGCCTCCTGCGCGGCGATCCGGGTGAGCGCGTGCGTCGAGAAGACGATCGACTGCAGGATCTCTCCGTGATTCATACCAGAAGTATATATCCGCTGGTATGTAATTGGCAAGGGGCCACTCAGCGTGAGGCGCGGCCGGCGATCCGGGCGGAGAGCTGATGGGCGTGCGCGAGCAGGGTGCGCCCGAGCGTGGGCAGGCGATCGGGGCCGAACCGGAACTCCACACCAGTGAGGCTCAGCGCCCACTCCGGACGGCCGTCGCGGTCGAACACGGCGGCGCCCATGCCCCAGCTGCCCTCGACGATCAGGCCGGGGTTCACGGCGTACCCCCGCGCCTTCGTCTCCGCCAGACGTCGGCGCAGCGGAGTCTGGGCGTGCGTGCGCCCCCAGCGCTCGCCGAGTTCGGGGTGGCGTGCGAGGTACGCATCCACATCGTGGTCAGGCAGGAACGAGAGGATCGCGAGCCCGGCGCTCGCGACGCCGAGCGGGAACCGGACGCCCTCGCTGAGCACGAAGGAGCGGATGGGGAAGGCCCCCTCCTCGCGCAGCAGGCATACGGTCTCATCCGCCCTGCGCACCGAGAGGAACGCGCTCTCCTCGGTCTTCACGGCCAGGGAGCGCACGATGTCGCGCGCGAGCTCGGTGATGTCGTATCGCGCTGCGGCCACTGTTCCCATGAGATAGAGCTCCGGGCCGGGCATCCAGAGAGCGGTCTGCGGATCCTGATCGACGAGGCCCTCCGCGCGCAGTGCCGACAGCAGCCGGTGCACGGTCGAACGGCTGAGCCCCGAGGTCGCGGCGAGCCGCTGCAGCGCGGCGCCGTCGGGGGAGGCTGTGACGAGGCGGAGCAGCTCGGCGGCGCGCGCGATCGCCTGGGCTCCGGGGACGGAGCGCTTGGCCGAAGGGGTCTGTTCCATGATGTGGACGCTACCGACGGCGATGCCCACATCGCAAGCATGGGCTTGAACCCCCTGCCGACCGGGCGCACAGTGGAACGTATCCCACACGAAGGAGTGGCGCGTGATCGACAAGAAATGGGCTTCCGCGGCGGACGCGGTGGCCGACATCCCGGACGGGGCCTCGCTCGCCGTCGGCGGATTCGGGCTCTCCGGAAACCCGAGCGCGCTGATCGAGGCGCTGCTCGCGCAGGGCACGTCCGGCCTCAGCGTGGTCAGCAACAACTGCGGCGTCGACGACTGGGGGCTCGGGCTGCTTCTCGGCGCGCAGCGGATCCGCAAGATGACCTCGTCCTACGTGGGGGAGAACAAGGAGTTCGAGCGCCAGTTCCTGTCCGGTGAGCTGGAACTCGAACTCACGCCGCAGGGCACGCTCGCCGAGAAGCTCCGCGCCGGCGGATCCGGCATCGCCGCCTTCTACACGCAGACCGGCGTCGGAACCCAGGTCGCGGAGGGCGGGCTGCCGCGACGCTACGCCGCGGACGGGTCCGTCGCGATCGCGTCGCCCGCCAAGGACGTGCGCACCTTCGAGATGCACGGGCAGCCGCGCGAGTTCGTGCTCGAGGAGGCCATCACCACCGACTTCGCGCTCGTGCACGCCGCGCTCGGCGACCGGCACGGCAACCTGATCTTCAACAAGGCCGCACGCAACTTCAACCCCCTCGCCGCGATGGCCGGCTGCATCTGCATCGCCCAGGTCGAGCGGCTCGTCGAGCCGGGGGAGCTGGATCCGGATCAGGTCCACCTGCCCGGTGTATACGTGCACCGCGTGGTCGAGGTCGGATCCGACATCGAGAAGCGCATCGAGCGGCGCACCGTGCGCCCTTCGACCGGTTCCGGGAACGGGGAGGCCTGACATGGCGCTCACACGCGACGAGATGGCGGCGCGCGCCGCGCGCGAGCTGTCCGACGGCTCCTACGTGAACCTCGGCATCGGGCTGCCCACGCTCGTGCCCAACTACGTGCCGGAGGGCGTGACCCTCGTGCTGCAATCCGAGAACGGCATCCTCGGCGTCGGCCCCTATCCCGCGGAGGACGCGGTCGACCCCGACCTCATCAACGCCGGCAAGGAGACCGTCACCACGTTGCCCGGCGCTGCGTTCTTCGACTCGGGACTCAGCTTCGGCATGATCCGCGGCGGCAAGATCGACGCCGCGATCCTCGGCGCGATGCAGGTGAGCGCCACCGGTGATCTCGCGAACTGGATGATCCCCGGGAAGATGGTCAAAGGCCCGGGCGGCGCGATGGACCTCGTGCACGGCGCCGGCCGCGTGATCGTGCTCATGGAACACGTCGCCCGCGACGGCTCCGCGAAGATCGTGGACGAGTGCTCGCTGCCGCTCACGGGCCGCGCGGTGGTGCATCGGATCATCACGGATCTGGCTGTGATCGACGTCACGCCCGACGGTCTGCGGCTCGTGGAGCTCGCACCAGGGGTGAGCGTGCAGGATGTGAAGGATGCGACCCAGCCGACGCTGCTGGTCGCGGAAGGACTGGAGTGATCATGAGTGCAGACGACATCGTCATCGTTGCGGCGGCGCGCACGCCGCAGGGGCGTCTGAAGGGTCAGCTGGCCTCCTTCACGGCGCCGCAGCTGGGATCCCTCGCGATCCGCGGCGCGCTCGAGCAGGGCGGGGTCGACCCTGCGGAGATCGACGCCGTCATCGTCGGGCAGGTGCTGGCCGCGGGCTCAGGGCAGAACGCCGCGCGTCAGGCCGCGATCGGAGCGGGCATCGGATGGGACGTGCCATCGCACTCCGTCAACAAGGTGTGCCTGTCGGGGCTGACCGCCATCATCGATGCTGCGCGGATGATCCGCACCGGAGACGCCCTCACGGTGGTCGCGGCCGGCATGGAGTCGATGACGCGGGCGCCTCACCTGATGATGGGCTCGCGCGACGGCTGGACCTACGGATCCGTCGAGGTGCTCGACCACATGGCGTACGACGGGCTCACCGATGCCTATGACAAGGAGAGCATGGGTGCGTCGACCGAGCGCCACAACCCGCGCTTCGGGCTCACCCGCGAGGCGCAGGACGAGGTCGCAGCACGGTCGCACCAGCGCGCGGCCGCGGCTCGCGACGCGGGCGTTTTCGAGGGCGAGATCGTGCCCGTCAGCGTGCCCCAGCGGCGCGGCGAGCCGGTGGTCCTCACATCGGACGAGGGCATCAGGCCGGAGACGACCGTTGAGACGCTCGCGGGGCTGCGCCCGGCGTTCGCCGAGGGCGGCTCGATCACGGCCGGCAACTCCTCGCAGATCTCCGACGGGGCCTCAGCGGTCGTCGTGACCACGCGCGCCAACGCCGAGGCCAAGGGCTGGCCGGTGCTGGTCGCGGTCGGAGCCAGCGGTCAGACCGCCGGCCCCGACAACTCTCTCCAGGAGCAGCCGGCGAACGCCATCCAGCGGGCGCTGGACAAGCAGGGGATCACCGCCGCGGATCTGGACCTTGTCGAGATCAACGAGGCCTTCGGGGCCGTGGTCGCGCGCTCCGAGGCCGCGCTCGGCCTGGATCCGGAGATCGTCAACGTGCACGGCGGCGGGATCGCGATCGGCCACCCGATCGGCGCGAGCGGCAACCGGCTCGCGGTGCACATGGCGCACGAGCTCGTGCGCCGGGGCTCTGGAACCGCGGTGGTCGCGCTGTGCGGCGGCGGCGGTCAGGGTGAGGCGCTCATCCTCACGCGCTGAGGCGACAGCGCATGGCGGCGTCCGGTCCTCCCCGCGGAGCGCCGCCCCGTAGGATCGGCGCATGACGACGATCCGGGCTCTGACGGCGGCCGACCGCGACGACTGGCTGCCGCTCTGGCAGGCGTACCTGACGTTCTACGAATCGGTCCTCGCCGAGGACGTCACCGCGTCGACCTTCGCGACGATCGTGGATCCGGCGGGAGACATCCAGGGGGCGATCGCCCGCGACGACGACGGCCGCGCGGTCGGGATCGTGCACTGGTTCGCGCATCCGGCGACGTGGTCGAGGACGGGCTACACCTACCTCGAGGACCTCTTCGTGGATCCGTCCGTCCGTGGAGGCGGTGTCGGACGCGCGCTGATCGCGCATGTGACGGACGCCGCCCGCGCCGCCGGCAGCGACAAGGTCTACTGGCTCACCGCGGAGGGCAATGCCACCGCACGTGCGCTCTACGATCGGGTCGCCGAGCGCAGCGGATTCATCCACTACCAGATCGATCTCGGCTGACAGCCTCACCCGGTCCCTGAGCCCGCCCGATCCGGTCCCTGAGCCTGTCGAAGGGTGCTGCCGGGTCAGGCCTTGTCGGCCTTGCGCTGCGCCTTGAGCTCGGCCTTGAGCTCCTTCTTCGCGCGCTTGAACTGCACGGGTGCGACGGGGGAGTCGTAGGAGACGGACTCGCCGCGCTCGTCCCGGCGGTAGTCGACGATCGCGCCGACGGCGAGGACGATCGTGATGCCCCAGCTCAGCCACGCCAGCACGGCGCGCCAGGTGATCGGTGCGTCGCGCGTGCCGCGCAGCAGGGCGATCCCGCTGGTGATCGCGCTGAACAGGCCGCTCGCGAAGAGGTAGTTGCGCATGGGATCGAGTCTAACCAGCGCGCTTCGGGACCCGCAGGATCCGCTGCCCGGAAAGCCCGGCCGCTCGATACACTGGGCCGATCACCGTTGTGCATTACCGGCCGCCGGCTCTTCCGGCGGAAAGCGGCGGCACCTGACTGCGTCCCCCTCGTGCGGCGACGCCAGAGACCTGTTCCGCAATGACCACTTCGCGCACCTCGTCCATCCCCGCCGCCCCGAGCCTGTTCCGCAGGGTCGGGCTGCCCTATTTCGTCATCGCCTTCATCGCCCGGCTGCCGTTCGCGATGATGGTCGTCGGCGTGCTCACCGTCGTCGTCGCCGCCCGCGAGTCGGTCGCTCTCGGCGGGCTCACGTCCGCCGCCGTCGGCATCGGGACCGCGTGTTTCGGCCCGCTGCTGGGCGCCGCCGCCGATCGCCGCGGCCAGCGGATCGTCCTCGCCGTCGTCGCGGTCGCCAACGCCGTGGCGCTCGTGGGCTTCACCCTGGTCGTGTACTCCTCGGCCGCCGAGCCGTTCGTGCTGCTGAGCGCGTTCGCGATCGGCGCCACCGCCCCGCAGGTCTCCCCGATGTCGCGGTCGCGCCTTGTCACGATCATCGCCGAGCGCGTGCCCGCCGATCGCCGTGCGCGCACCACGTCGTCGACGATGTCGTACGAGTCCGCGGCCGACGAGACCGTGTTCGTCTTCGGTCCGTTCCTCGTGGGGGTGCTGGCCACCGCGATCGCTCCGTGGATGCCGCTCGTGATCGCCGCGGGCCTGATCCTGGTGTTCGTGGGCGCCTTCGCCCTGCATCCCACCGCCGCGCACGTCTCAATCCGGCGCGGCGCCGACGGTCGCGCCGGCTCGCAGGTCTCGGAGCTGTTCCGGCCGCGTCTCCTCGTCGTCGTCCTGGGCATGCTCGGCGTGGGCGTGTTCTTCGGCGCCATGCTCACCTCGCTCACCGCGTTCATGACCGAGCACGGCCGTCCGGAGGAGGCAGGACTGCTTTACGGCGCACTGGGCGTCGGATCCGCGATCCTCGCCCTCGGCGTCGCATTCCTGCCGGCGCGCTTTCCCCTGGCCGCCCGTTGGCTGTTGTTCGCGGGCATCCTCTTCGTCGGCAGCCTCGGGCTGCTCTGGGTGCGCGAGCCCTTCGGCATGTTGATCGCGCTCGCGGTGATGGGCTGCGGGATCGGCCCGACGCTGGTAACCCAATTCAGCCTGGGCGCGGCGTTCGGACCGACCGATCGTTCGGCCACGGTCATGACGATGCTCGGATCCGCGATGGTGGTGGGGCAGGCGATCGGCGCGGTGGCGACGGGCCAGGTCGCCGATGCGGCGGGCGCGCAGGCCTCCCTGCTGCTGCCCGTGTTCGCGGCGGCCCTTGTGCTGCTCGCCGGAGTGGTGAACGCCGTGCTGGCGCGGGGTGGACGCGCCGCGTCCTGACGCGGGACGACGCCGACGCTCGCCGGGTGACTAGCCTGGAGGAGGCATCCCCGCTGCCGTGAGGAGCGTTCCCATGACTTCGTCCACACCCACCGCCTCGTTCGTGATCATCGCGAACCGGCTGCCGGTCGACCGTGTGCCGGGCCCCGACGGCGAGGTGATCTGGCGGCGCTCACCAGGCGGGCTCGTGGCCGCTCTCGAACCCGTGATGCAGTCCGTCGACGGCGCCTGGGTGGGCTGGGCCGGACAACCGGATCTCGATCTCAAGCCCTTCACGGAGGACGGCATCCGGCTGCTGCCGGTGACCCTGTCGGCGCAGGACGTCGAGGAGTACTACGAGGGCTTCTCGAACGACACGATCTGGCCGCTCTACCACGACGTGATCTCGTCCCCGCAGTACCACCGCGAGTGGTGGGACGCCTACGTGCGCGTGAACCGCCGCTTCGCGGAGCGCGCCGCGAGCGCGGTCGCCGAGGGCGGCACGGTGTGGGTGCACGACTATCAGCTGCAGCTCGTGCCGGCCATGCTGCGCGAGCGCCGCCCCGATGTCACGATCGGCTACTTCCACCACATCCCGTTCCCGGCGCACGGGCTGTACGCGCAGCTGCCCTGGCGGGATCAGGTGCTGCAGGGACTGCTCGGCGCCGATGTCGTCGGGTTCCAGCGCGCTCAGGACGCGACGAACTTCCTCACCGCGGTGCGCCGAAGGCTGCGACTGGACGTCAAGGGCTCCACGGTCTCGGTGCCCTACGGCGGACCGCGCACCGTGGTCGCGCGGGCCTTCCCGATCTCGATCGACACCACGCCCTACACGGAGCTCGCTGCCCGCCCCGACGTGCGCGCCCGCGCCGCGGAGATCCGCGAGGGACTCGGCAGCCCGAAGAAGATCCTGCTCGGGGTCGACCGCCTCGACTACACCAAGGGGATCCGGCACCGCATCAAGGCGTTCGGCGAGCTGCTGGACGAGGGCAGGATCTCGGTCGAGGACGTCACGCTCGTCCAGGTCGCCAGCCCCAGCCGCGAGCGGGTGGATGCCTACGTGCAGCTGCGAGACGAGATCGAGCTGGCCGTCGCACGCATCAACGGCGATCACGACACCATGGATCACACCGCGATCCGGTATCTGCACCAGGGATTCCCTCGTGAGGAGATGGTCGCCCTGTACCTCGCCGCCGACGCGATGCTCGTGACGGCCCTGCGGGACGGCATGAACCTCGTGGCCAAGGAGTACGCGGCCGCCCGCAGCGATCAGCGCGGAGTGCTCGTGCTCAGCGAGTTCACCGGCGCCGCCGACGAGCTGCGTCAGGCGGTGCTCGTGAACCCGCACGACATCGAGGGGCTCAAAGACGCGATCATGCAGGCCGTGGAGATGCCGCCACGGGAGCAGTCCCGACGCATGCGAGCCCTGCGCAAGCGGGTGCTGGAGAACGATGTCAACGCCTGGTCGCGGGACTTCCTCGCGGCCCTCGAGAACGTACGGAGCGCACGATGACCCGCGACTGGACCGTCGCCGCAGAGACCGACCCCGCCCTCGCCGCGATCGCGGCGACCCCGCGACTGCTGGTGGCGCTCGATTTCGACGGCACGGTCTCGCCGCATGTGACCGACCCGATGTCCGCGCGGGCGCTGCCCGCGGCCGCGGCCGCCGTGAACCGCCTCGCCGCGTTGCCGGAGACGTTCGTGGCGTACGCGTCGGGGCGGAGCCTGCACGACCTGCGCGAGATCACCGAGCACGAGGACGGATCCCGGATCCTGCTCGCCGGATCCCACGGCGCGCAGTTCTGGTTCCCCGACACGGGGGAGGAGACCGACCTCTCCACCGAGCCGGTCGACCGCGCCGAGGTCATCGACGAACTGCGCGCGCTGATCGCGGATCTCGACGGCGTCGTGTACGAGCCGAAGACGTTCGGGTTCGGTGTGCACACCCGTACCGCCGCACCCGGGCAGGAGGAGCTGGCCTTCGTGCGCGTCGAGAAGTGGGCGCCCGATCGGATCCCCTCGTGGCGACGGCGCACGGGTCATCACCTCCGCGAGTACTCCTGGCGGGACGAGGGCAAGGATGCGGCGCTCTCGCGACTGCGCGCGCACGTCGGCGCCACCGCGGTGCTGTTCGCCGGCGACGACGTCACCGACGAGGACGGCATGCGCACGCTCGGCGGTGCGGATCTGGGTGTGCGGATCGGCGCGGGCGAGACCGCGGCGACGCTGCGGGTCGCGGATCCGGCGGCGTTCGCCGTGCTGCTGGACGCCCTGGCGGACGCCAGAGCAGCCGCACAATAGACTGCTTCCATGCGCGCGCAGCACGGATCCGATCGTCGGTCCGTCGTGCGCGCGGGCGGGCACGCCGTCGATCATGGGTTAGGCTTGATGCACGTTCGAACCGGGGCAGGCACAACCGGATCCCGGATCGGACGCAGAGCTCCGGTGGTCTCGCAGACCGCCGGGCGCGATGGTGATCTGATTCGGGTCGATATCGCGGCTCGCGCTCCCGATGCACTCGTCGAGACGCCTGAGCCGGGCTCATGCCGCGACGGCGTCCGTCGCGGATCAGAGCCGACTTCTCCGCGCTGCACCCGAGGCGTTCCAGCCCAGCATTCCCGACCCCTGCGCTCCGCCCCTCGCGGACCGGGTCGGAGAGTCGTCCGCGACGGGGCATCGTCCCGCCGCTTCCGTCGATCGTTCACCATCGCAAGGAACCTTCATGACCGCTGATACCGCTCCAGCCGTCCCGCGTCCGCCCGCCCGCCCGGCGGCGGCGCCCCTCCTCACCGGCGCCCAGGCCGTCGTGCGCTCCCTCGAGCTCCTCGGCGTCACCGACGTCTTCGGCATTCCCGGCGGCGCGATCATGGAGGTCTACGACCCCCTGATGGCGTCGACCGAGCTGCGCCACATCCTGGTGCGCCACGAGCAGGGTGGCGGCCACGCCGCCGAGGGGTACGCGACCGCGTCCGGCAGGGTCGGCGTGACCATCGCCACCTCCGGGCCCGGCGCGACGAACCTCGTCACCGCGATCGCCGACGCCTACATGGACTCGATCCCGATCGTCGCGATCACCGGTCAGGTGTTCTCCCGCCTGATGGGCACGGACGCGTTCCAGGAGGCCGACATCGTCGGCATCACGATGCCGATCACCAAGCACTCGATCCTCGTGAAGACGCCGGAGGACATCCCCGGCGCGATCGCCGCGGCGTTCGAGATCGCCTCCACCGGCCGACCGGGCCCGGTGCTCGTGGACATCACCAAGGACGCCCAGCAGGCCACGGCTCCGTTCGTGTGGCCGCCGAAGTACGACCTGCCCGGCTACCGTCCCGTGACCAAGGCGCACGGCAAGCAGATCCAGGCCGCGGCCACGCTGCTGGCCGAGGCCAAGAAGCCCGTGCTGTACGTGGGCGGCGGCATCATCCGCGGCCGCGCCGCTGCCGAGCTGCTGACGCTGGCCGAGCTCACCGGCGCGCCCGTGGTCACCACGCTGATGGCCCGCGGCGCTTTCCCCGACTCGCACCCGCAGCACGTCGGCATGCCGGGCATGCACGGCACGGTCCCGGCCGTGCTGGCGCTGCAGGAGGCCGACCTCCTGGTCGCGCTCGGCACCCGTTTCGACGACCGCGTGACCGGCAAGGCCGAGCTGTTCGCCCCGGACGCGAAGGTCGTGCACGTCGACATCGACCCCGCGGAGATCTCCAAGATCCGCACGGCCGACGTGCCGATCGTGGGCGGCGTCCGCGAGGTCATCACCGATCTGGAGGCGGCGTTCCGCGGCCTCCTGGGCGGCGCCAAGGGCGACATCGAGGAGTGGTGGGCCTACCTCGACGGACTGCGCGCGGAGTTCCCGCTCGGATACACGCAGCCCGAGGACGGCCTCATGTCCCCGCAGCACGTGATCCAGCGGATCGGCGCGCTCACCGGACCCGAGGCGGTCTACGCGGCCGGCGTCGGCCAGCACCAGATGTGGGCGGCGCAGTTCATCAAGTACGAGCGTCCCAACTCCTGGCTGAACTCCGGCGGCGCCGGCACCATGGGATACGCCGTTCCGGCGGCCATGGGCGCCAAGGTCGCGGAGCCCGAGCGCGTTGTCTGGGCGATCGACGGTGACGGCTGCTTCCAGATGACGAACCAGGAGCTCGCGACCTGCGTCATCAACGACATCCCGATCAAGGTCGCGATCATCAACAACTCCTCCCTCGGCATGGTCCGCCAGTGGCAGACCCTGTTCTACGAGGGCCGGCACTCGAACACCGACCTGAACACCGGTCACGGCACGATCCGGATCCCCGACTTCGTCAAGCTCGCCGAGGCCTACGGCTGCCTCGCGATCCGGGTGGAGAAGGAGGAGGAGATCGACGCCGCCATCAAGCTCGCGCTCGAGACGAACGATCGTCCCGTCGTGATCGACTTCGTCGTCAGCGCCGATGCCATGGTGTGGCCGATGGTGCCGCAGGGCGTGAGCAACAGCTACATCCAGTACGCGCGCGACCACGCGCCCGCCTTCGACGAGGAGGACTGATCCATGTCCACGCATGTGCTGAGCCTCCTGGTGGAGGACACCCCCGGCCTCCTGACCCGCGTCGCCGGTCTGTTCGCGCGCCGCGGCTTCAACATCGAGTCCCTCGCCGTGGGCGTGACCGAGGTCCCCGGGATCTCCCGGATCACGGTCGTCGTCGACGTCGAGGAGTTCCCGCTCGAGCAGGTGACCAAGCAGCTGAACAAGCTGATCAACGTCATCAAGATCGTCGAGCTCGAGCAGAACGCATCCGTGCAGCGTGAGCACATGCTCATCAAGGTGCGCACAGACAACAACTCCCGCTCGAACGTGCTGGAGGTCGTGAACCTCTTCCGCGCGTCGGTCGTGGACTACGCGCCCGAGGCGCTGGTGGTCGAGGTCACCGGCGACAAGGGCAAGGTCGACGCCCTGCTGCGGGCGCTCGAGCCGTTCGGCATCAAGGAGATCGCGCAGTCCGGCCTTCTCGCGATCGGCCGCGGCGGCAAGAGCATCACCGAGCGCGTGCTGCGCGGCTGACACAGAACCACCCCTGCTTCTTCGCCCGGTTGCTGAGCGAGCGAAGCGAGACGAAGTCACAACAAGGAGAAACACACAGTGAGCACCGAGATCTTCTACGACGCAGACGCCGACCTGTCGATCATCCAGAACAAGAAGGTCGCGATCGTCGGCTACGGCTCGCAGGGCCACGCGCACGCGATGAACCTGCGCGACAGCGGTGTCGAGGTCACGATCGCCCTCAAGGAGGGCTCCGCCTCGATCGCCAAGGCGTCCGAAGCCGGCTTCGCGGTCAAGACCGTCGCCGAGGCCACCCAGTGGGCCGACCTGATCATGATCCTCGCGCCGGACCAGCACCAGCGCGGCATCTACAGCGAGTCGATCGCGCCGAACCTGGCCGCGGGCAAGACCCTCGCCTTCGCGCACGGCTTCAACATCCGCTTCGGCTACATCGACGCGCCCGAGGGCGTCGACGTGATCCTGATCGCGCCGAAGGCTCCCGGTCACACCGTGCGCCGCGAGTTCGTCGCCGGCCGTGGCATCCCCGACATCATCGCCGTCGAGCGCGACGCCACGGGCACCGCGTGGGCGACCGCGCTGTCGTACGCGAAGGCGATCGGCGGCACCCGCGCCGGCGTCATCAAGACGACCTTCACCGAGGAGACCGAGACCGACCTGTTCGGCGAGCAGGCCGTGCTCTGCGGTGGCATGAGCCACCTCGTGCAGGCCGGCTTCGAGACCCTCACCGAGGCGGGCTACCAGCCGCAGATCGCCTACTTCGAGGTGCTGCACGAGCTCAAGCTCATCGTCGACCTGATGTGGGAGGGCGGCATCGCCAAGCAGCGCTGGTCGATCTCCGACACCGCCGAGTTCGGCGACTACGTCTCGGGCCCGCGCATCATCGACGCCGGTGTCAAGGACCGCATGAAGGAGGTCCTCGCGGACATCCAGTCTGGCGCCTTCGCCACCCGGTTCATCGAGGACCAGGACAACGGCGCGACCGAGTTCCTCGCCCTCCGTGAGAAGGAGCAGGGGCACCCGATCGAGGCCACCGGCAAGGAGCTGCGTGCGCTCTTCGCCTGGAAGTCGCAGGACGAGGACTACGTCGAGGGCAGCGCTGCACGCTGACCCGCGGTCCACAGGAGAACGGGCGTCCCTTCGTGGGCGCCCGTTCTTGGTCTCCGCCCCCAGGGTCGCCCCGAGGCGATCCCGGGGCGCGCGGCGCTACGCCGGAAAGACCACGCCCTCGCCGACCACGCGCAGGGCGATGCGCTGGCCGGGACGCGTGAGCGCGGCATTGGCGTGCCGGATCGTGATCAGCGGAGGCTCCGGATCGAGGCGCGGATCCGCATCGGCACGCGGCTCGAGCCTGATCCGCGCCGACGTCTCGGATCCGAAGTACACGCCTTTCTCGACCGTCGCACGGATCGGCGAGTCGGCGACGAGCTGCACCTGCTCCGGGCGCAGCATGAGCCGCACGTGCCCCCGCGCCGGAGGGTTGCGCACCGGGACGTAGCCGAGTGCACAGGACGCGAGGGATCCGTCCAGCCACGCGTCAAGGACGATCGCCTCGCCCAGGAACTCCGCCACGCCGCGATCCGCCGGGCGTGTGTAGACGACGAACGGGTGCCCCGTCTGCACCAGGCGGCCGTCGCGCATCACGGCGACCTGGTCCGCGAAGCTCAGCGCTTCGGACTGGTCGTGCGTGACCAGGATGGTCGTGGTCCCGGCATCGGTGAGGATTCGCGCGACCGCTTCGCGGGTCGCGGCACGCAGGCCCGTGTCGAGCGCGGAGAACGGCTCGTCCAGCAGCATCAGCTCCGGTTCGCGGGCGAGCGCCCGCGCGATCGCGACGCGCTGCTGCTGCCCTCCGGAGAGCTGGTCGGGGCGGCGCTCCGCGACGTCGTACGGGAGCGAGACGAGATCGAGCAGCTCGGCCACGCGCCGCGCACGTTCCGTGCGGCCGAGGTCGTCCAGGCCGAAGGAGATGTTGCGCGCGACGGTCAGGTGCGGGAAGAGCCCGCCATCCTGGGTGACGTAGCCGATGTCGCGGCGGTGCACGGGCACCCATGCTCCGGGACCCGCCACCGTGGCGGAACCGAGCACGACCTCGCCCTCATCGGGGCGTTCGAAGCCGGCGATGATGCGGAGCAGCGTGGTCTTGCCCGATCCCGAGGCGCCGACGACCGCGGTGATGCCGCCGCTCTGCACCGCGAGATCCACCCCGTGCAGCACCCTGTGACCGCCGTACGAGGCGGTGACGCCGGCGACCTGCAGGTGCGCGGTCGGCAGCGGGCCCGTGCCGGGGGAGGGCACGGCGCCGAGGGATCCGAGGTTGTGTGCGGTCATGCGGTCTCCGCGGTCGTGGGGGCTGATGTCGCCGGGGCGGGGCCGGCGGAGGCGTCCGCGCGGGAGAGCACGGTGGACTGCCGGAACAGCAGGTAGGTCATCGGCGCGGAGAGCAGGATCAGCAGCGTCGCATAGGGCGCTGCGCCCGCGAAGTCGATCTCGCTGGACAGGCTCCAGAACCGGGTGGCGAGGGTCTGCACGCCGATCGGCGAGAGCAGCAGGGTGGCCGTGAGCTCCCCGGCCACGGCGAGGAACACCATCGCCAGGGCGGCGGCCGTGGCGGGAGCCACGAGGCGCAGGGTGACGCCGAAGAAGGCCCGCAATGGGCGGCGCCCGAGGGCTTGGGCAGCCTCCTCCAGGCTCTGCGGCGCCTGGGCGATCCCCGCTTGCAGCGGCACCAGGGCGCGGGGCAGGAACAGCAGCGCGTAGGCGAGGAGCAGCAGCGCGGTGGTCTGATACAGCGCCGGCACGAAGAAGAGCGAGACGGTCACGAGCGCGAGGGCGAGCACGATGCCCGGCATCGAGCTCGTGATGTAGTTCGTACGCTCGAGCAGGCGGCTGAACGGTCCAGGATGCCGTACGGCGAGCCAGGAGAGCGGGAACGCCGCGATCACGGTGACGAGGCCGCCGCCGAGGGCGAGGCCGAGGGTCTGCAGCAGCGTCGGCACGAGATCGGGCGCCATCCAGACCGTGCCGCCGCCGTAGGCCAGCCATCCGCCGATCACGACCGCGGGCACTCCGAGCGCGGCGATCCCGAGTGCGAGCAGGCCGACCTGTGCGGGGAGCTGCCATCCGCGCAGCCGGATCCGCCGGGGCGGAGCCGCGGTGCCGGATCCGATCCGCGCGTAGCGCGCGCGGCCGCGGGCACGGCTCTCCAGCAGGAGCAGTGCGAAGCACAGCAGCATCAGCACGCCCGAGAGCATGCTGCCCGCGGAGCCGTTGAACGTGGACCGGTACTGATCCATGATCGCGGTCGTGAAGGTGTCGAACCGGATCAGGGCGAACGCGCCGTACTCGCTCAGCAGGTGGAGTCCGACGAGCAGCGCGCCGCCCAGCAGCGCGAGGCGCAGCTGCGGCAAAACCGTGCCGAAGAACACGCGCACGGGACCGCGGCCGAGGCTCGCGGCGGCCTGCTCGAGCGCCGGGTCCAGCCGGGCCAGCGCTGCGCGCACCGGCAGGTACACGAGGGGGAAGTACGACAGCGTCGCGAGCAGCACGCCGGATCCGAGTCCGGCGAGCGAGGGGACCGCCGAGACCCACGCGTAGGAGTTCACGAACGCGGGGATCGCCAGGGGCATCGCGAGCACTGCGCCCCACGCACCGGCGCCCGCGAGCGAGGTGCGCTCGACGAGCCAGGCGCCGCCGACGCCGATCACGGCGCACAGCGGCACGGTGATCGCGACCAGCAGCACGGTGTTCGTGAGCAGCTCGCCGACGCGGGGCCGGAAGATCAGCGCCGCCGATTCTGCCCAGCCGATCTGCGCCGCCGTCGTGACCACGAACAGCAAGGGCAGCAGCGACAGCGCGGCGACCGCGACGCCGGCGGCGATGACGACCCACGACCGTCCGCTCCGGGAGACGCCGCGGGGCGGCCGGAGCTGTCGCGCTCCGGCCGCCCGTCGGGAGGTGGTCGTCGTGGTGATCTCTGCGCCTTAGAGCAGGCCCGCCTGGGTCATCAGATCGGTGACCTGCTTGGAGTTCAGCGTAGCCGGGTCGATGGTCGGCGCCTGCAGGTCCTTGAGAGGAACGAGCTTCGGGTTGGCGGCGACGCCGGAACCGACCGGGTACTCGAACGACGTGCCGGTCTGCAGGATCTTCTGGCCCTCGGCGCCGGTGACGAACGCGAGGAACTTCTGCGCCGCGGCCTGGTGCTTGCTCGACTTCAGCACGCCGCCGCCGGACACGGACACGAATGCGCCGGGATCCTGGTTCTTGAAGTAGTGCAGCTGCACGTTCTTCGAGTTCTCACCCGTCTGCGCCTGGTCGCCGAACCAGTAGTAGTGGTAGATCACGGCACCGTCGATCTCGCCCGCGTTCACGGCCTTCATCGCGGTGGAGTTGCCCTTGTAGGCGACCGAGTTCGTCTTCATGGCCTTGAGCCACTCCTCGGCGGCGTCGGCGCCCTTGAGCTGCACGAGCGCGGAGACGATGGCCTGGAAGTCGGCGCCGGACGGGGAGGCGGCCCAGCGGCCCTTCCACGACGGGTCGGCGAGATCCATGAGGGACTTCGGCAGCTGCGCCTCCGTGAGCTTCGCCGTGTTGTAGGCGAACACGGTCGAGCGGGCGGCGATGCCGACCCACTTGCCGGAGGAGGGACGGTATTCGGTCGGGACGTTCTTCAGCGCCTCATCGCCCGGCGATGCGAACAGGCCGGCCTTCTCGACCGCCGACACCGAGGGCGAGTTCTCGGTGAGGAACACATCCGCGGGGGAGCGGTCGCCCTCCTGGATGAGCTGCTGCGACATCTCGGTGTCGTCGCCGTTGCGGACCTGCACCTTGATGCCGGTCGCCTTAGTGAACGCGTCGGTCCACGACTTCGTGAGCTCCTCGTGCTGCGCGTTGTAGATCGTGATGGTCTGGCCGGCGAGGTCGTCGCCGCCGGCCGTGCTCGACGTCGGCGTCGAGGAGCCGCTGCAGGCGGTGAGCGCGAGGGCGACGGCGGAGGCCGCCGCGGCAGCGGAGAGCAGTCGGAGGGAACGGTTCACGGAGAGTCCTTCGTGGAGGGAGAGGCGCGGAAGTCGCGAATCACATAATAGGTAAGGCAAGCCTCACTCAACAACTTGATGACCCTGCTGTGAACGGGACCCGGCTCGTCGCGGACGCGTGCGCCCGGCGCGGTTCACGCCACGCCGTAGAACCGGGCCGCGTTGTCCCAGAGGATCGCATCGACGTCGAGATCGCGCTCGACGGCCCACTCCGTCACCGTCCTGGCCCAGAGGCCGCGGCTCTCCGGGCGATACTCCTGCGGGTCGCCCGCGACGGCCGAGACGGGCCAGTCGCCGCCCCACAGCAGCCGCTCGGATCCGAACGCCTCGGCGGCCGCATCGAGGAAGGGGATCACCTGCGCCGGACTCCAGAACCCGCCGGCCTCCGCCGGCAGCCCGGACAGCTTGACGGACACCTGCGGATGCGCCGCGAGATCCCGCAGGTCGCTCAGCCATGCCGTGCCTGGGCGGAGCGGATCCGCCGCCGTCCCGATCGCGGGCTTCCCGAGGTGATCGAGCACGATCGGCAGTGCGGGCACCGCCGCCGCGAGATCGGAGACGTCGGAGAGCTGATGGGCGCGCACGCAGGCGTCGAAGCGGAGTCCGCGCGCGGCCAGCACCGCCGCGCCGGCCCGGAACGCCGCGCTGCGCGCCGTGCCGCCGGGCTCGTCCTGCAGGTTGTGCCGCACCCCGACGACCCCTTCGAGATCGGCGATCGCGTCGAGGTGCGCGATCGTCCGCTCCCCGCGATCGAGGCGCGCGCCCGCGACGATGCCGATGACGCCCGTACGCGCGGCGGTCTCGGACACCCAGCGCACCTCGTCGAGGAACTGCGACTCGACGCACTCGGCCTGCACGAAGATCGCCGCCGCGCGTTCGGCGCCATCGACGCCCGCCTGCTCGAGCTCTTCGGCGGCGAAACGCTGAGCCAGCGGGCCGGCGAGCCACTCGTAGTCGAGGCGGGACGGATCCCAGAGATGCAGATGGGAATCGAGGAGGCGCATGGTGACATCCTTTCGCAGATCAGGGCGCGAGCGGCGCAGACATCCGATGTTCGCAGAAGCCCATAGGATGACGCCATGGCAGTCACCGACGAGGCGATCGAGAAGATCAAAGCGATGATCGTGTCGGGCGAGCTCGGCCCCGGCGACCGGTTGCCCCCGGAGAAGGAGCTCGCGGAGCGGCTCGGCCTGAGCCGCAACTCGATGCGGGAGGCGGTCAAGGCGCTCGAGGTGATCCGGGTCCTCGATGTGCGCCGCGGCGACGGCACCTATGTGACGAGTCTCGAGCCGCACCTGCTTCTCGAGGCGATCAGCTTCGTCGTCGACATGCACGATGACGACTCGCTGCTCGAGCTGTTCGCGGTGCGCCGCATGCTCGAATCGCAGGCCACGGGGCTTGCCGCCACGCACGGAGACGACGAGGCGATCGCCGCGCTCCAGGCCGAGATCGACGGGATCGATGCGGGCGTCTCGATCGACGACCTCGTCGCGCACGACATCCGTTTCCATCGGGAGATCGTGCGGATGACCGGCAACGGCTACCTCGCGAGCCTCATCGACAGCCTCTCGAGCCAGACCATCCGCGCGCGGGTGTGGCGGGGTCTCACGGAGCAGGGTGCCGTGGAGCGCACGCTCTCGGAGCACCGCGCCATCGCCGACGCGATCGCGCAGCACGACCCGTCGCTCGCGACCTCGCTCGCCACGGCGCACATCGCGGGCGTGGAGCGCTGGCTGCGCCAGGCCACCCAGGGCTGAAGCCCGGCTCTAAGAACCGTGTCCCACTTTTGGCTCAGAATCGCCGTGTTCCGCAACCAGAAGCGGGACACGGATCAGCCAAAAGTGGGACTCGGTCTGTAGCCGGACAGGCGGGGCTACTCCGCCCGGAGGCGCAGCTGGGCCATGCCGCCGTCGACCTCGATGAAGGTGCCGGTGGTGGATCCGGACGCGGGGCTGACGAGGTACAGCACGGCGCCGGCGACCTCGTCCGGTGACACCAGGCGACCGTGCGGCTGGCGCGCGTTGAGCGCGGCGCGCTCTGCGGCGGGGTCGGCGGCGGAGTCGAGCAGACGGCCGACCCAGGGGGTGTCGGCGGTGCCGGGGTTGACGGCGTTCACCCGGATGCCCTCGCGGAGGTGGTCCGCGGCCATCGCCCTGGTGAGCGCCGAGACCGCGCCCTTCGACGCGGAGTAGAGCGCGCGCTGCGGCAGACCCGTGGTCGACGCGATCGAGGCGGTGTTGCAGATCGCCGCGGCGGGCGATTTCCGCAGCCACGGCAGCGCCGCGGCGGAGACGCGGGCGATGCCCGTCACGTTGATCGAGAGCACGCGGGCCCACTCGTCGTCGTCGTTCGCCGCGATGTCGCCCTGCGCGCCGATCCCGGCGTTGTTCACCACGATGTCGATGCGGCCGAAGCGCTCGCCGATCGCGGCGACCGCGGCGTCCACGCTCGCGCGGTCCGACACGTCGGCGGTGAACGCGGCGAAGCGCGGATCCGCGCCGGCCACGTCGCGGTCGAGCACCGCGACCTGCGCGCCCTGCTCGTGCAACTGCGCGGCGATCGCCGCGCCGATCCCGGATGCGCCGCCCGTGACGATCGCGACGAGACCTTCCAGCTGCGGTCCCTGAGCCTGTCGAAGGGTCATGCCTGTGCCTCCCATGCCTTGAACTCCTGACGCTGGCCGCCCAGTCCCTCGATGTCGATCTCCACGACGTCCCCCGCGCGGAGGTACGGGAACTTCCCGCCGAACGCGACGCCCTGCGGGGTGCCCGTGAGGACCAGGTCCCCTGGTTCGAGGGTGATGTACTGCGAGATGTGATGCACGATCTCGGCGACCGAGAAGATCATGTCGTTCGTGTTCGAGTCCTGCCGCGGCTCGCCGTTCACGAAGCTGCGCAGGCGCAGGTTCTGCACGTCGACCTCGTCGGGCGTGACCAGCCACGGACCGGTCGGGTTGAATCCGAAGGAGGCCTTGCCCTTCGACCACTGCCCGCCGGAGACCTCCATCTGGAACGCCCGCTCCGAGACGTCGTTGCAGACGACGTAGCCTGCGATGTGCGCGGCGGAGTCGGCGGGGGAGTCGAGGTAGGCGGCGCGGGATCCGATCACGATGCCGAGCTCCACCTCCCAGTCGGTCTTCTCGCTGCCGCGCGGGATGGTCACCGCATCGTCGGGGCCGACGACCGTGTTCGGCGTCTTCAGGAACAGGATCGGGACCGTGGGCGGCTCCGCACCGGACTCGCGGGCGTGCGCGGCGTAGTTCTGCCCCACGCAGATCACGGCGCTCGGGCGGGCGATCGGCGATCCGATGCGTCGCGCGTCCGCGTCGGCCAGCTCCGGCAGGGCGCCGGAGTCGAGAGCGGCACGCGTGCGCCCCACGGGGTCTGCGGCGAGGAAATCGCCGTTCACATCGGAGGTCACGGACCGAAGATCGTACGTACGGTCTTCGGCGATGACGACCGGGATCTCTGATCCGGGGTCGCCCAGACGCGCGAACTTCATGATTCTCCTGCCTTCTCACGGGGATGGGCGGATCCGCCGCCGGAACGACGTGCGCGGATGCATCCCGCGTTGACAGTATAGACATCCGATGTTTACACTCCAACTGTCGAGGGGTGGACGCCGTCTGTGCCGCAGCTCCCGACATCAGCCCCAGAACAGGAGAACCGTGAGCCGCATCGTCGCGCTGGAGACCAGCGACATCCGATTCCCCACCTCGCTCAGCCTCAACGGCTCAGACGCGATGAACCCCGACCCCGACTACTCCGCGGCGTACGTGATCGTGCGCACCGACGCGGCGGACGGCATCGAAGGACACGCGTTCGTGTTCACGATCGGTCGCGGCAACGACGTCCAGGTCGCGGGCATCGACGCGCTCGCCGGGCACCTCGTCGGCCGTGAGCTGGAGCCGCTGCTCGACGACATGGGCGGCACGTTCCGGGAGATCATCGGCGATTCGCAGCTGCGCTGGCTCGGCCCGGAGAAGGGCGTCATGCACATGGCGATCGGCGCCGTGATCAACGCCCTGTGGGACATCAAGGCCAAGCGTGCCGGGCTTCCGCTCTGGCAGCTGCTCTCCAGGATGACGCCGGAGGAGATCGTCGACCTCGTCGATTTCCGCTACCTCACCAACGCCCTCACCCGCGAGGATGCGCTGGCGATCCTTCGCGACGCCGAGGCGGGCCGCGCCGAGCGCGAGCAACAGCTGCTCGCGACCGGCTACCCGGGCTACACCACGAGCCCCGGGTGGCTGGGCTACTCGGACGAGAAGCTCGAGCGTCTCGCCCGGGAGGCGATGGCCGACGGCTTCACGCAGATCAAGCTCAAGGTCGGCGCCGATCTCGACGACGACATCCGTCGGTTCCGCAAGGCCCGCGAGGTGTGCGGTCCCGACTTCCCGATCGCGATCGACGCGAACCAGCGCTGGGAGGTGTCCGAGGCGATCGCCTGGGTGAACGCGCTCGCCGAGTTCCACCCCGCCTGGATCGAGGAGCCGACCAGCCCCGACGACGTGCTCGGGCATGCGGAGATCGCCCGCGGCGTCGCGCCGATCCGCGTCGCGACCGGTGAGCACGCGCAGAACCGGATGATCTTCAAGCAGCTGCTGCAGGCCGAGGCGATCCAGGTCATGCAGATCGACGCGGTGCGCGTGGCGGGCGTGAACGAGAACATCGCGAACCTGCTGCTCGCCGCGAAGTTCGGCGTCCCGGTGTGCCCGCATGCCGGCGGCGTGGGCCTCTGCGAGGCCGTGCAGCACCTGTCCATGTTCGACTTCGTCGCCGTCTCCGGGAGCCGCGAAGGGCGCATGATCGAGTACGTGGATCACCTGCACGAGCACTTCGTGGTGCCGACCGACATCCGCGGCGGTTCGTACTCCGCGCCGACCGCACCCGGCAACGGCATGGAGATGAAGGCGGCCAGTCGCGCCGAGTTCACCTGGACCGGCGAGCACCGCGAGGCGGGCGCGCATGTCTGAGCCCGTCGACACCGCCGCCCGGCCCGCGATCCCGGCCCTGGGCTACGGCGCCGCGAACGTCGGCAACCTGTTCCGCGCGCTCACCGACGACGATGCCTGGGCCGTGCTGGACGCCGCGTGGGAGAGCGGGATCCGCCTCTACGACACCGCGCCGCACTACGGGCTCGGGCTCTCGGAGCGCCGGCTCGGGGCGTTCCTGCAGACCAAGCCGCGGGATGAGTACGTGCTCTCCACCAAGGCAGGGCGGCTCCTGCGTCCGAACCCCGACCACGTCGCGGGCGGGCTCGACACTGCGAACGACTTCTTCGTCCCGGACGACCTGCAGCGGGTGTGGGACTTCTCGGAGGCGGGGATCCGTGCCAGCCTCGACGAGTCGCGCGAGCGCCTCGGCATCGAGCGCATCGACATCCTGTACCTGCACGACCCGGAGCGGCACGACCTGGATCTCGCGCTCGCCGAGGCGTTCCCCGCGCTCGAGTCGCTGCGCGCGGAAGGGCAGGTGGGACGGGTCGGCATCGGGTCCATGACCGCAGAAGCCCTCACCACCGCGGTGCGCTCGGCCGACCTCGACACGATCATGGTCGCGGGGCGCTACACCCTGCTCGAGCAGCCGGCGGCCGCCGACGTCATCCCGGCGTGCGCCGAGCGCAGCACCGGCATCGTCGCCGCCTCGGTGTTCAACTCCGGCCTGCTCGCGCAGAGCGAGCCGCGCCGCGATGGCCGCTACGAGTACGGAGCATTGCCGGAGGAGCTCTGGCAGCGGCTGACTCGGATCGCCGAGGTCTGCCGCGCGCACGATGTGCCGCTGCCGGCGGCCGCGATACAGTACCCGCTGCAGTCCCCGGTCGTGACCTCGGTCGTGGTCGGCGGGAGCCGTCCGGAGCAGCTCCGTCAGAACGCGGAGTTCGCCGCGCTCGACATCCCGGCGGATCTCTGGCGGGAACTCGCGGCCGAGGGCCTGATCCCCGCCTGAACGGCTCCCGCGACGGGAGCGAGAGCGACAGGGCAAGGACGACAGGGCAAGGACGAAGGGAACGACATGCTCGAAGGAATCGACCCTCTGCTGACGGGTGAGCTGCTGCTGCACCTCGACCGCATGGGGCACTCGGATGCGGTCGTCGTGGCCGATGCGCACTTCCCGGCGTGGGCGCTCGGTGCGCGCGTCGTCGATCTGCCCGGCACGACCACACCTGCGGTGGTCGCGGCCATCCGCTCGGTGCTGCCCCTCGACGACGCCCCCGGCATGGACCTCATGGAGTCGGCCGACGCGACCGTGCTGGATGTGCAGCGTGAACTCATGGCCGCCGCCGGCACCGACGAGGAGACCACGCGCTTCGTGGAGCGCTTCGCGTACTACGACGTGGCGAAGGGTGCCTACCTGATGGTGCGCACGGGGGAGACCCGCAAGTACGGCAATGCGCTGCTGCGCAAGGGCGTCGTCGGACACCCCTCCGCCTGAGCGGCACCCACCCGAGGATCGAGAAGAGGCAGAGATGCGACAGCAGTGGTTCGAGGAGGCCCGATTCGGGATGTTCGTGCACTTCGGCCTGTACAGCGGGGCCGCCCGGCATGAGTGGGTGCAGAACTACGAGCGCCTGACGGCCGAGGAGTACCGGGCCTACTTCGACCACTTCGACCCCGACCTCTTCGACGCGGCCGCGCTCGCGCGCCGGGCGAAGGCGACGGGGATGGGCTACGTTGTGCTCACCACGAAGCACCACGATGGGTTCTGCCTCTGGGACTCGGCGCTCACCGACTACACCTCCGTCACGGCGTGCGGACGGGATCTCGTCCGCGAGTACGTCGACGCCCTCCGCGCGGAGGGACTGCGCGTTGGTCTCTACCACTCGCTCATCGACTGGCATCACCCGGCCTTCACGGTCGACGCGAACCACCCGCGCCGCGACGACGCGATCGAGCACGAGCGCAACCGCGAACGGGACATGGATCGCTACCGCGCGTATCTGCACGGACAGGTGCGCGAACTGCTCACGCAGTACGGCGACATCGACTACCTGTTCTTCGACTTCACCTACCCCGAGGCGAAGGACGGCTGGGCCGGCAAGGGGCCGGACGACTGGGATGCGGAGGCGCTCCTGGCTCTCTGCCGCGAGCTGCAGCCGCAGATGCTCGTGAACGACCGTCTCGGGATCCCCGCCGACTTCGTGACCCCGGAGCAGTACCAGCCGACCGCGCCGATCGTCGTGGACGGCGTGCCGCAGGTGTGGGAGGCATGCCAGACGATCAACGGATCCTGGGGCTACCACCGCGACAACCACGACCAGAAGTCGGCCGTGCTGCTCGGGCAGATGCTCGCCGACTCCGTGTCGATGGACGGCAACATGCTGCTCAACATCGGACCGGACGGGCGGGGGAGCATCGCGCCCCGCGACGAAGCAGTGCTCGCCGATCTGGGCGAGTGGATGCGGCTGCACCGCGATGCGATCGTCGGCGCAGGACACGCCTCCTTCGAGGCGCCCCGTGAGGGCGTCTACACCCGGCGCGGCGATCGTCTCTACCTGCACCTGTTCTCCTGGCCGCTCGGCTACGTGCACCTCGAGGGGCTCGCGGACCGGGTCACCTATGCGCGCCTGCTGAACGACGGATCCTGGCTGAAGACCTCGGTGACGGATCCGGCCCAGGAGGCGACCCTGATGACGCCGGCAGGGGAGTCCGAGGGCACGCTCACGGTGCACCTGCCCGTGCAGCGCCCCGACGTGCTGATCCCGGTGATCGAGCTCACGCTCGCTCCCGGGGCCTGACCCGCCGCTTCCGGCGTCGCGTCAGGCGACGGGGTCGACCAGCTCCATCGCCAGGCGCGCGGCGCCGTACAGCGCCGCATCCGGACCGGTCCGCGCGGACTCGATCCGCAGCGTCTGCGTGGCGAGCGGATGGCACGCCTCGTACACGCGGCTGCGCACCGCGGCGAGGAAGGGCTCGCTCGCGCTCATGCTTCCCGTGAGGAACACGGCGTGCGGGTTGAAGAAGTTGACGACGCCGGACAGCACCTGACCGAGGTGCGTGCCGGCCGTGCGCACCAGCGTGGTCGCGATCGGATCTCCGTTGCGCGCGAGTTCCAGCACATCGGCGGCGACCGCGACGGGAACGCCGCGCTCGCGCATCTGGCGGACGAGTCCTGCGCCGCTCGCGATGGTCTCCAGGCAACCGTGGTTGCCGCAGGAGCACGGGATGTCCGCGGCCTCCGCGATGCGCGTGTGCGTGATGTCCCCGGCCGCGGCGGTGGCTCCGCGATGCACGGAGCCCGCCACGATGATGCCGCTGCCGATCGCGGTCCCCGCCTTGACCGTGATGCTGTGCTGGTCGCGCGTGAGACTGCGGTGGTGCTCGCCGAGGGCCATGAGGTTCGCGTCGTTGTCGACGACGGCGGGGACGCCGAAGCGGGCGGTCAGCGCCTCGCCGACGCGGAATCCGGGCCAGCCGGGCATGCGAGAGGGCTGATCCACGCTGCCGGTCTCGAAGTTGACGGGGCCGGGGAGCGCGATGCCCACAGCTCGGATGTCTGCGCCGTCGGCGAGCTCGCGCAGACCTGCTTCGACAAGGGTGAGCGTCGCCTCCGGGCCGTCCGCGATCGTGATCGGAATCGTCGCCGTCCGGTCGAGGTGGCCGCCGAGATCGAGCAGCCCGAGGCGCGCGTGCTCGCCGCCGAGTTCCGCAGCGAGCACGCGGTGCTGCGTGCCGCCGAGCGACAGCCGCCGGGCGCGCCGCCCGCCGGAAGACTGCGCCTGGCCGTTCTCCCGCAGGATTCCGGCATCCACGAGCTCCTGCACACGCAAGGACACGGTGGAGGGCGCGATGCCGAGCAGGCGGGCGAGATCCGAGCGGGACAGCGCCTCGCCGCGCGTCACCAGCTCGACGATCTGCCGGGCGTGGTCACCGGACGCCGAGGGTTCGCGGCGGTCGGGGGACCGGTCAGCCGAATGCGCCATGACACTTCCTTCGAGATCGAATGAAGATCACTCTAGTGGTCATGTCGCGACGGATCCGGATTCATCACGGAATTCTCACGATCCGGGCCAGACATCCGATGTTCGGCTGGAGTTTCACGCAGGCCTCTGGCAGGATGAAGGCATAACCCCGAATTACTTCGTTCGAACTCAAACGAAGCCAGGATCTGTTCGTGCCTGAGGAGGCATTTCAATGAAGAAGACTCACCTCGTCCTCGTGGCGGCGTTCACGGTGGGCGCCGCGCTCGTGCTGACCGGCTGCGGCGGTTCGAGCAGCAGCGCCGGCGCCGACGACAAGACCGTCGTGGTGGACATGTGGGCGGGATCCGCCGACGACACCAAGGCGCTCCAGGCGCAGATCGACGTCGCCAAGAAGCAGAACCCCGACCTGAAGATCGAGCTGCGCACCGCGCCGTGGAACGACTTCTTCACCAAGCTGACCACGAACATGGCCTCGGGCAACATGGCGTGCGTCACGGGCATGAACAGCGGAATGCTGTCCGGCTACACCTCCGGCTTCCAGAAGCTCACCGCGGACGACCTGAAGACCGCGGGCCTCAAGGAGGGCGACTTCGCCTCCGGCACCACCGAGATCCTGAAGAACAAGGGCGACCTGTACGGTCTTCCCTTCGACACCGCCACGATGCTCGTCTACTACAACGCCGACCAGCTCAAGGCCGCCGGCGCTGCCGACCCGAAGCCGGGCTGGACCTTCGACGACTTCGAGAAGACCGCCAAGGCGGCCACCCGCGACGGCAAGCAGGGCTTCGCCGTCGGCATGGGCGACTTCCAGTGGCAGGCGCTGCCGATCGCGAAGGCGGGCGTGCAGCCGGCCACGCAGGACGGCAAGCTGCAGCTCACGGACAAGAAGTTCCAGGACGCCGCGACCTGGTACGCCGGTCTCGTCACCGACCAGAAGGTCGCCCTCCCCGTCGCCAGCGCCTCGGACGGCGGCTGGGGCGAGGACCAGTACTCCAACGGCAACGCCGCGATGGCGGTCGACGGAACCTGGAACGCCGTCAGCTACCTGAAGAACGAGGCCGGCTTCACCGCCGGAATGGCGCCGCTGCCCGGTGAGGGCAAGGACTCGCTGAGCCTCATCCTCGGTTCCGGCTACGGAATCTCCAAGACCTGCGAGAACAAGGACGCCGCGCTCAAGGTGCTCGGATCCCTGCTCAGCAAGGACTCCCAGGACTACATCGCCTCCTCCGGCCGCAGCTACCCGGCGCGCACCGAGAGCCAGCCGCTGTACTTCGAGTCGATCGACGCGAAGTACCGTGCGCAGGTCGAGGAGGTCTTCAAGGCCGCTTTCGCGAACGTGCAGGGTCAGTACGTCACCGACAACTGGTCGAAGGTCGGCACCTACGTCCAGCCGCAGCTCGTGAGCGTCTACAACGGCCAGACCCCCATGGCCGACGTGCTCAAGAGCGCCCAGCAGCAGTTCGGCAAGTGATCCTCTCCCGGTCCGGCGGATCCGTCCGCCGGACCGGGACACCATTCTGGAAGAAGGAGGAACGGTGACCATCGCCGCATCCCGCCGCCGCGCGTCGCAGAGCCGACGCGGTGCTCCGCCCCGACGCGGATCCCTCATGCGTGCGGAGGGCCGTCAGGCGCTCGGCTTCGCGAGCCCCGCCCTGATCGGCCTCGCCGTGTTCACCGTCGTGCCGGTCGTGCTCTCCGTCGTGATGAGCTTCTACAACTGGCCCACGTTCGGCGACAAGACGTTCAACGGCATCGACAACTACATCAAGCTCTTCACGTCGAGCCCGGACTTCTGGCCGGCGATGCGCAACACCGCCGTCTTCACGATCGTCTACGTGCCGCTCAGCATCGTCTGCTCCCTGATCCTGGCGATGTCCCTCGGGCCGCGGATCCGCGGACGCGGTGCGCTGCGCGTGCTGTTCTTCATCCCCGTCGTCACGCCGATGGTCGCGAGCGTCCTGGTCTGGAAGATGATGCTGCAGCCGCAGGGCCTCTTCAACGGCATCGCGCAGGGCTGGTTCGGCATCAAGCTGCCGAACTTCCTCGCCGACCCGTTCTGGGCCATGGCGATGGTCATCATCATGAGCGTCTGGCAGGGCCTGGGCTACAACATGCTCATCTTCTCCGCCGCTCTCGAGCAGCTCCCCGAGTCGGTCATCGAGGCGGCACGGATCGACGGGGCCTCCGGCTTCCGCATGCAGTGGAGCGTCGTCGTCCCGATGATCTCGCCGTCGATCTTCTTCGCGACGATCATGACCATGATCACGTCGTTGCAGGTGTTCGCGCAGCCTCAGCTGCTCACTGGAGGCGGGCCGGGCAACGCGACACAGCCTCTGGTCCAGTTCATCTACAACCAGGGCTTCAAGTTCCAGGACCTCGGCATCGCCGCCGCCGGCGCATGGATCCTGTTCGCGCTCATCATCATCATCACCGCGCTGCAGTTCGGGGCGCAGAAGAAGTGGGTGCACTATGAGCACTGATCTGCAGCAGGCGGCCCTCGTCGAGTCCGGCGAGTCCGACGAGGTCGCGGCCGAGGACCGCGGCAAGCGATCGAAGGCGCCGCTGTCCGCGGCCGAGCGGACCCGCCTCATCATCGCCCACGTCTTCGTCTACCTGGCGGCGCTCGTCTTCGTCTCGCCGCTGATCTACTCGTTCTTCTCGGCCCTCAAGCCGAACAACGAGATGTTCTCGATGCCGCCGAAGCTGGTCGGCTCCGAGGTGCGCTGGTCCAACTTCGCCGACGTGTTCGCGTACGGCCCGTTCCTCACGTACATCGGCAACTCGTTCTTCGTGGCGATCGCCGGAACCCTCGTCGTGCTGATCGTCTCCACGACCGCGGGCTACGCCTTCGGCCGGCTGCGCTGGCGCGGCAGGGACGCGGTGTTCGTGCTGTTCCTCGCGACCCTGATGGTGCCCGCCGAGGTGCTGGTCATCCCGATGTTCCAGGTCATGCAGTGGCTGAACTGGGTGGACACCTACCAGGCGCTGATCTTCCCGTTCGCGTTCACCGCGTTCGGCACGTTCCTCATGCGCCAGTTCTTCCGCGGGATCCCGTACGAGCTCGAGGAGGCGGCCCGCGTCGACGGCGCAGGCCCCCTGCGCTCCTTCCTGCAGATCATCCTGCCGCTCGCGAAGTCCGCGGTGGCGGTGCTCTCCGTCTTCACCTTCCTCTCGTTCTGGAACAGCTACCTGTGGCCGCTGATCGTGACGGTCGACTACAACGCGCACGGCACCCTCCCGGTGGGTCTTGCGACCTTCTCCGGACTCACCGGCACGCGCTGGGATCTCCAGATGGCGGCGGCGATCATCTCGATGGTGCCGACGACGGTCCTCGTGATCGTGCTGCAGAAGCATCTGGTCAAGGGCATCGCGATGGCGGGGCTCGGCGGACGATGACACACGACGCAGGATCCGGTGCCGTGCAGCACCGGGAGACGAGTGCGCCCGTGATCGCGGGCATCGACATCGGCGGGACGAAGATCTCCGCCGTGCTGACCGACGAGACCGGCGCGGTCCTGGCGAAGGGCGTCGTGCCGGCGCCCGCCGCGGAGGGCGGGCCCGCGATGGCGGACGCCGCCGCGGACCTTGTCCTCCGGCTGTGCGGCGCTCTGGACGCGTCCCTGGCCGGCGCGGGCGTCGGCGCCGCCGGCGTGATCGACCAGGAGCGCGGCGTCGTCGTCGCCGCCTCGGCCACGTTCACCGATTGGAGCGGGTTCCCTCTCGCCGAAGAGCTCGAGGTCCGCCTCGACGCACCGGTGTGGGTGGAGAACGACGTGAACGCCTTCCTGCTCGGCGAGCTGCGCTGGGGCGCGGCCCGCGGGGAGAGCGACGTGCTCGGCATCATGCTCGGCACCGGCGTCGGGGGCGCGATCGCCCTCGACGGCGCGGTGCACCATGGCGTGCACGGCGCGGCGGGGGAGATCGGCCACACGCCGGGCTTCAGCGACCTGGTGTGCACCTGCGGGCAGACAGGACATCTGGAGACGCTCGCCTCCGGCACCTCGATCGCCCGCCGCTACCGCGCCGCCACCGGATCCGACGCCTCCGCCCCGGAGATCGCGGATCGCGCCAGGGCGGGGGAGACCGCGGCGCTGGCCGTCTTCACGGACGCCGCGCGTGCGACGGCTCTCGCCGCCTCGGTCGCATCGTCCCTGCTCGATCTCGGCATGGTCGTGATCGGCGGAGGAGTGCGCGAGGCATGGGACCTGCTCGAGCCCGGCATCCTCGATACGCTGCGCACCGATGCCCCGGTCTCGGGGTTCGCGCTCCGCATCGTGCCCGCCGAGATCTCGGCCGACGCCGTCGCCCGAGGAGCTGCCGCGCTCGCGTCCGCGCGACTCGCCGATTCCGTTCCCGCCACCGTCTGAACCGCCCGCACTGCCTGAGAAGGAACGAAAGCCGTCATGACAGCGCCCACCCCGAACATCCGCCCCGAGGCCGACACGGTCTGGATGGGGCCGCTCCCGGCCGTCGAGGATCGGGGGCTCGCCCGCCCCCGGATCGGCATCGCCGGGATCTCGATCGAGTCCAGCACGTTCTCGCCGCACATCTCCGGCGACGAGGCCTTCACGATCCGCGAGGGCGCCGACCTCCTCGGCTACTACCCGTTCCTCGACGAGGGCCGCGAACTGCGCGAGGCGGCGGAGTGGGTCCCGATCCATCACGGCCGCTCGCTGCCGGGCGGAGCAGTGGCGCCGGCCACCTATCTCCGGATGAAGGACGCGATCGTGCGCGGCATCCGCGCCGAGATCGCCGCCGGCGGTCCGTTCGACGGGTTCTTCTTCGACATCCACGGAGCCATGAGCGTCGTCGGAATGCAGGATGCCGAGGGCGACCTCGCGGCCGCCGTCCGCGCCGAACTCGGCGAGGATGTGCTCGTGTCGACCTCGATGGACCTGCACGGCAACGTGTCGGAGGTGCTGCGCGACGCGCTGGATCTGCTCACCTGCTACCGGATGGCGCCGCACGAGGACTGGATGAACACCAAGGAGCGCGCGGTGTGGAACCTGCTCGCGCGCCTGCGCGGTCCGCACGGATCCGATCCGCTGCGCCGTCGTCCCTACAAGGCGTGGGTGCCCGTGCCCGTGCTGCTGCCGGGGGAGAAGACGAGCACCCGGCTGGAGCCGGCACGCGGCATCTACGCGCAGGTGCCGGATGTCGAGGAGCTCGACGGCGTCGTGGACGCGGCGATCTGGGTCGGCTACGCCTGGGCCGACGAGCCGCGCAACATGGCGATCGTGATGGTGACCGGCGACGACCGCGCGGTCATCGCGCGGGAGGCCGAGCGCCTGGCCCGGCAGTACTGGGACGCGCGTGCCGACTTCGTCTTCGTGGGACCGACCGCGACCCTCGGCGAGGCGCTCGATCGGGCGCTCGCTCCGGAAGCCGCCCGCCCGTACGTCATCTCCGACTCCGGCGACAACCCCACGGCGGGCGGGGCGGGAGATGTCTCCTGGACGCTCGGCGAGCTGCTCGCGCGGCCCGAGCTCGCGGAGCCCAGACTCGTCGTCGTGCACGCCTCCGTTTTCGACGCCGCGGCGGTGGCGCAGGCGGTGGCCGTCGGCGTCGGCGCGACCGTGACCCTCGAGGTCGGCGGACGGGTGGATCCCGGACCCCGCGGCCCTGTGCCGCTCTCGGGCGAGGTGTTCTCGATCACCGAGGGCGACCCCGACGCCGGCACCCAGGTCGTGATCCGCTCCGGCAGCGTGCACGCGATCGTCACCGAGCGCCGCAAGCCCTTCCACCACCTCGACGACTTCCGCATGCTGGGAGTGGATCCCGAGACCGCCGACATCGTGATCGTCAAGATCGGCTACCTCGAGCCCGAGCTCTACGACCTCGCCGCCGACTGGACGCTCGCGCTCACCCCGGGTGGCGTGGACCAGGATCTGCTGCGTCTGGGCCACCACCGGCTCGCGCCCGGCGTCTTCCCGTTCGACACTGACGGCGTCCCCGCGCTCACCGCGCATGTGAGCCGTCGCGGAGAGGAGCTGCCCGCATGATGAACTTCGAGACGCGCACCGGACCCGACTTCGGATCCGCCGCGCCCGCATACCCGGCCGCCGGAGTGCCGGACTGGTACCGCGACGCCAAGCTCGGCTTCTTCGTGCACTGGGGCCTTTACTCGGTGCCCGCCTGGGCCGTGCAGCACGGCGCGGGCGTGAACATCCCGACCGAGGACGCGTACGCCTGGCATCAGTACGCGGAGTGGTACGGCAACACCGTGCGGATCGCCGGCAGCCCGACGTGGCAGCGGCACCAGGAGCTCTACGGACCCGGCACCTCGTACGAGGACCTCGCCGATCTCTGGGACGCGTCATCCTTCGACGCCGACGCCTTCGTAGGCGAGCTCGTGGACGCCGGAGCCCGCTACGTGATCCCGACGACCAAGCACCACGAGGGCTTCTGCCTGTGGGGCACCGGCACGACCGGTTTCAACGCGGTGGCCCGCGGGCCCCGGCGCGACCTCGTCGCGGAGCTCCACGACGCCACGCGGCGTGCCGGCGCGCGGTTCGGCGTGTACTTCTCCGGAGCGCTGGACTGGCACGCGAGCGACTTCCCGGCGATCGAGTCGGACACCGATCTGTTCCGCTACCGCCGCAACGACGAGCATTTCTCGCGCTATGCCGCGGCACAGCTCGACGAGCTCGTCCAGCGGTTCTCGCCCGACGTGCTCTGGAACGACATCGAGTGGCCCGACGGCGGCAAGGGCGATGACGACTTCGCGGTCGCCGCACTGCTGCGCCGCTACTTCGACCGCGTGCCGAACGGCGTCGTGAACGACCGCTGGGGCGTGCCGTACCACGGCTTCCTCACGCGGGAGTACACGCACATCCCCGGGATCCTGGATGCCCCGTGGGAGTCCACGCGCGGCCTCGGCTACTCGTTCGGATACAACCAGGCGGAGGACGAGCGCCAGACGTTGTCCGGGCCGGATCTGATCCGGATGCTCGTCGACGTGGTCTCCAAGAACGGGAACCTGCTCATCAATGTGGGCCCGGACGCGGCGGGACGGATCCCCGAGCTGCAGCGCCGGACGATGCGCGATCTCGGCGCCTGGATGCGCCGGAACGGCGACGCGATCCACGGGACGCGTCCGTGGGTGCGCTTCGGTGAGGAGATCGGCGCGCCGCGCCGCTACACGCAGTCGGCCGCCGGGGTGCACGTGCACGCCCTCGATCCGAGCACGGGTGAGTTCGGTCTTCCCGCCGAACTGGCCGACGGTGCGGCGCGCTGGACGGACGGCTCCGCGGTGGAGTCGGAGGCGTCGGGAGACGGCATCCGGATCGTGCGCATCCCCGCGGGGCTGCGCGCCGAGCCCGTCGCCACCCTCACGGTCGCGCCGTGACGCGCATCGCGCTCGAGATCGCCGTCGACGGGCCCTCCGGTGCGCGGACCGCGTTCGAGGGCGGGGCGGATCGCGTCGAGCTCTGCCAGGCGCTGGCGGCGACCGGGGGCCTCACGCCCTCGGGAGCGACGGTCGACGCCGTGCTCGCCGTGGCCGGTGATCCGGAGCGCGTCGCTGTGCTCGTCCGGCCCCGCGTCGGCGGGTTCGTGTACAGCGCCGAGGAGATCGACCTCGTCGCCGCCGATGTCTCCGACGTCGTCCGCCGTGGCGCGGGAGCGGTCGTGGTCGGCGCGCTGACCGCGGACGGTGCGGTGGACCTCCGCGCTCTCGAGCGCTGGAGGGACGCGGCGGGAGCCGCGGATCTCGTGTTCCACCGGGCGATCGACACGGTGCCAGAGCCCGCGGCCCTCGTCGGCGATCTCCTCGAGTCCGGGGTGAGCCGTGTGCTGACGAGCGGAGGCGCCGTGCGCAGCATCGACGGCGTCGACGCCCTGCGTGCTCTGGTCGCGGCATCGGCGGGACGGCTCGAGATCATGGCCGGCGGCGGGGTACGGGTCGAGGACATCCCCGCGCTGACCGCGTGCGGCGTCGACGCGATCCACCTGTCCGCACGGCACCCCTCGGGGGATTCCGCGCCCAGCGGGCCCGGCGGCGGGAGCACCGGCTACGACGTGACCGATGGCGACATCGTGCACCGCGCGGACGCCGCGGTGCGCGGGCGGAGCTGACCTCAGGCAGGAGTCCTGGACTCCGTGCCGTGGCACCGCGAGATGGAAAACGCTGCCGCGAGCGGCCGGCAAGCGGCGAAAGCCATCTCCACGTCGGCCGCATACGACCCTCGAGAACGAACGAGCGCGACGCCCTGAGGAGGACGTCGCGCTCGTCTGTTCTCCGCTGCTCAGCGGAGCGGGGTCACGGAGTGCTGGTCGGCGCCGGCTCGGTGCCCGACGACGAGGCGTCCGGGATCGGAGCGGGCGCGTTGGCGCCGTCGGCCCACACCGGGGCGGGCAGCGTCGTGTCGGTCTTGCCGTCGCGGATGGCACGCAGAGCGTCGGCGATGGCGGGGGAGTTCTCCGGAACTGCCAGCCCGCACTTGCGGAGCTCGGACGCGAACTCGAGCGTCAGGCGGGTCTTCCCGGCCTCGACGGCCTGGGCGGTCGTGCCGGTGCGCTTGTCGCTGCCGGTCTGGATCGCCGAGACCTGCTCGCACACGTGGTAGACGGTTCCGCCGTCGACCCAGACCACCTTGTCCTGCCCGAGCAGCTGGATGACCGTCGACTGATCGGCGGTGTACTGCTCGACGGAGGAGGGCTTGAAGTCGATGCCGAGCACGACGGCGAGCGCCGCCAGCACGATGCCGACGATGCCCGCCGTGGTCTTCTGGCCCTTGCTCATGTCCTTGTTCAGGAACACCATGATGATGAGCGGCACGAACGCGATGATCGCGATGATCGCGCCCAGTTGGTTCTGTACGAAGAAGCGCACGGTGTCGGAGCGGCGGGCCGGATCCAGACGGTTCGCCTTCTTCCACAGGAAGGATCCCGTGATCGACAGCGCGGCGATCACGACGAAGAGCGCGATGAGCGTGATGAACGCCCACTGCGGGAACGTCGCGGTCGCGCCCTGCTGCTCCAGCAGGCCGGTGTCGGGGTTGCGGACGAGCTTGCCGTCCTCGCCGACGTACTGGCGCTGACGCAGCAACCAGAAGATGCCGACGGCCTCCGCGGCGATCGCGACCGCCCAGAGCACGGCCGCGATCCAGCGGAACCGGGTCGCGGTGGCCTTGGCCTCGGGGGTGGGAGTCCAGCCGGCGGGGGGATCCGCGGGGCCGTCGGCGCCGGCCGCGGCTTTCGACGCGGTCGATGCGGGCTTGCTGGCCGCCGCTCGGGCGGGTTTGTGGCTGCTGTTCTCGGGCACGGTGGTCCTTTCCGCCTGGTGCTGGACCCGAGCCTAGCGGCGAGGGCCCGCGGATCCAGGGATATCGGTCGCTACGCTGGACACATGACGACCGATCCGGACGACGCGCTGCGCTGGGAGGGCGACGAGCCCGATGCGCCGGACGCTTCCGCGAAGAACGAGCCTCCCGCGGCGCCGGACGCCCAGACATCCGCGGATCCCGCTCCCGAGGTGGCACGGGCTGCGCAGAGCACGGCCGGGACCCCTGCCGCAGAGCACGTCGCGACGGCCGGGACCACGCCCGCAGCAGAGGCCGAGGCAGACGTCGATGACGAGCCTGCCGGGATCGGCAACGCCGCGCTCGTCTTCTACGGCATCATCGGCGGCGTGTACCTGCTCTTCGCCGTGGGCTGGATCGTGGGCGGCTTCCGGCTGCGTCCGCGCGCATCCCTCCTGCTCGGCGACTGGACCTACTTCCCCTGGATGTGGCTCGCCGCCCTCGCCCCGATCCTGTGGTTCGCCGCCGCGTGGGTGCTGACCCGCGGCAGCGCGACCTGGATCCGGATCGTGGCGTTGATCGCCGGCGCCGCGCTGCTGGTGCCGTGGCCCTTCGTGATGTTCGGGACGGTGGGAGCATGAGCGCCGAGTCGATGACGACCGCACCGCAGGCGGATCCGCGGCGTCCCCGTTGGATCTTCTACACGCTGCTGGGCGTGTTCGGCCTGCTCTACGCCTACGCGATCTGGAACGCGATCGGGTACATGATCCCGCTCGTCGGCCTCGCCGTCGGGGCGACGACCTGGGTGGCGCTGATCCTCGCGATCATCCTCCCTGCCGTCATCTACGTCGTCGCGATCGCCGTGACCAGGCGGCGCGGGCTCGGCACGGTGGCGCTCGTGCTGCTCGCAGGCCTGGGTCTGGTAGCCGTGTTCTGGCTCGACGTGGTCGGCTACACGCTCTCCGGCGCGCACTGACAGCCTCTGTCTCGGGCCGTCACACGGTCCTGGCGGCCCTGCCGTCTCGGGTAGAGTGTGGGCACTATCGCGCCCCGACGGTGCGGCGCATCGGCCCCCTCCCTCCTGTCCCGAAGGATCTCTGTGCCTGAGAACGCCGTGAACACGTCCGCCCGCAAGCCCGTCGTCCTGCTCGCCGAGACGCTGTCTCCGGCCACGGTGGACGCACTCGGCCCCGATTTCGACGTCCGCTCGGTGGACGGCACCGACCGGGAGGCGCTGTTCGCCGCTCTCGCGGACGCCGACGCCGTGCTGATCCGCTCGGCGACCAGGATCGATGCCGAGGCGCTCTCGCACGCGCCCGTGCTGAAGGTCGTCGCCCGTGCCGGGGTGGGCCTGGACAACGTCGACATCAAGGCCTCGACCGCCGCGGGCGTCATGGTCGTGAACGCCCCCACGTCGAACATCGTCTCCGCCGCCGAGCTCACGGTCGGCCACATCCTCAGCCTCGCCCGCCGCATCCCCGCCGCGCACGCGTCGCTGTCCGCGGGGGCGTGGAAGCGCAGCTCCTACACCGGCGCCGAGCTCTTCGAGAAGACCGTCGGCATCGTCGGCCTCGGCCGGATCGGCGCGCTCGTCGCGGCGCGCCTGGCGGCATTCGACATGCGCGTCGTCGCCTACGACCCCTATGTCACGAGCGCCCGCGCCCAGCAGCTCGGCGTGCAGCTTCTGAGCCTCGAGGATCTCGTCGCGGAGAGCGACTTCCTCACGATCCACATGCCGAAGACGCCGGAGACCACCGGCATGATCGGCGCAGAGCAGTTCCGCGCGATGAAGAAGACCGCGTACGTCGTCAACGTCGCCCGCGGCGGCCTCATCGATGAGGAGGCGCTCCTCGTCGCCCTGCAGAACGGCGAGATCGCGGGTGCCGGCCTCGACGTCTTCACGTCCGAGCCGCCCGTCGAGGGCAGCGCCGCTCACGCGCTCACCGCACAGCCGAACGTCGTGGTCACCCCGCACCTCGGTGCGTCGACGGACGAGGCGCAGGAGAAGGCCGGCGTCTCGGTCGCGCGCTCGGTGCGCCTCGCACTCGGCGGTGATCTGGTCCCGGACGCCGTCAACGTCGCCGGCGGTGTCATCGACCCGTACGTGCGCCCCGGCATCCCCCTCACCGAGAAGCTCGGCCAGATCCTCTCCGGCCTCGCGCACTCGCCGCTCACGAGCCTCGACGTCGAGGTGCACGGCGAGCTCAACGGCTACGACGTCGGCGTTCTGCGCCTGGCCGCCCTGAAGGGCGTGTTCACTCCGATCGTCAGCGAGACCGTGTCCTACGTGAACGCGCCGCTGCTCGCCGAGCAGCGCGGCGTCGCCGTGCGCCTCGTGCAGGACGACGTCAGCGAGGAGTACCGCAACGTGGTCACGCTGCGCGGCGCGCTCGCCGACGGCAGCCAGGTCTCCGTGTCGGGCACCCTGACCGGCCCCAAGCAGATCGAGAAGCTCGTCGCGATCAACGGCCACGCGGTCGAGCTGCCGATCGAGAAGCACCATGTCGTCATGCTGTACACCGACCGCCCCGGCATCGTGGCGGTCTACGGTCAGCGCTTCGGCGACGCCGGCATCAACATCGCCGGCATGCAGATCGCCCGTGAGACCGCCGGCGGCCAGGCCCTGTCGGTGCTCACCCTCGACTCGCCGATCCCCGAGACGCTCCTCGACGAGGTGCGCGAGGCGATCGACGCCGACCTGTTCCGTCAGATCGAGCTCGTAGAGGCCTGACCATCGCCCCGGCGGCCCCACGGGGTCGTCGAGCGAAGCGAGAGGAAACGCGGTGCCCTTGCGAGGGTGCCGCGTTTCGTCTCGGTCGCCTGGGGCGTGCTCGCTCGACGGCCGCGGCAGGGCGGTCGCCTGCGGCGTCCTCGCTCGTTGGCCGCGGGCGGGGGAGAGGTCAGCGCTCGACGGAGCGGAGCACCAGGGCGACCAGCGCGTCGAGGTCGGCCCCGGCGGGGACGACGGCACCCGCACCCTCCGAAGGGCCGTGCGAGTCCAGGGCGTTGTTGAAGAACAGCCCGTCGCTGAGCAGCATCACGAGGTCGAGTGCCGCCTGATCGCGCACGTGCGGGCGGATGGCGTCGGCCGACTCCTCGCGCATGCGGTGCATGGCCTCGGTCGCGGCTCTGCTGCCGCTCTGCGCCAGGCAGGACGCGGCGACGATCGCGCGGTCGAGGGCGTCGTCCATCATGACCGAGGTGCGCAGGTAGTACTCGACGGGTCCCTCGGGTGCGGAGCGGATCCGCTCGACGTCCTCGGTCGCGAGCGCGATGAGCCGCGCGATCATCGCTGCCGCAAGGTCGTCCTTCGAGGCGAAGTGATAGAGCAGGCCGCCCTTGGAGACTCCGGCTTCCCGTGCGACGGCGTCGAGGGTCGCGGTGCGCTCACCGCCGGAGATGAGCAGCGCCTCATAGGCGTCGAGAACGCGCTCACGGGCATGCGGAGGTCTGGCCATATCTGTTACTATACCATCCGGACGGTTAAGTAACCGGTCCTTTCCTGATGGATCCGAGAGGTGCAACATGTCCGCAACAGCGTCGATCTCCCTGCCGGGGACCGAAGACGGCCCCCGCGTCGGTGCACGCGGCTGGGCGGCGCTGGTCGTGCTCATGCTGCCTGTGCTGCTCGTCTCCGTCGACAACACCGTGCTGTCCTTCGCGCTGCCGGAGATCTCCACGGCACTGAGTCCCAGCGGCGTCGAGCAGCTGTGGATCATCGACGTCTACCCGCTCGTGCTCGCGGGCCTCCTCGTGACGATGGGCACGCTCGGCGACCGTTTCGGCCGGCGGAAGATGCTGCTGATCGGCGCCACCGGGTTCGCGCTCGTCTCCGCGCTCGCCGCATTCGCCCCGACCGCGGCGCTGCTGATCGCGGCCCGCGCACTCCTCGGATTCTTCGGCGCCATGCTCATGCCGTCGACGCTCTCGCTGCTGCGCTCGGTGTTCCAGAACCGCGAGCAGCGACGGCTGGCGATCGCGGTCTGGGCGGCGGGGTTCTCCGCCGGGTCCGCCCTCGGACCGATCGTCGGCGGCCTGCTGCTCGAGCACTTCGCCTGGGGTGCCGTGTTCCTCGTCGCCGTGCCTGTGCTCATCCCGCTGCTGATCCTCGCGCCGATCCTGGTGCCGGAGAGTCGCGACCCGAACCCGGGGCGGATCGACGTGCTCAGCATCCTCCTGTCGATGGGCACCATGGTGCCCGTGGTCTACGCGATCAAGGAGTTCGCGGTCCACGGCATCACGCCGCTCGTCGTGATCCTGTTCGTGCTCGGCGTGGGCATGGGCGTGCTGTTCGTGCGCCGGCAGCTGCGCGCGGAGATCCCGATGCTCGACATGGCGCTCTTCCGTCGCGGGATGTTCAGCGGCGCGATCCTGGTGAACCTGCTGAGCGTCGTCGCCCTGGTCGGCTTCCTGTACTACGTCTCGCAGCACCTGCAGCTCGTGCTCGGGCTCAAGCCCGTCGACGCCGGCCTCGCGCTCATCCCCGGGATGGCCGTGATGATCGTCTCGGGCCTCGTCGTCGTGCCGATCGCTCGTCGGGTGCGCCCGGAGATCCTGGTGCCCTCCGCACTGGTGTTCTCGCTCGCCGGTTACCTCGTCGTGGCCTTCACCACGCACGCCCACGGCGTCGCGCCGCTGATCGTCGCGTTCGTGCTGCTCGGCATCGGGATCGGCGCCGCCGAGACGGTCTCGAACGAGCTGATCCTCGCCGCGGCTCCGCCGGAGAAGGCCGGCGCGGCCAGTGCCGTGTCCGAGACGGCGTACGAGCTCGGCGCGGTTCTCGGCACCACGATCCTGGGCGGCATCATCACGGCGTTCTACCGGACGTCGCTGGTCGTCCCGGAGGGCGTGCCGGACGCCCTGGCCGACCGCGCCAGGGAGACGCTCGCCGGAGCGTTCTCCGCGGCGGAGCAGCTCCCCGCGGCCGTCGGACAGGCGCTGCAGCAGGCGGCCTCCGACGCGTTCGGCACCGGGGTCATGGTGACCTCGCTCATCGGCGGCGTCCTCGTGGTCGCCGCGGGCGCGATCGCGGCGCTGACCCTGGGTCGTCGCCTCCGCTGAAGTCCGCCAGAACCGAGTCGTCCCTCTCAGCGCACCCCCTGGGCTCCGCTGAGAGGGACGACTCGGTTGTGACATGCGCGCAGGGAGGGGCTCCGGTGCCCGATAGCCTGGGATCCTCCACCCGCAACGAATCGCAAGGAGCGCCCGTGTCGGAATCGTCGTCCCGTGTCGTGAAGCTGGCTGTCATCCCGGGGGACGGCATCGGTCCCGAGGTCGTCACCGAGGCGGAGAAGGTGCTCGACGCTGTCACGGCTTCGAGCCCCGTGACGTTCGAGAAGACCCGGTTCTCGCTGGGCGCCGCACGATTCCTCGAGACGGGCGAAACCCTGACCGACGAGGACCTCGACGCGATCCGCTCCCACGACGCGATCCTGCTGGGCGCCGTCGGCGGTCAGCCGGGGGATCCGCGTCTCAAGGATGCGAACATCGAGCGCGGCCTGCTGCTCAAGCTCCGCTTCGAGCTCGATCACTACGTGAACCTGCGCCCCTCCCGGCTGTACCCGGGTGCAGCCGGCCCCCTGGCCGACCCTGGGGAGATCGACTTCGTCGTCGTCCGCGAGGGCACAGAAGGGCCGTACGTCGGCAACGGCGGAGCGATCCGCAAGGGCACCCCGCACGAGGTCGCGAACGAGACCAGCGTGAACACCGCGTTCGGCGTCGAGCGCGTGGTGCGCTACGCGTTCGACCTGGCCGAGAAGCGGCGCAAGAAGCTCACCCTCGTGCACAAGACCAACGTGCTCGTACACGCCGGTGCGATCTGGAAGCGCATCGTCGACGAGGTGGCGCGGGAGCACCCCGACGTGGCCGTAGACTACCTGCACGTCGATGCGGCCACGATCTTCCTGGTCACCCACCCTTCGCGCTTCGACGTGATCGTCACCGACAACCTCTTCGGGGACATCCTCACGGATCTGGCCGGCGCCGTCACCGGTGGCATCGGCCTCGCCGCCTCGGGCAACATCAACCCCGATGGCGCGTTCCCGTCGATGTTCGAGCCGGTGCACGGCTCGGCACCCGACATCGCGGGTCAGCAGAAGGCCGACCCCACCGCAGCGATCCTCTCGGTCGCCCTGCTCCTGGACCACCTGGGGCTGAGCGACGAGGCCGCACGCGTGCACCGCGCGGTCGAGGAGGACATCGCTGCGCGGGACGGCGCCCGCACCACCGAACAGACCGGCGCGGCGATCATCGCCCGACTCCAGGCGTAATCTGAAGTCAGCGCACGACGCCGCACCCTTCGACCTGTCAGGACGCACTCATGACCATCGAACTCCCCCTTCAGGCCCCGTCACCCGCCGGACTCATCTGGCGCGTCACCCGCAATGAGGACGCGCGCTCCGAGGCCGACCGTGAGGAGATCCTCGCCGCACCCGGCTTCGGACAGCACTTCACCGACCACATGGTCGACCTGTGCTGGTCGGACAAGGGCGGCTGGCACCGTCCTCGCGTCTCGCCCTACGGGCCGATCGAGCTCGACCCGGCGGCGGCCGTGCTGCATTACTCGCAGGAGATCTTCGAGGGTCTCAAGGCCTACCGTCACGCCGACGGATCCGTCTGGACCTTCCGCCCCGACCGCAACGCCGCCCGGCTGCAGCGCTCCGCGCGGCGCCTTGCCCTGCCCGAGCTGCCGACCGAGCTGTTCATCGAGTCGCTCAAGCAGCTCGTCGCCGTCGACTCGTCGTGGGTTCCCAGCAACCCCGAGGAGAGCCTCTACTTCCGCCCGTTCATGTTCGCCAAGGAGGCGTTCCTCGGTGTGCGCGCGGCGAAGAAGGTGGCCTACTACCTCATCGCGAGCCCGGCCGGGGCGTACTTCCCCGGCGGTGTGCAGCCGGTGAACATCTGGCTGTCCCGCGACTACGCCCGCGCCGGCCACGGCGGGACGGGCGCGGCGAAGACGGGCGGCAACTACGCCTCGAGCCTGCTTCCGCAGGAGGAGGCGTACAAGAAGGGTTGCCAGCAGGTGCTGTTCCTCGACGGGGACTACATCGAGGAGCTCGGCGGCATGAACCTCGTGCTCGTCACCCGCGACAACAAGCTGATCACCCCGGCCAGCGACTCGATCCTCGAGGGCATCACGCTCGCCTCGATCCTGCAGCTCGCGAAGGACCGCGGGCTCGAGGTCGAGCAGCGCAAGCTCTCGATCCAGGAGTGGCGCGACGGCGCCGCGTCGGGCGACATCGTAGGCGCGTTCGCGTGCGGCACCGCCGCGGTCGTCGTGCCGATCGGATCCCTCAAGGCCGACGACTTCGAGATCGTGCACTCGGGCCCGGCGTCGACCGAGCTCGCGATGTCGCTGCGCGACGAGCTCACCGACATCCAGTACGGCCGTCGCGAGGACACGCGCGGCTGGCTCGTCCGCCTGGACGGCTGACCCCCGACGACCCTCGTCGCCTCCGACGCGGAGGCGGCGCACGAATCGCGATCTCTGACAGGAGAGGACCCCTGCTATGAAGCTGGCCATGGTCGGACTCGGACGGATGGGCGCGAACATCGTGCGCCGCCTGATGCGCGGAGGGCACGAGTGCGTCGTCTACGACGTCAACCCGGATGCCATCGCCGCACTCGTGGCGGAGGGGGCGATCGGCGCGACCGACTACGCCGACCTCGCCGCCAAGCTCGAGGGCCCGAGGGTCATCTGGCTGATGATCCCGGCCGGCCTCACCGGACGGGTCGTCGACGAACTCAGCGAGGTGCTGCAGCCCGGCGACATCATCATCGACGGCGGCAACTCGAACTACCGCGACGACGTGCGCCGCGCCAAGGCGCTGCGCGAGAAGGGCCTGAACTACGTCGACGTCGGCACCAGCGGCGGCGTCTTCGGGCTCGAGCGCGGGTACTGCCTCATGGTGGGCGGCCCGGACGAGGCGTTCGCCACCATCACGCCGATCCTGCAGACGATCGCCCCGGGCGTCGGCGACGTCGAGCGCACCCCGGGCCGCACCGGTGAGCTCGCTCCCGAGGAGCTCGGCTTCCTGCACTGCGGGCCGTCGGGCGCCGGGCACTTCGTGAAGATGGTGCACAACGGCATCGAGTACGGCGTGATGGCCGCGCTCGCCGAGGGACTGAACCTCCTCGAGAACGCCGACGCGGGGATCCGCGAGGCGGAGCACTCGGCCGAGGTGGCGCCGCTCGAGGAGCCGGAGTACTACCAGTTCGACATCGACACCCCGAAGGTCGCCGAGCTGTGGCGCCGCGGATCCGTGATCTCGTCCTGGCTGCTCGATCTGACCGCGGCCGCGCTGCAGGGGAACCCCACGCTGCAGGGACTCGCGGGGCGCGTCTCCGATTCCGGTGAGGGCCGCTGGACGGTCAAGGCCGCCGTCGACGTCGGTGTTCCGGTGCCGGTGCTCGCCGCCTCCCTGTTCGAGCGCTTCGCCTCTCGCGACGAGGATCTGTTCGCCAACCAGGTGCTCTCCGCGATGCGCCTGCAGTTCGGCGGGCACAAGGAGCTCCCGGCCGGCGATGTCCTCGAGGCCGGCGGCAACAAGGCCGACCACGCCTGACCCTTCCGGCTCCCGCAACAACCTGCAGTGGGACATGGTCCGCGTTTGACAGACCGTGTCCCACTTTTGGTGCCACCGTGTCCCGATTTCGGTCCCACCGTGTCCCCAATTCGGCGGGGTTGAGCCCCGAACTGCCGCCGAATGTGGGACATGGTCCGCTGCGACGGGCTGGGTCCTGACCGCTGGCATCACCGTGTCCCATTTCTGGTGCCAGCGTGTCCCGATTTCGGCGGGTTTAGGCCTGGTTTCACCGCCGAATGTGGGACATGGTCTGTCGCGCCGGACCACGTCCGACCGCTGGCATCACCGTGTCCCACTTTTGGCATCATCTTGTCCCGATTTCGGCGGGCTTGGGCCCGGTTTCACCGCCGAAAGTGGGACACGCACGAGGCTGACTCCGGGGAAGCCCGCCGTTGTCGCCCGTCGAGGGGCGGTGCTGGATAGGCTGAATCCGTGAAGATCGCTCGGTTCAGCCACAACGACGGCATCAAGTACGGGATCCTCGACGAGGGCGAGCTGGTCGTGCTGGCCGGCGACCCGATGTTCGCGGGGTATGAGACGACGGGGGAGCGGGTGCCGCTGGTGGATGCCGCGCTGCTCGCCCCGGTGATCCCGCGCTCGAAGGTGGTCTGCGTCGGGAAGAACTACCACGACCACGCGGCAGAGATGGGCGGCGAAGCGCCGGCCGAACCGCTGCTGTTCCTCAAGCCGAACACGGCGGTGATCGGCCCCGGCGACACGATCGTCCGGCCCGTCTCGCTCTCCGACCGCACCGAGCACGAGGGCGAGCTGGTCGTCGTGATCGGGCGCATCGCCAAGAACGTCGCCGCGGAGAACGCGCATCAGTACGTCTTCGGATACACGGTCGGCAACGACGTGACCGCACGCGACCTGCAGCGCAAGGACGGCCAGTGGTCGCGCGCGAAGGGCTTCGACACGTTCTGCCCGCTCGGCCCCTGGATCGAGACCGATTTCGATCTCGACGCGGCAGAGCTGACCACCCGCGTGAACGGCGAGGTGCGCCAGCACGCCCCGCTCACCGACATGATCCACTCTGTCGCCGACATCATCGCGTACGCCTCGGCCGTCTTCACCCTGCTCCCGGGGGACGTGATCATGACCGGCACACCGGCCGGCGTGGGCGCCTTCGCCGCGGGCGACGCCGTCGAGGTCGAGATCTCCGGAATCGGGACGCTGCGCAACGCCGTGCGCGACGCCCTGCCCGCCTCGTGACCGCGGCGACCCTGACCGAACTGGATCGCAGCAGGATCCAGCGCCGTACGGTCGGCATCCTCTCGCTCGGTCAGGTCCTCGGCGGGATCGCGTTCGGCGCGACCGTCTCGCTGGGAGCGCTGCTCGCGGCGGACATCTCCGGCAGCGACGCGCTGTCGGGCCTCGCCACGGCGTCAGTGACGCTCGGCGCCGCCCTCGCGGCGATCCCGCTCGCCCGCCTCGCCGGGCTCCGCGGGCGCCGCCTCGCGCTCACGGCGGGCAACCTGCTCGCCCTGGTCGGCATCGTCGTGGTGATCGGGGCCGCCGCGATCCGGGTGTTCCCGCTGCTGCTGGTCGGCATCATCATGATCGGCATGGGCAATGCCGGGAACCTGCAGTCCCGGTTCGCGGCGACCGACCTCGCCCAGCCGCAGCATCGAGGCCGGGATCTGTCGGTCGTCGTGTGGGCGACCACGATCGGCGGGGTCGCGGGGCCGCTGCTGCTGGGCCCCGGCGAACAGCTCGGCCGGGCGATCGGCATGCCGCCGCACACCGGCTCCTACCTGTTCTCCCTCGTGGCGCAGATCGCGGCGTTCGCGCTGTACCTGATCGCGCTCCGGCCGGATCCGCTCCTCACCTCGCGCACACTGCCGGAGACCGGATCCTTCGCTGCAGGCGTCGAGCGCGTCGATCGCCCGGTCGCCGCCCGCTACGCGATCTTCGCGATCGCGGGCTCGCACGTGACGATGGCCTCGGTCATGGCGATGACGCCGGTGCACCTGTCGCACATGGCCATGGCCGGCGGGGCGATGGGCGGCATGGACGGCATGTCGATGGAGCTCGACGTGACGGTGCTCGTGGGCGTGACGATCGCGATGCACGTGGCCGGGATGTACGGCCTCTCGCCGGTGTTCGGCATCCTCGCCGACCGCTGGGGCCGGCTGCGCACGGTGCTGCTCGGACAGGCGCTGCTCGTGGCATCGCTGTGCTTCGCGATGCTCGTGGGGGAGACCACCTGGGGCGTGATGGTCGCGCTCATCCTGTTGGGGCTCGGCTGGAGCGCTGCGACGGTCGCCGGCGCTGCGCTGCTCACCGAGGCGTCCGCGCCCGCGCTGCGCACGCGCCGCCAGGGCCGCAGCGACTCGCTCATGAGCCTGAGCGCGGCGGGCGGCGCGGTGCTGGCCGGCGTGATCCTGCAGTCGTTCTCCTACGCAGGCCTCGCCATCGCGGCCTTGGTCGTGGTCGCCGCGATCGTCGTGCTCTCGCCCTTCGGGAAGCGATGAGTCCTCGCCCGAACTCCTGGAGCGGAGTCGGCGAGGCCTACGCCGCGTCCTACGCGGAGCTCTGCGCAGGCACGGGCGCGACTCTCCGCGAGCTCCTCGGGGCGGGTGACGGACGCACTCTGCTCGACGTCGGCGCGGGAACGGGCGACCTCGCCGCGTCATTCGTCACGGACGGATGGATCGTCGACCCGCGCGAGCCGGAGGCGAGCATGAGGGCGGTCGCCCGGCAGCGTCATCCTGAAATCCGGATCACCGAAGGCGCGCTGCCCAGGCTGCCGGACGCGGACGGGGCGTTCGACGCCGTCGTGGCCAACTTCGTCCTGAATCACGTGCCGGATCCCCGTGCCGCTGCCGCGGAGCTGCGCCGTGTGACGAGGGACGCGGCTGCGGCGACGATCTGGATCCGATCGCCGTCGTGGCTCTGGGCGGAGGTGTGCGAGCGCGCCGGGCTGCAGGCCGCACCGGGCGGGCGGCTCCCGGAGGACAAGGACTTCGAGCGCACGGCAGACGGCTTCGCACGGATGCTTCAGGATGGTGGCTGGCACGCTCCCGACGTGGTCGAGAAGCAGTGGATCTGGAACGCACCGGCGACGGCACTGTGGGCGTCGGTCGAAGGCGGCGTGGCCGGCGCGGGCGCCTACTATCTCGGGCTCGACGCACCTGATCGTGCCCGCTTCCGGAGCGCATTCGACGCGCTGATCGTCGAACGCGCGTCGGACGGCGTACTGGCTCTCGAGCACGTCGCCGCGGTCGCGGTGATGCGCCGGGATCCGTCCTTATGAGACCGCTGAACATCCGGTATCAGAGCGCTGACGCGGGTGTAGCGTCATGGGCGGTCCCGCGCCGCTGACCCGGTGGCTCGGGTGATCCGTCAACAAGGAGGTTGGCATGTCACGTACCAGGACCCTCTTCGCCGCACTCGGCGTCTCGGCGATAGCGGGAGCAACGGCTCTCGCTCTCTCCCCGGTCTCGTCTCCACCTCCGGCGTCGGCGACCGTCGTAACGTTCGCGGCGCAGGCCCCGGACAGCGCGTTCACCTCCCAGGCCGATGCCGGCGGCGCGGCGATCGCCTGCCAGCGGCCCGCTCCGGACAACCGCGTGTCCACCACGATCCACTGCTACACGCCGGATCAGCTGCGCGCGCACTACGGCCTCGGCCCGCTCGCGTCCAGCGGCGACGGCGCCGGCCAGACGATCGTGCTCGTGGACGCCTACGGCAGTCCGACCGCCGCCGACGACCTGAACTTCTTCGCCCAGACCTTCGGCGGTCCGACGCCCGACTTCGAGTCGGTGGCGCCGCTCGGCATGCCCGACTACAAGAACCCGACGGGCAAGGGCGTCGGCCAGTCCGGCCCGAACTCCGCGGCCGGCTGGGCCGGGGAGGCGAACCTCGACGTGCAGTGGGCCTACGCGATGGCGCCCAAGGCGCACATCGTGCTGCTCGCGACGCCGCCCGCGGAGACGCAGGGCGTGCAAGGGCTGCCGAACCTGATGAAGGCCGTCGATTGGGCGATCCAGAAGTATCCGTCCGGCACCGTGTTCTCGATGTCGTTCGGCACCGACGAGCAGACGTTCGGATCCGCCAACGCGGCGAAGTCGCAGTTCACGAAGTTCGACCAGACCTTCCAGCGAGGCCTCGCGAAGGGCGACACGTTCTTCTCCTCCTCGGGGGACAATGGATCCACCGGATTCACGAACGTGAAGCGCAAGTCGACCGTCGGCACGACGCCCGAGGTCAGCTACCCGAACGTCTCGCCGTACGTGACCTCGGTCGGCGGCACCCAGGTGCAGGACGGCTGGACCTGGAACCCCACCCAGGATGTGCCCTACCTCGCTGACGGCAGCCGCAACCCGGCGTACTGGGCGTGGAACTCGGGTGGCGATACCGAGCCGGTGTGGAACGAGGGCGGTTTCCAGATCGGCACCGGTGGCGGTCTGTCGACCGTGTACCCGCGGCCGGCCTACCAGGACGGCGTCTCCGGCGTGGTCGGCGGGGCGCGCGGAGTTCCGGACATCGCGTGGAATGCCGCGGTGAACGGCGGTGTGCTGGTCTACCACACGTACTTCCCGAGCACCGAGGGCCCTGCGGCCTGGGGTGTGTACGGCGGCACCTCGGCGGCCTCGCCGCAGGCGGCGGCGGCGACCGCGATCGCGAATCAGGCCAGGGCGGCCGCGGGCAAGGGCCCGATCGGCGACCTGAACAACGCGCTCTACAGCGCGTCGTTCGATCGCTCCTCGGCGTTCGACGACATCGTTCCGCGGACGTACGGGACGACGCCGAGCGGTGTTCTCGACAGCAACCGGATGTGGGCGCTCGCCGATGACGGCTCGCTGACCCCGAACGCGGTTCCGGGCTACTCCACGACGGCAGGCTACGACCTGACCACCGGCTGGGGTGCGCCCATGGTGCCGGGGTACGTCGCACAGCTCGTCGCGCAGTGATTCCAGGATCCGGGGCCGGGCGGGGATCCTCCGTCCGGCCCCCGACCCTGCTCGGGGGACGCGCCGCGCGCAACTAGAATCGAAGGGCTATGGCTACTCCCGATCCCCGCACCACGACCGCCTCCGGATCCGACGTCCGCGTCCGGTTCTGCCCTTCGCCGACCGGCCTGCCGCACGTCGGCATGGTCCGCACCGCGCTGTACAACTGGGCGTACGCCCGGCACACCGGCGGCAAGCTCGTCTTCCGCATCGAGGACACCGACGCCGCCCGCGACAGCGAGGAGAGCTTCCGCCAGCTCGTCGACGCGCTGACCTGGCTCAAGATCGACTGGGACGAGGGCGTCGAGGTGGGCGGCCCGCATGAGCCGTACCGCCAGTCGCAGCGCGGTGACATCTACCAGGGCGTGATCGCCAAGCTGGTCGAGTCCGGCGCCGTGTACGAGAGCTACTCGACGGCGGAGGAGATCGACGCCCGCAACGAGGCGAACGGCCGCGCGAAGCAGCTCGGCTACGACAACTTCGACCGCGGCCTGACCGCGGAGCAGCGCGCCGCGTTCCGGGCCGAGGGCCGGCAGCCGGCGCTGCGCCTGCGCGTGCCGGACGAGGACCTCACGTACGTCGACCTCATCCGCGGCGAGGTGACGTTCCCCGGCGGATCCTTCCCCGACTTCGTCGTCGTGCGCCCGAACGGCGCCCCGCTGTACACGCTCGTGAACCCGGTCGACGACGCGCTCATGGGTATCACGCACGTGCTGCGCGGCGAGGATCTCATGCCGTCCACCGCGCGTCAGCTCGCGCTCTACGGGGCGCTCATCGACGCCGGCGTGACGACTTTCGTCCCGCGCTTCGCGCACATGCCGCTCGTGCTGGGGGAGACCGGCAACAAGAAGCTCTCCAAGCGCGACCCGCAGGCCGACCTGTTCCTGCACCGCGACCGCGGCTTCATCCACGAGGGGCTGCTGAACTACCTCGCATTGCTCGGCTGGTCGATCGGACCCGACCGCGATGTCTTCTCGCTCGACGAGTTCACCGCGGCGTTCGACATCGTGAACGTGAACCCGAACCCGGCGCGCTTCGATCAGAAGAAGGCCGAGTCGATCAACGGCGACCAGATCCGGATGCTCGAGGCGAAAGACTTCGCCGAGCGGATCCTGCCGTACCTCGCCGCCGCCGACGTGTTCGAGGGGGAGCCGACGCACGAGCAGATCGTGCTCGCGTTCCGCGCCGCGCCGCTCGTGCAGGAGCGCGTGCAGCTGCTGGGTGAGGTGCCGGGCCTGCTCGGTTTCTTGTTCTCCGACCGGGTGTCGTACGACGAGGACGCGCTCAAGGGCCTCCCGGCGAACGCCGCCGAGGTGCTGAACGCGTCCGCCGCCGCGCTCGAGCCGCTCGAGACGTTCACGACCGAGGCGATCCAGGATGCCCTCGCGGCCGCCCTCGTCGACGGCTTGGGCCTGAAGCCCCGTGTCGCCTACGGTCCGCCGCGCGTCGCCCTGACCGGCCGCCGGGTGTCGCCGCCGCTGTTCGAGTCGATGGAGCTGCTCGGCAAGGACGAGACGCTGCGCCGCCTGCGTGCGCTGGCGGAGTTCCTTGGCTGACGCTGGTTTTCCGGGTGTGCCCGCACGGTTTTGGGGCGCGCTCACTCGTTTTGGGGCGCGCTATGCCCGGATTTCCCGGCATAGCGCGCCCCAAAACGTTGGATCCCGCCCCGAAACGGGAGCGTGATTGCCCCGGTCCCGGTCATCCATCGAGGCCGAGGCCGAGGCCGTACTCCCAGGCGTCATCGGGGGCCGAGATGACCGCGGGATCGGCCGCGGGGCCGGCGCTGGGGGACGACATGCTCAAGCCGTCCACGCCGAGTGCGATGCCGTAGGCGACCACGGTGGCCAGCGCCGACAGGCCGAACCACGCGAAGGTCTGCCGCGCGGCGCCCCGCGGAGGGGAGGAGGCGCTCCGACGCGGTGCGGGCCTGCCTCCGCGACGCTCCTGGAACCGTTCGAACAGCAGGTCCACCTGGGATGCGGTGAGGGCGGAGAACGCCTCGACCTCCGCGACGGTGACCACGCTGCCGTGCGCAGGCCGCGGCGCTTGCTCATAGGCGGTCACGGCCGCCTCGTCCTTGCGGCGGGGGTGCCGGCGGAACAGCGCGTCAGAGAACACCCTGACCACCGCCGTCCGCCAGATCAGTGACTTGCACGAGGCGAAGACCGCGCTCGTCGAGCTGCGCAGTGATGTGCGCGGCGTACCACTCTGGCCACTGCTCGTCGTAGACGCCGCCGAGGTCCTGCTCCTCGTGCACGCCGTGCGCCTTGGCCGCGGCACGCAGCAGCTCGAGGATGACGGGCGTCGTATCTGTCGTTCCCATATTCCTGGTTCCTGTCCGTTGCGGTCGTGTGTTCGTCGCGCGGCGGATCAGCGTCCCGGCAGGCGGTCGATCACCTGCTGGATGATCCACTCGTTGCCGTCCGGATCCTCGAAGGACACGTAGGAGGAGTAGCTGTGGTGCGCCGTGCTGGGGCCGTCGACCCGGTTGGCGGTGCCGGCCCAGTGGAAGACGCCGTCGGCGTCGTGCCAGATCTCGCTCACGGCGGCACCGCCGTCGATGAGCTCGGCGCGAGCGCCCGCGAGGTCAGGCGTGACCAGGTGCAGGCCGCGCACCGAACCGGGCACGGCATCGGTCAGCTTCTCGCCGAAGATGATCGATGCGGCTCCGGGCCCAGGAGGCGTCACCTGCACGACGCGCAGGCCGCGCTCGGTGGCGAAGTCGGCGTCGAGCCGGAAACCGAGGCCGGTGTAGAAGTCCTTGCTGCGGTCGACGTCGGCGACGGGGAGGACGACGATCTCGAGATTGAGTTCCACGTGTGCTGCTGCCTTTCGAGGAGTAACTTGTTTGACTGGTTATGACCCTGCCAGAGGATGAATAACCTGTCAAGCAAGTTATTCACACTCTTCCGCCGCGCCGGATCACCTGTCAGACTGGTTACATGTTTCACGCCTTCCCCTGCGGAACGCCCGCGCTCGACTTCGTCGGCACCCTGCGCGCCCGCCGCAACGAGCGACCTGCCGAGAAGCTCGACAGCGACACCGCGCTCGATGCCTGGTTCGTCGAGGCGGGGCTGGTCGATGCGGCGCCCGATTCACGGGGGGCAGACCTCGGGGACGCCATCGCGCTCAGGGAGGCGATCTACGACCTCGTGAGCGCGCGCCGGCGAGGGGAGGAGTTGCCTGCTTCCGCCAAGGCGCTCGTCAACGCTCGTGCTGCCGAGATGCCGATCGGCCTGACCCTCGACGGCGCGACGGAGGCCGGGATCCGCGTGAGCCGCGTCGGCACCGTCCGTCAGGGGCTGGCGACGCTCGCGCGCGAGACGGTGGAGATCGTCGGATCCGCCGATGGTGCGCTGCTGCGGGAGTGCGCGCGTCCGGAGTGCACGCAGGTGTATCTGGATCGGTCGCGAGGTGGACGCCGGGAATGGTGCGCCATGAAGACCTGCGGAAACCGGGTGAAGGCGTCGAAGTTCCGTGCGCGGCATCGTGCCGAGCAGGAGGGGGATGAGGGTGGGGATGACTGAGCGACGCGCCCGGGTGTGACGTCGGCCCGGTCGTTTTGCGCTTCCGGTGTCCGCTCGGGTAAGCTTGACTCTCGGTGCGAGGCTCAGGTTTCGCCCTTGGGGTATGGTGTAATTGGCAACACGGCGGTTTCTGGTACCGTTGTTCTTGGTTCGAGTCCAGGTACCCCAGCTTTGAAGAATCCCCCGCTCCGGCGGGGGATTCTTCGTTTCTCCGGCCGTATGTCGCCCGCTACGGGGCTACCTGCAGCTCACCCCGACTCACTTTTCGTCGTCCTCGACTTGCTCGCACAGCTGTTCCGCGAGTTCACTCGCCATGCTGAGCAGCAGGCGAACCACCCGCTGGTGGTCCTCCGATGCGGTACTCGCCAGAGCGACGCTGACAGAGGCGAGGATGCTGCCGCCTGGTGCGGCGATCGGCGCGGAGATCTCGGTGGTGCCGTGCTCGAACTCTTCTACTGCGAGGACGAACCCGCGCTCTCGATCCATCTGCGTTCTCTCGGACAGTTCCTGCAGGTCGTGGGCGGCGCGCGGACCCCCGTTGCTCAGGGCGACGGCACCGAACAGAGTGCCCAACTCCAACGCGGAATGCTCCAGGAGGAGTGCTCGACCGGCTCCGGTGCACCACAGGGGGACTCGTCTTCCCTGCGCCGCGGCAACGTACTCGAACCCGTTGCTGCGCTCAGACGCGACGGAGAGCGCCGAAGTATGGACGGGGACGGAGATCCACGCGGGGCAGCCGAACTCGACGACGAGCCGGCGGAGCTGCCATCGGGCGAGTAGGGGGAGCTCCGCGCCATTCGTGCTGCGGGCGTAGCGGAAGTGCTACAGGTCCGATTTCAGTTCAGATCGCACTGTTGCGGGCACGACCGGGAGCTGCGGCTCAGCAAGAGCTGTCCAAGCAATGCCGAATGGACCGATTCGAATGGAATCCATCAATGCGCCGGGCGGCTCAGCAAGAGTCAACGCCGCCGCAGTCACTGCTCCGGTGATTGAGCCATCAGCCACTTCCTGGCCGGATGTGAAAACTCGCCCCAATAATGTCCCGTGGTCATCCCGCGGCTGTCGGAAGAGCACAACCGCAGAGCGGTCACTACGATCCCATGCGGCTTCAATTGTCACGTCGGAAGACCAGTGGAGGGCGACCTCTCGACGTATGAGCTTACTCAACGGCTCGAGCTGACCTGTGGTCACAGCATCCTCCTATCTCTCGTCAGATGCGACAGTCCAGGATGACCGTCGCACCTGATGAGAGTACAAAGCTCAGCGTACAGAGATCTCGGTGGGAAGAGCCTCGTAGGAGAACGAGACAACCGTCTCGCCCGATGAGATATCGCCGCTGAGTTCCTGAATCTCTGCACTGTCGAGAATCTCAGCTTGTTCTGCAGCCTGCTTCGTGGTCAGCATTCGCGAATCCGAGGATAGTTCGGAAGCAATGGCGTCGTCCGGAGACGGGGCAGCTCCTCGGTTGGTGTAAGGATTGTTCACACCGGGATACAGGATTGCGAAGGTCACCCAGTTGGGGCACCGCCACAGCCCCTGTTGCTCGCAGTACATGGTCTGCAGGCCCATTTTCCCGCCTACAGGCCAGTTGTAGTAGTTGGTATAGCTCGTCAGATTCACGACGGCATTGATCTCGCGCTGGTCCTTGAGCTGACAGATCCTCGGCGTGCCTGTGCAATAGTACATTCCGGCGTAGGCCTTCAAGAGATGCTGCGTGCCCTGAGGTGTGATGTTGTTTGAGAGCAGCACAGCTTTCATTGCCTGAGCGCTCCAGATATTGTGCTTGTTCCAGGCCTTGTCTATGCCCCAACCCTGTAGTTCGACGGCGAGACTGTCTTGTTCAAACCATCTGGACGGCTCCGAAGAACCGCGAGTTTCCGTGGAACGACATGGATCAGGCCGCTCGCTGAATTGTTTGGACAGAGGTCGAGCGTTTCAGCCAACAGAGAAGGCCCGGAAGCACTGAGGAAATTAGCGCTCCGGGCCTCTGTCGTTCCCGGTGCGGGCTACTTCTGTAGATTGATGCCGGGTTCGGCGGGCTTGACTCCATATGCCGCGAAGAGCTTGGTGGTGGTGCCGTTCTTGTACAGCGTGCTCATCGCGCCGTGCACGGCGTCGATCAGGTCCTTCTTCGAGCTGTTCATCATGCTGCCGACGTAGAAGCCTCCGTCGAAGGGGGTGCCGACGAGCGCGCGGTTCGAGCCCTGGGTGATGGCGAACTCGGCGGCGGGGACACTCTGGATCCCGAGGTCTGTGCGGCCGGACTCGAGCGCCAGCTCCGCGTCCTGCTGCGTCGGATATTCGGTGATCGTCAGGGGCTTCTTCCCTTCCTTCGTGCACTGATCGGAAAGGGTGCCCGCGTAGGTCACGTCTGTCGTGCCGCGGATCGTCGCCACCGAACGGCCGCAGGCGTCCAGTTGGGTCGAGAACTCTGCCGCGCGGTCTTTGGTCGTGATGAGCGTCGCCTGCTCCTTCATGAAGTCGATGAAGGTGCCGGCGGCCTGCCGCTCTGTCGTGTCGTAGAGGCTTCCACCGAAGATGTCATAGCGTCCCGCCGCGATGCCGGTGATCCCGCCTTCCCAGGCGACGGGCACGTAGGTGACCTTGACGCCCAGTTCCTTGCCGACGGCGTCCAGGAGGTCCTTGGTGATGCCGGACGTGGGGACGTTGTTGGCGTCCGCGACGTAGTACGGCGCGTCGGGGAGGACGAGTCCTACCGTGAGCTGGCCGGGCGTGATCAGCTCGGACAGTCCGGCGCCAGCGCTGGAGGGCTGCTCTTCGCCGGCAGCGGCACCGCAGCCGGCGAGGGCGAGCGCGAGCGCCGCGGTCGACGCGGCAACAGCAAGACGGGCACGGGTGTTCATTCAGGACTCCTTCGTTCTGACGGTGCATCGGGTCCTGCCAGCGTAGGAATCGGGCGGCACCGCAGACGATGGATCCGCGCCGGGAGGGATGGCACATTTCGCGGGGCGACCGCGCGTGGGCAGGCCACGCGCGCGCAGACCACGCGCGCGCAGACCGCGCGTGCGCAGACCGCGTGCTCAGGCCGCGTGCGTGTGGTTGCGGTGCAGGTCCCGGAAGCGCGAGGGCGTCATGCCGGCCTCGCGGCGGAAGAACCTGGAGAAGTAGGACGCGTCGTCGAAGCCGAGCTCATGCGCGATCTGGGCGCAGCTGAAGTCCGAGCGGGCAAGGAGGCGCTGGGCCTCGTGCATGACCGCCTCTCGCAGGATCTCGCCCGGCGGCCGTCCGGTGGCGGCGGAGACGACCTCACTGAGATGGCCGGGAGTGACCGAGAGCTCCCTCGCGCAATCGGCCACCGTGCGGAGCTCGCCTCGGCTCTGTCTCGCGAGTCGTTCGAACTGCGCCGCGAGCCCGTCGCCCGCCCCTCCCGGTGAGACGAAACGCCCGCACAGCACCAGAAGTGCGGTCAGCAGGCTGCGGATGGCGAGTTCATAGCCGACCGCGCGCTGCCGCTGCTCGGTCTCGAGCTGCGTGATGAGCGCCTCGATGCGCAGGGCGGAGGCCGGATCGGGGTGCCATTTTCCGGAAAGGGGCACCCAGTCCCCGGGGCCGCCCTTTCCCAGCAGCAACTCGGTGCGGAACAGCACGAGCGCTCCGTCCACCTCGATCTCGCCGGGCACCCAGTGGTGCATCTGACCAGCGGCCACGATGAAGAGGTCACCCGGTTCCGCCGCATGCTCCTGGAGATCGATGACGTGATGGCCGGATCCTGCGCGCAGCCAGGCGAGCTCGACGAAATCGTGTCGATGCGGCACGTACGCTGTGGGCCCCGGGCCCTGCGTGCGCAGATCGCCCAACAGGAACAGCCCGCCCGCGGCCGCCATCGTGGCATCCAGCGAGTGCATCGGCGGGCGTCCCTGCGCCGCGGTCATGGTCGGGCCCCGGCCTCTTCCGCGCGGAGCGACAACGTGCCGGTGCTGCGCAGGAAGGACGCGGTACGCACAGACGACGGGCTCGTGAGCACCTGTGCCGCGGGCCCCTTCTCGACGATCACGCCGCCCTCCATGAACACCACCGTATCGGCAACCTCTCGCGCGAACGAGATCTCATGCGTCACCACCAGCATCGTCATGCCGGCATCGGCGAGCGACCGCATCACCTGCAGCACCTCGCCGACCAATTCCGGATCCAGCGCCGATGTCGGCTCGTCGAACAGCATCAGCGAGGGTCGCATCGCGAGGGCGCGGGCGATGGCTACCCGCTGCTGCTGGCCGCCGGAGAGCTGGGCGGGGTACTTGTCGGCGTGCTGACCGAGCCCGACCCGTTCCAAGAGCGTGCGGGCATGCTGCTCCGCGTCTCTGCGACCTTCGCGTAAGACGGTGATCGGGCCGATCGTCACGTTCTCGAGCGCCGTGAGATGGGGGAACAGGTTGAACTGCTGGAAGACCATCCCCATGCGGCGCCGCACGCGGCTGGTCTGCCGATCGCCGGTCTCGACGAGGTGCTCGTCCTCCACGACGTATCCGACGAGCTCGTCCTCGACGAGTACGATGCCGGCATCGAGAGGCTCGAGGTGATTGATGCAGCGCAGCAGGGTGGATTTCCCGCCGCCGGAGGGTCCGATGATGCAGACGACCTCGCCCTGGGTCACATCGAGATCGATGGATTCGAGGATCACGTTGCCGTGGAAGGCCTTCCGCAGCCCGCGCAGGGTGAGGGCGTTGACGGTCACAGTGCCGCCTCCTTCGCGACGACCACACGTCGTCTGGATCGATCGGCGGAGCGTTCGAGGAAGTGCTGGCCGATGCTGGCGAGAGTCACCAGCAGCAGGTACCACAGCGATGCCACGACCAGGAGCGGGATCACCTGGTAGTTCTGGCCGTAGATCTGCTGGGCCTGGGTCATGAGGTCACCGCCGCCGATCACCGAGACGATCGATGTCGCCTTGAGGATGTCGATGAACTGATTGCCCAGCGGGGGCAGGATCACGCGGATGGCCTGGGGGATCACGATTCGGCGCTGGGCGCCGAGAGCCGTCATGCCGAGAGCCTTCGCGGCATCCGTCTGCCCCGGCGGAATCGCGAGGAATCCTCCGCGGACGACCTCTGCCATGTAGGCCGCCGTGTGCAGGACGAGTCCGATCAGCGCGGCCAGGAATGGAGTGACGATGGCGTTCGTCTCCCCGCCGATGACGATTCCCCAGGCGGGGATGCGGATGCCGATGAATGGCAGCAGCAGGGCCAGGTTGAACCAGAACACGAGTTGCACGAGCAGGGGAGTCCCGCGGAACACCCAGACGTAGCCCGTGACGATGATGGTGAGGACCGGGTTGCCGGCCTGTCGCATGACGGCGAGGATCACGCCCAGCAGAAGCCCGATCGCGAATGTCAGCACCGTGAAGACGACGGTGAGGAGCACGCCGCTCAGGACGCGCGGGTTGACGAGGAACTCGCCGACGACGGCCCAGCGCAGCGCCGGCGCCGTCACGATCGTCCCGCCGATGCCGAGGCAGATCGCGCCGAGGACGAACGCCGGAACCCACCGGCTCAGGATGCGGGGCTTGCGGCGCAGCGGCAGACGGATGAGCCGCTCCAGGTCGGTGCGGGGGCGCTGCGCGTCATCGGACAGCACGTTCAGTGAGGTCATGCCGATCATTGTCACGCGGCCGAGGACACGGCGGGGAAGCTTCCCCGCGGACGTGCCAGAACAGGCGAAGGAAGTCCCTGGCTCGACTCTCGAAGCCTTCCCTAGCGTCGAGGCAGCGGCCTCCGCAGCCGTCCCCAGAGAGGTGCGGGGGCCGCCCCATCTGAAAGGAATCAGTCGTGATCGCGAAGTACGAGCATCTGTTCGTCCGGCATATGCAGGACTCCACCGACGACCTCGTGAACGAGGGCGCCATCGGGACGGGCGAACCCCGCCCCTCCCACATCGGCGACGCGTTCGCCTTGATGCGGGCGGCGGACGTGCCCGGATCCAAGATCCACATGACCTATTCGTGGATCAACCCGACGGACGAGCCCAGCCACTGGGTGAACGAGCATGAGCACGACTACGACGAGGTGCTCATCTGGACCGGGTCGGATCCGGAGAACCCGCACGATCTGGGCGGCGAACTGCTGATCGATCTCGACGGGGAGACGTACTCGGTGACGACCTCGGGAGCGCTGTACATCCCGGCGGGCCTGCGTCACTGCCCCCTCGACTTCAAGAGCGTGTCGAGGCCGATCCGGTTCAGCGCGCTCTCGCTGTCGGGCGACGGGCACTACCACTCCGACGAGAACGTCCCGAAGGGCTGAGCGCCCTCGGACCCTGCGACCGGAGGGAGGGGCCAGGAAGCGCTCCGGCTTCCTGGCCCTGTCTCTGCCCGACAGGTCCGCGAGCTCAGAACAGCAGGCCCGCGACTCCAACCCGGCACGGCTGAACGTCCCCGGCGCCGCCCCGATCGCGGCGTAGGGCTCGTGCCGTTCGCGGCCTAACGGGAGCGCAGGAACACTCCGATGACGATCGCGGAGAGAAGCGCTACGCCGGCGTTGATGCCGATCGCGAGGTGCAGTCCCGGGAGAAGCGTCGAGGCTGCGACACCGGTCGCGACGGCGGACATCACCGGTGTGCCCAGGGTGATGCCGACCTGTTGGCTCATCGTTACCAGACCGGTCGCGAGTCCTTGCTGGTCGCTGGGCACGCCCGCGGTCGAGGCGACCGCGTAGCCGACGATCGCGACGAGGTTCGCGATGCCGCCGAGGAACGTCAGGACCAGCAGCGGGAGCAGCCAGGCGCGGTCGTCGCCGGCGAAGGCGAGGGGAGCGACGACGGCAGCCTGAACCAGGAGGCCGCCGACGATCGCCGTCTTCGCGCTCGTCTTTCCGGTGACCTTCGGCGCGATGAGGCCTCCGATGACGGTGCCGACACCGAGGACGCCGAGGAAGAGACCGGCAGCGAGGGACGTGTAGCCCAGGATCTCCTGCAGATAGAGGGTGAGCAGGAACACCAGCGAGGTGAAGGTCGCGAACGCGAGGAACCCGGCCGCGTTGCCCCACCCGACGTTGCGCCGCCAGAGAAGGCCCGGTGCGATCAGCGGCTGCTTCGTGCGACCCTCGACCGCCACGAAGATCACGAAGAGAACGAGCGCGCCGAGCATCGGCGCCCAGGTGCCGGGGGCGGCCCATCCCGCGCGGCCCGCGTTGTCGATTCCGAAGACCAGCGCGACGAGTGCCCCGGTGACGAGGACGGCGCCTGGCACATCGAGGCGGGGCCTGCTGCGGCGGGAGGATTCGCGGAGCACGAACGGACCGACGGCGAGCACGGCGAGGGCGACGATGACGTTGATGAAGAACGCCCACCTCCACGAGATCGCACCGGTGAGGATGCCTCCCAGCACGGCTCCGACGGTGAAACCCGCCGCCATGAGCGCGCCGTTGAGACCGAGCGCGCGAGATCGGACCGGGCCGTCGGGGAACATGGTGGTCATCAGCGAGAGTGCGGCGGGAGTGACCATCGCGGTGGCGAGTCCCTGACCCACCCGGGCCGTCAGCAGCAGGGCGGGCTCCTGCGCAAGGCCACCGGCGGCAGACGCCAGTCCAAGGAGCACGATGCCGGTCAGGAAGAGCCTTTTGCGGCCGAACAGGTCAGCGACTCGGCCGAAGAGCAGCGTGAACCCGGCAGCGCACAGCGCGAACGCGGTGACGATCCACTGCAGGGCGTCGGTGGCGAACCCGAGATCGCTGCCGATGACCGGAAGCGCGACGTTGAGGATCGAGAAGTCGACGGCGAGGGTGAAGTTCGCGGCCAGGAGGACCGTCATCGCGGTCCGCTGAGAGGGCGTGAAGCGCTCGGCGCGCTCGGGCTGCGGGGGAGTGCAGGGCTGGTGAAACATCGGTATCGCTCATGGGATCCAGGGTCAGTCCTCGCGAAGGGGACAGCCAGATCCCTGCTCAGACGCGTCCAGCGATGCCTAGCACTCGCAGGGACAGGCACGCCGGCGGGGAGTACGCGAGACTGGACGCGTGAATGGACGCCCTTTCGACACCGCGCCCGATCTCGGCGACCTCGCGCAGCCGGTGACCGAGCTGGGCGAGTTCCTGCGCTCCCGCCGGGATCGGATCAGCCCGGAGCAGGCCGGAGTCGCCAGCTACGGCAGGCGACGCGTGCCCGGCCTGCGCCGCGAGGAGCTGGCCCTTCTCGCCGGAGTGTCGGTCACCTATCTGACGAGGCTGGAGCAGGGACAGTCGCAGAACGCCTCTGACGCGATCGTCGGTGCACTCGCACGCGCGTTGCAGCTCGACGCGGACGAACGGGTACACCTGCACACGCTCGCGCACTCCGCCCCCGTCAGGCGACCTCGGGCCGGCGCACCCGAGATCGCCAAACCGGGTGCCGAGCAGCTGCTGCACTCGATGAGCACCGTGCCGGCCGTGCTCCTCGGGCGGTTCAACGACATCCTCGCGTGGAACGATGCCGGTCATCGTCTTCTCGCCGGTCACCTCGACGTCGACGCGCCCCGGAGCATCGACGATCGTCCCAACCAGATCAGACTTCTGTTCCTCGACGAGCACACCCGCGATCTCTACATCGATCGCCGCGATGAGGCCGCCAGGGCTGTCGCATCGCTGCGATACGTCGCCGCGCAGTTCGCGGATGACCGCGGTCTTGCGGAACTCGTGGGCGAACTGAGCGTGAAGAGCGCCGAATTCGCAACCCTCTGGGCGGGCCACGACGTGCGCCTGTGCACGAGCGGGAGCAAGAGGCTCCGCCACCCAGAAGTCGGGGAACTCGAGCTCGGCTACGAAGTCCTGCACCTGCCGGAAGGCAACGGCCAGCGCATCCTCACCCACACCGCTGAACCGGGCAGCGCATCGGCTGCGGCCCTGCGATTGCTCGGCTCCACGATCTAGCGGCCGTCCACGCGTCGCCGAGCTGACCTCGATCAACGCCCCGTGGCACTGTCCCCGCGAAGGGTCATGACGACGCTGGTGACGGTCGCGACCGGCTTGCCGTCGCCGCGAGTGATCTCGCGCTGGTAGTGGCTCACGGCACGTCCCGTGTGGGTCGCGTATGCGGTCGCCCGCAGCCGCCCGTACCACACGGGCCGCAGGAAAGTCGCCCTGAGATCGATGCTGGTGAACGACTCGTCCGGGTCCATCGCCGTGGACTGCGCGGTGCCGATCGCGGCATCGGCCAGTTCGACGAGCATGCCGCCGTGCACTGTGCCCTGCTGGTTGCCGTGCAGGGCGACGTCCGCATCCATCTCGACCACGGCGCGACGCAGGTCGATCGCGGTGATCGTGAACTGCAGGAGTCTCGAGATGGCGGTCGGGTAGAGCATGTGGGTGCGATCCGTCGGGCCCAACGTTCCGTCCAACTGCTTGCGCAGGTACTCGAGCACAGGCAGGTCGTGAGCGGCTTCCCGCACGGGCTCCTCCTCGATGGCGGTGATGCCTGCGACGCTAGCGACCTAGGGTAGGACGATCCAGTTATTGTCCTAGATACAAGCCCCCTCTCTCGTCTCCGAGGTCCGGAAATGACTGCTGCCTACAAATCGATCGTGGATCGGTTCGCGACCTCGATCCGAGACGGGCGCGTGCCCGCGGGCACCCGCCTGCCCACCCATCGGGCGCTCGCGCGGGAGCACCGGATCGCGCTGGCGACGGCATCCCGCGTCTACGCCGAACTCGCCGCGATGGGTCTGGTCGCCGGTGAACCAGGACGCGGAACCTTCGTCCGTGACCAGCGCGGTCACGACGGCGTCGAACCATCCCGGCGTCTTCCCGTTCCGCGGATCGCCGACCTCTCGTTCAATCAGCCCCTGGCCGCCGAGCAGACCTCCCAGCTGCGCCATGCGCTGAGGGAGTTGTCCACCTCCGGCAACCTCGAAGCCGTCCTCCACCAGCAGCCGCCGGGTGGCCGGAGCCGTGAACGGGCCATCGTCGCCACACACCTCCTGGACCGCGGCATCGATGTGCCGCCCGCGCGGGTGCTCCTCGCCAACGGCGCTCAGCAGGCCCTCGACGCCGTCCTGACGGCGACCACCCGCCCGGGCGATGTGATCGCCGTCGATGCCCTCACCTACCCTGGCTTCGCGTTGCTGGCCGCCGCGCACTCGCTCGAGATCGCACCGATACCGTCAGGCGCAGCAGGCCCGGACCTTCAGGCCCTCGACCGGCTCTGCGCCGCGCGACCGGTACGCGCGATCTACACGATCCCCACCGTCCACAACCCCCTCGGCTGGACACTGGACCGGCCGACCCGCGAACGGCTCGTCGCGATCGCCCGTGCCCGCGACGCATGGATCATCGAGGACGGCACCTATGCGTTCCTCGACGAAGCGCCGCCACTGCCGGTGCAGGCCCTGGCCCCCGAACGCACCTTCTACGTCGCCAGTCTCTCCAAGAACGTCGCCACCGGCCTGCGCTTCGGATTCCTCGTCGCACCCGGCGCCCACGAGCAACAGATCGTCCGCAGCCTGCGCACATCCACCTGGGGCGTCTCGGGCCTCATCACCGCCCTGGCTACCGGCTGGATCGCGGACGGGACCGTCGCTCGACTCGAGAAGACCCGCCGCGACGATGCCACCGAGCGCCAGCAGATCGCTCGCGCGGCCTTCCGTCAGCTCGACTACACCGCCCACCCCTCGTCGTACTTCGGCTGGCTGCGCCTCCCACCCGATCTTCGGGCGGACCAAGCCGCGTCGCACCTCGCCGACGTCGGCATCCTCGTCACGACCGCCGATGCCTTCGCCTCGACCGATCACGCGCCGCACGCCCTCAGACTCGCCCTCGCGACGCCGGCGATCGATCAGCTCGCCGACGTTCTCGAACGGGTCAGCAGGACCGTCGATTCGATGCCTCGGTGACGCGCGCCGTGTCGGGGGAGTCCGTCACAGAGCTGAGGACCAGACTCCCTTGCCTCGCGAAGTCGGATCCGATTCTGGCAATCTTTATGGCACAAGAATCTCGGACGAATTCGCAGAATGCCCGGTGTTCTCAAGGATCGAGGGCGAACTCCGGCAATGAGTTGGCACATCTCTTGTCGGGACGTCAGCCGATTCCTACAGTTTTCCGTACCTGGGGCACCAATGCCCCGGAGAGCAGATCAGCAGGCCCCGCATCCGTTCGCAGCGAACGACTCCCGACCGCCGGGCCTTCCTGAGATAACGCCAATGGAGGCGACATGACGAATTCCGTGGCTCCCAAGAAGACTCCGGCGAAAGCCGCGATAGCCTCCTGGGTCGGCACGACGCTCGAGTACTACGACTTCGCCGTGTATGGCACGGCGGCGGCGCTGGTGCTGAACGTCCTCTTCTTCCCGCCAGAGCTGCCCGATGGGGTCAAGGTGCTGCTCAGCATGGCGACGTTCGCCATCGGCTTCGTGGTCCGCCCTCTCGGCGCGCTCATCCTTGGCCCCCTCGGCGATCGCTTCGGCCGAAAGTTCGTGATGATGATCACGCTGTTCGGGATCGGTGCGTGCACCTTCCTGATCGGATGCCTGCCCACCTACGACCAGGTCGGCATCCTCGCACCGATCCTGCTGATCGTCATCCGCATCATCCAGGGGCTCTCGGTCTCGGGGGAGCAGGCGAGCGCGATCACGATGACCCTGGAGCACGCACCGGAGCGACGCAGGGCGTTTGCGACGAGCTTCGTGACCAGCGGATCCGCATCGGGCGGTCTTCTCGCGACGGCGGTGTTCATCCCGTTCGCCGCCCTTCCGCAGGAGCAGCTTTTGGCCTGGGCGTGGCGCATCCCGTTCTGGCTCTCGGCTGTCGTCGTGGTGGTCGCGTACGTGATCCGCCGAACCCTGGAGGAGCCGCCGGCGTTCCTCGAGACCCAGGCCATCAAGGTGCAGCTGTCGCCGCTCAAGCAGGCCACCCGATTCCACTGGGGGACCATCATCCGGATCGCCGCCTGCGCGATGGTCGCCGGCATCAGTTACCTGTTCGCCGCCTTCTCGGTGTCGTTCGCCACCGTCGGCTACGGGCTCGACAAGCCGACGATCCTGTGGGTGCCCGTGTGCGCGAGCTTCCTGGCGATCCTGTACACACCGCTCGCGGGGATGCTCGCCGACAGGATCGGCCGCAAGACGGTGTTCATCATCGGCGCCGTGGGCGCGGGACTCAGCACGGCGCCCTACCTGTGGGCGATCACGCAGGGCGATTGGCCGCTGATCTTCGTGCTCGGCATCCTCTGCAACGGGCTCTTCTACTCGACCGCGAACGCCGCGTGGCCGGCCTTCTTCGCCGAGATGTTCCCTGGACGCGTGCGCGTCTCCGGGCTCGCGGCGGGCACGCAGATCGGCTTCGCGATCGCGGGCGCCATCGGTCCCGTCGCATCGACGGCTCTCGCCGGTGCGGACCTCAAGGGCTGGGTGGGACCGGCCGCTCTGGCCATCGGGCTGATGGTCGTGGCGACGATCTCGGCGCTGACCGCGAAGGAGACCCGCGGCTACACGCTCGACGAGATCGACGAACTGCAGCAGAGCGAGCAGGAGAAGGAGGCCGTCACCGCCTCCATCCTGCTGCCGAAGGCGGTCTAGCCGCCTCGGTGCCGACGACTGACCCCTGGCCCGCAGTCGCGGCCAGGGGTCAGTCGTCCTTGCGAGGCCCCGTCGACGCGCGCACGGTGAGGTGTGCCGAGATGTGGTCGATGCGGTCGGAGCGATCCCGGGTCGCGAACCGGCCGATGAGCATGTCCACGGCCGCTCGGCCGGCGCTCTCGCCAGGAGACGTGACCGTGGTGAGCGGTGGATGCGAGAACGATGCCCCGAAGATGTCGTCGCAGCCGACCACGCTGAGGTCGTCCGGTATCGCGACGCCGAGTTGATGGAAGCGGTCCAGGGCGCCGATCGCCAGCACGTCGTTGAAGAAGATGCAGGCTGTGGCGCGGGTGAGGACGACGGCGTCTGCGGCCGCGGCGCCGTTGGCCAGGGTCGGCTGATACCTCCCGACCGCGACGATCTCCACGTCGCTCTCGCTCGCCGCTGCGGTGATCGCTTCGAAGCGCGTACGGTCCGTCCAGGATGCGTGGGGACCGCGCACATACGCGATGCGCGTATGACCCAGCGAGTTCAGATAGTGGACGGCCTGCCCGAGCCCGGCAGGGGTGTCGATCACGACACCAGACAGGCCGGGAGCTGCACGATTGATGACCACCGTCGGCGCGACCTGGGAGACCGCACGCAGGGCCTCGTCGTCGATCCGCGGGGACGAGACGACGATGCCGTCGACCGTCCGTGCCATCTCCCGCAGCCACTGTTCCTCCATCGGCAGCGACTCCTCCGTGCTGACGAGGAGATGGAGGTAGCTCGCAGCGCGGATCTGCGCCTGCGCGCCACGGATCACGTCCAGGTTGAACGGGTTCGTGAGGTTGGGCAGCACGAGGGCGATCGTCCCGCGGGCCAGTCGGTTGTCGGCTGCGGGCAGCAGTGCCGAGGTGTAGCCCATCTCCTGCGCCTTGCTGGTGATCCGCTCATACATGACGGTGCTCACGCGGTTCGGGTTCGAGAGCGCGCGGGACACGGTGGAGGGCGCGACCCCGCAGGCCTCGGCGATCTCCGTGAGCGTGACACGACGCTGGACGCGACGACCAGGAATGACCATGGCGGACTCCTCGGGCAATGAGTTTGCCAGTCGTCCCGGGCATACGCACCGGATCGACGGGGTTCATCGATGCTATCGAACTCGGTGGGCACGCGCGGATGGCACAAACGGCAAAGACGCTTGCCGAACCGGCCAGGAGCAGGGACTCACCCTCCGACGCCCGCGTGCTCGGCCAGCACTCGTGACACCAGACGGCGGAGCACGCGTTCGACCGCCACGGCAGCTTCGCTGAGCGGCTCGTTCGCCGAGATGCAGAAGGCGAGCCTGATGGGCATGGGCTCGGCGAAAGGAAGCCGGACCAGCGTCGGATGCTGTGCGAGGTCGGGAATCGAGGCGCCCGGGAGCACGGTGCATCCGATGTCCTTCTCGACCGCGCTCAGCAGGCTCGGAACCGACTCCAGCTCACCCGCGATGCGGGGGAAGAGGTCATGGCGCTGGAAGCCGGCATCCACGGCCAGACGGATCGAATGCTGCCGGGTCGGCACGAGCATCGGCACGTCGGTGAGCTCCGCGAAGCCGATCGGCGACGGGAGCTTCCGCTTCTGGTGGGCGAGCACGGACAGCTCGTCGACGAACAGCGGCTCGACATGCACCGCGCGCAGCGACACGGGGGAGTACATGATCCCCATGTCGATCTGCCCGGTCGCGATCCCCTCGCTGATCAGGCCGCCGAAGTTCTCGCGGAGGTGCAGGACGATGTTCGGGTACTCCCGGCGGACGGTCTGCAGGAGGGGAACCGTGAGCGATTGCGCAAGGCTGTACGGCGCCAGTCCCACCGAGACCCGTCCACTCGGTCCGTCGCCGCGGGCGCGCACCTCCATGAGTGCCTCATCCATGCCGCGGAGGAGGTGCTGGGCATGCCGGTACAGGACGCGGCCGGCCTGCGTCGGGAAGACGCCCTGCTTGGAGCGGGCGAGGAGCTGGACGCCGACCGACGCCTCCAGCGATGTGATCTGCTGGCTCAGCGCCGACTGCGTGAGATGCAGTGCGATCGCCGCCCGGGAGATGCTGCCGAGGTCGACGGCCTTGACGAAGGCCTCGAGCTTCTTGCCGTCCATGTTCCTCCGCCTCTTCGCGTCCTCGACCCTTTCCTGATGATAACCAGGGCCGATGCGGTGCGATCCGCGATCGGGAGAACCACGATGGGGGTATCGACGATCTGCGGATCGAACCCGTTCCGGACGCCATCGGCCGAAACATAGTGTGAGCCGCATCCCGGAACCCGTCGGGGAAAACCCCACGGTGACAGCCAAGGAAGGCGGTACCACCGATGAAGAGATCCTCCCGAACACATGCGGTCGCGGCGGCGGCAGGAGCAGTGCTGCTCCTCGCTCTGACCGCCTGCTCCACCGGAGCAGGAACTGTCGCGACGACGACGTCGGCGGCCCCGGAGAAGGACGACGGCAAGCCGCTGGAGGTCTGGTCTCGCAGCGGTCCGGAGGCGGCGAAGACGTACAAGGCGGTCTTCGACGCCTTCACGAAGAAGACGGGCATCGAGGTGAACTATCTGGCCACGGTGGAGTTCGAGACGCAGCTCCGCGCTCGTGCTTCCGCCAAGGATCTCCCCGATGTCCTGATCTACGACCAGGCCAGCATGGCCGGCTATGCCGACGACGGCATGCTGCTACCGGTCGACCGCGCGGCGATCAAGGGTTCCAAGGACCTCTCGAACGAGTCCTGGAACTCGGTGAAGCTCACGGACGGCGAGTACTACGGGGTGCCGTTCAGTCAGCATGCGCAGGTCACCTTCATCCGGAAGGACTGGCGGGAGAAGCTCGGATTCGAGGTGCCGAAGACCCACGACGATCTCGTGAAGCTCGCCACGGCATTCGCCACCGAGGATCCCGACGGCAACGGCGTCGATGGCGACACGTACGGCATGGCAGTCCCCGGGACGACGGACCGCGGGTTCTTCGCCTGGTGGTCCGCGCCGTATATCTGGCAGCGCGGCGGCGAGATCGTCTCCGGCAAGGACGGTGCGTACAAGGCCGAGATCGACAGCGCCAAGAGCGTCAAGGGCGTCCAATGGCTGGAGCAGTTCTTCTGCACGCCGAACCTCATCCAGCCGGGCGCGCTCACGAATGCCTCCGCCACGCCGTTCTTCGCGGAGGGCAAGGCGGGGATCTATCAGACCGGCCCCTATGCCTTCGCCAACTTCGACAAGGCGCCGGGCAAGGACAAGTACGAGGTGATCATGGCCCCTGCAGGCCCCGCGGGATCCACGACCCTGCAGGAACGCACCAGCATCTACTTCGGCGCGACGACGACCAAGCCCTCGAAGCAGAAGGCGCTCGCCGAGTTCCTGATTTCGGCGGAGGGTCAGAAGCTCGCGATGACGGCGCCCGGTCAGCCGGTGGTCCGTCTTCCCGTCAACACGACGGTGGACGCGGTCGCGGTCTACGGCGATGCGCGCTGGGGCGTGGTGCAGGACCAGCTGAAGAAGTCGAGGATGTTCCCTTCCGACATCGACTTCACGACCGCCCGGCAGGACGTGGCGGAGACCCTGAACTCGACGTTCTCGCAATGTCCGAAAGACGTCTCCGGCGACATGAAGGAGCTCGCGGATCGGATCGACGAAGAGCTGGCGTCCCCGTGACCACCCTCGCGAAGCCCTCTCGTGCGACCCGCAGCGATGCGGGTCGCCCGAGAGGGGCGTCCGCACGGCGGGCGCGGATGAAGCGGGGTGCGATCGTCTGGGGCTTCTTGGTTCCGGCTCTGCTCGTCTTCGCGTATTTCAAGTTCATCCCGATGGTCACGGGGATCCAGATGAGCTTCCACGAGGTGCGTCCGTTCCTCGGCGACGTCTGGGTGGGCCTCGACAACTACGTCGCGGTGCTGAACGACCCCAAGTTCCACGCCGCGATCTGGCACACGCTCGTCCTCGGTTTCGGTACGGCTGCGGGTGCGGTCATCGGCGGCATCGTCCTCGCGCTGGTCCTCGAGGGTGCGAGCAGGTACCTCTGGTTCGTCCGGACGGCGGCGTTCCTCCCCGTGGTCACGGCCACCGCCGTGATCGCCGAGGTCTGGCGGATCATCTACTTCCCGGCGCAGGACGGCTTCCTCAATTCCGTTCTCGGCACGTTCGGCGCCCCGCCGGTGCACTGGCTCGAGGACCCGAACACCGCCCTTCTCTCCGTCATGGTCGTCGGGATCTGGCAGGGCGCCCCGTACAACATGGTGATCGTGCTCGCCGGTCTCGCCGCGGTCGACCGCTCGCTCTACGAGGCCGCCGCCATCGACGGCGTGAACATGATCCAGCGGCTCTGGTTCATCGTTCTCCCCGCATTGAAGCCTGCTCTCGCCATCGTGCTGGTCCTCGCGGCCATCCGCAGCCTCCGTGTCTTCACCGATGTCTGGGTACTGACCAAAGGCGGCCCATCGGGAGCCACGGACGTCTGGATGACGCGGGTGTACTCCCTGGGTTTCGAGCGCAATGAGGTGGGCGTCGCTTCTGCGGCCTCGATCATCCTGCTCGTCGTCACGGTGATCATCACGCTCGGCACCGCGGCGCTGCTGCGACGAGGAAAGGACACGTGATGTCCCTCACCGACGGAACGAGCACGGCGACAGAGGCGATCGTCACGGCAGGCGCCAGACGCCCGAGACGCCGGCGCGGCGACGCCTCCGAGCGCTTCGACACCGCGCTCGGCTGGCAGGCGGGCCGGACGGCCTCACTCGTCCTCCGCATCGCCATCTGCATCGTCATCCTCTCCGTGTTCGCCGGGCCGATCGTCGCGATCATCGCCGGTGCGTTCGACCTGAACTCGGATCCGACGAGGCTGACTCTGATCCCGGCGAACCCCAGCATGAAGAACTTCGAGGTCGCCGCCGATCGCGGGATCTGGTCGTTCTTCTGGAACTCGATCGTGATCGCGGGAGGCGGACTCCTGCTGCAGACCCTGCTCGCCGTCACCGCCGGCTACGCGCTCGCCCGGCATCGCTTCCGCGGGCGGGCGCTGATCCTTGGTCTCTTCCTCGCGACGATGATGCTCCCCGAAGAGCTGGTGGCGGTGCCTCTTGCGGTCGTGCTCGGTGACATCCCGCTGACGGGCCTGAATCTCCGGGGCACGGTCTTCGCCGTCATCCTCCCGGTCGCGGCGTCGGCATTCTCGATCCTGGTGATGACGGCGTTCATGCGCGACATCCCGGACGAGATCGAAGAGGCCGCCCGCATCGACGGGGCAGGCGATCTGCGGCTGCTCTTCCAGATCATCCTGCCGCTGTGCAAGCCGGCCCTGGGCGTCGTGACGATCTTCGGCTTCATCGGCATCTGGGACCAGTACCTGCTGCCACTGGTCGGAGCCAACAACACCACCAACTACACGATCACGGTCGCGCTGACGAGCTTCCGTGCGGATGTGCAGGTCGGCACCGGCGTGCTTCTCGCAGCGGCGTTCCTGGCTCTCATGCCGAGCCTGATCGTCTATCTGCTTCTGCAGAACTCGCTCGTCAAAGGCATCACGACCGGTGCGGTCAAGGGCTGAGCGCGCATCACCATGAGAAGAGGAGAAACAGAATGATCCTGTCCACCGTCACCGACGAGGTGACCCCCGATCGGTCGGTGGGAGCCTTCCGCAAGATCTTCACGATGGCCACGGAGCAGGGCGTGCGGAACTTCGAGATCCGGATGGTCGAGGCCAAGCGCTTCCCGGTCGTCGAAGCGGCGGCCTGGGGGCGGCTCAAGACGATCGCCGCGGAATACGGCATCCACTACTCCGCCGTCTCGCCCGGCCTGTTCAAGGCCGACCTGCACAGCGATCTGATCGGATTCCATTCGACCGAGATCCTGTCGATGAGCCTCGATCTGGCGGAGCGCATCGGTGTCGACACCCTCATCACCTTCGGTGTCGACCGCAGTCCGCTCGACGATGAGGGCGACTTCGCCCGGGTCGTCGACCTGCTGGGCGAGGCCGCCGATGTCGCGGCTGCCCGTGGGTTCCAGCTGCTGCTCGAGAACATCCCGGGGTCCTGGGCCGACACCGGGGAGAACTGCCTGCGGTTGCTGGAGGGCATCGGCAGGTCCAACTTCGGCTACGTCTGGGACACCGGGAACCTCTACGAGGCGGAGCATCGGCACTTCCGCGGGAGCTATGAGCTGCTGAAGCCGCACATCCGCAACGTCCATCTCAAGGACGGCCGCGTCCTCGACGACCGGATGGTGTGGCAGCGCTTCGGCACGGGCGAGACCGACATCGCCGGTCAGATCGCCGCGCTCCAGGCGGACGGCTATCAGGGGACGCTCACGGTGGAGGCGAAGTGCGAGCCCCACGAGGACGATGACTTCATCGAGTCGATGACCTATCTGCGCGGCGTTATGAATGGCAAGGAAATTGCCAAGCGTGGTCGCCTCGGCCACTGAATACCCGGCGCATCCCGCGCAGTTCGGCACGAGCTGGGCACATGGTTGCACTGCGTGATGCCACCCGTTCTAGCCTGATCAATGACAGCGGAATCACGATGAGGAGAGGAGCTGACGATGACCCGGACGATCGATCTGGTCGCAGATCTCGGCGAGGGCTTCGGCCCCTGGAGCATGGGAGATGACGCCGCGCTTCTGGACATCCTCACGTCGGCGAACGTCGCCTGCGGCTTCCACGCCGGTGATCCGCGGATCATGGACCAGACGGTCCGGGCGTGCAGGCAGCGTGGAGTCGGCATCGGCGCTCACCCGTCCTTCCCCGATCTGCAGGGATTCGGCCGTCGCGACATGGGCCTGACGGCCGAAGAGGTCCGCACCGACGTGCTGTATCAGTTCGGAGCTCTGCAGGCGATCGCCACCTTCCACGGCGCGAAGATCTCCCACCTGGCGCCCCATGGGCGGCTGGGCAACCTGGTCGCGGTCCGCGAGGACTACGCGGATGCCGTCGCCACCGCGGCGTGGAGGCTCGACCCGGAGCTCATCGTCCTCGCTCAGGACGGCAAGCTCGCCGACGCCGCCCGCGCGGCCGGTCTGCGCGTCGGGATCGTCGGAATCGCCGACAGGGCGTACGAGGATGACGGCACGCTCGTGCGGCGCACCGAGCCGGGCGCCGTGATCCATGATGCGGAGGAGATCCGGCGTCGGACCGTGCGGATGGTGGTCGACGGCGTGATCGAAAGCCGCAACGGCGTCCCGATCCCTGTCGCGTGCGACACCGTCCTCGTGCACGGCGACACGGCAGGTGCGGTCGTACTCGCGCAGCAGATCCGGGACGGCCTGGAAGCTGCCGGCGTCGTGATCGCGCCTCTCGCGGACTGGCTGGAGTGAGTACCGTGCCGAACGCATCCGTCATCATCTCGCCCAGCGGGAATTCCGCTCTTCGGGTCGCGAGCACCCTGGCCGACAAGGAGGCCGGCTGGCGACTCGTCCATCACCTGGCCCGACTCGTCGACTCCTCGCGCGTGCCGGGAGTCGAGTGCGTCATCCCGACCTACGACGCGGCGTTGATCGAGATCGACCCGATCGACGTCTCGCTCGATCGCCTGCGCGACTACCTCGAGCACGTCGTCGAGGATCTGGACGCCGACCAGCCGCTCACCCAGACCCCGCGCACGTTCGACGTCCCCGTCCTCTACGACCTCGACGGGGAGCTCGACCTTCAGGACGTCGCCGACGCGCAGGGCCTGAGCGCGGCGGAGATCGTCCGCCTGCACAGCGAGCCGACCTACGTGGTGCGCTGCCTCGGCGCGCCGGGCGGTTCCCCGATGCTCGACGGCCCCCCGTTCCCGCACCCGGTGCCGCGTCTGGCGAAGCCTCGCCCGCACGTCCCGCAGGGCGTGGTCTCGGTCGCCGGACGGCAGGCCACGATCACACCTGCGGCTGCGCCCGGCGGCTGGCGGCTGGTCGGCAGGACGCCTCTGACCGTGCTCGATCTGAAGGCCGAGCCGTTCGTGCCGTACGAGCCAGGAGATCTCATCCGCTTCCGTCCGATCGGCAGGGACGAGTACGAGGCGCTGCGCGGAACCCGGATGGTGGCACGATGAGCGCCGGCACGCTGACCTTCACCGAGGCGGGCTCCACCCAGGTGACGGATCTCGGACGCCGCCGCGGACCGCGCTACGGCGTGCCGGTGAACGGCGCCCTCGACCAGCGCTCGGCTCGGATCGCGAACATCCTCGTCGGCAATCCCGACGAAGCCCCGCTGCTGGAGATCACCGCTCTCGACATCGAGTTCGTCGCCGGAGTCGACATCCTCCTGGCCGTCGCCGGAGCGGATGGCCACCTCACCGTGGACGGTGTCGGGCGCCCGTCGAACCAGCCGGTCTCCGTGCGTGCGGGGGAGACCGTCGCCCTGCGTCATCTCCAGGGCGGGCTGCGCGCCTACCTCGCCGTCCGCGGCTCGTTCGACGTGCCGCAGCTCCTCGGCAGCTGCGCGCCCGATTCCGTTCTGGGCTTCGGAGGGCACCTCGCCGGTGGCGCCTCGATCACGGTGCGACGCTCGACGGACGCGATCTTCAACGATCACTTCGCCGCCGAGCTGTACAGTCTCGACGTTCCGCGACCGTCGACGGGCTTCATCGTCGACGTCACGGACGGCCCCGACCTCGACGACTTCGCCGACACGGCCGACCGCCTGTTCGCACAGCCGTACCTCGTCACCCCGACCAGCAATCACATCGGGTTGCGGTTGGTCGGCCCGCTGCCCGAGCGCCGGACGCACGGCGAGGTGCTGTCCCGAGGCGTGCCCGTGGGCGCCGTGGAGGTCCCGCCGGGGGAGGAGCTCCTCGTCCTGCATCGTGGGCGCGGCGTCACGGCGGGATATCCCGTGCTCGCGGTCGTGACCTCGGGTTCGCTCGACACTCTCGCCCAGGTGCGTCCGGGGGAGCGCGTCCGCTTCCGCAAGGTCTCATCCTCGGACGCCGCGGCGCGTGCACGCGCCGACCGCGTCGAGCTGGAGGCTCTTCGTCTTCGTGTCCGGTCCGTGTTCTCGGCCCTGGACGCTCTCTCCACCTCAATCACCGGAAGGACCTTTTCATGACTTTCTCCGACTACCGTGTCGCCCTCGTCACCGGCGCGACCAGTGGCGTCGGCCGCGGCGCGATCGACCTCTTCCTCGCGAAGGGCCTCACCGTCCACGCGATCGCTCGTGACGAGTCGCGACTCGCGGCGCTGGCGGAGAGGGGCGTGATCGCGCATGCCGTCGACGTGCGCGATACCGTCGCCCTCACTCGCGAACTGGAGGGCATCGAAGCCGACATCGTGCTCAACAGCGCGGGTGTGAGCCGCCCGGGCAACCTCCTGAGTTCGTCGGCCGAGGACCTCGATGACCTCGTCGAGGTGAACCTGACAGCGGTGATGCAGATCCTTCGGCTCGTGTACCCGGGCATGGTGGAGCGCGATCGCGGCCACGTCCTCAACATCTCCTCGATCGCCGGGCACTACAACTTCTTCGGACACACGGCCTATCACGCGACGAAGGCCGCGATCCATCAGCTCTCCCGTCAGTTGCGCAACGACGCACTCGGCAAGCGGGTCCGCGTGACGGAGCTCAGCCCGGGACGCATCGAGACGGAGATCTTCTCGCGCAACCTCGGGGGCACGCCGGAGACCGATGCCGCCGCCTGGGCGGAGTTCTACGAGGGCTTCGAGTCGCTCACGGTCGACGACGTCGTGTCGGCGATCGAGTTCGCGGTGGACGCGCCGGCTCACGTCAACATCGGGCTCATCGAGCTCATGCCGACATTCCAGGTTCCGGGCGGTCTCACCTTCGACCGCCGCCCGCAGGACGTGCTCACGCAGGACGCAGAGTAAGGACGACACCATGGTTCACGTCACCACGAAGATCGAGCGGGCGAATGCGTCCGACATCGCCCGTCTCGGCGAGTTCACCTCGGCGACGATCCACGAGGCTCAGGGACGTCGCGGGGCTCTCGACTCCCGCATCAAGCCCATCGATCGCGACACGTCGTTCGTCGGTTCCGCGTTCACCGTGGTCTGCGCGCCGCGCGACAACCTGATGCTGCAGGTCGCGATCCACTACGCGCAGCCGGGGGACGTGCTCATCGTGGCCGCCGGTGGCTTCCCGGAGGCAGGGATGTTCGGCGACGTGCTGGGCAATGCCTGCAAGGCGAAGGGCATCGCGGCTCTCGTCACAGACTCCGGAGTCCGGGACACCCAGGAGCTGCGTGCGCTCGGCCTTCCCGTGTTCTCCGGGAGTGTGTCGATCAAGGGCACGGTCAAGGAGACCCTCGGTGCGCTCAACCAGCCTGTGGTGTTCGCGGGCGAATCCATCCGTCCCGGAGACGTCGTCAAGGGTGATGCGGACGGTGTGGTGGTCGTCCGGCGCGAGGAGGTGTGCGAGGCGGCGGAGCTGTCCGCAGCACGTGACGCCCACGAGGCCACGCTGATCGAGCAGTACTGGGCCGGGTGCACGACCATCGATCTCTGCAATCTGACCGAGGTGCTGAAGGCCAAGGGACTCACCACCGACATCGAGGACGAGTCGTGAGCGACACCGTGACCTCCTCCTTCCGAGGAGCGGAGCGACTCGCGAGGATCGCGCCGTCGCCGAGCACCGCCGCGGCCGCCCGCGTGCGCGAGCTGAAGGCGGCCGGACGCCGCATCTTCGACCTCACCGTCGGCGAGCCCGACTTCGACACCCCTGACCACGTCAAGGAGGCGGCGATCGCCGCGATCCGGCGGGGGGAGACGAAGTACACCCCGGTCAACGGCACGCCGCGTCTGCGTGAAGCGATCAGGGGTTCGCTGCTGCGGACGCACGGGATCGAATACTCGGATTCGGAGATCACCGTCGGCGGCGGGGGCAAGCAGGTCATCTTCCTCGCGCTGATGGCGACCGTGGATGCCGGCGACGAGGTGCTGATCCCGGCGCCGTACTGGGTCTCGTACCCGGACATGGTTCGCGCGAACGACGGCCGTCCTGTCATCCTTCCGACGTCGGCCGATGCCGGGTACAAGCTCACGGCGGATGAGCTGGAAGCGGCCATCACCGACCGCACGACGTGGTTGATCCTGAACAGCCCCGGCAATCCCAGCGGTGCCGTCTACACGGCGGAGGACCTGTCGGCCCTCGCGGAGGTCCTGCGTCGGCACCCGGCCGTGTCCGTGCTGTCCGACGAGATCTACAGCGAGATCTCCTTCACCGGTGCGCCGGCCCCCAGTCTTGCGTCCGTCGCACCCGACCTCCGGCACCGCGTGCTCGTCGTTTCCGGGGTGTCCAAGTCTTTCGCGATGACGGGGTGGCGGCTCGGCTATGCGGCGGGGGATCCGTCGCTCGTCGGCGCGATCAACACCCTCCAGTCGCAGACGTCGTCGTGCCCGTCGTCGATCAGCCAGGCCGCCGCGGCCGCGGCGTTGGAGGGCCCCCAGGACTTCATCGCGGAGACCGTTCCCGTGTATCGGGAACGACGCGATGTCGCCGTGGCGGGTCTCGCGGCCATCGACGGGCTGAGGCCGATCGCGCCCGACGGCGCCTTCTACGTCTACGTGGACTGCGCGGGTCTCATCGGCAAGACGACGGCGGACGGTCGCACTCTCGAGAGCGATCAGGACGTGACGCTGCACCTCCTCGAGCACGCCGGCGTCGCTGTGATCCAGGGATCCGGGTACGGGCAGTCGCCCTTCTTCCGGATCTCGTTCGCGACGGACACCGGCACCATCACCGCCGCGCTCGCCGCGATCGGCGCCGCCGTGGGAGACCTCCGGTGAGCGCGCGTCTGCGGGCGGTGGTGGCTGCGCCGCTGGCGTCGGAGTTGTGCGAGTTGATCGTTTCGCTGGAGCCGCGGGTGGACCTTGTGGTGGATCCGTCGTTGGTGGCGCCGATGCGTCATCCGGCGGATTTCTCGGGGGACCCGTCGTTCCGCCGGACGGCGGAGCAGCAGTCGATGTTCGAGGGGATGCTGGATTCGGCGGATGTGCTGTACGGCATCCCGGATGTGGATCCGGTGGCTCTGGCGCGCACGGTGCGCGCGAATCCACTGCTGCGGTGGGTGCACACGATGGCGGCCGGCGGCGGCGGTCAGGTGCGCGCTGCGGGGCTGACGGGCGAGGAGCTGGGGCGGGTCGCCTTCACGACGTCGGCCGGCGTGCATGGGGATGCGCTCGCGGAGTTCGCGGTGTTCGGGGTGTTCGCGGGCGCGAAGCATCTTCCGCGGTTGCTGGGTCAGCAGCGGGAGCGGGTGTGGAGCGGGCGCTGGGTGATGGGGCAGGTGTCGGATCTGACGGTGCTCGTGCTGGGGTTGGGCGGGATCGGCGCGGTGGTCGCGGCGAAGCTGTCTGCTCTGGGGGCGACGGTGATCGGGACCTCGCGCAGTGGCGCATCTGTGCCGGGGGTGGCCCGCACGGTCCATCCGGACAACGTCGGCGAGGTGCTCGCGCAGGTGGATGCCGTGGTGGCGACGCTGCCGGGCACGGATGCCACGCATCATCTGATCGGGCCCGAGTTCCTGTCCGTGTTGAAGCCAGGGGCGACGGTGGTGAACGTGGGACGCGGCACGGTGATCGACGAATCCGCACTGCTCGCGGCGTTGGACGCCGGGGTCGTGGGTTTCGCGGCGCTGGATGTGTTCGAGGTGGAGCCGCTGCCGGAGGCAAGCGCCCTGTGGGGGCATCCGCGGGTGCTGGTGAGTCCGCATACGGCGGCGTTGGACGTGCGGGAGGACCGCCGGATCGCGGAGCTGTTCGCCGAGAACGCGACCCGGTTCCTGGACGGGCTGCCGATGCGCAACGTGGTCGACACGGTCGAGTTCTACTGAACGGGAAAGGGAACAGACGATGAGCAGTCCTTTTGATCTCACGGGGCGTCGTGCCCTGGTGACGGGCTCCAGCCGGGGCATCGGCCTCGCGATCGCCCGGTCGCTGTTGGGCGCGGGCGCGCAGGTCGTGATCCACGGCCGCAACGCAGAAGCCGCCGAGACGACCGCCGCGGCGCTCGCGTCGGAGTTCGGTGCGGGGGCGGTCTCGTCTGCCGGGTTCGACGTCACGGATGAGGCGTCGGTTCTGGAGGGGGTCGCCGGAGTGGAGGCGGTGGGCCCGGTCGACATCCTGGTGAACAATGCGGGGCTCCAGCATCGGGAGCCGATGCTGGAGGTGAGCGTGCAGGACTGGGAGCGGGTGATCCGCACGGATCTGACCAGCGCGTTCCTCGTAGGGCGGACCGTCGCGCGGGGGATGATCGGGCGGGGTGCGGGTGCGATCGTGAACATCTGCTCGGTGCAGACGGATCTTGCCCGTCCCACGATCGGTGCGTACACGGCCGCGAAGCACGGGCTTCGGGGCCTCACCCGGGCGATGACCGCGGAGTGGTCGGGCAGTGGGGTGCGCGTGAACGGTGTCGCCCCCGGGTATATCCGCACCGAGCTGACCCAGGCTCTCGTGGATGATCCGGCGTTCAACGCGTGGGTGCTGGGACGCACCCCGATCGGCCGGTGGGGTGAGCCGGAGGACATCGGCGGCGCCGTGGTCTGGCTGTCCTCGGACGCATCCCGGTTCGTGACCGGGCAGGTCGTATTCGTCGACGGTGGAATGACGGCGGTCGTCTGATGGCCGGCACGCTGCACTCGATCGTGATCCACGAGGCCGGGGATCTGCGCATCGATGAGGTCCCGGAACCGGTGCCCGCCCCGGATGAGGCGGTGATCGATATCGTCTACGGAGGCATCTGCGGATCCGACCTGCACTACTGGCAGCACGGCGCGGCCGGGGAATCGATCCTGAAGGCGCCGATGGTCCTCGGTCACGAAGTCGTCGGCATCGTGCGCCGGGCTGCCCCCGATGGCACCGGCCCCGCGGAAGGCACCAGGGTCGCAGTGCACCCGGCGACCCCGGCCAGGGAGTATGTCCGCCACCCCGCTGACCGGCCGAACCTGTCCGGGGGTGGCTACCTCGGATCCGCGGCCCGGTTCCCGCACCGCGACGGCGCGTTCGCGCATCGTGTGACGATGCCCACCCGGATGCTGCGGGCCCTGCCGGCCGGGATCGATCTGCAGGAGGCCGCGCTGATCGAACCTGCCAGCGTCGCCTGGCACGCCGTGACACGCATCGGCGACGTCACCGACCTGTCTGCGCTCGTCGTCGGGTGCGGTCCGATCGGCCTGCTCACGATCGCGGTCCTCAAAGCCCGCGGCGCCCGCCACATCACCGCGATCGACCTGCACGATCGGCCCCTGCAGATCGCCGCCGAGCTCGGCGCGGACACCGTCTTGAAACAGCCGGATGACGCCGACATCGCCGCGATCGACGCGGACGTCGTCGTCGAATCTTCCGGAAGCCACCGGGGCCTCGACACCGCGATCCGCGGCGCCACCCGGGGAGGGGTGATCGCGATGGTCGGGTTGCTGCCCGCAGGCCCCCAGCCGGTGCAGATCGCGCTCGCGATCGCCCGCGAACTCGACCTGCTCGGATCGTTCCGGTTCAACGACGAGATCGATGACGTCATCCGCGCCCTCGCCGACCGGAAACTGCACATCGCGCCCGTGATCAGCCACGTCACACCCTGGCGGCAGGCGGCCACCGCGTTCGAGATCGCGGCGGATCCCACCGTGTCCAGCAAGGTGCTCCTCAAGTTCGGCCCGGAACGAGGCAGAAAATGACTACTCCCGCGGCGGCACCGGTCATCGTGGTCATGGGCGCTTCCGGATGCGGGAAGTCCACGATCGGACAAGCCCTCGCTGAACGGCTCGGGGTCGCGTTCGCCGACGCCGACGACTTCCACCCGCCGGCCAACATCCAGAAGATGTCACAAGGGACACCCCTCACGGATGAGGACCGCGCCCCGTGGCTGACCGCTGTCGGCGAAGAACTAGACCGGAACACCCTGACCGGCATCGTCATCGCGTGCTCCGCCCTCAAGACCGCCTACCGCGACCTGCTCCGCGCCCACGCGCCTCGCGTGTTCTTCGTCCACCTCGACGTCACCAGGCAGGTCCTCGCGAACCGTATGGTCGTCCGCTCCGAGCACTTCATGCCCCTCACCCTCCTCGAATCCCAACTCGCGACCCTCGAACCGCTCACCCCGGACGAGACCGGCCTCACCGTGAACGCCGATCAGCCCGTGGAACACATCGCCACCCTCGCCGAGCAGGCCATCCGCACCCGCTGAGCACCCCATGCACCCCCACAACCCCGCCCCGCATGGCAGCCCCGCCGGCTATAGCCAAGGCTGCCGCACCCGTGCGATGTGCCTGCACGGGGAAGGATCCGAGTTCCTCTCCTGCGCCGAAGCGGCCATTCGCCGACGCGGCGACTACCGGCTCTCACGCCTCCCCGCCCACCAGCCGCTACCCCGACACGTGCTCGCCGAACCCGCGACGCCATCGGACCCCGCCGTGCGCGAGGTGCACGGCACCCCCTGGGGATACGCCCGCGGCTGCCGAGACACCAGAGCCTGCCCGAACTGGGCCCGCGGCGGCATGACCTGCCCCGAAGCACGCCGCCGCTACATGCAGACCTACACCGCCCGCCGCTCCGCGGGAACCGGCACCCCCATCGAACACGGCACCTCCAACGGATACCTCCTCGGATGCCGCAACCCCGCAACCTGCCCCGGTGACCGCACCGGCCTCACCTGCACCGACGCGCGGTCGCACTACCGGCAACAACTCGCCAGAGCAGCCGGAATCGCCCCACGCACCGAGAGCATCGACGCCCGCGCCGCGGCCACCAGAATCCGCGAACTCCGAGCCCTCGGCCTGTCCCTCCGCCACATCTCCACCCTCACCGGGACAGGCCGCACCACCATCGCTCAGCTCACCGGCGAGGGCAAGACAGTGAGGACGCGCATCACGCCCACCACCCTCGACCGCATCCTCGCCATCGACGTGACCACCCTCACCACATCAGGCATGCTGACGGACGCACACGAGCGAACCCAAGCCCTCGCGTCCTGAACGCACCACAAACCCCGGGCAGGCTGCAAAACCCTGGCTGAGTGACACAGCCTGCCCGGACCCCCACGATCTGCGGGCGGCCCGGGCGTCGCGGATCAGTTCGGATCGCGTCTTGTGCGCTCGCGCTGCGCGCAAGAGGTCATGACTCGCCAGCGGTCGTCGCGGCGTGAAATGGCTCGGCGCCACGGCCGGGACGACCTCGTCCACGCTTCTTGAGCGCGTCGACGTCGTAGCCGGCTTCGGTCTCCGCAGCCCATGCTGCGATCTGCTCTTCCGTGATCTGCACGCCGTTGATGCTCTCGCTGAGGCCGCTACCCGGGACACAGACCGATTCCCGCAGGAGCACGACGAGGGCATCGTCGTGGGTCAGCTGCGGATGGTGACCGGCGCCCGGGATCGATATCAGCTTGACGTCCGGGAGGGACCTGAGTAGGGCCACAGCATCCGGAGCCAAGGGGTCTTCGCTCCCGGTGATGATGCGGACCGGGCCGCGGAATCGTCCCAGCGCTTCCCGGAGCTCGGCGCGCCACCGGCTCGATCGCGCACGGGCGAGCTGGGCGGCCGCCCTCTTCGCACTGCTCCGCTTGAGGTCGCTGCGACTCGAAGCGAGAGCGGTCGCGCTCGTCTCGGATCCGGTCAGCGTGCGTGACAGGCGAGCCGCGTCCGTGTGCCGCAGGTAGGCGGCGACCAGCGGCCGAAGTCCGGTCGAAGTGCCGGCCGGAGCTTGGAGGAAGAACGGCGCGATCAGAGTGAGGGACCTGATCTTCTCCGGGAAGCGATCTGCCGCGACCACCGCGGTGGCAGCGCCGATCGAATGGCCGATGAGATCAGCGGGCTCCTCGCCCAGCACGGCGGGTAGCCATCGTTCCCAGTCCCGAACGCCCGTGCCGCCGCTGAGGCCGAGTCCGGGCAGGTCGACGGCGCGCGCGCCGATGCCCGACGCCACGTCGGCCCAGGTGTCCGCGTTGACCGGCAGACCGGGAAGGATCAGCCGGGAGGATCCTGAGTCGCCGAGCTCGAAGGTCCTCAGACCGCCGGCATCGACGAATCGACGGCCGGCCGTCATGTCGGCGCCGAACCGATGCGCGGCCAGGTGGTCGGCCCAGCGTTCGAGTGACACCCGCACGTCGGGCATCCGGATCCCGTGTCGGTCGGCGAACTCGACGGCGGACCCGGTCGGATAGCGGTCGGCGGACATGAAGGTGAGCGTTTCGGGATCCGCCTTGGTGATCCGCTGGGGGAGCCGCGTGATGACACTGACCGGGATCCGCAGCCACGGCACCTTCGCGCCGAGATGCCGGCCGACGTGCGTGAGGAGGTCAGCCAGCGGCGGAGTGTCATCGTCGAGAATCCAGTAGGCCATCCCGGCAGCAGCCGGATCGACCGCCGCTGCGGCCATGAAACCAGCCAGGTAGTCGACTGTCACGACCGGGAGGAATGTCGATCCGCCTCCGGGAAGCGCAGCTGCGGTGCCATCCCAGATCTGCTCGATGGTGGTGGCCAAGCCGATGAGCTGGTCGGACTCCCCGGTGACGCTGTCGCCGATCACGCTGGACGGATTGACGATGGTCCAGGGGATTCCGCGTTCCAAGGCGCGGGTCTGGAAGATCGCGTCGGATTCCACCTTCGATGCTTCGTAGGCGCCGAGTTCCTCGTAGACCGCGGCGCGGTGATCGTCCGACCACGGAATGGTCGCGGGGTTCTGCCCGCCGACACGGTAGCCCGACACATGGACGACGCGCTGCAGGCGGGGGAGGTCCGCGGCGAAGTCGATCAGCTTCTCGACGATGCCGACGTTCGCGCTACGTGCCTCCTCGGCGGTCATCCCGAATCGGTAGGACCCGGCGCAGTTGTGGATCTCCGTGATGGAGGCGAACGCGGTGGGGCCGCCCTCGAAGATCTCGGGGGCGTCGAAGTCGACGATCGCCGTGCTGATCCGCCGTGTCAGGCCGTGCTCCTCGAGCCACCGCTCGAGCCGAGCTCCGGACTCGGCGGTTCGAACCGCCGCCGTGACATGCGCACCGGCCTCAGCGAGAGTGAGGACGAGGTGCCGGCCGACCAGGCCCGAGGCCCCGAAGACCAGGGCATGACGGGAGTCGTCGTGAGGGGTCATCGCGTCTCTCCCGCCCCGCAGCGCTGCTCGATGAGCATTGCCACAACGTCGGCGGCCGAGGCCAGAGGCTGGACGCTCCGCATGGCGCGGGACACGATGACTGCCCCTTCGATCGTCGACACGACGACGGTTGCAAGAGACCCGGCTTCCTCAGCGTCGACGCCGCTGGCCTCGAGGAACGTGGCCGTCGCGGCGATCCACGACTCGAAGGCAGTGACGCACGCCTGCCGCAGCCGCTCGCTCTCGGCGCCCATCTCCAGGGTGACGACGGAGACCGGGCAACCCAGCCGGAAGTCGCTCTCGCTGACGATGGTCGAGAGGGCCACGATCACGGCCCGGGCGGCGTCTGCCGCGTTTCCTGCGGATGTTGCCGCCTCGGCGATCAGCGCCTCGAACTGCTTCGCGGCGAGTTCGATCGCGGCGATGCCCAGGCCCTCCTTCCCATCGGGGAAGTGGAAGTAGATCGAACCCTTGGGAGCCGCAGCGTGGTCGATCACGGCGTTCAGGCCCGTGCCGCTGAAGCCGCTGGTCTGGATGAGCTCGAGCATGGACTCTGCGAGCCGTGCCTTCGTCAGGTCCCCTTTGGATGTCATGTTCTCAGAATAGACCGGTCTATATATTTTGCAAATCGACCCAAGGGTGGACTGATTCCTCGTCGCGCGAACGCCGAAGACTCCTTGCGCCCTCTGGGGTTGGGACGCAAGGAGTCGGCTCATCGGCTTCGGGTGCCGGATCCTGCGGTTAGGCGCACCACTCGATCGTGATCGTGCCGCCCTGACGCCCGGTCGTCGACGCGGAGTGTTTCCAGTTGGACATCGTCCCGATGACACCGGACGCGGCGTCGAGGTAGCTGGTGCCGCCGGCGCCCCCGGCGCCCTGCACGGTGTAGATGCCGTCTGCGCCCGAAGCATCGCCGCCTCTCGCCCCGCTGCCGCCACCGGCGAAACCGCCGCCGCCGGCACCGGCACCGGAGCCCAAGCGCTGACCCGCGTATGAGTGCGAGACGCCCGCGCCGACGGCGCCGTCTCGCGCGGAACTCGTGGCGAGGCCAGGCAGGAGGAAGTAGGACCCACGGGGCGTCGCGGATCCGGACCCGGCGGCGCCGCCGCCGACGAGTCCGCCGGGATTGTCCATTCGTCGACCATCGGGGACGTTCGCCCAGTTCGCCTCGCCGGCAACTCCCGCGTTGCCGCCCCTCCCGCCGTAATAGTAGGTGTAGCCGGCACTGTAGAGACCAGCCGCACCACCTCCTCCACCTGCCACGACAAGAGGCTGGGTGCCGCGCAAGATCGCCGATCCTGCACCACCGGCTGCGCCTCCCCACCAGCTTCCGGGGCCGTTGTTCGGGTTGTCGGCTGCTGGATCCGAGTCTCCGCCGTTTCCGAACCCCTGCCCGCCAGTGAGGATCGAGGGGTTTGCCGTGAGTGCGGTGCGGGAAGCGCCGCCCTGGCCGACGAGGAGGTCCAGCGTTTCACCGGGAACGACAGGGACGGTCGCTGTGACGAGTCCACCGCGACCGCCCCAGACCGTGGTGGATCCGAATGTCGCGCCACCGGCGCCGCCGGTCACAGTCACGGTGAGCGACTTCACCTTGGCGGGAACGACGAACACCGTCGTGATCCCCGCCGCGCTCGGCGAGTCCGGAAGCGTGAAGAACGTCTTCTGCGTCGCGCAGGCGGGGGTGCCGGACGCCGACGCCATCGGCACCGCGACGGCCGCGGCGAAGACCGGGAGCGACCACGCGGCGCCCTTCACGATCGTCCTGCGCTGGATGGTGCGGCTCGTCGATCCCCCCGATCGAATGCCGATCTCTTTCTGCTGCTCGCTGCTGTTCGAATCGTCCATAGAGTCCCCTTCGCACAATGTCGTTTCGGCCTCGCCGGCGTTGGCCGCGAGGCAAAGAGTGCATTTGCTCCATTCCATCGCCTGGAATGTTTCGGAACCGTGGTGAAACCGAAATCAGAGAGCAATTCGCCGAAAGTGCGAGAGGAAGTCGTCGGGTCTTCGATGACTGCTGCCCGCGCCGTGCTATTCCTTTGTCGTGCCGGTGATTCGGGTGCGGGTTCGGGCGCGGATCACCGGCACGGGGGCGGGTGTTCGGAGGTCAGTGATCTTCGAACACTCGTGGCCCCGGACTATGGGAGTCCCGGGGTGCCGCCGGGCTACCGGCGGGTCCGGGTGGGGTGGCGGCTAAAGGCCCGAGCATGCCGCCCTGCCCGGGCTTCATCCGGCTCCGACGAGGGGTAGGTCTGCGCTAGGCGCCCAGGGACGTCGCGTTGTCTTCTTCGAATCGCTGGAGCGCGTCACGCATGCGGCGCGTCGAGGTGAAGCCGGAGAGTCGCGCGACGGCTTCGGCGGAGTGCCGCCCGCTCCGCTGCCGGGACGTGATGAGGGCGTGCGCCGAGAGCACGCGCTGGCGTTCGATCTCCCGTCCGGGAGTGGTGTCCTGCGCGGCGAAGATCCGGTGCAGGTGGGGGATGGAGACGCCGAGCAGGCGCGCGAGCTGCGCGACGTTGAGCGCGCGATCGGAGTGCCGGGCCTCGATCAGCTGGATCGCCTCGAGGAAGCGCCGCGATAGCTCGTCGCTGCGCAGGTTCTCCACCGCGAGGGAGTTCACGATGGCGGCCGAGAACAGCGTCAGCACGGACTCGTTGAGGAACGGATCGTCGAACCGGTTGTCGTTCTGCTCGGCCCTCGTGACCACGGTGTTGGTCGTCGCCGCGATGAGGTTCCAGTACAGGTCGGGGAGCAGACGCGGGCCCTGCAGCGCGTGCAGCAGCAGGCTGTCCCCGCGCTCCAGGTCATCGAACTCCCAGTAGAAGCGCGCCCAGCTCTTCTCGCATGAGATGACGACGGGGGAGTCGGAGCGGACCACGAGGATGTGTTTCGGCGGCAGCTCATAGGAACGGTCGCGGACCGCCACGCGCCCCGTCCCCTCGATGCCGACGACGATCCGTGCTGCGCGCCGGCGAGGCGCCGTCGTGCTCGTCAGGTGCGACGCCGACGACCAGATGCGGCTCGCCACCCACTTCTGCGAGATCGCCGAGTGGGCGACGATGCGGGGAAAACGGCGGTCGAGGGCCTTCCAGCCCAACGACCGCAGGTGCTGCTCGTCGACGAAGACATCCCTGCCGTTCTGCTTGTTCATGGTCCCCCAGTCCTTGAAAACGCACTGACCAGGAATAGCACGGGATCAATGAGAATCGATCCAGCATGCGATTTTCTCTCGTCATAAATGCGAATAGATCTCTTGTCCCGATTCACGCCCCCTTCGGGTTCCCCGTGCGATCCTCGCGATTTCTGGTGCGTCTGTACCAAAGTCGACGCGGAAGAGACGAATTGCGATTGCGTAGACGATTGTCTTGCGATACGAATGCGGGCCGAGCCAGGGTCAGCGCGTCGAGGATCCGCCCGATGCGAGCTGTCCCTGCTCCGGCCACAGTGCCCGCCGTGCGCCATAGGGATCGTCGACCGGTGCAGAGTGCTCATCGAGCAGCAGCGTGCGACGCGACTCAGGATCGAACGGCGGCCAGTCCGCGACGCCGGTGCGGGCCAGGGCCACCCAGCCTGCGCCGATCCGGTCGGCGAGCGCAGCGGGCGCGTCAGAGCCGGCGAAACGGCGCGCGGCATCCGTGTCGAGCTGATCGAAGACGAATGGGATGTCGAGCGAGTGGCAGGCGCCGAGCGCACCGTCGCGGACCGGTGATCGGTAGCGGAACTCGTAGCGCCAGGTCGGATGGCCTGCATGAGCGTGGGCGATCGCGAGTCGCTCGGTCGGGGCGGCGAAGAGGCGGTCGCCGAGGACCGCGGCGAACAGATCGCCCGGTGCCGTGCGCTCCTCGAGCGCGGCGTAGCCGGAGCGGGCGGCCGCAGGGTCGGGATGGTCCGACAGCAGAGCGAGGAGATCGTCTTCGCCGAGGTCCGGGCCGGGCAGCAGCTCGGTGAAGAGGCGGGCCTCGTCCCTGGTGCTGCCCAGGATGAGCGGGACGGGCGCGCCGCGTCCGGCGGACACCGCGTCGAGCGGACTCTCGCTCAGGAGTACTCCGTCGACGACCGGCAGGAAAGCGGCGAGTTCTCCGCGCTCCTCCATGATCGCGTCGAACCGCTCCTGAGCCGCGAGCAGGTCTTCGACAGGGACGGCGCGCAGGCGATCGAGATCCTCCGGGACGGTGCCGAGCAAAGCGGCGAACTCGACGGCGCGGGCTGATGCCTCCTCGGCCGACAGGACCATCTCGCCGCTTCCGCTCTGCAGGATGGCCTGGTGGAAGAGGCCGCGGGAACGCGGAGCGGCGAGGTGTGCGGCGGTGCTCACCGCCCCCGCGGACTGCCCGAAGACCGTGACGTTGGCCGGGTCGCCGCCGAACCCGGCGATGTTCCGACTCACCCAGTGGAAGGCCGCGAGCTGGTCGAGGAGTCCGGCGTTGCCGGATCCCTGCACTCCGGGGAGGCTCAGGAACCCTAGTGCCCCCAGTCGGTAGTTCATCGTCACGACCACGACATCGCGCCGGGTGCTCAGCCGGTGGCCGTCATAGACCGGGTCGGATCCGGATCCCCAGGAGAACGCGCCCCCGTGGATCCAGACGAGCACCGGGCGGCGGGCGTCGTCGACCGCGGGAGTCCAGACGTTGAGGGTCAGGGATCCGGCCTCCGACGTGACGTAGTCGGGGAGGCCGAACATCTCGCGGCGCCCGAGATCGACGGTCTGCGGCACCGCGGGGCCGAACTCCTCGGCCGGGCGCACCCCCGACCATGGCTCGGGCTCGACCGGCGGCGCGAAGCGGAGGTCACCGACGGGATCCTGGGCGTAGGGGATCCCGCGGAACACGAGACCATCCTCGAGAGCGACGCCGCGGACCCGGCCCAGGCTGGTCTCGGCGATCGGAGAGGCGGAGGCCGTCACCTCACACGACCTTGCGCACCGGGAGGATCGCGAGGGCGCCGATCACCGCGATCACTGCGGCGATCGCGAACAGACCCGCGTAGCCGACGAGGGAGACCACGATCGCGCCGATCGAGGCGGAGAGCACCTGCGGGATCACCATGCCGAGGTTCATGATCCCGAGATCCTTCGCCGCGTCCTCCGGGCGGGGCAGGACGCGGTTCACGAGGGCGGTGTCGACGGACATGTAGATGCCGAACGCGATGCCGTTCACGACCGCGAAGACGTACATCGCGGCCATGCTGGCCTGCACGAGCGGGATCACGAGCGAGACGGCGAGGCCGGCGCCGGCGATCAGCACGAAGACCTTGAGGCGCCCGGTGCGGTCGGCGATCGGGGCGGCCAGGATCGATCCGACCACCGACGCGGCGCCGTTGATCGCGAACAGGAGAGCCGCCTGCGGGACGGCCTGGTCCTGCGCGAGCCCGACGTAGTCCTGCAGGGCGAACATGAGGAACGCGAACAGGAGGAAGTAGCCGAGCATGAGCAGCACGCGCGCGATGAAGACCCAGGCGAAGTCCGGGTAACGGCGCGGACTGACCCAGAAGGTCGCGAAGAACTCGCGAAGGCGGAAGGGCTCGCGGGGCAGCGCCCGGGAATCGGTGTCGGGGCTGATCGTGACGAACAGCACGGCGACCGCAACGATGAGGATCGCGAGCAGCACGTAGCCGCCGGATCCGGCGAGCCCGGGGAACACGACGAACATGAGTGACCCGACGAGCACGCCCGCGTTGAGACCGGTGCCGACGAGCGACGACGCGAGGCCGATCCGCGCGGTGGGCACACGATCGGGGATGACGGCCATGAACGGAGCCTGGAAGGCGTTGAGCGTCAGGCACGTCGCGGCCCAGCACAGCCCGAGTACGGCGATCGACGGTGCCGCGATCTGCAGCAGCAGCACGGCCGCTCCGCTCACCGCGCCGACCACGATCCAGGGCGCGCGTCGCCCGAACCGCGAGCGGGTGCGGTCGGAGAGGTGACCGAAGACCGGGTTCGCGATCGCGGCGGCCACGGTGCCCAGCACGCTCGCGATCGCGAGGGCTCCGGCGTCGGTCGATCCGGTGAGGGCCTGCACCTGCACCGGGAGGAGAATGCTCGGCACCGCGGTCCACACCATGAACAGGACGATCATCGTCGTCGGAAGGGTGATCGCGAGCGTGCCGAGTCGCGGGCGGGACGGCGCGGCGGTCGCCGCGGGCGCGAGGGTCGGAGCGGAGGCTTCGTCGTTGAGAGCCATGGGTTCGCCTTTCGGGTGGGTGGAGCTCAGGTGCGGGGGAGCGCGATGTCCAGGGAGAGGACGGGGATGGCGAGGGAGCGGTTCACGGTCATGCGGAGGGGACCCTCCGGCACTCGCCAGCCGGAGGCCGTCCAGCGCCGGAGCGCTTCGGGCCAGATCCGGACGTCGACGAAGGCGGTGGCGCCGGCGTCGGCGGTCACCGGAGCGAATCCGAGCAGCCGCGGCGGCGCGCCGACCTCGTCGAGATACACCTGCACGATGTCGCGGCCGGGGCGCGTGCCGGTGTTGCGGACGCCGACCGTCACGATGACCTCGCCGTCTCGCGTCGTCGCCTCAGCTGTCTCGTACTCCCAGTGGGTGTAGCCGAGGCCGTAGCCGAGCGGGTAGCGCGGCGCGACCTCCGCCCGGGAGCCGAAGCGATCGCGCTCGCCGTAGTCGAGGACGCCATCGACGGGGGTGACAGAGGGGAGTCCGCTCTCTCCGGCCGGGATGGCGACAGGCAGGCGTCCGCCGGGCTCACGCCGTCCGAGCAGGCAGTCCGCGAGCGCGCGGGCGCCTTCCTGCCCGGGGAACCAGGCCCACAGCATGGCTGCGGGCAGCTCGGCCCAGGGGAGCAGGACCGGCGAGCCCGCGTTCACCACGACCACGGTGCGGGGGTTCGCCGCGCACACCGCGCGGACGAGTTCGTCCTGGCGGCCGGGCAGTGCAAGGCTCTCGCGGTCGACGCCCTCGGTCTCGTGCTCGGCGGTCGTCCCCACCACGAGGATCGCCACGTCGGCGTCCCGCGCGGAAGCGACGGCGCGGGCGATCAGGACATCGTCCTCGGGCGTGGGCGGCAGATGTCCCAGATCGATGAGGTGCCAGTCGGCCTCGGCATCCCACTCGTGCACGACGGTGAGGCGGACCTCGCGGTCGCCCGCGACGTCGATGCGGCGCTCGTACGGTTCGACCAGAGGTGAGAGCGGATCTCGATCGGGCACCGCCAGAGCGAAGGTCTGCGGGATCCCGTCGTCGACGCGGACGGAGTAGGTGCCGTTGCCACGCACGGACAGCCCGTGCATCCCCGCCTCGGTGAGACGGACCGTGGCGGACACGACGACGCGCGCGGTGCCTGCGGGGACCGCCTCGTCCAGGACGAGATCGGCGTGCCGGCGGTGCTCGGTGAGAAGCGTCGTGCCCGCGGTGTCCTCGAAGCGCAGCGTGATCCCTGCGGGGATGCGCTCGTCCGCGAGCGGGGGCAGATTGCGGTGGATCGCGACGCCGGGCTCGACCGTGATCGTCGTGCCGTCGCCGAGAGCGTGCCGCAGCCGCTCCTCGAGCCCTGGCCTCGGCATCGGGCGCACCTTGGCGCTGCCTCCGCCCTGCAGCGTCAACCGCTCGGCGAGCGGGCCGATGAGGGCGATTCGGGCCGGTGCGTCGAGCGGGAGCGTCCCATCGTTCTCGAGCAGCACCATGCCGGAGGCCGCCAGGTCGCCCAGCGTCTCATCGAGGTCGGCGGCGGCGTCCGGATCCCCGGACGTGGTCGCGCGGTCGCGGCGTCCGGCGAGCCTGGACAGGGCGGCGAGCTTCTCATCGATCGCCTCGGCGGGCACCTCGCCGCGGACGACGGCGTCGACCAGTGCCGGCCCCCAGGGGCCGTCGGGGCCGGGCATCGACAGGTCGAGGCCGGCCAGTGCGGTGGCCGCAGCCGCACGTGCGGCGCCCCAGTCGGAGACGACCGCGCCGCGGAAGCCCCACTCCTCGCGCAGGATCCGGTGCAGGAGTTCGTCGTTCTCGGTGGCAGTGACGCCGTTGAGGCTGTTGTAGGCGGCCATGACCGCGTCGACATCGCCGCGGCGCACGGCGGCCTCGAAGGGGACGAGGTAGATCTCGCGCAGCGTCTTCTCGTCGATCAGGGCGTCGTAGCTCAGCCGCTCCGTCTCCGATTCGTTGGCGACGAAGTGCTTCGCGGTCGCCACGACGCCTGCCGACTGGATTCCGCGGACGAGACCGACACCGATTCGTGCGGTCAGCTGCGGATCCTCGGAGAGGCACTCGAAATGGCGACCGCCGAACGGTGTGCGCTGCAGATTCAGGACGGGGGCGAGCAGCCAGTCGACGCCCGCGCGACGCGCCTCGGCGCCGAGCAGCCGCCCTGCTCGCTCGGCCGCTCGTTCATCCCATCCCGCCGCGACCGACGTCGGATTGGGGAGTAGCACACCTTCGCTCTCGATCCCGAAGGCGCCGCCGCGGACCCCCGCCGGGCCGTCGGAGAGGCTCAGCGAGCGCAGTCCGATCGCGGGGAGTGCACGGGTGCGCCAGCCGTCCTGGCCGGTCAGCGATGCGACGCGGTCGTGCAGATCGGCCTGGATCGTCGTTCGCGGACTCGCGGTCGCGGTCACGGTCGCGGGGGTTTCGGGCACCAGTGCCCCCTTCGCTCGGGTTGGCCACGAGCGTAGACGTAAAAACCGTGATGCTTCGTGGTTTGTTACCGAAACGAGATTGTTGGGTCCCCTAGACTCGCTGTCATGCCCGCAGAAGAAGCCCAGGCCTCCGCGGAGCCGCGGGCGCACGGCTATGCCGTCGGCCAGCGCACACGAGCCAGAATCCAGGGCGCGGCACTGCGCGAGTTCGCCGAGTACGGGTACCGCGGATCGACGATGACCCGCATCGCCGAGCGGGTCGGGATCTCCGAGGCCGGCCTGCGTCACCACTTCCGGTCGAAGGACGAGCTCCTCGTCGAGATCCTGCGCGATCGCGACCGCGCGTCGGATCGCAACTGGGAGGCGGCAGGGCGGCCCGTCGGGAAGGCGGATCTGGCGTACAACCGTCGGCTGCTCGAACTCAACGTCACGGTGCCCGACCTGGCCAGGCTCTTCGCCGTGGTCGTCGGGGAATCCGTGACGGTCGAACACCCCGCCGCGGAGTGGGCCCGAGAGCGGTATCGGAGCATCAGCACGACGATGGCCTACAGCGTGCGCGGTGGCATCGAATCGGGCGAGTACCGCGCGGACATCGATCCCGACCAGATCGCGCGCCAGATCATCGCTGTCATGGACGGCCTGCAGACCCAGTGGCTGCTGGATCCGGAGCGCATCGACCTCGTCGCGGACTTCGAGGCGTACGCGACTGCCCTGATCCGGGATCTGCGAGTCGACGGCTGATCTGAGGCTCGCTCGCGGCGGCGGTGTCGCGAAACAGGTCGATGAGGATCGCAGCCTAGGCTGGCGATGGAGAGGATTGCTGATGGCGCGTGGAAAAGACGGGCAGCGAGGCGCGGGTCGCATCACGCTGACCCAGGTCGCGCAGTTGGCAGGCGTCTCGCGGTCTGCGGCATCCTTCGCCCTCAATGGCCGCACGGATCTGCGGATCTCCGAGGAGACGTCGGAGCGTGTCCGTCGCGCGGCCGAGGAGCTCGGCTACAGCCCGAACGCGACGGCCAAGACGCTTCGCACGGGGAAGTCGGGAACGGTCGCGCTCGTGTCGGACTTCGTCGGCACGACGTCGGTCGCGAATGCGATGGTGCGGGGAGCGCTCCAGACCCTGCGGGACGCCGACACCCTGCTCTACACGGTCGACACCCAGGGGGATCCGGAGCTCGAGTCGCGGTTCCTGCAGAACCTGCGGAGCCGGGACATCGACGGATTCCTCTACGCGTCGATGTTCACTCGAACGGTCGCCGTGCCGGCGCTGGTTCGGGGTGCGCCGTTCGTGCTGTTGAACTGCGTATCGGAGGGCTCTGACGCGACCGCGGTCGTCCCGGACGAGTTCGCCGCGGGGGAGACGGCGGCGGCGGCCTTGCTGTCGGCCGGCCACCGGGGCGACATCTGGTTCGTCGGCGATTTCCCGTCCGGGTTCACGGGTGGCGTGGAGTGGCACGGCTGGCGCCCCCTCGCGCTCAGCGAGCGTCTGGAGGGGATCGAGGCGACTCTCGCGGCCGCCGGCACCTCACTCGCGGGCAGAGTGCCGATAGACAATGACTGGGACATCGCCAACGGCCGGGACGGCGTCGCGCGGCTCCTGGGCTCCGGCGTCACGCCGTCCGCGCTGATCTGCGTGAACGATGCGGTCGCTGTCGGCGCCTACCACGCGCTCCAGCACGCCGGTCTGCGGGTGCCTGACGACATCTCGGTCATCGCGTTCGACGGCAGCCCCCTGACGGCGGCCGTCGTCCCGACGCTCACCTCCGTGGCGCTGCCGCATCAAGAGCTCGGTCGCCTCGCGGCGCAACTGCTCGTCGACGAAGTAGCGACGACCGCTGTGCACCGGGTGCCGATGTCGCTGTCCCGCGGGGCTTCCGTCGCCGCTCCTGCGACGACCCGCTGACCGGGTTCGGGGCGATTGGTCTCCTTTCTTTGACAGAAGCTATACCCGTATAGCAAGATGACACCGATGTCGGAATCGTGCCGTCGCGCGGTTCTGCAAGCCCGAATACGAGGGAGTATTTGCATGTCCGAGCTGCGAACCACATCCAGGCCGGCCCCGAACTCATGGTGGGTCGGCTTCGTCTGCGGAATGGCGACATTCGTGGACACCGGCGTCACGACCGGCGTGCCGATCGCGCTGGTGCTGTTCCAGGCGTTCAGCCCCGGCGCACCGGGCCTCACCGCGAACGAGGTCGGCCTGCTCACCGGCGCCCTCACCGCGGGCGTGGCGATCGGCTCGCTCCTCGGTGGACGGCTGGGCGACCGATGGGGCCGGCGCACGGTGTTCATCGCGACCATGGCCCTGATCCTGGTCGGTGCGGTCACGCCCTTCATCGGCGTGAGTCTCCTCAGCCTGGTGATCGGCATCTCGCTGATCGGCATCGGGGTCGGCGCCGATCTTCCGGTCGCGCTGGCGACGATCTCCGAGGCTGCGAAGGATCGCAATCGCGGCAAGATCCTCGTCTTCTCCAACCTGCTCGGCGGATTCGGCATCCTCCTGGCTGTGCTGCTGGCCATCAACTTCGGCGCCTCCGGCCCCACGGGCGGCCTGATCATCTTCGGCACCTTCGGGGCGATCGCGCTCGGCGTGCTCCTGCTGCGGCTCACCATTCCCGAGTCCGCCGTCTGGCTCGCCGCACGAGATGAGCGCCGTGCCGGGATCCACACCGTGCGCGCCGAGCGCGGTCGCCTGCGCGACTTCGGCCGTGCCCTCTACCGTCGTCCGTTCCTCACCCTGATCGGCTACTACACGCTCGCCGCCATGGCGACGAGCGTCGCGGGAAGCTTCGGCACCTTCGTCGCCGTGAACGTCACGGGCGCCTCGATCGCCGAGTACAACTCGTGGACGATTCTCGCGATGCCGGCCGCGATCGTCGGTGCCCTCTGGTTCATGGCGGTGGTGGACACCAAGCTCCGGATGTCGTACTACGTGATCGGCGCGATCGGCGTGGTGGTCGCGAACCTGCTTCCCGTGTTCTTCGGGTTCAGCCTCCCCGCGCTCATCGTCTCCACCGTGGCCACCGTGTTCTTCGGCGCCTTCTGCTTCGAGACGATCATGAAGGTCTGGACCCAGGAGTCGTTCCCGACCATGCTGCGCGCGACCGCGCAGGGCACGATCTACGCCGTTTCAAGGTTCGCGACGGCCGGCCTCAACGTGGTCACCCCGGCCCTCGTCGTCCTCAACCCGGGAGCGCTGTACATCGGCGTCTCGATCCTGGCCGCCGCCGGGTTCCTCGTCGGATGGCTGGGTTTCCGCCGGAACGCCCGCAACGAGTTCGACCTGGAATCCGAGCTCGTGACAGCGCCGACCGTCGCCGGCTCGGCGGCGCGTGCCGCTGACCAGCCCAACCCCGCACACTGATCACGAAGGTGGACCGATGACCTCGATACTCCCGTTCCTGGCTACCGCAGAGGGGTTTTCACTTCGCGGTACGCGATACGTCCCCGCCCGACCGGGGCCGATGGCCGTGCTCCTGCACGGCTTCGGAGCGGTGCGGACGGAGTACTCCGCCGTTTTCGCTGCCCTCGCGCGGCGGCTCGTCGCCGCGGGAATCGGCGTCATCGCCTACGACCGGGCCGGACACGGGGAGAGCGACGGGGACTTCTTCGAGACCTCGGTCTCGCGGGATGTCCGCCACGCGCACGAGGTGCTGGCGGCCGTCGCCGCGCTCGACGGGGTCGATGCCGACGACCTGCATCTGGTCGGGATGAGCCTGGGAGCGGTGATCGCCTCCGTCGTCGCGGCGGAGTCCGCGCTGCCCATCCGATCTCTGACGATGTGGTCGACCGCAGCCGTCTTCGCGGACGAGATCCGGGGCGGGACGCTGCAGGGGAAGTCCCTGGCCGAGCTGGACTCGGTCGGATACTTCGACTTCCTCGGCATGCGACTGGGTCCGGCGATGCGCGAGGATGCGATGTCCTTCGACGTCTACGGTCGCGCGACGGGATACACGGGGCCGGTCCGCCTGCTGCACGGGACGGATGACTTCGTTCCGGTGTCGTATGCCGAGCGCTACCTGTGGGGCTACGGCGACCGTGGCGAGCTCATCGTCGTGGACGGGGCCGACCACGGCTGGGCGCAGTTGCCCCAGCGCGACACCGTACTCGATCGCACGGTCGAGTTCGTCGTGGCGAACTCCGGCCTCGAGGCGGCGAAATGAGCGCCGCTCACGGGGAGACGGTGATGCTGCCCGGCGGAGGCGTGCGCGTGGAGGGCGCACTCGAACTGGTTCCGGTGCCCGGAGGCGTGCGGCCCGTGCGGCTGCCGGTGCGGCAGTGGGCGCATTTTCCCCCGGCCGCGGAGATCCTCCGTGCCGTCGTCTCGAACGCCAGCGGGGTGCGCCTGCGCGTGGACACCACCGCGACGCGCCTGACGCTCCGCGTGCGATGCGCCCGCATCCAGATCGGGGACTTCCTGAGGCCGCTGAACAGCTTCGTCGCCCAGGTCGAGGGCGTCACGGTCGCCACCGCCGAACCGCCGGCCGATCAGACCCTGCAGATCTCCTTCGCCGGCGACGAGGCGACGACCGTCGTGCACAGCGACTCCTCGCTCGTCGAGCTCGCCCCGCTGCCCGCGGGCCGCAAGACCGTGACGGTCTTCCTCCCGCAGAGCATGAACGTGGATCTGCTCGACATCGTCGGCGATGCTCCCGTCTTCCCCGCCGAGCCCACCGGTCGCCCCCTCTGGATCCATCACGGCAGCTCGATCAGCCACTGCGCCGAGGCGGAACTGCCGACGAGCGTCTGGCCCGTCGTCTCCTCGTCGATCGCTGACCTCGATCTTGTCAACCTCGGCTTCGGCGGGCAATGCATGCTCGATCCGTTCGTCGCGGACGCGATCGCCGCGACGCCTGCGGACGTCATCTCGATCAAGGTCGGCGTCAACATCGTCGGCGCGCGATCGATGGACCAGCGCACCTTCGTCCCTGCCCTGCACGGATTCCTGGACCGCATCCGCGAGGGACATCCGCACACGCCGATCGTGCTCTGCTCCTCCATCCTGTGGCCGGGCAGCGACGACACCCCGGGGCCGAGTGACGTGGAGTTCCTCGACGACGGTGGCATCCGCTGCTTCACGGCGGGCGACCCGGCCGACATCGGCAAGGGGGCCCTCACCCTCGCCGAGTCCCGCAGGCAGGTCGCTCACGTCGTCGATGTGCGCCGCGCGGCGGGTGAGGACATCGTGTACCTCGACGGGCTCGATCTGTACGGTCCTGCCGACGTGCCCGCCCACCCGCTGCCGGATTCCCTGCACCCCGATGCGGAGCTCTACGAGGAGATGGGCCGCCGATTCGCGCAGTCCGTGTTCGGCGAGCACGGCCTGGTGCCGCGTGCGGTCCTCCTGAAAGGCCGGTCGGCGGGGCTCGCTGCGCTCCAGAATCACACCCCGGATGAGGTCGCGATCGCGTCCCACTGAAGCTCGGGATGCGCGCTGTGCCCATCCTGTTCTCGGCGGGGCGCGCACAGCTGCGCCGGGAGCGGCTTGAATCGCCCTTACCTGTTGGTACGTTTCCCAGCTTTTGGGGCGCGTCCTGTCGTTTTGGGGCGCGCTCTCACCGGGTCTGCGGTCGTGGTGCGCCCCAAAACGGGGGAGCGCGCCCCGAAACCGGGGATCCGGGACCCGGGATGCGGGATCTATTGAGAATAGAAATCAATAGTGAGATCGACGTGGTGAGCGAGCGCGCCACGGGATTCCCCCTGGTGGCGCGCCCGCTCCGCGTTACTCGCCGGCCGGCATGTCGGGCTGCAGGATCGAGAAGAATCCGCCCTGCGGGTCGTGCAGAACTGCGGCACGGCCGACCGTGGGGATTTCGAACGGCGCGACGATCACGGTGGCACCCAGGGACTCGGCCTTCGCCGCCGAGTCGTCGGCGCTGTCGACCGCGAAATAGACGTGCCAGTGGTTCGGGGCCTCCGGCATCGGCGGCCGGGTCGCGCCGCCCACATCGACCCCGTCCACGCGAAGGATCGTGTACTCGCCCTCACCCATCTGCGTCGTGACGGCATCGATGCCGAGCACGCTCTTGTAGAACGGCAGCGCGGAATCGAGGCCCGTCGTGATGAGCTCGTTCCAGACCGGAGCTCCGTGTTCGTTGACCAGGCGGGATCCGATGTGTCCTGTCGCCTGCCAGAGCCCCACATCGGGACCGGACGGATCGGCGATCCAGGCCATCCGCCCGGCTCCGGGGACGTCGAAGGCGGGGAGGACGACTGTGCCGCCCGCATCCGCGGTCGCTGCGACGACGTCGTCGATGCGATCGGTGGCGATGTACGTGTTCCAGCGTGCGGGGGCGTCAGGGGCCGTGTTCTCCGGGTTGTGGCCGCCGATCGCGGCGACGGGGAGGTCGCGAAGGCTCGACATCCAGTACTCGCCCTCATCGCCCATCGCGTTCTCGAACGCCCACCCGAAGAGGGCGCCGTAGAACGTGCGCGACGCGGTGACATCGGGGGACTGGAGGTCGATCCAGTTCGGGGTGCCGGGCGTGTAGGAGGTTCTTTCAACCATGGGAGTGTCCTTTCTGGACCCTGTGGGGTAGCGACGGATCGCGGCGGACTCCGCAGTAGGCGGGTCACGATCGGAGAGACGCCACGAACCGGCGATCATGACGCACCGGTCCGCCTGGAACGTCGCGAACGGCGCGCTCGAGATCCGACGTGACTTTCGCGTCATAGAAGGGTCATTCCCGCGTCTCTCCATCAGCAGAGCTCTATGGGAGGGCTCCGCACCCTGGGGAACACATCTGGAGCGCTACACCGTGTCACGCCTGCAGGACTTGACGAAGTCCGTTGACGCCTCATCCGACACCGAACTCGTGGACCGTACGCGAGAAGGAGATGCCGCGGCATACGCGGAGCTCTGGAGTCGGCACTATCGTGCCGGTCTCGCCGTCGCGCGCTCGTTCACCGGGACCTTCGACCCGGACGATCTGGTGTCGGAGGCCTTCACGAAGATCTACAAGACGATCTCCCGTGGTGGCGGCCCGACTGCCGGTTTCCGTCCGTACCTCTTCACCGCGATCCGGAACACCGCGTCCAGCTGGGGGCGGGTATCCCGCGAGATACCGATGGAGTACGCCGAGACCATCCCCGACGTCCGGTTCACCGAGGAGAACCAGCTGACCGCGCTCAACGGATCGCTGGCGGCTCAGGCGTTCCGCACGCTGCCCTCGCAGTGGCAGGAAGTCCTGTGGTACACCGAGGTCGAAGGCATGCCGCCTCGCGATGTCGCCCCGCTCATGGGCATGAGGCCGAACGCGGTGGCGGCTCTGGCGTACCGGGCGCGGGAAGGGCTACGGGCATCCTGGATCCAGGTGCATCTCGCCTCGCTTCCTGCGGAGTCCGACTGCAGGTGGACGATCGAGCATCTCGGAGCGAGCTTCCGGAAGAGGCTGACGAAACCGAACCAGCGCCGCGTCGACGAGCACCTCGACACCTGCCCCACGTGCCCGATCGTCGCCGACGAGGCCGACGAGGCCAATCGTCACATCGGCTTCGTGCTGCTTCCGCTCGCCGCCGGCGTCGGGGGCGCTGCCGCCTACACGGCGTGGATGGCGACCGCGGGCGGGGCATCCGCCTCCGCGACCGAGGGAGCGCTGGCCGGCCAGGCCTTTCTCACCCCGTCGGTCCCGATCGCGTCCACCGGCGTCGCGCTCAAGGTCTCGGCCCTCGTCCTGGCCGGTGCGGTCGCGGCTTCGATGGCGGTCACGCTGGTCGGGGCGCTCGCGCCGGAGTCCGCGCCTCCGACCGTCGCCATGAGCGGCCCGGCGGCGGTTCCGCCGACATCTCGGCCGGGCGTCGTCGCATCGATCCCGGTCGGACCGGCGGCAGGAGCCCCGACGAAAACAGCGCCGCCGATCGTGGCGCCCCAGACCGCCCCCGCCTTGCCG
>NZ_JYIX01000039.1 GCF_000956505.1 Microbacterium azadirachtae | reverse complement strand
GTGGTCCCCCACCATTGGGGGTCGTCCCCGCCAGCGCACCCCAGGGCCTCCGCTGGCGGGGACGACTCGAGGTGGTGGAAGCCCGTACGCTGGAGCCATGACCGGACTTCGCTGGGGCATCCTCGCCACGGGCGGCATCGCCGCCGCCTTCGCCGCCGACCTCCGCACCGCGGGTCTCGACCTCGCCGCCGTCGGATCCCGGTCGCAGGAGTCCGCCGACGCGTTCGCCGCGCGCTACGGCATCGCGAGGGCGCACGGCTCGTACGAGGCGCTCGTGGCGGATCCCGAGGTCGACATCGTCTACGTCGCCACCCCGCATCCGATGCATCACGCCGACGCGCGTCTCGCGCTGGAGCACGGCAAGCACGTGCTCGTCGAGAAGGCCTTCACGCTCAACCACGCCGAGGCGCAGGACCTCGCCGACCTCGGCCGCGAGAAGGGCCTGCTCGTCATGGAGGCGATGTGGACCCGGTACCTGCCGCACATGGCGCGGCTGCGCGAGATCATCGCGGCCGGCACCCTGGGCGAGATCCGCACCGTCTCCGCGGATCACACGCAGACGCTGCCGACGGATCCCGCCCACCGTCTGAACGCCCTCGAGCTGGGCGGCGGGGCGCTGCTGGATCTGGCCATCTACCCGATCTCCTTCGTCGTCGGCGTGCTGGGCGTGCCGACCGAGGTCAAGGCGGTCGCCCGCCTCCTCGAGACGGGTGCCGACGCCGAGGTCGCGACCGTCATGACGCACGACGGCGGAGCCATCTCGACCACGTTCTCCTCCTCGCGCACGGCGGGACCGAACACCGCGGTCGTGCTCGGCACGAAGGCGCGCGTGGAGATCGAGCGCTGGTGGTGGTCGCCCTCGATCCTGCGGGTGATCGACCCCGAGGGCGTCGTCCTGGAGGAGTTCTCCGCGCGGCCCGCCGAGGGCGCGGGGCGCGGGATGCAGTTCGAGGCGATCGCGGCGGAGCGCTACGTCGCCGACGAGTCCCTGGACAGCGATCTGCTCCCCGTCGCGGAGTCCGTCGCGATCATGGGCCTGCTCGATGAGATCCGCGCGCAGATCGGGGTCCGCTACCCGAACGAGACCGACTGACCGACTCCGGAGGAGAACCCCCATGGCTGAGCCGCAGGACACCCGCGTCGCCGTCTATCTCGACTTCGACAACATCGTCATCTCCTGGTACGACCGCGTCCACGGGCGCAACTCCTACAGCAAGGATCGTCAGCGGATCCAGGACAACCCCGCCGACGCCGAAGTCGCGGAGCGGCTCAAGGCCGCGATGATCGACGTCGGAGCGATCATCGACTACGCCTCCTCGTTCGGCACGCTCGTGCTCACGCGGGCGTACGCCGACTGGTCCTCGCCGGTCAACGCCGAGTACCGCTCCCAGCTGGTGGCGCGCGCCGTCGACCTCGTGCAGCTCTTCCCGGCCGCGGCGTATGCGAAGAACGGCGCCGACATCCGCCTCGCTGTCGACGCCGTCGAGGACATGTTCCGCCTGCCAGACCTCACCCATGTGGTCATCGTCGCCGGCGACAGCGACTACGTGCCGCTCGCGCAGCGCTGCAAGCGCCTCGGCCGCTACGTGATCGGCGTGGGCGTCGCGGGCTCCACCGCCAAGTCGCTGGCCGCCGCGTGCGACGAGTTCGAGGCGTACGACTCGCTGCCCGGCGTCGAGCGCGCGGCAGCACCCGCGCCCACGGCCGAAGCGGCACCCAAGAAGACGGTCGCCAAGCAGACTCAGGGGGCGCGCAAGCAGTCCCGCGCCACCGCCGAGAAGGACGAGCCCAGCACGTCGGATCAGGAGCAGGCGACCGCCACACTCGTGCGCGCGCTGCGGCTCGGGCACGACAAGAGCGACGGCGACGAGTGGCTGCACAGCTCGGCGGTGAAGACGCAGATCCGGCGGATGGATCCCTCGTTCAGCGAGAAGGCGCTCGGCTACCGCTCGTTCAACGCCTTCCTGAAGTCGCGGGCCGACATCGCGGAGCTCGAGGAATCGGGCCACGAGCGCCTCGTACGCCTGCGCGAGAGCTGAGCCGCCCTCCTCACTGGTTGCGGAAGGCGGCGTCGAAGGACGCGGTGGGCTTCGGCCAGAGCAGGGAGCGCACGTACTGCACGGCCTGGGCCGCGCCGTGCAGGCGATCCATGCCCGCGTCCTCCCACTCGATCGAGATCGGCCCGGTGTAGCCGATCGCGTCGAGCGCGCGGAACGAGTCCTCCCACGGCACGTCGCCGTGCCCTGTCGAGACGAAGTCCCAGCCGCGGCGAGGATCGCCCCAGGGCAGGTGCGAGCCGAGCACGCCCGCGCGGCCGTTCTGCGGGCGCATCCGGGTGTCCTTGCAGTCGACGTGGTAGATCCGGTCCTGGAAGTCCCAGATGAAGCCCACCGGATCGATGTTCTGCCACATCATGTGCGACGGATCCCAGTTGAATCCGAACGCCTCCCGGTGGTCCACGGCCTCGAGCGCGCGGACCGAACTCCAGTAGTCGTACGCGATCTCCGAGGGATGCACCTCATGCGCGAACCGCACCCCTTCGCCGTCGAACACGTCCAGGATCGGGTTCCACCGGTGCGCGAAGTCCTCGAACCCCGCGGCGATCACGTCCTCCCCGACCGGCGGGAACATCGCCACGTACGGCCAGATCGACGAGCCAGTGAAACCGACGACCGTGTCGACGCCGAGCTTGCGGGCGACACGCGCCGCGCGCTTCATGTCCTCCGCGGCACGCTGCCGGACGCCCTCGGCGTCGCCGTCACCCCAGACGTAGTCGCGCAGGATCGCGCGGTGGCGGAAGTCGATCGGGGCGTCGCACACGGCCTGGCCTGCGAGATGGTTCGAGATCGCGAACGTCTTCAGGCCGTGACGGTCGAGGATCTCGAGCCGCGAGACGATGTAGGCGTCGTCCTCGTCGGCGCGCTTCAGATCGAGATGATCGCCGGAAGCCGCGATCTCCAGCCCGTCATAGCCCCAGGAGGCGGCGAGGCGCGCCACCTCCTCGAACGGCAGATCCGCCCACTGACCGGTGAACAGCGTGACGGGGTGGGTGCTCATGAACCTCTCCTCAGGACTTCGTCGCCTCGGCCAGCCAGCCCGCCGTGTAGGTCGCACTCTCCCCCGGATCCATGCTCGCACGGTCGACCTCGATCAGCACCGTGCCATCGAAGCCGTCAGGGAGCGCACCGAGGATTCCGACCAGATCGAGGTCGCCGAGGCCCGGCTCGCGGTACAGACCGAGGTTGGTGGCCTTCTCGTAGCTCAGGCCCTCCTCGCGGGTCCGCCGGGCGACATCGAGGTCGATGTCCTTGATGTGCAGGTCCTGCACTCGGTCGCCCCACTTCTCCAGCACGGCCCTGGCGTCGATCCCGGCCCACTCCAGGTGCCCGATGTCGAACGCGGCGCCGAGGCGCGAGGCGTCGATGTTCTCCAGGACGTACTCGTACTCCTGCTGGGTCTCGACCAGGGTGCCGACGTGGTTGTGCAGGCCGGGACGCACCCCCTCGGCGTTGAGGACGTCGACGGCCTCGTCGAGAAGTTCCAGCTGCTCGTCGAGGCGGTCCTGATCGAAGTCGTAGCCGACGGCCGGGTGCTCCCAGCGCGGAGCGGCGTAGTCGACCTCTGCGGCGAGGAAGATCCGGGAGAGTCCCATGTAGGTGGACTCCTCGGCCTTGCGCCGCACGCCGTCGAACCAGTGCGCGCGCTCGAACGTCCCCTTCTCCAGGCGCCCGCCATGCGCCGAGCCCACGGGCACCTGCGCATAGCCCGGCGAGACCCGCAGCCCGGCATCCGCGATCATGCGCGCGTAGCTCTGCAGCGTCTGGGTGTCGAGCACCTCCATCATGGTCGTGTCGAAACCGGCGTTGCGGATCTGCGCGAGCACGTCGGGGTACTCGGCCACGAAGGTCGGGTCCGCGAACCGCCACAGTCCGGGGCTGTCCGGGTCGGAGGGGTCCGACAGCACGTTGATCCACTGGATCGCGTTGAGGGAGAACGTCAGCGAGGAGAGGGATGCCATGTCATGCCTTTCGAGAGATGCGACGACTACTTCAGTCCCGTGGCGGCGACGCCCTGGATGAAGTATTTCTGCAGGAAGAGGAACAGGATGAGGATCGGCAGCAGGACCACCATCGCACCGGCGAGCAGCACGCCGAACGCGATCGTGTTGGATGCCTGCGAGGCGACCGCGAGCCCGACCGGGGCCGTGTAGACGTCCTGGGACTGCGCGACGACGAGCGGCCAGAGGAAGTTGTTCCAGGAGGACAGGAACGACAGGATCGCGACGGTCGCGAGTCCGGGGCCGGTCAGCGGAAGGAAGACGCGGAAGAAGATCCGCGGCTCCCCCGCGCCGTCCAGCCGGGCCGCCTCGAGCAGCTCGAAGGGGACGCCGTGCGCGAACTGGCGCATGATGAACACGCTGAGAGGCATCACCAGCAGCGGCAGGGCGATCGCCATGAGCGTGTTCACCAGGCCCATCTGCACGACGATGACGAACTGCGGAACGAACAGCGCGACGTAGGGCACGATCATCGACGCGATCACGAGCGGGAAGATCACGGCGCGACCGCGGAAGCGCAGCTTCGCCAGCGCATAGCCGGCCATCGAGCTGAACAGCACGTTGCAGACCACGACGATCGCCGAGACGACGATGCTGTTCAGCATGTAGCCGCCGAACCCGCCGTCCGTGAACAGGCCGACGTAGTTCTGCACCTGGAACGACTTCGGGAACCACGCGCCAGGATCGGAGAAGAACTCGGCCTGCGTCTTGAAGGATCCGAAGAACACCCAGACGAACGGCAGCAGCATCAGGATCGTGATCACCGCGAGGGCGATGTAGGTCAGCGTGGAGCGGATCGGAGTTGTCTTGTTCAATGCTTCGGCCTCAGCACTCGGAACTGGATGAAGGCGACGATGCCGACGAGGATCAGCAGGATCACGGATCCCGCCATCGACGACGCGATGTTGCCGAACCCGAACTGCTCGTAGACCCACAGCGCCATCGGCCGGGTGGACCCGAGCGGCCCGCCCTTGGTCAGCAGGAACGGCTCCTCGAAGATGTTCAGGAACGACACCGTCATCAGGACGGTGACGAGAAGGGTCGTGGGCCGCAGCAGGGGCAGCGTGATCGACCAGAGCCGACGCATCGTCGACGCGCCGTCTGTCGCGGCGGCCTCGTAGATCTCCTCCGGCACGGCCTGGAGGCCGGCGAGGAACAGGATCATGCAGGTACCGGCGTTGCGCCAGACTCCCATCATGACCACGGTCGCGATCGCCCACTCCGGCTTGCCCAGCCAGTTCACGACCGGGACGCCCAGGTTCGAGAAGGCGCTGTTGACCGGACCGGAGATCGAGAAGGCGTACTGCCAGATCACGGCGGCAGCCACGATGTTCGTGATCACCGGCACGTATACGGCGGCGCGGAAGAACGTGCGCATCCGCCGGATGCCATTGTTCAGCATGAGCGCGAGCGCGAACCCGAGCCCCATGCTGAGCGGCACGCAGAGCACCACGAACATCACGGTGTTCAGGAACGCGCCCTGGAAGGCCGGCGAGCCCAGGACCTTGGAGTAGGCCTCGAACCCGGTGAAGTTCACGTTGAACGGATCGCGGATGTCGCGCGCCGTCATGTCGGTGAGGCTCGTGCCGACCGCCAGCACCGTGGGCACGGCGGTGAAGACGACGAAGATGAGCAGGAACGGGATCAGGAAGATCCATCCGGTGGCCGCCTCCGCGCGGGATCCCTCATGTGCGGAGGCGGCCCGGGTGGTGCCCCGGGGGCGTCGCGAGGACGCCCCCGGGGTGACCAGTGCACGCGTGGCGGTGGACATGGGTGACTACTTCCCGCCCAGCCCGATCGACTCCGCCTGCTGCTGCGCGGCGTCGAGAGCGTCCTTGGCGGAGACCCCGCCGCGGACGACGCGCTCCATCTGCTTGCCGATCACGTCGCCGACCTGCGACCAGGTCGGGACGTTCGGCTGCGCGACGCCGTCGTCCAGCGCGGAGCGCACGGTCTCCAGCATCGGGTCGCCCTTCATCGCCGGGTCGTCCCATGCGGCCTTCAGCGCCGGCATGTTGCCGAAGATCTGGTACCACTTCACCTGCTGCGCGGACTCCGACATCCAGCGCACGAACTTCCAGGAAGCGTCCTTGTTCTTCGCGTCCTTCGGCACGAGCCAGCTGCCGCCGCCCGTCGTCGCGCCCTTGCCGCCGTCCGGGCCGGTGGGGTTCTGCGCGAAGGCGAGGTGGTCCTTCGACCAGTCGGCGCCGTTGGCGTCGTTGAACCAGGCCTTGAACCACGGGCCGCCGTCCACGATCGCTGCGTTCTTGCCCTGCGAGGACCACGGCACGGTGTCCAGGAACTGCGGGCCGTCCGGCGACGACAGCCCGCTCTTGATCAGACCGGCCCAGTAGTCGAGCGCCTCGACGTTCTTCGGGTCGTTCAGGGTCCACTTCGTGTGGTCCTTGTTCAGGAACGCGCCGCCGTTCTGCACGGCCATGACCTGCAGCTGTCCCGCGCTGTACTTGTCGTAGTTGACGGCGAGGGCGAAGGGGAACTCGGATCCGGCGGCCTTGAGCTTCTCGCCGAACGCCTTCTGCTCGTCCCAGTTCTTCGGCGCGGAGGTCGCTCCGGCCTTCTCGGCGAGGTCGCTGCGGTAGATGAGCATGTTCGCGTACGTGTACCAGGGCACGCCGTACTGCACGTCCTTCACGATCGAGTTGTCCCAGATCGCCGGGAAGAAGTCGTCCTTCTTCGCCAGCCCGTCCGGCACGGCGTCGAATCCGCCGGTGTTCAGCAGGGCCGGCTGATCCTCGGTGTAGGCGAACAGCAGGTCGGGCACGGTGCCGGCGGTGATCGCGGCCGTCATCTTGGACGCGAACTGGTCCGCGGGGACCTTGGTCAGCTTGACGTCGACGTCGGGGTTGGACTTCTTGAACTCGGCGACCATGTCGGGCAGCTTGTCGCCGTCGGCGCCCTCCGCCCAGAGCTGGACGGTGCCCTTCGCAGGCTTGTCGTCGATCGCGGCGCCGGAGCCGCTGCTGCCGCCGGTGGATCCGGCGTCGCCGCTGCGGCCACAGCCGGTCAGCAGCAGCGCGCCGGCGGTGAGGACGGCGGTGCCGAGCAGCATTGCTCGACGCGACCGTCGGGTGGTGAGGTGCATCGCATTCTCCTCTGTATCGGGTTCGGGTGGTGTTCGGGTCGGGGGGGGTCGGGTTGTGGATCGCCCTCGCGGGCGTCCGTTCAGAGCGCGGCCGACACGGCGCGCGCGATGCGCACCGAGATCGTGGCGCCCGTGAGCGTGGCATTGCAGGTGAGGGCGGTCGGGATGACGCCGTTGCCTGCGAGATAGAGGTTGTCGAAGCCCCAGACGCGCCCGTCCGTGTCGACCACGGAGGTGCCGTCGTCGGCCGGGCCCATGCGCACGGTGCCCGTGTAGTGCAGCGAGGCGCCGGGAGGGAGGATCTCGGAGTCCTGCGCGGGGAAGACGCCGATCGCGTTCGCCGCTGCGCGCTGCACGTCCATGGTCCGGCGGATCTCGGCCTGATCGGCCTCGGAGTACGAGAAGCGCACGGTCATGTGCGGCAGGCCGAGCGCGTCGGTGCGGTCGTCGGAGAACTCGATCCGGTTCTCCGGGCGGATCTCGGTGGCGCAGTACCAGCCGACGCCCAGCACGTGCTGCCCCTCGAACTCGCGCTCCATGAGCTGTCCGTGCGCGGGACGCGCGGCACCGATCGACGGGCTCCAGTACGAGCCGATGAACGGCTCGCCGGCGGGCGGCACCGGGATGTCTGCGGCGGTGAGGCCCAGGCGGGCCGCGTCGATGACGACGTCTCCGTCGATCGAGGCGTGCTCGTTGAGCCGCGTGCCGAGCGCCTCCGGCCGGATGCCCGAGGCCCAGAGCAGCTGGGGCGTGCGCAGCGCGTCCCCGGCGATGAGCACGACCCGTCCGCGGAAGGACTCTTCGTTCCCCGTCGCGAGATCGCGGCCGACCAGCCCGGTCACCCGAGTCCCGTCGTGCTCGATGCGGGTGACGAGCAGGCCGGTGCGCAGCGTCACGTTCGGCTCGCCGCCGTCGAACAGGTACGGGGCGATGTCACGGGGTCCGGTGCGGGCGAAAGGGCGATCCTGGTGCGGGACGCCCGCCATCGGCATGTACCCGAACTGCCGCTCCGGATCCGGGCTGGGCACGGCATCGCGGAGCGCGGCGAACATCGGCTCCGTGAAGGGGTTGTCGACGAGCGGTCCGACGTACGTGCGCAGCAGGCCCCGCGCGCTCTCGAGATCCTCGTCCCACTCAGCGCGCGGCAGGAAGTCGGGGATCTCCTCGGCGTAGGGCCACGGGGTGGCCGCGGTCCAGTGCACGCCCATGCCGCCGATGTTCCACGCGACGGAGGCCCCGGGGAACTCCGCGAAGTTGTGACCGAGGAACGCCGCGGGGAAGATGCCGGTGGAGTCGGCCGTCCAGCCGTCGCCGTCGAGCTCGTTCATCGATGCGGCGCCGCGGACGTACTCGATCTGCCGCGCCCGGCGCATCAGATCCTCGTAAGAGGCGTTCATGGCGTTCTCGTCGACCTCGACGAGGTGCTCGCCGTCGACGCCGGTGATCCGGGAACCCGCCTCGACCACGAGGATCGACGCCTCCGGGTTCTGTTCGTGCACCCGGCGGGCGATGATCGCGCCGTTCGGACCGGATCCGACGATGACGAGATCGTATTCGTCTGACATTGCTCTTCCTCTTCTTCGGTTCAGGAGCTCGTGGGTGGTTGCGCGGTAGGGGTCAGGGCGTTTCGGCCGGGACTTCGATCCAGCGCTCTTCGCGGGCGGCGAGGAGCACGGCCTCGGTCAGCTGGGCCGCACGCACGCCGTCGTCGAAGGTCGGCAGGCCGTCCGGATGCTCGCCGGCGATCGCGGCGTAGACGTCGGCGACGAAGCCGTTGAAGGCGTCCTGGTAGCCCTGCGCGTGCCCGACCGGCAGCCGGGAGAAGCGGGCGACACCCGGATGCGCGTTCTGCGGATCGCGGAACAGCTGCCGGTTGCCCTCCCTGCGGCCGATCCACAGCTCCTCCGGACGCTCCTGATCGAAGCGGACGCTCTCCCTGGTGCCGTGCAGCTCGAGAGTGAGGGCGTTCTTCCTGCCCGCCGCCATCTGCGAGACCAGCAGCGTGCCGATCGCGCCCGACGAGGTCTCGACGAGGATCGCGACCGCATCCTCGTTCTGCACCGGATGCCCGCCGCGCTCGGCGAACGCCCGCCGGGTACGGGCCGTGAGCCGCACGATGCGCTCCCCGGCGACGAACTCGAGAAGATCGCACAGATGCGACCCGATGTCGGCGAACGCACGGGAGGGCCCGCCCTCGTCGGAGGTCGCCCGCCAGTCATCATCGGTCGGGAGCAGCATCCAGTCCTGCAGATACCCGCAGTCCACCGTCAGCAGCGTGCCGATCTCCCCCGCGAGGACACGAGCACGCGCCTCGCGCACCATCGGGTGATACCGGTACACGAACGGCACAGCGGCCACCACGCCGTGCTCGCGGGCGGCCGACGCGAGCGCCCTCGCATCGACCAGCGACGTCGCGAGCGGCTTCTCGCAGATCACATGCTTGCCCGCCTCGATCACCCGCAGCGCCAACGGCGCATGCGTCGAGTTCGGCGTGCAGACATGCACGACCTCGCTCCCGCCCGCCAGCAGCTCATCGATCGTGCCGGCACGCTCCACACCGAGCTCGGCCGCGGCGACCGCCGCGCGCTCCGGTGAAGAACTCGCGATACCGGCGAGGACCGCACCCGCGGCACGCGCCGCCCTGGTATGCGCCTGCGCCATGAATCCCCCGCCGAGGAAGCCGGATCGGATCGTCCCGATACCGGTGTGCGTGACCTCCGTTGTCATGTGGATGATTCTGACACGGATCGACACCCTTTTGTCAAGCATTAGTCAAAAGTCTTTTCGCGACCGACAGATGTCGCTCGCCGGATCCGCAATTGTCGTGTGGTTTACTGACCCTATGAGCGACCCCGACCGGCTGAACGGCGGCGCCTCGCCGGGTGCGGGCGACATGCTGCAGCTGCTCCTGGACGGCCAGGCGCGCACCAAAGCCGACCTCGCGCACCTCACCGGCCTCGCCCGATCCACGGTCTCGGCGCGCGTCGACGCCCTGCTCGCCTCCGGCCTCGTGGTGCCCGCGGGCGAGGGGCTGTCGACCGGCGGCCGCCCGCCGTCGCGGGTGGCGTTCAATCCTCGGGTGGGCCTGGTCCTGGCCGCCGACCTCGGCGCCTCGCACGCGACGGTCGCCGTCTCCGATCTCGGCGGTCGGATCCTGGACAGCACGACACGACCACTGCGCATCGCGGACGGCCCCGCGGCCGTGCTCGACGGCGTGCTCACCGACGGCCGTGCGCTGCTCGAGGCAGAGGGACTGCGCGGCATCCCGCTCGTCGGCATCGGCATCGGCGTGCCGGGCCCCGTTGAGCACTCCACCGGCCGGCCGTACAACCCGCCGATCATGCCGGGCTGGGACCGGTTCGACGTGCCAGGCTACGTGCAGCGCACCTTCGACGTGCCCGTGCTCGTCGACAACGACGTCAACGTCCTGGCCCTCGGCGAGCAGGCCACGAGCTTCCCCGACGTCGAGGACCTGGTGTTCGTGAAGGTCGCCACGGGCATCGGCGCCGGGATCATCGCGGGCGGAAGACTTCAGCGCGGCGCCCAGGGCTCGGCCGGCGACATGGGGCACGTCAAGGTGCCTTACTCGCCCGAGTCCTCGCACGCCCCCGGTGAGGATCGCGATCTCGAGGAGCTCGCGAGCGGGACGGCGATCGCCACGGCGCTGCGCGCGCAGGGCCTCGACGCCGTCACGAGCTCGGACGTCGTCGAACTCGTCCGCAACGGCAACCCAGCGGCGATCGAGGCCACCCGGCAGGCCGGCCGCGACGTCGGCGAGGTCCTCGCGATGTTCGTGAACCTGCTCAATCCGTCGGTGATCGTGCTCGGCGGCAGCATCGCGCGCGCCGGCGAGCACCTCCTCGCGGGCGTCCGCGAGGTCGTCTACCGCCGCTCGATCCCGCTCGCGACGCAGCATCTCGCGATCGTGCAGACGCACACCGGCGAGAAGGCGGCCGTGCTCGGTGCGGCCATCATGGTCGCCCGCCACATCCTCTCCTCAGCGAACGTCGACGCCTACGTGGCGCACACGACGACCCGCACGGAGATCCCGGCCTAACCCGCCCCGGTCTCTACCCGCGAGACTCCAACTGGGCGACGAGACTGCGCGCGAAAGCTGCAGTCTCGTCGCCCAGTTGGAGTCTCGCGGATCTGGATTCGGCAGGCCTTCTCACGTCCGGTCGCCTTTATTGAACATGTTCGATAATGTGGACGACATGACCACGGATCTGCGCTCCCCCTACGCCGCGGCACTCGGCCCGCGCGTGGACGAGCTGCACCCTCACCTGGGGAGGTATTTCGCGGCGATCCCTCGGGGCGGGGTCGGCGTCGGACGCGGCACCTTCGAGCGGGTCGGCTGCCGGAACCCCGTGGTGCGGGCGCTGCTCGGCCCCGTGCTGCGCGTCCTGCAGCGCCACGGCGCGGTCTACGGAGGCTGGGCCGAGGACGTCCCGTTCACGGTGCGCAACCGCGACGGCGAGGGCCGATCGGCAGAGCGCACGCTGCACCTCCCCGACGCGGACTGGACCATGCGCGATCGCGTGCGCACCCTTCAGCACGGCCGGATCGTGGACCGCCTCGGGCGCCCCGGCGTGCTCGCAGCCGTCTTCGACGTGACGACCTCCGAAGGCACCCTCGAGCTGCGCAGCACCCGTGTGGGCGTGCGGCTGGGGAGACTGCGGATCCGGTTCCCGCGGTGCATCGCTCCCCGGATCCGCCTGGTCGAGAGCGCCGACGAAGACAACGGCCTGCAGCGGGTCGCGCTGACCGTGGACGTGCCGCTGCTCGGCCGCATCCACGAGTACGCCGGGACGTTCCGCTACGACATCGAGGAGGACGCATGAGCGAGCACGCGAACGACGGCACCCGCGGCAGGGTGGTGCTGGGCGGATCCACCGGGTTCATCGGCCGTGACCTCGCGCGGCGCTGGCGCGGCGCGGGACGCGAGGTCGTCACGATCTCCCGTCACGGTGCCGATCTGGCCTGGGAGGATCAGGCCGGGATCGACGCGGCCGTCGACGGCGCGAGCCTCGTCGTCGGGCTCGCCGGCAAGAGCGTGAACTGCCGTTACACGCCGGCGAACCGCGCCGAGATCTTCCGCTCGCGGGAGAGCACGACGGCCGCGCTGCGCACCGCTGTCGAGCGCGCCACGACCCGGCCCGCACTGTGGGTGAACTCGTCGACGGCGACGATCTACCGGCATGCGGAGGATCGCGCGCAGACCGAGTCGACGGGAGAACTCGGCACCGGCTTCTCGGTCGAGGTCGCGAAGGCCTGGGAGCGCGAGCTGTTCACGGGCGACCTGCCCGGTACGCGCCGCGTGGCGCTGCGCACCGCGATCGTGCTGGGCGACGGCGGCGTGCTGGGCACGCTGCGGACGCTCGCGCGGTTCGGCCTCGGCGGCACCCAGCACGACGGGCACTGGCTGGTCGGCCGCGCCCGGCGCGAAGCCGGGACCGGGCATCACTTCCGCGCCCGCGGCGGGCGGCAACGGTTCAGCTGGGTGCACCTCGACGACGTGGCGGGGATCATCGCCTTCCTCGAACAGCACCCGGAGCTGGAGGGGCCCGTGAACGCCGCCGCCCCGGGCGCGAGCGACAACCGCACGCTCATGGCGACGATCCGGCGCGCCCTCGGGGTGCCGTTCGGACTGCCGCAGCCCCGCTGGATGCTCGAACTCGGCGCCCTCGGGATCCGCACCGAGACGGAGCTGATCCTGAAGAGCCGCTGGGTCGCGCCGGAGAGACTACTCGATGCCGGATACGCCTTCGCGCATCCCGATCTCGAGGAAGCGGTCCGCACATCCTTCGGACGCGCCTGACCACCGCAACGGAACCGTCTGAGCTCAGCGCCCCCGGATCTGGCGCACCGCGCCGGCCAGCTCAGGGAAGCGGAACACGTATCCGGCGTCCTCGAGCACCTGCGGCAGCACCCACCGGCTCTTCAGCACGAGCTCGGACTCGGTGCGCAGCACGGCCATCCCCGGCTCCAGCACGAAGCGGGGCGCGGGCAGTCCGAACGGCGCGCGCACGGCCCGGCGCAGGATCCGCATGAGCTCGATGTTCGTCACCGCATTCGGCGAGGCCATGTTCACGGCTCCCGTGATGTCGTCGTGGTCGCGGAGGAACCGGACCGCCTGCACGAAGTCCTGTTCGTGCATCCAGCTCAGCCGCTGCCGGCCCCGCGAGTGCTCGCCGTCAGGCTGCGGAGGTTCGGTCGGGTGCGGGCCGATCCCCCGGTACCGCCGGTGCGGGAACCACCATCCGTCGTACTGCGGCCCGCCGAGTCCCAGCCGCGCCAGGCGCAGCAGCATCGTCATGACCGGAGCGCCGCGTCCGAGAACGAGCGACGTGCGCAGGGCGATCCGTCGGGTGCCCGGCAGTTCGCCGGCGAACAGCGCCGCCTCCCACTCCCGCGTCACATCGGGCGAGAATCCTCTCTCCTCGAGCGGATCCGCCTCCGTGCGCGGCGTGTCGAGCGAGTAGCGGTAGGCGGTCGCGGAGCTGCCGTTCATCCAGACGGCGGGCGGGCTCGCCGCCGTCGAGATCGCGTGGTGCAGGGCCGCGGTGGTGCGCAGGCGCGAGCGCAGGATCTCGTCGCGGTTGCGGTCGGTGTAGCGGCAGTCGATGCGCCGTCCGGCCAGGCCGATCACGAGCTCGGCGCCGTCGACGAGGCGCAGGATCCCGGCCTCGTCGTCCCAGCGCGCATCCGCGTCCCCGCCGCGCCCGATCGTGCGCACGTCGTAGCCGTCCCGCCGCAGCGCGTCGCGCAGGGCCGTGCCGAGGTAGCCGCTGCCGCCGCCGATCACGGCGCGGGGACTGCGCGGCGCGGCGCTCATTCGGCCCCCGCCTCGCCCTGCTGCTTCTTGCGCTTCTCGATCTCGGCGCGCAGCCGCCACTCCTCGATCTCGCGATCCAGGTCGGCGATCTGCTGCTCGGTGCTGCGCGTGTCGCCGGGCTGGGGCGGCGCCGTGGGCGCCGGCGGTCCGGAGCGGCGCTCGCGAGGCCGCGGCAGCCGGATCCCGTCCTGGTCGTACTCGCGTCCGACCAGGAACCAGATCAGGGAACCGGCGAGCGGGACGATGATCACGAGGATGATCCAGAACATCTTGGGCAGGTGCTTCACCTGGTCGTCGCGCCGGGTGATGATGTCGATGAGCGCGCCGATCATCAGCACCAGCATGAGGATCGTGAACACCAGGCCCATGCCGACAGCCTAGGAGATCACGGATGCGCCCCGGCCACCCCTACGGCAGGGTGTGTCCGGCGGCGCGGAACAGCTCGTACCACTCCGCCCGGCTGAGCTCGACGTCGGCTCCCTCCGCCGCCTCCTGCACGCGGGACGGCGTCGTTGTGCCGAGCACCACCTGCATGCCCGCGGGGTGCCGCGTGATCCAGGCGGTGGCGATACCGATCGGAGTGACGCCGTGCACGGCCGCGATCCTGTCGATCGCCGCGTTGAGCTCGGGATAGGCCGGGTTGTCCAGGAAGACGCCCGTGAAGAAGCCCGCCTGGTACGGCGACCATGCCTGGATCGTGATGCCCTCGATGCGGCAGTACTCCACGATCCCGCCGCCGTCGCGGACGATGCTCTGATCGAGACCCGCCATGTTCGCCGCGAGCGGCTGCGCGATGATCGGGGCGTGCGTGATCGACAGCTGCAGCTGATTCGCCACGAGAGGCTGCGTCACGGCGGTCTTCAGCAGATCGATCTGACGCGGGGTGTGGTTGGAGACGCCGAAGGAGCGCACCTTGCCCGAGGCGTGCAGCTCGTCGAACGCGCGCGCGACCTCCTCCGGCTCCACGAGGGCGTCGGGACGGTGCAGCAGCAGCACGTCGATGCGGTCGGTGCGCAGCGCCGCGAGCGACCCTTCGACCTGTCGCATGATGTGCTCGTAGGAGAAGTCGAACATCCCCTCCGAGGGCACGATGCCGCACTTGGTCTGCAACGTGATCTCGTCGCGCTCCGCGGCGGACAGCCCGAGGGCCGCACCGAAACGGTCCTCGCAGACGTGCATCGCCCCGCCGTAGATGTCGGCGTGGTCGAAGAAGTCGATCCCGTTCGAGCGGGCGGTGTCGTACAGCTCGCGGATCTGCGCGTCCGTACGGCCGTCGATGCGCATCATGCCCGCGACGACCGCCGGAGCGGATCCGGATCCGAATCGGATCTGCTTCATGCCCTGCTCTCCTCCTGCGCAGTCTGCTGCGCTGTGTGCGGAACGGCGTTCGCCGCCCCCTGCCCCGCCGCTCGCGCCGCGAACGACCGGTAGTCCTGCTCGGCCAGGTCGGCGTAGGCGTTGGCCCAGCTCACCAGGATATCGGCGAGCTGCGCACCCTTGCCCGCGTACCCGGCGATCTGAGCGGCCGCGGGCGCCTGCGCATGGGCGCGGGCCAGCGTGATCGCGCAGGCGACCGCGTACTCGCGATACCCCTCGTCCTCGATCTCGTCGGTGTCGATCGAGCCCTTCATGTCGTGGAACTGACGCACGTAGTAGTCCTCGCGCGATCCCTTGATGTGCCCGAGGAAGGGATCCGAGAACGCCTGCAGGACCCGCTGCACGCCCACGACCCTCGCGCCCTCCCCGCCCTCGCGGATCCGCTCCTGGAGGTCGGCCGGCTGTGCGATCCCGCCGTACTCCGCGAGCACGCTGCGCCCCGCCTGCTTGACCTGCAGCAGCAGGGGCTCGGCATCGGCGGTGCCCAGCACGGCGAGGAAGCACCGCGTGCCGACGCTGCCCACGCCGACCACACGGCGCGCCACGTCGCGCACCCGGTACTGGCGCAGCAACAGCTGGATGTCGATGTTCGCGGAGGCCGCATACCGTTCGAAGGCGGTGTCACTGACCTCGCGGATGTCGGGGTCGGCATGCGTCATGACGGGCGGCTGCTCGACGAACCGCAGGTGCCCGTCGTCCCCGCGGACGGTGAGCCTGCGCGCCGCGCGCGCTCCGGTCCGTTTCTCGGCGGCGGCGATCGCCTTCTGCAGGGTGCGCTGCGAATCGACGTCGAGCCCGTCCCGCGCCGCGGTCGCGTCGAAGTGCGCGAAGTACCGCTGCAGCGGATCCGCCGACGCGGCCGCACGCAGCGCCCGCGCGTAGGCGAGGACGCACTGCCGCGCCGCGTCATCCGCGAGCGCCTGCCCGCGGCCTCCTCTGGCGCCGATGACCACGCTCGCGACGAGACGCTTGAGATCCCACTCCCAGGGCGCCCAGGCTGCTTCATCGAAGTCGTTCAGGTCGAACATCAGCGTGCGCTGCGGCGAGGCGAAGAAGCCGAAGTTGCCGATGTGCGCATCGCCGCAGGACGGCACGAGTATGCCCGTGTGCGGCTCCCGCGCGAAGTCGGCGGCCATGATCGCGGCCGTTCCGCGGTAGAACGCGAACAGGTCGACGGCCATGCGCTCCGTGCGCAACGGGACGAGATCCGGCACGCGCGTGCTGTTCTGCCGGTCCAGGATGCCGAGCGGGTCGCGACCCGTCGCAGTGATCGTCGCGAGCGCGGTGCGGGGCACGCGGTCGCGTGCCGCCCTCCCCGCCGCGAGCCCCTCCGCGCGGGAGAGCATCGTGTCGCCGACCAGGTTGGTTTCGGTCATGGCCCATTCTCTCCCCGTGCCGGGTCGTTCGTTGCGCTTGCTTTGCTGCTTTGTTGCTTTGCGCCGGCGCCCCCTCGCAGCGTCCGCGCCTCCCCGCAGATCCGTCCGCCAGCGGGGGCGTGGACGCTCAGAGGGGGCGTCGAGCGCCCGGCAGTGAGGGACGCTCGAATGTCCGAGGTGCGGCGTAGTTTCGGGAGGGACGGCGGATCCACCGCCAGGGTTTCCCACTGAAGGAGCGTGCAGCATGGACTGGAAGATCGAGCTCATCTTCGTGCCGGTCACGGACGTCGACCGATCGAAGGAGTTCTACGAGCGGATCGGCTTCCACGCCGACCACGACCAGACGCCGTTCGAGGGACTGCGCTTCGTGCAGATGACCCCTCCCGGATCCGCATGCTCGATCGCGTTCGGCACCAATCTCGGCATCGACCTCGAGCCCGGTCAGCAGAACACGATCCAGGTCGTGGTTCCCAACGCGGACGAGGCCCTCGCGCACTTGCGCGGCGTCGGCGCAGAGGCCACGGACGTCGACGACCAGGCCTGGGGTCGCTTCGTCACGTTCGCCGATCCCGACGGCAATCGCTGGACCCTGCAGGAGCTGCCGGACCGCAGCGAACAGGCCTGATCCGGGGCCGGGGCGGGCTGCCTCGCGCACCTCGCCCCGGCGCTTCATCCGGTCGGCAGGACGTCTTCGGCGCACGGCGACCATCCCGCGCTAGCGTTGACCCATGACCTCCCCGATCGACGCCACCACGACGCCCGCCTGGACCGATCTCACCGCCCTGCGGGAGTCGTTCTCGCCCGATCTGCGCGGCTGGTTCGCCACCGACGCCGAGCGCGTGGAGAGTCTGACTTTCGATCTCGCCGACCTCCGCGTCGATCTGTCCAAGAACCTCGTGACGGCGGAGATCCGCAGCGCTCTCGTGCACCTCGCAGAGCAGACCGGCGTCGCCGAGCGATTCGCCGCGATGCTGGCCGGCGAGCACATCAACACCACGGAGGACCGCGCCGTGCTGCACACGGCCCTCCGCCGCCCTGCGGGCTCCTCCCCCGCGCTGGTCGTCGACGGCCAGGACGTGGACCACGACGTGCACGCGGTGCTGGACGCGCTGAGCGCCTTCGCCGACCGCGTGCGCTCCGGCGACTGGCGGGGCGCGACCGGCAAGAAGGTCACCCACGTGGTGAACATCGGGATCGGCGGATCCGACCTCGGCCCGGTCATGGTCTACGAGGCGCTGAAGCCCTACGCCGATGCGGGGATCCAGGCCCGCTTCGTCTCCAACATCGATCCGACCGACATCGCGCAGAAGACGGCGGATCTGGATCCGGAGACCACGCTGTTCGTCGTCGCATCGAAGACGTTCACCACGCTCGAAACGCTGACCAACGCGCGCCTCGCCCGCGACTGGCTGTGGGAGCACCTCGCCGCCGCCGGCGTCGACGTCGTAACGGACGAGGCGCGCAGCAACGCGGTCGCGCATCACTTCGTCGCGGTCTCCACTGCGCTCGACAAGGTGGCTGCGTTCGGCATCGACCCGGCCAACGCGTTCGGGTTCTGGGACTGGGTCGGCGGCCGGTACTCGGTCGACAGCGCGATCGGGCTGTCCTTGGCGATCGTGTTCGGTCCGGGCGCATTCCGCGAACTGCTCGCCGGATTCCACGCCGTCGACGAGCATGTGCGAACCACGCCCCTGGAGCGCAACGTCCCAGTGCTGATGGGCCTGCTCAACGTCTGGTACACGAACTTCCTCGGGGCGCAGTCGCACGCAGTGCTCCCCTACGCCCAGCAGCTGAGCCGCTTCCCCGCCTACCTGCAGCAGCTCACGATGGAGTCGAACGGCAAGTCGGTGCGCTGGGACGGGTCGCCCGTGACGACTGACACCGGCGAGGTGTTCTGGGGCGAGCCCGGCACGAACGGCCAGCACGCGTTCTATCAGCTGATCCACCAGGGCACTCGTCTGATCCCGGCCGACTTCATCGCCGTCGCGAACCCCGCCTACCCGCTCGCCGACGACGGTCGCGACGTGCACGGCCTGTTCCTCGCGAACTTCCTCGCGCAGACCAAGGCGCTCGCCTTCGGCAAGACCGCGGAGGAGGTCGAGGCCGAGGGCACGACCGGCGCGCTCGTGGCGGCGAGGACCTTCGCCGGCAACCGCCCGACGACCTCGATCTTCGCCCCTGCGCTGACGCCGGCCGTGCTCGGTCAGCTGATCGCCCTGTACGAGCACATCACCTTCACGCAGGGAGCGATCTGGGGGATCAACTCGTTCGACCAGTGGGGCGTCGAACTCGGCAAGCAGCTCGCCCTGCAGATCGCGCCCGCGATCGAAGGCGATCAGGATGCGATCGCCGCGCAGGATCCCTCCACCCGCGCGCTGCTCGCCTACTACCGCGAGCAGCGCCGCTGACTCAGCGGGCTATCAGAGCAGATCCTCGTCGCTCGTCGGCCCGGTGCGGCGACCGCGCCGCACGAGCAGCAGGATCAGGCTCAGCAGGAAGACGACCGCCCCGGCGATCATGAGGATGTAGCCGACCAGGTGCAAGTCGATCCAGGAGACCTGGACGTTGAGCGCGAACTCGAGGATCGCGCCGATGACGAAGAGGACGATGCCGGTTCCGATGCCCATGAGGAGTGCCTCCGTTCGGTAGCTGGATGCCGTACGGGATGACGTTAGGCCGGATTCCGCGGAGATCCATGGGGCTTGACAACCGGTCTCCGAGACCGATCGGGCGGCGTGGAGCGCGATCGCGCCGGACCTCCGCTTAGAGTGGGCCGGGGCCACCCCGTACCACGACGCCCGCGGACGCGAAGGAGCCGGACGATGACGACGGAGTTGCAGGAGATCCTCGACAGGCACGTCGCGAACGGCACCGCTCCCGGGATCGTGGTCGCGGACGGCGACGCCGCGGGACGGCTCGAGATCTTCTCCTCCGGCGACCTTCAGCCCGACGCGATCGTGCGCATCCAGTCGATGACGAAGCCCGTGCTCGCCGTCGCGACGCTGCGCCTGGTGCAGGACGGCCGGCTCGACTTGGACGCGCCGGTGCAGCAGTGGATGCCGGAGCTCGCCGATCGCCGCGTCCTGCGCACCCCGCAATCGGCGCTCGACGATGTCGTGCCGGCGGAGGCGCCGATCACGGTCCGTCACCTGCTGACGAACACCTCCGGCTACGGCATGACGACAGCCCCCGGGCCACTGCAGGATGCGATGGTGCGCAACCGCACTCAGGCGGGCCAGGATCCTGTCGAGCTCGGCGCCCAGGACTGGCTCGACGCCCTCGCCGATCTCCCGCTGATGTTCCAGCCCGGCGCGGGATGGCGATACCACCACTCCTTCGGGATCCTCGGAATCCTCCTCGGTCGCATCGCCGACCGTCCCCTGCCCGACCTCCTCGCCGACGAGATCTTCGACCCCCTCGGCATGACCGACACGGGGCACACCGTCCCGCGGCAGAACGCGCATCGCCTCCCGGCCGCGTACCGCCACGACGGCGCCGGAGCCCTTGTCGAGATGGAACCCGCCGGCGACGGCTTCTACGTGGCCCCGGCGCCGTTCGACCTGAACCACGCCGAGCTGGTCTCGACGGCATCGGACTATGCGGCCTTCGCACGGATGCTGGCCTCCGGCGGCCGGGTGGGCGACCGGGTCATCGTGCAGCCCGCGCTGCTCGAGCAGATGCGGACGGACCGCGTGCCGGCGCACCTCAAGACGCCTGACAGCTTCTTCCCCGGGTTCTGGGACAGCATGGGCTGGGGATACGGCGTCGCCGTGCAGACGGCGGGGCCGCACCAGGGCCGCTACGGATGGTCCGGCGGGCTGGGAACCGATCTGTACATCGACCTCGACGGCTCGTTCCGGGTGATCCTGACCCAGGTCGAGATGGGCCCTGAGGCGATGGCGCTCTTCGCGGAACTCGCCTGAGCGTCATTCCGCGAAGACGCCGGATCACACCGCCGCTGCCGCCGCGATCGGGCCCGAGGCGCCGGGATCAGGCGCGCCGGTACTGCCCGACCATGGGGCAGTCGAACGGATCCCGCGCGGCGAGGCCCACCCGGTTGAGATAGTCGATGACGATCGCGTAGGACTGCCACAGGGACGTCTCCGTGTAGGCGATGTCGTGCGTGGCGCAGAACTCGCGCACGATCTCGCTGGCGCGGGAAAGGTGCATCCGGGACATGTTCGGGAAGAGGTGGTGCTCGACCTGGTAGTTCAGACCGCCCATGAGCCAGGTGGCCCACCATCCGCCGCGGATGTTGCGCGACGTGTAGACCTGCTTGGAGAAGAAGTCGAGACGCGCGTCAGGTGCGATCACAGCCATACCCTTGTGATTCGGAGCGAACGACGCGCCCATGTAGACGCCGAAGACCGCGAGCATGACACCCAGGAACGCGGCGGCCTTGCCGAGCGGGAGCACCAGGAAGATCGGCGTCAGGACGATCGTGAAGCGCGCAACGATCAAGCCGATCTCCGTCCAACGGCCCTTCACCGGCGCACGGCCGACGAGATGCTTGATGCCGAGGTAGTGCAGGTTCATTCCCTCGAGGGTCAGCAGCGGGAAGAAGAACCAGCCCTGCCGGCGGGTGATCATCCGGATCAGGCCCCGCGACTGCGCCGCATCCTCCTCCAGGAAAGAGATGGTGTCGACTTCGATGTCGGGATCCTTCCCGACGCGGTTGGGGTTCGCGTGGTGGCGGCTGTGCTTCGAGTCCCACCACGAGTAGCTGATCCCGACGACACCTGCCGCCAGGATGCGCGCGAGACGGTCGTTCGCCGGCCCGGAGGAGAGGATCTGCCGGTGCGCGGCCTCATGCGCGAGGAATGCGACCTGCGTGAAGAGGATCCCGAAGGCCGCGGCGATGAGCAGCTGGAACCAGCTGTCCCCCAGCAGGACGAATCCTGTGATCGCTCCACCGAACGCGAGCGCGACCGCCGAGGCGACGAGGATGTAGAACCTCGGGGTGCGCTGCATCAAGCCTGTCTCACGCACGACTCGAGAAACCTCGACGAACGCGCGGGCGACGTGCGGGAAGTCCTCCTGGCGCGCGTAGGTTTGCCGGACGGGGCCCAGGCGCGAGGGGGTTTCGGTGTGTACGGATGACATCGATGAGCGCTTTCCCTGGGTCCGGCAGAGGCCGGAGCTGGAGCCAAGGGCGGACGCCGATCGCTGGGACCCACGCTACGCGCTCCCATATGCGCGGAGGGGCATGAGCCGCTGTGCATCCACCTCGAAAGCACCCTCAAGAGACCCCCCGAAAGGCGGACGAGGCGATGCCTAGGCGATGGACAGGAGACGGCCGTCGCGATCCGCGGCGTCCAGGGCTTCCTCAGCCGCCCGACGCCCCTCCGCGATGAGCCTCGGTACGTCCTTCATCACCCATTGCGCCATGCGATCCATCTCCGGCTGGATGAGGATCACGGTCGGGTCGGCCACGAGGTCGGCCGTGGCGGTGACGGTGCGCATCATCCGCACGTTCTCCCACTTGGCGTGCAGCCGGACGACGATCGTCCGCTCCGCGCCGAGCGCACGGGTCACGGAGTCCGGGACGTTGTCGACCATGCCGCCGTCGGCGAGCAGGGCGCCGTCGCGACGGACGGGCGGCAGCACGCCGGGGACGGCGACCGTGGCGCGGAGGGCCGTGCTGAGCGGTCCGCGGTCCAGGATCACGCCGCGACGCGTGCGCAGGTCGGTGGCGTAGGCGCCGAAGCGCCGCGGAAGGTCCTCGATGAGGGGGTCGTGGCCGAGGATCCGACGGATCGCGTCGGTCACCGCATGCGTGTCGAGCAGCCCCCACCTCGGGCGCAGCGACCAGCGGGCGATCGCCCCCCAGCGGAACCCGCGCACCGCATGCTCGATCGCGTCGGCTCCGAAGCCCGCGGCGTAGGCGGCGCCGAGGAGAGCGCCGGCGCTCGTCCCGGCGACGATCCCGGGGCGGATGCCGCGCTCGTCGAGCACCTGCAGCACTCCGGCCTGCGCCGCGCCGTACGCGCCGCCGCCGCTCAGCGTCAGTCCGAGGGTGTGATCGTCCGTCACGTGTCTCCCCTCGCCGGCCGTCAGGCGACGCTATCAGTGGGCGCCTTCGCAACGGCTGAGACGGAGGTATGGAGAAGAGTTCATCGTCCTGGTCCCGAACCAGAACGATGACCCCTCTGCACCTCCAGCGGGCACAGCACTCCCCAGCGCTGCGCCACAGTGAACAACCAGAATATTGGTTGCTCGCTGAGCGTTTCATCGGAGCGGTGGGCGTGGACGTCGAGGCCCCCTCTGAGCACCGAAGCCCCCTTGCAGTTGCGTAACTGCGAGGGGGCCTCGGTGCTGCGAGGGGGCCTCGGCGGAAGTGGGCCCGCGCGGCGTGCTCAGCCGTCATGCCGACCCCCGCGTGCTCGCGGAGGAACGCGGCTGGCGAACCGTCGATACCGAGCTTTCCCCGTTCGGGTCATCCCTCTCCCTTGGCCGTCGCCGCATTCCGTGTCGCCAGGACGCCGAAGGCCTCCGCGAGTTCGGGCGGGCGGATGACGTCGATGTCGGTGTCGAATCGGTTGAGGGAGGCGGCGAGCGCAACCCAGGACCAGGATCCGATCTCGAGAGAGCAGCGCGTAGGGCCGAGATCCTCGACGATCCCGTCCCCGGCGAACGGCAGCACGTCCCGGGCCGGCAGTGACAGGACGACTTTGCCGGAGCATGGCCAGCGGTCGGCCGCGTCCGAGCCCTTGAATCGTGCCGAGACGTACGCGGCGACATCGCCGCCCGGCACCTCCCTGGGCGTGAACCGCGGTCCCGTCGGAGTACGCGGCGTGATGCGATCGGCGCAGAAGAGCCGCCAGTCGTCCCTGTCGAAGTCCCAGGCGACGAGGTACCAGCGCCCTTGGGCGGTCACGAGGTGCTGCGGCTCCACCCGTCTTGGAGGCAACAGGTCGTCGTCCCCCCGAGGGTCGGGGCTCGCGTAGCCGAAGCGGAGCACCTCACGAGCGCGCACCGCCGCGGACAGCGCGATCAGGACATCCGGCGAGACCGAGTCCGGCGCCGCGTCGCCGGGGCGCGCCGGGACCGCGGTGAAGGTCAGAGCGTCGAGTCGGTGCCGAAGCCGAGAAGGCATCACCTGACGGATCGTGGTCAACGCGCGCAGCGAAGCCTCTTCGATGCCGACTCCGGAGGCCGTCGCCGATTGCAGTGCCACGGCGAGTGCGACGACCTGCTCGTCGTCGAAGAGCAGCGGCGGGAGTTCGCTGCCGGCATCCAGGCGGTATCCGCCGTCCGGGCCCATCGCCGCCTGGATCCGGTATCCCATCTCCCGGAGCCGGTCGATGTCGCGGCGGATCGTGCGATGACTGACCTCCAGACGTTCGGCCAGCGTCGAGCCCGGCCAGTCGCGCCTGGTCTGCAAGAGCGACAGCAGGCTGAGCAGGCGTGAGGTGGGGGCGGCCATGTGGGAAGACTACTTTCCATCTAGGACAAGAACTGACCTATACGCCTGTGAGGCTGGTGCACGTCTGGGAAGCCCGGGCGCCGCCCGATCAAGGAGCACTCATGAGCATCACCACCACCACTCACCTCAACTTCCGCGGCGACGCGCGCCAGGCGCTGGAGTTCTACCAGTCCGTGTTCGGCGGCGCGGTCAGCATCGCCACGTACGGCGACGTCGGAATGCCGAAGGACGCCCCCGGCACCGACAGGGTCGTCTTCGGGCAGCTCGAATCCGAGGACGGGTTCCGGGTGATGGCCTACGACATCCTCGGGGCCTCCGCCGGCCCTACCCCCGGCGGGTCGACCCGACGCGAGAACGGCGTGACCCTCACCGACCAGCCGTTCTTCGTTTCCGTGCGCAGCACGGCGCTGGAGGAGGCGCAGACGTACTGGGACAAGCTCTCCGCGGGAGCGTCGGTCATCGAGCCGCTCGCCGCTTCGGCGTGGAGCCGTGGTTTCGGCATGCTGACCGACGGCTTCGGCGTGACCTGGATCCTCGACGTCGCCGCGGACGACCACGCCGGCTGAGCCCGGCAGCATGGAAAAGGCTCGGAGCTGCGGCGCACGCAGTTCCGGGCCTTTCACGCCGAGTGCGGACCGGGCTCGTCAGCGGCCGTCCTCGTGCACGTCGCCGGTGCACTCGCTCATCGCAGGGAAGACGCCGGCGCTCACCGCGGGATCGCCGGAGTCGATGGGCACCTATCTCTCGTTCCCCACACGATCGTTTTGAGTATCATCAGAACATGAGCGCGACCACCCCCACCGACGAGACTGAGCTGCGGATGACCCTCGACACGAAGATCGTGATCTGGGTCGTCTGCGCAGCGCTGGGCGTCAGCCTTGGCCTGGCCTTGCCGTGGCTCCTGCAGAACATCGCCAGTTGGCCGATCCCCTTCATCGACCAGCTCAAGTTCCTGGGTTCCTTCGATGCGCCGATCATGGTCATCGGCCGCCCGGCGATCCTCGGAATCATCGGCATCGTCATCGCCTTCGTCATCACCTATCAGAGTGCGAGACTGAGAATCAGCGACACTCAGATCACGATCACCGAGGGCGATGACTCCCGGCTGATCTCTCGCGACCAGGTCGGAGGGGTGTTCCGCCACGGCGGCAAAGTCCGCATCGAATCGCCGGAGGGCCGGGTCCTGTTCGACGACGACGTCGAGGGGGGCAAGCACCGCATCACGGCGGCCTTCCAGAAGCACGGCTACCCCTGGGAGGGCGCCTGAGCGCCGCCCAGAGCGCCGCCGACCTCGGCCCGGCGCAGCGATCCGCCACTCGCCGCGCACGCCTCTCGACACCCGACGCCACCATCGACTACTTCTGGGAGTTCTGAAAACATGACTGCTTCACGCACCTGGCGAGGACGCGCGTTCCTCGGTATGAGTCTCGACGGATTCATCGCCGCACCGGGAGGCGACCTGTCATTCCTCGAGGCCCCGCGCGGCCGAGGGCTGCACACCGTGACCTCAGCCGACCACCCGGCGCTCGTGTGGGAGACCTTCTTCCCTGAGGTCGACGCGCTGGTCATGGGTCGGGCGACCTATGAGAAGGTGCTGACCTTCGGGCACTGGCCTTACGACGGCAAGCGAGTGGTAGTGCTGAGCAGCACACTTCCCGTGGGCACTCGGGGCGTGAAGGTCGTGCGCTCCGTCGAGGAGGCGGCGACGACGCTCGACAGCGACGGCGCCGACCAGGTGTACATCGACGGCGGGCGAACCGTACGGGAGTTCATGGCCGCGGGGCTGCTCGACGAGCTGACCGTGTCGGTCGCCCCGATCGTCATCGGGGGCGGGATCCGCCTGTTCGGCGAGGGCGACCACGCTGACCTGATCGTCCGCGGTTCGCACGTCGAAGCCGACGGGTTCGTTCGAACCACGTACAAGGTTCTGCCCATCCAGTAGAACCAGAAACGCCCCGTGCGCACGACTGCTCTCAGTGCAGTTGAGTGTGCTGGTTCTCAGAGCCAGCACACCGAGGACTTTGAGGTGGCGATCGGGTCTCTATCGTCAGGGAGTGCGCATGCGGTCCAATGAGTACTCGACGTTGGCGTAAGCCCCGCCCTGCGACTGCCCCGCGGGAAGCTCGCCGTGGACGCCATGCTCTGCCGCGTCGTCGACCGGTGCGTAGCCGACCACCTCACCCGACGTCAGACTCCACCAATGCTGCGTGTTCCGGGAGACCGCGTAGAAGGTGGCGTGCTGTTGGGAAGCGGTCATCGCCGCTTCGAACGCACGGAGGGCGTCGCCCGGGCTGAGCCAGGTGCGCAGCTCTCGCGCGGATGTTGGCGCTGGTTCGCAGCTCCCAATCCGCATGACAATGGTGCTGAGACCGAACTTATCCGAATAGAGACGACACAGTGCTTCGCTGGCGACCTTCGACGCCCCATAGAATCCGTCCGGTCGAGGGGGCATGCTCTCGTCGACGATCGTGTCGGTGCTGTAGAAACCGGTCACACGGTTGCTGCTGGCGAAGACCACTCGCCCGACCCCGGCGCGTCGCGCGGCCTCGAGTACGTGATAGGTCCCCACAATGTTGATCTCTGCGAGCTCGTGAAAGTCCGCCTCATCGGGGACGCCACCCAGATGCACGACACCCGCACAGCCGGCGAAGGCGGCCTCCAGTGCGGCGAGATCGCGAACATCGCACTGGACGGGACGATCCGACGCTGAGACAGGTGCGACCTCCGCGATATCGATCGACACGAGGTCAGTGTCGGGCAGAGACTCACGAAGGGCCCGCCCGATAGTTCCTGCGGCGCCCGTAACGGCCCAGCGTTGCCCTTTGAACGTGTTCACGGCGTCAACGCTAGCCAACGAAACCGACATCGGCTCCGCGCGGCCCCACCCATGTCACGCTTTCGAGGCGTCCGCCGCGTAGGAGAATCTACCGTTTGAACTACGCTCGTGTATGACTTGATAGACTTTGCCGATGGAGCTCTCTGATGTCGCCATCACTGCAGGAATCCCCCGCGGACAGCGACCCCGCGTCGCCCGGCTGTACTGGCAGGCGTTCCACCAGAAACTGCGCCCGGCGCTGAGCGACGAGCGGCGAGCCATCCCCTACCTCGAGTCGCAGCTGGCAGACGACCGCGTCGTCTGCGCACATGCGGACGGCACCGTCATCGGGGCCGTCGGGTTCGCCCTTCGGGGTCGCGCCGCCGTCGGGTTCTCCTTTGCAGAACTACGTGCGCGATACTCAACCTTCACCGCACCGGTCCGTGCGCTGCTGCTCGGCGTCCTCGAGCGGCGCGCGCATCCTGGGAGCCTGCTGCTCGACGGGATCTCGGTCGCGCCCGAGGCCCGTGGTCTCGGCGTCGGAACCGCACTGCTCGCGCACGTACGTCGGCTCGCACGCGATGAGAGGATGGACGCCGTGCGGCTGAGCGTCGTCGATACCAACCCTCGGGCGCGGGATCTCTATCAGCGGCTCGGCTACGTCGCGGAAGGTTCCGCATCGATCGGCCCGCTCCGCAGGCTCTACGGATTCCGCACCGCGACCGAGATGGTCCTATCGCTCGAGGGGAAGAGGTCCTGACATGAGCGACATCCGTGTCTCACCGCGGGTCGTCATCGAGGCATGCTTCGACGAGAACGGGGTCGCCGAGCTCGCTTACGTCTATGACGTGGCCCTGGCGGCCGGACTCGCGGATCAGCCTGTCCGTCTCGCCATCCGTCGCCTCGAGGCGACGGGGTATCTCCGGCAGGAGGGGCGCGGGCGCAAGGGGCGCCTCGTCCTCACCGACTCCACGCGTGCACGGGAGGACGCGAACGTCGGGTACATCGCACTCGCCTACGCGCAGGATGCCGGTGACGCACCGTGGGACGGGCGCTGGCGTCTGTACACCTTCTCAATACCCGAGCGAAACCGGTCGGAACGGGACGGCCTCCGCAACGCACTACTCCGCCTCGGTGCGGCGCCGCTCGCCCCCGGCGTCTACATCAGCCCGCACGACCTCGCCTCGAGCCTCGCCCACGAGACGGCGACGACGACCCTCGCGCGATATCTCATCACGGCGGAAGTCGTTCATCTCGGCGGTGCGGGATTCGGTGATCCCCTTGCCACCGCCGAGACCCTCTGGCCCGCGAAGCCCCTCCTCGATGCATACGCCCCTCTCGCGGAGGCGCTGCACGCCGCGGAGCGACTGAACGCCGATCCCGCCGATCCCGCGAAGGAGACCGCGACGGCCCTCGCTCTCGCCGAGGCGTTCACCGATGCTCTCGAACGCGATCCGCTGCTTCCACCCGAGCTGCGTCCGCCCGATTGGCCGCCCACTCGACTGCGAGGGGAGTTCCGCGACTCCTGGGCACAGCACCGGAGGCGCAATCCCGGCCTATCCCTCTTCGCGGCCTACCCCGCCGACTAGTCACCCGGCGAATCGGCCGTCCGCCCGGATGCTCATCGCCATCGAAACGAGAAGGATCGCGACAAGGGATCAGCGCGCGACAGCGGAGAGGAACGACGTGTAGTCGTCGATGACTCCTGCGCCGAGTAGCGCCCGCGGCCAGAGGACCGCGGTGATCGTGCCGATGACCTCGTTGTCCTCGACGATCGACCGCGCGAGCGAATGCGCCCCGTCGACATGGCGGACGATGAGGGAGGACCCGAAGATCAAGCCGTAGACGCGTTCCGTCTCGGCGACGTCGACGTTCCGATCCGCGTTTCCCACCATGAGGAGCACGGGAAGCTTCTGGGATGCGGACGCGGCGAGGTCTGCGGTCGCATCTGCACCATGGTTTCGCAGGACGAAGTCCCAGCGATCCTCCGACATCGCTTCCGGATCCGCCGTCGTCGTGCGGTAGACGCTGTATGCGGCGCCGCGCTCGAGCAGTTCGCGCGTCTTGTCGCTCTCTTCGACGGCGACCCTTCGCTCTTCCGCACTGACACCTTCTCGCTCGAGCTCGGAGAGGAGGTTGAAGCGTCCCTGTCGGAGCCAGTTGATGGCGGGCCCCACCGCCACGACCGCATCGATGTCGTCGCGGGCGCGGACGACCTTCGGCACGACCCATCCGGCCTGGCTTGCACCCCAGAGCACGATCGCGTCGGTCGGAACGTCGACTGCCCCGATCGCCCACTCGATCGCCGCGGAGACCTCGGCGGCCCGATCGTCCATCGACTGCGACAGCCAGTTGCCTTCCGACTCGCCGACACCCGGCTTGCTCCACGACAGGGTGGCGAACCCGGCATCCGCCGCGCCCTCGAACCACGGATCGTAGAGGCCGCCCTGCGACGCCTCGACCGCGCCATCACCGTGCACCATGACGACCACACCTCGTGACTCGACTCCGGTCGGGACCGTCAGAACGCCCGCAAGATCGCCGTCAGGGCCCGGGATGGTGACGGCGGTCTGTGAGAAGCGGAAGCTGTTACCGATCAGCGACACACCGACCAGGAGCCCGACGACGGCGACGATCGTGATCGCCACGGCGAGCAATCGGACCACATATCTTCTTTGCTTCACGTTCGTATCATAGTTGATAGTTATTGTGCCGTGAAGAAACGCGGGATATGGGGAAGGCGTCGGTACGACGAGAAGGGCCACGGGATCGAATGATCCCGCGGCCCTTCACGTCAGAGCATCGCTTGTGGTCGATGCCAGACGAACCTACCTGCGACTCAGAACTCCCAGTCCTCGTCCTCGGTGGCCTCGGCCTTGCCGATGACGTAGGAGGATCCGGATCCCGAGAAGAAGTCGTGGTTCTCGTCGGCGTTCGGCGAGAGCGCCGACAGGATCGCCGGGTTCACGTTCGTCACGGTCGCGGGGAACATCGCTTCGTAGCCGAGGTTCATGAGCGCCTTGTTCGCGTTGTAGTGCAGGAAGCGCTTGACGTCCTCGGTGAGACCGACGCCGTCGTACAGGTCCTGCGTGTACTGCACCTCGTTGTCGTAGAGCTCGTAGAGCAGCGAGAACGTGTAGTCCTTCAGCTCGTCCTTCTTGGCCTGGTCGAGCGTCTCGAGGCCGCGCTGGAACTTGTAGCCGATGTAGTACCCGTGCACGGCCTCATCACGGATGATGAGGCGGATGAGGTCGGCCGTGTTGGTGAGCTTCGCCCGCGACGACCAGTGCATCGGCAGGTAGAAGCCCGAGTAGAACAGGAAGCTCTCCAGCAGGGTCGAGGCGACCTTGCGCTTGAGCGGCTCGTCCCCGCGGTAGTAGTCCATGACGATCTGAGCCTTCTTCTGAAGGTTCGGGTTCTCCACGGACCAGCGGAACGCCTCGTCGATCTCCTTCGTCGAGCACAGCGTCGAGAAGATCGAGGAGTAGCTCTTCGCGTGCACCGACTCCATGAACGCGATGTTCGTGTAGACGGCCTCCTCGTGCGGAGTGATCGCATCGGGGATGAGCGACACCGCGCCGACGGTGCCCTGGATCGTGTCCAGGAGCGTCAGGCCGGTGAACACGCGCATGGTGAGCGTCTGCTCCTCGGGGGTGAGCGTGTTCCACGACTGGATGTCGTTCGACAGCGGCACCTTCTCGGGCAGCCAGAAGTTGTTCACCAGACGGTTCCAGACCTCGAGGTCCTTGTCGTCCTGGATGCGGTTCCAGTTGATCGCCTGCACGCGGTCGACCAGCTTGAGCGGTTCGGGAGTCATTTCATTCCTACTTCGGTCGTTGAGCGAGACGAAACGCGGGTTCTCACAGCATGCAGCTGACGCACTCGGTCATGTCGGTCCCCTCGAGGGCCATCTGACGCAGACGGATGTAGTAGATCGTCTTGATGCCCTTGCGCCAGGCGTAGATCTGAGCCTTGTTGATGTCGCGCGTGGTGGCGGTGTCCTTGAAGAACAGCGTGAGCGACAGGCCCTGGTCCACGTGCTGCGTCGCGGCGGCGTACGTGTCGATGACCTTCTCGTAGCCGATCTCGTACGCGTCCTGGTAGTACTCCAGGTTGTCGTTCGTCATGAACGCGGCCGGGTAGTAGACGCGACCGAGCTTGCCTTCCTTGCGGATCTCGATCTTCGACGCGATCGGGTGGATCGAGCTCGTCGAGTTGTTGATGTACGAGATGGATCCGGTCGGCGGCACGGCCTGCAGGTTCTGGTTGTAGATGCCGTGCTCCTGGATGGAGGCCTTCAGCTCGCGCCAGTCGTCCTGCGTCGGGATGCGCTGGCCGGCGAACAGCTCGACGACCTTCTCCGTCGCGGGCACCCACTCCTGGTCGATGTACTTGTCGAAGAACGCGCCGGACGCGTAGGTCGAGTCGGCGAAGCCGTCGAAGGCGACACCGCGCTCGATCGCCAGCTTGTTCGACGCACGCAGCGCGTGGAACAGCACCGTGTAGAAGTAGATGTTCGTGAAGTCGATGCCCTCTTCGGAGCCGTAGAACACCCGCTCACGAGCGAGGTAGCCGTGCAGGTTCATCTGTCCAAGGCCGATCGCGTGCGAGCGGTCGTTGCCATCCTCGATCGAGCGCACCGAGCCGATGTGGCTCTGGTTGCTCACCGCGGTGAGGGCGCGGATCGCCGTCTCGACGGTCTGCCCGAGGTCGTCGGCGTCCATCGACAGCGCGATGTTCATCGAGCCGAGGTTGCAGGAGATGTCCTTGCCGATCTGGCCGTACGAGAGGTCCTCGTTGTAAGTCGTCGGCGTGTTCACCTGCAGGATCTCGCTGCACAGGTTGGACATGTTGATCCGGCCCTTGATCGGGTTGGCCTTGTTCACCGTGTCCTCGAACATGATGTACGGGTAGCCCGACTCGAACTGGATCTCGGCGAGGGTCTGGAAGAACTCGCGCGCGTTGATCTTGGTCTTCTTGATGCGCGGGTCGTCGACCATCTCGCGGTACTTCTCGGTGACCGAGATGTCGCCGAACGGCACGCCGTAGACGCGCTCGACGTCGTACGGGGAGAACAGGTACATGTCCTCGCCGTTCTTCGCCAGCTCGAACGTGATGTCCGGCACGACGACGCCCAGCGACAGCGTCTTGATGCGGATCTTCTCGTCGGCGTTCTCGCGCTTGGTGTCGAGGAACCGCATGATGTCGGGGTGGTGCGCGTTCAGGTACACCGCACCGGCGCCCTGACGCGCGCCCAGCTGGTTCGCGTACGAGAAGGAGTCTTCGAGGAGCTTCATCACGGGGATGATGCCGGAGGACTGGTTCTCGATCTGCTTGATCGGGGCACCCGACTCGCGGATGTTCGAGAGCAGCAGCGCCACGCCGCCGCCGCGCTTGGACAGCTGCAGGGCGGAGTTGATGCCGCGGGCGATCGACTCCATGTTGTCCTCGATGCGCAGCAGGAAGCAGCTGACGAGCTCGCCGCGCTGCGCCTTGCCGGCGTTGAGGAAGGTCGGGGTGGCGGGCTGGAAGCGGCCCGAGATGATCTCCTCGACCAGGTTCACGGCGAGGTCCTCATCACCGTCGGCCAGGGCGAGGGCGGTCATCACGACGCGGTCCTCGAAGCGCTCCAGGTAGCGCTTGCCGTCGAAGGTCTTCAGCGTGTAGCTCGTGTAGTACTTGAACGCGCCGAGGAACGTCTCGAAGCGGAACTTCATCGAGTAGGCGAGGTCGTTGAGCTTCTGGATGAACTCGAACGAGTACGCGTCCAGCACGGCGCCCTCGTAGTACTCCTTCTCCACGAGGTAGTCCAAGCGCTCCTTGAGCGAGTGGAAGAACACCGTGTTCTGGTTCACGTGCTGCAGGAAGTACTCCCGCGCCGCGCGCTTGTCCGCATCGAACTGGATCTTGCCGTCCGCGTCGTACAGGTTCAGCATCGCGTTGAGGGCGTGATAGTCGAGCCCCTCGTACGCCGCGTTGGCCTTGAACGCGATCTCGCTCTTCACCGGCGCCGTGTCCTTCAGTGCTGCTTCCACCATTGATCCAATCCGTCGGTCACCCGATCGACGTCGTCCTGTGTGCCGTAGATTTCGAGCCGGTACAAGTGGGGCACGTGGCACTTGCGGCTGATGATGTCACCGGCGGCGCAGAACGCGTCGCCGAAGTTGGTATTGCCTGCGGAGATCACTCCGCGGATGTGACGCCGGTTGCGCTCGTCGTTGAGGAACCGGATGACCTGCTTGGGTACGGCGCCCTTCTCGACGCCTCGACCCTGCCCGCCGCCATAGGTCGGCGTGACCAGCACGAACGGCTCATCGACGACGAGCGGCTCCTCCGTGCTGTGCAGCGGGATCCGCCGTGCCGGAAGGCCCAGCTTCTCGACGAACCGGGCAGTGTTGCCCGAGATGCTCGAGAAGTAGACCAGCAGCGGCGCGGCGGTCGCGGTGGCGGCGTTCATGAGATCGCCCCCTCGGGAGTTAAGCCAGGCGAGCGGCGAGCTCGTCGATCTTGTCGGGACGGAAGCCCGACCAGTGGTCCTCGTCGGTGACGACGACGGGAGCCTGCAGATAGCCGAGCGACTTCACGTGCTCGAGCGCCGCAGCGTCCTCGGAGACGTCGTGGATCTCGTACTCGATGCCCTTCGCGTCGAGTGCGCGGTAGGTCGCGTTGCACTGCACGCAGGAGGGCTTGGTGTAGACCGTGATGGACATGTATTGCGCCTCTTCTTCCCCTCAGAACCCGGCTTCGGGCAGGTGGCCCTGCCGGGAGTTCAATACTACATATAGGTGCGGACATTCGGGTCGACCACTAGGGCTAGTAGTTACAACTGTGTAGTTTTCCACCGTATTCCACCGATTCACCACAGGTTCTCCACGGCTTTGTCCACAGTCGGCGGCGGCCCGGGAGCACCCCCGAACCGCGATTTCCCGCGGCTCCGCGAGACCCCGTCCGGATCCCTCCACAGATCCGACGCTAGGAGGGGCCACGGACATTCCTCAGCCTGTGGAAATCGCCCTCCGGCGTGTCGTCGGCGTGTCGCGTACGCGCCCTCGCGACGCCGCGCCCGGACCGTGCGAGACCCTGCTGCCGATGCCGCGCGACCTGTAGCGTTGATCCGTGGCCGGATCGGGATACAAGGAGCTTCTGCGCGTACCGGGCGTCGGACGGATCATCGCCGCGCAGCTGACGGCGCGGTTCCCGAACGGCATGGCGAGTCTCGCGATCCTCCTGCATGTGCAGCACGCGACGGGCTCCTACGGCGCGGCGGGTCTGGTGCTGGCCGCGTCCTCGATCGGGCAGGCCGTGTCCGGGCCCGTCACCAGCCGCTGGATGGGCCGCTGGGGCATGCGCCCCGTGCTGACGCTGACCCTCTCGATCTGCGTATTGTCATTCCTCGGCCTGGCCTTCTTCTCCTTCCTGCCGCTCGCCGGCTACGTGGTGCTCGGACTGATCGCGGGACTCTCCACCCCTCCGATCCAGTCGGCCGCGCGCACCATCTACCCCAAGCTCGTCAACTCCTCGCAGCTCACGCCGCTGTTCTCGCTGGACGCGTCCCTGCAGGAGATCATCTGGATCGTGGCGCCGGTCGTCATCACGATCGTCTCGACGCAGGTCGGCACCGTGCAGGGCCTGCTGCTCGTCGCCGCGGTCCTCGTGGGCGGCGGCGCGTGGTTCATCCTCTCCCCCGAGGTCGGCCGGGTGCGCATCCCCCGCAGCCGCCGCGGGTTCGGAGCGGTCGTGCTGAAGCCTCCGGTGATGCTCGCCACGGTCACCGGCTTCCTGCTCATCGGCGCCTGCGCCGCCGTCGAGGTGGGCGTGGTGAAGACCTTCGACCACGGCGGCTTGGAGGCGGGCCTCGTGCTCGCCGTGTTCTCCGTGGGAAGCCTGGTGGGCGGCCTGGCCTCCGGTCGCGTGCCGATGGGGCCGTGGGCGATGGCTCGGCGCCTGACGATCGTGGCCGTCGGACTCGCCCTCACGATGCTGTCGCTCAACGTGTTCTGGCTCGGCGGCACGCTGCTCGCCGCCGGCATCGGGATCGCCCCCGCGCTCGCGGTGCTGTTCGCGATCACGTCGGCGAGCGTGAAGTTCTCGGAGACGGCTGAGGCCTTCGGGTGGGCGGGCACCGGACAGCTGATCGGCGCGGCCGCCGGATCCGCGATCGCCGGCTTCCTCATCGACAGCATGCACAGCCCTACCGGCGCCTACCTCGCCGCCGCATGCTTCGCCGCCGTGGCCCTGATCGTCTCGGTGGTGTTCGTGCGGCACTTCCCCGACCTGCGCGGACGCGACGCCGCACCGATGCCGGACACCGAGGTCGTCCCGCTGCCCTGAGCGTCACCGCCCCAGATCGACGACCTCGACCGGACACCGCGCGACACCGGCGTTGGCGATCCGTCGGTCACCGGTGAGCAGAACGGCGCCGAGACGTTCGCTGAGCGCGACATAGCTCGCGTCGTAGATCGTCAGGTCGGTGCGCAGCTCCCACGCGCGCTCCGCGATCGCCTCGCCGGGCCAGAACTCGATCGGCAACCGGCGGGCGTGCCATCGCGACGCCACCACCTGCGGAGTCGAGAGCTTGCGGCCGAGCTCGAGCCCCCGCAACGCGCCGTCGACCTCGGTGAGCAGGAGGGACGGCGCGAAGAGCATCGCGTCACCGATCCGTTCCGACAGCCACCGCGTCTCCCCCGCGTTGACCGCGATGAGCGCCACGACGGCCGAGGCATCGATGACGAGCAGTTCTCGCTCAGCGCCGGCCATCGCCGACGGCCTCCACGATGTTGCCCATGCTCAACGACGGATAGGTCTGCGTGTTCAATCGCGCCTGTGCGACGGCCTCGAGAGCGCTCGGCGTCGAGGCGAGACGCAGGAGCTCGGCGCTCAGATACTCCTGAAGCGACCTCCCCGACTTCGCCGCCCGCGCCGCGAGCTCATCCCGCACCCCGTCGGGAACGTTGCGGACCGTGATCGTGACAGTCATGCATGCATTTTAGCTGCATCAGCGTCAGAACCGCTGCGCATCGATCCACACCCGGCCTACTCCTTAGTCCACTGGACTAAGCTGTGGTCATGACCCAGGTGAACGTGCACGAAGCGAAGACGCAGCTCTCCGCGCTGATCGCGCGGGTGCTGGACGGCGAGCAGATCACGATCGCTCGCGCCGGGAAGCCGGTCGTCGACCTCATCCCCCATGAGCGCACGACGATCGTCTACGGGCTGTTGAAGGATGAACCCCTGCCCGATCCCGCGCTCTTCGACGGCATCGATCCCGAGATCCAGGAGATGTTCTACGGACCGGACTGGGCCGAGGAGCCCGCACAGTGATCCTGCTCGACACGAACGCGCTGCTGTGGTTGCTGCATGCGGACGGGCGGCTCGGCGATCGGGCACGCAAGGCCATCGACGCGGCAGCGGTCGTCTATCACTCGTCCGTGTCGAGCTCCGAACTCATGATCAAGCACCTGCTCGGCCGGCTCTCCCTTCCCGGCGGCGACCGCTTCCCCGCCGCATTCTCCGACGCCGGCCTGCGCGAGCTGCCGTTCACGTCGGCGCACGCCACGGCCATGCTGCGCTTCCCCGCTCTCACGCGTCACGATCCGTTCGATCGCATGATCCTCGCTCAAGCGGATGCCGAGCGACTGACGCTGCTCACTGCGAACGCGACCCTGCTGGCGCTCGGCGAGACCTGGATCCAGGACGCGAGGATCTGAGGGTCCAACCTCGGAATCCGCAGGATTCGAGGATCTCAACCTTCGATATCTGTTGTCATTTTGGATTTCGAGTGACAAGATCGGAACATGAGCGCCGATCTGCAACGGAAAGCACACGATCACCTCTGGATGCACTTCACCCGCCAGTCCACGATGGACCGCAGCGGAGTGCCGATCATCGTCCGGGGTGAGGGGCACCACATCTGGGACGACACCGGCAAGCAGTACATCGACGGGCTCTCCGGCCTGTTCGTGGTCAACGCGGGCCACGGCCGCGCCCGCCTCGCCGAGGCCGCGGCGAAGCAGGCGGAGCAGCTGGCGTTCTTCCCGCTGTGGTCGTACGCGCACCCCGGGGCGATCGAGCTCGCCGACCGCCTCGCCGGCTACGCCCCCGGCGATCTGAACCGCGTCTTCTTCACGAGCGGCGGCGGCGAGGCCGTCGAGACCGCCTTCAAGCTCGCCAAGCACTACTGGAAGCTGCAGGGCAAGCCCACCAAGCACAAGGTCATCTCCCGCGCGATCGCCTATCACGGCACGACCCAGGGGGCGCTCGCGATCACCGGCATCCCCGCGATGAAGGCGATGTTCGAGCCGGTCACCCCCGGTGGCTTCCGCGTTCCGAACACGAACATCTACCGCGCCGCCGAGATGGGGGCGCCGACGGATCCCGAGGCGTTCGGCGTCTGGGCCGCCGACCGGATCGAGGAGATGATCCAGTTCGAGGGCCCCGACACCGTCGCTGCGGTCTTCCTCGAGCCGGTGCAGAACTCCGGCGGGTGCTTCCCCCCGCCTCCCGGCTACTTCCAGCGCGTGCGCGAGATCTGCGACCGCTACGACGTGCTGCTGGTCTCCGACGAGGTGATCTGCGCGTTCGGCCGGATCGGGCACATGTTCGCCTGCGATGCCTACGGCTACGTGCCCGACATCATCACGTGCGCCAAGGGCATCACGAGCGGCTACTCCCCCCTCGGCGCGGCGATCGTGAGCGATCGCATCTACGAGCCCTTCGCGCACGGCGATCTGTCGTTCCCGCATGGCTACACCTTCGGCGGTCACCCGGTCTCGACCGCGGTCGCCCTGGAGAACCTGAACATCTTCGAGGAGGAGAAGCTCAACGAGCGCGTGCGCGAGAACTCGCCGCTGTTCCGCGCGGAGCTGGAGACCCTGCTCGACCTGCCGCTCGTCGGCGACGTGCGCGGCGACGGCTACTTCTTCGGGATCGAGCTGGTCAAGGACAAGGCCACGCGGGAGACGTTCGACGACGACGAGTCGGAGCGCCTGCTGCGCGGCTTCCTCTCCGGTGCGCTCTACGACGCCGGTCTCTACTGCCGCGCCGATGACCGCGGCGACCCCGTGATCCAGCTCGCCCCGCCGCTCACCATCGGCCCGGCGGAGTTCCGCGAGATCACCGGCATCCTGCGCGGGGTGCTGAAGGAAGCGGAGTCGGTTCTGTAGTCGCTGGGGACGCGACTCGGGGAGGGCGGATGGGGACCGCCCTCCCCTTTCCTCTGTGTCGCGTTTCGTCTCGCTCCCTTCGGGTGCGGTTCCTGAGCGAGCCGAAGGCGAGACGAAGGGCGCTCAACGACCCCGGACGGACGGCGTCGCGATCACCAGGCTCGTCGGCCCCATCTGCTCGACGCTCACGAGATCGAGCGCCGCGCCGCCGGGGAACAGTCGACGCCCGGCACCGGTCGCCGTCGGGAACACGCGCAACCGGTACTCGTCGACCGCCCCCGCGTCGACGAAGCGCTCGACGAGCGATCCGCTGCCGATGACGATGACGTCGCGCGTCGCGGCCGTCTCCCGCGCCCAGCCCACCGGATCCGCCTCGACCCGCCGGGAGTTCTGCCACCGCGCCAGGTCGACGTCGTCGCCCGTCACGACGGCCTTGTCCGCGGCGTTCAGCGCGCGGGCGAACGGATCCGTCGCGTCGCGCGGGGGCCACAGGGCCGAGAACGCCTCCCAGGTGCGGCGCCCGAACAGGAAGATCCCGGTCTGCAGGATCGATCCGTAGTGGAACTTGTCCCCCGAGATCGCCTCGGGGCCGTGCCGGAAGCACCATCCGCCGAAGGGAGTGCCGTCGGATCCGTCGGGATCCTCCACGACCCCGTCCAGGGTGATGAACTGCGCCACGATGATGCGTGCCATGTTCTGCTCCTTGCGTCGTGCCCCGATGCGGATCCTCCGCGGAGGGCTTCATAGGGGTGTACGGACGCGAGGCTCCGAACTCATCGGTGCGGGCGGAATCCGTTCGGACGCGTCACACGCCGACGATGCCGTCCCTCTCGAAGAGCGTGAACAGCGCCTCGTCCCGGTACACCAGCACGTGGCCGATCCTCTCGCCGGTCGCGTCGGCCTCGAACAGCTGCACGGTATGCGGATGCGCGCCGTCGTCGTCGACGCGCAGGAGCAGGAACCCGTGCTGCCCGTTGGCCGAGATCGGCCTGGTCCGCCAGCGGGTGCCCTGCCACTCGAACAGGTGCGCCATGAACGCGGCGTACGTCTCGCGCCCGATCGACCAGTACGGCACGGGCGGCATCTCGAACAGCACGTCGTCGGCGACGAGTTCGGCGAGGGCCGCGGCGTCGGCCCGCTCGATCGCCCTCGCGTACCGCTCCACGGTCTCCCGGCGCAGCGGAGCAGGACGCGAGGAGCGCTCCGCGACGGCAGCCTTCGCCCGCTGCAGCGCTGAGTTCACCGACGGCACGCTGGTCTCGAGGATCTCGGCCGTCTCCGCCGCGGTGTGCCCGAGCACCTCGCGCAGGATGAACACGCCTCGTTGCTTCGGCGGCAGCGCCTGCAGTACGAGGGTCACTGCGAGCCGCACCCCTGATGCTTCGGCGACGGCGCGCTCGGGCTCCGAGTCCGCCCACCAGCGGGTCGGCGCCGGCACCAGCCAGGGCACGTCCAGGGCCGGCACCAGGGGCGCGCCGACGTCGATCCCCGGATCCGTCAGGTCACGCGGCAAGGGGCGTCGCGGAGTCTCGCGGAGCCGGTCCACGCACACGTTGCGCGCGATGCGGTAGACCCAGGTCGACAGCGCCGCCTTGGCCGGGTCATACGATGCCCGGCCCCTCCAGGCCCGCTCGAGCGCGTCCTGCACGGCGTCCTCCGCATCGAACGGCGAGCCCAGCATCTGATAGCAGAAGGCGAGCAGGCCGCCGCGGAGCGCGGCGAGGTCGGAGGCGTCCACGCAGCCGAGGCTAGCCGCCCGGCTCAGCCTCCCGCCATCGTCCTGGCGATGTCGGCGGCCGAGTCGCCCGCCTTCTTCAGGACCAGCGCCACGAGCGCCAGCGCTCCGAGCGTCAGCACGAGCATGATCGTCGACACCGCGGCGATCTCCGGACGCAGGCCGCTGCGGAGGGCGCTCAGCACGTAGACCGGCCACGGCGTGGTGCCGGAGACCTGCACGAACGCGGAGACGATCGTGTTGTCCAGGCCGAGGGTGAACGAGAGCAGGAAGCCCGCGAGCACCGCGGGCATCGCGAGCGGCAGCGTGACCTTGAAGAACGTCGTGAGCGGCTTGGCGTAGAGATCGGCCGAGGCCTCCTCGAGCCGGGCGTCGAGTCCCACCAGGCGCGCCCGCACGATGTACGACACGATCGCGATAGAGAAGAGCGACTGCCCGATCACGAGGCGCACTGTGCCGTCGTTGAAGATCGACAGCCCCAGATCCTGTCCGAGGAACACGACCCACGGCAGCAGCGCGACCGCATCCACGATCTCGGGCGTGACGGAGATCAGCAGCAGCAGGCCGAGGAACCACGGCACCCACTTGCCGGGCGTGCGCGCCATCGCGATGCCGGCGAGGGTGCCGAGCGCCGTCGCGAGCACGGCGGCGATCAGGCCGGTGCGCAGCGAGACCAGCACCGCGTCGCGCACGGCGGGCTTGGTGACGATCGCCGCGAACGAGTCGAAGCCGAAGTGGTCCCACGAGATCAACAGCCGGCCGACGTTGAAGGAGTACACGATCACGACGGCGATCGGCAGGAACAGGAAGACGAACACGAGGGTCGCCCACAGCGGCAGCAGCCAGCGGCTGACGTTGCGCGGCGCCCTGGTGCGCTGACCGGATCCCGCCCTGGTCGTGGACGGCGACGGATCCGCCTGCTCGGCGGGTCGTTCTGCGACGACGGTCATCGTGCCTCCTCGAGCGTGAGCCGGTAGCTGCGGCGGATGGGGATCGTGACGAGCCAGCCGATCGCGCCCGCGATGCCGATCGACAGTGCGATGGTGAGGATCAGCAGCACCGCCATCGCCGATCCCAGTGCCCAGTTCTGCGCAGTCTGGAACTGGCTGGCCACGATCTGCCCGACCATGTTGCCCTTGGCCCCGCCGAGCACGGTCGCGGTGATGTAGTCGCCCATGAGCGGGATGTAGACCAGCAGCACCCCGGCGATGATGCCGGGCTGCGCGAGCGGGATCGTCACGCGGAAGAACGTCCTCCAGCTGCCGGCGCCCAGGTCCTTGCTCGCCTCGCGCAGCGGCCCGCTCACGCGGTCGAACGCCACGAACAGCGGCAGGATCATGAGCGGCAGGTAGTTGTAGACGACGCCGAGCAGCACGGCGCCGCGGGTGTTCAGGATGCCGAGCGGCCCCGGGATCACCCCGAGGAACTGCAGTGCGTGGGACAGCCAGCCCTCGGGGGCGAGGATGATCTGCCAGCCGATCGTGCGCACCAGGAAGTTGGTCCAGAACGGCACCATGACGAGCGCGAGGAACATCCCGCGCCGGCTCGGCGCGCACTTCACGGCGATCCAGTACGCCACCGGCGCTCCGATCACCAGGCACAGTGCGGTGCCGGCGATGCCCACCCAGAGGGTGTTCTGGAACGTCGCGAAGAACGTCGGCGAGAGCGCCTCGATGTAGCGGTCGAAGGACAGCTTGTCGTTCGCGTTGGTCGCGAAGATGCTCGGCTTGTAGCCGAAGCTGTACCACACGACGACGCCGATCGGGACGACGAAGAAGATGAGCAGCCAGACCCAGGCGGGCAGGGCGAGGCCGAAGCGGATCCTGAGCCTACGCACCTGCGGCCGCCTTCGTCGCGTTCCAGATCGACACGATCCGCTCCTGCGCGCTCGTGAACTTCTGCTCGTGCATGGTCTTCACCTGCGCGTCCTCGAAGTACACCATGTCCAGACGCTCCAATCCGGCCTCGTCGGCCTTCTGCTGGGTGCCCTGCACGCCCGTGTCGTAGCCGATGTAGTCGACCTGGGCCAGCTGCACGTCGGGGGCGATGATGTAGTCGATGAAGGCGTGCGCGGCCTCGGGGTGCGGCGCGCCCTTCGCGATCGCCCAGTTGTCCATCCAGAGCTCGGTGGCGGGAGCGCCGAGCACCCACTGCCAGCGCTCCGGATCCTTCGACGCCGCCATTCCGGTGCGCGCGTCTCCGCTGTAGGACTGCACGAGTGCGGCCGAGGCCTGCGGGATGATCTGGCCGCCCGGCGCCGAGTCGAAGGTGGTGATGTGCGGGGCCAGCTGCTTCGTGAGGAAGCTCTCGCAGGCGTCGAGGTGCTTCTTCTCGGTGGTGTTCCAGTCGATGTCGTGCGACCAGAAGTAGATGCCGCACAGCGGTGCGGGGTCGTCGAGCAGCGCGGTCCTCCCCGACGCCTCCTTCTGCGCCGCATCGACGAAGTCGGCCCAGTTGGTCAGCTCGCGACTGATCACGGTCTTGTCGTAGACGAAGCCGGTGGTTCCCCAGGCCTTGCAGATCGAGTACTCGTTCTTCGGGTCGAAGGAGCGGTGGATGAAGTTCGGGTTCATCGTCGCGAAGTTCGGGATGAGGTCGAGGTTGATCTTCTCGAGCAGCCCGTTCTCGGCCATGGGCAGGATGAACAGCCCGCTCGGCACGACGATGTCATACCCCGAGGTCCCGCGCGCGGCCACGAGCTTGGCGATGAGCTCCTCGTTCGAGTTGAACGCGTCGACGACGACCTTCGGCCCCGACTTCTTCGTGAAGGCGCTCAGGATCTTGGGATCGTCGTAGTCGCTCCAGGTGTAGATCGAGAGCCTGTCCTCGAGCGGTCCACCGTGCGCCTCGGAGGCGGCGGACGCCTTCTGCGGCGCGCATGCCGTGAACAACACCGCACCGGATGCGGCGAGCGCGGTGGCGAGGAAGCCGCGTCGGGTGAGCGCCGAGCGGATCTTCCGGGCGGATGCGCCGTTCGCGAGCACCCGGACGGGAGGCGCCTCGAGTGCGTCCCGAGGCGCCATCAGGCCGCTTCCCTGGGCAGGGCGATCACGTGCGTGGCCGTCTCGGGGATCCCGTCGCCGGCGAAGATGCGCACATCGGAGGGGCTCCAGGTGCAGCGCACGGCGTCGCCGACCGCGACGGCGGGGGCGCCTGGTGCGGGGATCCGCACCAGGAACGCCTGCTCACGTCCGACCTCGACCGCGACCTGCAGCGTCTCGCCGAGGTGCGAGACGCCGAGCACGGTGCCGTCGATCCCCGGCCCGTCCGTCGTGCCCGCCGGGGCGAGCCGCACGAACTCTGGCCGGATCGCCGCGACGACGGTGGATCCCGGAGCGGTCTGCTCGCCGCCCCAACGGCCGTGCACGGTCCCCGCGTACGTGTCGACCGCGTCGCCGCCGAGCGCCGTCCCGTGCAGGAAGTTCTGCTGACCGATGAACGAGGCGACGTAGGCCGAGGCCGGCTCGGCGTAGATGTCCGCGGGCGCCGCGAGCTGTTCGATCCGCCCGGCGCGCATGACCGCGATCCGGTCGCTCATCGACAGCGCCTCGGACTGATCGTGCGTGACGAACACGAACGTCGTCCCGAGCCGCGCCTGCAGCAGCTTCAGCTCGAGCTGCATCTCCTCGCGCAACTGCCGGTCGAGGGCCGCGAGCGGCTCGTCCAGCAGCAGCACGGACGGGCGGTTGATCAGGGCGCGCGACAGCGCGATGCGCTGCTGCTGGCCGCCGCTCAGCTGCGTGGGCTTGCGGTCCGCGAAGCGGCGCAGCTGCACCATGTCGAGCGCCTCGGCGACGCGCTCGCGCTGCTCCGCCTTGGGCACCTTGCGCTGCTGCAGGCCGTAGGCGACGTTCTCGGCGACGGTCATGTGCGGAAACAGCGCATAGGCCTGGAAGACCGTGTTGACCTCGCGCTTGTTCGGCGGGAGCCCCAGCACGCTCCGGCCGCTCAGCCGGATGTCTCCCTCGTCGGGGTGCTCGAAGCCCGCGATCATGCGCAGGGTCGTGGTCTTGCCGCATCCGGAGGGGCCGAGGAGGGAGAGGAACTCCCCCGGCCGGATCGACAACGACAGGCGGTCGACGGCAGTCGCCTCACCGTAGTACTTGGTGACGCCAGAGATCTCGACACCGCCGGTAGGCGTGTCGATCGTGCTCTGAGCAGGCACGGACATTGGACCGCTCATGAAACCTCCACAGTGAGTTCTTCGCTGCGGAGATTCTGACACAGGATCAACCCTCAGTACAGAGGAAAGCGTAGGTTGATCGGATTCCCACGACGATATTCGTTGTTGAGCGCGCGAATCGCAACGAATCTGAGGGCACCTCGGGTCACCCGAAAGCCGCCTGCACCTCGGGCTCGCCCAGCATCGACCAGAGGGCGTCGAGCCGTGCGTTCGAGCGCTGTCCCCGCGGTGCAGCGAGGACCACCTCGTTCGGGACCACCTCGTCGCGCACCCGGACGTAGGCCACACGCCTGCCGTCGAACGCCTCGGTGCTGTTCGGCCGGCCGCTGAACACCGAGTAGCCGAGACCGTTCGCCACCATGGCGCGCACGGTCTCCGGGTTGGAGAACGACCACCGCGGATGCGGCGAGACGCCCGCGTCCTCCATCAGCGCCTCGATCACGCGGCTGGACTCCGCCGCGCGCACGATGATGAGGGGCTCGCCGGAGAGCTCGGCGAGAGAGAGCTCGTCGCGGGCGGCGAGCGGATGATCCGCTGCGAGCACGGCGTACGGCTGCACCACCCGAACGGTCCTGGCGTCCATGTCCTCGCCCAACTGCCGGCGATAGAGCAGGCAGGCGTCGGCCCTCCCCGCTCGCATCTGCTCCTGCACGTCGGTGGCCAGACCATCGCTGACGTCCAGGGCGACCCTCGGGTGCCGTGCGGCGAACAGCGCAGCGAGCACGGGGAGCACCCGTGGCGAGAGGGCGTTGGTGCTGACGATGCGCAGCGCTCCCGCGATCTCGCCGTGCTCGGAGGCGGCGACCTCGGAGAGCTCCGCGGCGTCCGCGAGCATGCGCCGTGCGATCGGCAGAACACGGCGCCCGCCACCGGTGAGCGTGACCCCCTTGGCGGGACGCCGCACGAGGAGCTGCATGCCGAGGGCGCGCTCGAGGTCGTTCAGCGCCGTCGAGACCGCGGCCTGGGAAGCGCGGCAGTGCGCGGCGGCGGCACTCACCGTGCCGGTGTCGACGGCGGCGACGAAGTACTCGAACTGACGGAGAGTTCCCGCAATCATCGGTTCTCCTTATGTATTCATTTCAAACTTCTTGTTTTTCAAATGATTGCATCCCGCGGAGCATGGATCCATCACCAGGACAGAGGGGAACGAAGATCCATGACCAGGACTTCCGTCGTCACACTCGGCACTGCGGGCGGGCCCCGCTGGTGGACCCCAATCGACGCGCACTCGCGATTCGGCATCTCCACCGCCGTGGTGGTCGGCGAACGGGTCTATCTCGTCGACGCCGGGATCGGCGCCGGGCGCCAGTTCGCCCGTGCCGGCTTCACGATGGAGCAACTCGGCGGGATCTTCCTCACCCACCTGCACTCCGATCACACGACGGACCTGGCCAACATCGCCCTTTTCGGCATGTTCGGCCTCTCCGGATCCGGCCCCCGCGTCCCGATCATCGGCCCGGGCGACCGCGGCATGACACCGCCGGTGTCCCCGCGGGCGCTCGTCGCTCCGCGACCGGTCGCACCGCACCTGCCCACCCCCGGCACCGCCGACCTGTTCCGGCTCCTGATGGAGGCGCACGCCACCGACCTCAACGACCGCGTGCTGGACGCGCTGCGCCCCTCGCCGTTCGATCTGTTCGAGGCTCAGGACATCATGCTGCCCGCGGGCATCGGGTACCACCCGAACCACGCCATGACCCCCGACATGGAGCCCTTCACCGTCTTCGAGGATGACAGGGTGCGCGTCGACGCGATCCTCGTCGAACACCCGCCGATCGCCCCGGCCTTCGGGTTCCGCTTCACGACCGAGGACGCGACGATCGCGATCTCCGGCGACACCCGCAGGACCGCCAATATGGCACGCCTCGCGGCCGGCGTCGACCTGCTGCTGCACGAGGCGATCAGCTTCGACTGGGTGGACCGGACCTACGGCGATGCGACGGACCCCACGGCCCGGGCGTCCGCCGATCACCATCGTCGTTCCCACACGAGCGCGGTCGAGGCGATCGAGCTCGCCCGCGAGGCGGGCGCGGCACGCCTCGCCCTGCATCACCTCGTCCCGGGGTACCTCACGACCCGGCAGTGGCTGGCCGAGAGCCGCGACGACGACGTGCTCGTGCCGGACGACCTGCAGACCCTCGGCTTCGTAGGCGCGCGGCGCCGCGCGATCGCCTGATCCACCCCGAATCCCCACCACAGAGAGGTCGATGATGACCCGCAATACGGTTGAGAAGATGTCCCCCGGAGACCCCCTCGTTCACGTCGACGACGACGGCACCCAGCCGTCGCTGACGACGCGCGAGATGCGGCGCGTCATCGCATCCAGCTTCATGGGCAGCATGATCGAGTTCTACGACTTCGTGCTCTACGCCACCGCCGCGAGCATCGTGTTCAGCAAGGTGTTCTTCGTCGGCCTGGGCCCGCAGTTCGGCCTGTTCGCATCGATCGCGACCTTCACCGTCGGCTATGTGGCCCGACCGCTGGGCGGCATCGTCTTCGGCCACTTCGGCGACACCCGCGGGCGCAAGGCGGTGCTGGTGCTCTCGCTCCTGCTCATGGGATCGGCCTCGACCCTGATGGGGCTGCTGCCGACCACGGCGCAGATCGGCATCCTCGCCCCGATCGCCCTGGTGGCGCTCCGCATCGTTCAGGGCATCTCCGTGGGCGGTGAATGGGGCGGTGCGACACTCGTGGCACTCGAGCACTCCCCCGCCCGCAGCCGCGGTCTCGCCACGGCGTTCTCCAGCGCCGGCGGCCCGGTCGGTGCCGTGGTGGGCACGCTGATGCTCGGCCTGTTCTCGGTGCTCCCCGACGAGCAGTTCCTGAGCTGGGGCTGGCGGGTGCCGTTCCTGTTCAGCATCGTCCTCGTCGGCATCGGCCTGATCATCCGCCTCAAGGTGGCCGAGACGCCGAACTTCCAGCGGCTCGCCGATCGCGCCGACGCCTCTCGTGTACGGATGCCGATCCTCGAGGTCCTGCGGCACCACGGGAAGGCCGTCGTGCTCTCGCTGCTCGCGGTGCTCGCGTTCACCTCGACGCAGGGCCTGATGACGGTGTGGGGAGTGGCCGAGGCCGTGGACCACGGCGCCGACCGCACGGGCGTCCTGAACTGGAAGGCGGTGGCCGCGCTGCTCACCGTCGTGATCGGCATCTTCGCCGCCAAGGTGAGCGACCGCATCGGACGCCGCACGGTCATCGTCGCGGGCTGCGCCCTGGGCGTGGTGCTCGCCTTCCCGATCGTGATGCTCCTGGGGACCGGCACCGTATGGGGCTTCGCGATCGCGATGGCTCTCGGCAACGGCCTCGTGCAGGGGCTCGTGTACGGCCCGGTCGGCGCGTTCGTGGCCGAGCAGTTCCCCACCTCGCTGAGGTTCTCCGGTGCGTCGGCCGCCTACCAGACGGCCTCCACGATCGGCGCCGGCTTCTCCCCGCTGATCGCGACGGGTCTCGTCGTCGCCGTCGGCGCGGTCTGGCCCGTCGCGCTCTTCTGGATCGTCGTGCTGATCGCGGCCGGGGTCGCCATGCTGATCGCGCCCGAGGGCAAGGACGTCGACATCCACGTCGCGTCCTGACAGTCCTCCGAGGCGCGCGTCGGCATCGGCCGGCGCGCGCTTCTCGCGTCAGCGGCTGCCGACGTCGTAGACCTTGAGGACCTCGGCGACGGCCTGCTCGCGCTCATCGCCGCCCTGCTCGAACATGTGGGTCACATGAGTGCGCAGGTGGTTCTCCAGAAGGAGCTTGTCGAGCGACGCGAGCGCCTTCTGGATGGCCCGGGACTGCGCGATGATGTCCATGCAGTACTCCTCGTTCTCGATCATCTTCGCGACGCCGCGGAGCTGTCCCTCGAGGATGCTGGTGCGGTGCAGGGCGCGCTTCTTGATGTCTTCGATCACGAGGTAGAGAGTACCGCCCGCCTCGTGGGATGGGGCTCTGCAAGGATGGGCGCATGGCTCGCGCCCGTGAAGCACTGCTGTCCCCCGCGGATCTGGAACGCCTGCGCGCGCTCCGGCGGATGAAGGCCGTCGCGCTCGCCGCGCTCGGGCTCATGGCCGTCGCCTTCGTGGTGGCGTTCTGGCTGCAGGCCCGCTATCCGTGGCTCGCGTACGTGCGCGCCGCCGCGGAAGGCGGCATGGTGGGCGCCCTGGCCGACTGGTTCGCCGTGACGGCCCTGTTCCGCCGGCCGCTCGGGCTGCCGATCCCGCACACCGCGATCATCCCCAACCGCAAGGACGAGATCGGACGCTCGCTCGGCGAGTTCGTCGAGACGAACTTCCTCTCCGCCGAGGTCGTGCGCACGAAGCTGTCCGAGACCTCGATCGCCGCGCGGCTCGGATCCTGGCTGCGCGCGCCCGCGCACGCGGAGCGGGTCGCCACCGAGGGATCGACGATCGCCGCCGCCCTGCTGCGCGCCTTGAGCGACGACGACGTGCAGAGCGTGATCGCGGAGCTCGCGCGCGAGCACCTGGTGGAACCGGAGTGGGGAACGCCCGCGGGCACGTGGCTGGAGCGCATCGTCGAGGCCGACGCCCATCGCGGTGCGGTGGACCTCGCCGTCGACAGCATCGCGACCTGGCTGGACGGCAACGCCGCCGCGTTCAGGGGACTGCTCTCGCGCCGGCTGCCCGGATGGGTTCCGCGGCTCGCGCACCGTTTCGTGGACGAGGCCGCCTACAACGAGGCGGTGCGCTTCGTGCGGGCCGTGCAGGCGGACCGACACCACCCGGCCCGCCTCGCCCTGGACGGCTATCTCGCCCGACTCGCGGACAACCTGCAGCACGATCCCGGCACGAGGGCACGCCTGGAGAACGCCAAGTCGGCCCTGTTCGACAGCCCCCGCGTGGGCGCGCTGGCCGCCGAGGCGTGGAACGCGGCCAAGACCGGGCTGCTTGCCGCGCTCGCGGATCCGGACAGCGGGTTGCGCCGCAGGGCCGCAGTGGCGATCGGCGAGCTCGGGGATCGCCTGGCGACGGAGGATCCGCTGCAGCAGCGCGTGGACGGCTGGCTGACGGACGCCGCCGTGTTCCTCGTCGACCGCTACCGGCACGACATCGCCTCGATCATCACCGACACCGTCGAGCGGTGGGATCCCGCCGAGACCACGGAGAAGATCGAGCTCATGGTCGGCCGCGACCTGCAGTACATCCGCCTCAACGGCACGGTCGTCGGAGCGCTCGCGGGGCTCGCGATCTTCGCTGTCGCGCATGCCGTGATCCCGGTGTAGTCGGAGCCCGTTGCCCCATTTGAGCTGCGATGATTCGCACACGATGACACAGTCAGCGCGAGGATCCGGCCAATCTGTGTGCTGATCGTCGCGGCGTGTGCGGATCGTCGCGCCGGCAATCGTCCTCCACAGGGCGGCGCGGATACGCGAGGTGCACGGATCACGGGATCACCGATCGGCGGCGTTCCGGGATCCGGCACGCTGTCGGCATGCTCTCCCTGGTCGACACCATCCGACGTCGCGGCGGGATCGCGCGCGGCGCGGACCTGCAGCGGCTCGGCTTCACGCGCTCGACGCTCGCTCGCGCCGTGGAGCGAGGCGCGATCGACCGCCTGCGCGACGGCGTGTTCGCCATAGGCCCGGTCGATGCGGACGTGCGCGCGGCCGTCGCGCACGGCGGCGCCCTCGCCTGCGCGAGCGTGCTGAAGGCGCGAGGGATCTGGGTGCTGCCCGATGTCACAGCGCCGCATGTCTGGCTGGGCGCGGGGCGGCATGGTCTGACGCATCCGCACTGCGCCTGCGTGCCCCACTACTATCGCGGGACTCCGCCTCTCGGCCGGACCGACGTCGGAACGGCGCTCCTGCATCTTCGGCTCTGCGCGGGAGACGAGGCGTTCTTCGCCGCGTACGAGTCAGCCTGGCGAAAGGGACTGCTGCCGCCCGCCGTGCGCCGACGGATCCGTGAAGCTCTGCCCGCCTCGGCGCGCTGGCTCCTGGCCCTTGCGCGGCGCGACGCGGACAGCGGGCTGGAATCGCTGCTGCGACTGAGATTGCACGCGATCGGGCTGCACCTCGAGTGTCAGGTGCGCATCGACGGGGTCGGCAAGGTCGACTTCACCATCGGCCGGCTCATCATCGAGGTCGACGGCAAGGAGAATCACGCGAGTCCGGCCAAGCGGCATAAGGATCTCCTGCGCGACGCCGCCGCTGCTCGCCTCGGGTACCGCACCCTCCGCTTCGACTACGCCCAGGTCGTGCACGACTGGCCGTCCGTGCAGGCCGCGATCCTCGCCGCGCTCCGCGGGCTGTGACGATGTGCACACGACGTCACGATCGACACACGGATCCGGCTATTCCGTGTGCGGATCGTCGCGGTGTGTGCAGATCGTCGCGGTCTCCGAGCCGCGCGCGGCACCTGCCGCCGATCGGGCGGTGTCTCGCACACCAGACACCGCCCGCGGTGGCATCCCGCCGCGGAGCCCGCGCCGTGGCACGCTGTTCAACGAATGCCGATCGCGCTCCGGGAAGGGACTCCTCATGGCACTCTCGCACGATCCCCTCTGGCCCCGCGGCGGCGACTGGCCCGCCTTCGGCACGCCCGCCGATGCGGTCCTGCTCGGCGTGCCGACCTGGCGCACCTCGCTGTCCCCCACGGGCGCGCACGCGACGCCGGCGGCGATCCGCGACGCCCTGCGCCGATACAGCCCGACCCTGATGGGCCCGCCGATCGTCGACCTGAACGAGGCGCTGCGGATCGCCGATGCGGGCGACGTGCACGAGCCCGACGGCGACGACGGCATCGCCCGCACGATCGCCCGCGTCTCCGAGCTCGCCGCGGCGTCTCGGCTCGTGGTCGCACTCGGCGGCGACAACTCGCTCACCTACCCCGTCGCGCTCGGAGCGGGCGCGGACGGCCTCATCACGATCGACGCGCACTTCGACCTGCGCGACGGGGTCTCGAACGGCTCCCCGGTGCGCAGACTCGTCGAGGACGCCCCTGAGGGATCCGCGATCGATCCGCGCCGGATCGTGCAGATCGGCATCGCGGACTTCGCGAACTCCGCCGCCTACGCGCAGCGCGCCGCGGACTGGGGCATCCGCGTCATCACCCTGGACGAGGTGCGCCGCCGCGGGATCGAGGACGTGGTCGCGGAGGCGCTCGAGATCGCCGGGGCCGGCAATGCTTCCCGGGTGCACCTCGACATCGACGTGGACGCGTGCGACCGCGCCGCGACCCCGGGATGCCCCGCGAGCGTGCCCGGCGGATTCGCGGCGTGGGAGCTGCGCGCGCTCGTGCGCGGCATCGCCGGAGACCCCCGCGTGGTCAGCGCCGACATCGCCGAGGTGGACGCGACGGCCGACGACGAGGATGCACGCACCGTGCGCCTCGCCGCGCTCTGCGTGCTGGAGCTGCTCGCCGCACTGGCGGGCCGAGGCTGATCCCGCCATGAGCGATCGTCCCGTACGCGATCCGTTCCTCGAGGGCGGCGCTGCCCTGCGCGTCGCCCTGGGGCTGCGGTTCCTGATCGAGCTCGCGCTGCTGGCCGGCGCCGCGATCGCCGCGGTGCGGCTCCTGCCCGGCTGGCCGGGTTGGGTGGTGGCCGTCGTAGCGGTCGCCCTGATCGCACTGGTCTGGGGCCTGCTGCTGTCGCCGAAGGCGCGCCTCGACATCCGCGCCGCGGGAAGGCTGTGCCTGGAGGCGCTGCTCTTCGGCGCGGTCGGCGCCGCGCTCTGGCCGAGCGGACTCGGCCTCGCGGGCGCTGTCCTGTTCGCCGTGTGGGCCCTGGACAGGATCGCCCTGGCTCTCCTCGACCGCGGCTGAGCGCGGCGCGCCCCTCAGAGCTCCCGCAGCGCCTGGTCGATCGGCCGATCCCCTTCGTTGAACCGGATCGTGCGACGGATGGTCGCCGGCTCGACGAGCGTCTGCGCGATCACCTGAGCGACGTCGGCGCGAGAGACGCTGCCCGAGGTCTCCGACGTCGCGTCGATCCGGCCTGTCGGCGCCTCGAGCGTCAGCCGGCTCGGTCCGAGCACGGTCCAGTCGAGCGCCGTCGCACGCAGTGCCTCATCGGCCGCGGCCTTCGCCTCGGCGTAGGCGTGGAACGAGTCCGTCGCGGGGATCCCGTGCGCAGGCGAGGACCCGAAGTACGACACCATCACGTACCGGCCGACGCCGGCGTCGGCCGCCGCCGCCATGGACCGGACCGCGGCGTCGAGGTCGACGGCGATGGTGCGCTCCGCGGATCCGCCTCCCGCGCCGGCCGACCACACGACCGCGTCGTGGTCGGCGATCAGCGTCGCCATCGCCTCCCGCGATGCGGATTCGGCGTCGAAGACGACGGGATCCGCCCCTGTCGCCCGCACGTCGTCGATCTGACCGGCATCGCGGATCACCGCGGTCACCTGGTCGCCGCGTGCCGTGAGGAGGGGTTCGAGCAGGAGGGCCACCTTGCCGTGGCCGCCGAAGATCAGGATCCGTGCCATGCCTCCACGCTATGCCCGATCCTGCGGTCGCGGGCGACGGATCCGGATCCGCTCCCGCGCACGATGCGGCGCGGCCCGTCCCGCCGCCCCGCTAGCGGACGACGAGGCGCGGCTCGATCAGCGCGTGCGCGGTGCCCGCCCGCACATCCCGCGGGGTCACCGCCTCGCCGGTCGGGCCCATGAGCAGCTCCAGCGTCGCCGCCGCGACGTCCTCGGGGCGCTGCTCCACGCTCGAGAAGCCGAGCGCCTCGGCGGTCGGCGTGTTGTCGAAGCCGATCACGGGCACCCTCGCGGATCCCCCCGCCTGCGCGAGGAGCGCACCGATCGCGAGGGAGTCGCTCGCGCAGACCACCGCGTCCACGTCCACGCCCGCGCCCGCCACCACGGCCCGCGCCCTCGCGACGTCCTCCTCGGTGGTCCACCGCGGGCCCTTGGCTCCGGCCGCGGCCATCGCCTCGCGCCAGCCGCGTTCGCGATCGTCGCCGGTGCCCGAGCCCGTCGGCCAGCCCAGGAACGCGACCCTCGGTCCGAAACCCAGCGCGTGCTCCGTGGCGGCGCGCGTGCCGGCGGCGCCGTCGACGTCGACCCACAGATGCTCGGGGGCCGCGAGGTCGTCCTCGCCCCAGGGGCGGCCGAACGCGACGAAAGGCAGCCGGGCCTCGCCCAGCCAGCGAGTGCGCGGGTCGCCGTGGAACGTGCCGGTGATGATCGCGGCGTCGATCTCGGAGCCCTCCCAGAGCTCGGCGAGCCGGGCGATCTCGTCGCCGGCCGTGCGGGCGGCGTACACGAGCATGCGCATGCCGCGCTCGCTCGCGCGTTCGGTGAGGGCGTGCACGAAGCGGTCCAGCACGACGCCGGAGACGCCGCCGACGTAGGGATCCAGGTGGATACCTATCGTCGAACTGCGGCGGGTGCGCAACTGACGGGCTGCGGCATGACGTCGGTAGCCGAGCTCGACGATGGCCTGCTGCACGCGCTCGCGCGTGGCGGGCTTCACGATGGTCGGCGTGTTCAGCACGTTCGACACGGTCTGCCGCGACACACCGGCGCGCAGCGCCACGTCTTCGACGGTCGGCGTCCTGACCATGTCTCTCCCTCCGCGGATCCGGTCCCGGACCCGGGACCACCTTCCCACCTTGACACCCCGGGCTCCTGCCGCCTAGCGTATTCGACACAGAGTTTGATCGTTCAAATTTCTACGACGACGTCCTGTCGTCACCAGAAGCACACATCCTCACCGATGCTCATCAAGGGAGAAGAGACATGACACGGCACAGCACACGCGCCGCGATCGGGGCCGGGGCGCTCGTCCTCGCGGGCGCGATCGCCCTCACCGGATGCGGTTCCGGGTTCTCCGGCGGCGGGAGCGCCACCGGAGACTCGACGCTCACCTCGTCCGACAAGCCGCTGAGCATCCTCATCGGATCGTCCGGCGACGCCGAGACCAAGGCCGTCAACGACGCGGTCTCCGCGTGGTCGAAGACCTCGGGCGTCAAGGCGACCGTGACCGCGGCGAGCGACCTCAACCAGCAGCTCTCGCAGGGATTCGCCTCCGGCTCCCCCGCTGACGTGTTCTACCAGTCCACCGACGCCCTCGCCGGATACGCGTCGAACGGATCCCTGCTCGCGTACGGCGACCAGCTCAAGAACAAGGACGACTTCTACCCGAGCCTGCTCAAGTCCTTCACCTACGACGGCAAGCTCTACTGCGCGCCGAAGGACTTCTCCACGCTGCAGCTGGTCATCAACACCGACATGTGGACGCAGGCGGGGCTCACCGACGCCGACATCCCCAAGACCTGGGACGAGCTCGCGGCCGTCTCGAAGAAGCTCACCGCCGACGGACACGTGGGGCTCTCGATGAGCGGCGAATACGCCCGCGTCGGCGCCTTCATGGTCGCCGCCGGCGGCGGTCTCATGAACGCCGACTCCACCAAGGCCACCGCCGACGCCGAGGGCAACGTGAAGGCGCTCGACTACCTCAAGGGCCTGCTCAACGACGGCTCGATGAAGTTCGCGGCCGATCTCGGATCCGGCTGGGGCGGCGAGGCCCTCGGCACCCAGAAGGCCGCGATGGTCGTGGAGGGCAACTGGATCACCGGCGCCATGACCAGCGATTACCCGACCGTGAAGTACAAGGCGGTCGAGCTGCCCGCCGGCCCCGACGGCAAGAAGGGCACGCTGCAGTTCACGAACTGCTGGGGCATCTCCGCCGACAGCAAGAACCAGAAGGCTGCTCTCGACCTCGTCGAGCACCTGACCAGCGCCGACAGCCAGCTCGCCTTCTCGAAGGCGTTCGGCCCGATGCCGTCGATCAAGTCGGCCGCGGACCAGTGGAAGAAGGACAACGCACCGCTCGTCCCGTTCCTGAACGGCGCGGACTACGCCCAGGGCGTGCCCACGGCCAAGGGCGCGAGCGACGTCGTGACCGACTTCAACGGCAAGCTCGGCTCGCTCGCGACCGGCGACCCGAAGGCGATCCTCGACGCCGCGCAGAAGAACCTGGAAGCTCTGACCAAGTAATCATGGCCTCCTCCACCGTGCGGTCTCGTCGCCCCGCGGGCCACCAGGGTCTGCGGCGCGGTGAGACCGCGTCGGGGTGGCTCTTCACCGCCCCGATGCTGATCCTGCTCGGCCTGTTCCTGGTCGTCCCGGTCCTCATGGCGCTCTGGGTGAGCGTGAGCGACTGGGGCGGGCGGGGCTCGCCCTTCTCCGGCGGCGTCTCGTTCGTCGGCCTGAAGAACTACGCCGCACTGCTGCTCGGCGGCGGACTCGCCGAGGCCGACTTCGGCATGAGCCTGAAGAACAACGCCTGGTACGTGATCCTCGTGGTCCCCAGCCAGACCGCGCTGAGCCTGTTCCTCGCGGTGCTCGTGAACCGGCAGATCCTCAAGGGGCGCGGCTTCTTCCGCACGGCGTTCTACTTCCCCTCGGTGACCAGCTCCGTCGCGATCACCGTCCTGTTCCTGTTCCTGTTCTCCACGACCGGCGCGGTCAACGCGGCGCTCGGATGGCTCGGGATCAACGGGCCGAACTGGCTCAACGACCCGTCCGGGATCCTGCACTTCGGTGTCACGAGCGGGCCTGCGGCGCTCACGCAGGGAAGCTTCCTCGGCGTCTCGTTCTGGGACTGGATCGGCGGCCCCAGCGTCGCGATGTGCGTCTACATCATCATGGCGATCTTCACCACGAGCGGCACATTCATGCTGCTCTTCCTCGCCGCGCTGCAGAACATCTCGGGCGAGGTGCAGGAAGCGGCGATGATGGACGGCGCGAACGGCTGGCAGCGGTTCTGGCGGGTCACCCTGCCGCAGCTGCGGCCGACCCTGTTCACCGTGCTCACGCTGGGCCTCATCGGCTGCTGGCAGATCTTCGACCAGATCTACACCGGCACCAGGGGTCAGCCCGCCAAGACCACCATCACGCCCGCGTACCAGTCGTACCAGTCCTCGTTCCTCAACCAGGAATGGGGCCAGGGCGCCGCGATCGCATTCATCCTGTTCGTGATCATCATGGTCTTCACGCTGGTGCAGCGCTGGGTGCTGCGCGAGCGCGCCGTCTCGCGCCGCCGAAACCGGCCGTACCTGGAGGCGGCCGAGCGTGCCGCCGCCCGCGCGGCGTCCCCCGACAGGGCGCCCGCCGCGAGCGAAGGAGCCCCGCGATGACCGCCACCGCTCCCGCCCCGTTCGTCGCGCGCCGCAAGCGCCGCAGCACGGTGCGGATCGCCTCCACCTCCATCCTGTACGCGCTGCTCATCGCTCTCGCACTCGTGTACATCTACCCGTTCCTGATCCAGGTCGCCACGAGCTTCAAGACAGATCCGGACGCGGCGGCGAGCCCGCTCACGCTGGTGCCGCAGACCTTCACGACGGAGGCGTACACGCAGCTGTTCCTGCGCAGCGACTTCCCCACCTGGTTCAAGAACTCGGTGATCGTGACCATCGTGGTGACGGCGGGCCGGGTGTTCTTCAACTCGCTCGCGGGCTACGCGCTCGCGCGTCTCCGCTTCCGTGGACGGAACGCCGTGTTCGCCGGACTCATCGCCGTGATGAGCGTTCCTGCCGTCGTGCTGCTGATCCCGAAGTTCCTGGTGATCAACACCCTCGGCATGTACGACTCCTACGCGGGCATGATCCTGCCGCTCCTCGTCGACGCCGCCGGGGTGTTCATCATGAAGAACTTCTTCGAGTCGATCCCGGCATCGGTCGAGGAGCAGGCGCGGATCGACGGCGCCGGCACCTTCCGCGTGTTCTGGTCCGTCGTGCTGCCGATGGCTCGTCCTGCGCTGATCACGATCGTGATCCTGTCCTTCCAGGGATCCTGGAACGAGCTGGGGCACTTCATCGTGTCGACGCAGTCGCCCGAGCTCACGACCCTCACGAAGGGCGTGGCGCAGCTCGCGAACGGACAGCTCAGTCAGGGCCGTCAGTACCCGCTCAAGCTCGCCGCGGCGATCATCATGACGATCCCGGTGGCCGTGATGTTCTTCCTCTTCCAGAAGCGGATCATGAACTCGAGCGACGGGGCGGTGAAGGAGTGACGGCCCAGGAGCCTACGATCCTCGCCACCTGCGGAGGCATGGTCGACGGAGGGTGGCAGGACACCGCCTACGGGCCCCTGCTGCACTTCGCGATCGAGCTCGCCGGCGTCGCGGGACGCACACCACGGGTCGCGCACGTGAACACCGCCGGAGGCGATCCGCGGTTCGTCGAGGGCGCGGAGCTTGAGGCGGCGCGCGCGGCCGGCGTCGAGGGCAGCCACATCCGGCTGTTCCCGCACCCGAACCACGAGCGCCTCGCCGAGCATGTGCTCAGCCGCGACGTGATCTGGGTGAGCGGCGGCAGCGTCGTGAACCTGCTCGCCCTCTGGCGCGCGCACGGGCTCGACGATCTGCTGCGGCAGGCGTGGAAGGCCGGCGTCGTGCTCGCGGGCGGATCCGCCGGCGGACTGTGCTGGCACAGCGGCGGCACGACCACGTCGTTCGGCCCCGACGCGCAGGTGGTCGCCGACGGCCTCGGCCTCCTGCCCGGATCCTTCAGCCCCCACCACGACTCGCAGCCGACCCGGCGGCCGGCCTTCCGCGACGCCATCGCGGCGGGCCGGATCCCGCCCGGGTACGGCGTCGAGGAGGGCGCCGGCCTGCTCTACCGCGGCACCGCGCTCGTCGAGGTCGTGGCCGAGCGCCCCGGCGCGGGCGCCTGGTCCGTCTCGGCCGACGGCGTCGAGGAGCGCCTGCCCGCCCGCGTCCTTCCCGCCCACGTCCTTCCCTCCCTCTCACTGTCCTGAACACCGCCCGTCGGGCCGACCGCCCGCGCATCGCCCCTCACGAAGGAGCCCCATGACCGACACCCCGCTGCAGCCCCTCCTGAACGACGCCGTGATCGCCCTCCAGGCGCCGACCCAGGTGTGGTCGGACGAGACCGGAGATATGGGGTCCGCGCCGATCCACGGCGTCTATCACGGCGACGTGCGGCACGTGCGCGCGCTGACCATCGCCGTCGAGGGCACGGCGATCGAGACGATCGCCGGCTCCTCCCCCGCCCCCCAGCAGGCCGTCTTCGCGGCCGTGCTGCGCGGCATCGACGACGACCAGCCCGACCCGAAGGTGCGGCTCGACCGCACGCGCACGGTGCGCGCCGGCGAGGTCGTCGAGCGGATCGTGGTCTCCTCGCACCGCGAGGTGCCCGTTCCCGTCGCGCTGACCGTGACGCTCGTGCCCGACTTCGAGCCGCTGCAGCGCGTCAAAGCGGGGCTCCCCGACGACGGGGCCTGGGGCTGGGACGGAGAACGCGCGTCCTCGGGCTCGGCATCGTTCGCGCTGACGGCTCCGGGCGCGACGATCGGGGTCGAGGGAGCGGCGATCGCGATCCGCTGGACGACCGTGCTCGCGCCGCGTGCGGCGGTCGAGTTCTCCTTCGCTCTGTCGCTCGAGGACGCGGCCCTCGTGGTGACGGCGCCGGCGACGGAGGCCAGGGCCGCGGTTCCCTCGACGAGCGATCCGCGCCTGCACCGCTGGCTGGACCGCGCCGCCGGCGACCTCGCCGCGCTGCGCCTCGCCCTGCCGGCGCACCCGGACGACGCGTTCTACGCCGCGGGCGCACCCTGGTTCTTCACGCTGTTCGGCCGCGACTCGATCTGGGCCGCGCGACTCGCGCTGAGCCAGGATCCGGCGATCGCCGCGTCCACGCTGCGGGTCCTCGCCCGTCTGCAGGGCACGAAGAAGGATCCGGCCACCGCCGAGGCCCCCGGCAAGATCCCGCACGAGCTGCGCAGCGGCGCACTGTCGCTGCCGAACGAGGGCGTGCACCTCCCCCCGCTGTACTACGGCACGGTCGACGCCACCCCGCTCTGGGTGTGCCTGCTCGCCGACGCGCGCGACGCGGGCATGCCAGAGGCCGAGGTGCGCGACCTGCTGCCGAGCCTGCGCGCGGCGCTGGGCTGGATGACCGAGCACGGCGACGCGAGCGGATCCGGATTCATCGACTATGTCGACGAGACAGGACACGGCCTCGCGAACCAGGGCTGGAAGGACTCCGGCGATTCGATCCAGTGGCGCAACGGCCGGCTCGCCGAGGGCCCGATCGCGCTCAGTGAGGTGCAGGCCTACGCCTACGAGGCCGCAGTGCGGGGCGCCGATCTGCTCGATGCCCTGGGCGAGGACGGCGGCGACGCGCTGCGCACCTGGGCCGCGGACCTGCGCGCCCGGTTCCGCGCCTCCTACTGGGTGACGACGCCCGAGGGGCGCTACCCGGCGATCGCACTCGATGCGCACGGCGCCGCGGTCGACACCCTCACGAGCAACATCGGCCACCTGATCGGCACGGGGCTGCTGGATCCCGAGGAGGAGCACGCATGCGCGGACCTCCTGCTCGGCGACTCGATGTCGAGCGGCTTCGGGATCCGCACGATGTCGTCGGGGGCGGCGGGATTCTGGCCGCTCAGCTACCACGGCGGCAGCGTCTGGGCGCACGACACCGCGGTCGCCGTGCACGGGATGCTCCGCGCTGGTCTCCGCGACGAGGCGGCCGCGGTCGCCCGTCAGCTCGTGGACGCCGCAGAGGGCTTCGACTACCGGATGCCGGAGCTGCACGCCGGCGACGCCCGCACCCCTGGCGTCACCCCCGTGCCGTATCCCGCATCGTGCCGCCCGCAGGCCTGGTCGGCGGCGGCCGCCGTGGTCTGCGCCGACGCGCTGGGCTGAGACCGCATCCCCGGGCTCGTTGAGCGAGCGCCGGCGCAGCCGGAGCGAGACGAAACGCGGTGATCCTTCGGGAAACCGCGTTTCGTCTCAGACCGCGCGCACGCCGTCCTTCCACACGGCGTCCACGAGCGGCACGCCGGGACGGTAGGCCAGGTGCACGCGGCTCGGGCTCTTCAGCAGCACCAGGTCGGCGCGCAGGCCCGGGGCGATGCGGCCGATGTCGGTGCGGCGCAGGGCCGCCGCTCCCCCGGCCGTCGCCGCGTGGATCGCCTCGGCGACCGTCATCCGCATGTCGCGCACGGCGACCGCGATGCAGAACGGCATCGACGAGGTGAAGCTCGAACCCGGGTTCGTGTCGCACGCGATCGCCACGGTCACGCCGGCGTCGATGAGCCGGCGGGCGTCGGGATAGGGCTGCCGGGTGGAGAACTCGACGCCGGGCAGCAGCGTGAGCACGGTCTCGGACCCGGCGAGCGCGGTCACGTCGTCCTCGGTGAGGTAGGTGCCGTGATCGATCGAGGCGGCACCGAGTTCGACGGCCAGCTGCACGCCCTCTCCGGGGCCGAGCTGGCTCGCGTGCACGCGCGGCTGCAGCCCGCGGGCGATGCCGGCCTCGAGCACGCGACGCGACTGGGGCACGGTGAACGCCCCGGTCTCGCAGAACACGTCGATCCACTTGGCATGCGGAGCGCAGGCATCGAGCATCTCGCCTGTCACGAGCGCGACGTAGTCGTCGCCGCGATCGGCGTACTCGGCCGGCACGACGTGCGCGCCCAGGAAGGTGACCTCGGGGGTGACTTCGGCCGCAAGGCGCACCAGGCGCTCCTCGGTCGCGACGTCGAGACCGTAGCCGCTCTTGATCTCCACGGTCGTGGTGCCCTGCGCGAGCATCTCGTCCAGGAATCCGCGCAGGCGGATCCGCAGTTCGTCGTCGGTCGCGGCCCTGGTCGCGGCGACCGTGGAACGGATGCCGCCGGCGGCATACTTCTGGCCCTGCATCCGTGCCTCGAACTCCGCGGCGCGGTCGCCGCCGAAGACGAGGTGGCTGTGGCTGTCCACGAAACCGGGGATCACCGCACGCCCCTCGGCGTCGATCGTCTCCTCGGCGTCCGGCGCGTCCGCTGCCGGGCCGACCCATGCGATCCGGTCCCCGTCGATGAGCACGGCGGCGTCGTGGAGGGTGCCGCAGGGGTCGTCGCCCGCTTCGACATGCTCAGGGACCGGGGCGTTCGTCGTGAGTTCGCCGATGTTCGTGATCAGGATCCGCATGTGTCCTCCGCGATTGGTGTCGCCACTGCTCGATCATGTCCCACTTTCGGCTCCGGATCCGGCTTCTGAGGAGCCAGAACCGGGACATCGGCCGGCCAAAAGTGGGACACGGTGGGTGGTCGCGCCCCGCCCTGCGTTCCCCCATCCCCCGACGAGGTGCGCAGAGCGGGACGCCGTCTGTGTCCGAGCCCGGCTCAGAGCCCCATCGGGACCTTGAGACCGCGCTCGCGCGCGATGTCCTTCGCGTGGTCGTAGCCCGCGTCGACGTGACGCATGACGCCGGTGCCGGGGTCGTTCGTGAGCACGCGCTCGAGCTTCTCGGCGGCCAGCGCGGATCCGTCCGCCACGGTCACCTGACCGGCGTGGATGGAGCGGCCGATGCCGACGCCGCCGCCGTGGTGCAGCGAGACCCAGCTCGCGCCGGAGGCCGTGTTCAGCAGCGCGTTGAGCAGCGGCCAGTCGGCGATCGCGTCGGATCCGTCCTTCATGGCCTCGGTCTCGCGGTACGGGCTGGCGACCGAGCCGGAGTCGAGGTGGTCGCGGCCGATCACGATGGGAGCCGCGAGCTCGCCGGAGGCGACCATCTCGTTGAACTTGAGGCCGGCGAGGTGGCGCTCCTTGTAACCCAGCCAGCAGATGCGGGCGGGCAGGCCTTCGAAGTGGACCTTCTCACTGGCCTTCTCCAGCCAGCGGTGCAGGGCGGCGTCCTCCGGGAAGAGCTCCGCGATCGCACGGTCGGTCTTGTAGATGTCCTCGGGGTCGCCCGAGAGCGCTGCCCAGCGGAAGGGACCGCGGCCCTCTTCGAACTGCGGGCGGATGTACGCCGGGACGAAGCCGGGGAACTCGAACGCGCGGTCGAAGCCTCCCAGGACCGCCTCGGCGCGGATCGAGTTGCCGTAGTCGAACACCGCGGCGCCCGCGTCCTGGAACGCGACCATGGCGGCGACGTGCGCAGCCATGGACTCACGGGAGCGGCGCGTGAACTCCTCGGGATCGCGCTCGGCCTCGGCCTTCCAGTCCGCCACCGAGATGCCGAGCGGCAGGTACGCCAGCGGGTCGTGCGCGCTGGTCTGGTCCGTCACGATGTCGATCGGGACACCGCGGCGGAACAGCTCCGGGAAGACCTCGGCCGCGTTGCCGACGATGCCGACGGACAGTGCCTCGCCTGCCTCCTTGGCGGCGACGGCGCGCGCGATGGCCTCGTCGAGGTCGGTGTAGTAGACGTCCAGGTAGCCGTGGTCCACCCGGCGCGCGAGGCGCGACTCGTCGACGTCCACGATGAGGCAGGCGCCGTCGTTGAGGGTGACGGCGAGCGGCTGCGCACCGCCCATGCCGCCCGCGCCGCCGGTGAGAGACAGCGTGCCCTTGAGGGAGTCCTTGCCGAGCGAGCGGGCGACCGCCGCGAACGTCTCGTAGGTGCCCTGCAGGATGCCCTGGGATCCGATGTAGATCCAGGATCCGGCCGTCATCTGGCCGTACATCATCAGGCCCTCGGCCTCGAGCTTGCGGAACTCGGGCCACGTCGCCCAGTCGCCGACGAGGTTGGAGTTGGCGATGAGCACGCGCGGCGCCCACTCGTGCGTGCGGAACACGCCGACCGGCTTGCCGGACTGCACGAGCAGAGTCTCATCGGGCTCGAGCTCGTCGAGAGTGCGCACGATCGCGTCGTACGCCTCCCAGCTGCGCGCGGCGCGGCCGGTGCCGCCGTAGACGACGAGGTCCTCCGGATGCTCGGCGACCTCGGGGTCGAGGTTGTTCATGAGCATCCGCTTTGCCGCCTCGGCGCCCCAGCTCTTCGCGGTGCGCTCATTGCCGCGGATCGCACGGATCGAGCGGGTCGGATCCGACAGGGTCGGGCCCGTGGTGGTGGTGTCAGTCATTCGCGTGCTCCTTCGCAATCGCAGCGATGCGGCCGGACTGCACGAGCGCAGCGACGGCCTCCATGTCAGGGCTGAGGAATCGGTCGGGGCCGGGGCCTCCGGCCACGGTGCGGACGAGGTCGCGGACCGCGCCGGTGGCGGGGCCGGCCTCGAGCGGCGCGCGCAGGTCGAGTGCGCGGGCGCCGGTGAGGATCTCGATCGCGAGGACGCGGCCGAGGCCGTCGATCGCGCGGCGGAGCTTGCGGGCCGCGGCCCAGCCCATCGAGACGTGATCCTCCTGCATCGCGGAGGACGGGATGGAGTCGACCGACGCGGGCACCGCGAGGCGCTTGAGCTCGGAGACGATGCCGGCCGCGGCGTACTGCGCGATCATGAGGCCGGAGTCGACGCCTACCTCGTCCGCGAGGAACGGCGGGAGGCCATGGCTGCGGGCGGGGTCGAGGGCGCGGTCGGTGCGGCGCTCGGCGACCGAGGCGACGTCGGCGACGGAGATCGCGAGGAAGTCCAGCACGGCGGCCACGGGAGCGCCGTGGAAGTTGCCGTTCGACTCGATGCGGCCGTCGCTGGTCACGACGGGGTTGTCCACGACGCTCGAGAGCTCGCGCTCGGCGATCGTGGTCGCGTACGAGGCGGTGTCACGGGCGGCGCCATGCACCTGCGGCGAGCAGCGCAGCGAGTAGGCGTCCTGCACGCGGCCGTCGTCGGGGCCCTTGTGGCTCGCGACCATCGGAGAGGATCCGAGGAACCCGCGCAGGTGCGAGGCGGAGACGGCTTGGCCGATCTGCGGACGCAGCGCCATGAGGTCGGCGGCGAAGACCGCGTCGGTGCCGAGCTGCGACTCGATCGACATCGCAGCGGAGATGTCGGCCGTGATGAGGAGGTCCTCGAGGTCGTGCAGGGCGAGCACGAGCATGCCGAGCATGCCGTCGGTGCCGTTGATGAGGGCGAGGCCCTCCTTCTCCACGAGCTCGAGCGGCGCGATGCCCGCCATGGCGAGCGCATCGGCGGCGGGGACGAGGTCGCCCGCGGCGTTGCGCACGTCACCCTCACCCATGCTGGCGAGCGCGATGTGCGCGAGCGGGGCGAGGTCGCCAGAGCAGCCCAGAGAGCCGTACTCGCGGACGATCGGGGTGATGCCGGCGTTGAGCATCGCGGCGTAGGTCTCGACGACCTGGGGGCGCACACCCGTGTGGCCCGAGGCGAGGGTCTGCAGGCGTAGCAGCTGCAGCGCGCGGATGACCTCGGTCTCGACCTCGGCGCCGGTGCCGGCGGCGTGCGAGCGGATCAGGCTCTGCTGCAGCTGACGACGACGCTCGGGCGCGATGAACGTGGTGGCGAGGGCGCCGAAGCCGGTCGAGACGCCGTAGTGCGGGTGCGGATCCGCGGCCAGACCGTCGATCACGCCGCGGGCGGCCGCGACGCGGTCCAGCGCTCCTGCGTCGATCGCGACGGGGGCGTGGTGGCGGGCGACGGCGACGACATCCTCGGGGCGCAGCGGCGCCGCACCGATGGTGACGGGGGAAGTGTGGGGCATGAGACGATTCCACACCCTCACCCGCCGCTCGGACAGGGCGCAGGACGACGTCCTGTCTGGTATTCCAGACAACCGGCCGGAGCCGCGCATCGCTCGAATCGGGGGCACAGCTCGAGTGCACCGGATCCTGCCGAGCGCACGGGCACCCGGCGTCAACGACCCGTGCACCCGGCAGCAACCCGTGCACCCGGCAGCAACCCGTGCACCCGGCGGGCGCAGGAGTCACACGCGCCGCGGCCGCAAGCGCCACCAGGACACAGGCGGGGCCCAATGTGCGCACTGTCGAACGAATAGCCAGATCAGTGCAGATCGCACATGGTGGGCTGGGCGGTGCGTCACTAGCGTGAGCGGAACCATCCTCTTCCGCCCGAAGGAACCCACCATGGCCCGTATCGCGCCGCACGACGACTTCGCCCTCTCCCGCGTGACTCCCGAAGCACGAAAGCCCTGGTTCGGCATCGCCGTGCAGCGCTTCGGCCAGGTCTCCGCACTGTCGCAGTTCCTGCTCGGCGCCACTCTCGGCTACGGGATGACCTTCGGCGACGCCGCCCTCGCGTTCCTGCTCGGATCCGTCATCCTCGAGGTCATCATGTGCATCGTCGGCTTCATCGGACAGCGCGAGGGCCTGAACACGGCGCTCCTCGCCCGCTGGACCGGCTTCGGCGAGATCGGCGCCGCGCTCGTGGGGCTCGCGATCGGCATCAGCCTCATCGGCTGGTTCGGCATCCAGTCCGCGATCTCCGCGCAGTCGCTCGACGCCCTCATGCCCGGCGTGCTGCCGACCTGGCTGTGGAGCCTGCTGTTCGGCCTCGCCGTCACGGCCATCGTCGCCTTCGGCTTCCTCGGCATGCAGTGGCTCGCGAACATCACCGTGCCCCTGTTCCTCGTGCTCGTGGGCTGGTCCGTGATCTCGGAGCTCAGCCGCCACGACCTCGGCACGCTGCTGACGAGCCCGGCTCCGGGTCCGCACATCAGCGTCTGGGCCGGTACCGGCATCGTCGCGGGCGGCCTCATCGTGGGCGCCATCATCACGGGCGACATGACGCGCTTCAACCGCTCCCGCGCCGACGTGATCAAGCAGACCGTCGTGGGCGTGACCCTCGGCGAGTTCGTCATCGGCCTCGCCGGCGTGCTGCTCGCCCACGCCGCGCGGTCGGGCGACATCGTCGCGATCGTCACGAGCTCGGTGGGGCTGGTCGGCCTCATCATCGTCATCACCGGAACGCTCAAGATCAACGACTGGAACCTCTACTCCTCGGCCCTGGGCCTCGTGAACTTCGTCTCCACGACCTTCGGCAAGAACCTGCACCGGGTGACGACGACGATCGTCCTCGGCATCGTCGGATCCGTCCTCGCGGCGGCAGGGATCCTCGGGCAGTTCACCCAGTTCCTCATCGTGCTGAGCGTGGCGTTCCCGCCGATCGCGGGAATCATGGTCGCCGAGTACTTCATCGTCCGCCGCTGGCGCGGCGAGCTCGACGCCAGCCGCGAGGAGGGCGTGCTGCCCGCCTCCGCGCCGCGCATCGTGCCGGCCACGATCGTGGTCTGGCTGGTCTCCTCGCTCGTCGGCTACTTCGTGACCTGGGGGATCCCGTCCCTCATCAGCCTGTTCCTGTCGATGGTCCTGTACATCGCGGCGGGCAAGCTGGGCCTCGTCCGCGGCGTCGGCGCCGTCCCCACCCGTCAGGCCGATCCCGCCGAGGCTGCGGCCGCCTGACCTCAGACTCCGTCGCGGGGTGCGGCGCCTTCCGACGCCCCGCGACGGGACCATTCGTTCCAGAACCACCGAGAAAGCGAGAACCATGCACATCGGCATCGACGTCGGCGGCACCAACACGGATGCCGTCCTCATGGACGGCGCCCACACCCTCGCCGGGGTGAAGCACTCGACCACCCCCGACGTGACCGACGGGATCGTGCAGGCGATCGAGGATCTGCGCGCGCACCACCCGTTCGAGGGCTCCGACATCGAGGCCGTCATGATCGGCACGACGCACTTCATCAACGCGCTCGTGCAGGCCAGCCGCCTCGCGCCGACCGCCGCCCTGCGGCTCGGCCTGCCCGCGACCCGCGCCCTGCCCCCGCTCATCGACTGGCCCGGCGAGCTCGTCGAGGCCGCCCAGGCGCGCAGCTACCTCGCGCACGGCGGCTACGAGTTCGACGGCCGCCCGATCTCGCCGCTCGACCCGGAGGAGCTGCGCGGGATCGCGGAGGACATGAAGACGCACGGGATCCGCTCTGTCGCGATCTCCGCCGTGTTCAGCCCGGTCAACCACGACCTCGAGGTCCGCGCCGCGGAGATCCTGGGCGAGGTCCTCGGCGCCGACGTCGCGATCTCGCTCTCGCACGAGATCGGCCGGATCGGCATCCTCGAGCGGGAGAACGCCACGATCATCAACGCCGCGCTGCGCGAACTCGCCTCGGAGATCGTCGACGGCCTCACCGCCGCCGTCCGCGCCCACGGCATCGAGGCGCCCATCTTCCTCAGCCAGAACGACGGCACGCTCATGGACGACGAGTACGTGCGCCGCTATCCGGTGGCGACCTTCGCCTCCGGCCCGACGAACTCGATGCGCGGAGCCGCGGCCACGAGCGGCTTGCAGGACTGCGCCGTGATCGACGTGGGCGGCACGACCGCGGACATCGGCCTGCTCGTGAACGGCTTCCCCCGCGAGACCGCGAACGAGGTCAAGGTCGCCGGCATCCGCACCAACTTCCGGATGCCCGACGTGCTCTCGCTCGGGATCGGCGGCGGAAGCATCGTCGACACGGAGACGGCCGAGGTCGGCCCCTCCTCGGTCGGCTACCGCCTGGGCACCGAGGCGCTCGTCTTCGGCGGCTCGACGCTCACCGCGACCGACATCGCCGTCGCGGCGGGACGCGCCACGGTCGGCGACCCGGAGAAGGTCGCTCACCTCGATCCCGCCTTCGTGGCACGCGTGCTCGCACGTATCGCCGAGCGCGTCGCGGAGGCCGTCGACCGCATGCGCACCTCCCCCGACCCCATCGCGGTCGTGGCGGTCGGCGGCGGATCCATCCTGCTGCCGGACGTGCTGGAGCCGTTCGGCCCCGTGCACCGCCCGGAGAACTACGCGGTCGCGAACGCGATCGGCGCCTCGATCGCCCAGGTCGGCGGCGAGATCGACAAGGTCTACGCGATCGCCCCCGGCGCGCGCGACGAGACCATCGCCGCAGTCCGCGCCGAGGCCGTCGACAAGGCGATCGCGGCCGGCGCGAAGCCGTCCACGGTCGCGATCATCGACTTCGACGAGGTCCCGATCCCCTACCTGCCCGGCAACGCGACGCGCATCCGCGCGAAGGCCGTCGGCGACCTGGACATGGGGGCCTGAGGTGGGCTGGCAGATCGACACCGCGCAGATCGAGGACCTCGCGCGCGGCGCCGCCGTGTTCGGCACCGGAGGCGGCGGCGATCCCTACATCGGATCCCTCCTCGCCCGGCAGGCGCTGTCGGGCGGGCCCGTCCCTGTCCTCGACCTCGCCGAGGTCCCGGACGATGCGCACGTGCTGTTCGTCGCGATGATGGGCGCCCCGACCGTCATGGTCGAGAAGCTCCCGAGCCTGGACGAGGTCGTCGAACCCGTGCGCGCCCTGGGCTCGCACCTCGGCCGTCCGGTCACCCATATCGCGTGCGCCGAGGTCGGCGGCGTGAACTCGACGATCCCGGTCGCGGCCGCCGCGGCTCTCGGGCTGCCGCTCGTGGACGCCGACGGCATGGGCCGCGCGTTCCCGGAACTGCAGATGGTGCTGCCCACGCTGCTCGGCGTCACGGCCTCGCCGCTCGCACTCAGCGATGAGAAGGGCAACATCGCGGTGCTGCAGACCGTCGACAACACCTGGACGGAGCGGATCGCGCGCGTCGCGACGGTCGAGATGGGCTGCTCGACGATGATCGCCGGGTTCTCGATGACCGGCGCGCAGGCCCGTGCGGGTCTCGTCGGCGGCTCGCTCTCGCGGTGCATCACGGTGGGGCGGGCGATCGCGGAGGCCCGCGCGGCGAAGACGGATCCCGTCGAGGCCGCGGTCCGCGAGCTCGCCGGACGCGAGCTCTTCGACGGGAAGGTCGTCGACGTGCAGCGCGCCACGACGACCGGATTCGCCCGTGGCCGCGCCAGGATCGAGAGCGAGGGCGGCACCGCGCTCACCCTGCAGTTCCAGAACGAGCACCTCGTCGCCGAGGCCGACGGGCGGATCCTCGCGACCACCCCCGATCTCATCATGGTCGTCGAGGGCGAGTCCGGGGAGCCGATCACGACCGAGGCCCTCCGCTACGGCCAGCGCGTGCGCGTGCTCGCGGCCCCGGCCGACGAGCGCTGGCACTCCGCCGAGGCGCTCGCGATGGTCGGTCCCGGTTACTTCGGCTACGACATGCCCGCGCACCGCTTCGACGGGACCGTCTCGCACGGTGCCGGATCGAGCGGGGCGGAGCCGGCTCACGAGGCGTCGCGCGAGCGGATCGAGGCGCGATGAGCTGGCTGCTCACGGCGGCGGACCTCCCCGACCTCGCGCGCGGCGCCACGCTGCTCGGCACGGGCGGCGGCGGCGATCCCTACATCGGCAGCAAGCTCGTCGAACGGGTGCTCGGCGACGGCGCGATCACGATCCTGGATCCGGAGGAGCTCGCGGACGACCTGTTCGTGATCCCGACGGCGCAGATGGGCGCACCGACCGTGATGATCGAGAAGATCCCGGCGGGCACCGAGCCCACGCTCGCGCTGCGGGCGCTCGAGGCGCACCTGGGGCGCACCGCCGACGCCACCATGCCGATCGAATGCGGCGGGATCAACTCGATGATCCCGCTCGTCGTCGCCGCCGAGACCGGGCTTCCGGTGGTCGACGCGGACGGCATGGGCCGCGCCTTCCCCGAGCTGTCCATGGAGACGTTCGCGGTGTACGGCGTGCACGGCTCACCTCTCGCCCTCGCCGGCGAGCGCGGGGAGACGGTCATCATCGACACCGGCGACGACGACCGCCAGATGGAGTGGCTCGCCCGCGCGATCACCATCCGGCTCGGCGGCGTGGGCCACATCGCCGAGTACGCGATGACCGGCGCGGACGTGCGCCGCACCGCTGTCCCCCGCACGATCTCGATGGCGCTCGCCCTCGGGCGTGCGATCCGCGAGGCCCGCGAGCAGCACCGCTCCCCCTTCGAGGCGATCGCCGACACGCTCTCCCGCACCCTGTACTCCCACCTGCGCGAGCTCACCGTGGGCAAGGTCGTCGACGTCGAGCGCCGCACCACCGAGGGATTCGCGAAGGGACGCGCGGTGATCGCGCCGCTCGAGGGCGAAGGGACGTTCGAGATCCTCTTCCAGAACGAGAACCTCATCGCGCGGCGCGACGGCGAGGTCGTCGCGATCGTGCCGGATCTCATCTGCGTCGTGGATCACGAGACGGCCGAGCCGATCACGACCGAGGGGCTGCGCTACGGCCAGCGCGTGCGCGTGCTCGGCATCTCGACGCCGGACATGATGCGCACCGAGGGCGCACTCGCAGCCTTCGGCCCCTCCGCCTTCGGACTCGCCGAGCCGTTCCTCCCTGTCGAGCGGCTCGGCTCCTGAGACCGGCCCTCTCCGCACTCGACTCGCCGAGACCCCCTCGGCGCATCCGAACCCCTCCGCAGCGACGCAACTGACGGGGGGTCTGGGTGGTGCGAGGGGGTCTCGGCGAACAAGACCGGAAAGCTACTCTGGGACGATGGCGTGGCGACTGCGACCCGAGGACGTGACCGCGCTCGCGCTGGGCTGCGCGCTGCTCGGCTCGGGCGGCGGCGGCACGACCACCATGCTCGAGCTCATGCTCGCCGGCGTCGACTCCGGTCCTCGTCCGCTCGTGGACGTGGACGAGCTGGATCCCTCGACGCCCTGCTTCGGCGCCGCGTTCGTGGGCTCCACGATCCTGCTCGGCGAGCGCATGCCGGGCCTCGCGCCGTTCGGACGCCTGGTGGCCGCGGCGGAGCGCTGGCTGGGCACGCGGATCCCCGCCGTCTGCTCGATCGAGGGCGGCGGCCTGAACAGCCTCGTCCCGTTCCTGTTCTCCGGCGAGCGCACGATCGTGGACGCCGACTGCACCGGCCGCGCCGTGCCGGAGCTCGATCAGATGTCGCTCTTCGTCGACCGGGTGCCGGGCCTCGTGTTCACCTGCGAGAGCGGCGCCGGCGGAGTCGCTCTCGTCGAGACGGATCGCGCCGTGGACGCGGAGCGCATCGTCCGCTCGGCCATCATCCAGGCGGGCGGGAGCGGCGCGGCCGTGCTCGCCGGGTTCACGGTCGGCGATCTCCGCGAGCACGCGATGCCAGGACACCAGCGGCGCGCGCTCGCGCTGGGGCGCGCCTTCCTCGCGGCGCGCTTCACGTCCCCGGCCGAGCTCGCCGCGACGCTCGGGGCGCGCCTGCTGACCGAGGGACGGATCGACCGGATCTCCCCGCACCACGCCGATCCGCACGTGCAGTCCGTCGAGATCGCCGGCCCCGGCGGCGCGGTCGACCGCGTGGTGACCCGATCGGAGTCCCTCGCCGTGCTCAGCGACGGCGCGCTGCTCGCCTCCGCGCCGGCGATCATCGTGGTCCTCGACGCCGCGTCGCGCGAGATCCTGCAGGTCACCGACCTCGTTCCGGGACGGCGCGTGGTCGTGCTCTCGCTGCCGGCGCCGGACTGGTGGCTGGAGCGTCCCGACCGCCTGCGCCGTGTGCTGCCGTCGACGTACGGTCTCGCCGAACTGGACGCCGCATGACCGCCCGACTGTCACTCGCGGGCCTCCGCGCGCACCCCGAGAACGGGGGCCTGCGCCGGATCGCAGGGCCGGAGGACGCCGCGTGGGACGCGGTCGCGGTGGAGTCGGCGGAGGCGGACCTGCCGGTTCTGCCCGACGGCGGCCTCGCGGTGCTGCTCGACCCCGCACCAGAGACCCCCTGGCAGCAGGACGCGATGCTGCGCCGGATCCGCGAGCGCGGCTTCCGCGGCGTCGCGCTGCCGGGGGCCGCCGAGTTCGACCAGGGTGCGCAGCGCCTCGCGGAGCGGCTGGGGATCTGCCTGCTCGACGTGGAGCGGCCGATCGTGCTCGCCCAGGCCTGCTGGATGCTGGTGCAGGCGCAGGACGCGCTCACCCTCTCGCACGTGCGCAAGGTGGCGCGCTCCTTCGAGTATCCGGCTCGGGACCTGCCCGATCTGCTGCGCCAGGTCTCCGCCACGCTCGGCCATCCGCTCGCCCTCGTGGACGGCACGGACGTGCTGCATTCCTCGGGCGGCGAGCTCGATCCCGCGCTGCACGCCGCGATCGATTTCCGTCCCTGGATCGACATCGCCCGCGCGGGGAGCCACACTGCAGCCTCCGTCCGCGTGGACAGCCCGAGCCGGCCGGGTCTGCGCCTGGTCGTCTTCGGAGAGGGCCTGAGCGAGAACCAGCTCGCCGCGCTCTCGGTCGCCGCCGAGGTCGCGATGCCGGCCGTCGCGGCGCGGATCCTCATCGACGAGGTCGCCGAGGTGAACGACGTCTCCGCCTCGTCCGCGCTGCTCCGCGACTTCGTCGACGCGCGGGGTCTCGCCGACGACGACATCGAGCGCCGCATGGGCGAGCGCGGCTGGCGCACGAGCGGGCACCATCTCGGCTTTCGGATGGTCGGGCGTGGCCGGCTGGATCCGCTGCCGCTGCTCCGCGCGGTGCGCGCGGCCCTCGGCGGGATCGCGGCGGAGGCGCACGTCACCACGGCCGGGCGCGGGCTGAGCGGGTGGCTCGCGTTCTCGGAGGCGCCTGATCCCGCGACCGTCGAACGGCTCGCGCGCGGGCTGCGCGCCCTGCACCGCGAAGTGGGCCGCTCCTTCGCGATCGCGACGGGCGTCGGCTCGCTGCAGCGCGGCCCCGCGGGACTCGCCGCGACGCTGGACGAAGCCGCGGACGCGGCCCGGATCGCGGCGTCGCGCTCGGCGACGGGCTGGTTCGTCCGCGTCGACAGCCTCGGGCTCGAACAGCTGCTGCTGGCCTGGACCGGAAACGACACGTTCGTGCCCGCGGCGGAATCGCTCCTCGCGCCGCTGCAGGGCGCGACCGGCGACCTGCTGCGCACGCTCTCCGCCTATCTCGACCAGGAGTCGAGCCTGGTCGCCACCGCCGAGGCGCTGAATCTGCATCGCAACACGGTCGCGGTGCGGATCCGGCGGGTGCAGGAACTCCTCGGCGTCGATCTGACGGATCCCGAGACGCGTCTCGCGATGCACCTCGCCTGTCGCGCCGTGCTGGCCCCCGCGTCCGGCGACGGCGTCACGGCACGACGCGAGCATGGGATCCTGGGAGCGTGAACGCCGATCGCACGGACAGCGGCGCCGGGACGGGCGCGCCCGCGAACGCCCCCGACGACCGGCCTCAGGTGCCCGCGGCCGAGCACACCCTGCGGATCCTGCGGTTCCTGGCCCGGCGTGCGGGCCCGGTCGCGGCGTCCGCCCTGGCCCGCGAGCTCGACATCCCGCGTTCCACCGTCTATCACCTGCTCGCGACCCTCGAGGCGCACGGCTTCGTCGTGCACCTTCCGCAGGAGCGGCGCTGGGGGCTCGGCACGAGCGCCTTCGAGCTCGCGGGCGGATACGCGCGGCAGGAGCCGCTGGCCCGGCTCGGCCGCCCGCTGCTGGCAGGGCTCGCCGACCGGCTGGGCGAGAGCGCGCACCTCGCCGTGATGACCGGCCGCGACGTGCTGTACATCGTCGAGGAGCGCGCCCTGCGGCGCCCGGCCCTCATCACCGATGTGGGCGTGCGACTGCCCGCACACCTCACCGCGACCGGCCGGGCCATGCTCGCCGCGCTCCCCCGCGAGCAGGTGCGCGCCCTGTACCCCGACGCCGCCGCGTTCGCGCAGCGCAGCGGCGGCGGCCCTGCCCGGCCGCGCGAGCTGAACGAGCTGCTGCGCGAAGTGCGCCGCGACGGCATCGCCCGGGAGGACGGCGAGGTCACCGCGGGCTTCCGTTCGGTGGGCGTCGCAGTGCGCGACCACGTCGACTGGCCGGTCGCCGCCGTGGCCGTGACCTGGGGCGAGGAGGCATCGGTCGACGAGTCCGCGATCGTGGACGCGGTGACGGAGACAGCCAGGCAGCTGCAGCGCCGGCTGGGCTACGGAGCACGCGCCGGATCCTGATCCTCCGCGGGCGGCCGCCCGTACGGCGTGCGCACAGCCCGGACCGGGAGGATCGGCGAGTGCGGACGAGGACGGATCGGGGGCGGCTGCGGCGCGTCGCCGTGATCGCGGGCGCCGTCGGCCTGCTCGCGGGTGTGATCGGCTCCTGGATCCCGTCGTTCTGGGGCGACGAGGCGGCGAGCATCATGTCCGCCTCCCGCACGTGGCCGGAGCTCTGGCGCATGCTGCAGACGGTCGACGGCGTGCACGGCGCGTACTACGCGTTCCTACACGTCTGGATCGGGCTGTTCGGCGCGAGCGAGTTCTCGGTGCGCCTGCCGAGCGCGATCGCCGCCGGCTTTCTTGCCGCGGGCACGGCGGTGCTCGCCGGCCGCCTCGGCGGAATCCGGCTCGCCCTGGCCTCTGGGCTCATCGCGGCGCTGCTGCCGCGCACCGCGGTGATGGCGGCGGAGGGGCGCTCGTACGCGATCGGATCCGCGATCGCCGTCTGGCTCACCGTGCTCCTGCTCGCGCTGCTGCGGCGCCGGCCCCGGTGGTGGCTCTGGGCGGCGTACGCGGCGGGCACGGCCGCCGCGATCTACGTCTTCCTGTACCTCGCGCTGCTGCTCGTGGTGCACGGGGTCTTCGTGCTTCTCTTCCACCGCCAGGTCCTCTGGCGGTGGCTGACAGGGGCTGCGGCCGGCGTGCTGCTGGCGCTGCCGATCGTGCTGGTCGCGGCCGCGGAGCGGAACCAGATCGGCTTCCTCGCCTACCGCGACTACATCACGCCGCTGAACGTGCTCGCGCTGCAGTGGTTCGACCCCGCGACCGCCTGGCCGTGCCTCGCGCTCATCGCGGTCGGCGCGATCGCCGCGCTCCGCGCTCGCAGACGGGACCCCGGCGGATTCCGGCTGAGCGCGCTGGCCCTGCTCTGGCTCGTGCTCCCGACCGCCGCCGTGCTCATCGCGAGCACGCTCATCGCCCCCATGTACACCGTGCGCTATCTGTCGTTCTGCACGCCGGCGGCCGCGATCCTCGTGGCGATGGGGGTGCTGACCGCGGCCGGATGGATCGCCCGCCGCACGCCGCTGGCCGCCGCGACGGCGACCGGGATCCTACTCGCCGTCGTCCTCGCCGCGTTCGTCCCGAACCTGCTCGTGCTGCGCGGTCCGTACGCGAAGGACCGCAGCGACTGGCGTGCGGCCGCCGGCTACCTGCACGCCCACGCCACACGGGGCGACGCCGTCGTGTACGACGACCGCCCGAAGGACTCGGAGAAGCCCCGCCTCATCACGGCGATCCATCCCGTCGACGTCGCGGGACTGGGCGACCCTGCCCTGCTCGCCTCGTTCCGCACCCAGCCGGGTCTGTGGGACCGCGCCCGTCCCAACGACGCGCTCACTGCCGCCGACCTCACCCCCGAGGTCTGGGCGCTCGAGCGCGGTCCCGATCCGGAGCACTCCCCCGACGTCCGGCATCTGGAATCGCTCGGCTACCGGATCCTCTCGTCGCACCGGATCAACGTCACGACCGTGCTGCACCTGGCGCAGCCCTGACGCGTCCGACCTCGCCGTACGGAGGCATCGGAGAGATCGTCGCGATCGGCCTCGGCCGGCTGACCGTCGTGTTCTCCGGCCTCGTGCTGATCTTCAAGGATCAGATCATCGGCTGATTCAGCACCGATCCCGCTGTGCTCGCCGAGAGCGGCGCGCTGCTGACCGCGATGCTCGTCTCCACGCTGTTCAACGGCCTCACCGGACTCGCGATCGCCGTGTTCCAGGCCACCGAGCAGATGCGCAACGCCACGACCTCACCGTCTGAGCCCCACCCATCCCGCGCCTCCAGGTCGCACTCTCCGCCTCCAGGTCGCAGAAACGGCTCCTCCCGCGCCTGGGGAGAGCCGTTTCTGCGACCTGAGCGGCGGTGGATGAGCTGGCTGAGCGGCGGTGAGGCGCGGCTCAGGCCGGCACGTACATGACGACCGTCAGCCCCGGTGCATCCGCAGGCACGAGACTGTGGTGCTCGAACACGCGCCGGCCGTCCTTCGGATGTTCGAACACCCGCTGCCGGGAGGCGAAGCGTTCGACCGCGTGCTCGGCCCACTGGATCCGGAAGTCGTCGCTCACCTCGAGCAGTCGCTCGATCAGCGCGCGGTGCCGATCCGAGCTGAGCCGCACCCCCGACTCCGCCCGGAACTCGGCCAGGAAGCGCCTGCTCTCCTGAACCCAGTCCGGCAGCATGCGGCGCAGCCGCGGATCCGTGTAGATCAGCCAGAGCAGGTTGCGATCCCCGGGGTCCACGGTGCCGATCGGCTCGTAGAGGCGCGCGTAAGAGGCGTTCCAGCCCAGGATCGCCCAGTCGCTCGCCACGACGAACGAGGGGAAGGCGAGCGCGTCGACGAGCCGCTGCAGATGATCCGGGATCCGCTCCGTCTCCTCGGCCGGGGCGTCCTCCGCGGGCCCCGCGAGCCGCACCACGTAGTCGAACTCGGCCGGGCTCAGCTGCAGCACGCGCGCGACCGCGCCGAGCACCTGGCGGGAGACGCCGATGTCCCGCCCCTGCTCGAGCCAGGTGAACCAGCTCGCGCTGACCCCGGCGAGCGCCGCGACCTCCTCGCGGCTGAGGCCGGTGTCGCCGCGGCGCGATGCCCGGGGCAGGCCCAGCGCGGACCGGCTCGCCGCCCGGCGGCGCGAGGCGAGGAACTCGCCCAGCTGCTCACGGCGGGGCGTGCGCGGGCGGATCATGACCGGCACCCGGCGCGACCCGCCCGGGACGGCGGAGCGGATGCGGCTCCGCAGCGAATACACCTCATGTCGAAACAGTACTCCGAGTACTAGTACAAACCCTCCTCGCGACCGGGCTCGGCAGAAGCACGCGACAGGTCCACAATGGTCACCATGGTCGCTTATCGCTCTCGCACGGTCACCCACGGACGCAACATGGCCGGCGCCCGCGCCCTCTTCCGCGCCGCCGGCGTCGACGGCAAGGATCTCGGCCGCAAGCCGATCATCGCCGTCGCGAACTCCTTCACCGAGTTCGTCCCCGGCCACACGCACCTCGCCCCGGTCGGGCGCATCGTGTCGGACGCGATCTCGGAGGCCGGCGGGATCCCGCGCGAGTTCAACACGATCGCCGTCGATGACGGCATCGCGATGGGCCACGGCGGCATGCTCTACTCGCTCCCGTCGCGCGACCTCATCGCCGACTCCGTCGAGTACATGGTCAACGCGCACTGCGCCGACGCCCTCGTCTGCATCTCGAACTGCGACAAGATCACCCCCGGCATGCTGCTGGCGGCCCTCCGACTGAACATCCCCACCGTGTTCGTCTCCGGCGGGCCGATGGAGGCCGGCCGGGCGACGCTCGTCGACGGCACCGTGCGCTCCCTCGACCTCGTGGACGCGATCAGCGACGCGGTGAACGAGAACATCTCGGACGCCGACATCCTGCGCATCGAGGAGTCCGCCTGCCCGACGTGCGGATCCTGCTCCGGCATGTTCACCGCGAACTCGATGAACTGCCTCACCGAGGCGATCGGGCTCTCCCTCCCCGGCAACGGCTCGGTGCTCGCGACCCACACGGCCCGCCGCGCGCTGTACGAGAAGGCCGGATCCCTCGTCGTCGACATCGCCCAGCGCTACTACGAGGGCGACGACGAGAGCGTGCTGCCGAAGAGCATCGCCACCGAGGCCGCCTTCGGCAATGCGATGGCGCTGGACATCGCGATGGGCGGATCCACCAACACGATCCTGCACCTGCTCGCCGCCGCTCACGAGGCAGGGGTCGACTTCGGCCTCGCCGAGATCGACGCGATCTCGCGCCGCGTGCCGTGCCTCGCGAAGGTCGCGCCGAACTCGGCCGGCGGGCGGATCTACTACATGGAGGACGTGCACCGCGCGGGCGGCATCCCCGCGCTCCTCGGCGAGCTGCGCCGCGGAGGCCTGCTCGACGACCAGGTGCACACCGTGCACGCGGCGACGCTCGGCGAGTGGCTGGACGAGTGGGACATCCGCGGCGGATCCGCCTCCGAGCAGTCCCAGGAGCTGTGGCACGCCGCCCCGGGCGGCCGCCGCTCGTCGACCGCGTTCTCTCAGTCCGAGCGCTGGGCCTCGCTCGACACCGACGCCGAGGGCGGCTGCATCCGCGACGTTGCGCACGCCTACTCGAAGGACGGCGGCCTCGGTGTGCTGCACGGCAACATCGCCGAGAACGGCGCCGTGGTGAAGACCGCGGGCGTGGACGAGTCGATCTGGACGTTCTCCGGCCCCGCCGTGGTCTGCGAGTCGCAGGACGAGGCGGTTGAGAAGATCCTGAACAAGCAGGTCAAGGAGGGCGACGTCGTCGTCATCCGCTACGAGGGCCCCAAGGGCGGCCCCGGCATGCAGGAGATGCTGTACCCGACCTCGTTCCTCAAGGGCCGCGGCCTCGGCAAGGCCTGCGCGCTGATCACCGACGGGCGCTTCTCCGGCGGCACCTCCGGCCTGTCCATCGGGCACGTCTCGCCCGAGGCGGCCGCGGGCGGCATGATCGCGCTCGTCGAGGACGGCGACATCGTCTCGATCGACATCCCGACCCGCAAGCTCGAGCTCGACGTGCCCTGGGAGGTCCTGGAGCGCCGCCGCGAGCACCTCGAGGCCAACGGCGGCTACCGCCCGAAGAACCGCGTCCGCGAGGTCAGCCCGGCGCTGCGCGCCTACGCGCACTTCGCCCAGTCCGCTGACAAGGGCGCGATCCGCATCGTCCCGGAGCTCTGAGCCCAGCCCGATCTCTCCGAGTCGTCCCCGTCAGCGGCCCCTATAGGGTGCGCTGACGGGGACGACCCGGTTTCTGCGCCACCGGGCGGGTCAGGCGGGGACCGCCGCCCTCCGGGAGCGGTGGGTCCGCGCCGACCAGCGGGCGCCCGTCCTGGTGACCTCGATCGGGTGCGCGAACGCCCGGGAGATCGTCTCGGTCGTGACCGCACTCTCGACCGATCCTTGCGCAGCGATCTCGCCCTGCGAGATCACGAGCGCATGCGTGGTCGTCTCCGGCAGATCCTCCAGGTGATGCGTGACCAGGATCGAGGCGAGCTGCGGATCCCGGTGCGCGAGCGCGTCGATCGTCTCCAGCAGCTGCTCCCGCGCGGCGACGTCGAGCCCGGTCATCGGCTCGTCGAGCAGGAGAAGTCGCGGCCCGCACGCGAGCGCACGCGCGATGAGCGCCCTGCCCCGCTCCCCCTGCGAGAGCGTCGGCCACAGCGCCTCGCGCCGGTGCGACAGCCCGACGTCGGCGATCAGCTCATGCGCCAGGGCGATCTGCTCCGGCTCCGGCGTCCAGCGCATCGGCGTCTCGATCGTGCCGGTGAGGCCGGTCAGCGCGACCTCGGTCACCGTCAGGGGCGAGCGCAGCGGGTGCCGCGGATCCACGTGCCCGATCAGCCGGCGCAGCTCCTGCAGGTCGACCCGGCCGATCCGGTGGCCGAGGACCTCGGCGGTACCGCTCGAGGGATGCGTGCGCGCGCCGCAGATCCCGAGGATCGTGCTCTTGCCCGCGCCGTTCGGCCCCAGCAGCGCCCAGTGCTCCCCCGCCCGCACGACCAGACCGACCTCGTGCAGGATGTCCTTGCCCTCGCGGCGCAGCGTCACGGCGTCGAGGCGCACGACCTCGGCGCTCACCGCAGGCCGTCCTTGAGCGAGGCGAGGTGCGCGCGGCTGAGCCCTGCGGCCAGCGCGGCGTCGCCGGCGCGGACCGCGTCGGCGAGACGCTCATGCGCGGCATGGTCTTCGGCGCCGCCGAAGGCGGAGCGGATCCGCAGCATCGCGATCATCGTCTGCCGAAGCCGCGGGGTGAACCCGTCGAACAGCTCCGTGAGGATCGGGTTCGCCGCCGCGACCACGATCGCACGGTGGAAGGCGAGGTCGGCGTCGATGTGCTCCTCGAGATCCGAGCGACGCTGCTCCCTGACGGTCAGGGCGCGCCGGATCGCCCGGAGGTCGTTCGCGGTGCGGCGCTCCGCGGCGAGCGCGGCGGCCTCGCTCTCGATCGCGGTCCGCGCTTCGATCACGCTCACGATGTCGGCGCGCTGCAGCACGGCGTCCCAGTCGTCGCGCACGTCGAGCGCCGCGACGAACACGCCGGCGCCCTGTCGTGCCGAGAGGACCCCGCGCCCGGAGAGCTGCCGGATCGCCTCGCGCACGGTCGAGCGGCCCACGCCGAGCTGGGCGGCGAGCGTCGTCTCGCCCGGCAGCCGCGCACCCAGCCCCCACTCCTCGGCCCGGATCCGGCCGAGGAGCACGTCCGCCGCCTGATCCGCCATCGACGTGCGCTGCACGGCACCGTTTCCCGACATCTCAACTCCTCAACTTGTCTGAGGAGTTAACGCTACACTGCCTCCATGCTCGTGCGCGCCCTCCTTCTTCGCCGCCACGACGGGGTCTGACCGGACCGGCTCCCCCGTCGTGGCTGATGCGCCGCGCCGGTCGCCGAAACCGCAGCCGAAGTCAAAGTCGAAGGAACACAACAATGACCAGCACCGCCTTCCCCGGCATCTCCACGCCGGCCGGCCCCCTCCCGGTCAACGCCCCGGGGTGGAATCGTCAACGGCACTCGCAGATGCCGTCCCATCGCTACGCAGACCCCTACGACCGGGTCGCGATCCCCCTCTCCGATGCCGAGCGGACCTGGCCGACACGACGCTTCACGGCCGCACCGCTGTGGGTCCCCGTCGATCTCCGCGACGGCAACCAGGCGCTCGCGGAGCCCATGGATCCCGCGCGCAAGCGGCGCTTCTTCGATCTCATGGTCGCGATGGGCTACAAGGAGATCGAGGTCGGCTATCCCTCCGCCTCGCAGACCGACTTCGACTTCGTCCGGCTGATCGCCGAGCAGGGCATCGCCCCCGAGGACGTGACGATCGTCGTGTTCACCGCCGCACGGCGCGATCTCATCGCCCGGACGGTCGAGGCGGTCCGCGGCATCCGCAACCCCGTCGTGATCCACCTGTACACCGCGACGGCGCCGATCTGGCGGGAGACCGTGCTCGGCCGCGACCGCGACGAGCTGCGGGAACTGATCCTGGACGCGGGGCGCGATGTGCGCGCCCTCGCCGGAGATCTGCCGCGCGTGCGCTTCGAGTTCTCGCCCGAGGTGTTCATGCTCACCGAGCCCGACTACGCGCTCGAGGTCTGCAATGCGATGACCGCGCTCTGGGAGGCGACGCCGGAGCGCCCGGTGATCCTGAACCTGCCCGCCACGGTGGAGATCGCGACGCCCAACGTCTACGCCGATCAGATCGAGTACATGCACCGCAACCTGGAGCGTCGCGAGGGGGTGATCCTCTCCGTGCATCCGCACAACGACCGCGGCACGGGGATCGCCTGCGCGGAGCTGGCGCTGCTCGCCGGCGCCGAGCGCATCGAGGGGTGCCTCTTCGGCAACGGCGAGCGCACCGGCAACGTCGACCTCGTGACGCTCGCCCTGAACCTGCACGCCCAGGGCATCGACCCGATGATCGACTTCTCCGACATCGACGAGATCCGGCGCACGGTCGAGCACAGCAACAGGATCGAGGTGCACCCGCGCCACCCCTATGTCGGCGACCTCGTGCACACCGCGTTCAGCGGCACGCATCAGGACGCGATCCGCAAGGGATTCGCTGAGCACAGGGCGCGCGCGGCGTGCGAGGGCAGAACCGAGCGCGAGATCGCCTGGCGGGTCCCCTATCTCCCGGTGGATCCGGCGGATCTCGGCCGCTCGTACGACGCGGTGATCCGGGTGAACTCGCAGTCCGGCAAGGGCGGGATCGCCTATCTGCTCGAGACCGGGTTCGGGGTGCAGCTGCCGCGCCGCCTCCAGATCGATCTCGCCGGTCACGTGCAGCGGCGTGCCGACGAGAGCGGGGCGGAACTCGATGCGCACGCGCTCTGGCGCATCTTCGACGAGACCTACCTCGGAGCGGGCGACGACACCCGCATCGCGCTCTCCGAGGTCCGCATCGAGGAGACCGCCGCGGAATCGCGCGTCGCATTCCGGCTCCGCATCGACGACGTCGAGACCCACGCGGAACGGATCGGCGTCGGCCCGGTCGAGGCGGTCACGGCCGAGTTCGCGCGGCGCGGCCTGGCGATCGAGGTCCTGGACCTGCATCAGACGAGCATCGGATCCGGCAACGCCGTCGAGGCGCTGACCCTCCTCGAGCACAGGAGCGCGCACGGCACGGGGTGGGTCGCCGGGCGCGACCGCTCGGTGCTCACCGCGACCCTGAACGCGGTCGTCGCGGCCGCCGACGCCGCCCTGCGCACGTCCTGACGGGATCGGATCCGTCGCTCTGACGCTCCCCCTACCCTTGCGTCGTCCCCCTCAGCGCACCCCATAGGCTCCGCTGAGGGGGACGACTCGGAGATCGGCGGGCAGGATCGGCCTCGGCTCCAACCCGCAGGAGCCCCTCAGCCCGCTGAAGCCCTCAGACGGTCTCCGCCACCAGGCGCGCGGCGAGTGTGCGGGCCAGCAGCACCTTCGCGGATCCGGGTTTCGCGGATCCGGGGCCGCCGGATCCGGATCCGGCGGTGGCCACGGTGCCGGAGCCGCCCCCGGCGACGAGGGCGCGCATGCGCTCGGAGTAGCCGATGCAGTCCAGGAAGATCCAGTCGACGCCCTCGGCGCGCAGCTGCTCGCCGGCCGCGACGAAGGCCGCGTCCGGCGCGGTGTACGGATCTGCCACGGCGACCGCGGCGCGGAGGCCGTGGTCGGCCCGCCATCGCTCCGCGATGGGGGCGGCCTGCTCGGGCTCCGGCACCACGACGCCGAGGCGCCCGTCGCCGATGAGCGCCGCGGCGGCGCCGCGGCCGAGCTGCTCAGCGGTGTAGAGCGGCACAGCCGCGGTGAGGCCGGGCAGGTTCCCCGTGCACAGCAGCAGCACCGCCCCCGCACCGTCGGCGACGACGCGCTCGATCGCGGCCTGGACGAGCGGGAGCATCCGCGGCTCGCTGAGCCTGGCCATCCCGCCGTCCCGCAGGCGCGACACGAGGACTCGCTCGCCCTCGACCGGGGCGAGCGCCGCGACGCCCGCGGCGTCGAGCTCGTCCAGCGCCCCGCGCTCCATGAGTGCGACGGCCGGGAGCAGCGGCGCGATGTCGGGCGTCACATCGGTCCGCGGCGCCTGGCCGATCGTCACCAGCCCGAGCGCGCTCATCGCGCGCGCTCGGAGTCGCCGCCGACGGGTGCGGCGAGCCCCGCCTCGATCACGGCGCGACGCATCGCGCGGTCCTCGAGCGCATCGGGATCGGGGACGGGGACGGCCGCCAGCAGTGCGCGCGTGTAGGGATCCTTCGGGTCCGCGAGCACCTGCGCGCAGACGCCGGACTCCACGACACGGCCCTTGTTCATGACGATGACGTCGTCGGCCATGAACTCGACCACGGCGATGTCGTGCGAGATGAAGAGGTAACTGAGGCCGAGCTCGTCCTGGAGGTCCTTCATGAGGTTGAGCACCTGCGCCTGCACCGAGACGTCGAGGGCCGACACCGGCTCGTCGCACACCACAAGACGGGGCTTGAGCATGAGCGCTCTGGCGATGCCGATGCGCTGCCGCTGCCCGCCGGAGAACTCGTGCGGATACCGGTCGGCGTGCTCCGCCTCGAGTCCGACCAGTTCGAGCATCTCGCCGACCCTTGTGCATTGCTGCCCCGGCGTGAGGCGCTCGCGCAGCCGGAGGGGCTCGGCGAGCAGCCGGCCGACGGTCCACCGCGGATCGAGGGAGGCGTAGGTGTCCTGGAACACGATCTGCATGTGCGCCCGCTGGGCCCGCATCCGCTCGGCGTCGAGTCCGAGCAGATCCACGCCGTCGTACGTGACGCTGCCCGACGTCGGCTCGGTGAGGCGCAGCACGCAGCGCCCTGTCGTGGACTTGCCGGATCCGGATTCGCCGACGATCGCGAGCGTCGATCCCTCGCGCAGATCGAAGTCGATGCCGTCGATCGCGCGGAAGACCTCGCCGCGCTTCCCCCCGCGCTGCGGGTACTCCTTGACCAGACCGCGCACACTCAGCAGTGCACTCATCCGAAGACCTCCTCGGGAAGCGTGGGAAGCCGGCGCTTCCCGATGTTGCGCGACGGCATGGAATCGAGAAGTGCTCGCGTGTACGCATGCTGCGGCGCGTGGAAGATCTCGCGCACTCCCCCGGCCTCCAGGACCTTGCCGTGCCGCATGACGACGACCCGCTCGCACGACTCGGCCACGACCCCCAGGTCGTGCGTCACGAGCAGCACCGCGGTGCCGTGGGTCTGCTGCAGCTGCAGGATCAGGTCGAGGATCTGCGCCTGGGTGGTCACGTCGAGCGCCGTGGTCGGCTCGTCCGCGATGAGCAGGTCCGGCTCGCACGACATGGCCATCGCGATCATCACGCGCTGACGCATGCCTCCGGAGAGGTGGTGCGGGTAGGACGCCGCGACCTGTGCAGAGCGCTCGATGCCGACCATCTCGAGGAGCTCTCTCGCCCGGTCGTCGGCGGCCTTGCGTCCCAGTCCGCGATGCCGCCGCAGCGGCTCGCGGAGCTGGAACCCGACCGTGAACGCGGGGTTCAGGGCGGTCATGGGCTCCTGGAAGATCGTGCCGATCCGGTTCCCCCGGATGCCGCGCATCCCCTTCGCGCCGATGCCGGACATGTCCTGATCGCCGAACAGGATCCGGCCGCCGGCCATGCGCACGGCGCGCGTGGGCAGGAGGCGGATGATCGACATCGCGGTCAGGCTCTTGCCGGATCCGGACTCGCCGACGAGGCCGAGCGTCTCGCCTCGGCTGATCTCGAAGCTGATGCCGTCGACCGGGAACGAGGTGCCGCGGCGGGCGTCCACCCGCACACGGAGGTCTTCGACGCGAAGGAGGGCGGACATGTCAGACCTCGACGTTCCCGAGGGTCTGCAGGTGCGCGGCGCTGCCGTACAGCGAGGTCAGGTGGGCGAACTGGTCCTCGTCGAAGAACGACAGGCTGCCCGCTCCGAAGTACTTCGCCGTCTCGACCGCGAACCGCGCGGCGAGCTCGATGTCGACCTCGTGGCTGGCTCCGGTGGCGCAGCCCGCGACCGGAACCGCCGTCGTGATCGCGACACCCACGACCGGAGCCTCGGTGGCGACCGCGGGCTGCAGGATCGAGTTCAGGTGGTGCAGGTCGTTGCCGTAGGGGGTGATGTCCTGCGTCGCGAGCGGGAAGATCACGGCGCTGCGTCCGGTCACGGTCTCCGCGACGCCCACGAGGTCCTCGCTCGGGCGCAGGATGTAGCCCGACTTGACCGTCGGGGAGATCGCGATGCCGCGGTGGTTGATCGTGCGATTGCCCTTCGTGGTGTCGATCGACAGCACCGCCTCCATCGCCTCGTCCACCTCATGCAGGTTCATGGTGAGGATGTCGACGGGCGAGTCCATGAAGGGCACCGGGTCGTGGGGCTGGGTGGGGGCCCACCCCGTGACGTGGGTCGTGATCACCACATCGCCGGGCAGCACGTCGCCGCGCGCCGCCATCTGCAGCAGCTTCGCGGCGGCGGAGAGGGCCGCGGCCGCGCCGTCGCCGTCCGAGACGTAGCCGATCAGCTCCGGACGGGCGCCTACCCCGCCGAGCCGGCCGATGATGCCGAGGGTGCGCGCGGATCCGCCGGAGGCGCGGCCCGCGGTTCCGGGCAGGAACACCCGCACGAAATCGGTGCTGCCCTTGTCGCCCTCCACGACGGTGACGGTGATCTCGGCGCCCGGCGCACGGTAGGAGCGCAGGTGCTCGGCGAGGGCCTCGCCGGAGGTTCCGGGGGAATCGAGCAGGTCGACGACGGTCAGGACATGGTTCAGCATGGGTTCGGTCTCTCTCAGAGGGCGGGAAGGTCGTCGGCGTCGCGCACACCGAGGTAGCGCAGGGCCGTGAGCGCGTACACCTTGGCGGCGAGCACCACGTCGCCGGCGCGGGCACGCTCGTCGAAGCTGTGGATGGTCTTGAGGTCGGCGGGGCCGTACTGCAGCACGGGGATGCCGTGGCTGCGGAAGGTGCGGGCGTCGGACGACGCCCACTGCAGCACGCCCTGCGCCTCGGGGTCGGAGAGCTCCCGCAGCGCGCCGACGAGGGTCTCGACGATCGGATCGGTCGGCGCGGTCCAGTTCGGCTCGCTCATGAAGCCGATGGGATCGATCTCGGCGTCGATGCCCTCCTCGGCGAGGATCTCCCGCGCGCGGTCGAGCACCTGGACGCGGCTGAGACCGATCGGCACCCGGGTGTCGAACTCGATCACGCAGGTGTCTGCCACGACGTTGGTCGAGGTGCCGCCGCGGATCGTGCCGACGTTGATCGTCACGCGTTCGAAGACCTGCGCGACCTCCGGTTCGTATCCCTCGCGCTGCACGGCGAAGTGCTGCGAGTCGGCGATGAGCTGACGCAGCTCCTCCGGCGCCTCCGGCACCATGTCCCAGAGCCGCTGCAGGGCCAGGATCGCCCTGGCGCCGAGCAGGTTCGCGCTCACTCCGTGCACAGGCTGGAGGCTGCCGTGTCCTGGAATGCCGCGAACGGTGAGGCGGAACCAGTTGCTGCCCTTCTGCCCGATCGTGGGATGGTCGCGCTCTGCGGGCTCGGCGATCACACCGCCCGTCGCGCCGTCCAGCACGCCCTGGCCGAGCAGCCAGTCGGCGCCCAGGCGGCCGCCGGTCTCCTCGTCGGGCACCGCGGCGAGCGAGATCCGCCCGCGCAGGGGCACGTCGAGGCGGTGCAGCAGCGTGTAGACGTGCAGGAGTCCGGCCAGGCCCGCCTTCATGTCGCTCGCGCCGCGCCCGCGGAGCCAGCCGTCGACGACGTCTCCGGCCAGGGGCGGGAAGGTCCACCGGGAGACGTCCCCGATCGGGACGACATCGCTGTGGCCGGCGAAGACCAGATGCCGGTCCTCGCCCTTCTCGCCGCGGTGGGCGACGACGCTCACCCGCCCCTCTCCGGCATCGAAGAGCTCGAGATCCATGCCCTCGTCGCGCAGGCGCCCCGCGATCACCTCGGCGATCTCGGTGCAGTCACCGGGAGGGTTCTCGCTCGGCGTCCGGATGAGCAGCCCGGCCAGCGCCAGCAGCTCCTCCTGCGACTCGTCGACGGCGGCGAGGAGCCGCTGCTCCCACTCTGCGATCGTGGACATGGATGACTTCTCTCTCTTCGATGCCGGTTCGGGCTGCGGTCAGGACGTCTTGCTGAGCTGGAAGAACCGGATCAAGCCGTCCGGGTAGGACGTGTAGCCCTTGACTTCCTTGCGCTCGGTGACCGCGATGTTGTACTCGTACAGGTAGCCCCAGGGCGCGTCGGCGTCGATCTGCTGCTGCATCTGCCCGTAGAGCTCATTCCGCTGGGCCGCGTCCGACTCCGTCGAGGCCTGCTTCCACAGGCTGTCGACGGTCGGGTTGTCGTAGTTCATGTAGTTGCTCGAACCCGACGTCGTCATGAGCAGGCCCAGGTGGTAGCCGGGGTCGTTCACGAACGAGGTCCAGCGGCTGATGTACGACTGCACGTTCTTGCCGGCCAGCGCTTCGAGGAACTGGGCGCGCGCCATGTTGTGGATGTTCATGGTCACGCCGATCTTGGCGAGCTCCGCCTGGATCAGCACGGCGTCGTCGTTCCAGTCCGGGAAGCCGGATCCGAGCGTGAAGTCGAACGAGAACCCGTTCGGGTAGCCCGCGTCCGCCAGCAGCTGCTTGGCCTTGTCCAGGTCGTGCTTCGCGTCGTAGCCCTTGTCGGTGAATCCGGGCGTCGAGCTCGCGACGGCCGAGCGCATCGGGCTCGCCTGCCCCTGCATGACGTCGGAGATGAGCTTGTCGTAGGGGATCGCGTAGGTGATCGCCTCGCGGACCTTCGGGTTGTCGAAGGGCGCGATCTTGTTGTTCATCGCGAAGAACAGGATCTTGTTGCTCGGGCGGGAGTCGACGACGAGCCCGTCCTTGCCGTTCAGGCCCTTGAGATCCTTCGGTGCGATCTCCAGTGCCATGTCGACCGAGCCCTTCTGGACCAGCTGCAGGCGGTTGGAGGCGTCGCCGATGAACTTGATGTTCACGGTGCCGATCGCGGGCTCGGCGCCCCAGTACGACGGCGAGGCGGTCAGCTTGGCGGCGGTGGCCGGGTCGTAGCTGTCGATCTTGTACGGTCCGGACCCGGCGGTGTTCGTGGCGAGCCACTTCGCGCCGCCGTTCTTGTCCACCTGGTCCATGTCGATGATCGAGAAGGAGTACATCGGGATGATCTGCAGGAACAGGTGGTTCGGCGCGGTGAGCGTGATGACGACGGTGTGGTCGTCCTTCGCGGTGACCGTGTCGATCCCGGCCATCTTGTAGAGGAAGCTCGCCGAGGCGGAGGCCTTGATGTGCTCGTAGCTGCGCACGACGTCGCTCGCGGTCAGCTTCTTGCCGTCCTGGAACGTGACGTCCTTGCGCAGGGTGAACGTGTACGTCGTGTGGGCGGCGTCCGCCTCCCACTTCTCCGCGATCATCGGCTTGATGGTCGCGGTGTCGGAGACCTGCTTGCCGTCCACGGTCTTGGTTCCGTACGTGACGAGCTGGTCGTAGGAGGCCAGGACCAGGGTGTCGCTCGTGCCGTCGTTGGCCTCTGCGGGGTCGAGGGTCGTCCCTCCCTCGGAGTAGGCGACGGTCAGCGACTGGTTCGCGGACGAACCGGAGGCGCCATCGCCCTTGTTCGCATTCGCATTCGCGACGCAGCCGGCGGTGCCGAGCATGACGGCGGTCGTCAAGGCGAGCGCGCCGATCAACCTCGTTCTCTTCATCGTGGGGCCTTTCTTCTTGCTGTGCGGGTATTCGGTGCGGGACCGGACGACGGAGCGGTCGCCTCGTGGGCGCCGGCCGCCATCATCGGGCGGAGGTGCGCAGCCGGGGGTCGAGGGTGTCGCGCAGTCCGTCGCCGAGGAGGTTGAAGGCCAGGATCGACGTCGCGATCGCCAGGCCGGGGAAGAACGTCATCCACCACTCGCCGGAGATGATGTAGCCGCGCCCGTCGGAGATCATGACGCCCCATTCGGCGAGCGGCGGCTGGGCGCCGAGGCCGATGAAGCTCAGCGCCGCGGCGGTGAGGATCGCGTATCCCATGCCCAGGGCGGAGCGCACCATGATCGGCGCCATGCCGTTGGGCAGGATGTGGCGGAACAGGATGACACCGTCGCCGAGGCCGATCGCCCTGGACGCCTCCACGAATTCGCGCTCTCGCAGCGCCACGGTCTGTCCGTACATGATGCGGGCGAACTCGGGGATGCCGACGACGCCGACGGCGATCATGGCGGATCCCAGCCCTGGTCCGAGAGCGACGGCGAGCGCCATCGCGAGCAGCAGAGAGGGGAAGGCGAGCAGCATGTCCATGATGCGCATGAGCACCATGCCTGTGGTGCCGCGCACGTAGCCTGCGATGGCGCCGATCGGAAGACCGACGACCAGCGACACCGCGACGGCGATCAGACCGGTCCACAGCGAGACCCTGGCCCCGGCGAGCACGCGGGAGAAGATGTCGCGGCCGAAGTTGTCGGTGCCGAACAGATGCTCCCCCGACGGCGGTGACAGCAGCGGCCCGACGCCGGTCTGGTTGGGGTCGTAGGGCGACGCGAACAGCGCGACAAGGCCGCCGAGCGTCCAGAACAGGATGATCACGAGCCCGACCATCGCGGACGGGTTCCGCAGCAGGAGCGAGAGCGCGCCGGTGGCCGTACGGCGCGGGCGGATCCGAGTCTCAAGCATTGCGCACCTTCGGGTCGAAGATCGCCTGCGACAGGTCGACGATCAGGTTCACGACGAGGTAGATGATCGCGGCGATCAGGGTCATCGCCTGCACGGGGGCGTAGTCGTTGGCCTTGATCGACTCGGTCACGTAGCCGCCGACCCCTGGCCAGCTGAAGATCGTCTCGGTGATGACCGCCCCGCCGAGGAGCTGCCCGAGCTCGAGGCCGACGATCGTGACGATCGACGGGGCCGCGTTCTTCAGCGCGTGCCCGCCGATGACGCGGGCCGGGCCCATGCCCTTCGCCTCGGCCGTGCGGATGTAGTCCTGGCCCATCACCTCGAGCATCGCCGAGCGGGTCATCCGGGAGATGATCGCGATCCCGCCGACCGACAGGACCATGGCGGGCCAGATGAGGTGCGAGAACGAGCTGGCGAACGCGACGCCGTCGCCGGTGAGGAGGCTGTCCACGAGATACAGCCCTGTCACGTGCGTGGGCGGGTTGACGTCGTCGGCGATGCGTCCGATCGGGGCGGGCGCCCAGCCGAGCGTCCCGTAGAAGAAGGAGATGACGAGCAGGCCCAGCCAGAACAGCGGCATGGAGACACCGAGCAGCGAGACCACACGGGTGAGGTGATCGGCGAGGCGTCCGCGCTGCATCGCGCTGACGATGCCGAGGGGCACCCCGATCAGGACTCCGATGATGAGTGCCGCGAGCGCCAGCTCCACCGTCGCGGGGAACCGCGTGGCGAAGTCCTGGGCCACCGGATGCCCGGTGTGCCAGGCGTAGCCGAGGTTGCCCTGGAGCAGGCCGACGACGTAATCGCCGAACTGCTGCCAGATCGGCTGATCCAGGCCCATCTGCTCGCGGAGCTTGTCGACCACGCTCTGATCGGCGTTCTCGCCGGCCAGGGTCCGTGCCGGATCCCCGGGCAGCACCCGGGTGATCAGGAAGATGCAGACGACGACGCCGAGCAGCGTGGGAATCATCGCGAGCACACGGCGGACGACAGTCGACATGGCTCTCCTCACTTCGCTGTTTGGGGGGGATGTTCCGCGTCCGAGCGGCGCGTAGCGACAACTATCTGCGATGTGAGATGGTTGTGCAACTCGATCTCACTATTTGATCCGGCAGGTGCACGCGGGGGAACTCGTCAGGCAGAATGCCGAGGAAACCTCGCGCAGAACGGCTCAGAAGGAGCACTCCATGGACAAGGGATCGGGCTCCCGCCCCCCGCTGCAGACGGTGGATCGCGCACTGTCGGTGCTGCTGTCGTTCACCGGGCGGCGCGCCGAGTGGGGCGTGATGGAACTGGCCGAGGAGTTCGACCTCGACAAGTCCACCGCGCAGCGCCTGCTCGCGACGCTCGCCGCGCGCGGCTTCCTGTCGACCGACGCCTACACCCGCCGATACCGGCTGGGTCCTGCCCTGTGGCGGATCGCCTCCGCCTGGGAACGACAGGGCGGGATGGCCGCACTCGTCGAGCCGGTGCTCGCGGAGCTCGCGGAGGAGGCCTCGCGCACGGCCGTGTTCGCGATCGCGGATGGCGCCCATGTGCGCGCCGTGGCCGCGGTCGAGGGCGGCGGGGTGCCGATGCGCAACCATCCCCTGGTCGGCGAGCTGTACCCGGCGCACGCAGGGGCGACCTCCCGCGCCTACTTCGCGTTCCTCTCGGCAGGGCAGCGCCAGGCGCTGATGTACTCGCTGCCGCTCGCCCGCTTCAACGACCTCACGATCCACGACGCCACGCTCATCGAGCAGGCGATGTCGGAGGCGGCGACGGCCGGCTGGGCCTACTCGGACGGCGAGTACGACTTCGACACCCGCGCCGTCGCCGCGCCCGTGTTCGTCGCGGGGCGGCCGATCGGATCCGTCAGCATCGGCGAGCACAAGAGCGAGCGGCTCGGCGACATCCGCGCGCACAAGGACGCGGTGCTGCGCACGGCGAACGCGATCGCCCAGCTCCTGTCCCCCCGTGCCCCGGCCGCCGTGGCGAGCCCCGCCCCCGAAAGGACCCGATGAACCTGCTGCTGATGTCGAACTCCTCCAACGCCGGATCCGGCTACCTCGCCCATGCGTGGGACGCCGTCCGGGAGGCGCTCGGCGAGGCTGCCCGCCTCGTCTTCGTGCCGTACGCGCTGGCCGATCTCGACGCCTACACGGCGAAGGCCCGCGAGGCGTTCGCCGCTCAAGGGATCGCGGTCGCCGGTGCGCACGAGGAGGGCGACCCCGCGGCGACGATCCGCGGCGCCGAGGCGGTCTTCGTCGGCGGCGGCAACACCTTCCGCCTCCTGAAGCGGGTGCGCGACCTCGGCCTGAGCGAGCCGCTGCGCGCCCACGCGGCGGCAGGTCGGCCGTATCTCGGCGCGAGCGCGGGGACGAATCTCGCCGCCCTCACGATCCGCACCACGAACGACATGCCCATCGTCGAGCCCGGAGGCTTCGACGCGCTCGGCCTCGTGCCGTTCCAGATCAATGCGCACTATCTCGACGCCGACCCGAGCTCGACGCACGCCGGCGAGACCCGCGCCCAACGCCTCGCGGAGTTCCACGAGGAGAACGACACCCCGGTGCTCGCGCTGCGCGAGGGCGCCTGGCTGCGGGTGCTCGGCGAACGCCGGACGATCGGCGGCCAAGCCGTGACGCCCGGGCGGGGCCCCGCGCTGCTGTTCCGCCGGGGAGCCGCCCCGGTCGAGGTCGAGGGCGACGTCACGGCGCTCCTCGCGGGCTGAGCCGACGGCGGGCCTCCCCGTCGACGCCTGAGCGGGCTCAGCCCCCGGTCGACGTCCGCACGATCAGGGCGCCGTGCTCGGGCGGAGGCACGGCGAGCGCGAGGTCCGGTTCGAGCTGGGTCAGCAGGGCGGCCGCGGCCTGGCGCCCCAGCGCCTGCGGCTGCAGGTCGACCGCGGTGATCGCCGGTGCGACGCTCCGCAGGCTGTCCGCATCGGATCCGCACACCACGCGCACGTCCTCCGGCACCCGCACCCCGCGCTCGACGAGTCGGTCCACGAGCGCCCTGGCGTGATCGCTGGTCAGGCAGTACACCCCGTCGGGCGGCTCGGGGAGGGCGAGCAGCTCATCGGCGGCGACCGCCCCCTCCTCGTGCTCCGAGCGCTCCGGCACATGCCGCACGTGCTGGGCGGCGGGCGGCGTCCGCTCCCGATACCGCCGCACCGTCGCCTCGTTCCACTCGATCGCATCCGTGCCCACGACCAGCGCGATGCGCGTCGCCCCCGACGCCGCGAGGTGGTCGAGCACCCGATCCGTGATGAGCGCGGTGGCGATGTCGATGACGTGCGGGTCGTCGGGGTCCGCCGGATCCGCGCCGACCAGCGTGTACGGCATGCCTCCTGCGCGCAGCGCGGCGATGAGCGGGTCCCGATCGACCGGATCGGTCACGATGATGCCGTCGCACGCCCAGGCCGTGGTCGGGGCGTGCGGCACGGCCGGATCCGCGACGAGCATGAGCGCGTACCCCTGGCCGAGGGACGTGAGCGCCGCGGCGCCGGCGAAGCGGGGGAAGTAGTCCACGTCCTGGATGTGCTGCGGCTCCACGCCGACGGCGGGACGCAGCACCAGCCCGATCACTCCGAGCCGACTGCGGCGCAGCCCGCTCGCGACGACGTCGGGGTGGTACCCCAGCGCGGTCGCGGCCGCGCGCACGCGCGCCTGGGTCGCCGGGTTGACCACGCCGTTCCCGGAGAATGTGTGCGACACGGTGGTCACCGACACGCCCGCCCGGCGGGCCACATCGCGGATCGTGGATCGCTGTCTGCGCATGCCGCGATGATAATCGCGGAATCCGCTTGTCCAAATCGTTTTGGATCTTTAGCGTTGCGTGTCGAGCGCGAACAAGGATGTCGCGCACCCGACCTTTCGCCCTGGAGGATCCATGTCGCCGACGACACCCCCCGTGACCGATTCCACTCCCGCCCTGACCCACCCCGTGCCCACCGACAGCGCCGTGCGCGTGGAGACCCACGGCATCGACTACATCCCCGACGCCGAGCGCCACGGCCGCGCCCGCGACCTGTTCGCGGTGTGGGCGGCGCCCAATGTGAACTTCCTCGCCGTCGTCATCGGCGTCACCCTGATGCTGCTGGGACTCACCCTGTGGCAGGCGCTGATCGTGATCGTGATCGGCAACCTGTTCTCGATCATCACCGGCATCGTGGCCGCATCCGGCCCTGCCGCCGGCACGCCCAGCGAGGTGATCACGCGCGCCATGTACGGCATCACCGGGAACCGGTTCAACGTCGCGATCGCGGGCTGGCTGATCAGCGTCTGCTACCTCGCGATCAACTGGGCCGCGGCCACGACCGTCGCGGTCGGGCTGCTCGGCCGGCTCGGCGTCCCCTCGAACGGCTGGACGATCGCGATCAGCGCGATCGTGATCGCCGCCGCCACCATGGTGATCAGCGTCTACGGGCACGGCCTGATCATGCGCCTGTACCAGCCGCTCGCGATCCTGCTCGCGGTGATCTTCGCCGTGATGGCCGTGTTCGTCGTGGGTGGCGCGCGCTGGAGCTACACGCCGGCCGAACCGCTGCACGGCCTGGGACTCGTCGCGATGATGGCCGCGGGCGTCGCGCTGGTCGCGTCGGGGCCACTGTCCTACACGAACAGCGCCGACTTCGCGCGCTACCTCCCGGCGAGCACGCGCGTGCGCGACGTCGCCCTGTGGACCACGCTCGGCATGGTCATCCCCGGCGTGCTCGCCACGTTCGTCGGCGCCCTGGCCGCGAGCGCGGTGGACATGTCGGATCCGGAGGCCGGCCTGGAGAAGTTCCTGCCCGGCTGGTTCGCCCCGATCTTCCTCATCTCGGTGATCGTCGGCACGATCGCCAACAACGCCATGACCGCGTACAGCTCAGGCCTCGCCCTGCAGGCCATCGGGATCCGCCTTCCGCGCTCGCGCACCGTGCTGCTGGACGGCACGGTCGGCGTGCTGATGACCCTGTTCGCGCTCCTGGTGTGGAACTTCCTCGACAGCGTCTCGAGCGCCCTGCAGCTCGCGGTCACGATCCTCGCGCCGGTCATGGGCGTCTACCTCGCCGACATGCTGTGGCGGCGCAACCGCTACGACGGGTCCGCGCTCGCGGACGACAGCCGGGGCAGCCGGTTCTGGTTCACCGGGGGCGTGCACGTCGCCGGCGCGGTCGCGGTGCTCGCCGGCATCGGCGCGGCGTTGCTCTGCAGCGCGACGCTCGTCTACGTCGGCCCGGTCGCCGCGCCCCTCGGCGGGATCGACCTGTCGGTCCCCGTCGGACTGATCGTGCCGTTCGTCCTGTACCTCGCCCTGGTGCGGAGCTCCGCCCGCTCCCAGGCCTCGCTGTGACCCACGGATCCGGAAAGAAGGACCAGAACACATGACCTCCCACGACACGCACACCACCCATTACCGCGGCGGCGCGATCTTCACCTCCGACACGGATCCGTGGGCGCAGTCGCTCCTCGTCCGGGATGGACGCCTCGTCTTCGTCGGGGACACGGTCACCGCCGACGCCCTCGCGGCGGACACCGTGATCGAGCTCGACGGCGCGCTGGTGATCCCCGGCATCGTGGATGCCCACACGCACCTGGTCGGTCTCGGCGAATCGCTCGAACAGGTGGATCTGCACGACGCATCCGATCTCGCCGAGATCCAGAAGCGGGTCTCCGCCGCGGCCGCGGCCGATCCCGCCGCCCCGCGCATCCAGGGCCGCAGCTGGCTGTTCTCGAGCCTCGGCGGAAAGGCCCCGCACCGCGAGATGATCGATGCCGCGGTCGCCGACCGACCCGTGTACCTGCACGCGAACGACAACCACTCCGCATGGGTGAACTCCGCCGCCCTCGCAGAACTCGGCATCGACGACGAGACGCCGGATCCCCTCGGCGGCACGATCCAGCGCGACGCCGACGGGCACGCCACCGGCATGCTGCTCGAGAACGCGGTGTTCGCCTTCCTGCGCGAGCGGCTCGACGCCCTCACGAGCGACGACGACAGGGAGGCGCACTTCGAGGCCGCGCTGCGCACCTACCTCGACGCGGGTGTCACCGCCGCGGTCGACATGGCCCTCACCGAACCCGACCTGCGCGCGATACTCGCCGTGCAGGAGCGGCACGGCGGCTGGCTGCCGATGCACGTCGCCGCGCACTGGGCGGTGTACCGCACCGGGACCGCGGAGGGCGATGCGGCCGCCGTGGACCGGGCGATCGCGCTGCACCGCGCGCACACCGGACCCGGATTGCGGATCTCCGGCATCAAGCTCTTCGTCGACGGCGTGATCGACAGCTGCACGGCCGCGATGCACGCCCCCTTCGCCGACGGATCGCAGCCGGAGGCGCTCTGGGATCTGCCCTCGCTCACAGCCGTCGTCACCCGCGCCGATGCGGCGGGGCTGCAGATCGCCATGCACGCGATCGGCGACGCCGCCTCCGCGCTCGCCCTGGACGCGCTCGAGGCCGCGGTCGCCGCGAACGGCCCGCGCGCCGAGCGGCGCCACCGCATCGAGCACCTGGAGACCGTGGACCACGCGACCCCGCTGCGCCTGGCACGGCTCGGGGTCATCGCGTCGATGCAGCCCGTGCACTCCGATCCCGCGATCCAGGACAACTGGCGGGCGATGCTCGGCGACGACCGCGTCGAGCGCGGCTACCCCTGGGCCGAGTTCGCCGAGGCGGGCGCGACGCTCGCGCTCGGAACGGACGCCCCGACCGCGCCGTTCGACCCGCTGCCGAACCTGTTCATCGCCACGACCCGGCGCTCGGCGTTCGATCCTGCCCTGGCGGCGAACGTCCCCGGCAACGCGATGGCGATCGCCGACGCGGTGCGCCGCGCCACCCGCGACGCCGCCTTCGCATGCGGCTGGGAGGGCGAGCTCGGCGTGCTCCGCGCAGGGGCGGCGGCCGACTTCGTGGTCCTGGACGGGGATCCGTTCCGCGACGGACCGGAGGCGTTCCTCACCGCGCGGGTGCGCACGACGGTCGTCCGAGGGGTCGACCACGCCACGGCCTTCGCCTCCCTCCCCCAGGGTCGTTGAGTCTCCCCGGGGGTCGTGAGCGCCCTTCGTCTCGCTTCGCCCGCTCAGGGACCGCTCCGTGGATCGGTCCCTGAGCGAGGAGCGCAGCGACGAGACGAAGGGCGCTCGACCACCAGGGGCGGACCCGCCGATCACCGCTCGTAGAGCAGGATCACGCTCCCCGCACCGTCGACACGGCGGGTCTCGTGGTAGCCGAGCGACTGCAGCTGCCCGAGGCCCCAGGTGTCCTCGACGCCGTCGAACTTCAGCTCGACGACCCAGACGCGGTCGACGCCCTCGAAGCGCCCCATCCCGGACGCACGCGGGATCCCGTAGGTCTGGTCGTACCAGGTGTAGGACTTCTGGAACGGCGTCTTCAGCAGCAGGTCCGTGACGTTGCGGAACGCCGTCGGATCCGTCGCCTTGGCGAGCCGGGTGCGCTGGGACGGCCGGGCGCCGTCGTCGAACACGATGCCGTCCCCCGGGACGGCGTTCGCACTGATGAAGGCGGCGATGTCGTTCCAGTCCGACTGGTTCTTCGCGTACGGCCCGCGCTGCAGCGCCGCCACGGGCACCGCCGCGATCAGGACCGCGGCGACAGAGACAGCCGCGAGCGCCTTGCCCAGCCGCCGGCGCGGGAGCCGGGCGAGCCGGCGCACGCCGAGCGCCATCACGATCGCCACCGCAGGGGCCGAGAACGTGCCGTAGCGGGCGGTGTAGCCGGACACGAACGGGCTCGCGGCGATCAGGATCCCCATCGGCACGACCATCCAGCTCAGCGCGACGGTCTCCAGCCGCAGGCCCAGCCGGGTGCCGGAGCGGCGGACACGCGCCGCTTCCAGGGCGAAGAAGATCACGGCGACGAGGATCAGCGCCCAGGCGATGACGGCGAACCACCACTCCTGGAACCACATGTTGCGCAGCACGACCTCGGGCGTGATCGACTCGCGCACGGCGAGGAACGCGATCTGCCGACGCTGCATGTACCCGAACCAGGCCAGCGGAGAGGCGAGCACGAGCGCCACGGCGGTGCTCACCGCCGCCGCCCGCCAGCGCCTCCGCAGGGGCGGGCAGCACAGCACGATCACGACGATGGCCGGCACCATGAGGGCGACGTAGAGGAAGAGCCAGATCCCGACCGCGAGCACGGCCGTGTACGCGACCCAGCCGCCGAGAGCCCGGGAGTCACGGCGGGCGATCTCGATGAGGATCGCGCACAGCACCGCGGCGAGCGCCGCCGTCATCGCGTAGGAGCGGGCTTCCTCCCCTGCGAAGATCAGCCGCGGCAGGATCGCGGTGAAGACGCCGGCGAGCACCGCGAAGCGCAGTGATCCGAAGCGGCCGCACATCCACACGACCGCGGCGGCGCACACGCCCATCGCGAGGGCAGAGGGGAAGCGGATGGAGAAGGCGCTGGGCCCGAACACGTCGATCCACGCGTGCAGCCCGAAATAGTACAGCCCGTGCACCGCGTCGACGTAGCTCAGCATGTGCACGAGCGACGGCAGCGGCCGCGTCGCGGACATGAGGGTCGCAGCCTCATCGCCCCACAGCGAAGGGATCCAGGATCCGGCCGCGCTCGCGGCGACCGCGAACAGCCCGACGAGCGCCGCCCACAGCCCGAGCCGGCGAGGATCGGCGAGCCGCTCCGCCGCGTCAGGGGTCTCCTGGGCCGCCGCACGGTGCAGGGCCTGACTGGTCACGACGCCCGAGCGTAGCGTGTGCGTCTTGGCATCCCCTCCGAGGCCATCGCCGGGCGAGCCGCACCTCCCGGCGATGGCCGCGCCCGTCACCGGGCCGTCACCCACCGTTCTCCGAGTGTTCGCCCGGCATGCGCCTAATATCCTTGAAGCGTGTCTCTCTCCTCCTCCGCGCGGCGCCTCGGATCCTCCGCGCGGCGCCTCCGCTCCACCGCCCGACGCCTGAAGCGCGCCGTCGACGCGGAGCGCATCGCGTTCTGGCGCTCCCGACCCGTGCGGCCCGATCAGGTCCTCTACGAGTCCTTCGCCGGAAACGGCATGCTGTGCAACCCGGAGGCGATCTTCCGCCACCTGCTGACCGACCCCGCGTACGCCCGTCTGACGCACGTCTGGGCACTGGCCGACGACGACGCGATCGAGCGCTTCCGGGCCGAGTTCGCCGGCGACCGGCGGGTCTCGTTCGTGCGCCGCGGATCCGCCTCCTACCGCCAGGCGCTCGCGGTGAGCGGCTGGCTGATCAACAACGCGACGTTCCCGACCTGGTTCAGCAAGCGGGAGGGCCAGGTGTACCTGAACACCTGGCACGGCACGCCGCTCAAGCTCATGGGCTTCGACATGCCGTCGGGCGCCGTGCAGTCGGCCAACACGCTGCGCAACTTCCTGATGTCGGACTACCTCCTCGCGGCGAACCCGTTCATGGCAGAGACCATGTACGAGGGCGCCTACCGGCTCACCAACGTCTACCCCGGCACGCTCATCGAGGAGGGCTACCCCCGCATCGACCGGCAGCGCCTCGACGCCGCCGCCGAAGCGGCCGTGCGGGCGGAGCTGGAGGGCAGCGGCGTCGTGCTCGGCGACAAGCCGATCGTGCTGTTCGCACCCACCTGGCGCGGCACCTCGTTCGACGACCCTGAGGACAACATCGACGAGCTTGCCGCCCAGCTCGCGGCGCTGCAGGCCGGCGTCGGGGACGACCGCGTCGTCGTGCTGAAGACCCACCAGATCGTGCACGCGCACGCCTCGGCACGGCCGGAGCTCGCACGCACCCTCGCACCGAACTCGATCCCTTCGAACGTGCTGCTGGGAGCCTCGGCGGGCCTCGTCACCGACTACTCGTCGATCTTCTTCGACTACCTGGCGACGGGCCGTCCCATCGCGTTCTTCACTCCCGACGCCGACCTGTACTCGTCGGGCCGCGGAACCTACATGCCGCTCGACACGCTGCCGGGGCCGGTGGCGGACGACCCCGCAGAGACCGGCCGCGCCCTCGGGGCGCTCCTGGACGGCGCGGACCCGCATCCGCAGTACGCCTCCTGGGCCGAGCGTTTCGCCCCGTTCGAGGACGGCGGCGTGACGGCCCGCGTCATCGACATCGTCTTCGGCGGCGCCAGGGAGGGCTACCGCGCCCGCCCCACCGCGCACGACGGCCGCAAGCGCCTGCTCGTCTACCTCGGCGGCATGAAGCCGAACGGCATCACCACGAGCGCGCTCAACCTCCTCGGCGCGATCGATCACACCCGCTACGACGTCACCGCGCTGCTGCCGAGGAGGCGGCTCAGCACCGATCCGCTCACGCAGGCGCGGATCCCCGCCGAGGTGCGGCAGGTGTTCCGGGTCGGCGGAATGAACGGGTCGAAGGCCGTGCACCTGCGCCGGCGCATCGACGAATGGCGCGGCGCCCCGCGCACTCCGGGCGCGGAGCCCTGGCACGAGGAGCTGTGGACGGCGGAATGGATGCGCGTCTTCGGCGACGCCCGTTTCGACTGGGTCGCCGACTTCAGCGGTTACGGTCCCGTCTGGACCACGCTGCTGCTGCACGCCCCCGCCGTGAGCGAGGGCGGGCCGGATCCCGTGCGCGCGATCTGGATGCACAACGAGATGGCGTCCGACCGCGAGCGCACGGTGAACGGCAAGGCCAGCATGAAGCGCGGTCTCGGCGCCGTGTTCTCGATGTACTCCGAATACGACCAGCTGGTCTCCGTGTCGCACCAGCTCACCGAGCTGAACCGCATCGAGCTCGCCGAGTACGCGCCCGCGGACCGCTTCCGCACGGTGCGCAACTTCCCCGACGTGGAGCACGTCGTGCGCGGCGCCCGCCGGCCGCTGAGCGAGTTCTTCTCCGAGTCCGACGCCCAGTACGAGGCCGCCGACAGGGAGATCCCGCCCCGCCCGGCGTGGTACGAGGCGCTCCAGGCCGATGAGGGCGAACTGCGCTGGTTCGTCACGGTGGGCCGTCTCTCCCCCGAGAAGAACCACGCGCGCCTGATCCGGTCGTTCCTCGCCGTGCACCGCGCGCATCCCGAGGCGCGGCTGCTCATCGTCGGCGGAGGTCCGCTGCAGGACGAGCTGCAGCGGCAGATCGACGACGCGGGCCTGGACGACGCGGCGTTCCTCACCGGCCCGCAGCGGAACCCCTACGCGCTGCTCGCCGCCTCCGACTGCTTCGTGCTGTCCAGCCTCTACGAGGGGCAGCCGATGGTGCTCATCGAGGCGGCGATCTGCGGATTGCCGATCGTGTCCACCTCGTTCGGATCCGTCTACGGCGCGCTGCCCCAGGGCGCGATCCGCATCGTGAAGCAGGACGACGACGCGCTCGCGGCGGGGATGAGGGCGGTCCTCGACGGCGAGGTGCCTCCGGCCTCCCTCGACACGGATGCCTATCGCGCCGACGTGAAGGCCGAGTTCGAGGCGCTGCTGACCGACTGAGCGCGCGCTCGATAGGATCCCCGCATGACCGCCGACGCCCGACCGCCCGGTCCGCCGGTGCGCGGTCTGCCGCGCAGTCTCGTGATCGCGCGTGCGTGGGGAAGGCTCGACGGAGTCGGTCCTCTCACGAGTCCCACCGGCGTTCCGCTGGCCCGCACGACCAAGCTCCTGATCGACCCGCTGGTGATCCGGCCGTCCGCACGCCCGCATCTCGCGCATGCCGTGCTCTCGGACGAGTCCGCAGGCGAGCTGGAGGCGCTTCTCCTTGCCGCACGGTCGGATCTCGCGGCGACGGCCGCCTGGTTCACCGCTCTGAAGCGCGCACGCCGCCGTGCCGGGATCACCCGGGGCAACCCCCAGGATCTCTACTTCCAGCGGGCGTTCGAACTGGCCCGCCGCCATGGTTCCCCGGCGCACGACGCCGCAGTCATCGCCGCCGCCACGCTGGCCGAGGTGCACGACGACACCCGCCCCGGCATCGCCGACCTGCGCGCGCATCTGAGCGATCCCGCGGTCGCCGCACGAGTGGGGCAGGAGATCGCGGAAGCATGGGCGCGCAGGACGGTGCCGGAGGACGAGGTCGCGCACGATGCCCTGCGCCGGCTGCTGGACTCCTGCGCGAACGGTTCCGGGGCCGGGGATTTCGCCACCCTCGTCGCGTCCCGCAGCGGGTCCGCCGGCGCACCGCCGGCGGATCGTCCAGGGGCCGCCAGGGTGCTGGGACTGACAGCCAAGGAGCTCCCCCTGCCCCCGGAGCCGGGGACGAGCGCCACGAAGACCGCGATGCCACCGCCGTTCGACAGAACGCTGTTCGAACGGCTGTTCGCGTCGTTCGCGGCCGTCGCGGACAGCGGCGACGTCCTCGACGACGTCGTGCACGACGAGATCCGTCGTACCGCGGGCGCGTGGCAGCTCACCGAGGAGCGGAGCAGAGTCGTGCTGCTCGCCGCGGCCGAAGCGTCCGCCGTGCTCGCGGATCCCGCGTCGGAGACGGGATCCGCGCCCTCCCCCGCCGCACTCGTCGACCCGGGGCCGGCCGGGACGACCGACGCCGCCCGGCGCCTGCACGGACGATGGCGACGCGAGCCGTTCGTCCACCACGCACTGCGCCTCAAGGAGGACCCCGCCGCGGCGCGCGGTGTGCGCGAGGCCGTGCTGCGTCGTCTCTGGGTGCGGCTGCACGGACGCGAGCTGCGCGGCGGCGCGGTGCAGGCGGAGGATGTCTGGGCGCTGCTCGACGGCGCGCTGCGTTCCGTGATCCTGGACCGGCGCGGGATCGTGAAGACGTCGATCGGCCGCGACGCGCTCGAGGAGGCGGCATGATCCTGCACACGACCCGCACGTCGGAGGGTCTGCGGATCGGCCCGGTGCCGCCCGCGCACGCGCAGGCGGCGCTGCTCGAGACGGCGGGCGCGCTCCTGGTCTGGGACGCAGCCGATCCCGCCGGACCACCGACGGCGACCGTGTGGGATCCCGCCCTCGCCCTCGACGTCGCCTGGCAGGTCTACGGTCCCGACGCGGTTCCGGTGCTCCTGGAACGGACGGGATCCTTCGCGCCCGCTCCCGCTCCCGCGCTCGACCACGCTCGGCGCGCGGCGCTGGCGACCTGGGCGGCAGCGTGGTGGCCAGCCTCGTCGCTCGCGGGCATCCCGCCGCTCGATCCGCGGATCCTCGCCGTGGAGCGGGCGGATGCGCTCATCGCGGTGGAGCACGTGCTCGACGGCGATGAGCTGCTGCTCATGGCACTCGCCGACGGCCTGACCGCCGCGCGTGCGCTCCGGCTCGCGCCGGGGATCGACGCCGCCGTGCTTCCCGCGCTGGCCGCGCTCGAGGCCCGGGTCGAGGAGGCGGCCGCGGACCGCGGCATCACCGCGGGCAGCGCCGCGATGCCGGCACGCGAGGACTTCGCTCTCGCCGCCTCCGCGACCGCGCGCTCCGCCGCGGACGTGCTCGCGGAGGGCACGGAGCCGCTGGATCTCTCCGCGTTCGCGCCGGGCACGGTCGACGCCGCGGGATCGGCGCACTGGCAGGTGCGCTCCGCGGAATCCCACGTCGTGCTGGAGATCTCCGTCCCGCGTGCGCCGTCGACCTCCGCCGCGGATCCGGGCCCGCTCGACGCCGTGTTCGCGGGCGTCGCGCTGGCCCTCAGGCCCCAGCCCGGGCATTTCACGGGCAGCGTCGCCGCTCCCGCCACCATCCTGCTCACGCCTCCCGCCGCGCGCACGCTCGCTCTCGCCTCGCGCGGGTATCGCGGCCGCCGCGACGTGGACGCGGGAGCGCTCCTCGCCCTCGCCCGCGAGCGCCTCGGCCGCGCACGGGAGGCCGAGATCGGCGAGACGGGGATCCCGGATCAGGCCGTGCTCCTCGCCGAGCAGGAGGCCGCGAGGCGATGACGGGGACCGAGTCGACAGGCGGGAAAGGCGGATCCTTCGACGCCCGGGTCCTCGGCCTGCCCGGCTCCGGGAGCCTTCCGGCCCGATGGCAGCACGTCGAGCCGCTCTTCGCCGAGCTCGGCACCGCATACGGGTCCGGCGGTCCGATCGCGGCCGAGCCCGTCACCCGCCGCATCCTGGCGGCCACCGACGTGGCGGACGTCGACGCGGTGGGCCTCGACCTGCGCGGCCGAGCCCTGTCCAATCTCTCCGCGATCGCGGAAGCACGCGGGGACGCCCCTGCGGCGATCGACTTCGCCACGAGGGCGATCGCCGCCTGCACGGCCGCCGAGGCGGCGATCGGATCCGCCCGTCGCACCCCTGAGGTGCGTTTCGGGGCCGTGATCAATCGCGCGCAGACGCTCGCGCTGGTCGGCCGCTCGACGGAGGCGCTGCATGACCTCGAGGCGCTCGGCGCGGAGTTCGACCACGCGACGCCGCCGCTGCTGATCTTCGGACGTCACAACACGCTCGGCGGGATCCTGCTCGATCGGGAGCGCTTCGCCGACGCCGAGGTCGCCTTCCGGGCCGCCCTGAGCACGGCGCTGGCGCACGAACCGCGTCTCGCCTCGTACGCGTACTCCGGCCTCGCCGCGCTCGCCCACCGGACCGGGGACCCGCGTCTCGCCGCCGAGCAGCTGCAGATTGCGCGGCAGCTCCAGGCGACCGGTCCGATCGCCGCGGCGCGCACGGAGGAGAACCTCGCGCGGCTGCTGCTCGACCGCGGCGAGGTCGATGCCGCCGAAGAGCGCTTCCTCGCGGCGGAGGAGGGCTACCGGCACGGCGGCGACCCTCGTTCCGCCGCGGTGTCCCGGCTCGGGCGCGCCGCCGTGCTGCTCGCCCGGGGCAAGCTGGCCGCCGCACGCCGGCTCGTCGAACAGGTGCGTGCGGAGGTCCTCGCGCAGGGCGACGTGTGGGCGCAGTTCCAGGCGGAACTGCTGCTCGGCGACACCCTCGTCGCGCAATGGCGCTTCCCCGCCGCTGATGCCGCCTACCGGAGGGCACGCGCGGTCTGCGCATCGACCGGCGCCCTGCACGAGGCCGCACGGGTCGACGTGCGCCGGGCTGTCGCAGCGCTCACGGCCGCCGAGCGCTCGCTGTTCCCCGCGGAGAAGCAGCGCATGCGGCGCGCCGCACTCGATCTCGCGCTGCCCGCCGCTCTCGCGACGGACGCGCTGCGCGGGCGATTCGCGGCAGGACCGATGCGGGAGCGGTGGATCCGCACGGTCTCGACGGTCGCCTTCGAGGTCGCTCTGCAGAGCATCAGCGCGCTCGCCGAGACCCGCCTCGCCGTAGAGGTGATCGAGTTCCTCTGCTCCTCGCCTTCTCTCGACGCCTTCGCGCCCTCCTCATCGGCCTCGGAGCGCGCACCGGAGAACGACCGCGTCCGCTTCGCCGTCCTCGAAGCGCCGTACGCCCTGGCCGCATCCGGGGAGGCCGGTACCGTCTCCCCGAGCGCCGCGGGCGGAGGAGCACCGCCGCCGTTCGTGCGGGCGCTGCCCGGCGACGAGTCGTTCCGGGTCTGGATCGCCGAATCCGAACGTCGCTACGGGGTCGCCATCCGCTCCGCGGAGGCCGTCGATGCCTGGTGAACGCGGGGGCGCGGGAGATGTCGCCGAAGGCGCGCCGGACCACCCGCGCGTGCAGCTCAAGTACGCCGACGTCGGCGATCTCTACGTCACGTGGCGGTGGGAGCATGCGCCGGAGCGGCCGCGCGCCTACGCGATCCCCCGCGCCGCGGTGCAGCCCGCGCTCGACCGGCTGGACGAGTCGGTGCCCTCGCCCCGGCCCGGCGAGAGCGTCTCCGCCGCTCTCGACCGAGCTTTCCGCGGACCACTCGCCGATCCGGACCGCGAACGTGGACTGTCCGCGGAGCTGGCGGGGGCGCTGCTGCCCGCCCCGCTCGCCGCGGAGCTGAACGCGCTGCTCGAGCGCGGCCGGCGCCCGCATCTGCGCATCCAGGGCTCGCCCTCGCTCGGCCGGGTCCCCTGGGAAGCGCTGCTCGTCGACGAGAACCGGCGGATGGTGCACGAGGCCGAGGTGTCTCTGCTCGTGCCGGCCGGCGTGCGCAACGCTCCGTCGCGGCGCGTCTCCGCCTGGGATCCGCACGGTCCGGTCGTCGCGGTGCTGGATCCTCCCGTGCCGGGAGGGATGCTCGCCCCGGTGCTCGGGCCGGCGGGCACCGGGGCGGGACTCGACGCGCTGCAGGAGCGGCTCGGATCCCGGGCCCGCGGCGCCGAGCCCCTCCTCGGCGGCGCGATCGACCGGGTGCGCCTGCGTGCGCTGCTCGCCGATGCATCCCGCTTCCTCTACGTCGGGCACGTGTCGTCGTCCGACCACGGTCTGGACGTGCGCATGCATCTCTCGGACGGCCCGGCCCACACCGGCCGCGCCGCGCTGCTCGGCGCCCATCGCCCGCTCACCGCCGCCGACATCGCCTTCGGAGCGCCGGAGGACGACACCGACGGCGGCTGGCTGATTCCGGCCCGCGTCGCGCTGATGGCCTGCGACTCCGGCGGAGACGCCGGTTTCGCGGAGCCCACGGCGCTCGTCGCGGCGCTGGTCCGCGGTGGCGCGGAGCACGTCACCGCCGCACGGTGGACGCTGCCCACCGACGCGGGGTTCGCACGAGCCGCCGGTGAGCACGCCCCGGCCTTCAGCGCGGCCATCGACGCGGTGGACGCGGCCCAGGAGAGCGCGGATCCGGTCGCGGCGCTCAACGCCTGGCAGCGCGCCTGCGCCGAGACCTGGGCGCGCTCCGGCGCCGTCGAGCACTCGCCGCTGATGTGGGCGGCGATCTCCGCGACCTGGTCTCCGCCGCCGCGTCACGATCCCTGATCCCGGAAACCTGTGATCGGGAGCGCTCGTCCTCCGGCAACCTGGGTGCATCCACACGGACACACAGGAGGTACAGATCATGGGACTCTTCGATCGCGCGAAGAACGCATTCGCGGGCATGGACCCGCAGTCGATGGCGGCGCAGGCGCAGGCCGCGCAGCAACTGGCCGCACAGCAGCTCGCCCAGGCGGGATACTCCGACGGCGCCCTGCCCACCGCCGCGGAAGGCGCTGGTCTGCGGGAGCGGATGCAGGCCGATCACGATGTGCTGAACGCCTACGGCCAGGAGCTCAACCGGGTGATCGCGGTCGGGATGCCGGCGACCGGCATCATCACGGGTGCCGTCGACACGGGAGAGCGCACCGCGGGCAACGCCTGGTACCTGATCGACATCGAGGTGACGATCCCGGGCGGCGCGCCGTACACGGTCGCCAAGCGGGAGATGGTCGCCGCGCAGTTCATCGGCAACTACGCGATCGGATCCGCGCACGGCGTCGCCGTCGACCCGGCGGACCCGCAGAACATCGCCCTGACGAGCTGAGCGCAGCATGGGCGTGATCCGAGATCTGCTGCGTCTGATGCGCGCGACGCGCGAGCTGCCGCCGCATCCGACCGCGCGGGAGGCGATCCGCCAGTCCGCCGACATCGCAGAGCAGTGGGGCCGCGTCGCCGATGCTTTCGCGAACCAGACGACCGCGGCGGCCCCGACGGGGCCCGGCGGACCGTACGGCGCGGCGACGGCGGATCCGTTCGCGAATCTCGCGTTCCACCAGAGCGGCCTGCCCGCATCCGGCACGGTGATCGCGTGCACGCCCGAAGAGCCCTCCGCCGACGGCCTGACGGTGTACGCCGTGCTCCTCGAGGTGCGGGTCGAGGGCCGCGAACCCTATCGGGCGACCTACCGCACGGTGATCGCCGAGGCCGCTCGGCACAACTGGCGCCAGGGCGCGGTGCTGCCGTTCCGGGTCTCGCCCGACGATCCGCAGGCCCTTCTGCTCGGATGACGCCGGGCACGCCCGCCCCCTTCCCGAACCCCGCCCGCCTTTCCCGAACCGCTATGGTCCAGAGACCCGAGAACGAGGAGAACGACATGAACCGCTGGGTGCGACGAGGGATCCTCGTCCTCTTCTGGATGGCGATCGGCACCATCCTCGCCTCGGTCCTCGGGTTCACGCTCGGCAGCACCGAGACCGCGACGATCGCGTTCGTCATCGCCCTCATCGTCGCCACGACTGTCGTGCCGGCGGTGCTGGTCTTCGGCATCGTGTCGAAGGTCGGCGCGAGTTCGGGTTCGGGGGCGCGACGCGGCGCACGACTCGGCGCTCCCCCTGTGGTCGCGTCCACGGCGCTCCGCGAGATCGCCCGCATCGAGTCCCTGCGCGAGGCGGGCCTGACCGTGCGCAACTTCCACCACCTGTACGAGTTCACGGTCACGGTGTTCCCGCGAGCCGGTTCTCCGCGGCAGGAGGTGTTCTCGCAGTTCATCACGATGGGCGAGCTGCCGGGCTTCTTCACCGGACGCTATGTCGTCGTGGCGACGCCGGCCCCGGGGGCGCGCCCCGTGCTGGACCCGGCGCCCGACGCGCACTGGGCGGCCGAACTGCGCGCCGCGCCGTCGCGCTACGACGCGGTGGCCCCTGCGCCCGGCTCGGCGAGGACCGCTCCCCGTGCCGGAGTCGCGGAACCGTCGTCCGCCGAGCCCGGGTCGGGCGCGGGCCGTGTCGGACGGATCCTGGCGAACGCCGTGATCATCGTGGTCTGCGTCCTCAGCGGATTCGCGCTCGGCACGGTCTGGGCGTTCTCGACGCCCGCGCGCGCGGCCGCACTCATCGGGGAGATGCCGCAGCGCCTCGGCGGACAGGTCCAGGGGATCTGGGACTCCGCCGTCCTCGATCTCGATCTCACGGACCTGCGCCGTCAGCTGCACGGTCGCAGTCTGGAGTCCGTGGTGATGTTCGACACGTACTGGTCGATCGACGCGAGGAGCGCGACGGATCCGGAGGGCGAGGACAGCTATGCCTTCCGGAACGGATCGCTCAGCCTGTCCTGGACCAGTGAGCTCACCTCGACCCAGGGCGGATTCTCGATCGCCGAGGTGGACCCCGACGTCGTGCGCCGAGCAGTCGCGACGGTCCGCGCGGACGCTCCCGGCATCGTGATCTCGAACGTGATGATCCGTCGGCTGCAGGGTCCGCTCGTCATCGACGTCGACAGCGAAGGCGTGTACAAGACGACGACCCGGCGCTTCGACGCCGGGACCGGCGCGGAGATCCCGGTCGGCTGATCCCGGCGGTGCGAACTCCGCGCCGGACTGGCAGACTCGAAGTCCGCCGGGGCGCGCATCGTGGCGCACCCGGGATCGAACGAACGGGACTCACATGTCGTCGCAGCCCACGCCATCGCACCCCCTGGACTCGCTCACGGGCGAGGAGTTCTCCGCCACCGCCGCCGTGCTCACCCGCGAGCACGGCATCGACGCCGGCTGGCGCTACGCCTCGATCATCCTCAAGGAGCCGCCGAAGGCCGAGGTCAAGGCGTGGCGGGACGGGGATCCGGTCGTGCGCCGCTCGCTCGCGGTGCTCTGGCGCAAGCAGACCAACGAGGTCTACGAGGCGGTCGTGAACCTCACCGACGACGCCGTGGAGTCGTGGACGCCCGTGCCGGGCGTGACCCCGAACTTCACGATCGACGAGTACCACGACTGCGACCACGCGATGAAGGAGAACCCCGAGGTCCGCGCGGCGCTCGCGGGCCGCGGGATCGACGACCTCGACCTCGTGCTGTTCGACGTCTGGACGTACGGCGGGGCCGTGATCCCCGAGAAGTGGCGCGACCGCCGCCTCGGCTGGGTGGACCTGTGGATGCGCGCGACGCCCGACGGCAACCCTTACGCGCACCCGGTGAGCGGGCTGAAGATCATCGTCGACATGAACACTCTCGAGGTGCTCGAGATCGAGGATCACCACGACTTCGGCTTCCCCGAGGTGCACGGCGAGTACGTGCCGGAACTCGCCGGCATCACTCCGCGGGAGGATCTGAAGCCGCTGCAGATCGTGCAGCCGGAGGGCGTCTCGTTCACCGTCGAGGGATCCCGGATCCGCTGGCAGAACTGGGACTTCCGGCTCGGGTTCAACTACCGCGAGGGACCGGTCATCTACCAGGTCGGCTTCGACGACCAGGGCACCAGGCGCGAGGTCGCCTACCGGCTCTCGTTCGCCGAGATGATCGTGCCCTACCGGGACTCCAGCTTCGACCACTACCGGCGCACCGCGTTCGACATCGGCGAGTGGGGCCTGGGATACATGTGCACCTCGCTCGAGCTCGGCTGCGACTGCCTCGGCGAGATCACGTACCTCGACGCCGTGCTGCCGGACACCGCCGGTCAGCCCTGGACGATCACGAACGCGATCTGCCTGCACGAGGAGGACAACGCCGTGCTGTGGAAGCACGTCGACCCCGACTCCGGCACCGAGGTGCGCCGCCAGCGCCGGTTCGTGGTGTCGGTGCACGCCACGGTCGCCAACTACGAGTACCTCGTGTACTGGCGCTTCTACCAGGACGGCAACATCGAGTGCGAGGTGCGCGCCACCGGCATCATGGTGACGACGCCCATGGCGGAGGGCGAGCAGGGCAAGGCCACGGGGACCACGATCGACGAGCGCACGTATGCGCCCTTCCACCAGCACTTCCTCATCGCCCGGCTCGACCTCGACGTCGACGGGGACGGCAACACCGTCGTCGAGTCCGATTCGATGCCGGCGCCGATCTCGGAGGCCAACCCGTACGGCCTCGACCTGCACACGCAGGCCACCGTCATCCGCTCCGAGGCGGAGGCGGGGCGCCGCTACGACTGGGAGCGCCAGCGCGGCTGGAAGGTGCAGAACCCGAACCGCCTCAACGCGTGGGGCGCCCCCGTGGCGTACAAGCTCGTCCCCTCGGCGTCCTTCCCCTCGATGTTCGACGAGTCATCCCCGATCCTCAAGCGCAACCCCGTCATCGGGAAGACGCTCTGGGTGACGCGCCACCACGACGACCAGTTCTGGCCGGCGGGCGACTATCCGACCCAAGCCGTCGACGACCTCGGCAACGGCATGACGGCGTGGATCGCGGACGACGAGAATCTCGTCGACGAGGACGTCGTGCTCTGGTACAACTTCGGGATCCACCACATCACGCGTGCCGAGGACTGGCCGATCATGCCGGCCGACACCATCTCATTCTGGCTCAAGCCGTTCGGGTTCTTCGACCGCAACCCCTCGCTCGACGCCCCCCGCACGATCAAGAGCGCGGCCTGCGCGTGCGGCGGCGGCGAGTGCCAGTGCGACCACGGCGAGGGTCACGGGCACGGCGGTGCGCACGCCCACGACGAGGGGCACGAGCACGACCACCACGGCTGAGGAGCAGCAAAGACCCTCTCGGGGTCGTTGAGCGAGCACGGCTTCGCTCGATCCGGCGCCCTTGGTCGCGGGCGGGGTTACGATCGCGGTATGCGAGAGACCAGGGCGACACCCCGCTGAGCGTCTTGGACGGATGATCCGCGCCGCCCGGCCTCCACGAAGGAGGTCCGACATGAACACGCAGGGGCGCGGCACCACCACTCACGCCGACTGGGGCGCGGGGCATCCTCATCTGCTGATCACCCTCGAAGACACCCACCTGGTGCACGAGATCACCGAGGACGAGACGCGGATCGGATCCGGCGCGGACTGCCAGATCCGCCTCGAGGGCATCGACCCGGTGCATGCGATCATCCGCCACGACGGGCACGACGACTACGACCTCGAAATGGTCGGCCCCGGACAGACCAGCGCGAACATCGCGAAGGCGACCGAAGAGGAGGGGCGTCCCGTCGAGACCCTGCACACCGGCGCGCGTTTCACCGCGGGCGACTGGCGCTTCGTGTTCGTGCGCGACGAGTTCGCCGACCATGGCCGTCCCTACGGCGGGCGCCTCGGCGGCGAGGGCGCGCACCAGCGCCGGCAGCCGCCCCGCCCCGACTACGAGGGCGAGGGGCACACCGGCGCGATCCCGTTGCCGCCGGCACCGCCGCAGACCGCCCCTGACGCGTTCGGCGACTGAGTCGCGATACCCGAAGCGCCCTCCCACCGGGTGTTTCCCACGCGTCGGCCGGGAGACGAGACCCCCTGTCGCCGGAGGGCACTCTGCGGAATACTGGTGCCGTCAGAGGAGACGCCGTGTTCCAGGCCGATGTGAACGATGTCCCGCAACTCAGCTTCACCGGCGCGCTGCCGCAGGACGCGCGGATCGATCAGCTGGTCGCCGAGGCGCACGCGCGCTATGCCGGCCACGACGACGGCGTCGTAGCCGACTACATCCCGATCCTCGCCGAAGCGGATCCGGCCTGGTTCGGGCTCTCGGTGGTCGACGTCGACGGTGGCGCGCATGCCGTGGGCGATGTCGGCGTCGCCTTCTCGATCCAGTCGATCTCGAAGGCGTTCGTGTTCGCGCTGGCCGCGGACGAGATCGGGCACGACACGATCCGCGAGACCGTCGGCGTGAACAACACGGGGCTCGCGTTCAACTCCGTGGTGGCGGTCGAGCTCAACGACGGCAGCCCGATGAACCCGATGGTGAACGCCGGCGCGATCGCGACGACCGCGCTCGTCCCCGGCGCCCATGCCGACGAGCGCTGGCAGCGGATCCGCGACGGGCTCAGCCGCTTCGCCGGGCGACCGCTCGCCCTCGACGGCGAGGTGTATCGGTCGGAGTCGTTCACGAATCACCGCAACCATGCCCTCGCTCGTCTGCTGCAGAGCTACGACCGCCTCGCGATCGCGCCGGACGAGGCCGTCGACATCTACACGCGGCAGTGCTCGCTCGCCGTGACCGCCCAGGATCTCGCGACGATGGGCGCGACCCTCGCCGACGGCGGCGTGAACCCGCTCACCGGCGAGCGCGTCGTCTCCGCGCAGACCGCGCGTGACACGCTCGCCCTGCTCGCCTCGTGCGGCATGTACGAGCGCAGCGGCGAGTGGCTGTTCGAGATCGGCCTCCCGGCGAAGTCCGGCGTCTCCGGAGGCATCGTCGCGATCGCCCCCGGCAAGGGTGCCATCGGCGCCTTCTCCCCCCGCCTCGACGAGGCGGGCAACAGCGTGCGGGGACAGCGCGCGTGCGCCTTCCTCTCCCGCACCCTCGGCCTCAACCTCTTCGCCTCCGCACCTCGTGGCACCCACGCCCCCGGCGCCGGAACGGATCCGACCGCTGTGAAGGAGTCCTCATGACCGACGTCACCTCCCCCGTCACCCCGCCCGTCGAGGAGCGGCGCTCCTGGGCGCCCATGATCGGGCTCTTCCTCGCCCAGGTGCTGATGTCGTTCAACGTCGCGGCGTTGCCGATCTCGCTGGGCGGGATGGTCGAGGACTTCGGCGTGCCGCCGACCACGGCCAGTTCGACCATCGTCGTGTACGGGCTGGCCGTCGCCGCGCTGGTGATGACCGGCGCCAAGCTCGGCCAGAGGATCGGCTGGGTGCTCATCTTCCGCATCGTGGTGGCCGTGTTCGCGCTCAGCAGCGTCCTGATGATCACGGCGACCTCGATCGGCTGGGCGATCGGCGGCCAGGTGCTCGCGGGCGCGTCCGCCGCGATCATCGTGCCCTCGCTCGTCGCGCTCATCGCGGAGAACTACCGCGGCGCGCAGCAGGCGACGGCGGTCGGCTCGCTCGGCTCCGCCCGGGCGTTCTCCGGCATCAGCGCGTTCCTCATCGGCGGCACCCTGGGCACCCTGGTCGGCTGGCGTCCGATCTTCTTCATCACGCTGGCGCTCGCGATCGCGGTGTTCGCGCTCAGCTTCGGACTGCGCGGCGATCGCGGCAACCCCGCGATCCGGATCGACCTCGTGGCATCCGCGCTGATCGGCGCCGCGGTCGTGCTGCTCACCCTGGGCTTCAACAACCTCAACGCGTGGGGCATCCTGCTCGCCGAGCCCGGAGCGCCGTTCTCGGTGCTCGGTCTCTCCCCCGCGCCGCTGTTCGTGGTGGTCGGGGTGGTGTTCGGCCAGGCCTTCTTCCTGTGGACCCGACGACGCATGCGTCTCGGCAAGGTGCCGCTTGTGGATCTGAGCGTTCTCGGCAAGCGCTCGGAGCGCGCCGCGGTCTACGCGATGTTCATCATCGTGGCGATGGAGGCCGCGGTGAACTTCACCGTGCCGACCTACATCCAGGTGGTGCAGGGGCGGACGCCGTTCGACACCTCCCTCGCGATGATGCCGTTCAACCTCACCGTGTTCGTGACCGCGACTCTCATCGTGCGGTTCTACAAGCGCTTCGCCCCGCGGACCATCGCGCTGTTCTCGTTCATCCTGACCACCCTCGCCCTGATCTGGCTGTCCATCGTCGTCACCAACAACTGGGAGACGTTCCCGACGATCCTCGGCCTCGTGGTCTTCGGCATCGGCCAGGGATCGCTCGTCACGCTCGTGTTCAACGTGCTCGTCACCGCGGCGCCGAAGACGCTCGCCGGCGATGTCGGATCCATCCGCGGCACGACGCAGAACCTGGCGAGCGCCGTCGGCACGGCCGTGATGGGGGCGCTCCTGGTGACCCTGCTCAGCATGGGCTTCACCCAGGCGGTCGCCGCGCACAAGGATCTGCCGCCGGAGATCATGACGCAGGTCGACCTGGATCAGGTGAACTTCCTCAGCAACGACGCCCTGAAGGCGAAGTTCGAGGAGACCGACGCGACCCCCGCGCAGATCGACGCGGCCGTGGCGATCAACGAGGAGCAGCGCCTGCGCACGCTGAGACTCGGTTTCCTCGTGCTCGCCGGCATCAGCGCGATCGCGGCCCTCCCCGCCTCGCGCCTGCCGCGCTATCGCCCCGAGGAGATCCCCGCGCCGGAGAACCTGAAGAAGAAGCCCTGAACATGACCGCACAGCCGCAGGCCGCCGGCCGATGCCGTTCAGCGCCGTGAGCAGCCGACGAGCGTGACGAGCAGCGAACGCCGGGTCACGCGGTTCCGCGCATTCACTCCTGCGGCGGTGGAGCGTAGGAGAGCCGATCGAAGATGAGCACGCTGTCCCTGATCAGGCCGTCGCGAACGGTGAACAGCTCGGCGGCGGGCGTGGTCGACGTCGCCGCCGTCTGCGGGTAGTAGAAGAGGGCGACGCGATCGCCGTCCACGAAGGAGGCGATGTCCTCGATGCCGGTGAGCCGCGGGGCGAACCCGGCGATGAAGGCGCTGTACGCCTGCTTGCCCCGCAGGTCTCCCCCGGGTGCCCGGCAGACGATGTCGTCGGCGACGAGCGCCATGGCGCCGTCGACATCCCCGCTCGTCCAGGCGAGGTGGTAGCTGCGCACGATCGATTCTGCGGTCATGATGGACTCCTTATCGTGAGATCTCAGGACGTGAGAAGTGCGGAAGCTGCTCAGACGAACTGGACGCGCGGTGGGGGCTCGTCGATGTAGGCGCGACCGTCGGGGCTGATCCATTCGATGATGCCGCCAGGCTGTGGGATGGCGTGCCATCGCCAGCGATCGTCGAGGTCGGGGTGTTTCAGCGCATGATGTCCGCGGCACAGGCAGCACAGATTGCCGAGATCGGTGGGGCCGCCTTTGGCGTGGTCGTGGTTGTGGTCCATGTCGCAGGAACGGGCGGGCATCCGGCACCCCGGGAACCGGCAGCGCTGATCCCTGGCTCGCAGGAATCGTCGCATCCGCTCCGTGGGGGCGTAGGTGTCGGTGCGGGTGAGCATTCCGCGAGCGTCGAGGAAGAGCCGGTCCCACACGTCGGCGGTCGCCGCGAGGCGCCGGGCGAGGTCCACATCGACCGGACCATGCCCGTCGAGCTCGGCGGGCCGGTCGTCGGCTCCGGTCAGGGTCGGTGCGGCGATCGTGACCTGCACGGTGGCGCGGATGCTGTCGATTCCGCTCTCGGGCATCAGATCGGTATCGGAGGCGAGCAGCAGATCCGTCGCGATGTCGGCGCGAATCTCATCGAGTGACCGAGTATCGCGGGCTGGTTCCTGGAGGTCTTCCGCCATGGACGCGAACAGCTCCAACCGTCGCCGGTCGTCGTCGCCGAGTTCTTGCCCGGCCTGAGGAGCGTGCGGCCCGTGGAACGCACCGCCGGCCTCGGCGTCGCCGGTCAGCCGGATCCGCCGGGCGATCGCCGTCAGTCGATCATGAGCGGCGTGCGCGAGCGGGGAAGGCATCAGGATCTCCAACCAGGCCATCCCGTCGTCGACGTCGGTGACCCGCACCTGCCGATCGCCGCGGGCACGGCGATGCCTCTCGGTCGTGCTCTGCGGGGCGACCGCGGCGGCGGCAGACCTCGCGAAAGCCTCCGCACGCGGCGCCGTCTCCGCCGCCGCGCAGGGGACCACGAGCTCCTCGTACCGGTGGTGCGCGTCGACATCCGCGATATCGAGCGGCGCCGCGGCCTGCACGATCACGACAGCATGCCGCAGCGAGATCTCACCGGCGGCGAGCGCGGCCCGCGTCATCGGGAAGCGGTCGTTGAGGGACCATCCCGTCGCGAGCGCTCGAACCGCCGCCGCCCGGGAGATGTGCAGGCCCGCGGAGACCTCCGCGAACATCGACCGCTCAGCGCTCTCGAACCCGTCGGCGCCGGGTGAAAGCTCGTCGAGGAGCAGCTGCACCCGCGCTCCGAGCAGGGCCGACTTCTCCGCCTCGAGGGCGGCGATCCGTCGGTCGATCTCACGGCACCGATCCACGATCTCGTCACTGCGGACGAGGTGCGGATCGATGATGGCCATACCCTATTCTAGAACATATCTTCGAACAAGGGAAGAGGTCGTCGGACTTCTCTCAGGACTCGGACGGCACCAGAGGCAGCTGGGGACCGTGGTTCCAGGCCAGGATCGCGGGCTGCTCGCGGGTGAAGCCGAGCACCGAGACGGATCCGGCGTCCAGCGTGATCGCGGCCCCGAACCGCGGCGCCTGACGCAGGAAGACCGCGGTCAGGATCCGCAGGTAGTGACCGTGCGCGATGAGCGCGACGTCGCCGTCGACCATCGCCGGCAGCACTCTGGTGAGCACGCGGGACGCGCGCGCGGCGACCTCCTCGACGGTCTCCCCCGGGGTCTCGCCGCGGATCACGCCGTGCGTGAACGCGCTCCAGTTGTAGCCGAGCTCCGCGCGGATGTCCTTGGTCGTGCGCCCCTCGAACCCGCCGTAGTCCCACTCCACGAGCAGCGGATCGACATCGGCGTCCAGCCCCGCGAGCTCCGCCGTGCGGCGGGCGCGCTGCAGCGGAGAGGACAGCACGAGGCGGAAGTCGTATCCGGTCACGAGCGCCCCGGCCAGCCGGGCCAGCTCCTCGCCGCGCGGAGTGAGCGGGATGTCGGTGCGCCCCGTGTGCCGGCCGCTCCGCGACCATTCGGTCTCGCCGTGCCGCAGCAGCACGAGCTTGCCCTGCGGGTTGTCGGGGGCGGGATGGTCGGGCAGCGGGTCGAGAGTCTCCACCTCGCCACCGTACGCCCTGGAGCTCGTCGCCCATCGCAGATGCCGCCCCTTGACGCACCCATGACTCTTGTGTCATCCTCGGTCTGTCATCGCGAGGATGACACAAGAGTCATAGGTTGGATCAATGAAGCTCGAGCACCTCCTCCTCGGCCTGATCGGCGAGAAGCCGTCCACCGGCTACGAGATCAAGCGCTACCTCGACACGCACGGACGCTTCCTGCGCTCGAACACGACGATGAGCCAGGTGTACCGCTCGCTCGCCGGCATGGTCGAGCGCGGCTGGGTCCTCTTCACGGTCGACGACCGCCCAGGGGCCCAGGACGCGAAGATCTACCGGGTCACCCCCGAGGGCATGACCGTCCTGCTCGACTGGCTCACCGGCCCCTACAGCCCGCCGAGCCGGTTCCAGGATCCGGAGTTCGGCGCGCGCCTCAGCTTCGCGGGGTTCATGACCCGGGAACAGCTCATCGACCTCATCGAGACCGAGCTCACCGCGCGCGAGGACCAGGTCGTGCGCTTCCGCCTCCGCGACCGCACCCTGCAGGTCGATCCGGACGTCGAGTTCGACTACGAGCTCGCTGCGGCACTCAACGAGCGCGGCCACATCTACGGCATGGCCGCGATCGACGGCTACATGGACATGCTGCGCGAGCTGCGCCGCGATCTGCTCGACGGCGTGATCGGATCGGCTCCGGCGGCCTCGAACCCCGCCGCATCGACCAGGGCTGCTTCGGACAGACCCGGAGCCGCCGAGGCGTCCGAGAGCGGAGCGACCCGCTGATGCGCGCGATCATGGTCATGTTCGACAGCCTGAACCGGCATCTGCTGCCGCCGTACGGCTCGGACGAGATCCACGCCCCGAACTTCCGCCGTCTCGCCGAGCGGACCGTGACCTTCGACCGGTTCTACGCCGGATCCATGCCGTGCATGCCCGCCCGTCGTGAACTGCACACCGGACGGCACAACTTCCTGCACCGCTCCTGGGGCCCGCTCGAGCCCTGGGACGACTCGATGCCGGAGATGCTCGGCAAGGCGGGCGTGCACACGCACCTCGCGAGCGACCACCCGCACTACTGGGAGGACGGCGGCGCGACGTACCACACGCGGTACACGACCTGGGAGTTCTTCCGCGGTCAGGAGGGCGACGCGTGGAAGGCCGACGTCGCGGCGACGGGACCGCTGACCGGCTTCAAGGATCGCCTGCATCGGCAGGACGCCATCAACCGCGGATACCTCACGCGCGAGACCGAGCATCCGCAGACCCGCACGTTCGACGCCGGGCTGGAATTCCTCGCCACGAACGCGGACGCGGACAAGTGGTTCCTGCAGATCGAGTGCTTCGACCCGCACGAGCCGTTCTTCACGTACGAGGAGTACCGCCGGCTCTACCCGCATCGCTACGAGGGCCCCGAGTTCGACTGGCCGCCCTACGCGAAGGTCACCGAACCCGCGGACCAGGTCGAGCACGCCCGCTACGAGTACAAGGCGCTCGTCTCGATGTGCGACCGGTCCCTGGGACGGGTGCTGGACTTCATGGACGAGCACGACATGTGGGACGACACCCTGCTGCTGGTGAACACCGATCACGGGTTCCTCCTCGGTGAGCACGGCTGGTGGGCGAAGAGCGTGCAGCCCTGGTTCGAGGAGCTCGTGCACCTGCCCGCCTTCCTCTGGGATCCGCGCACGGGCCAGGCCGGCACCCGCAACGACGATCTGGTGCAGACCATCGACATCGCCCCGACCCTGCTCGATCTCTTCGACGTCGCGCCCACCGACGACATGCTCGGGATCGCGCTCCGCCCCGGCGGGTCCGAGGCCCGAGACGGAGCGGACGCGCCGGTCACCCCGGTCCACGAGGGCGCGCTGTTCGGCATCCACGGAGGGCACGTGAACGTCACCGACGGGCGCCATGTCTACATGCGCGCGTGCGCGACGCCGCAGAACGCGCCGCTCGAGGAGTACACCCTCATGCCGACGCACATGCGCGGACGGTTCGCGCCCGCGGAGTTCGCCGGCGCCGAGCTCGCCGAGCCGTTCCCGTTCATGAAGGGCGTGCGCCCGCTGCGACTGCGCGGCTCTGCGATGGTGAGCCCGTACCTGCACGGCACACTGCTGTTCGATCTGGAAGAGGATCCGCAGCAGCTGCACCCTCTCGACGATCCCGCGCTCGAGCTGCGGATGCTCCGCCTGCTCGCCCGGCTCCTGCACGAGAACGACGCCCCCGAGAGCCAGTACGTGCGGCTCGGGATCCCCGCGGACGCGGAGCCCGGCGAGGAGCACCTGCTCGTCGCCGCGCAGGCGGCGCTCGCGAGCGCCGCCGCGCAGCCGCTCCCCCCGCTCGGCGACTTCCCGGCCGGACGGTTCGGCCTCGGCACACCTCTGCCCGAGCTGCTGTCGCATCCGCTCGCGCTCGAGGTGCTGCGGGGCGCGGTGCCGCAGCTCGTGCACACCGAGACCCTCGGCATGCTCGGCAGCACGTCGCTCTACCAGCTCGCGGCGATGATCGCCCTGCCCCCGGCGCTGCTGCGCGGCGTCGCCGAGGACCTCGCCGCTCTCTGACCTCCATCCCGCTCCACCCCTCACCCACCCCGCTCGACGATCGACGATGATCCAGGAGACCCCCATGTCCGCACCCGAATCCGCCCCTCCCCTCGCGCCGCCGGCGGGCACGCCCACGTCGGTGATCCGTGCCGAGAAGGCGGCGCATGTGCCGCACCGGTGGCGCAACCTCTTCACCCTGACCGGCATGCTCGTGGTCGACGGCACGGAGGGCGGCCTGACCACGACGCTGTTCCCGACGATCGCGAAGGCCCTCGGCCTCGACAACGGCCATCTGGGCCTGCTCGCGGCCGCGGGGAAGATCATCTCGGTGCCGTTCGGGCCCGCCTGGGTCTGGATCTCGAGCAGGACGTCGCGTCGCACGGCGCTCGCGCTCAGCACGGCCCTGGCCGGGGTCTTCGGCATCGCCGCAGGCTTCTCGGGCGACTTCCTGGCCCTCCTGGTCTTCAACACCCTGATGGCCGCCGCGCTCATCGGCGCGCAGCCGATCGCCAACGCCGTGGTTTCGGATCTGTTCGACGACAAGAACCGCGCCCGCGCGGTCGGCATCTTCTACGGCGCCGCCGCCGGCATCGGAGCGGTCCTCAGCCCGCTCATCGCGCAGCTCTCGCACTTCGCCGACGGCTGGCGCTGGGGCATGTGGGCGCTCGGCGGCGTCTGCATCCTCGCCGGCGTCGCGATCCTCGCGCTCTTCAAGGATCCGGGCGTCGGCGCCGCGGAGAAGCAGCTGGCCGGCCTCGACGCCGCGAAGCGCGCGGAGGTGAAACCCACGTTCCGCAGCGTGATGTCGCTGTTCCGGATCCCCTCCTACGTGGTGATGATGGTCTCGCGCCTGCTCTCCGGGCATCTGCTGATCGGCGTGTTCGGCATCCAGTTCCTCGTCACGGTGCGCGGTTTCGACAACGCCACCGCCGCGATCGCGGCGCTCCCGTTCGGCATCGGATACTTCCTCGGCACGCTCGGCGGAGGATTCCTCGTCGGCGTCCTCGACCGTCGTGCCCCGCAGCGCGGTCGCGTCGCCTACATCCAGGCCGCGCAGGTGCTCTTCGCGGTCGTCGCGTTCTTCGGCACCCAGTTCGCCTATGCCGGCATCGGCGCCTATGCGCTGATCTGGGGGCTGATGGGCATCGCGCAGGGAATGAACCCCGGCGTGAACCGGCCGATCATCATGGCGATCACTCTGCCCGAGCTGCGCGGCCAGGCCTTCGCGATCATGATCACGATCTTCGAGGCGATCGGCTGGGCCCTGTTCTCGATCGGCGCCGGCTTCCTCGCCAACGCCCTCGGCCTGCAGACCGTGTTCCTCTGGGTGCTCGTGATCCTCATGCTCGTGAACGCGGCCGTGCTCGGGATCCTCTACCGCACCTACCCGCGCGACGTGAGGAGGGTCGCCGACGAGCTCGAGTCGCGTCGACTCGAACTCACCTCCTGACTCTGCATCGCCCCGCCCGCACGACGAAGCGGCCCGTCTCCTCGGAGGCGGGCCGCTTCGTCGCGGTCGTCAGCGCACGGAGCGGATGAACTGGTTGACGATCGCGCCGATGATCGCGACGATCGCGCCGCCGATGAAGAGCGCCGCGTAGTTGTCGCCGCCGCCGATCATCAGGAACAGCGGCGCCGTGACCGGGACGAGCGTCTGCGGCAGCACGTTCGCGAGGTGCAGCACGCCCATGTCCTTCGCGACATCGCCACGGGAGGGCAGCACCTCGGCGATGAGCGCCTGATCCACCGCGAGATAGGCGCCGAGCGCGAGGCCGGCGACGACGGCCGCGATCACGAACACCGCGAACGAGGGGGCCATCGCCGCGACGATGTGCGCCACCGCGACGATGATCGCCGAGAGCAGCACGAACATCTTGCGCCGCCCCAGCCGATCGGACAGCCGCCCGAGCAGGATGCTCGTGGGGATGGTCGTCGCGGCGCCGATGAGCGTGAGCAGGAGCACGGCCTGCCCGACGTTCGCCTGCGTGAACCCGAAGCGATCGAGCAGGAAGTAGAGCTGGTAGTTCGCGAGCGTCATGTTGCCGAACGTGACGAGCAGGCGGGAGACCCAGGCGAGGGCGAAGTCGGGAGCCTTGCGGGGGCTCGTCCAGAACGCCTTCAGGAACAGCAGCAGGTCGAACGGCGCGACGTCCTCGCGGCGGAGCCGGCGATCCTTGAGCACGAACAGGAACACGGTCACGAGCACGAGCAGAGCGACGCCGGGGATCAGGATCGCGGCGGTCAGATCGGGCAGGAATGCCTGCGCGAGGAAGGCGCCCGCGACACCGGCGATGACCTGGGTGATCCCGATCAGGCCGGACACCCGGCCGAGCTGGCGCCGCGGCACCTGATCGGGGATGACGGGGTTGAGCCCGGCGAGCAGGATGTTGAAGGTCAGCTGGGTGAGCGCCCACGTGCCGACCAGCATCGGGATGTTCGAGGCGAACGCGAGGCCGAGGAGACTTGCGGCTCCGGTCACCATCCCGCCCAGGATCCAGGGGCGGCGCATGCCGAACCGGCTCGACGTGCGATCGCTCAGCGCTCCGAAGATGTTCTGCGCGACGAGGGCCACGAAGGCGCCGACCCCCAGCACGAGGGAGAGGCTCGTCGCCTTGCCGGCCGGATCGATCTGATTCACCTTGAGCGCCAGGGTGATCCCCGTCGCGGGCAGCAGAGCGGTCCAGGTGCCGAGGAAGGCGAAGAACAGGGAGGTCTGGAAGCCTGCCGTGACGAGCCGTTCGGGCGCGGCAGGCGGCACGGACTCCTCCGCCGTCACGGAGGCCGTCGCGGCCATCGGATCGAGGGGTGCTGCATCGGTGCGGTGTTCGTCCACGGCGGTGTGGCCTTTCTCTGGCGGGTGATCCATATTTACCGAGTACTCAGTAGATAACGCAAGACCTCCGCCGAAATCGATACGATCAGGACATGACGGATCAGTCGACGCCGACCCGGCGCACCAGGGCAGCCCGGCTCAACCCCGAGGAGCGCCGCGCGCAGATCCTGGACGCCGCCGTCGCCGTGTTCGGGCGCCAGGGCTACCGGCAGGGATCCCTGAAGACCGTCGCCGATGAGATCGGGCTCACCATCCAGGGCCTGCTGCACTACTTCCCCACCAAGGAGGACTTGCTGCTGGCGGCGCTCGAGCGCCGCAATGAGGCGGATCAGGAGGCGCTGGACGCCGCATACGCGAGCGGCGGCACCCTGGAGTCCTGCCGCCACATCCTGCGTAGAAACCTGGAGCGCCCCGGATTCATGCGACTGTTCGTGACGCTCGCCGCGGAGGCGACGGATCCGGAGCACCCCGCCCACGACTACTTCCTGCGCCGGTACCGCGGAGCGGTCGTGCAGTTCAGGGACTACCTGCGCCGCGACGTCCGCGCCGGGCGGCTCACCCCCGATCTCGATGCGGACGACGCCGCATCGCAGATCATCGCGCTCATGGACGGGCTGCAGCTGCAATACCTGCTGCGGCCGGGCTTCGACCTCATCGCCGCCTTCGATGCGGCCGTCGCTCCCCTCGCCCGCGCCTGACCTGCGACGACACGACGCGGAGATCGCGCGGTTGGCCAATCTCACCCGCTCTGTTATAACTACTGAATACTCGGTAGTTAGAAAGAGGTCGACGTGGACTCGGATAAGCGCCCCAATGTGCTCTGGATCGTCTCGGAGGACTGCCCGCCGTGGTTCGGCTGCTACGGCGACCGCCTCGCCGTCACACCCGCGATCGACGCCCTCGCGGATCGCGGGGTCGTGTTCACGGCGGCGAGCTCGCCCGCACCGGTGTGCGCCCCCTCGCGGTTCGGCCTGCTCACCGGCATCGCTCCGGAGAGCCACTCCCCCGCCGATCGGATGAGGGCGGCGGCACCGGTGCCGGACTGGATGACCACCTATCCGGAGCTCTTCCGGGACGCCGGCTACTACTGCACCAACAACGCCAAGACCGACTACAACGCGGCCTTCGATCCCGATGAGATCTGGGCGGAGAGCTCGGCGACCGCGCACTGGCGCAATCGTCCAGACGGCGCACCGTTCGTCGCGGTGTTCAACTTCGATGCCTCGCACGAGTCCTCGGTGTTCGACGAGGAGTCGCCGTTCATGACGGCGCTCGCGCCGTTCCTCGCCCAGATGGACCGGAAGCCCTTCCCGCCCGCGGTCCCTCTCGACGCCGTCGAAGTCCCGCCCTATCTGCCCGACGACCCCGCCGTGCGCCGTGACTTCTCCGTCTACTACTCCGCCGTCGCCGCGTACGACGCGTTCGTCGCCGATCTCCTGGCCCAGCTCGCGGAGGACGGCCTCGCCGACGACACGATCATCCTGCTCACTTCCGACCACGGCGGGGTGATGCCGCGCAGCAAGCGGTTCCTCTACGAGGAGGGCGTGCACGTCCCCCTCGTCATCGCCACCCCCGAACGACTCGGCTCGCCACTGGGCGCCCCCGGCGCGCGTATCACCTCGCCGGTCTCGACGCTTGCGATCGCCCCCACCCTGCTGGACCTCGCCGGCCTCGACGTCCCCGCCCGCATGGGGGCGGAGCCGTTGACGCGCGCCCTGCCCACTCACGCCTACAGCGCGCGCAACCGCATGGACGAGCGCTATCAGCTGGCGCGCACGGTGCGCAGCGGGCGCTACCGCTACATCCGCAACTACACGCCGCACCGCCCGCATCTGCAGCATCAGGCGTTCGCGTGGAACGCCGCGGGCTACCGCGCGTGGGAGCGGGCTCATCTCGACGGCCGGCTCGACGCCGCCCAGGAGCGCTGGTGGCAGCCGGCCCCCGGGGCCGAGCTGTACGACCTCGAGAGCGATCCCCACGAGGTCGTCAACCTCGCCGGATCCACGGCGCACGCGGACATCGAGTCGGAGCTGCGCTCCGCTCTGCGCACGCACATCCTCGCCGTGCACGACAACGGCTTCCTCGCCGAGGACTCCCCCACGCAGGGCTGGGACGAGAGCCGCGCGCCGGGCGCCTATCCGCTCGAGCGCGTGCTCGCCCTCGCGGACCGCGGTGCCGATCGGGACGCCTCGGCCGTCGAGGACTTCCTCGCCGCCCTGGAGGATCAGGACCCGACGGTGCGCAGATGGGGCGCGATCGGCCTGCTCGCGCTCTCCCCGGATCACGTCGTCGCGCCCGCCGCCGAGGGCCTGCGACGCGCGATCGAGGATCCGGACGCCTCGGTCGCGACCCCCGCCGCCGAGGCGCTCGCCCGGATCACGGGCGACGACGCGGCCTATCGCACGCTCTCCGGGATCCTCCGCGACCACGACAGCGTGTGGTCACGGCTCGAGGCGGCGAACGCCCTGACCTTCCTCGAGCTCGACCGCGTCCGCCCCTACCGCGACGCCGTCGAGACCGCGGCGGGGTGCGGACACGAGTACCTGGGGAGCGCCGCCCGCTACCTGCTCTTCCAGCTCGACGGGACCTACACGCCGGATTCCGTGGTGTTCGACGTGAGGGCGATCCTCTCGGCACGCTGACCCCGCGGGAGCACCGGAGCGAGGGCGGATCAGCGCTGCATGCGCGAGCGCACGCGGCTGAGGATCCCCTGCAGCAGCGACGACGGATCCACGAGCTCCGGCTCGTAGAGCCAGGCGATGAGGATCCCGAGACAGGATCCGACGACCCAGTCCGCCTCGATCGCGGGATCGTTCACGCCCTCGTCCGCGAGCATGCCCTCGACCGACGTCCTGGCATCTGCGAGGCGCTCGCGGAAGAACACGTGCGCCGGATGCGACGGCACGGTCGCCTCGCAGATCAGGACCACCTCGGCCGCGGTGATCCACCGCGGCCGCGCGGTGAGTCCGAGCACCTCGGCGTGATCGGCGGGCTCCCCGAAGAGTCCGGAGAGCACGGCGTCGAGGAGGGCGCGCTTCGTCGGCGCCGTGTGGATGAGCGCCGCGCGGGTGATCCCCGCATCGTCGGCGACGGCCTGCATCGACGTCTCGTAGTAGCCGTGCGCGGCGTACTGGCGCGCGGCCGCGGCGATCACCTCGCCGTAGTCCGCGGCCTCCTGGGCGACCTCCGCGGCGACGGCGGGCTCCACGGCGGCACTGCCGGGGAGATCGCTCTCGTGCCGCGCGAGCTGACCCACCAGATCGATCTCGCCCGGGAAGTAGAGCCACAGGATCTGCAGCCCCTCCCACCCCGCCACGAGCAGCCGCAGCTCGCGCTCGCGCTGAGCTGCCGTCGATCCCAGACCGGTGTAGGAGTCGACGGCGAGAGCGATGCCGGCGCGACGGCGCTCCAGCATCAGCGCGTGACCGGGGTGCTCGGGACTCGTGCCCTCGCCGAGCAGCGCGGTGAAGAGCTCGATCCACCCGGGCACGGCCCGCCCCGCCCGCGCGATCGCCGAGGCCGAGACGGGCTCCGCGCCCTCTTCGCCGCGACGCTCCCAGCGCGCGGCGCTCTCGGCGTCCAGACGGGCGATCAGGGCGGTGAGGATCTCGCCGCGGGACGAGAAGTAGCGCAGCACGGCGGGGTGCGAGACTCCGGCTGCGCGCGCGATGTCCCGCAGCGAGGTCGCCCGGTAGCCCTGCGCGATGAACAGCTCGTGCGCCGCATCGAGGATCCGCTCGACCCGCTCGCGTCCCGTGCGGTAGCTGCCGCGCGCCTTCGTCTCGTTCTCCATGATCGATCGAGTCTTGCAGATCCGAATGCTTACCACTACGGTGGTGACACTGTCCGAGAGCGAGGATGCTCTCGGAATCAGGATCCCCCGAGTCCTTTCGCCCTGGAGACATCGATGTCCACCAACGCTGACGCCCCCTTCCCCACGATCGAGCGCGACCCCCATATGCCGTCGAGCCGGCTGCCCGTCGACCTGCGCCGCCTGTTCCGACTCGCGCCTTTCGCCGCGGCGGCCGCCCCGATCGCCTACGGCGTCGCCGGCTTCTTCATGGCGATCCAGGTGCAGGAGTTCGACGCCACCGCCAAGGTCCAGCACCTGGCCCTGATCAACTCCCTGTCCGCGATCGCAGCGATGCTCGCGCAGCCGGTCTTCGGCGTGCTGTCCGATCGCACCCGTTCGCGGTGGGGGTCCCGGCATCCCTGGATGCTGACCGGCGCGGCGATCGGCACCGTCGGCCTGCTCACCGCGGGCCTCGCGCCGAACATGGCGGCCCTCACCATCTGCATGCTCGTCGTGCAGTTCGGGTTCAACGCGTGGCAGGGCCCGTTCTCCGCCCTGCTGCCCGACCGGGTGCCGGAGCGCTTCCGCGGCCGCTACTCGACGTTCGTCGGACTCGGGGTGCTGCTCGGCGCGGTCCTCGGGCCGATCCTCGGCTCGTTCTTCGTGGACCGGATCCCGCTCGGATATGCCGCCGTCACCGGACTCGTCGTCCTGCTCATCCTCCTGTTCACGCTCCTGGTGCGCGGCCGCGACAACCGGGGAGAGCCGCGCCGCCCGTTCTCCGTCGGCGCGTTCCTGTCGGCGTTCTGGGTCAACCCGGTCCGCCACCCGGACTTCTTCTGGGGCTTCATGGGCCGGCTCCTGCTCTTCGGCGGGTACTACATGACCTCGACCTACTCGCTCTACATCGCGCAGGACTACATCGGCCTCACGCTGAAGGAGGCGACCTCCCTCGTCCCGCTGCTGAGCCTGATCGCCCTTCCCGGTCTGCTCATCGCGACCGCCGTCTCCGGTCCCCTCTCGGACCGCATCGGGCGCCGGAAGCCCATCGTCCTGGCCGCGGGCCTGCTCATCGCCCTCGGCGCCGCGATCCCGTTCCTCGTCCCGACCGTCACCGGCCTGATCCTGCAGTCCGTCGTCGTGACGATCGGTTTCGGCGCCTTCGTCGCCGTCGACCAGGCCCTCATGGCGACCGTGCTGCCCGACCCCGAGGCCTACGGCAAGGATCTGGGCGTGCTGAACCTCGCGGCGACCCTCCCCGGCACGATCGCCCCTGCCGCGGCCGGCTTCATCGTCATGTCGCTCGGCTACGGCCCGCTGTTCCTGGTGGTCAGCGCGATCGGCCTCGCCGGAGCTCTCGCCGTCCTCCCCATCCGCACCGTGCGCTGAAGCCGCCAGACCAGAGGACGCCGCCATGAACCACCCCCCTGACCTGCTCCTGCCCGCACCGCGCCTCGCCGAGAAGCGCGAGGGGATCCTCACCCTGCGCCACGGCGCCGCCGTGACGGTCGCCTCTCCTGAGATGCTTCCGGTCGCGGAGCTCCTCGTCGACCGTCTGCTCACAGAGACCGGTGTGCGGCTGAGCGCGCCGCACACAGGAGCGGCGGCACCCGGAGGGATCCACCTCCTCGTCGATCCCTCGGACGGCGCGCTCACCGCGATCGCACCGGCGCGCGGCGTGACGCCGAGCGGGTGCTCCCTCGACGCCGAACGGTTCTCGCTCCTGGTCGCCCCGGAGGGCGTACGTCTCGTCGGCAGTGCGGCGGCCGGCCTGCACCACGCGACGACTGTTCTCCGCGCGCTGGCGGAGCAGGCACCACGCTCCGAAGGCGCGCTCGCGCTCCCCGCCGTGCGGATCCTCGACGGCCCCGCGCTCGCCTGGCGAGGGCTCTCCTTCGACGTCGTCCGGCACGCGTTCTCGCGCGCGGAGGTGCTGCAGGTGATCGACCTGCTCGAGCGGTACCGGATGAACGTGCTGCACCTGCACCTGACCGACGAGCAGGGCTGGCGCCTCGAGATCCCGGCGCGGCCCGCGCTCACGCCGCCGGGATCCTCGTGCTTCACGGAGGAGGACTTCGCCACGATCGTCGCGCACGCGACCGCCCGGCACATCACCGTCGTCCCCGAGATCGACATGCCGGGTCACAGCGGGGCCGCGATCGCCGCCTACCCCGAGCTGTCGCCCACCGGCACCGCCCAGCCCGTGATCGCGGATCCGATGGAGGCGATCGCGCGGATGGCCTCCGAGGACTTCACCCCGCAGTTCCTCGACCCCCGCAAGGACGAGGTCTGGGACTTCGTGGACGAGGTGATCGGCGCCGTCGCCGCCCGCACGCCGGGCCCGTACCTGCACATCGGCGGCGACGAGGCGTTCGGGATGCCGCAGGATCTGCACGATGCGTTCGTCGTCCGCGCCAGGGAGATCGTCCGAGCGCACGGCAAGGAGCCCATCGGCTGGCAGGAGACGGCCCGCGCGGACGCCGAACCCGGCGAGCTGGTGCAGCTCTGGATCGGCGAGGATCCCCTGCCCGACGCCGATGAGAACCCCTTCTTCCGCATGCTTCCACCCCGGCTGATCGAGATGCTCGCGACCACGTTCGCGGCGGCGGCGAGCGACCCCCGGCGCATGATCGGGCAGAACGCGAGGGTCATCATGTCCCGCTCGGACGTCGCCTACCTCGACGCGCCATACGCCGAGCCCTCCACGGATCCGGAGGTCGAGGCCAGGCGATACCGGCTCGGCCTGCCGACCTATCCGGCGGTGACGATCGAGCATGCGGCGACCGCGCCGATCCCCGGATTCGACACCGACGACCAGCTCGACCTCGTCGGCTTCGAAGCGGCCATCTGGTGCGAGACGGTGCAGAGCTTCGACGACCTCACCTTCCTGCTCCTCCCGCGGCTGCCCTTGCTCGCCCAGCGCGCCTGGGACGCGGGCCCCGCCCGCACCTGGGAAGACCTCCGTCCTCGCCTCGCCGCACAGGAGCCGCTGTGGCGCCGAGACGGCCTCACCTTCTTCGCCGCCCCCTCCGCCGGCGGACGATGACGCCCCCGACCGCACCCACCCCGCAAAGGATGACCGCATGACCCCCGATCTGCCCGCACTCGTATCCCGGCTCTCCCTGGAGCAGAAGGTGACGCTCCTGACCGGGGCGTCGACGTGGACCTTCGCCGCCGAACCGGCCGTCGGCCTGTCGTCGATCATGGTCTCCGATGGACCCACCGGAGTCCGCGGGCCCGCGCTGGACGACCGGGATCCGTCCGCGAGCCTCCCCTCCGCCACGTCGATCGCGGCGAGCTGGGATCTCGACCGCGTGCGAAAGCTCGGGAAGCTCATCGCGGCCGAGGCGCGCGCGAAGGGCGTCGGCGTCGTGCTGGGCCCGACGATCAACCTGCACCGCTCGCCGCGCGGCGGCAGGCACTTCGAGGCGTACAGCGAGGACCCGTGGCTGACCGGCGAGATCGCCGCGGCCTACATCGAGTCGCTGCAGGCCGAGGGCGTCGCGGCCACGCCGAAGCACTACATCGCGAACGACAGCGAGACCGACCGGGAGAGCGTCGACGTGATCGTCGACGAGCGCACGCTGCGGGAGCTCTATCTCGCCCCGTTCGAGCGGGCCGTGCAGGCCGGCGCCTGGATGGTCATGTCCTCCTACAACAAGGTCAACGGAGCGTACGCCGCGTCGAACGACCTGCTGCGCACCCCGCTGAAGAGCGAGTGGGGCTTCGACGGCGTCGTGGTCTCGGACTGGAACGGCGTGAAGGACACCGTGCCGAGCGCCAACGCCGCCCAGGACCTGGTGATGCCCGGTCCGGACGGCCCCTGGGGCGCCGCGCTCGTGGCCGCCGTGCAGGCGGGCGAGGTGCCCGAGTCCGCGGTGGATGAGAAGGTCGAACGTCTGCTCCGCCTGGCGGCGAGGATCGGCGCCCTGGACGGGGCGCCCGCGGCGAAACACGTCCCGGCGTGGACCGCACCCGAGATCGCAGAGCTGCTGCGCGAAGCGGCCGCAGACGGCATGGTGCTCGTCCGCAACGACGGCGTGCTGCCGCTCGACGGCGCACCGAAGGTCGCGGTGATCGGTCAGCACGCGCAGCACGGTCGCGGTCAGGGAGGCGGATCCGCCATGGTGTTCCCCGCGGTCGAGCACTCCCCCTGGGACGGCATCGCCGCGGCCTTCCCCGGCGCGGTGTCGGCGCCGGGGCTCCCTCCGGTCTCCGAGCTGCGCCCGTTCCCCCGGGGCACGCTCACCGCACCCGACGGCGCCGCAGGGACCCGGGTGCACTACATCGACGAATCCGGTGCGGAGTTCGGTGCCGAGACGTTCCCGTCCGGCCGCTTCGGCTGGCTCTTCGCCCCGGAGCTGGCACGGTCGAAGCGGCTCGAGTTCCGCACGGTCTATACCGCGGAGCAGTCCGGTCCTCAGCGGATCGGCTTCGCGGGGCTGGGCCAGGTGACGCTCCGGGTCGACGGCGTGACCGTGGTCGACGAGGAGATCGCCCCGGCCAGTGCCGAACTGGTCTCCGGCGTCCTTCACCCTCCCGTCCGCTCCGCCGAGGTCGACCTCGAGGCCGGGCAGCAGGTGCGGATCGAGCTCGACCTCGTGCCGTTCCTCCCCGGCGGCTTCCCGTTCGCGATGATCCTCCTCGGCACGGAGAGCGTGTGCGGCGATCCGGAGGTCGAACTGCAGCGCGCGATCGACGCCGCCGGGGATGCAGACGTCGCCATCGTCGTGGTCGGCACCAGCGAGAGCCTCGAATCCGAGGGCTTCGACCGCCCGTCCCTCGCTCTCCCCGAGGGTCAGGACGATCTGGTGCGCCGGATCGTCGCCGTCAACGATCGCACCATCGTGGTCGTGAACTCCGGCGCGCCCGTACTCATGCCGTGGGCCGACGACGTGGCGGCGGTGCTGCTGAGCTGGTTCCCCGGGCAGGAGTTCGGCACGGCCCTCGCCGACGTGCTCAGCGGAGCTGTCGAGCCCGGCGGCCGGATGACCACGACGTGGGCACGTCACCAGGAGGACGTGCCCGTGTGGAACACGACGCCGCAGGACGGCAAGCTCGCCTACGACGAGGGCCTGAACATCGGCTACCGCGCCTGGGCGGCGCGCCAGGACGGTCCGGCACCGGTCGCTGCCTTCGGTGCGGGTCTCGGCTACACGCAGTGGCGCATCACCGACGAGAACGTGGTGCCGTCCGACGATGGCGGCGCACAGATCTCCGCGACCGTGACCAACGTCGGCGGCCGCAGCGGCAAGCAGGTCGTCCAGGCCTTCGTGTCCCGGGTGGACGAGTCGGCCGTCGAGCGCCCCGCGCTCTGGCTCGCCGGATTCGCCACGGTCCGCGCCGAGGCGGGGGCCGTGACCCCGATCGCCATCGAGATCCCGCGGCGCGCGTTCCAGCACTGGTCGGTCCAGGAGCACGCCTGGATCGCGGAGCTCGGGCGGTATGCCGTGCGGATCGGCGCCGGCATCGACGCCCTCGGCGACGAGCACATCATCACGATCGACTGACGAGACGAGGAGAAGGACAATGTCACGAGTACCCGAAGGATTCCTCTGGGGAGCCTCCACCGCCGCGCACCAGGTGGAGGGCAACAACACCTCGAGCGATATCTGGCGCTGGGAGGGCGGCGGCTTCCTGGCCGAATACTCCGGCGACGCCGACGACAGCTACCACCGCTACCCCGAGGACATGCGCCTCCTGGCGGATGCGGGCCTGAACGCCTACCGGTTCAGCATCGAGTGGGCGCGGATCGAGCCGGAGCGGGACCGCTGGTCCCTCGCCGAGCTCGCCCACTACCGCCGCATGATCGACACCGCGCGCGAACTGGGACTCGAACCGGTCGTCACCCTCCACCACTTCACCTCGCCGTACTGGTTCGCCGAAGCCGGCGGCTGGATGGGCGACGAGGCGCTGGAGCGGTGGCGCCGCTACGTCGAGAAGGTGTCGACGATCCTCGACGGCGTCGACTGGGTGTGCACGATCAACGAGCCCAACATGGTCGCCCTCATGCAGAAGTTCCTCGCCGGTGTGGAGCAGGGCGAGGGCTTCACTCTCGCGCACGACGGTCCGCTGAGCCCGGATCCCGCGCTCGGGGAGCGAATGGTCGACGCGCATCGGATCGCGACCGCCGTGCTGCGCGAGCGCACCACGGCGAAGGTCGGTTGGACCATCGCGCAGCAGGCGTTCACGCCTACACCGGGCAACGAGGAGGCGTTCCGCGACGTCACCTGGGCGTGGGAGGACCTCTATCTGGAGGCCTCGCGCGACGACGACTTCGTCGGCGTGCAGTCGTACACGACCCAGCCGGTGAACGAGCACGGCCCCGTGCCGCATCCGGCGCACCCGGACAACACCCTCACCGGATGGGCGTACCGTCCCGACGCGCTCGGCCTGGCCCTGCGGCACGCGCACGAGGTGACGGGTCTTCCCCTGCTCGTGACGGAGAACGGCATCGCGACCGGCGATGACGCCCGCCGCATCGCCTACACGACCGAGGCGCTCCGGCATCTCGCCGCGGCGATCGAGGACGGGATCGACGTCCGCGGCTACCTGCACTGGTCGGCGCTGGACAACTACGAGTGGGGGCACTGGGCGCCGACGTTCGGGCTGATCGCCGTCGATCGGGAGACCTTCGTCCGCACCCCCAAGCCGAGTCTCGCCTGGTTGGGCGAGGTCGCCCGCACGGGGGCGGCCGGTATCCCCGCCGGGACCGCGACGTTCGCACCGGATCCCGCCGCGGCCCCCGGATCCTCGGCGCTGTTCTCCCGGGACTCCCCCGTGGGAGACCTCCTGGACGACGAGCGCAGCAGGGCACTGCTCGAGGCTGCGGCACCCGGAATCGGCGCGCACCCGATGATCGGCATGGCGAGGGCCTTCCCGCTCGCCGCCGTCGCCGGCATGGCGAAGGATGTGCTCTCGGCGGAGGCGCTCGACGCCCTCGACGAGCGCCTCCGCGCGATCGTCTGATCCGCTCCGCCCGCAGACACCCCGTGCCGCCCTCTCACCGAGGGCGGCACGGGGTGTTTCGCCGTCAGCGCCCGGCCGCGGCCTTCACGCCCGGCTGAGCACGAACAGCAGGCAGAGCACGCCGACGAGCAGCGTCGCGCCGGTCAGCGCGGCGACCGGCCAGCCCGAGCGCAGCACGACCGGTTCGGTCGAGGTGAGCGCCCTGTGCTGGCGCCGGTAGCGCCGGTGCGAGCCGACCAGCACGATCAGTGCGAGAGCGAGGCCGGCGAACCCGAGCGCGAGCGCCGCCCCGCCGATCACGGACGGCAGGATCCGCATGATGACCACGGATCCTCCGGCGAGCGCGAGCGCGGTCCGCCGCCAGGCCAGAGCGGTGCGCTCGGGCTGCAGGCCGGGGTCGAAGACCCGCTCCGGTTCGCCGGTCACGCCAGCAGCACCCCGAGCAGCACCAGGATCCCGGTCGCCACGACCACGACGGCGAGCGGGATCGCGATCCACGGCGGGCCCAGCGGGGTCGACTCCCGCAGCGAGCGCTCGGTGCGCATCCAGCCCAGCCACGCCTGCACGGGGGTCAGCAGACCCGCCACGATGAGCAGGATCGACGCCGCGTGCCGGAATCCGGGGTGCATGCCCAGGCCCAGCGCCTCGAGCGCGACGCCGCCCGCGAGCAGCGCGAGGGAGGTGCGGATCCAGGCCAGGAACGTGCGCTCGTTCGCGAGCGTGAACCGGGCGTCCGGCTCCTCGCCGCGGTCGTAGACGCGCCGGGGGAAGCGGCTGGTGCTCATAAGTTCTCCGTTCGGAGCGAGACGGTGCGGAATCCGGCGTTGCCCATCGACGAGTCGGGCGTGTTCGAGCTGCGCGCGGAGTTCCGGTAGCGGTTGCAGTAGGAGATGTGGCACAGGTAGCTGCCGCCGCGCAGCACGCGCGCCATGCCCAGCGACGGGCCGCGCGGATCCGCCTCGGCCGAGCGCTCGTAGGCGCGCGGATCGTACCAGTCCGCGCACCACTCCCACACGTTGCCGACCGCCTGGAACAGTCCGTAGCCGTTGGCGGAGAAGGCGCGCACCGGAGCGGTCGTCAGCCAGCCGTCGTCGAGGGTGTTCTCACGCGGGAACGCGCCCTGCCAGATGTTCGTGCGCCACCCGCCGTCGTCCGGCTCCTCGTCCCCCCACGGGTACTTCGCCCCGTCGAGCCCGCCACGGGCGGCGTACTCCCACTCCGCTTCGGTGGGCAGCCGGCGGCCGGCCCATGCGCTGTAGGCCGCGGCATCGTTCCAGCTCACATGCACGACGGGGTGGTCTGCGAGTTCGTCCACATCCGAGCGGGATCCGCCGGGGTGCGCCCAGTCCGCGCCGCGCACGCCGTACCACCACGGGGTGCCGGCGGCCGGGCCCATGACGTCGGCGTCGGGCGCGCTCACGGCCAGGTGGAACACGGCGGAGAAGCCGAAGGTCTCCGCTTCTGTGCGGTAGCCGGTGGCCTCGACGAAGCGGGCGAAGTCGGCGTTCGTGACGGTGGTCGCGTCGATCTCGAAGCCCTCGAGCGCGACCCGATGCCGGGGCGTCTCGCCGTCGCCCCGGTTCTCATCGCCCGAGGAGTCGCCCATGACGAAGGAGCCGGCGGGGATCCGCACCTGCGCGATCGAATGCCGTCCGACGGCGTCACCCCCGCCTGCCTCACGCGCGCCGAGCAGCGGAAGCGCCGTGCGCCCGCCGGACAGCACGTCGCGCGGCGGCGCGCCGCACGCGCAGTCCGGCCCGCAGGAGGTCGTTTCACCCATGGGTTCCATCTTCCTCGCTGTCATGCCCGCGGACGAAACCGGCGCGGCTCGGCCTCAGGATCGCGGAAGGGCGCCGTCCCGCGGGGCTTCCGGGACGGCGACCCGACCGCGGATGAAGATCAGGAGGACGAGACCGGCAATGATCACCACGATGTTGCCCGACGCCGCGAAGCCCGTGAGCGGACCCGCGGCGGGGTAGGCCGACTGCAGGAAGATCGAAGGATCGGTGGTCGCATGCAGCAGGATCGGCCAGATCAGGGCGCCGGTGACCCGCAGGGCCAGATACATGCAGATGCCGAAGGCGAAGGTGTAGACGAGCTGCACCAGCGTGGGCAGGAGCGCCTGCCCGCTGAACATGTTGCCGGCATGCATCGCCGCGAACAGCGCCGCGGAGACGAGGGCGACGGTGAGCTCGCGATGCCCCGCCTTGCGCATGAGGTTCACCACCAGGCCTCGCGTGAGCACCTCCTCGGCGAACCCGATGAACAGGCCGGTGATGATCCAGGCGAGGACGATCCCCGCCCCGGCGGTCGCGTAGTCGATCGTCGCGAAGTGCAGCACGTTGAACAGCAGCGTGATCGCGACGGCGCTCCACATCCATCCGCGGCCCCGGATCGGCTGCCGGCCGAACAGTTCGCGCAGCCAGCCGAGCGACCACGCGAACACGATCAGCACCAGGCAGCCGAACGCGATCGGCGCGCCTGTCGTGACCAGGATCTTCGCCGCAGGATCCGTGAGACCGCCGACGAACGGCCCGAGGGTCCAGAGGGGCACGTACTGATAGATCAGGTAGTAGGCGACCACGGCGATCAACGCCTTCCACCACCCGCCGCGGTTCCAGAATCGCTGCCAGCCGTTGGTGCCGAGGGCCACCACGTCGTTCATCTCTCTCCTGTCCGATCCTTGATGGGTATCCGTACTGGGTCAGCGCATTGTGATCGGCACGTCGGATCCGCCCTCGTGCGTGAGCCGGGATCCCATCTGCACGAGCTGCGGCTCGGCTGCGAAGCCTCCCGCGAAGAGCGCCTGACCCTGCGCGAACCGCGGCGAGCGCTCGAGGATCTCGCGCGGGGCGAAGCCGAACACCTCGCCGAGCTCGGCGAGGTCGCGCTCGGAGCTCATCCTCATGAGCGCGAGGTTGTCGCACTGGGAGATGACGTTCGGGTGCACCTTCGAGGGGCGCTGCGTCGACAGCAGCAGCCAGAGCCCGTACTTGCGCCCCTCCGCCGCGATCTGCACGATGCGCTCGGTGAGCATCCGCTGCAGCGGCGTCGACCCCTCTGGTCCGCAGAGGTTGTGCGCCTCGTCGATCACGATGAGCCGGCCGACGCGCTCGTGGCGCCGCGCCCAGAGTTCGTCGAGCACGGCGAGCGCTGCGGTCTGCATCTGCGCCGGGGTCGCGAAATGGCCGAGATCGACCACCGTGGCGTCGGCGCGGTCCCCCACGATGTCGGTGACGTCCCTGCGGTCCCATGCCCACATGTCCCATTCCGGGAGGCCGAGGTTCTCGATCCGCGTCGCGATGCGGGCGTAGCCGGGATCCCCGGTCGAGCGCAGCCACTCGACGACGGGCTGGTCCTCGTCGATGAGGTATTGCGTGTCGATCCGCAGCATGAGGTTGTAATCCTCGGCGTCGCGGATCGGATCCAGCTGGAGCATCGCCGCACGTGAGCGGACGTCCATGTCGACGAAGCGCACGAGCAGCCGCTGCGCGTGGCCCGGAGCGGAGTGCAGCACGCGCACGTCGCGATCCCGCAGGAGGTCCGCCTCCGCAGCGGGCGCGTCGTCGCGCACCGTCCCGAGCGAGACGAAGTCCGAGTTCGGATCGAACACGACCAGCGGCAGCCGGGTGTGCAGCAGCAGCTGCTCGAGCAGCACGCCGAGCGCGTAAGTCTTCCCCGACCCGCTCTGCCCGCACCAGAAGGTGTGGCGGTTGAGCCGCGACGCCTGCAGGAAGGCGGGAACGTCGGAGTCCAGGAGCGTGCCGATGGGCAGTTCAGCGGGCATGCTCGACATCCTAGGGAAGCCGTCGTGCGGCCGCGGCCCCGCCTGTCCCTCAGGTTCAGCCCGGAGCGCCGGAGTCGGGTGCGTAGAGCGCTCGGGCGAGGCCGTCCATGATGTCGGGGAGAAGGGTGCCCGCCGCGAAGATCCGGGTGTCCTCCGCATCGATGATCCGTCGGTGCTCGCCCGCGGTGGTCAGCGCGATGCTGGGCTGCGCGGCGAGCAGACCGTCGATGCCGCCCGCGCTCTCCAGTCCCTTCGTCATGACGAGGATCACATCGGGGTCGATCTTCACGAGGGCTTCGGGTGTCAGCGGCCGTTCGCCGACCCACCCGGCTTCGGATGCCGCGTCGACGGCGCCGACCGACGAGATGAGGCTGTCCGCTCCGCTGCCCTTGCCGAACAGGTAGTACACGCCGGCCGCGCCGCGCACGTAGAGGAAGACCACGCGCGGCCTTCTGGACGGGTCGGCGGGCAGCAGCCGCGCGATCTCCGCGGTCTTGCTCTCCATCGCCGCGCGCAGCGCGGTGTTCACCGTCTCGGCGGCCGGGGCGATGCCGAGCGCCGCCGCCACCTGGTCGATCGCGCGGTAGGTGCTCTCGGCGTCGGTCGCTCGATCGATCGTGACGACGGGGATCCCGGCGTCGCCGAGCTGGAGCACGACGTCGGTCGGGCCGATCGAGCCGTCGGTGAGGATCAGCGTGGGCTTCAGCGCGAGAACGGCCTCGGCATCGATCGTGTGGCCCTTCTTGGTGACCACCGGAAGCGTCGCCGTCTCCGGCAGATTCGTGGAGACGTCGCGTCCGACCAGGTGGTCGCCGAGCCCCAGTGCGTGCACGAGTTCGGCGACGGTACCGCTGAGCGAGAGCGCCACGATGCGGGAGGTGTCGCGCACGGTCACCTCCCGCCCTCCGCCATCGGCGGAACGCACCGTGACGGGCAGCTGCGGCGCAGGGGCGACGATCGGCGGCAGTGCCGGTCCGCCGATCACGACCGTGGACGGGCCTTCGACCGCGCGCGGATCCTCGACCGGGGTCAGCGAGGTGAGGGCCGGCAGAGCGGGCCTGGTCGATGCCGGGGCCGCGACCTGCGCGGCTCCGGCATCGCAGGCGGCCAGGGCGAGCACGAGGAGGGCTGATCCGATCACCGCGGCGATCCTCGTGACTCTTCGTCCCACGCGTCCACCCTCCGGCATCAAGTTAAGTAAGCCTATCCTAAGATGATTCCATGTCCTCCTCTCCTCCGGCGCCTCCGGCGGCGGCCTCCCCGCCGCGCCCGTCGAAGCCGCGCACCCGGAGCGCACGAGTTCTCGTCCCCGGCGGTCTCGGCCTCGCGCTCGTCGTCGCGGTGGTCGTGTCCGCAGGGATCGGCCAGCTCCCCGTGCCTCCGGACCAGGTGCTCGGTGCGCTGCTGCGCCCGCTCGGCGCGACCGCGTTGCGGCAGCCGGACGAGATCGCGACGGCGACGCTGTGGTCGATCCGGTTCCCGCGCGTCGCGATGGCGATGCTGGTCGGTGCGGCGCTGGCCGTCGCAGGCCTGCTGATGCAGGCGGTCTTCGGCAACCCTCTTGCCGAGCCGGGAGTCGTCGGCGTGTCCTCCGGGGCCGCGGTCGGCGCAGGGGTCTGCATCGTCTTCGGGCTGAACGCACTGGGCCCGTGGACCGTGCCGGTCTTCGCCTTCGTCGCCGGTCTCGGCGTCAGCCTCGCCGTCTACGCGCTCAGCCGAGCCGGCGGGCGCACCGAGGTGGTCACGCTGATCCTGACCGGCATCGCCGTCAACGCCGTCGCCGGCGCGGCGATCGCGCTGCTCACCTTCCTCGGCGACACCCAGTCGCGGGAGCAGATCGTGTTCTGGCAGCTCGGCAGCCTCGCGGGCAGCCGATGGCCGCAGGCGGCCGTGATCCTGCCGCTCCTTCTCGTCGGCATCCTGATCGCACTGCTCATCGCGCACCGGCTCGATCTGCTCTCGCTCGGGGAGCGCACCGCCGGGCATCTCGGCGTGCACGTGGAGCGTCTTCGCCTCGGAACGATCGTGCTCGTCGCACTGCTGGTGGGCGCGGCGGTCGCCTTCGCCGGGATCATCGCATTCGTGGGCCTGGTCGTGCCGCACCTCATGCGGATGCTCCTCGGGCCCTCGCACCGTGCGCTGATCGCGGCGAGCGCTCTGGGCGGTGCGCTTCTGCTCACTCTTGCGGACCTCGGAGCGCGCACGATCGTGCCGATGGCCGATCTGCCCCTGGGCATCCTGACTTCGCTGATCGGCGGCCCGTTCTTCTTCTGGCTGCTGCGCCGCACCCGGCGATCCGCGGGAGGCTGGGCATGAGCGCGACGACGGTCTGCGAACTGCGCGCGGTGCAGGTCGTGCGCGGCGGGAGGGCGCTGCTCGACGGCGTGGATCTCGCCCTGCACGCCGGCGAGGTGCTGGCCGTGCTCGGACCCAACGGGGCCGGCAAATCGACCCTGCTGGGCGTGCTCGCCGGGGACGTGCGCCCCGACGCCGGTGATGTGCTCGTCGACGATCGACCGCTGACGGCCTGGAGCCTGGGCGATCTGTCTCGGCGACGCGGAGTGCTGCTGCAGGAGAACGGCACGGCGTTCCCGTTCGCGGTGCATGAGGTGGTGCGGATGGGACGAGCTCCGTGGCGTCGCACCCCGAGATCCGCGGAGGACGATGAAGCCGTCGCCGAGGCGATCTCCGCCGCAGACATCGCCCATCTCGCCGAACGCGCCGTGCCGACCCTGTCGGGCGGGGAGAGGGCGCGCACGGCGTTCGCGCGGGTGGTCGCCGGGCGCACGGGCATGCTGCTGCTGGACGAGCCGACGGCCGCCCTCGACCTCGGGCACCAGGAGGCGCTGCTGTCGCTCGCGCGAGCGCACGCGCAGGCCGGGGACGCCGTGCTGATCATCCTGCATGACCTGAATCTGGCCGCCGCCTTCGCGGACCGGATCCTGCTGCTGCAGGAGGGGCGGGTCGCCGCCTGCGGGACGCCCGCCGAGGTGCTGACCGAGGCGACGGTGTCCGCCGTCTATCGCACGCCGGTCGAGGTGATCCCGCACCCGGTCACCGGCCACGGCATCATCTTGCCGCGACGCCCGGCCTGAGGGGCACCGCGGCAGGAGACTGCGGTTGAGTCGGGTCCTCAGCGACGCCGGCGGATCGCGACCGCGGTGGCGACGGCTCCTCCGGCGACGACGACCGCGCCGAGCGCGATCGGGATCCACGGCACGGTGGCCGGCTCGGCTGCGGCCGCGTCCGCGTGCAGCCCCGCGTGCGACGGCGTCGGGGTCGACGCCGGAGTCGGCTCCGGGGCTGCGCAGGAGAGCTGGACGGTTGCGGTGACCGGATCCAGCTCCTCCCCCTCGGCGTAGAAGCCACCGAAGGCGGGCGCCCCCACGGCGCTGAGCGTCATCGGCGTCGCGGTGAGAGTCAGCGTTCCCGCGGTCGCGTCGATCGCGGGAGCAGCAGCCAGCATCCCGATCTCGGCCTGCTTCTGATCCACGGCGGGGGCGCCGGAGGTGTCGGTGCCGCGCACGTCGAGCAGCAGCACCGCTCGCCCGTCGCCGCCGATCTGCAACGTCGGCGACGAGATGGTGAGATCGAGGATCCCTCCGTGCCCCGTGAAATGCACGGAGCCGGGGAAGGTCACGTGTCCCGATCCGCCGGCGGGGTCGATCTCACCGGTCGCCCCGGTGAAGGCGAACGAGGGCGTGGCGTAGGTCGCGCCGGCGCTCGTCTCCCAGCTCCCCTTGGCGATGCTGCCCGAGATGTAGGAGCGGAAGGACTCCTTGACGCCCCAGGTGAGCACGCCGCCCTGGACCGTGCAGGCGGGCGACGACGAGGCCGTGGTCGGCTCCGGCGTCGCGGCGGTCGCCGCGGGCGCGGCGATGAATGCGCCGCCGAGAAGAACGGCGGCGAGGGCGGACAGGCGTGTGATGTTCATGAAGCCTCCATGCATGAGGATGCCCGCCCGTCATCCGTCGGGCGGGCATCCGTCATCGGTTCGATCAGGCCGCGCGACGGCGGCGGATGGCGACCAGGGTCAGACCGGCGAGGAGCATCAGGACGCTCATCGCGATCGGGAAGGCCGGCGAGTCGCCGCCGGTCATCGCGAGCGATCCGCTCGCCGCATCCGTCGTCTCGTCGCAGGGCGTCTGCGCGCCGAGCTCGACACGGAACGAGACCGGGTCGAGCGCCGTGCCGGCGCCGTAGAACCCGGCGAACGCCGTCGCACCCGCGCTGGTGAGGGTGGCACGAGCGCCCTGCACCGACACGCTCGATCCGGAGATCGCGGCGGACCCGAACGACAGGTCGGCGAAGTGCACGGTGCCGCTCGTCGCCGGCTTGCCGGTGGTGTCGGTCGAGGTCACCTGCGCGTAGAGCGCCGCGGATCCCGACCCGTTGAGCACGATCGTCGGCGAGGCGAGCCGGAAGTCCAGCAGGCCGTTGTGCCCTGTCGCGGTGATCGCGCCGGAGAAGACGATCCGTCCTCGCACGCCCGAGTCCGTGTTCAGCGCGCCGCTGCTCGCGGAGAAGGATCCTCCGGAGAAGGCGCCCTTCGCGATGGGACCCTCGACGTACGAGCGGAAGCTCTGCTTGAGGCCCCAGTCGAGGCTGCCGCCGTCGACCACCCGTGCGATGCACGCGGGGATCGTCGGGCCGGTCTCCGCGGGAGTCGAGGGCGTGACCACCGGGGGCTTCGGACTCGGCGCCTCGCCGACGGTGAAGGCCCGGGTCACGAACGCGACCTCCGGTGCGGGCTGGACATCGCGGAACACCTGCAGCTCGTGCGCGCCGGCCGGGAAGTCGGCCGGGACCGTCCACGTCGTGCGCGCGACGCCGGAGGCGTCCGCGACGGCACGGCCGGCATCGATCGGGTCGGAGTGCACCTCGAAGCGCACCGCGTCGCCTTGCTTCAGGTCCGAGACCCGGAACGTGACGGTGTCGCCGGGGCGCGCCTGCACACCGACGGGGAGGATGATCTCGACCGTGGGCCGAGGCTCGGGCTGCACCGGACGATCGCCGCGGAAGTCGAGCGTCACGCCGATCTCCTGGGCGGCGTTCTTCTGTCCGCCCGCCGCGTAGGTGTAGACGCCGTAGGTGCCGGCCGCGCCGTCGGCGGGCTTGAGCGTCGTCCGCCAGGTGAAGGATCCGTCGGATGCGAGCTCCACCCACTGCGCGCGCACCGTCTCGCGGTACTGCGCCGGGATCGCATCGAGCGTCGCGGCGGTCAGCGCCCACCCCTGGGTGGCGACCTTGCGCATGGTGGACGCCGCTCCCTGCGAGGGGCGCCAGTCGGCGCCGAAGCTGCCGAACACGACGTAGTCGCCCTGCGGAAGGGTCGCGGGCACGGGCACGCCGCGCCCGCCGACGTTGGCCGCCGGATCGAAGCCGGTGCCCTTCACCACGATCTCGTCACCGGTGTAGAGCGGCGTCCCACCGGCAGGCGTGACGCCGTCGGCGAGGAAGACCTGGACGGCCGGGGTGAATGTGACTGGCTCGGGCTCGGTCGTGCGCCCCTTCACCGTCACTGTGACGACGTTCGACGCGGAGGACTGGAACGCTGCCCGGTCGTCCGGGGCGAAGCTCGCGCTGACGGCGTGCCCGCCCGCCGTCAGGCCGGAGGCGGTGATCGACGCGGATCCGCTCGCGACCGCCGCGGTTCCGATGATGCCGTCGCCGTCGCGGAAGGTCACCGTCCCCGCGGCAACCGGCGACACGGCGGCGGTCAGCAGGGTGCTGCCGCCCTCGTCGAACGTATCGGGCGCGGCGGTGAGCACGGTGGCGGTCGGCGCGGCCGGTGCACTCACGGTCGCGGTCAGGGTGAGCGGATCCAGCGCCGTTCCGGCCGCGTAGAAGCCGCCGAAGGCCGCGGCGCCGTCCGCGGTGAGCGTGACCGGCGCGTTCGCCCAGGTGTAGGTCGCCCCGGAGACCTGCGGGGATCCCAGGGCGACGGTGGCGAACTCGACGGCGTTGCGGGTGAACAGCTCGCCGGGCTCGGTGGTGCTCTTGAACTCGCGTCCCGTCACGTCGAGCAGCAGCGTGGCCCCGCCGCCGGACACGACGATCTGCGGGTGCGTGAAGGTCAGATCCAGCGCGTTCACGCCGTTCATCGCGTGCCCGGTGAAGTGCACGCCGTCCCCCGCGCCGAACTCGACGGAGGCGTCCGCCAGGTCGGCGGAGGCGCTGCCGCTGCCGCCCGACCAGTGGAAACCGGCACCGGTGGACCCGACGGTCTGCACCTGGCCGTGGGCGATCGGGCTCTTCACGTAGCCGACGAACGAGGACTTCACCCCCCAGTCCAGAGTGGCTTCGGACACGGTGCTGTCGGTGGGCGCCGCAACGGCGGCCACGGGGGCCAGCAGCGCACCGACGGCAAGGGCCGCAGAGGTGACGAGGGTGAGCAAGGCTCTCGGCCTTCGCACGGGACTGATGGTGTTCACGACGGACTGTTCTCCTCACAGGAGGTCGATCTCAGAGTGGACGGATGGAGGTTCAGCAGATTCTCAACCTCTACTTAGGTTAGCCTCACCTAATCACGCCGCGCAAACCACGAAGCCCCCGACCGCAGGGCCGGGGGCTTCGGAGAGTCGTGCGAGTCGGATCCTCGTCAAGCGGACAGCTGCGCCGCTCCGAGATCGAGGAACACGTCCGTGTTGAATCGGTACGCCGCCCGCACTTCGTCGAACATCCGCCCCTGCTCGTCGGCGTCGAGGCGCTCCCCCAGCTCGTCCAGCACGCGCCGGTACGAGTCCTTGAACACGGCAGGATCCCCCACCGCGGCGAAGTCGTAGAACGCGATCCCGTCGCCGTCGAGACCGAACCGTCCGGCCACGCGACGCGCGATCGCCTGACCGCCGGACAGGTCTCCGAGATAGCGGGTGTAGTGATGGGCGACGACACCCGCAAGCCAGCCTTCGCCCGCAAGCTCACGGATCCGCCCGGCGTAGGCCGCCGTCGCCGGAACCGGCCTGATCCCGGCGCGCCAATCCGAGCCGAGCAGGTGGGCGAGATCGCGCTCGAGCGCGGCCACGCGTCCGAGCCCCTCCGGGTGCAGCGCCGCAAGGAGCGGATCGGCGGCGAGCAGGCGTGCGGCGTCGTCGAGCGCCTCGTAGAGGAACCAGTGCTGAGCGGCGAGCTCCGCGTACTCGCGCAGGCCGCTCCGGCCGCGCATGATGTCGCTCATGAACGTGGCACCCTCACTGTCCCCATGATCGCTCCACGTCGCCTCGCGGAGCCGGCGGGCGAAACCGTCCGGAGCACCCTCCGTGCCGCCGTGCCCGTGCGGCGCCGGTGCATGCTCTTCGCGCGCAGGTACGCCGAGTCGCTCACAGGCCGCGCGATGGAGCATCACCGTGGCACGGCGGATCTGCGATCGCTCGGCGAGCGGAGCACCCGGCCACGGCACGACGAGCTCGTGCTCGCCGTCGGCATCCGCGACCCGCCAGCGCCCCGCATCGGCGTCGAGCCCGATCATCGACGCCGATACGGCGGCGGGGTGCCCGAAGGCGCGCGCGATCAGAACGTTGTCGTCGGCGTGGTCGCCGTTCATGTGGGCGGTCACCGCGGTGACGACGGCATCATCGAAAGACATGGTGATCTCCTTGGTTAGGTAAGGCTAACCAATTCAATCACGAGACGAGAGCCGAGCACAGCGCCGCGTCGCGGGCCGCCATCAGCTCGCCTCGCCTCGACGCCGGCGGAGGTGCAGACAACACGACGAAGGCCCCGAGCGACTGCTCGGGGCCTTCTGTTCCGGTGGACCCAGGGGGATTCGAACCCCCGACCTCTTCATTGCGAACGAAGCGCGCTACCAACTGCGCCATGGGCCCGTGAACCAGATCAGCCTAGCACGGGCATGCGGGCGCACTCGGCATCGGCGGCCGTCACGGCGCCCGCCGGGCGTGTCGGATCCGCTCAGCCCGCGGCGCGCTGGGCGAGCAGCTGGCGCACGTGCGCCTCGATCTCGGCGTCGTCGACGTAGCCCATGCGCGCATACGGCGAGTCCTGCGCGACGGCCGGAGCGGGCAGCTCCGCGGGCGCCGGCGGAGCGAGCTCATCGGCCTTGCGCTGCAGCTCCGCGGCGCGGGCCGCCTCGCGGGCGAGGGTCTGGGCGTCGATCGTGGCGCGGGCCGCGTGCGCGCGGGAACCGGCGACCGAGACGAGGGGTTCCGGCAGCGTGCGCGGCGTCCAGGTGCGTGGCCCTTGATCGTGCAGCTCCGCCTCCCTGGCCGGCATGTCCTTCGCCTCGGGCTGCGCCACCAGGCGCGCCGCACGCCGAGCGGTGCGACGGGCGACCGCCGCCATCCGCTGCAGCATGAGCAGGGCGAGCAGCGCGACCGCGCCGCCGGCCCAGAGCAGGAAGGAAGATCCGGCGGCCATCAGCTGCCAGACGCCGACGCCCACCGCACCCAGCGCGAGGACGAAGAGCACCGTTGCGGTGAGCCGGGTCCGGCGACGGGCGCGCGCGCGACGGAAAGCAGGATCGGCGTGCGTGGCGGCGAGCTGCTCGCGCAGCCGCTGCAGATCCGCCTGCTCGCGGTCCGTCTGCAGTCGCCTGGCCAGCTTCTGCTGCGCGAGCGCGGTGCGGGCGTTCAGCTCGAGCTCCACCTCGCGGGGCGCCTCGCTGGTCTCCGCGAGCACGCGCAGGGCGCGGTTCAGGCGCAGCGCATTGCGCTCGGCGGCGTCGTACTGGTGCTGCCCCCGCCACGAAGGCAGGAAATAGAGCAGCCACAGCAGCGCCGCGACCAGGACGATCACGCCCCCGCTCAGCACCGGCCCGTTCATGCCCTCCACGGTATGCGACAGGCCGCTCGCGACCGTGCCGACACGCGCACGCCGACCCCACGCAGGCCGGATGCAGGCTCCCGCCACCCCCTGCATCGGCCCCGATGTCCCCACCGGCGAGTAGGGTCGGGCTCGTGGCCTCGTTCACCCCTCTGCAGCGGCTCGTCATCTCGGTCGCCGTGCTCGCATCGTTCGTCACGTTCCTCGACGGCACCGTGGTCACGGTCGCTCTGCCCGCGATCAGCCGCGAGTTGGGCGGTGGCATCACCACGCAGCAGTGGGCGGTCGACGCCTATCTCATCACCCTCAGCGCCCTGATCCTGCTCGCCGGATCCGTCTCCGACGCCTACGGACGGGTGCTGGTGATGCGGATCGGGCTCATCGCGTTCGGGATCGCATCGGTCGCCGTCGCGGTCGCCCCCACTCCCCTGGTGCTGATCGTCGCGCGCGCCGCACAGGGGGCTGCGGGTGCGCTGCTCGTGCCGAGCTCGCTCGCGCTCATCACCGCCGTCATGCGCGGCGAGGTGCAGTCCAGGGCGATCGGGGTGTGGACGGCCTTCACCACGGCCGCGCAGCTGGTCGGACCGCTGCTCGGCGGGCTGTTCGTGGATCTGCTCTCCTGGCGCTTCGTGTTCCTGATCAACGTGCTTCCCATCGGCGTCACCCTCGTGCTCCTCGGCCGACTCCGCCTGCCAGAGCACGAGCGCACCACGCAGGTGGACTGGCTCAGCGGAGCGCTCTGCGCCATCGGCCTCGGCGGCGTCGTCTACGCGCTCATCGAGCAGCCGCACCAGGGCTGGGGCTCCCCCGTGATCCTCATCACCGCGATCGGCGGCGCCGCGCTGCTGATCTTCTTCCTACTGCGCCAGCGCCGCCCGCACCCGCTCATGCCGCTGTCGCTGTTCCGCGTGCGCAACTTCGCGTGGGGCAACCTGTCGACGCTCTTCGTCTACGCCGCACTGTCGCTGAACGGCTTCGTGATCGGCGTGTACCTGCAGCAGGGCGCCGGGCTCAAGGCCACGGAGGCGGGCCTCGCGAGCCTGCCGATCACGATCCTGATGATCCTGCTCAGCTCGCGCGTCGGCCGGCTGGCGGGCAAGCTGGGGCCCCGGCTGTTCATGGCGGCCGGCCCCCTGGTCATGGCGGCGGGTGCGCTCCTGCTGCTCCTCGTCTCGGAGCACTTCGACTACTGGTGGCAGGTGCTGCCGGCGATGATCGTCCTCGGCATCGGCCTCTCGCTGACCGTCGCCCCTCTCACGTCGGCGATCCTCGGATCCATCGAGGAGAGCCGGTCCGGCATCGCCTCCGCCGTCAACAACGCCGTCTCCCGTGTGGCCGGGTTGCTCGTGGTCGCGATGCTCTCCACGATCGTCGGCGGAACCCTGAACCTCGCCGGCTTCCACAGCGCGACCTGGGTCACCGCCGCCCTGTTCACGATCGGCGGGATCGTGTCGTGGATCGGGATCCGCCGCCCCGTCCCCGAGGCCGTGCCCGAGCCCGCCGAGGGCTGAGCGCCCGCCCGGCACGCCGAGCCCACTTACGCCGACTGTCGCCGACGCCCCCTCGCAGCACCCACGCCCCCTCGCACGCACGTACCTACGGAGGGGCACCGACGCTGCGAGGGGGCGTCGACGCATCCCAGGCTCGTGCGAAGTGCGGACCGCCGTCAGCCTGGACCCGGTGGCGAGCCCGGCGTGCGCCACGTGTGGCGCGCATGCGCGCCTACTGTCGTCGAGGCCCCCTCGCAGCGCCCACGCCCCCTCGCACGCACGTACCTACGGAGGGGCACCGACGCTGCGAGGGGGCCTCGACGCATCCCCGGCTCGTGCGAACCGAAGTCAGCCCTGCATCCCGCGCTCGCGATGCAGCCCCGCATCGCCCGGCAGGCCGGCATCGCCCAGCGCTGCGGTCGAGGGCAGATCCGTCGCCGGCACCGCTCCCCAGTCCGCGGGGACGCGCCCCGACGCCCAGCGGCTCAGCACGCCCTCCGGCACGTCCTCGCGCACGAGCGAGAACGCGAGGTGGTCGCGCCAGTCGCCGTCGATGTGGATGAACCGACGGCGCATCCCCTCATAGCGGAAGCCGAGCTTCTGCACGACCCGCAGGCTCGGCCGGTTCTCCGGCCGCAGGCAGATCTCGATCCGGTGCAACCCCAGCTCGTTGAACGCGAGGTCGGTCGCCATCGCGACGGCGGCGGGAGTGATCCCGTGCCCCGCGAAGCGCTCGCTCACCCAGTAGCCGATCGTCGCGGAGCACAGGGATCCACGCATGACGCCCCAGATGTTGAGCTGACCCGCGATCTTGCCGTCGTACTCCATCACGAACGGATAGCCGGTGCCGTCACGGTACTGCTGCAGCAGGCGCCGGATGCTCACCCGCATGTCGATGCCCGTCTGCAGGCCGGGCAGCGTGGCCTCCCACGGCTGCAGCCAGCGCCGGTTGGTGATCAGCTCGTGCTGCAGCGAGCGCGCGTCCTTGGCCCGGATGAGCCGCAGCTCGACCGGTCCGTGCCGCATCGGTGCCGAGACGTCCACGTTCCGCTCAGATCCTCTCCGTGTACTCCTTGAGCCAGACTCGCAGGTCCGGCCCGAGGTCGTCGCGGTCCGCGGCGAGCTGCACGATCGCCTTGATGTACTCCAGCCGGTCGCCGGTGTCATACCGTCGTCCGCGGAAGATCACGCCGTGCACGCCGGGACCGTCGGGATCCGCTGCGAACTCCTGCAGCGCGTCGGTGAGCTGGATCTCTCCGCCCTTGCCCGGCGGCGTGCGCTCGAGGATCTCGAAGATCGAGGGCGGCAGCACGTAACGGCCGATGACCGCGAGGTTCGACGGCGCCTCCTCGCGCGTGGGCTTCTCGACCAGCCCCGTGACGCGCCGGACATCGTCCGACGCCCCCTCCGGGATGCCGTCGGGATCAGCCGTGCCGTACAGGTGGATCTGGTCGGGATCCACCTCCATGAGCGCGATCACCGCCGCGCCGCTCCGCTCGTGCTCGGCGATCATCGCGGTCAGCAGCGGGTCGCGCTCATCCATGAGGTCGTCGCCGAGCAGGACGACGAAGGAGCTGTCTCCGACATGCGTGCGGGCGCGGAGCACCGCATGTCCGAGGCCCTTGGGCTCGCCCTGGCGCAGGTAGTGGATGTCGGCCATGTCGCTGGACGCGACGACGCGGGCGAGCCGGCGGTGATCGCCCTTCTGAGTCAGCTTGCCCTCGAGCTCCGGCATCTGGTCGAAGTGATCGGAGATCGCGTTCTTGTTGCGGCCGATGATGACGAGGATGTCGTCGATGCCCGCCGCCACGGCCTCCTCGACCACGTACTGGATCGCGGGCTTGTCGACGACGGGGAGCATCTCCTTGGGCATCGCCTTCGTCGCGGGCAGGAAGCGCGTGCCCAGGCCGGCCGCGGGGATGACCGCCTTGATGCGTGCCTTCGTCATCTGCTCAGCTTACGGGCGCGGAGCGACTTCGGGCTGGAGCGGGCTCAGCGGCTCCCCGGTAGAATCGAGGCCATGCCGGGCGATATCGACCATGCGAAGCGCGCGCTGCGCGCCGATCTGCGCGAGCGCCGCAACCTGCTGTCGGACCAGCAGCGCGCCGCCGCCGAGACCGCCCTCACGGCGCGACTCGACCAACTGATCGCCGCGACCGGCGCTCGTTCGATCTCCTGCTTCCTCTCCACCACGACCGAGCCCGGCACGCGCGCGTTCATCCGCGCGGCTCTCACCCGGGGCATCCGGGTGCTGCTGCCGATCACCCGCGAGGACGGCCTGCTCGACTGGGCGGTGGCCGGATCCGACGAGGAGATCACGATGGGTCTGCACGGGCTGCCGGAGCCCACCGGCGAGATCCTCAACCCGATGGCGCTGGACGAGGTGGATCTGCTGCTGATCCCTGCAGCCGCCGTCGACCGCACCGGGATGCGGATGGGCTGGGGACGCGGCTACTTCGACCGCACGCTCGGCTCGATGCAGAAGTGCCCTCCCGTGTACGCCGTCGTCTTCGACTCCGAGATCCTCGACGACGTGCCCCACGACGTGCACGATCAGCCGGTCACCGGCGCCGTCACGCCGCTGCGCACCGTCGTCTTCCCTCTGACCTGACCCTCCGAACCGAGACCTGCGAGGCCCCATGCCCACCTACTCCTACGCCTGCACCGCCTGCGGGCACCGCTTCGACGCCGTGCAGTCGTTCTCCGACAGCACCCTCACCGAGTGCCCCGAATGTCAGGGCCGCCTGCGCAAGGAGTACGGATCGATCGGCGTGACCTTCAACGGCTCGGGCTTCTATCGCACCGACTCGCGTGCGGGATCTGGGGTTTCCTCCTCGACGGGGGCATCATCGAAGTCGGAATCGACGGCGAGCGCCACACCTGCGCCCGCCTCCGCACCGGCCTCTGGATCCTGAGGCCGACCATTCAGGGGAGAGAAAAAGCATGATCAAGGGCTTCAAAGACTTCATCCTTCGCGGGAACGTCATCGATCTGGCCGTCGCGGTCGTCATCGGCGGCGCGTTCACTGCGGTCGTCACTGCCATCGTCGACAGCATCATCAACCCGATCGTCGCCCTGTTCTACCAGCCGGACAAGAATGGCAACTTCGGCCCGACGATCCACGGCATCTACAACCAGCCGGTCACGTTCCCGATCGGCGGCCTCATCACCGCGGTGATCAGCTTCCTCGCAGTGGCGCTCGTCGTCTACTTCGTGTTCGTCGTCCCCATGAACCACTTCAAGGAGCGCCAGGCGGCGAAGGCCGGCCTGCCCGAGGACGCCGAAGCAGTGCCGACCGAGCAGGAGCTGCTCATCCAGATCCGCGACCTGCTCGAGAAGCAGAAGTCGGCCTGATCGGACTGGTTGCTGAGCGCGGAGCGCAGCGACAGGACGAAGCACCGACGCCCCGGCGCCCTCGTGGCGACCGGGGCGTCGTCGTCGGCGCGCGTCCGGCGCCTCAGTAGTGCGGCGGGACCTCGCGGCGCAGCGCCGCGTCGTTCGGACCCGAGGCGCCCTTGGCCCCGGCGCCGGACTCGCGGTCGCGCTCGTCGGGTTCGGCGTGCGTGCCGGGGGCGGGTGTCAGGCGCGCGCGGCGCGACCCTCGCACGCGCACGACGCGCTGCCGGGATCCCGAGTCGGCGGAATCCGCCTCGGCCGGCTCTGGCGACACGGACGGTTCGTCGTCAGGCATCGTCCACATCGAGCGGCTGGGTGTCGCCGTCCACGCGCGGTGCGTCGAGGGGCACCCCGAGCACCTCGCCGATCCGGCGCGCGACCCCGGCGGGATCGCTGTACAGATCGAAGGCGTGCACGCGGATGTAGTGCCATCCCAGCCGCCGCAGCACCTGGGGGCGCAGCCGCAGGGTCTCGCGGAGCGATTCGGCACGCGACTCCGGATCCGGCTCGATCACGACCGCCTTGCCGGCGTGCTGCGCCACGAGCGGCAGCAGACCGCGGTAGTCGACGTCGACCGAGACCCCGATACGGCGCAGCTCACGGGCGAGCGCGAGGGTCAGCGGATCCGCCTGGTCCTCGGCGCGCTCCTCGCGGGCGTGCCCGGCGAGATCGCCGAGGATCGACATGAGCGTGGCCGCGCCGTGATCCAGGCGCCCCTCGTCGAACGAGGACGGACGGATCGACGACACGATCACCATCGAGCGACGCGCCCTGGTCATGCCGATCGTGAGCAGGCGATCGCCGTCGGGAGAAGACAGGTCGCCGAAATCGCTGAGCACGCGGCCGTGCTTGGTGACGCCGTAGCCGAGCGAGAAGACGACGCGGTCGCGGCTCTCGGCAGCGGCCTCCTCGAGCGTCAGCACGATGAAGGGCTCCTGCGTGTCCCTGCCGACGAACTCGGCCACGTCGCTGCGGCCCGCGAAGGCGATCGACACCGCGGCGAAGACCCGCTCGGCGTGCGTGCGGCTGGCCGTGACGACCATGAGCGACTCCGTGGGGCGGTGCACCGCATGCTCGACCACGAGCGTCACGATGCGCGCGACCTCGGCCTCGGGACTCTCCATCGCGCCCGTCTCGGGGTGCGGGATGCCCACACCGCCCTCGACATAGTCCACCGTCAGCGATCCGCGGCCGAGGTAGGACCCCGCCCACGGCAGCGACACGATCTCGCCGCCGTAGAAGGCGTCGTTGATGAGCGAGGCCAGATCCTCGCCGCCGGCGCGGTAGCTGCGCGTCAGCGTGACCACGGGCAGCAGCTCGGAGAGGCGCTCGAACACCGAGACGTCGTCGAACGGCTCCTCCTCGTCGCGGTCCTCCGCGGGCATCGTGGCGACCTGGAACGCGGTCGGCTTCTGCAGCACGGGGTCGCCGAATGCGACGATCTGACGGGCGCGGCGGATCGCCGGCGTCGCCTCCGCGAGGTTGATCGCCGCGGCGTCGACGAGGATCACGGCGTCGAACTCCACGGAGTCCGGCAGATCCGGCACCTGATAGGGCGAGGCGATCCACACCGGCGCGAGCACGCGCATGAGCGTGGGGGCCGCGGCCACGAGCTCGGCGACCGTGGTGCGGTGCTGCGTGAGCCCGTGTCGGAGGTTCTGCGCCTCCGCGGCCTCGTCCACGATCGAGATCCGCCACTGGCCGCTCAGCTGCCAGGCGAGCAGCGGGCCGGCAGCCCCGGCGTGCGCCTCGTCCACGAGGCGGAAGTCGCGCTCGAGCTGGTCGACGACCGAGGTGTTCGCCCCCAGCAGGGAGCGGTTCTGTCTCAGCGCCTGCTCGAGCAGGGACTGCCACCAGGCGTACTCCAGCTCCGCGCCCACCCGATCCTCCGAGAGGTGCCGGGTGGACAGGTCGATGAGGAGCGGCTCGAGCCCGAGCCCAGCCAGCTCGTCGCGGATGCGGGCGCGCTCGATGAGGTTGTCGAAGACGTCCGACTTGGCTGCGAGTCCGGCGAGCGTGCGCAGCAGGCGCGCGACCGGAAGCGTCGCGAGCGGCTCGCGGCGTCCCAGAGCCGTGTCGAGCTCGGCGAGCTGCGCATCGACGTCGCGCCAGGCGACGGACACGTCGGCGAGTCCGAGCGGCACCTCTGGTGCGACGCCGGCATCGACATAGCGCTGCCATTCGGTGCGCTGGGACTGGATGCGCGTGAGCGCGTCGTGCATGTCTCCCACGTGCGCACCGGGGCGCACGTACTCCTTGGCGAGCTGGCGCAGCCGACGACGATTCGCGCCGGTCATCGCCGCGCTGTCCCGGCGGCTGCCATGCGCCTTGATGAGCTCCCCGAGCGGCCGCTCGAACACGGCAGGAGTGAAGTGGTCGAGCGAGTCGCGGATCCCCCGGAGCAGGCGCAGGTACTCGCCGAGCTCCGTGATCGTCGCGAACGGGCGCATGTGCGTCTGGGCGACGAGTTCGTAGCCCAGCTCGAGCAGCTCCGGCACGGTGCGCGCGTGCAGGGTCTCGGCGAGCGCGTGCACGCGGTGCGCTTCGTCCGACGAGGAGAACACGACCCCGTACCAGGGCGAGTCGTCGGGCCCGAACCGGAACTCCCCCAGCCGCGCGGCCTGCGCCAGCGCCTCGGCGGCGTGCGTGCGGTCCTCCGCGAGGTTCTGCAGCGCGGGGCGTCCGAGCCGCGCCGTCGTGGTCGGCGGCGTCGGGAGCAGCGCCAGCCGGGTGAGCATGCGGGTCGCGTCGAGCACGCTCGCGCCCAGCGCAGGATCCGTCTCGGTCAGCGCGCGGCGGTAGTCGCGCAGCACCGTCCGCAGCCGCAGCAGGGCGTCGTCGATCTCGGCCAGTTTGGGGGCCGCGGCCTTCTCGTTGCGCCCGATCGCGCGCACCAGATCCCGGCGCACCGAGGCCGGCGAGACGGCGAACCCGTCCAGCCCGATCCCGCTCAGGCGGTGCCGCACGCCGTCGAGCGTCGAGCGGCGGGGAGAGACGACGAGCACGCGCTTGCCCGCGCGCACCAGCTCGCCGATCGCGTTGATCACGGTCTGCGTCCCGCCGGTTCCGGGGAGCGTCGAGACCGTGAGGGAATGTCCTGCCGCGATCCGGGCGAGCACCTGCTCCTGCTCGTTGTCGGCATCGAGCAGGAGGTTGTCCGAAGCCGGGGCGCGGTCATCGGGCCCGGCCGTGGACGGCTGCGGTCCCGGCGCCGAGACGCGCTCGCGGTCGGCCGCGTGGCCGGCCAGGGCGTTGAGCATCGGGTGGTCGAGGTCGTGCGCGTCGCGGGCCATCGCGGTGCCGACGTCGGCGAACGTGGACACCATCATGCGCGGCTGCACCGAGAACGTGTCGACGGATGAGGTGGCCGCGCGCAGCATGTCGATCGCCGGCTGCGGCGCGAACACGCCGTTCTGGTAGGCGAGCGCTGCGAGGCGGGCGTCGTCGATTGTGATCCCGAAGTGATCGCGCGCGATGCGCACGAGCTCGGGGTTGAGGAAGAACTGCCCGTGCAGCTTCAGCTCGTAGTCCGCGTAGTGCCGGCGGATCGCGAGCGGACGCAGCAGCATCGGGGCGGCGTAGTCGACGCCGCCGATCCGCCAGGTGCACAGGCCGACCGCGAGGTGCACGGCATCGAGGCCGCGCACGGTGCGCAGCTCGGTGTTCTTCGCCGTGATCCGGTCGGCGGCGAGGCGAGCGCCGCGGAGCCCCACCTCGTCGCGGAACAGGTTGGACAGCAGCGTGGAACGGCCCGTGATGAACTGCGGCAGGCTGCCGGGGTGAGCGCGCGAGATGTCGATCCCGCCCGCGGCGATGTCGCGATAGGCGGTCAGCGGCGAGGGACCCCCGAGCTCTGCTGCTTCCGCCCTGAGACGGGCCCGTTCCGCCGTCGCCGCGTGCACCGCCTGCACGCCCGGCTCTGCCACATCGACGTCGCCGGGCGTCACGGACTTCTCCTCCGCGTTCTTCCCGTCACGTCGCCACACACGACAAAGACTAGGCGTGGTGGATGGGCAGAACCGTCAGATCCACTGGGTTTCGCCGGATTCAGGTGCTTTCCCCCTCCACAGCGGGCCTTTTCCGGATTATTCGCACCGATTGCGGATCCGGCCGTCGTGCGCGCACGCGGTGACCGAGGATGGGTGCATGACCTACCGCTACGACTTCGCCGACACCCCGTTCGGGGACGCGCTGTGTGTGTTCTCCGACGAGGGGCTGGTGGCGTTCGACCTGCCGGAGGGGATGCACCGCGGCTCCCCCTGGGCGCTCGAGGCGACCGCGCGGATGCTGCACGCCGTGCCGGAACCCGATCCTGGTGCGAGCGCGGAGATCGACGAGCTTCTGCACGCGTACTTCTCCGGAGAGCCGATCCGCTTCGATCGGGAGTTCACCCTGGACTGGCGGCTCGCGAACGGGTTCACCCGCGCCGCACTGCAGTCCGTGTGCGAGATCCCCTGGGGCGAGAGCGCGAGCTACGGCGAGATCGCGGCGATGGCGGGCAGTCCGGGTGCCGCCAGGGCGGTGGGGACCGCTTGCAGGAACACACCCTTCTCGATCGTGGTGCCTGTGCACCGCGTGGTGCGCGCGGACGGCTCGCCCGGCGAGTACGGCGCGCATCCCGAACGCAAGCGATACCTCCTCGACTTGGAGGCGGATGCGGCTGCCCGAGCCCGTCCCGTGCACGACGTCCGCCCCGGCGTGTAGGCCGCTGGGGCGGACGCTCTCCCTTTCCAGAGAGGCACTGTCGCTGTGCCGCTATTGCGCCAGCACCCGCACGTTCCGGACGCAGGGGAAATGACGGATCCGGCACGGGCTCCCTCAGCCCCGTCGGCATTCTCCGGCACACCCTCATACCTGCCCGAGTGATAGCGTCGACGCTACAAAACGACGGGGCGGACACCCCGGAAGCTGGTAGTCGGGTGAACTCGTTCGAGACCGTCGGATCCGACGCGGATCTGGTCGCGCAGGCGGTGCGCGAGCTCATCCGGCGCACCCGTTTCCCTGTCGCATTCGGCGGGCTGCTCGACAGCGGCGAAGTCCCCGTCACCGCGATCGTCGGCTCCCGCACGCGGAGCCTCGAGGGGCTCCGCGTGCAGCCGCAGCGCGGGCTCGGCGGGCGCGCGATGATCGAACTGCGCCCGCGCATGACGCACGACTACGGCGCCTCGCAGCAGATCACGCACGACTACGACGGCTTCGTCCTGGGCGAGGGGCTGCGCACCCTGCTCGCGATCCCGGTGATCGTGTCGGGGCGGCCGCGCGGTGTGCTGTACGCGGGAGCGTGGGAGGAGCCGCCGGCGGGTGGGATCACCACCGCCCCGGCGATGCAGATCGCCGATGCGCTCGCCGGTGAACTGCGCATCCGCGAGGAGGTGGAGAGACGCCTGCGCTCGGCGAGCGCGCCCACTCCCCCACCAGCGCTGAGTCCCGCGCACCGCGAGGAGCTGCGGGAGAGTTTCGCCGAGCTGCGATCGATCGCCGCCCTCGTGCCGGATGAGACCGTGCGCGAACGCCTCGGAGAGCTCGAGCGGCGACTGCTGGCCCTGTCCGCACCCTCACCGCTCCCTCGCCTTTCCGAGGTGCGCCTGTCCCCGCGAGAGTTGGACGTGCTGAGCTGCGCGGCCCTCGGGCAGACCAACGCACAGGTGGCCGCCGAGCTGGGACTGCGCGAATCGACGGTGAAGGCGTATCTGGGCACGGCGATGGCGAAGCTCGACGCCCCGACCCGGCATGCCGCCGTCGCGCGGGCGCGGAGGGACGGGCTGATCCCGTGAGCCGGGGTGCCCTGCTCCTGCCCAGGCGGCCGCGGTAGTCTCGACACAGCGCACTGCGCACCCGGACGAGGCGGGCCAGTACCCGGACAGCGAAAAGACTGGCTCTCAGGAGGCCCGCCATGGCGTGGATCGTGCTCATCATCTCCGGAGTCCTCGAGGCCGTCTGGGCGACGGCCCTCGGCAAGGCCGAGGGGTTCACCCGGCTCTGGCCCAGCATCGTCTTCGTGATCGGCCTGGCCGCATCGATGTTCGGGCTGGCCTGGGCGATGCGGGAGATCCCGACCGCCACCGCCTATGCGGTGTGGGTCGGCATCGGAGCCTCGCTCACCGTCATCTGGGCCATGATCACCGGCGATTCCGATGTGTCCTGGATCCGGATCCTGTTGATCCTCGGTCTGGTGGGATGCATTGTCGGATTGAAGTTGATCGATCCGGGACATTCATGACATTCCGCATTCCAATCATTGCCATAGACAATTCCTGCACGTAGATTTGTCGCCATGGCACGCAAAATCGTTCATCAGCTCGTCGACGATATCGACGGTTCCGTTCTTGAGGTGGGCGAGGGCGAGACCGTGCATTTCTCGCTCGACGGCTCCGCCTATGAAATCGACCTGACCAGCGCGCACGCCGCAGACCTGCGCGCGGCGCTCGCTCCGTTCATCGCCTCGGGTCGGCGCACACAGCGCGCGGCGGCCGGCCGTCCGTCCGCGGCGGCCAAGCGCCCGAACCGCAACCCGGAGACCGCGGCGATCCGCTCCTGGGCCGGCGACAACGGCTACAAGCTCTCCGAGCGCGGCCGCATTCCGGCCGATGTGATCGAGGCGTACCGCGCCGCGCACTGATCGCGAAGCATGACAGAAGGGGCCGTCCTGCGGGACGGTCCCTTCTGTTTTGCCGGCGCTCCGCATCTCCATTCGCCTGTCGCGGTCGACAAAGCAGAAGAAGACCACCCCTCCGGGGCGGTCTTCTTCTGCTTGTGCCCCCGACAGGATTCGAACCTGCGACCTGCCCTTTAGGAGAGGGCCGCTCTATCCGACTGAGCTACGAAGGCGCCCTCCCAGTCTAACGAGCGCACGCGGCTCTATGCCGCCATCGCCAGGTAAGGCTCCCAGCGGGGGTCGCCCCGTTCGGATCCGCGCACCGTCCAACCGGTCCCCCGCGGCGGGGCGGGCGTCAGCCGCAGCTCCCAGCCCATCTCCTGCGGGGTGCGGTCGCTCTTGACGTTGTTGCAGCGCAGGCAGCAGGCGACGAGGTTCTCCCAGGAGTTCTTGCCACCGCGCGAGCGCGGCAGCACGTGATCGATGGTGGAGGCCGACTTCCCGCAGTAGCCGCAGCGATTGCCGTCCCGGCGCAGCACTCCGCGTCTCGTGACGGGCGTGTACCGGGCTCTCGGCATCCGCACGTAACGGCTCAGCACGATCACGGCGGGCCGTTCGAAACGTCCGCTCGCCGCCCAGACGGGATCGTCGACGGCGCACTCGACGACGGACGCCTTCTTGTTCATGACCAGCACGATCGCGCGTCTGAACGACACGACCGCGAGCGGTTCGTACCCAGCGTTGAGCACCAGTGTGCGCATCCTGCATCCCTTCGATCCGACCGGGACGGCTTCCCGGTCTCTCGACCGTGCGCAGACGGAGGGTCCGCAGGATACGAAAACGGCGCTGTCTACGAGAGACAGCGCCGTGAACGCACGGGTGATCCGTGCAGATCCTGCGGGCAATGCCGAAGAACGAGTCGACCGAGTGCTTCCGTGGTTCGGATGCTCGGTATTCGTCCCATCGTGTTCCTCCGCCCTTGCGACGACGGAATCAGGCTAACCCATGCCTCGACGACGACGCGGAGAACTTCCGGTGAACGCCGTGTCGGATCAGCGGACGTTGACCTGGAGCCACGCGAGCGGGTCGATCTCGGTGTTGTTCACGAGCACCTCGAAGTGCAGGCAGGATCCGGACACCCAGCCCGTGTTCCCGACCTCGCCCAGGTACTGACCGGCGGTCACGCACTGACCGACCCCGACAGCCCGGCTGCCGTAGTTCATGTGCCCGTACAGCGTGGAGATCGCGGCAGATCCGCTCAGCGCCGGGTGAGCGAGCTCGATCGTCTCGCCGTAGCCGCCGTAGCTGCTCTCGGAGATCGTGACGCAGCCGTCGGCGGCTGCGTAGATCGGAGTGCCGATCGGCGCGGCGAAGTCCTGGCCCATGTGGCTGCGACCGCTGCGGGCCGCGCCGAAGCCGTCGCTCAGCGTGTAGGAGCCGGCCGCCATCGGGTAGATGACCTGCCCGGGATTCGCGATCGGCGCCATGTTGCTGCGGACCGACGCGACGGTCGGCTTGGCGGCTGCGGCTTCCGCCGCGGCCTTGGCGGCGGCGACGGCGGCCGCCTCCGCCTTCTTCTGCTCGATCTCCTGCGGAGTCGTCGCGGTGAAGGAACCGCGCGTGCCGGCGACGGCCGTCGCCTCGGACGCGACGACGATCGACTGCGCGTGGCCGGCGGCGATCTGCTGAGCGGTCGCCGGTGAGGCAGTCGCAGGTGCGGCGCCGGTCGCGAGGGCGGGCAGGGCGATCGCGGTCACCAGTGCTCCCACCGCGGCGAGGACCGCGAAGGTGCGGATCGGGCGCACCACGGATCGGGAGACCGGGTTCTTCGCACGCTTCGGGGTTCGCGTGTCGACGGACGTTTCGGTCTGTTCGATTTCTGCAGCCAAGGGCTTCCTCCAGGCCTCGGCGCCGTGCGTCGGCTCGTCCGCATTCACGTGCACGTCGGGATTTCGACGCACATCAGGATGACCACGGCGGTGACGAGCCGGGAGGCGGCCGCCGAGGTTATCGCCGACGGGCTTCTCGTCGGCGACCTCCCCGACGTTACCCGATCGTGATGAATCTGTCACCCCCTGATCCGGGATGACCGATCCGAGCGACCGGCGGAGACGGCGGATGCCGGTCAGCCCGCGTTCGCGGCGAGCCAGGGCTCGGGGTCGATGACCGAGCCGCCGATGCGCACCTCGAAGTGCAGGTGGGATCCGTAGGAGTTGCCGGTATTGCCGACGAGACCGATGAGCTGGCCCGCGGAGACCTGGTCGCCCGCCTCCACCATGCGGCTGCCGTAGACCATGTGACCGTAGCGGGTCTCCACCATGGTGCCGTTGAGATTGCTCATGATCATCATCGAGACGCCGTATCCGCCGATGCTCTCGGCCGAGGCCGTCACCGTACCGGCGGCGGCGGCGTAGATCGGGGTGCCCTCGGGGGCGATCATATCCCAGCCCTCGTGGCCGCGACCGGAGCCGGGGCCTTCGCCAGGGGTGAAGCTGGTGACCGGGTAGCGCACTGCACCGGAACCCGGGGCGACCAGTGCCATGCCGGCGAGGGACGGACGGGAGCTGCTGGTCGACGCGGTCGACGCGGCGGCGGCAGCAGCAGCCGAAGCGGCCCGCGCTGCAGCGGCTTCTTCGGCCTTGCGCTTCTCGATCTCGTCAGGAGTGGTCGCGGTGAACTGCCCGCGCGTGCTCGGGGCCTGTGTGGCCTCGGACGCGACCACGATCGACTGCGCATTGCCTGCTGCCAGCTGCTCGGTGGTCACCGGAGCGGCATCCGCCGCACCGCTCGTCGAGACGAACGCCGGGAGAGCGATCGCGGCGACCAGGGCGCCGACCGCACCGAGGATGGCGACGGTCCGCACAGGGCGCACGAATGCACTGGACCGGGTCGCGGCCTTCTGGCGCGTGGTGGCGTCGGCGCTCGTCTGGCTCGTGGTCTCGATCGTGGTCTCAGGCAAAGTCTGTCCTCCGGCCTCTGCGCCTCGGGCGCCGGTCCGTCGTCGATCGGGTCGGTCCGCACAGGGTTCGGACGCATGTCTCCCACGGCGGCGACGGGCCGATGAGGCGAGCGCCGTGGAGTCCGTCGACGGGCTTCTGCCGACGGCCCTCTCGACGCTACCGGAAAGTCACGAACGTGTCACGCTGCCCCAAGGATCCGCTGAACGCCTGTTTCCTGCGGATCCCGCGGTGCGCACACAGGCGATGTCCAGCCGGCGAGCCTCTCAGACGGCCGCAGAGCCCCTCAGGCGACCAGGAAGATGTGCGAGGCGAGCTCGACCGGGAGCTCGAGCCCCTCGTCCTGCCCGTCCACCTCGATGAGCACGTAGCCCTCGTTGAAGCGGAACCGGCCACGCGCACCCGGGACGACGCCCGCATCGCGCAGCTGCTCCAGCAGCTCGGGATCCACCTGCGCGGGCTCGGCGAGACGGCGCACCGTGCCCTCGGTGGGCGTGCCGACAGTGTTCATGTGCTCGACGAGGCCGATCACGCCCTCGTCGAAGGTGCGTGCCGGGGCGCCGCCGAGCTGGTCCAGACCGGGGATCGGGTTGCCGTACGGCGACTCGGTGGGGTGCCCCAGCAGCTCGACCAGACGGCGCTCCACCTGCTCGCTCATGACGTGCTCCCAGCGGCAAGCCTCCTCGTGCACGTAGGCCCAGTCGAGGCCGATCACGTCGGAGAGCAGGCGCTCGGCGAGACGGTGCTTGCGCATCACGTCCACCGCCTTGCGGCGCCCGGCCTCGGTGAGCTCGAGGCGACGATCCTCTGAGACGACGACGAGGCCGTCGCGCTCCATCCGACCGACCGTCTGCGACACCGTGGGACCGGAGTGCCCGAGGCGCTCGGAGATCCGCGCGCGCAGGGGGACGATGTTCTCCTCCTCGAGTTCGAGGATGGTGCGGAGGTACATCTCCGTGGTGTCGATCAGATCTGCCATCGATCCCCCTTGTCGTGCCGCGGATGCGGTCGCCTGCTGTTAGGCAAGCCTACCTTCTGCGGATATGCTCCGGCTCTGCACCGCGACGCGGCATCGCATGCCCGGCAGCGCAGGATCGCCGTGCGACGACGCAGAGCCCGTCGCACGGTGTCACACGGGCAGGGTCGCCCTCTCGACGGCACCTAGAATCTGTGCATGGCGATCGAGATTCCCCGCGAACTTCTGCCCGTCGACGGCCGCTTCGGATGCGGCCCGTCCAAGATCCGTCCCGAGCAGGTGAGCGCACTCGCCGCCGTCGGGTCGAGCCTGCTGGGCACCTCGCACCGCCAGGCGCCGGTGAAGAACCTCGTCCGCAGCGTCCGCGAGCAGCTCGCCGCCCTGTTCCGCCTCCCCGAGGGCTACGAGATCATCGTCGGCAACGGCGGATCCACCGCGTTCTGGGATGCGGCTGCCTTCGGTCTCATCGAGAACCGCGCGCAAAACCTCGTCTCGGGCGAGTTCGGCGGAAAGTTCGCGAAGGCGGCGGCGGCACCGTGGCTGCAGGCGCCCGATGTGCGCAATGCCGAGCCCGGATCGCGCGCGGCGGCCGAGATCGTCGAGGGCATCGACGTCTACGCCTGGCCGCACAACGAGACCTCGACCGGTGTCGCCTCCCCGATCCGCCGGGTCGCCGCGGACGGCGCGCTCACCGTGATCGACGCGACCAGCGCCGCAGGCGGGATCGACTTCGACGTGACCGAGACCGACGTCTACTACTTCGCCCCGCAGAAAAACCTCGGATCCGACGGGGGTCTCTGGTTCGCTGCCGTGTCGCCCGCCGCCGTCGAGCGGATCGAGCGGATCGCCGCGTCCGGACGCTACATCCCCGAGTTCCTCAGCCTGAAGAACGCGGTCGACAACTCCCGTCTCGAGCAGACGCTCAACACCCCTGCCCTGACCACGCTGCATCTGCTCGACTCGCAGCTGCAGTGGATCAACGGCAACGGCGGACTCGCCTGGGCCGCCGCACGCACGAACGAGTCCTCCCAGGAGCTGTACCGCTGGGCGGAGGAGAGCGCCGTGGCGACGCCGTTCGTCGCCGACCCCGCAGACCGCTCCCCCGTCGTCGCCACGATCGACTTCGACGATTCGGTCGACGCGGCGGCCGTCGCCAAGACGCTGCGCGCGAACGGCATCGTCGACACCGAGCCGTACCGCAAGCTCGGCCGCAACCAGCTGCGCATCGCGACCTTCGTCTCGATCGAGCCGGACGATGTGCGCCAGCTCATCCGCTCGATCGACTACGTGCTGGAGCACCAGGGCTCCTGAGCCCCGGCTGAGATACGAGAGAAGGCGCCCCCGGCAGGGGGCGCCTTCTCTCGTATCGAGTCTCACCCGGGCGCTGCCCGAGGGGACGGATGCTCACTCCTCTTCGGAGTCGTCGTCCTCATCGTCGGAGTCGTCATCGGAGTCGTCCTCGTCATCGGAGTCGTCCTCGTCCGAGTCATCCTCGTCGTCCGAGTCATCGTCGTCGTCCGACGAGTCGTCGAGCTCATCGATGTCCACGCCGTCGAGGTCGCCGGCGTGCAGACGCGGCGCCGCCTCGTCGTCGTCCAGCTCATCCTCGTCGAGCTCGTCCTCGTCGAGATCGTCGTCGTCGATGTCGTCGACGTCGGATCCCTCCTCGAGGTCATCGCCGGGAAGCTCATCGGATCCGCTCGCCTCCGCGTCGTGCTGGGCCGAAGCGGCGAGCTCGGCCTGGTGCGCGCGGTAGTCGGCGAGACGCTCGGCCCACGGCACCCACTCTGGCGCGAGCAGGGCGCCGTCGCCCGGCAGCAGTTCGGCCTCCAGCACGGTCGGCTCCTCGTCGCCGACCTGGGCGACGGACACGGTCCAGTACCAGCCCGGATAGCCGCCGAGCCTGTTCTCGAAGCGCAGCGAGACCACGCCGTCGACCTCGGGGAGGTAGCCGGCGGCCGGCCCCACGGACGCTGCGGGGGTGATCTCGTGCAGAGCGGCGAGCGCGAGATCGCGCGCGCCCAGCAGGCGCTCGCTCACGAACGGGGCGGCAACGGGCTCATCGATCGAGAAGCGCTCCTCGACCGCGGGCGCGATCGTCTCGGCCGCGGTCTGCCCCGGCTCGACCGGCTGGGCGCCGGTGCCATCGCTCTCAGGCATCGAAGTCCTCGGCCACGTTTCGCAGCACGGCGGCGATCTTGCGGCCGTGGCTGGACGAGGGATAGCGGCCGCGGCGGAGATCCCCGCCGATGCCGTCGAGCAGCTTCACGAGGTCCTCGACGATCACGGCCATGTCGTCCGCGGACTTGCGCTTGGTCTTCGCGAGGCTCACGGGAGCCTCGAGTACGCGTACGGACAGCGCCTGCAGACCGCGCTTGCCGTCGGCGACACCGAATTCGACTCGGGTGCCGGCCTTGACCGCGGACCCGGCGGGGAGGGACGTGGCGTGCAGGAAGACGTCCTGGCCGTCATCGGTGGTGATGAAGCCGAACCCCTTCTCGTCGTCGTAGAACCTGACCTTGCCGGTGGGCATGGGAGAACCTCGCTGCATTACTCGGGCGCCGGATCCGTGCGGATCCGATCGGGACGCGTGCGGAAGCCCCGCACCCCACCAGCCTACCGGTCACGGAGCGGGTAGGCTGGGACGGATGAGCACTCGGCAGCCTGCCCCCGAGCCCGAGATCCGCCGGATCGATCGGTTCCTGACGTTCGGCGCGCTGACGCTGGCCGCACTCTCCGTGATCTGCTTCTTCGTGATCATCATCGCGACCGCGGTGGGGATGAAGCAGGCCGACTTCGCGCACGGCGCGTGGCCGGTCGTCGGGGTCTTCCCGTTCTGGGGTCTGCCGATCGCCTTCGTGATGATCGTCGTGCTGCTCATCATGAGCTTCGTGCGGAGAGGCCGCGCGGCGCGGCGCTCCTGACGCCGCCGCGAGCTGTTCTCCCCATGAGCACCCATGCGCGCCTTCTCGCCGAGGCGCTGTCCGCGCGCACCGACGAGGAACTCGCCGCGCTCTTCGGTCGTCGAGAGGTGCGCCCCGAAGCCGGCTGGAACGACTTCTTCGACGCCGCGGAGGCGCTGCTCGATCCGTCATCTCTGATGCGCATCCTGCCGCGGCTGACCCGCGCCGAGGCCCGCGGACTCGTGGCAGCGGCATCCGGCGCGGATCCCGGTCCCGTCGCGGAGGCCCTCCGCTCGCTCGCGCTCCTCTCGCCCTCGGGTGCGACGCTGCCGCCGTCGGTGGCGGCCGCGGTCGCCGGACGCGATGCACCGGCCGCAGCGGTCGAGGCCGCCCCGGCATCCGGCGCCCTCGCCGGGAACGCCGAGGAGCCCTCGGCGGCCCGGGCGGCCGAACGAGCGTTCACGACGGTCGCCACCCTCGCCGACGCTCTGCTCCTCGCCGAAGAGGGGCCGCTCGCGCTGCTCGCCGGAGGCACGGTCGGCCTCTCCGAGAAGCGCCGGCTGAGCGAACGCGGCCTCCCCGACGACCCGGCGCTCCTCGACGACGTGCTGGCGGTCGGCACGGCCGCCGGCCTGCTCCGGCCGATCGATCGCACCCTGCTCCTCTCCGCCGCCGGCGCGGCATGGCTCCGGCTCCCCGGCCCGGAGCGGTGGTCGCAGCTGGTCTCCGGCTTCCGCGACGCACTCCCCGATGTGCTGCGGACCGCGGACGGCGGCTGGATCCCGCTGCGGGCATGGGCGGACGAGCACCCCTGGGACTCCGCCTGGCCCGCTCGTACCGGCGCCCTGCTCCGGCAGGCGCGGCTGCTCGGCCTCGTGATGGACGAGCGCGCGAGCCCCGAGGCTCTCGAGACCCCGTGGGCCGAGGCGCCGCGGCGCGGAGCGGATCCGGATCCGGCCGCCCTCGCCGCCTACGTTCCCGCAGAGGTCGATCGGATCTTCCTGCAGAACGACCTCACCGCGATCGCACCGGGGCCCCTGCTGCCCGCCCTCGACCTGCGGCTCCGTGGCATGGCCGCGCGGGAGTCGGCCAGCCAGGCCTCCTCCTACCGCTTCACCGCCGATTCGCTCAGCACGGCGCTGTCCGCCGGCGAGACGGAGGACGGCGTCCTGGCGTTCCTCGAGGAGATCTCGCTCACCGGCGTGCCTCAGCCGCTGCGCTACCTGCTGGCGCAGAGCGCGAGCAGGCACGGCCAGGTGCAGGTGGGCACGGACGCGGAGACCGGGCGCACCCGCGTACGCAGCCGCGACCCGCACCTGCTGCAGGCGATCGGCGTGGATCAGGCCCTGCGTCCGCTGGGGCTCGTCCCCGAGGACAGCGCGGAGGACGGCATCGTGCTGACCACGCGCGTCAACCGCGACACCGTGTTCTGGGCGCTCACCGATGAGCACTACCCCGCCGCCCTCGTGGATGCGGAAGGGGCCGTCGAGCGTCCGGTGCGCACCACCGCGGAGAGCGCACCCGCGCCGCCCTCCGACACGCAGCGCTACGAGGCGCTCCTCGCGCATCTGCGCGAGGCCCGTGAAGGCGACGCGGACGCCGCCTGGCTGGAGCGCGAGCTCGAGCACGCCGCGAAGCAGCGCGCCGTGCTCGCCGTCGAGGTGGCGATGCCCGATGGCACGGCACGGGAGCTCGTGCTCGAGGTGACCGGTTTCGGCGGCGGACGCCTGCGCGGCCGCGATCGCGCGAGCGACGTCGAGCGCACCCTGCCCATCCGCTCGATCCTCTCCACCCGCGCGATCGAGGACCCCGGATCCTGATGCGGCCCCGTCGGCCGCGCGGTTCGAGGGTGCCCCGCGACGACCGCGCCCGGTGGCGGGCGCCCGCTCCCCGGGACGACCGGTAGACTGATCCGCTATGTCTGATGGCCCGCTGATCGTCCAGAGCGACCGCACCGTACTGCTCGAGGTCGCGCACCCCGACGCCGAGAGCGCCCGGCACGAACTCGCGATCTTCGCCGAGCTGGAGCGCGCGCCCGAGCACATCCACACCTACCGGGTCACCCGGCTGGGACTGTGGAACGCGCGCGCGGCCGGGCACACGGCCGAGGACATGCTGGAGACCCTGGACCGCTGGTCGCGGTTCCCGGTGCCGCCGTCCGTGTCGGTCGACATCCGCGAGACCGTGAACCGCTACGGCAGGCTCGTGATCGAGCGGGACGACGAGGGCCTCCTCATCCTGCGCTCCACCGACCCCGCCGTGCTCACCCAGGTCGCCGGGAACAAGCGGATCCAGCCGCTGCTCGTGGGGCACCCCTCCCCCGATACCTACGTCATCGACGCCTGGGCCCGCGGGCAGATCAAGCAGGAGCTGCTGAAGATCGGCTGGCCCGCCGAGGACCTCGCCGGCTACACACCGGGCACCCCGCACGAGATCACCCTGGCCGAAGACGGCTGGACGATGCGGCCCTATCAGCAGGATGCGGTCGACGCGTTCTCGAAGGACGGATCCGGCGTCGTCGTGCTCCCCTGCGGCGCCGGCAAGACGATCGTCGGCGCCGGCGCGATGGCCGCGACCAAGACCACCACGCTCATCCTCGTCACGAACGCCGTCTCGGCACGGCAATGGCGCGACGAGCTCATCAAGCGCACCAGCCTGACCGCCGAGGAGATCGGCGAGTACTCCGGGCAGGTGAAGGAGGTCAAGCCGGTCACGATCGCGACCTACCAGATCCTCACCGCGAAGCGGAAGGGCCAGTACGCGCACCTGTCGCTGCTGGACGAGATGGACTGGGGACTCGTGGTCTACGACGAGGTGCACCTGCTGCCCGCTCCGGTGTTCAAGCTCACCGCCGACCTGCAGGCACGGCGTCGGATCGGCCTCACCGCCACGCTCGTGCGCGAGGACGGCCGTGAGGGCGACGTGTTCAGCCTCATCGGGCCGAAGCGCTTCGACGCGCCGTGGAAGCAGATCGAGGCGCAGGGCTTCATATCCCCCGCCGCCTGCTACGAGGTGCGAGTGGACCTGCCGCCGGACGACCGGCTCGAGTACGCCGCCGCAACGGACGACGAGCGCTACCGCCTCGCCGCCTCGGCGCCGGCCAAGATCACCGCCGTGCGCGAGCTCATCGCGAAGCACCCCGGGGAGCGCATCCTCGTGATCGGGCAGTACCTCGACCAGCTCGAGGAGCTGTCCCAGGCGCTCAACGCGCCGTCGATCACCGGGGCCACCCCCGTCGACGAGCGCGAGGCGCTGTACCGCCAGTTCCGCGAGGGCGAGATCGAGCTGCTCGTGGTGTCGAAGGTCGCGAACTTCTCGATCGACCTGCCGGAGGCCTCGGTCGCGATCCAGGTCTCCGGATCCTTCGGCTCCCGACAGGAGGAGGCGCAGCGGCTCGGACGCCTGCTGCGCCCCAAGCAGTCGGGGCACACGGCGAGCTTCTACACGCTGATCGCCCGCGACACGGTCGATCAGGACTACGCGCAGAACCGCCAGCGCTTCCTCGCGGAGCAGGGCTACAGCTACACGATCCTGGACGCCCACGAGCTCGAGGCCGCCTGACCTCGCCCCCTTCTTGCCCCTCTCTCTTCCGCGAGACTCCAACTCCGCGACGAGACTGCAGGCCTCGCGCGCAGTCTCGTCGCCCATTTGGAGTCTCGCGGTAGGACGCACTCATGCCACGACCTCAGGCGGACGGATCCTCGCCCGGCCTGAGCCCGCAGCGCCAGCAGGGTGCGGCCGGGTCATCCAACAGCGCGCCGCACTCGGGGCACACCTTCGAGAGCCAGCACGCCGCGTCTCCTCCGCGCTCGTCATCCACGGTCCCCGCGCTCCTTCCTCCCCCGGCCATGACCGCGCCATGACCGCGAGACTGCAACTCCGCGACGAGACTGCAGCCCACAGGCGCAGTCTCGTCGCCCATTTGGAGTCTCGCGGTCAGGATGGGGCCCAGCGCGGGGGGCCGGCGGGGTCAGGTCTGCGGGATGACCGTCAGCACGCGGGCGGTGAACTCCGCGAAGGCGGCCATGAACTGGCGCAGGAACTCCTCGGTCCCGGGCGTCGTGACACGGCCGTCGTCGTCGATGAGGCCCGGCGAGTAGTGGATGTAGGCCTCGGGCGCGGTCATCTGCCGGGCGTTGAGGAAGCCCAGCGTCGCACGCAGCGACTGCTGACCGACCGCCGTGCCGATCGCGCCCATCGACGCGCCCACGACGCCGGTCGGCTTGTGCGCCCACACGTTCTGCCCCCACGGCCTGCTGCCCCAGTCGATCGCGTTCTTCAGGGGCCCCGGTAGCGAACGGTTGTACTCCGGCGTGACGAACAGCACCGCGTCCGCGCTCGCCACCGCCGCCTTGAAGTCGAGGGCGACCTGCGGATAGTCGGCGTCGAAGTCGCGGTTGTACAGCGGCAGGTCGGCGTAGGAGATCTCGAAGAACTCGAAGCCCTCTGGAGCCAGATGCTTCAGCGCGTTCGCGAGTCGGCGGTTGATGGATTCCCGGGAGAGGCTGCCGATGACGACGCCGACACGGTACGGTCCTTCGTGCTCGATGATGTCGATCTTCATGGGACTCACTCTGCACCCGGAGGAGGCCGATCGTCACGCATCCTGAGCCGTCGCATAGCCATTCCCTAGGGAAGTTCCGCCCGCAATCAGCGCGAACACGGATCGGGTCACCATAATGGGGGCATGACTGAAGCGCGCATCCTGGTCGTCGACGACGAACCCAACATCCGCGATGTCCTCTCCACGGGCCTGAGCTTCGCCGGCTTCTCGGTGAAGACCGTCGCCAACGGCGCCGCCACGATCTCGGCCGTGCTGGAGGAGGAGCCCGACCTCATCATCCTCGACGTGATGCTCCCCGACATGAACGGGTTCAGCGTCACGAAGCGACTGCGAGGCGCCGGATTCACGGCGCCGATCCTGTTCCTCACGGCGAAGGACGACACCGAGGACAAGATCGAGGGCCTGAACGCCGGGGGCGACGACTACGTCACCAAGCCCTTCGCCCTCGACGAGATCGTCGCTCGCGCCCAGGCGATCCTGCGTCGCACGATGCAGGCGGATGAGGAGTCCGTGATCCGCGCCGGCGAGCTGTCGATGGATCAGGACACGCACGACGTGTTCGTCGGATCCAGCCCGATCGAGCTCAGTCCGACGGAGTTCAAGCTCCTCCGGTACCTCATGCTCAACCCCAACCGCGTGCTGTCGAAGGCACAGATCCTCGACCACGTCTGGGAGTACGACTTCAACGGCGACGCGGGCATCGTGGAGAGCTACATCTCGTACCTCCGCCGCAAGATCGACCCGCACACCGAGGAGCCGGTCATCCAGACCAAGCGCGGCTTCGGCTACATGCTCAAAGTGGGGAAGTCCGCGTAACGGATGGCAGAGCCCGACGCGATCACGCGATGGTGGCGCCGGATCAGCCTTCGTGCGAAGGTGACCGGCGTCACCGTCGGCGTGCTCGCGCTCGGCCTGGTCGTCACCGGGATCGGCACCATGCCGATCCTGCGCAACCTGCTCATCGACAACGTCGAGTCCCAGCTGCCGACCCTCGTGACGAGCGACCTCGCCACGATCACCCCTGACGGATACGGCGCGTTCAGCGTCACCCTCAAGGACGAGACCCTCGGCCTCGCCGACTACTTCGTCGCCGTCTACGACACGGGCGGTGCGCTCGTGTACGCGGGCGGCGGCGCGCCGAAGGCCGTCAAGCCCGAGTTCCCGACCTCCTATCCCCTGGCCCGCGCGACGCTCGACGCCGGACGCACGGAGCCGATGGTCCTGCGAGGCGCGGACGGATCCGAGTTCCGCGCGGCGGTCGCCGTGCGCGAGGATCCCAGCACCAACATCACCTACACGCAGATGGTCGCGGTCTCGCTGGACGAGCCGGACCGGATCCTCGCGACGTTCTTCGGCGTGTTCACCACCGTGGCGCTCGTGACGATCATCATCGCCGCGCTGGCGACCCGAGGACTGGTGACACTGGCGTTCCGCCGACTGGGGCGCGTGGAGTCCACCGCGATGGCGATCGCCGCGGGCGACTTCAGCCAGCGTCTCACGGACCTCGAGCCGACCACCGAGGTGGGGCGGCTGAACGGCGCCATCAACACGATGCTCGACCGCCTCGACGCGGCGATCTCCCAGCGCGACCGCTCCGTGCAGCAGATGCGCCGCTTCGTCGGCGACGCCAGCCACGAGCTGCGCACGCCGCTCGTGAGCGTTCGCGGCTACGCCGAGCTCTACCGGATGGGCGCGATCAAGCCCGGTGAGGACACCGCGCGCGCGATGGACCGGATCGAGAAGGAGGCGCTGCGGATGGGCGTGCTCGTCGAGGATCTGCTCGCCCTCGCCCGCCTGGACGAGCAGCGCGAGCTGACCATCGAACCGCTCGACCTGCGCCCGCTCGCGCAGGACGCCGCACTCGACCTGCGCGCGGCCGCACCGGAGCGCCCCGTCACGGTCGTCGACATGACCGCAGAAGCGCATCCCACGGATCCGCCCGTTCGTTCCGCCACTGCGATCACGCGGCCTGCCCCCGTGACGCGCAGCACGCCCACGCGCGGCCGCATACCGGCGATCCTGCGCCGTCGTCCGAGGGACGGCGACCCGGTTCCCGAGATCGACTTCTCCGAAGCGATCGTCGCCCCCGTCTCCACCCCGCCGATCGTGCTCGGCGAGGAGAACAAGGTGCGCCAGGTGATCGCGAACCTGCTGGGCAACGCCCGGCGCTTCTCCCCCGGCGATTCCCCGATCGAGGTCGTCGTCGGCGCGGATCGGCGCAGGGACGTGGGCTGGTTCTCGATCGTGGATCACGGCGAGGGCGTCCCCGAGCAGATCAGGGATCAGATCTTCCAGCGCTTCTGGCGCGCCGACTCCTCGCGCACCAGGGACACCGGCGGCGCCGGCCTCGGCCTCGCGATTGTGGCGTCCATCGTGCGGGCGCTCAACGGTTCTGTGCAGGTGACCGAGACGCCGGGTGGCGGCGCGACGTTCACGGTGTCGCTGCCGCTCGCTCCGCCGCGGGCGACGCCCGAGCACCTCCTACAGGACACGCAGCCCATCGAGCCGCTCGATCTCTCGCGCTGAGCGCGCTCCTCGCCGATGCCCGGATGGGTCCGCACATCTCTGGCTCCCGCGGGGCTCCGCACGGATTGCGTGATGAGCCCGCACCGGCGTCGTCCTGATCCTTATCGTCGAACGCATCCGATGCACCTCGACGAAAGGATCCCCATGACCGTCTTCAGCGTCGACACCGACGCGGTCTCCGCCACCAGGCTCTCCGCCCAGGCCACCGCCGACCGGCTGCAGAGCGACGCGGCGACCATGCTCTCGCAGATGACCCTGCTGCAGTCGTCCTGGCGCGGCCCCGCCGCGCTCGCCTGCCAGAACGCCACCGAGCAGTGGCGGGGCGCGCAGGCCCACGTGGAGCAGGCCCTCGCCGCGATCGCGCATGCCCTCGGATCCGCCGAGCAGTTCTATGCCCAGGCCGAGATCGAGTCCGCCGCGCTGTTCCGCTGACCAGGCACCGGGCGCGGCGACGAGCCGCGGACGCACCACGGACCCGCGCCGCCGCGCGCTCGCTCCGCGCACGGAGAAGGCCCCCGGGACGGATCCCGGGGGCCTTCTCGAAAGGGGGATGGACTCAGAAGTCCATGCCGCCGGACGGGTCGGCCGGCATGGCCGACGCCTTCTCCGGCTTGTCGGCGACGACGGCCTCGGTGGTGAGGAACAGGCCGGCGATCGACGCGGCGTTCTGCAGCGCCGAGCGGGTGACCTTGGCCGGGTCGATGATGCCCTGTGCGAACATGTCGCCGTACTCGCCGGTCGCGGCGTTGAGGCCGTGACCCGTCGGGAGCTCGGAGACCTTGTGCGCGACGACACCCGGCTCGAGACCGGCGTTGAGCGCGATCTGCTTGAGCGGCGCCTCGATCGCGACGCGAACGATGTTCGCGCCGGTCGCCTCGTCGCCCGCGAGCTCGAGGCTGTTGAGGGCCTTCGTGCCGGACTGGATCAGCGCGACGCCACCACCGGCGACGATGCCCTCCTCGACGGCAGCCTTCGCGTTGCGGACGGCGTCCTCGATGCGGTGCTTGCGCTCCTTGAGCTCGACCTCGGTGGCCGCGCCCGCCTTGATGACGGCCACGCCGCCGGCGAGCTTGGCGAGGCGCTCCTGCAGCTTCTCGCGGTCGTAGTCGCTGTCGGTGTTCTCGATCTCGCGACGGATCTGGGTGACGCGACCGGCGATCTGCTCGGCGTCGCCGGCACCCTCGACGATCGTGGTCTCGTCCTTGGTGACGATGACCTTGCGCGCACGGCCCAGCAGGTCGAGGGTCGCGTTCTCGAGCTTGAGACCGACCTCCTCGGTGATCACGGTGCCACCGGTGAGGATGGCGATGTCCTGCAGCTGCGCCTTGCGACGGTCGCCGAAGCCCGGAGCCTTGACGGCGACGGACTTGAAGATGCCGCGGATCTTGTTCAGCACCAGGGTCGCGAGGGCTTCGCCCTCGACGTCCTCGGCGATGATGACGAGCTCCTTGCCGTCCTGGATCACCTTGTCGACGACGGGCAGAAGGTCCTTGATGTTGGAGATCTTCTGGTTCGCGATGAGGATGTACGCGTCCTCGAAGACGGCCTCCTGGCGGTCCGGGTCCGTGACGAAGTACGGGTTCAGGTAGCCCTTGTCGAAGCGCATGCCCTCGGTGAGCTCGAGCTCGGTGCCGAAGGTCTGGGACTCCTCGACCGTGACCACGCCCTCCTTGCCGACCTTGTCGATGGCCTCGGCGATGAGCTCGCCGATCTCCGGGTCGGCGGCCGAGATCGACGCAGTGGCGGCGATCTGCTCCTTCGACTCGATCTCCTTGGCGGAGGCGAGCAGCTCGGCGGTGATGGCGGCGACGGCCTTCTCGATGCCCTTCTTCAGGCTGATCGGGTCGGCACCGGCGGCCACGTTGCGCAGGCCCTCGCGGACGAGCGCCTGTGCGAGCACGGTGGCGGTCGTGGTGCCGTCTCCGGCGACGTCGTCGGTCTTCTTCGCGACCTCCTTGACGAGCTCCGCGCCGATCTTCTCGTACGGGTCGTCGAGCTCGATCTCCTTGGCGATGGACACGCCGTCGTTCGTGATCGTGGGGGCGCCCCACTTCTTCTCGAGCACGACGTTGCGGCCACGCGGGCCGAGGGTCACCTTGACCGCGTCGGCCAGGATGTTCAGGCCGCGCTCGAGACCGCGGCGGGCCTCCTCATCGAAAGCGATGATCTTTGCCATGAGTTCTGTCGTCCCTCCTGGACGTAGACATTGGGTTTAGCACTCAGAACAGTCGAGTGCTAAACCCAGTCTGGCACTCGCCCCCTGTGAGTGCAAGCCGCGGAGGGAGCGACCGGGCTCAGCCCGTCGAACCGTCGCCCGAGGTGTCCGCGGGGGTCGGCTCGGTCGTCGGAGCGTTCTTCGCGAGATCCTGCCCGAGCACCACCGTCAACTGCTTCTGGCCGGCCACGACGTCGTCGCCGTACTGGTCGCTCACGGCGATCTTCGTCGCTCCGATGAGGTTCGCGAGCGCCTGCGCCGCTGACTTGTCCGCCTCGGTCTTGTAGTAGACCGTCGTCGCCGGGAAATCCTGCGTGCTGGCGTCGCTCGCGGCCACCGCGTTCCCGGCGAACCCGGCGGCGACGATCGTGTCGCGCGTGCTCGCGGCGAGGCCGTTCGCCGTGGTTGCATTCAGCACCAGCACGGCGTACGACGTGTCCAGCGCCGGAGCGGAGGCGGTCGCCGTCCGTGAGACGCTGGGCATCGGCGTGCCGCTGTCGAAGCTGATCCTGCCCATGGCGAGCATCGCGGCGAAGATGCCGATGGCGATGAGCACCGCGGTCGCCACGGCGGCCCAGAGCAGCACGAACCAGCCGCGCATCCCGGGGTTCTCGGCGCGGTGGGCGCCGACCCGGCCCTGGGCGTGCGGGATCACGTCGAATCGGTCGCGGGCGGATTCAGGCATTCCATGATGTTATCCGGGGTGCTCCTGCGGTTTCCGTGAACGACAGGCCGGAGTACGAGCGAGTCCTCGGCTCAGCGGGCGGAGAGCGCGGTGCGTCCGGCCCGTCGTGCGGCCGCATCCTCGCGGATCCGGCGAAGACGACGCACCAGCATCGGATCCTCGACCAGCGCCTGCTCGGAATCGATGACCCGGTCCAGAAGCTGGTAGTACCGCGCCGGGGTGAGCTCCAGCTCGGCCCGGATCGCCTCCTCCTTGGCACTGGAGTGCCCGGGGCGCCGTGCCTCGAACGCGAGGATGACGCGCTCGCGGTCGCTCAGGAGGTCGGTCACCATCCCAGGCTACGTCCCGAGAGATGCCGTTCGAGGACGGCGCGCCTGCCCGTGGCCCCTCGGCGCGCGGAACGCGGGAGAATGGATCCGACCCCGGGAGGATCCATGTCGCATCGCGTGACCAAGACCGACGCCGAATGGCGGGCCGAGCTCGACCCGCAGCAGTACGCCGTGCTGCGCGAGGCCGCGACTGAACGGGCGTGGACCGGCGAGCTGCTCGACGAGCACCGCGCAGGCCTCTACACCTGCGGCGCGTGCGGTTCCGAGCTGTTCCGCAGCGGCACGAAGTTCGACTCCGGCTGCGGCTGGCCGAGCTTCTACGAGTCCGTCCGCCCCGAGGCCGTGCAGCTCATCGAGGACACCAGCCTCGGGATGACCCGCACCGAGGTGCGCTGCGCGAACTGCGGTTCGCACCTGGGCCACGTCTTCCCGGACGGGTTCGGCACGCCGACCGGGGACCGCTACTGCATGAACTCGATCGCGCTGTCCTTCCAGCCGGACGAATCCGCCACCGAGGCATGAGCGCGCTCGAGGCCGTCCGACGCCGGCAGTCCTGGTCCAAAGTGACCCCGGAGGCGCCGACGCGCGAACAGCTGCTGCCGCTGATCGCCGCCGCCGGCCGGGTCGCCGATCACTCCTCGCTCCGGCCGTGGCGCCTGATCGAGCTGCGCGGGGAGGACCGGGAGCGGCTGGGATCCGCGATCGCGGAGGCGACGGGCGACTCCTCTCCGTCGTCCAAGCCGCTGCGCGCCTCCCTTCTGATCGCCGTCGTCGCCAGCTACCGGCGCAGCGACAAGGTGCCGCGCTGGGAGCAGGAGGCGGTCGCCTCCGGCGTCGCGCACGTGCTCAGCCTGCTGCTCGACGAGGCCGGCTGGGGCGTCATCTGGCGCACGGGCGGCTACACCCGCACCGCGGCCGTGGCGCGCACGCACGGGCTCGGACCCGACGAGGAGCTGCTCGGATGGCTCTACGTGGGCGGCAAGCCGGGCAAGGAGCCGGGTCGACGCTCGCCCGTCGATGCCGAGGCCGTGCTCTCCCGCATGCCGGCCGAGCGCGCGGACGACGACGACGGGCCGGCGCAGGATCCCGGAAGGCCCGACGCCTGCGGGAAGAAGGCGAAGAAGAAGGCGAAGAAGAGGGCGAAGAAGGCCGCCAGGAAGGCCGAGAAGCGCGCCGAGAAGCGGAAGAAGGCCGAGAAGGCGGAGCGAAGGCTCAGGCAGGCCGAGAAGCGGAGCTGAGCCGACGGCGGCTCCGCCACGGCAGCGCGGCCAGCACCGACAGCACCGCGGCGAGCACCATGACGACGACCTGCCATGCGGCGGGTCCCGCAGCAGGCGGCCAGATCAGATCGATCAGCACCGACACCGCGAGCTGACCGAGTACCGCGCCGAGCCCCATCAGCAGCACTCCCGTACGGGCCACGATGACGACGCCCAGCAGGATGTAGGACGCGCCGAGCAGCCCGCCCAGGTAGAGCCACAGATCGCCGGGGAACGCCGCCGGCAACGGCTCTGGCGCTCCCGTGACGAGCAGGCTCGCGCCCGCCGACACGGACAGGACGAGCACTCCCCCGACGAAGCTCATGTACGTCGCGCCGAGGGGCGAGGCGATGCGCTGTCCGAGTCTGCCGTTCACGGCGGACTGGAACGCGATGCCCGCGCCGGTGAGGAACGGCAGCACCAGCATCCACCACGGCGCCCGGCCGAGCACGTCTCCGCCGAGCGAGACGCCGACCGCGATGAGGGCGCACGCGCCGCCGATGAGCCTTCCGGGGGTGATGGCCACCACGCCGGCAGGCCCGAAGCCGAACCGGTCCAGCAGCAGGCCGTGGAGCGTCTGACCAGCCACCACGCCGACGCTGAACAGGGCGACCCCGAGCACGCCCGCGACGAGTCCCTGCGTCGACACGGTCAGCGCGCCGCAGGCGCCGCCCAGCAGCATCCACCACGGCACGTCTCCGGTGCGGATCCCGCGCCAGAGGCGCCCGAGCGCCGCGCGTCCGGAGCGCGTGAGCAGCACGGGGAAGCTGAGCAGCACCAGGCCCACGGCGAAGGACACCCAGCCGGCGAGGATCCCGTTGTCGAGGTGCACCCCCAGCTGCCCGTTCACGCGCGCCTGGATCGCCGTCATCGCACCGATCGCGACTGCTCCGCCGAGCGCCAGCGCGGTGCGGCCGCGCCTCGGCGTCGGGGTGTGCACTGTCACTGTCCCGAGCCTACCGCCGCACGTCGGCGCTCTGCCCTCGCCGATGTCCGAGGGCGGAGGTACGCTCCCTCCATGTGCGCGAGCTACGGTCTGGATCCCCGGTTCAGCGATCAGCAGCTGATCGAGGAGGCCGACGACGAACTCATGGAGGGCATCCGCGCCTGGGCGCGGCGAAACGCGGATGAGACCCTGCGCCCCACCGGACGACTGCTGCGCAATCTCAATCCGATCCTCGTGCCCTCGGAGTCGCGGACGCCGCAGCTCGAGGAGGCATGGTGGGGCTTCCTCGTCGATGGCAGACCCTCGCGCTTCCCGTCCATCAACACGCGCTCCGAGCGCCTGCAGGAGCGTCCGGGAAGCCTGCGCGGTCGAGCGATCGTGCCCGCCACGCGCTGGTTCGAGATGCGGAAGCCGTCGAAGACCTGGCACGAATTCGGCCTGGACGGCGCTCTGTTCGGCATGGCGGCGGTGACGCAGCGCGGGCGCGCCGAAGACGGATCCTGGTTCACGTGCTACTCGATCGTGATGCAGCCCGCGCCCGCGCGCCTGGCCGGGATCCACGACCGCATGCCCGTTCTGCTGCCGGCGGCGTTCGCACAGGACTGGCTGGACGGCGCACCCACGCGCGAGCTCATGGACGACGCGCTGCTGGCCTCGGCGGACGCGACGCAGTGGGTGCAGACCGCATCCATGACCGCGTCCCCCTGAGCGGGATCGGAGCCTCCTGCCGGACTCGAACCGGCCACCTGCGGTTTACAAGGCCGCTGCTCTACCAGATGAGCTAAGGAGGCGAGAGTGGCCCGAGAGCCGCTCCCAGCGTAGCAATGCGCGACGCCCCGGCACGCACGCACCGGGGCGGATCCGCACGCTACTTCGCGGTCGAGGGCGACGGCGTGGGCGAGACCGTCGGGGCGCTCGTGCCGTAGTACGAGTCGCTCGCGACGGACAGCACGAACTGGCTGAACTCGGCGGCGTCCGTGAGGGACCCGGCGTAGACCTGGCCGTTCACGACGATCGTCGGCGCGCCACTCAGGGCGCCCTTCTTCGAACCGGGCAGCGGGCCGTCCACGGCCCGCTGCGTGACGTCCTTCACCCAGGAGTCGTAGGTGCTCTCGTCGACGCAGTTCTGCAGGCCCTTGGCGTCCTTGACGCCGCTCGAGACGGCGAGGTCGATGAGTTCCTTGTCGCTCTTGCCGTCGGTGTCCTGCTTCGGCTGATCGATGAGGAGCGCGTGGTTGAACGCGTAGAAGACGTCGGGCTGCATCGAGGCGACGCAGGCCGCGGCGGACGCGGCGCGCAGCGAGTACTTGGTGCCGTTGGAGTTCGCGGTCAGCAGCGCGACGGGGTGGTACGTCACGGTGGCCGCATCCTGATCGACCCAGGTGGCGAGCTGCTTCGCGTTCGCGCGCTCGAAGTCGCTGGCGCCCGGCGAGAGGTAGTCGACGTAGACGTGAATGTCGACCGTGCCCGCGGTGGCCGTCGGATCGGGCGTCGGCGAAGCGGTTTCGGTCGCCGCAGGCGTGCCGGCGGTGGACGGAGACGGAGTGGGGGTGCTCGCGGACCCGGCGCGCGCCGCGGCGAGATCCTCCTTGGTCACGACGACGCCGTCGTCCTGGAGATTCGACGGGGTGAGCGACGGCTTCGACACGGCGGAGCCCACGGCCCAGGCCACGGCGCCGCCCGCGGCGCCGACCACGACGATCGCGACCACGGCGATGATCACTCGTCGCATGATCCGGGCGCGGGACTGCTTGGCGTTCACCTGCTGGGCCTTCTCCCGCACGGCCGCACGAGAGTGCGAGGGCGTGGGGACGTTCGGCGTTTCGTCGCTCGACATCGTTCCTCTTGATTCCTCGGGATGGGCATCCCCGTTCGCCAGCACCGACGGGAGCGGCACGGCACGGGTTCGATGCTAGCCAGGGAGGCTGAGAAATGACCAGACGGCCCCTGGTCGGAGCCTGCGAGATCCCGTTCGGAAAGCGCTTCGCCGGTGACGCTGGACCGGTCGGGAGCTCTCATGTCATACTGATCCCGGTCCGATGGCGGGCCACGGCGGGTTCACCCTCGTCGCTTTTTCACTACGGATCGTCCGGCACGTACCTGCCGGTGAAGGAGAAGACAATGGCAACTGTGACCTTCGACGAGGCCACCCGGCTCTACCCCGGCGGCACCCGCCCCGCGGTCGACAAGCTGAACATCGAGATCGCCGACGGCGAGTTCCTGGTTCTGGTCGGCCCCTCCGGCTGCGGAAAGTCCACCTCCCTGCGCATGCTCGCCGGCCTCGAAGAGGTCAACGCGGGCCGCATCCTCATCGGCGACCGCGACGTGACCGACGTCCCGCCGAAGGACCGCGACATCGCGATGGTGTTCCAGAACTACGCGCTGTACCCGCACATGACCGTCGCCGAGAACATGGGCTTCGCGCTCAAGATCGCCGGCGTCGGCAAGGAGGAGCGCGCCGCCCGCGTCCTCGAGGCCGCCAAGCTGCTCGACCTCGAGCCCTACCTGACCCGCAAGCCGAAGGCTCTCTCCGGCGGCCAGCGTCAGCGCGTCGCCATGGGCCGCGCGATCGTGCGCCAGCCCCAGGTGTTCCTCATGGACGAGCCGCTGTCGAACCTCGACGCCAAGCTCCGCGTGCAGACCCGCACCCAGATCGCCTCGCTGCAGCGCCGCCTCGGCGTCACCACGGTCTACGTCACGCACGACCAGACCGAGGCGCTCACCATGGGCGACCGGATCGCCGTGCTGAAGGACGGCCTGCTGCAGCAGGTCGGATCGCCGCGCGACCTGTACGAGAACCCGCAGAACGTCTTCGTCGCCGGCTTCATCGGCTCCCCCGCGATGAACCTGTTCACCTCCGACCTCGCCGACGGCGGCGTGCAGTTCGGCTCCGAGGTCGTCCCGCTCGACCGTGAGACGGTCAGCGGCGCCACGGGTTCGCAGGTCACGATCGGCGTGCGCCCTGAGGACATCACCGTGGGACCTGCCGACGGCAAGGGCCTCTCGGTGGTCGTCGACCTCGTCGAGGAGCTCGGCGCGGACGGCTACCTCTACGGACACACCGAGATCAACGGCAAGCGCACCGACCTGGTCGCGCGCGTCGACGGTCGCAACCACCCGAACGCGGGCGAGACCGTCACGCTCGCGGCGAACCCGGGCCACGCGCACGCCTTCGACCTCGAGTCGGGCGAGCGCCTGAACAAGAAGCCGATCGCCGCTTCCTGATCACCGTCTGATCGACGCGGCGCGGGGGATTTCCCCCGCGCCGCGTCGTCGTCTCCCCCGCCGATCCCCCCGAGGAGCACCGTTGAAGGACGCGCTGACCATCACCGCGAGCGCCGTGGATCCCGGCCTGCTGTCACTGCCCTGGTCGCAGCCGCTGTCGAAATGGCCGTCCGAGGTGATCGTCTCGCTCCCGAAGGGTCTCTCCCGTCACCTGGTGCGCTTCGCGGATCTGTCCGGATCCGTCGTCGCGGTGAAGGAGACCACGGAGGAGATGGCGCGCCGCGAGTACGAGATGCTGGGCAACCTCGCCCGCCTCGACGTGCCCTGCGTGTCCCGCGTCGCGGTGATCGCCGGTCGCACGGACGGCAAGGGCGAAGCTCTGCCGGCGGCCCTGGTGACCTCGCACCTGCGCTTCTCGATGCCGTACCGGGCGCTGTTCACCCGGGTGCTGCGGCCGGACACCGCCACACGCCTCGTCGACGCGCTCGCGCTGCTGCTCGTGCGGCTGCACAACGTCGGCTTCTACTGGGGCGACGTATCGCTGTCGAACGCGCTGTTCCGCCGCGACGCCGGGGCGTTCGCGGCCTACCTCGTCGACGCCGAGACCGGCGAGCTGCACGAGGAGGGGCTGACCGACGGCCAGCGCGCCTACGACCTGGATCTGGCCCGCACCAACATCGCAGGGGAGATCCTTGATCTCGCCGCCGGCGGACGGCTCGAGCGGGGCGTGGACGCGGTCGCGATCGCGGACGGCATCGTGTCGTCGTACCGGTCCCTGTGGGCCGCGCTGACCGCGCACGAGTCGTTCGCCGCGGGCGAGGCCTGGCGGATCACGGAGCGCGTGGAGCGGCTGAACGCGCTCGGCTTCGACATCGGCGAGATGTCGATCCAGACCACCGCGGACGGCACCAGGGTGGAGATCGAGCCGAAGGTCGTCGACGCCGGCCACCATCAGCGCCGGCTCATCCGCCTGACCGGCCTCGATGTTGAGGAGAACCAGGCCCGGCGACTGCTGAACGACCTGGACGAGTTCCGCGCCCGCTCCACCAAGCAGTGGGCGGACGAGGAGATGTACGCGCACGAATGGCTCACGCGCGTGTTCGAGCCGGTGGTGCGCGCGATCCCCTACGACCTGCGCGCCAAGCTCGAGCCTGCCGAGGTGTTCCACCAGGTGCTCGAGCACCGCTGGTACATGTCGCAGGCGCGGGGGCGGTCGGTGCCCCTGGCCGAAGTGCTGACCTCGTACATCAACGACGTGCTGCGGCATCGCCGCGACGAGGCGACGATCATGGGCCCGCCGACCGAGACCATGTCGCTCCCGGTGATCACCGGATCCGTCCCCGTCGACGACGATCCCGACATCGACTGGCGCGACCTCGTCTGACCCCCCGGGATCTTGCTGCCCCTATCGACCGCGAGACTCCATCTGGGCGACGAGACTGCGCTGCTGGAGCGCATTCTCGTCGCGGAGATGGAGTCTCGCGGTCAGATCGGTGGTGTCGGGCGGGGTCAGTAACCGACGGTGAAGCGCTCGCGGCTGTGCTTGCCGTTCTCGATCTCGTCGACGACGGCGATCGCGAAGTCGGCGCCGGAGATGGTCGAGTTGCCGTCGGCGTCGCGCACGACCACGTCGCCGCCGTCGCGGTAGGAGCCGGTGCGCTCGCCCTCGGCCCAGGGTCCGAAGACCTCGGCGGGGTGCACGAAGAACCAGTCCAGCGAGGCGTCGGCGTTCTGCAGCAGCGCGAGGGAGTCGACGCCGACCTGCGCCTCGTGCTTGTACTCGTCGGGGAAGTCGAGATCGATCAGGCGCGGGCCGCCGGGCGCCGAAAGGCTGCCGCCGGCGCCGCCGACGACGCTCACGCGCGTGGCCGTGCCGCTGAGCTTGTCGACCAGCGCGGACAGGGCGGGGAGGACGGCCTGCTCCATGTCGCCGCGCGGGGACAGCGCGGACACCACGACGTCGGCGTTCTCGAACACGTCGCCGAGGGTGTCGAGGTCGGTCACCGAGCCCTGCACGTTCGTGACGCCGTCGACGGGAGCGGACGGCTCGGAGCGCGAGATCGAGACGACCTCGTGTCCGCGCGACGCGGCTTCCTGGACGATGTGACGACCGGCGTAGCCGGTTCCTCCGATGACGACGATGCGAGCCATGCGCGTTCCTTCCGTTCCCGTCCCGGTTGTTTCTGCACCGGGTACGGGAGATGCAAGGATCCGCGACCGCGCGCTATTCCGCGTCGGACGGATCCTGCACGGATGTGCACGGGCGGTCAACGCGATGCGCTGTCGGTCATGCGCCCCGCGGCACGCGCCCTGGGCCGCGCCGGCCCGCCCGCGCACGCGCCCCGCACGGCACGGCACGCCCACGGCGCCGTGCGGTCTCGCGGAGGTCAGCCCTTCGCGGCGCGGACGGTCGAGACCTGGTACAGCGCGACCGAGGCGGCGATGCCGGCGTTGAGCGACTCGGTGGCCGCCGAGATCGGGATCGAGACGATCTGGTCGCAGGTCTCCGTGACGAGGCGCGAGAGGCCCTTGCCCTCGGATCCGACCACGATGACGACGGGTCGATCCGCGAGCTCGATCGCCGGCAGCGAGACGTCGCCGCCGCCGTCGAGGCCCAGCACGAACACGCCCTGCTTCTTGAACTCCTTGAGCATGGACGTGAGGTTCGCGGCGAGCGCGACGGGGATGCGGGCCGCGGCTCCGGCGCTGGTCTTCCACGCGGCGGAGTTCACGCTCGCCGAGCGGCGCTGCGGCAGGATCACGCCGTGCCCGCCGAACGCAGCCGTCGAGCGGATGATCGCGCCGAGGTTGCGGGGGTCGGTGATCCCGTCCAGCGCCACGAACAGCGGGGTCTGGCCGCGGTCGATGATCTCCTCGAGCAGGTCCTGCGGGTGCGCGTACTCGTACGGCGGCACCTTGAGCGCGACGCCCTGGTGCACGCCGTCGAAGCCGGCCATGCGGTCCAGCTCCTGACGGGTGACCTCGAGCACGGGGATCTCGCGGTGCCGGGCGATCGCGAGCATCTCCTTGACGCGGTCGTCCATCTCCACGCGCTGCGCTATGTACATCGTGGTCGCGGGGATCTTGGTGCGCAGCGCCTCGAGCACCGAGTTGCGCCCGGTGACCGTCTCGGTGTCGTTCGAGGCCGAGGACGAGGACACGCGACGGTTCGGGTTGGATCCACCCTGCGGCTTCTGACCCGCGCCCGATCGTGCGCCGGGGCGACCCTTGCCGCCCGCGGCGGCGAAGCGCTCCTGCGCCGCCTTGCGCTTGCCGGCGACGTGCCAGGCGCGGTCTTCGGCCTTCGGCGTGTTGCCGCGGCCCTCGAGAGCCTTGCGGCCGTTGCCGCCGCTGCCCTTGGTGGCGCCCTTCTTCTTGCTGTTGCCCGCTCCGGGCCTGCTCGGCTTAGCCATCGATACTCCAATGAGTTCCGTCTGGAGTGTCCTCCAGGGTGATGCCCGCCGCACCGATCGCATCGCGGATGCGGTCGGCGGCGGGCCAGTCCTTGTCCGCACGGGCCTGCGCGCGCTGGGCGATCATCGCCTGCACGAGCGCGTCCAGCGCGGTGGTGGTCTTCGTGTCGGATCCGGACGCCCGCCACTCGGGCGAGAACGGATCGATCCCGAGCGCGCCGGTCATCGCCCGCACGGCGCTCAGCGATGCACGAACCCCGTCGGCATCGCCGCGGTCCAGCGCAGCGTTGCCCGCGCGCACGGTCTCGTGCAGCACGGCGAGCGCCTGCGGCACGCCGAGATCATCGTCCATCGCGGACGCGAACGAGGCAGGAAGCGATCCCGTCGCCACCCCGCCGTGCCCGCCGTGCCCGCCGTGCCCGCCGACGATCCGCTGCGCCCGCTCCAGGAAGGTGCGGATCCGGCCCAGCGCCGCCTCGGCCTCGCTCCACGACGAGTCGGAGAGATCGAGGCTCGAGCGGTAGTGCGCCGCGGCCAGCGCGTAGCGCACGACGAGCGGATCGTGCTGCCCGAGCACATCGGCCGCGAGGGTGAAGTTGCCGAGCGACTTCGACATCTTCTGCCCGTCGACGGTCACGAGGCCGTTGTGCACCCAGTACCGGGCGAACGCGTCGCCCGCCGCGGTCGACTGCGCCAGCTCGTTCTCGTGGTGCGGGAAGCGCAGGTCGAGACCGCCGCCGTGGATGTCGAACTCGGCGCCGAGGTAGCGCCGCGCCATGGCGGAGCACTCGATGTGCCAGCCGGGACGCCCGGCGCCCCAAGGGGACGCCCAGGTCGCATCGGCCGGCTCGCCGGGCTTCGTTCCCTTCCAGAGGGCGAAGTCCTGCGGGTTGCGCTTGCCACGAGGATCCGCGTCCTCCGCGGCCTCCATCGCGTCGACGGACTGATGCGTGAGCTCGCCGTACCCGGCCCAGCTGCGCACGTCGAAGTAGACGTCGCCCGATCCGTCGGCGGCCGGGTAGGCGTGACCGCGCTCGATGAGGCGCTGGATGAGCTCCTGCATCTGCGGGATCGAGGCCGTCGCCCTCGGCTCGTACGTGGGCGGCTGGATCCCGACGGCGGCGTACGCCGCCGAGAACTCCTGCTCCATCCGGTAGGCCAGGCCCCACCACGGTTCGGCGTCGGTCGCGTTCGCGAGCACCTTGTCGTCGATGTCGGTGACGTTGCGGACGAACGTGACGCGTCCGTAGCGCAGCTGCAGCCAGCGCCGCAGCAGGTCGAAGCTCAGCGCCGCGCGCACGTGCCCGATGTGCGGGCCGGACTGCACCGTGGGTCCGCACACGTAGATCGTCACGTTCGAGGGATCGAGCGGAACGAAGTCGCGCAGTTCCTGCGCGCGCGTGTCATGGAGGCGGATCGTCACCGCACAAGCCTACCGGGGCGCCCCTGCGAGACCGCGGCGGGTTTCCGAGGCGATCGCGCGAGAGGCTCGCGCGATCGCCCCTGGGGTCCGTCCGCGATCAGGGACGCAGCAGGATCTTGCCTTCGCGCCCGGCGCGGAGGTTGTCCTCCGAGGCCTCGGCGACCCGGTCGAACGGGAGCACGGCGGAGACCGGGAGGGTGAGCACGCCCTCGCGGATGCGCTGCAGCAGCTCTCCGAAGAGCGCGCCGCGCTGGTCCGCGGGCATCGCTGCGGCGACCTTGGAGCCCCAGAAGCCGCGCACGGTCAGCTGCTTGAAGATCACGTCGCCCGAGGAGATCCGCATGGTCGGCGACGCCATCGCGCCGAACACGACGAGCAGACCGCCCTCGCCCAGCATCGCGGCGACCTGACCGCTCGCGTCGCCGCCGACGGAGTCGATGCCGGCGCGGATCGCCGCGCCGGCGGTGAGTGCGCGCACCTGGTCCTGCCAGTCCTCCGCGTCTGTCGCGACGACGTTCTGCACGCCCTGCGCCTCGAGCTCCGCGATCCCCTCCGCGCGGCGGACCAGGCTGACCACGTGCACGCCGCGGGCGGCGCCGAGCTGTGCGACCATGCGCCCGACGGCGCCGTTGGCCGCGTTCTGGATCATCCAGTCGCCTGCCGCGAGGCCCAGCGAGTCCAGCACGCTGATCGCGCTGAACGGCATGGATCCGAGCTGCGCGGCCTGCTCGTCCGGGATGTCGTCCGGCACCGGGATCAGCCCTGCGGCGGGGGCCAGCACGAACTCCGCCCAGGCGCCGAAGGCGCCGCCTACGGTGACCCTGCGACCGAGAAGCGCGGCGTCGACGCCCTCGCCGACCGCGTCGACGATCCCGACCGCCTCCGTGCCGGAACGGGCCGGCAGCTCGGGCTTGTAGCCGTAGAGGCCGCGCACGGTCAACAGGTCGTGGTTGTGCACGGTGGCCAGCAGCACCCGCAGTCGCACCTGCCCCGGCCCGGGCTCGGGTGTCGGCACGTCCTGCACGGACAGGACTTCGGCGGGATCCCCGAAGGAGGAGTGGACGAGTGCGCGCATGACGATGACCTCTCTGCGACGTCTGCTGAATGCGGCGGGTGGCCGCGGCATCCAGCGTAAGCACGTGCGCACCGGATCGGATCCGAATCCGGAGGATCCCTACGGTTATGGATTCAGCTCTGGGCGATCGGATGCACGAGAGCCACAGCCGTGACCGCGATGCCCTCGCCGCGCCCCGGGAAGCCGAGCCCGTCCGTCGTCGTGGCGGAGACCGCGACGGGCACCCCGCCGAGCGCCGCTGACAGGGCCTGCTCCGCCTCGGCGCGACGCGCGCTGAACCGCGGCCGATTGCCTTGGAACTGGACCGAGACGTTGCCGATCGCGAACCCGGCCTCGGCGAGGATCTCGGCGGTGCGGGCGAGGAACACATCGCCGTGCGCGCCCGCATATTCGGGGTGCGCCGTGCCGAAGTGCTGCCCGATGTCACCGAGCCCGGCCGCACCCAGCAGCGCATCCACGATCGCGTGGGCGACCGCATCGCCGTCCGAGTGCCCTTCGAGTGCGGGCTCGCCCGGCCAGTCCAGGCCGGCGAGGCGCAGGGTGCCCTCCGAGGCGAAGGCATGCACATCGGTGCCGATGCCGATCCGAGGGACCACGGGCCCCGAGACCGGGTGCTGTGCCGAGGACGAGAGGATCATGCGGGCGCGCTCCAGGTCGTGCGGGGTGGTGATCTTGAAGGCCTCCTCGGATCCGAGGACGTGACGCACCACTCCCCCGGCAGCCGCGAAGAGCGCCGCATCGTCGGTGTACTCGACGCCCTCGTCCGCGGCCCGCGCGTACGCGGCCACGAGCTCCGCCCGAGGGAAGCCCTGCGGCGTCTGCGCCGCGGCGAGCTCTGCACGGTCGACCGGGGCGACCACGTCCTCGCCGTGCACGCGCTTGAGCGTGTCGACGACCGGCAGCGCGGGGATCACGCCGACGCCGGGACGGACAGCCGTCGCCACCGCGCCGAACTGCGCGGGCGGGGTGAGCGCGCGGGCGGCGTCGTGCACGAGCACCGCGTCGATGCCGTCGGCGAGTAGAGAGAGCCCCGCAGCCACCGAGTGCTGCCGAGTGTCGCCGCCCGGGACGATCTGCACGGGCCCGTCGCCCGCCATCGCCGAGACCTCGGCCTCGCGCCCAGCAGGCACGACGAGGATCACCTGGGACGGCGCCGCGGCGAGGACGCCCTCGAGCGCGTGCTCCAGGATCGTGCGGGGGCCGAGCGGCACGAACGCCTTGGGCGCGCCCGCCGCGAGCCGGGTGCCGGAGCCGGCGGCCACGATGATCACGGCGACGCGTGCGAGCGGCGAAGGGAGGTCGTTCACGCTCTCACGTTAGCGCCGGATCCTCCGCTCCCCCGCGTCCGGATCTTCTCGCAAGAAAACCTTGCGTGAACGAGTACTTGATCTGATACAGTACTTGACATGAACGATGACGCCTTCTCCGCGGACCTTCTGCGCGGGCATACCGACACGATCGTGCTCGGCATGCTCCGCGGCGGCGACCGCTACGGCTTCGAGATCTACAAGACCATCCGGGACGCCACCGGAGGGGACCACGAGATCAAGGAGGCCACCCTGTACGCGACCTACCGCCGTCTGGAGAAGGACGGGCTGGTCGAGTCCTATTGGGGCGACGAGACGCAGGGCGGCCGTCGCAAGTACTACCGGATCACCGACGCGGGCCGCGCGGTGTACCGACGTAACGTCGCGGCCTGGGTCGCCACCCGCCGCGTGATCGACACGCTTCTGGACGCGAAGGACTGAGCACATGAACACCGACATCCACCGCCTCCTGGACGAGGCCTTCGCCGGGATCGAGATGACTCCGGCCGCACAGGACCTGAAGGAGGAGATCCGCGCGAACCTCGCCGCGCAGGTCGACGAGCGGATCGCCGCAGGCGCCTCGCCCGCCGAAGCCGCGCAGAGCGCGATCGCCGAGCTCGGCGACGTGCGCGCGCTGCTCGAGGACGAGCCTTCCGCCGGCGCATCCGATGCGCCGGGCTGGGAAGCGCTCACCGCCCGCAACAGGGTGCGGCCGAAGCCAGGGTTCGTGGTGCGCACCGTGCTGCTGAGCCTCATCGCGGCGGCCGCCCTCGTCGGGATCCTCCTCACGGTGCTGCTCGTGCAGCCTGCCGCGCCGCTCGCCGTCGCCGGGCTCGGTGCCGTCGTCGCGGTCGCGCTCGGCATCGTCACGGCGGACGCCCTGCTGCAGGAGACCACGACGAACCACCCGCTGCCGGCTTCCCGTGCGGTCGGCTTCGGCCTGGCCACCGGCGGCACCCTGCTCGCGCTGGGCCTCGGCGGCGGCTTCGCGCTGGCCCTCGACCAGCTCTGGCTCGTGATCCTCGCGGCCGTGCTCCTGGTCGGATCCATCGCGCTGTTCTCGTACCTCGGGGCGACGCAGACCAACCGGCACAAGGCCTGGACCCGCGGCGCCATGAGGCAGATGCCGCCGAACCGCTTCGAGACGGAGCCGGAGTCCGCCGCCCGCTTCGGGATCTACACGGCGGTGATCTGGTTCCTCACCCTCGCGGTGATCGTCGTGCTCGTCTTCACGGTCGGCTGGTGGTGGGCGCCCGTCGCCTTCATCGCAGGCCTCGCCGCCATGATGCTGCTCGTGGCAGGCATGCTCTTCGCACCGCGCAGCGGCGACCGCCGCTGACCGGTCCGGCGGATCCGGTCCCGTCACTGCGGTGAGACCGGATCCACCCTCCCCCACAACCCAGAGAAACCCTCAGAACGGAAGGGATGTTCGTCATGCCCGCACACCAGCGCATCGACGGCGACGCGATCGTCGCCGAAGACCTCGTCAAGGAGTACCGCGGCCGCGGTCGCCGCCCCGCCGTCCGCGCCCTGGACGGCCTGAGCTTCGCGGTTCCGGCCGGACGCGTCTTCGGACTGCTCGGCCCGAACGGCGCCGGCAAATCCACCACCACCAAGATCCTCACCACCCTGTCCCGGGCGACCGCCGGCCGCGCCCGCGTGGCCGGACACGACGTGACCGACGCCCCCGGCGACGTGCGCGCGGCGATCGGCTACGTCTCGCAGGGCACCGGAACGGATCCGAATCTCACGGCGACGGAGAACCTCGAGATCGCCGGACGCATGCGCGGCCTGGGCGGCTCCGACGCCAGGGCGCGCACCGCGCGACTGCTGACCGAGTTCGGACTCGACGACGCGACCCGCCGGCCCGTGCGCACGTTCTCGGGCGGGATGCGGCGGCGCCTCGACGTCGCTGCGGCCCTCGTGCACCGCCCGCAGGTGCTCTTCCTCGACGAGCCCACCACGGGCCTCGACCCCGAGGCCCGTGCGGTCATGTGGGCCGAGATCCGGCGCCTGTCCGGCGAGGAGGCCCTCACCGTGGTGCTCACCACGCACTACATGGAAGAGGCGGACCGGCTCGCCGACGAGCTGCTGCTGGTGAACCGCGGGCGCGCCGTCGCCCAGGGCACACCGGACGAGCTCAAGGCCGCGCTGCACGGCGACGCGGTCCGCGTGACGCTCATCGAACCGGATCCGGTCGCCGTCCGCGCCGCGGTCTCACGCGTCCCCGGGTTGCGCGACGTGCTCGTGGAAGCAGCCGGCGTCGACGGTCTGCTCGTCGCCCGCACGGACGACGCCGCCTCCGCGGTCGGCGCGGTCATCGCCGCCCTCGACGGCGCCGGGATCCGCTACGGCCAGGTCGCGGCATCCCACCCCACCCTCGACGACGTGTACCTGCACTTCGTCGGCCACACTTTCGGCGACGCTCCCGCGTCCGCCCTCACGGAAGAAGTCGCCGCATGAGCGCGATCACCCTCTCCCCCGCCTTCGTCGGCGCCCCTGTGCGGCCCGACTGGTTCACGCAGACAGGTCAGGTGCTGCGCCGCTGGTCGATCGTCTCGATCCGTCAGGCCTGGGGCCCCGTCATGAGCCTCATCCAGCCGGTCATCTGGATCCTGCTGTTCGGGCAGGTGTTCCGCACGCTGGGCGCCCTCCCGCAATTCGGCGGACACGGCTACATCGACTACCTGGTTCCGGGGATCCTGATGATGACGGTGCTGTACTCGGGCGCATGGGCCGGCACCGGCTACATCGACGACATCGACTCCGGAGTCATGGACCAGTACCTGACCTCGCCGCTGCGGCGCTCGTCGATCATCGCGGGCCAGCTCCTGCAGCAGCTCGTGATCAACGTCCTGCAGTCGCTCGTGGTCCTCGGCATCGGCTGGCTCGGCGGCGCCCGCTACCCCGGCGGCATCGGCGGTATGCTCGTCGCGCTGGGCGTCGCGACGCTGCTCGCGACGATCTTCTGCTGCGCCTCCACGGCGGTCGCGCTCATCTCGCGCAGTCAGATCGCACTCATCAGCCTGTCGCAGCTGATCGTGCTGCCTGCGACGTTCCTGTCGACGACGATGATGCCCGCGACGGCCATGCCGGAATGGGTGCAGAACGTGTCCCGGTGGAACCCGATGACCTGGGCGGTCGAACTCGGTCGCGGCGGCCTCACCGGCTCGTATCCGGCCCAGGGCTGGTGGCAGGCCGGCGGCCTCGTCGTGCTGGCCGTGCTCGCGTTCACCTGGGCGCTGAGCGCGATCCGCAGCTACCAGCGTTCGATCTGACGCCCGCCGGTCCTGCCGCAGGCGCGAAGAAGGGGTGGATGCCATCGCATCCACCCCTTCTCACGCAGAACTCAGGAGGCGAGGACCTCGTCGAGCAGCGCCCCGGCCTTCTCCTCGTCGGTCTTCTCCGCGAGCGCGAGCTCGGAGGTGAGGATCTGACGGGCCTTGGCAAGCATGCGCTTCTCACCCGCGGACAGCCCGCGGTCCTGGTCACGGCGCCACAGGTCGCGGACGACCTCGCTGACCTTGATCACATCGCCCGAGGCGAGTTTCTCGAGGTTCGCCTTGTAGCGGCGCGACCAGTTGGTCGGCTCCTCGGTGAACGGGGCGCGCAGCACCTCGAACACCCGGTCCAGCCCCTCTTGTCCGATCACATCGCGAACGCCGACCAGGTCGACGTTCTCCGCAGGCACCTCGATGATGAGGTCTCCCTGCGTGACGTTCAGCTTCAGGTACTTCTTGGTCTCCCCCTTGATCACACGGTCCTTGACCTCGATGATCGTCGCGGCGCCGTGGTGCGGATAGACCACGGTCTCACCAACCTCAAAAAGCATAAAGTCGTGTCCTTTCGGCAACCTCCAGGATACCACAGCGGGAATGCGCTAAGGTTCGCGCCCCCCGCACCGGCCGACCGTCCCGCGCGCGAGCGGGGCGAGCCGTGCGGCGCGAGCGCGTGCCCCTAGAATGGTGCTGGATCATCACGTGAATTTTCTGGAGGACCCGTGAAATCGCGCCTTGCTGCGTCCATCGCCCTCAGCGCCCTCGTCATCGTCGGCGCCACCGGGTGCGCCGGGATCACTCCGCAGGCGACCACCATCGACTACTCCGCCTCCGACGGCGCGAACGTGCCGAAGAGCGGTCCGATCGAGGTCCGCAACGCCTTCGTCGTCGTGGATGAGGCCGGCACGCTCGGCAACCTCGTCGCCGGCCTGGTCAACACCACCTCGGACGCCCAGACGATCCACATCTCGATCGGCGACGGCCCGAGCCAGAGCGTGCGCATCGCGGGCCAGAAGTCGGTCAGCCTCGGAGGCGACGACGCGAAGCCGATGACCTTCGAGAACCTCGAGACCAAGGCTGGGGAGACCATCGACGTCTACTTCCAGTCCGGCGACGCCGAGGGGATCAAGTACGCGATCCCCGTGCTCGACGGCACCCTCCCGTACTACTCGCAGCTGGTGCCGACCGCGCAGCCGAGCCCGACCACGAAGCCGGTCGCGCCGGCGGTCGAGCCGACCCCGACGGCCAGTGAGACCCCGGTCGGCTGAGCCCTTCCCGTTCTCCGCAGAGAGCCCCCGCATCCGTGAGGATCCGGGGGCTCTCTCGTGCGCGTCGGCGATCCGCCGCGAGCGGCGGATTCAGCCTTCGAAGCGGTATCCGAGCCCGCGCACGGTGACCAGCATCACCGGCTCGGACGGGTTCTGCTCGATGCGCGAGCGGATCCGCTTGATGTGCACGTCGAGCGTCTTGGTGTCGCCGAAGTAGTCGCTGCCCCATACCCGGTCGATCAGCTGGCCGCGGGTGAGCACCCTGCCGGAGTTGCGCATGAGCACCTCGAGCAGCTCGAACTCCTTGAGGGGCATGTTGATCACCTCGCCGTCGACGGCGACGGTGTGCCGATCGAGATCGACGGTGACGCGACCGCCCTCGAGGATCCGCTCATCGACATCCTCCTCGGCCTGCACGACCCGCCGCAGCACGGCGCGCATACGGGCGAGCAGCTCGCGCGACGAGTAGGGCTTGGTGATGTAGTCGTCGGCGCCGAGCTCGAGCCCCACGACGATGTCCACCTCGGAGTCCTTCGCGGTGAGCATGATGATCGGCACGGCGGATCCGGTGCGGATCTGCCGGCACACCTCGGTGCCGGGCATCCCCGGCAGCATCAGGTCGAGCAGGACGATGTCGGCCCCGCTCTCGCGGAACAGGGCGAGAGCGGTGGGACCGTCCTCGGCGATCTCGACCTCATAGCCCTCGCGGCGCAGCAGGTACGCGAGAGGGTCGGCGAGATCGGGTTCGTCTTCGACGAGGAGGATGCGGGTCATACGAGTTCTCCGGTATCGGTGCGGATCGGGTCCGTGGTCGTCGCGGGCGACGCGGCGAGGCGCGCTGCCTTGCGCGCCTGGCGCTTCTTCTTGCTCTTGTCCTTGGGCGGCTTCTTGCGCTTGACCCCGTCGTCATCGACATCGGGCGCCGCGATCTGCGGCAGGCGCATGGTGAAGGTGGATCCGCGGCCGGGGCGCGACCACAGCCGCACCTCGCCGCCATGTCGCTGCGTGGCGTGCTTCACGATCGACAGTCCGAGACCGGTGCCTCCGGTGCGCCGCGAGCGGGCTTCGTCGGCGCGGTAGAACCGCTCGAAGATGCGGTCGCGGTCGGCCTCGTCGATGCCGATCCCCTGGTCCGAGACCGAGATCTCGACCACGCCGTCGCCGACCCGCACGCCGACACCCACGCGCGATCCGCGCGGCGAGTAGACGATCGCGTTGGCGATGAGGTTGCCGACCGCCTCGATGAGGATCTGCACGTCGCCCTGCACCCACGCGCCGCGGTCGCCCCCTCGGGTGAGTTCGACGCCTGCGGAGGCCGCCTGCACCGCATGGCCCTCGACGCTCGTGGCGATGACCTCGTCGATCGCGACAGGGCCGAACGCGCCGAGTCCGTCGGAGGACTGCAGCCGGGAGAGGCTCATGATCCGCCCGGTGAGCTGTCCGAGTCGTCCCGCCTCGGCCTGGATCCTGGTGGCGAACGCGCGCACCTGAGCGGGATCCTCTGCGGCCGACTCGATCGCCTCGGCCAGCAGGCTCACCGCTCCGACCGGGGTCTTCAGCTCGTGACTCGTGTTGGCGACGAAGTCGGTGCGCATCTGCTCGAGACGCTCCTGCTCCGTGACATCGCGGATGATGAGCAGGCTCAGCCGGGGTCCGATGCGGCTCGCCCGCGCCGCGACCAGGCGCGGATCGAGGTTGCGTCCGCCGCGCGTCAGGCGCAGCGTGCTCGTCTGCGAGCCGCCCTCGCGCACGGAGCGCACGAGCTGGCGCAGCTCCGGATTCTCCAGCGTGGCCCCGACTCCGATGCCGAAGCGTGCGGCCGCCGTGCTCGCGGCCGTGACGAGACCCGAGGGGTCGACCGCGCAGGCCGCGTCGTCCATGGCCGCCAGCACGTCGGTGAGGCCGTCCGGAAGCTCGCTGGACGCCTGCTGCTCCGCGGCGGTCCGCGCCCGCATCGCGGCCACGATCATCGCGGCGATGCCTGCGCCGATCGCGACTCCCAGCCCGAGGGCGAGGAGGGCGAGCAGAGTGCTGTCCATGGGTCCAGCGTAGAGGTCGTTCACCCCCCGGATCCGCGAGTTCCCGCCTCTCGCACCCCCTGGCGCGCTAGTGTTCACGAGGACGGCACCAATCGTTAACCTTCGCCGAAGAGAATCGCCACGTGCGTGTCACGACCCGTGACGGGCACCGTCCCGTGCCCGCTCTGCGGGCCGCCGTGCGACTCAGACCATCCGGTGCCCCGGGTCACAGAACGAAAGGTGCGCAGCCATGCGCGAAGTCTTCCACCAGTCCCTCGAGGACCTGCAGTCGCAGCTCGTCGAGATCGCCGACCTCGTGGCCGTGTCGATCGAGAAGGCCACCCGCTCGTTCGCGACCAGCGATGTCGCCCTGGCCGAAGAGGTCATCGCCGACGACGCCCGGATCGACGAGCTCGCGGTCGCGCTCGACGAGCAGGCCATCGAGATCCTCGCCCGCCAACAGCCGGTCGCCCGCGATCTGCGCATCGTCGTCACCGCGCTGCGCGTGAGCGCCTCGCTCGAGCGCATGGGCGACATGTCGGAGCACATCGCGCAGCTCGCGCGGCTGCGCTTCCCCGAGCGCGCCATCCCGAAGGGCCTCAAGGGCACCTTCACCCGCATGGGCGAGCTGGACGTGGAGATCGCGCGCACCCTCGCCGCGCTGCTCCGCACACAGGACCTGCGCTACGCGGACACCATCCGCAACGCGGACGACGACGTGGACGAGCTGCACGCGAGCGTCTTCGAGAAGGTGCTCAGCGACAACTGGAAGGGCGAGGCCGGCGCGACGGTCGACGCCACCCTTGCCAGCCGGTACCACGAGCGCTTCGCCGACCACGCGGTCGCCGTCGCGAAGAAGGTCGTCTACCTGGCCACCGGCGACTGGGCCGTCGACGAGGAGGACATCGCCCTCGCCGTCGAGGCGCAGCACGAGGCGGAGTCCGGATCCGGCCACGCCTGATCCCCCGGCTTCGAAGATCCGCCCCACCGTTCGATTCGGTTCGGGGCGGATCTTCTCGTTTCGGGGCGCACCACGGCCGGGAATTCCGGGAGGGCGCGCCCCGAAACGACGGATCCCGCCCCGAACCGGCTCAGAGAACCGGTAGGGACGGGATCGACGTCTGCGGGGTTACTTCTTGCCCTGGTTCGCCACGGCGGCGGCGCCGGCGGCGGCGGCCTCCGGGTCGAGGTAGCGGCCGGGCCCGGTGGGGACGTTGTTCTCGTCGAGCTCGTAGACCAGCGGGATGCCGGTGGGGATGTTCAGCTCGGCGATGTCGTCGTCGCTGATGCCCTCGAGGTGCTTCACGAGTCCGCGCAGCGAGTTGCCGTGAGCCGTCACGAGCACGGTCTTGCCCGCCTCGAGATCAGGCACGATCGCGGAGGACCAGTACGGCAGCAGCCGGTCGATGACGAGCTTGAGAGACTCGGTGCGCGGAACCTCGCCGTCGATGCCCGCGTAGCGCGGGTCGTTCACCTGGCTGTACTCGCTCGCGTCGTCGAGCGGGGGCGGCGGCACGTCGAAGGAGCGACGCCACAGCTGGAACTGCTCGGGACCGAACTCCTCGAGCGTCTGCGCCTTGTCCTTGCCCTGCAGAGCGCCGTAGTGGCGCTCGTTGAGCCGCCAGGAGCGGGTCACGGGGATCCACAGCCGGTCGGCGGCGTCGAGCGCGATGTCCGCGGTCTGGATCGCACGGCTGAGCAGCGAGGTGTGCAGCACGTCGGGCAGAATTCCCGACTCGGCCAGCAGCTCTCCGCCGCGGCGGGCCTCGTTCTTGCCCTGCTCGGTCAGGCGGACGTCCACCCAGCCGGTGAACAGGTTCAGTTCGTTCCATTCGCTCTGCCCATGACGGAGCAGGATGAGGGTGCGCGTCATGGTTCCAGCCTACGGCGTGCACCGCGCCGCTCCGAAGCCGGGGGTCCTCGCATGACGGAGATCGCTTAGGCGGCGCATAGCAGGCGCACAGGCCGGGACCCGGTCGCCCCGAGAGGATCCTTCTGTCAGCCACGAGAGGATCCGGACATGAGCACCTTCCCCGACCCGACCCGCACCCCGGATGGCCCCGCGTACGAGGGCCGCCTGCTCGACCGCCCGGACGAGGAGGTCGTGGATCAGGGTGCACCGTTCGACATCCGCACCCTGATGTCGCGTCGCATGGTGCTGAGCATCGTCGGGCTCGGCGCAGGCGGCGCCGTGCTGGCGGCGTGCGCGCCGCTCGCGTCGAGCGCCGCATCGACGGCGACCTCGACGGCGGTCCCCACGGTCACCAGCACGCCGGTCCCCTCCGCGACGCCGACCGCGACCACGGCGGTGCCGGCCGCGGAGGTCCCCGACGAGACGGCGGGTCCGTACCCCGGCGACGGTTCGAACGGTCCGGATGCCCTCGCCGACTCCGGGATCGTGCGTCAGGACATCCGCTCGTCGATCGGCGGCGGCGCCACGGCACCTGGTGTGCCGCTGACGTTCTCCCTGAACGTCCTCGACATGGCGAACGGGGATGCGCCGTTCGCGGGCGTGGCCGTCTACGCGTGGCACTGCAACGCCGCAGGCGGCTACTCGATGTACTCGTCCGGCATCCAGGACGAGACGTATCTGCGCGGGGTGCAGGTCGCCGACGCGGACGGGCGGGTGTCGTTCACCTCGATCTTCCCCGGCTGCTACTCGGGCCGGTGGCCGCACATCCACTTCGAGGTGTATCCGAACGCGGCCGCCGTCACGGATTCCGCGAACGCGATCGCGACCTCCCAGATCGCCCTGCCGCAGTCCGCCTGCGAGACCGTGTACGCGACCGGGGGCTACGACGGATCGACGCAGAACCTCGCACAGACCTCGCTCTCGTCCGACAACGTCTTCGGAGACGACGGCGGCGCACTGCAGATCGCCGCGATGACCGGCGATGCCACGAGCGGCTACACGGCCACGCTCACGGTGCGCGTCGACACCAGGACGGCTCCGACCAGCGGATCGATGGGCGGCGCCCCGCGCTGACCCTCGGGGCTACGGCCCCGTCGGCGTCTGCTCAGCCGCCGACGTCAGGTCCTTCCGGTACCAGCGATCGGCGTACGGCTCGGCGTTGAACGCCTCGACCGAGCGGAAGCCGAGCCCCTCGTACATCGCACACGCCTCGACGAGATCGGAGCGGGTGTTCAGCCGCAGCGAGCGAGCGCCACGGTCGCGAGCCGCCTCCTCGAGCGCGAGGATCAGCCGACGCGCGATCCCCCTCCCCCGCGCCGACGGCAGGGTGAAGACCTTGGTGAGCTCGGCGTCGCCTTCCACGAAGCGCGCCCCGGCGCACGCGACCGCGGCTCCGCCGTCCCGGGCCAGGAGCAGAATCCCGGTGTCGCCCTGGAGGTCGTCGTACGGCTCGTCCGCGAGTGCCACGGAGAGTTCGCCGTCCGTGGCGGGCCTGCCGTGGTACCTCGAGACCACCTCGGTCAGGTAGGTGCGCACGATCCCGTCCGCATCCGCCGTCCCGGGGACCCCGATCTCGATCGTCTGCACAGAGACAAGCCTAGGACGCCGGGACCATGCCGGACGCCGGGACCGGGCAGGATGGAGGCATGGCGTCCTCTCCGCTCGGCCGGCCCACCCGCGGCACGACCGGCACCAACCGGCTGCGGCGCAACGACCGCTGGATCGCCGCGTCACCCGCCTTCCGCCGCGCGGCGGATCCACTCGTGATCGATCTCGGCTTCGGGGCGAGCGGGGTGACCGCGTTCGAGCTCGCCGCCCGGCTCGTCCGGGTGCGCGCGGACGCCGAGGTGCTCGGGCTCGAGCTGGATCCGGCACGTGTCGCCACGGCACGGGCGCAGCTCGCCGAGCTCCGCGGTGGCGCGGGGCACTTCGCCGCCGACCTGCCGGTGTCCTTCGCTCGCGGCGGCTTCGAGGTGCCGCTGCCCGACAGCCGGCGCCCCGCGGTGATCCGCGCCATGAACGTGCTGCGGCAGTACGACGAGGGCGACGTCCCGGACGCGTGGGCGCGGATGGCGTCGCGCCTGGCACCGGGCGGGCTGCTCGTGGAGGGCACGTGCGACGAGATCGGCCGCATCGCGAGCTTCATCGACGTGGATCCCGACGGTTTCGCGCAGCGCTTCACGCTGTCGCTCCGGCTCGCGGATCTGGATCGGCCGTCGATCGTCGCCGAGCGCCTGCCCAAGGCCCTCATCCACCACAACGTGCCGGGCGAGCGGATCCACACCCTGCTCGCGGATCTCGACCGCGAGTGGGAGCGCGCCGCTCCCCTGTCCGCGTTCGGGGCGACACAGCGCTTCCTCGCCGCCGTCGCCGCTCTCCGCGACGCCGGGTATCCGGTGCTCGGCACGCGCTCCCGCTGGCGCCTCGGCGAGCTGACGGTGCCGTGGAGCGCGGTCGCAACCGGCTGAGCATCCTGCACAGCGAGGCCGAAGAGCCGTCTCTGCACAGATCTCGAACGACGCCCCCGTGGGTACAAGTGCCCGTCTATGCTGGCCCTCATCGCGGCGGATGCACAGAATGGAGGCATGTACATGTCCACGGACACTCTCGCGCTGATCGGCAGCGGCCTCGGCGGCCTGCTGACCCTCGGCGTCGCGATGTTCGCGGGCTTCGCCTGGGTGATCCGCCGGATCGACACGGTCGAGCGGAAGCTCGACGCGAGGATCGACACCCTCGAGCAGAGACTCGACGCGAGGATCGACGCGGTCGAGCGGAACCTGTCCGATTTCCGGACGACCGTCGAGCACGAGTTCACCGACGTCAAGGTCGCGATCGCCCGCATCGAGGGTCCCCGCCCCCGCCTCATCGTCGGGCGTTAGCGCCGGGCCTCCTCAGGCCTCAGGGAATGTCGCGCCGGTCAGCCGCAGGAGCGGCCGGGCCTTGACCACGGTCTCGGCGTACTCCTCATCGGGGTCCGAGAGCGAGACGATCGCCCCGCCGACGCCGTAGTCGAAGCCGCCGTCGTGCGCGACCAGGGTGCGGATCACGACGCTGAGGTCCACCGAGCCGTCGAACGAGAAGTAGCCCAGGGCGCCGCTGTACAGTCCACGCGCGGCGCCCTCGAGCCGATCCAGGATCGTCATCGTGCGCAGCTTCGGCGCGCCGGTCATGGAACCGGGAGGGAACACGGCGCGCACGCACGCCACAGGGCTGTCGGCGAGCCGGGAGCGCACGGTGCTGACGAGCTGATGCACCGTGGCATAGCTCTCCACCCGGAACAGGCCGTCGACGTGCACGGATCCGAGCTCCGCCGTGCGCCCGAGGTCGTGGCGGACGAGATCCACGATCATGAGGTTCTCCGCGCGGTCCTTCTCCGACGCGGCGAGCTCCGCACGGATCCGCTCGTCCTCCTCCGGGGTGCCGCCGCGCGGACGGGTGCCCTTGATCGGACGGGACTCGACGGCGCCGTCCGCCGTGATCCGCACGAACCGCTCGGGCGACGTGCTCAGCACGCTCACCCCGCCGATACGCAGGAACGCGCCGAACGGCGCCGGGTTCTGCGCGCGCAGCGCGAGGTAGGCGGCGAGCGGATCCCCCGCGCCGGGCGCTGCGGCGTGCAGCAGGTTGGTCAGGCAGGCCTCGTAGGTCTCGCCCGCCGCGATCTCTTCCTGCGCCTCGGCGATCAATCGCAGATACTCGGCGCGGGAGTGCCGGGCGGTGAGAGCGAGCGGCGGCGCGACGAAGGGATCCTGATCCGGTCCCGCCGAGTCGGACGACGCCTCGAGCGCGGCGATCCTGGCCGAGGTGCTGATGAGCCAGGCCTCGTCGTCGAGGGAGAGCAGATGGATCCGCTCCTCCTCGTGGTCGACGACGACCGCGCGATCGAGGCGGACCAGCACTGCGTCGGGCGTGGCCGCGCGACGCTGATGCGGGGATCCGCACTCCGCGCGCAGCTCGTAGCCGAGCGCTCCGACCCACCCCAGAGCGAAGGGCAGGTCGCCCTGCTCGGTCGCGGTGGCCGCGAGTTCGGCGTCGAGCCAGTCGAAGAATCCGGTTCGCAGCTCGCGCTCCTGCGCGCCGTCGCGCACGGTCACCGTGCCCGCCTGCACGTCCGCGATCGCGGTCGGCAGGTCCTCCCCGCCGCCGAGGATCGAGTACCGCGCCCGGGGATCCCCTGGGCGGTTCCCGTCCAACCACACGGCCTGCGCCGCCTCGCCGAACAGACCGGTGAACAGCCGCTCGGTCGTGACGCGCAGGGGCAGCGCGCGCCGCCGCAGGGCGCGTCGCGCGACCGGAGCGTGAGATACGGGCGCCGAGGACACATCCATGGGAGCAGGCTGGGTCCGCGGCGACGCCGTCGCCCGCGCGAACGCGACGAAGTTCGCCATCATGTGCGTGCCGTCGAACGTCCCGATCGACTCGGGGTGGAACTGCACCCCCCACAGCGGCAGCTCGCGGTGCCGGATCCCCATGATCACGCCATCGTCCGCGCGCGCGGTGACGACCAGCTCGTCCGGGACGTCGTCGATCATGAGCGAGTGATAGCGCACCACCTCGACGGGTGACGGGAGGCCTTCGAACGGACCGGTGCCGTCGTGCGCGACCGGGGAGGGCCTCCCGTGCCGCGGTTCGGGGGCGCGCCGCACCGTGGCGCCGAAGGCGTGCCCGATCCCCTGATGCCCGAGGCACACCCCGAGCAGCGGGATGCGCCGCTCGGCCGCGATCCGGATCGCATCGGCGCAGATTCCGAAGTCCCCGGGGACGCGGGGATCCCCCGGTCCCGGCGAGAGCACGACCGCGTCGTACCGGTCCAGGACGGACGGATCCCACTCGGCCCAGTCGTTGTGCACGACATCGGGCGCCCGGCCCGCGGTCGCCGCGATCTGGTGCACGAGGTTGTACGTGAACGAGTCGTAGTTGTCGATCAGCAGGATGCGCAGCGACCGGGGCTCACCGCGCTCCGCCCCCGGGGCGGCGTCGGTCCCCGCGCTCTCGATGTCCGAGCCCACCGGTCGCACCGCGTCAGTGCGCGTCGCGCGGATCCGGCGCCGACGGGCGGCGCGACAGCCGCGTCAGCCGCGGGATCTCGGCCGTCGCTCCGGCGTCGCCGGGGACGATGACCTCCTGCGCGGCCGCGATGTCGCCGTCCGGCGTGCGCACCACGAGGTCTCCGACCGGCGCGCGACGCGACAGGATCGCCAACGCGATCGGGCCGAGCTCGTGGTGCCGGGCGGCCGAGGTGATGTGCCCGACCTCGTCCTCGGCGCCATCCGCCCCGACGACCAGCACCGGAGCGCCCGCATCCGGCAGCAGGCTCTCGCTGCCGTCCAGGTGCAGGGCCGCGATGCGGCGGGGCGGATGCCCGAGGTTGTGCACCTTCGCCACCGTCTCCTGGCCCCGATAGCAGCCCTTGTTCAGATGCACGGCGCTGCGGATCCAGTCCGTCTCGTGCGGGAGCGAGCGCTCGTCCACCTCGGCAACCCAGCGGGGGCGCCAGGCGGCGATCCGCAGGGCCTCCGCGGCGAGCGCGCCGGCCCAGATCGTCTCGGAATCCGCGGCGAGCACGGCCGCCGCGGGCTCGTCGAGCACCGCCGTACGCCAGTGGTAGCCGGAGCCGGGGTGCTCGCCGACGTGGTACTGATGCCCGCCGGGCTGCACGGTCGGCCACGGATCCGTCCAGACGACGGCCTGCTGCTGGGGGGCGAGCGCGGCGCTCTCCGCGCGCCGCTCCGCGCTCCCGCCGGCGAAGAAGCCGACGACGAGAAGTTCCGGTCGCACCGCGACCTTCACGTCCGCACGGAACACCATGCGCTGCAGCCAGGTCGCCAACGGCTCGGCGTCGGCGGTGTCGGCGATGAGCCAGGTCGAGGAGCCGTCGTCGAAGACCGCGGCGACGTGCTCGACGCGCCCCTGCGGATCCAGCACGAGCAGCTCGGTACTCTGCCCGGCCCGCAAGCGGGCGACGGCCTGGGTGGTGATCGAGTCGAGCCAGGTGAGCCGCTCGGATCCGGTGAGCTCGATCACGGTGCGGTCGCCGAGCGGCACCAGTGCCTCACCGCGCTCGAGCGCGCGCTGCTCACGGGAGGGATCCCCGAAGTGCAGGACGACCCCGCCGTCCGCGATCGCCCCGGAGAGGGGCGGGAAGCCGGCCACGATCAGACCTTCGCAAGCCGGGCGGACGCGTGCGAGCGCAGTCCCGCTCCGAGCGCGGCGATGTCCCAGGCCCAGAGCAGGTGGCCGTCGACCAGGCCGTACATCCGGGTCGCGGCGCCGTACTCCTTGGCGCCTTCTGCGCGGACGACGGCATCGGTGGCGATGTCGATGCGCGGTCCGTCGATGCGGCCGAGGTAGAGCTCGAGCATGCCGTCCGAGTGGGCGATCGACACCTCGATCGCGAAACCGCCCTCGGGCCGTCGCAGCGCTTCCACGTCGTCCACGGTGCGCTCGGCGGTCCGGACCTCGCGCGGCGGGAGCAGCCCCGGCCCCGAGTCCTGCGCGTCCGCGGGGCGCGCCAGGCGCCAGAACCCGGTTTCGGCCACGAGCGCCATCGGCTCGCCGTCCTCCGGGGTGAAGGTCGCGGTCGCCGCGTAGTTCAGGAACGGCCCGCCGTCGTGGCTGAAGCTCACGCGGTGCGCGAACTCGCCCTGGTAGCGGTGCGCGTCATCGTCGCCGTCGGGTCCTGGGACCTCGTAGTCGATGACGCCACTGCCCTCCCAGACGCCGAGCAGCCAGGACAGCGGCACGATGTCGGCGGGCAGGTCGGAGGGGAGATCGAGCACGAGAAGCCTTCTCTCAGCAGTTGTCGCGAGGCGGGCGCTGATCAGCGCTGACCGCGGAACAGGTTGACCAGAACGGCCCCTGCGCAGAAGGTGATCGCGAGCCCCGCGAGGACCAGCAGGCCGACGAAGAAGAGTTCGAGCGCGACGATGTCCATGCGACTACTCTATGCCGTCCGAAGCCCCTGCCGCGCCGGGCAGGGCCTCCTGTGACGCACCAGGGTTCAGGCGCCGAACAGCGCCGCGATGCCGAAGCCCGCGGAGACGATCCCCATCACCAGGAGCGCGCCGAGGCTCCCGGCGGAGACGCGCAGGATGAACCCGCGGGTCTCGCCGCGGAAGAGCTGGACGGCGAAGGACAGCAGCACGCAGATGCCGAACCCGATCGCGTACCAGGTCATCAGGCGGTCGTCTGGTGCGACGACCCCGATCAGGATCGCCCCCACCGCGGCGACGGCCCAGGTGACGACGAGCCCGACGAAGGGACTGCGCGGAGCGAGGACGGGATCGGCCATGCGCCCATTGTCACCCATCCGCGCTGTGCGTGCGGTCCTGAGTAAGGTGTCAGCAGGAAAGGATCCGCGTGGCGCAACTGCTGGTTCTGACGTCGTCTCCTGCCGAGGCGCCGGTTCTGCCCGCCCTGGAGCTGCTCGGACATCGTGTCCGCACGATCCCGGCGCAGCCCGCGGAGCTCGTGACGGCCCCCGACGCGGATGCCGTGATCGTGGATGCGCGCACCGACCTCGTGGCGGCCAAGTCGCTGTGCACGCTGATCCGCACCACGGGACTGCGCGGGCCTCTGCTGCTGGTCGTGACCGAGGGCGGGATGACCGCGGTGAACGGCGAATGGCGCATCGACGACGTGCTGCTCACCGATGCAGGACCCGCGGAGATCGACGCCCGCATCCGGCTCGCCCTGTCCAGGGAGGCTCCGTCCGCCGAGCCCGTCAAGGTGCAGACATCGGGGCTGACGATCGACGAGCAGTCCTACTCGGCCAAGCTGCGCGGCACCCCGCTGGATCTCACGTACAAGGAGTTCCAGCTGCTGCACTTCCTCGCCACGCACCCCTCCCGCGTGTTCACGCGCGAGCAGCTGCTCAGCGAGGTCTGGGGCTACGACTACTTCGGCGGCACCCGCACGGTCGATGTGCACGTGCGGCGGCTGCGGGCCAAGCTCGGCGACCAGGAGCACATCATCGGCACCGTGCGCAACGTCGGCTACCGCTTCAACGTCGACGAGGACGAGGTCCGCCCGGTCGCCCCCGGCCCCCGCTGAGCGGGCCCCGCGACGGCACGACCCCGCCCTGGGCACGGATCTCGGATCCGGATCTCGACGCGTTCACCTCCAGGCAACGTCATCCTGCAATGATGGGCGCATGATCGATCCCGCACTGGCAGACTCCGGACTCGGCGACGCCGAGGACGATGACTTCGACGAGCTCATCGCGCCGGACGACTCGCTCCTCCCGGAGTCCCGCTACCTCGACCGCGAGCTGAGCTGGCTGGCGTTCAATCAGCGCGTGCTGGAGCTCGCCGAGGACGAGACGCTCCCCGTGCTCGAGCGGGCGAACTTCCTCGCGATCTTCGCGAGCAACCTGGACGAGTTCTTCATGGTGCGCGTCGCCGGCCTCAAGCGCCGCATCGTCACGGGCCTGGCCGTGCCCACCAACGTCGGCCGAGCCCCCGCCGACGTCCTGGCCGACATCTCCGCGGATGCGCACACGCTGCAGCGGCGCCATGCCGCCGCATGGACCGGGATGATCCGCCCGGCGCTGGCGGCCGAGGGCATCACGATCGTGGACTGGGACGACCTGGACGGCGAGGCCAAGGCCGAGCTCACCGACTACTTCCAGGCCAACGTCTTCCCGGTGCTGATGCCGCTCGCCGTCGACCCCGCGCATCCGTTCCCGTACATCTCGGGCCTGTCGCTGAACCTCGCGATCCGGATCCGCAACGCCCGCACCGGCCGCCAGGAATTCGCGCGGCTCAAGGTCCCGCCCATGCTGCCTCGCTTCGTCGAGGTGCCCTCGGTGGATGGCGAGCTGCGCTTCATCCGCCTGGAGGAGCTCATCGCGAACCACCTCGACGACCTCTTCCCCGGGATGGAGGTGCTCGACCACCATGCGTTCCGCCTCACGCGCAACGAGGACGTGGAGATCGAGGAGGACGAGTCGGAGAACCTCATCCAGGCGCTCGAGGCCGAGCTGCTGCGCCGCCGCTTCGGCCCCCCGATCCGCCTCGAGATCACCGACGACATGGACGACGTGACGCTCGATCTGCTCATCAACGAGCTCGACATCACCGACCAGGAGGTCTACCGGCTCCCCGGGCCCCTCGACCTGCGCGGCCTGTTCGGGCTGGGCCGGATCGATCGCCCCGACCTGCGGTACACGCCGCACGTGCCCACGACCGCGCTCGCGTTCAAGCCGGGCGCGAACGAGCGCATCGACATCTTCAAGGCGATCCGCAAGGCGGACGTGCTCGTGCACCACCCCTACGAGTCGTTCACGACGAGCGTCGTGGCGTTCCTCGAGCAGGCGGCGCGGGATCCGCACGTGCTCGCCATCAAGCAGACGCTGTACCGCACCTCGGGAGACAGCCCGATCGTGCAGGCGCTCATCGACGCCGCAGAGTCCGGCAAGCAGGTGCTCGCGCTCGTCGAGGTGAAGGCCCGCTTCGACGAGGCGAACAACATCGTCTGGGCGCGCAAGCTCGAGAAGGCCGGCGTGCACGTCGTGTACGGCCTGGTCGGGCTGAAGACGCACTGCAAGCTCGTCAACGTCATCCGCGAGGAGGACGGTGTGCTGCGCAGCTACAGCCACATCGGCACGGGCAACTACAACCCGAAGACCAGTCGCATCTACGAGGACTTCGGGCTGTTCACAGCCGACCCTCAGGTCGGCAAGGACCTCACCCGTCTGTTCAACGAGCTCAGCGGCTATGCGATCGAGAAGAAGTTCAAGCGTCTCCTCGTCGCCCCGCTGCACCTGAGGAAGGGCCTGCTCCGGCACATCGAGAAGGAGCGCGAGAACGCTCTCGACGGCAAGCCGGCGCACATCCGGATCAAGGTGAACTCGATGGTCGACGAGCAGATCATCGACGCCCTGTACCGGGCGAGCGCGGCGGGCGTGCCCGTAGACGTGTGGGTGCGCGGCATCTGCAGCCTGCGCACGGATCTGCCAGGCATCACCGACAACATCACCGTCCGCTCGATCCTCGGGCGCTACCTCGAGCACTCGCGCATCTTCGCGTTCCACAACGACGGCGATCCGCAGGTCTTCATCGGCAGCGCCGACATGATGCACCGCAACCTCGACCGCCGGGTCGAGGCGCTCGTGCGGGTCACCGATCCGGCCCACATCGACGAGCTGCTGGGGTTCTTCGACCTCGCCCTCTCCCCCGAGACGTCGTCCTGGCACCTGGGAGCAGACGGGGTATGGACCCGGCGCGCGTTCTCCGAGGTTGGCGCTCCGCTCGTCGACCTGCAGGATAGGACCATGTCGCAGATCCAGCAGCGTCGCAGGGCCAGGGCGGTGCGATGACCCCCAGCCCCCTCGGACCCTCCGCCGCCACCGCGGACACCACGGGTGTCACCGTCGTCGCAGACCGCCCCGACCGCGCCGTGTACGCGGCCGGCGGCCTGGTGTGGCGTGTCGTGGAGGACAAGCTGCGGATCCTGCTGATCCATCGCACGAAGTACCGGGACGTGACCCTCCCCAAGGGAAAGGTCGACCCTGGCGAGATGCTCGCGGAGACCGCGGTGCGGGAGATCTTCGAGGAGACCGGGATCCGGGTCTCGCTCGGTGCTCCGGTGGGCGTCTCCCGGTACACGATGGCCAACCGCAAGCAGAAGGTCGTGCACTACTGGGCTGCGGAGGCCACCGACGAGGCCGTGCGGGCGTCCGCGTTCGTACCCAACCGCGAGATCGCCGCCCTCGAATGGGTGAGCCTGAAGAAGGCGCGGGCGCGGCTCAGCTACCCGGTCGACGTCGAGATCCTGGACGCGTTCGCGAAGCTCGTCGACGACGGAGCCCTGCGCACCTTCCCGCTCGTCGTGCTGCGGCATGCGAAGGCCGCCAACCGCGGGGTGTGGCTCGGATCCGACGCGTCGCGTCCGCTGACCCCGCGCGGCCACGCCCAGTCGAAGGCGATCGTGGGGCCCCTGCGGGCGTTCGGCGTCGAACGGATCGTGTCCAGCGACGCCCGTCGCTGCGTGGAGACCGTGATGCCCCTGTCCAAGGCCATCGGGCACAAGGTCCGCAAGACCGATCTGCTCAGCCAGGACCTCTGGGAGGAGGGCCTGTCGGATCCGCGCACCGTGATCGGGAAGCGCGTGCGCTCGGGCAAGCCCGCCGTCCTGTGCAGTCACGGACCGGTGCTGCCCGACATCATGCGCGAGATCGCGCTGGCCACGGGCACGATGCACGGCTCCTATCTCGGCAGCGCCTCCGCCCTCGAGGTCGGGGCGTTCAGCGTGGTGCATCTCAGTGCGACCAACCCCGGATCCGGCATCATCTCGATCGAGACGCACCTGCCCAAGATCTGAACGGGCGCAGATCGTCGTTCACCCCCCGTTTACCTTCGATCTTTGATCGCGTAACAGACGACGCATATCGTCTGGCGTGGCCCTGCACCAGGGCACACTCGACACAGCGAAGGACTTACATAGTGAAGCTCAACCGCATCACCACGATCGGCGCAGCCGGCGTGCTCGCCGCGATCGCGCTCGCGGGCTGCTCCTCGACGCCCAGCAGCACGAGCAGCGACTCCCCCTCTGCGGCTCCGACCTCGAGCGCGATCACCTCGAAGGTCGACGCCTCACTGACCGGCACGATCACCTCGGGTGGCTCGAGCGCTCAGGCGAACGCGCAGGCTGCGTGGACCGCTGCGTACAACGCTCAGGTCAAGGGCGTCACCATCAACTACGACAAGTCCCAGGGCTCCGGCGGCGGCGTCACCAACTTCCTCAGCGGCGCGTACGACTTCGCTGGTTCCGACTCGCCCCTGAACGCCGACCAGACCACGCAGTCGAAGGCCCTGTGCACCGAGGGCGGCATCAACATCCCCGTCTACCTCGACGGCGTCGCCATCGTCTTCAACGTCCCGGGTGTGACCGACCTCAAGCTCAGCGGCGAGACCATCGCGAAGATCTTCTCCCTGAAGATCACCGACTGGTCCGACGCGGCGATCACCAAGGACAACGGCACGGCGCTCCCCGCCGGCAAGATCACCACGGTGGCGCGCTCGGACGGCTCTGGCACCACGGCGAACTTCACCAACTACCTCGCCGGCACGCAGTCTTCCGTCTGGACCTTCCCCGCGGGCAAGGACTGGCCGGTCGAGGGCGACGTCTCCAAGCAGAAGGGCGGCTCGGGCGTCGTTCAGGCTGTCGAGGCCGGCTCGGGCACCATCGGCTACGCCGACCACTCCGCGATCGGCAAGCTCGCCAGCGCGTCGATCCTGCAGGACGGCAAGGCCATCGCGTTCAGCCCCGAGGCCGTCTCGAAGACGTTCGACGTCGCCGCGGTCGACGCCTCCAACGGCGTCAAGGGTGACCTGTCGAAGAAGTTCGACTACTCGAAGCTGACCGCCGAGACCTACCCGATCCCGCTGGTCTCCTACGCGATCGCGTGCACCACGTTCAAGACCCCGGCCCAGGCCGCACTCGTGAAGAGCTACATCGGCTTCATCGACAGCACGATCGGCCAGCAGGTCGCCGTGAAGAACGCCGGCGCCGCGCCCCTCCCGGACTCCGTCCTGAAGGCGGCCCAGGAGTCGCTCGCGACCATCAAGTAAGCATCAGGCCGGCCCGGGTCGGCTCTTCGGAGCCGACCCGGGCTGGGCAGGGCAGCCGACCCGCTCGGAGGCCCTGCCGAGTTTTCGTGCTGGCCCGATCCCTCTCCTGCCCTTGGCCGGAGCACAAAGAAAGACGCGCACACACATGCGAGATCTAGAGTGGCACCGTGACTGACGTCGCGCAGCGTGAACAGGCGACCACGGTCGCCCCCGAGAAGCTCATCGGCAAGCGTCGCGCCGGCGACAGGTTCTTCCTCGGTCTGTCGACGACGGCCGCCGTGTCCATCATGGTGATCCTCGCCGGTGTCGCGATCTTCCTGATCCTCAAGGGACTTCCCGCCATCACGGCGAACTGGGAGACGAACTCCGACCTCGCCGGCTACCAGAACAAGAACTGGGGCAGCTTCTGGAACTACGTTGCCCCGCTGCTCTGGGGCAGCATCTGGTCGGCGCTGATCGCTCTCGTCCTGGGCGCCCCCGTCGCGATCGGCATCGCGCTGTTCATCTCGCACTATGCGCCCCGCCGGCTCGCCAGCGGCCTCGCGTATGTGGTCGACCTGCTCGCCGCCGTGCCGTCCATCGTGTTCGGCCTGTGGGGCGTCATCGTGATGCGCCCCTTCCTGCTGCCGCTCGCGGAGTTCCTCAACCAGTACTTCGGCTGGATCCCCCTCTTCCAGGGGCCGGTGTCGAGCACGGGCTCGACCATGCTCGCCGGAGGCGTCGTCCTCGCGGTGATGATCCTGCCGATCGTCACCGCGCTGACCCGCGAGATCTTCCTGCAGACGCCGCGGCTGAACGAGGAGGCCGCCCTCGCGCTCGGCGCGACGCGCTGGGAGATGATCCGGCTGGCCGTCTTCCCCTATGCGCGCAGCGGCATGGTCTCCGCCATCCTTCTGGGACTCGGGCGGGCGCTCGGCGAGACGATGGCGATCGCGCTGATCATCTCGCCGTCGCTGCTGTTCTCGGTCGCCGTGCTCACCGACGGATACAACTCCCAGACGATCGCCGCGAACATCGCGAACAACTTCCCGATCGCCACCGACCTGCAGCGCTCCGCGCTGATCGGCACCGGCCTCATGCTCTTCGTGGTGTCGCTCGCCGTCAACATGATCGCTCGCGGCATCCTCGGCCGCTCCGACCGCAAGGCACGCACGTCGCCGAAGATTGGAAAGCGCGTATGACCGCCGTCAGTCCTGCGCCGGCCGCGGCACAGCCGCTGAGCCTCACCAGCGGACAGCTGCCCCGCTGGATCGAACCCGTGCTCGCGATCGGCACCGCCGTCGTCGTGGCGGCCGTGCTCCTGGTGATCCAGCTGTTCAACCCGGCGGTGTGGCTCGTGCTCACCGCCGTGATCTACCTCATCGCCGTCGGCATCGGATCCGGCATCGTTGAGGGCCGCCGCAAGGCCGTCGACCGCATCGTCCGCGGCCTCGTGGTGTGCGCCTTCGTCCTCGCCGTGGCTCCGCTGATCTCGACGCTCTGGACCGTGGTGGCGCAGGGGCTCAAGGTGCTGACCTGGGACTTCGTGACCAAGGTCGGCGGAAGCGTGTTCGATCCGAACACGCTCGCCGTGACGAACACCCCCGGCGCGCTGCAGGCGGTCGTCGGAACGCTGATCATCACCGGGATCGCCGCGCTGATCTCGGTGCCGATCGGCATCCTCGCCGCCGTCTACCTGACGGAGTACGCGCAGCCGAGCAACCCGCTGCGCCGCACGATCACGTTCCTCGTGGACGTCATGACGGGCATCCCCTCGATCGTGGCCGGTCTCTTCGCATTCTCGCTGTTCGCGCTCATCGTCGGCCCGAAGGCGTTCAGCGGCTTCTCCGCCTCGATCGCCCTCTGCGTGCTGATGATCCCGATCGTGATCCGCTCCACCGAGGAGATGATCCGGCTGGTGCCGAACGAGCTGCGGGAGGCCTCGCTGGCGCTCGGCGTGCCGCGAGCGACGACCATCATCAAGGTGGTGCTCCGCACGGCCGCGAGCGGCATCGTGACGGGCGTCGTCCTCGCGGTGGCCCGCGTCATCGGCGAGACCGCACCGATCTTCATCGCCGCGAGCTTCACCGACAACTTCAACGCGAATCCCTTCAGCGGGCCTATGCAGACCCTTCCGGTGATGGCCTACACGGCCTACAGCTTCCCGGGCAAGGACATCCCGGCCTCTCAGGCGCAGGCCTGGGGCGCCGCCCTGCTGCTGGTCATCGTCGTCGTCATCTTCAACCTCATCGCTCGGATCGTCGCGAAGGCATTCGCGCCGAAGAGCCGCTAACTCAGGAAGGCACGCAGCGTGTCCAAGAGCATCGAAGTCAACGATCTGAACGTCTTCTACAGCGACTTCCTCGCCGTCGAGGGTGTGTCCATGAACATCGAGCCCCGCACGGTGACCGCTTTCATCGGCCCGTCGGGCTGCGGGAAGTCGACGTTCCTGCGCACCCTCAACCGGATGCACGAGGTCATCCCCGGCGCGACCGTCAAGGGGAACGTGTACATCGACGGCGAGGACCTGTACGCGCCCGGCGTCGACCCGGTGCTCGTGCGCCGCCAGGTGGGCATGGTGTTCCAGCGGCCGAACCCCTTCCCGACGATGTCGATCAAGGAGAACGTGCTGGCCGGGGTCCGCCTCAACAACAAGCGGATCTCCGCCTCCGACGCGAACGACCTCGTCGAGAAGTCGCTGCGCGGCGCCAACCTGTGGAACGAGGTCAAGGACCGCCTCGACAAGCCGGGAGCGGGTCTCTCCGGCGGTCAGCAGCAGCGTCTCTGCATCGCGCGGACCATCGCCGTCTCCCCGCAGGTCGTGCTGATGGACGAGCCCTGCTCGGCCCTCGACCCGATCTCGACCTTCGCCATCGAGGAGCTCATCACCGAGCTGAAGAACGAGTTCACGATCGTGATCGTGACGCACAACATGCAGCAGGCCTCGCGCGTGAGCGACAAGACGGCCTTCTTCAACATCGCCGGCACGGGCAAGCCCGGCAAGCTCATCGAGTTCTCCGACACCGCGACGATCTTCACGTCGCCGAAGGAGCAGGCGACCGAGGACTACGTCTCCGGCCGCTTCGGGTGATTCCGGCCTGATCCGTCACGAGGGGCTCGGCGCTGCGGCGCCGGGCCCCTCGTGCGTCGCGGGACGCCGCGATCAGCGGTACTCGGGATTGGCCTCGTAGCCCCAGCGTTCGCCCTCGTTCCAGGCTTTGCGGAGGTTCCCGTAGGCGGGGATGCCCCCGGCATCCTTGAGCCGGCGCGCGGTGTGCAGCAGATTCCAGGTCATGAACGTGGTGTTGCGGTTCGTGAAGTCGTTCTCCGGGCCGCCCGAACCCGGATCCAGATAGCTCGGGCCGGGTCCGATGGCACCGATCCAGCCGGCATCCGCCGCGGGCGGGATCGTGAATCCGATGTGCTGCAGGCTGTACAGGATCGACATCGCGGCGTGCTTCACGCCGTCCTCGTTGCCGGTGATGATCGCGCCGCCGGCCTTGCCGTAGTAGACGTACTGGCCCTTGTCGTTGAACAGACCGCTCATCGCGTAGAGCCGCTCGATGAGCTTGCGGGTGATCGAGGCGTTGTCCCCGAGCCACAGCGGCCCGCCCACCACGAGGATGTCCGCAGCGTCGATCAGCGGCCAGATCCCGTCCGGCCACTCATCGCTCGCCCAGCCGTGCTCGCGCATGTCGGGATAGACGCCGGTGGCGACGTCGTGATCGATGAAGCGGATGTTGTCGACGGTGACGCCCTGTGACCGCATGAGCGCGATGCTGCGATCCATCAGGCCCTGTGTGTGGCTGAGTTCGGGGCTGCGTTTCAGGGTGCAGTTGACGAACACGGCGCGGAGATCGTCGTAAGCCGCCGGAGCGGACGGTTGCTCTGCCATGGGGGCAGACTACGACCATCCCCCTCGGCCGACCAGCCCTCTCGCGAAGCTCCCCGCCACCCGGAGGCGAGGATCCGTGCGAGCGACGCGGAAGGCCTCCGGACCTTCCCTCGTCCGGAGGCCTTCTTCATCGCATGTCGGGTCAGATACCGGGCATCTCGATAAGCTGATCGGCTGCCGGCGCCTCGATCGTCACCGGCTCACCCCACTGGGAGTACTCGATCGTCGTCTTCGCAGCGCCCATGTTCATCACCGCGCGACGGATCAGATCCTTGCCGTCGATGTACAGATCGTAAGTGAGCGTGTCACCGATCTGCGCTGCCTGAGCCGCCTGCACTCCCTGTGCGGCAAGCAGCTTCTTGGTGTCGAGGGTCAGGGCGTAGTGCGTGGTGTCAGCCCCGTCGACCTTCTCGGTGCCGGCGACCGTGAATTCCTTCACTGCCGCAGCGGCGTTCTTCATCTGATTCGCCGCGTTGCTCTGCCCGAGCATGGCCTGCATCTGAGCGGCGAGGGGGTTGCTGCCATCGGTCGAGATCTTGACGTACTTGTCCTGGGTCATCGCGCCCATGTTCATGTAGAAGGTGCCGTCGACGAGGAACACCTTGACCTCCTGCCCACCGACGGACATGTTCAGATGCATGCGCAGCTTCTGCGGATCCGGGTCCATCATCAACTCGCCGGTCGAGGACACGTCCTTCCCCTGCGTCGACATGGTCTGGGTGATGTGCGCGGTCTTCGCCGCCGACATGGCGTCACTCACCCGCTGAGCGAAATCGCCTGCCGTCATCGGCTTCTTGCCGGTCTGCTGCTGTTCGACGGAGCTCTTGGTGCTCTCGGTCGCGGTGCCTCCCCCGGAACTGCAGGCGGTGATGCCGAATCCTGCGACAAGAGCGATGGTCGTCGTCGCGACGGCGCGTTTCCAGAGTGAGCTCATGGGGGAATTCTATGGGTGCGCTGAGACCGCTCCCGGCCAGCGACGCGCCCGACCCGCGCGCCGGAGCAGCTCAGTCGCGCGCGGAGAGGAGGTAGGCGTTCAAGCCGTCGGTGAAGGCGTGGTCGACCGCGAGGCCCACGCCGTCGATCGCTGTGATCGGTGCGGCGAGGCGCACGCTGGAAAGGAGCCAGGCCTGATCGGCGGTCGCGAGATCGGCGGTGGGCACGGTCGCGTACTCCGTGGCATACCCCTGCGCCTCCAGATGCGCGAACAGGCTGATCTGGGTGGTGCCCTGAAGGATCCCGCCGTGCGGGGCGGGAGTGACGAAGCGGTCGCCGCAACGCAGGATGAGCGATGCGGTGGGCGCCTCGAGCACGACGCCGTCCGTGGTGACGAAGATCGCGTCGTCGGCTCCGCGCAGGTGGGCCTCGCGGAGGGCCGCCATGTTCACCGCGTACGAGAGCGTCTTCGCCCCGAGCAGCAGCCACGGCGAGCGCTCGGCGGCGCCGCTGTCGTAGCCGCGGTCGAGCGTGACGACGCGGATGCCCTCCGTGCGCGCGGCGGCGAAGTCCGCGGCCGGCGCGGCGGTGACCCAGGCGGTGGGCGCCGGTCCGTGATCGACGCCGCGGCTCAGGATGAGCTTGATCACCCATTCGCCGGGGCCGCACTCCGCGGCCGCGAGCGCCACAGCCTGCCGCCATTGCTCGCGGTGCGGCTCGGGCAGGTCGCACAGCGCGGCCGAATGAGCCAGTCGCTGCACGTGCGGCTCGACCTCCTGGGCGTGGCCGTCGATGACGCCGATCGACTCGAAGATGCCGTCGCCGCGCTGCGTGCTCAGCTCGCCCACGCTGAGCGCCGGAGCGCTCGGATCGATCCTGCGGAAGCTGTCGCTGAAATCCGCCCGCTCCTCGTCCGTGGACTCGGCGGGCGTGATCAGCAGGGCGAATCGGGCTGCGGCCATGGTCCGAGCCTAGGGCGTGGACGACCCGCCCGGCGTCGGGGACGACGGGAATACCGCCGCCCCCGACGCGTTACACTTGATCGGCCGGGCCGCATAACCCCGGGCTCCATTTTTCGCCGCTGCGAGCGGCCTTCCGCCGAGAGGCGTTCTTGCGGCCCGGCTTCTTCATGCCCCGGCCACTGCGGCCCCCGATCTCACAGGTACGGGCGCGTGATCAGCTCGAGATAGTGCCCTGACGGATCCAGCAGGTACACCCCTCGGCCGTCGTGCTCGTGATTGATCTCGCCCGGCCTGGCGCGCTGCGGATCCGCCCAGTGCGCGATCCCCCGCTCGGTGATCGTCGCGTAGGCGCGATCGAAGAGCTCGTCGTCGACGAGATAGGCGTAGTGCTGCGGCGGGAACTCGATCGGCGGGGCCGCGAACTGCAGCAGGATCCCGCCTCCGATCTGCACGTTCGTGAACGGGCCCCAGGACGGGGCCTCATCGGCTTCGAGCAGGTCGCGGTAGAACTCCGCCATCTCCGCGGCGTCGGTGGACGCGATGATCGTGTGGTTGAAATGCGCTGTCATGTCTCTCCTCTGTGTCTGTTCTGCACTGTCGGGGACGGGCAGAGCGAGGAGGGGCGCGGCTCAGTCGGCGACCAGATCGCCGATCCGGGAACGGCCCGCGCGGGCCTGACTGGTCATCATCGGCTCCAGCCTAACCCGGGAGCCGGCCGGGATCCGCTCAGTTCAGCGATCCGTCGCGCCAGGCTCCGGCGGAGGCGGTGAGGTCCTGCGCATAGGCGCTGAGGCGCGACGCGCGGGTGGTGAGTTCGCTCGCGCGCGCCGGTTCGGTGTGCTCGTAGTCGTCGGCGACGTGGGTCGCGCCCGAGGCCTGCACCCGGCAGAACGCGGCCGCCCGCTCGAGCGCGATCGCGAAGTCGCCGGAGAACGCGCCGTGCAGGATCGTGTCGATCAGCCCGACGAGCTCCTCCGGGCCGGCCGGCACCGGCGCCCCCGCGACCAGTGCGTCGACCGAGGGCAGCTCGATGCGCCCCCGCTCGTGCAGGAGCGCGGCCAGGGAGGCGTCGGCGTGGATCGACGCCTGCAGCAGATACAACCGCCAGAGTGCCCCGGGCAGGGACACGGCGGGACTCTTCGCCCAGAGTTCCGCGACCTCGTCGATGCCGTGCTCGGTCGCGTACGCGACAAGACGCTCCGCACTGACTCCGCTGTCGTCCGCCCTCACCCGTGTCAGGAGCGCCGACGCCGTGGCGTGCGCCATCCGCGTCTGCTCCGCCGGATCGTGGGATCCGAGCAGGTAGTCGAACGTCTCCGGCGAGAGGCGGACGGGGCGGTGGAAGGGTGCGGGCACCGACCCAGGCTACGCGCGCTGCCCGACGCAGGGCACCCAGTCGCGACCGATAGACTCGGGAGTACGGGCCTCTAGCTCAGTTGGCAGAGCATCGGACTTCAACACAATAGGAGCGCCTCGGGGGAAACCCCGGGGATGACACCACTCAAAGTCGGGGAACCCTTCCTGGGAGACCAGTTGGCAATCCCGAGCCAAGCCGGACGCGAGTCCGGAAGGTGTAGAGACTGGACGGGTGGCACCTACAGCGAAAGCCAGGGTGAAGGGACAGTCCAGACCACGAACGCCCACCGGGCGGCGGCGAAAGCCGAAGTGGCAGGTTAATCCGCGGGTCGTGGGTTCGAGCCCCACGGGGCCCACCGTGAAGAGGGGCCCGGTCATCGAATGACCGGGCCCCTCTTGTCACTCTGATCGCCGGAACGTCCGCGGTTCCGCTTATCGTCCTGTCATCGACGGGAGGGCCGAGCATGAGGCAGAACCGTGAGCAGGCTGAAGCGACGGCGTCCGAAAAGCGGTGCGGCACATGTAATCAGGTCAAGCCGCTGACAGAGTTCAATCGAAAGTCATCGCGCATCGATGGTCGCCAAGAAGTGTGCCGTGCTTGCAATCGTGAATCTTCGCGGCGCTACTACAGGGAGAACCGCGACCGCCACTTGGCCGTCATCCGCGCGCGAACGCACGCCCAGCGCCACGAGAGCCGCGCGTTCGTGGCGGACTACCTCGCCGATCATCCCTGCGTCGGCTGCGGCGTCGAAGATCTACGAGTGCTTGATTTCGATCATCGGCCGAACAGCGGTAAGCGCGACGGCGTCATGCAGCTCGTGCGCGACGGGTTCAGCATCGCAATCATTGCGGACGAGATCGCGAAGTGCGATGTCCGCTGCCGCAACTGCCACGCGATCGTCACATATGAGCGGATGGGAGGCAACTGGCGAAGCATCGCGATGGCACTCCGTCATGTGGATGCTTGTGCCGCCACGGCTCCCACTCTGTGAGACGACCGGCGGAGGGCCGTCCCCTCAGCTTCGGTGCACAGCGCCGAGACGTCGAGGCGATTGCCATTGTTCACTTCTGCGATGCATATGCAGGTCTAGGACCAACCCCGTCGGCTATCAGCACCCCGCCGCGTCGGAGCGCGGCTCACGCCGGGTCGGGCTGCCCGCCTTCTCCGAGAGTCGGCAGCATCCAGCGCACGAGCTCGCGGACGGTGCCGCGGAAACGCACATCGTCGGGCTCACTCGCCCAGGTGCGCAGGCGCAGCAGCGTGTCGGTATCGGTCGGGTCGAGCTCGGTCAGGAGCATGTCGACCTCGGCGGCCGACGCCTGCTGCGCGCGCCGGGCGGTGGCCGCGCTGGCCATGGTGACGCCGATCAGCGCCTCGTAGCAGGCGGCGGCGCGCTCGACCGTGAGCCCCCGCTCCAGGAACTGACGGAGCAGCGCGTTGACCATGCCGACCATCTGCGCCCAGGGCCGGGAGTCGAGGCGCGCGGGGATGGCCTCGGGGTGGGCGATGAGCAGGACCCGCAGATCCACGAACAGCGCGACCAGGGCGCCGACGGGGTCGGCGGCGATGGCGAGGTCGGGAACGCGGATGTCGTCGAGCATCCGGGAGACGGCGGCGTCCGCGATCTCCTCGACCGACGCGAAGTACGAGTAGAGCGTCGAGGAGCGCACACCCAAGCGCTTCGCCAGCGAGCGGGTCGAGAGCGATGCGAAGCCGTCCTCGACGATGAGCGAGACCGCGGCGTCGATGACGGCGTCAGCCGTGAGCTTGCGCGGTCGGCCCCTCGCTGCGGGCGGATGCTCTGAAGTCACGCTCCCCACTTTACAGATCGGATGATCGGAATATAATTCCGATCAACTGATCGAAAAGGAGCGCTCATGAGCGAGTGGGCAACGAGGCCTCTTCGGGTGGCGCTGGCGATCCGGGGCGCGATCGTCGCCCCCGTCCGCCGCGCACTGATCCGACTGACCCGCCGCACGGCGGTTCCGCCGACCTGGCGGACGCCCACCGGTCCGCATCCGGTCGGCGTGCGGGATGCCCTGATCTCCGGTCTCGGCCCTGCGCCCACCGACGGGGTGATCCGGATCTGGTATCCGGCGGTCGCGGGAACCGGCGGGGATCCGCGCGAGTACTTCGGCGGCCCGGACGAACAGCGGACGATGGTGCGCGGGCTGCGCGCACTGCTCTCCGCACCAGGGGTGCGCGCGCTCGGCACGCGGCGCACGGCCTCGCGTCCCGACGCCGCACCCGCGACGACGGGCGCACCGGTCGTCGTTTTCTCCCACGGCTTCACGGGGTTCGTCGGGCAGAACACGCATCTGTGCGAGCATCTGGCGTCGGCGGGGTACGTCGTCGTCTCCGTCGCCTATCCCGGAGCCGCCGCCGCGATCGCCGGCCCGGACGGATCCGAGCGCGTGATGACCCCGACGGAGCGACGCCGGCTCACCAGCCCCGAGTTCATGCGCACGATCGCGGCCCTCCTGACCGCCCGGACCGTCGCCGCCGAAGACGCCGCACTGGCCCGTGCGGCCACGGTCGATGCGCAGGCCGCCGAGAACGCGCGGTGGATCCGTCACCTCTCCGCCGTCCTCGATGCGCTGACCTCCGCGGAAGGGCGTGCGCGGCGCGTGGACGCCACCGCCGCACAGCTGCTCGACGCCGCCGACTGGTCGCGCCTGGCGCTGGTCGGCATGTCGTTCGGAGGGTCGACGAGCGCGAACCTCGCCCAGGTCGACCTGCGGGTCTCGGCCGCGGTCAACCTCGACGGACTGCAACAGGGAGAGCTGCTGCGTCTGCATGACGCCCGGGTCCCGATGCTGGTCATGTCGTCTGCCGGGTCGCGACTGCGCTCCGGCAGGGTCATCACCGACCTCCACTACGCGGCACCGGGATCACACGCCCCGGTGCAGCGCGTACTCGTCCCCGACGCCCGGCACCACGCCTTCACCGACCTGGTCGAATTCGGCTCCGGTCCCGCCCGTCGGCTGCTCGAGCTGGGCACGGTCGACGCCGGACGGATGCTCGCCCTGGTCGCGGACAGCACGCTCGAGTTCTTGGACCATGCGCTGCGCCCTGTCGCCTCGGCGAGCGCCGCAGGAGAGGTCGGACGATGAGGCTCGACGAGTACGCACGTCAGGACGCGACCGGCCTGGCGGTCCTCCTCCGCAAGGGCGAGGTCAGACCGGCTGAGCTCTCCGCCTGCGCGGCGTCGGCCGCCGAGGCCGTGAACCCCGCGATCAACGCTCTCGTCGGCCCGATCGACGAGGCCGCGCCGTGGACGCCCGGCAGCCCCTTCTCCGGCGTGCCCGTGCTCAGCAAGTCCGGGCATGGCAGGGCCGGTGGTCCGCTCGGAGCGGGGTCGCGCCTGCTCGCGGGCCGGACCGTTCCCGCCGATGACCTGTTCTCCGCTCGTATCCGCGCGACCGGTGTCGCCTTCGTCGGCGCGACGACGGCGCCCGAGTTCGGCCTCTACGCGGTGACCGAGTCGCGGCTGCACGGCGCGACACGCAACCCCTGGGATCCCTCCCGGTCGTCGGGCGGATCCAGCGGCGGGGCGTCTGCGGCCGTCGCCGCGGGCATCGTTCCTGTCGCCACGAGCGGGGACGGCGGCGGTTCGATCCGCACCCCCGCGCATTGCACCGGGGTCTTCGGCTTGAAGCCCAGCCGTGGCCGGACGCCGTTCGAGGCCAACCACTTCTTCAACCTCTCGGTGAACCATGTCACGACGCGCACCGTGCGCGACTCGGCCGCGTTCCTCGACGCCACGCAAGGGGCGCATCCGGGGGCCCGGTATCTGATCCCGCCGGCGTCCCGGCCGTTCGCGACCGAGGTCGGCAGGGAGCCGGGGCGGCTCCGCATCGGCTTCGCCACTGCGCTCCCCGGCTTCGCGACAGCGGGCCCGGACTGCGCCGAAGCCGTCGGCCGCACCGCGGCCCTGCTCGAAGGCCTCGGCCATGACGTCGCCGAGGCCTCCCCGGCCGTCACCTGGGCCGGGTTCTTCGACGCGTTCCTGCGGGCGTGGACGCACGCCGTGCCCTGGTCGATCGATCGCCTCGAGCGGATGCTCGGGCGGCCCGCCGGACCAGAGGAGCTGGAACTCATGACGTCGCGCTACCGGCGCCATGGCGAGACGGTGACGGTGGCCGACCTGCTCGACGCCGATCAGGTCTTCCGCGCCGCGACGCACGCGGTCGACGACTACTTCGCCGCGTTCGATCTCTGGCTGACCCCCGCTGCCGTCACACCGGCACCGCTGATCGGCGAGTTCGATCCCTCCGGCACCGACGAGACCGCCGTCGACTACTCGTACCGGGTGCTGCGCGACTACTCGGCCTTCACGCCGCTCCTGAACGTGACAGGGCACCCGGCCGCTTCGATCCCGGTCCCGCACAGCACCGGCGGCCTGCCGATCGGCGTACAGCTCGTGGGGCGCGCCGCGGGCGAAGCCGAGCTGCTGCGTCTGTGCGCCCAGCTGGAAGCGGCGAGCCCGTGGCAGCGGCGAACACCGCCGATCTGGGCCGGATCGACGTGGAGAGGAGGGGAGGCATGACCACTCACGCCGACTCCCCTGTCCGGCCCGGCGGCGATTGGCGGCTTCTCGCCGGAGCCTCGCTGGTCCTCGCCTTCAGCGCCGTCGGATTCCTCGTGCAGACCTTCGGCGTGTTCTCCGCGGCGATCGAGCACGAGTTCGGCTGGTCGCGCACCGAGACCTATGGCGTCCTCACGATCGCGACGCTGCTCTCGCCTGTGCTGATCCCCGTGACCGGATGGGCCGCCGACCGCCTGAATCTGCGCGCGCTGGTCATCACGGCGCTGATCGTCGAGGTGGTGTCCCTGCTCGCCGTCGGCCTTCTGCCGGTCGGCCGGATCGGGTTCGCCGTGGGGTTCCTCGTGACCTATGCCGCGAGCTTCGGCGCAAGCGCGGTCCCCCTGGCCAAAGCCGTCGGCGCCGCGTTCTCGGAGCGCCACGGCGCCGCCCTCGGAATGCTGTTCGCCGGCGCCTGCCTCGGCGCGATCGCCAACCCCCTCATCGCCGGCGCGCTCATCGGCGCCATCGGCTGGCAAGGAGCCTTCGCCGCGCTCGGCGTGCAGACCGCGGTCCTCGCCGCGCTTCCCGCGCTCCTGTTCATCCGGCCTGCGCACACGGGCGTCTCGTCCCCCACCGGCACGACCCGCCCCGCAGGCTGGGGCACCCTGTTCCGCAGCCGCACCCTCTACGCGATCCTCGGCTGGGGCTTCTTCGCCGCGCTCGGGTACGGCGGCATTCAGGGTCACCTCGTGCCTCTCCTGGAGGAGCGGACGCACACCGCGGCCGAGGCGGTGATGGGGCAGAGCCTGCTCGGCGTCGGACTGCTGGTGGGCAACCTCGCGGCCGGGCTGCTGCTCGATCGCATCCCCACCCGCCCCCTCGCGAGCCTCATGCTCGCCATCCCGGTGACGGCGCTGCTCGCCCTGGCTCTGCTGCCCCCTGGGCCGTCCGACATCGTCATCACCACCGGAATCGGCGTCGCGACCGGGACGGAGACGGCGATGCTCGCCTTCGTCGTGTCGCACTATCTGCCGAGCGCGGTCAACGGGCGCGCGCTGAGCGTCGGCATGGTGGCCGTCGCACTCGGAGGAGGCGTGAGCACCCTGCTCGGAGCCGTGACGCACGACACGACGGGCGACTACCGACTCTTCCTCCTGCTCTGTGCGGCATTCCTCGCCGTCGCGGCGGCGTGGCCGTGGGGGCTTCGCGAGCAGGCGGCAGAAGCGCGGCCTCTCGCAGCGCCGGCACCTGCGGGCGAGGCGGTGAGCTGACGGCTACTCCCGCGCCGCACCTCCGGGCAGCGGCGCACCAGCCTGCCGCGCGAACAGGGCGATGGCCCGCTCCGCGTCGGCGACCGAGATGCTGCCGCCGGCCACGATGTGCAGGCCGTAGGCGTCTTCCAGGGCGACGAAGTTCATCGCGATGTCGTCGATCGGGCCGGTCAGCGCGAAGTCTCCGCCGTCCGCACCGGCCTGCAGGATCCGCCGGTACAGCCCGAGCTGCTCGCCGTAGAGCCGCTGCACGAGCTCGTCGTGCAGCGGCGACTTGCCCGCGAGCACGTCGAACTCGTAGAGCAGTCGCATGAGCGCGTCGTCCGGGCCGCTCGGCAGACCGGCGCGGATCGCGATCGCGAGCTGCTCGGCCGGGCGCTCCGCCTGGGCCACGAGAGCCTCGCGCTCTTCGCCCACCCGGCGCATGCCGGCGGCGTGGGCCTCGACCAGGATCGCATCGAGATCCTCGTAGTAGTACAGCAGCGCGCCCCGGGTGACCCCGGCCTGATTCGCGACATCCGTCAGCGAGAGGTTGCGCAGCCCGTGCTCGGCGGCGGCGTCGAGCGCCGCGTCGACCACTTCGCGACGGCGCTGCTCCTGGGTGCTCGGGCGTGCCATGAAGCCAGTATCGCAGTCCCGTCGAGGGATCCGGATCCGATCGGAAGAGTTTCTTGACATCTGAGTGAATTAATTTACTCTTGAGTCAAAGAACTGCGGCGGCTCCTCCTGAGCAGCGCCGCCCCGAGACGTTGGAGCACCGACATGGCGGTCGACACCCTCTACACCGGCGGACGCGTCCGCACCTTCGATCCCGAGCAGCCGTGGGCCGAGGCCATCGGCATCACGGGCGACCGGATCACCTACGTGGGCTCCGCTGCGGAGGCACCGGCGAGCCTGCGCACGGTCGCGCTCGAGGGCCGCCTGGTCACCCCCGGCGTCGCCGACACCCACAACCACCTGCTACTCGGCTACGACGACCTCGCCGTGAGCCTCGACCAGGTGCAGAGCCTCGACGTCGTGCGCTCGCGCATCGCGAAGTTCGCCGAGGCGCACCCCGGCCTGGAGTGGATCTGCGCCGAGAACGCCCTCTACTCGGTCGTCGAAGGGCGCCGTCCGCGCGCCGATGACCTCGCCGGCGTCACCGACAGGCCTGTCTTCATCACCACCTACGACCAGCATTCGGTGTGGCTGAACCGGCCGGCGCTCGCGAAGCTCGGCATCCTGGGCGGCGGCGACATCGCCTGGGGCAACCCCGAGATCGACCACCGCACGGGCGAGCCGACGGGCTGGGTCACCGACTTCTACACGAGCGCCATGACGACCGACGGCCTCGCCGAGCTGCAGCGGGACATCCCGATGTACTCCCCCGACCGGCGCTACCGCAAGATCGTGAACAGCCTCGACATGGCCCGGCGCTTCGGCATCACGACCGTGGTCGAGCCGCAGGTTCCGCTCGCCGAGCTGCCGCTGTTCGACCGGGCCGAGCGCGAGGGCAAGCTCACCTCGCGGACGATCGCGGCGATCTACCACCCGGTGGGATCCGACGGCGATTTCCGCTCCCGGATCACCGAGGCGATCAAAGAGACCCCGCAGCACGACCGCTTCCGTCTGGGCATGGTGAAGCTGTACGCCGACGACGTGATCGAGCCGCACACCGCGGCGATGCTGGAGGACTACGCGAACCGTCCCGGTCATCGCGGGCACACGAGCCTCGAGCCGCTCGAGTTCACCCGGCTGTTCGTCGAGCTCGATCGCCTGGGCTACCAGGTGCACACGCACGCGACGGGCGACTGGGGAATCAGGCTCACCCTCGACGCGATCGAGGCCGCCCAGCGCGCCAACGGCACGCGAGACGCCCGGCACGGCATCGTGCACGTGGAGTGCCTGGCCCCGGAGGACCTCCCCCGCTTCCGCGACCTGGGCGTCGTCGCGGCGATGCAGCCTCGCCACGCCTCCCCCGACCTCGTCGCAGGCACCTGGATGGAGAACGTCGGAGAAGCACGCTGGGATCGTGCCTGGCGGTTCCGCTCCATGGTCGACTCCGGCGCGCGCGTCACGTTCTCGAGCGACTGGCAGGTGGGCGAGATGGATCCGCTCGTCGGCGTCTACAGCGCGATGACCCGCGCGCGTCTCGACGGCGGCGACGCCTGGACCGCCGATGAGCGCCTCGATCTCGACCGCACGCTCGAGGCTTACACGAAGGGCGGCGCGGGAGCGTTCCACCACGAGAACAGCCTCGGGATGCTCCGCACCGGATACCTCGCCGACCTCGTCGTGTGGTCGGGCGATCTCTACGCCATGGAGCCCGCGGAGATCCTCGCCCAGCGCGCCGACCTCACCGTCGTCGGCGGCACCGCGGTGCATGACGCCCGCGGCGAGCTCGGCGGCGCCGCGGCCGCGGCGCCCGTCCAGGACCCGGGCGGAGCCGGGCAGAGCTGCACCGAGCCCGCCGCCGACCACCACTGCCACTCGCACACCCACTGAGGACGATCCCCACGATGTCAACGCTGCCATCCCATTCCGCTGTCGCCGCCGGCGACGATCAGCTCGCCCACGTCGTCACGCACGAGCAGGGAGCACTCAAGCGCACCCTGAAACTGCGCCACCTCGTCTTCATCGGCCTCGCCTACATGGCGCCGCTCGCGGTGTTCGACATGTTCGGGATCGTGGCCGACCAGACCAGCGGCCACGTGCCGCTCGCCTACCTGGTGGTGCTGGTCGCGGTCCTCTTCACCGCGTTCAGCTACTCGCGCATGGTCCGCTTCTTCCCGATCGCCGGATCCGCGTACACCTATGCCAAGGAGAGCATCCATCCGTCCGTGGGCTTCCTGGTGGGCTGGGCAGCGACCCTCGACTACCTGCTGCTGCCCATGATCAACGCGATCCTCTCCGGGATCTACATGGGCGCGATCGCCCCCGGCGTGCCGTTCTGGGTATGGGTGCTGCTCACCGTCGGCATCTGCACGGCGCTCAACCTCGTCGGCGTGCGTCTCGCGGCCAGCATGAACGTCATCCTCGTCGGGATCCAGCTCGTCGTCGCCGTGCTCTTCGTGGTGCTCGCGGTCGTGAACATCGCGAACGGCGCCAACGGTGCGGCGTTCACGATGCGACCGTTCTTCTCCGACGACGTCCAGGCCGCGGCCCTCGCCGGCGGCGCCGCCATCCTGGCCCTGTCGTTCCTCGGCTTCGATGCCGTCTCCACCCTCGCGGAGGAGGCGAAGCGTCCCACCAAGGACATCCCCCGGGCCATCTTCATCATCGTCGCCGCAGCCGGTGCGTTCTTCCTCACCGTGACCTACGTGATGCAGACACTGTTCCCCGACGTCACGAAGCTGGAGAACATCGTCGGCGCCTCCCCCGAGATCGCCAAGTACATCGGCGGCGCCGCATTCCAGGCGATCTTCGTCGGCGGCTACATGATGGCGGTGCTGGGCTGCGGCATCACGCAGCAGATGAGCGCGGCGCGCCTGCTGTACGCGATGGGCCGCGACGGCGCCCTGCCCAAGCGCCTGTTCAGCCGCGTGAACCCGCGCACCGGAGTCCCGGTCGCGAACGTCCTCATCGTCGCCGCGATCGCCCTGACCGCGCTGTTCGTGAACCTCGCGCAGGCGTCGTCGATGATCAACTTCGGCGCGTTCATCGCCTTCACGTTCGTGAACCTCTCGGTGATCTTCGTGTTCTTCCGGTTCATCTCGAAGCGCACGATCGGATCCTGGATCGGCTTCGTCGTCATCCCCGCGATCGGCGTCGTGATCAACGTGGCACTCTGGCTGAGCCTGGACGGGATCTCGATGATCATCGGCGGCGCCTGGACCGCGATCGGGGTCGTCTACCTGCTCGTCAAGACGCGCGGCTTCCGGGCCGCTCCGCCCGACCTGACGGGTCCGATCAACGTCGGCATGTACGACTGACGGCCGGGCTGAAGGGCCGCCGGCATCCCCGGCCGGCGGCTGAAGTCGCGGACTCAGTCCACGATGGGCGCGGCGCGCGCCTCCTCGACCCCGACTGAGGCCACCGCCTCCAATGCGCGTTCGAGGACCTGCAGGTCTTCGACGGTCTCGACCGAGGACACCCGGCCCCACACCAGCGTCATGAACTGGAAGACCGTGTTCTCGTAACGAGTGCCGTCCGGCAGGTCACCCGAGACAAGGGACCGCACGGCGATGCGCGTGTTCCAGGGGCCGCCGTTCACGAGCACGTCCTGAACCTCGAATCGCGCACCCGGTAGGAGTCTCACGACGCGTTCCCACCAGCGCAGCATCGACTCCCTGGACGTGCGAACCCCGCCGAGTGCGTGGTCGCCGTGGAAGCGATAGGTGAACGAGGGGGCGAGCCCGTCGACCATCGTCCGATAGTCGCCGTCGTTGATCTGGTCGAACGTGGCGCGCACTCTCGCACGGACGATCCGCGTGTACACCATGGTCCCGCTCCTCATCGATGATTATATACGTTACGATGAGTCACATTATGGTGACCGCCGGACGTCCCCGCAAGAGCTCGATCGACGACGCGATCCTGCTGGCCACCGCCGAACTCATCTCGGAACGCGGGTACGCCCGCCTCACGGTCGGTGCGATCATCGAACGGGCCGGCACGAACAAGCCGGCGTTCTACCGCCGCTTCCAGAACGTGGCCGAGGTCGTCCCCCACGTGCTGGCGTACCGCCACGGCGTCGATACCGACATCGACACCGGCTCCCTCGTCGACGACCTGATCGAAGTGCAGCGACGCCAGAAGAGCCTGTTCACCGACCCGGTGGTGACGCGGGGCATCGCGGGCTGGCTGGCCGAGGTGGAAGCCGATCCTGAACTCGGTCGGCCCTTCTTCGAGCACTACCTCGGCCCTCGCCGCGCTTACACCCGAGTGATCCTGGAACGCGCCGCGTACCGCGGGGAGATCACGCAGGTCGGCGATTCCGCCTGGATCGCCGACCTGCTGACCGGTCCGCTCCTCATGCGCGTGGCCTTTCCCGGCATGCCACCGATCGATGGCGCACTCCTTGCGCTGACCATTCACAGTGCGCTCGACTCCCTCGGCTATTCCGGCGATCGGCTGCCGCTGTCCTCGCTCGACCGCGCGCAGGAGAGGCGGATCGCCGGCGACTCTCTGTAACACCGCTTGCATGGAAAACCTGAGTCATCTAGGTTTTCAGGCGAACTGGTGTCACCCGACTTGTGCTCAACGGTGAGCACGAGCGGACACCGTTCCAGCCGAAGGAGGCAGAGCGATGAGTTCAGTCAGCGGGTCAGCCGCAGGCAATCCCTCAGGGATGACGGCGGCGAGCACGGTCGTTTCACACGAACATCACTGGTTCAAGGAGCCCAATGAACCGGCCCCGAAGAAGTACGTCGCGTGGTTGTTCATCGCGCAGTTCGTGTTCTTCGTCGCACTGCTGGGGCCGGCGATCGTGGGCGTCGGCATCAAGATCTCGTCACTCGTGGCGTCCGGGGCCATCCCCGAGAACGGCGCCACCGGCGCGGCGGCCGTCCTCGGCGGATTCGGCGCCCTGTTCGCCACGGCCGCGAACGTCATCTTCGGACGGTTGTCCGATCGCACGACGAGCCGCTGGGGTCGCCGACGCATCTGGATCGTGGGCGGAACGCTCATCATGACGGTCGGCCTCGGGGTCATGGCGGTCGGTCCTGACCTGCTGTGGGCGACCGTCGGCTGGTCGATCGCACAGCTCGGCGCGAACATGACACTGGCGCCGTTCATCGCGACCCTCGCGGACCAGGTTCCGCGCGTCCAGCGCGGATCGGTCGCCGCCTGGCTGGGCATCGCTCAGAACGCCGGCGTCGTCGGCGGCGTCTACGTCGCGCAGTGGTTCCTGAACAATCTGGTGATCATGTTCGTCGGTCCGGCGCTGCTTGCGATCGTCGCCATGGCGCTCTTCGCCTTCGTCCTCCCCGACAAGGTGCTGCCCGTCAAGCCGCCGGCCGCGACGTTCCGGGACTGGTGGGAGACCTTCTGGGTGAGCCCGCGGAAGTACCCCGACTATGCGCTGGCCTGGTGGTCCCGATTCCTCATCACGTTCGCCAGCTTCGGCTTCACCGCGTTCCGCTTCTTCTACCTGCAGAATCACATCGGCATCAAGAACCCCGCGGACATCGTGGGAGTCATCTCGCTCAGCACGCTGATCTTCACCGGCACCCTCGTCGTGGCCGCCTACGCGGCGGGAAAACTGTCGGACAGGCTCAACCGCCGCAAGATCTTCGTGTGGAGCTCGACGGTCCTGTTCGCGATCGGCACGGTGTCGTTGATCCTCATCAAGGACGTGCCGTCGTTCTACATCCTCGAGGCACTGATGGGCGTCGCCTATGGCATCTACGTCGGAGTCGATCTGGCGCTGGTCGTCGACGTGCTCCCCAACCCCGACGACTCCGGAAAGGACCTGGGCGTGTTCAACATCGCGAACGCGCTCCCTCAGACGATCGCCCCGATGGTGGGCGGCATCCTCGTGTACGTCGGCGACCCGACGGGCAACAACTACACCCTGTGGTTCTCGGTGCTGGGCGTGGCCGCATTGATCGGCGCTCTGGTGATCTTCCCCATCAAGAAGGTCCGGTAACCGCGGGATCAGGCGTTCGGGAGCGGCAGCCGCCAGCGTCGGTGCCCGCCGCTCCCGCTCGCCGTCGGCTCCTGATGCCGCATCGCCTAGACTCCGACCGAGGCAGTTCTGCGTCAGGTGCGCTGCCGCACGGATGACGGTTGTTGTGGAGGGCCAATGGTTCGCGGCTCATATGCCAAGGGCATCGCCAAGCGGGCGGAGATCCTCGAGGTCGCACTCGATGTGGTCGCCGAGATGGGGTGCCGCAACGCACCCAACGTCGAGATCGCTCGTCGGGTCGGGCTGACCCAGGCGGGGCTCATGCACCACTTCGGCTCCCGAGAGGAGCTGTACATGGCCGTGCTCCGTGCTCGCGACGAGCGCGACACCGAGGCCCATTGGATCAACGAACCGAACTTCGCCGGCTTCCTCCGCGTGATCGAGCACAACACGACGGTTCCGGGACTGGTGCAGTTGTACGTCGAGTTCTCCGCAGAGGCGAGCATCGGCAAGCACCCGGCGCACGAGTTCTTCGTCGAGCGCTACGAGTGGGTCCGGCAGTCGACGAAGCAAGCGGTGCGAGTCGCACAGGACAGCGGTGAGTTCGGACCGAACGTCGATGCCGACATCGTCGCCGACCTCGTCGTCGCCACCGCCGACGGCCTGCAGCAGCAGTGGCTGCTGGATCGCTCGATCGACATGGTGGCGAGGCTCCAGACGCTGTGGAACGGGATCGCCACCCTGTCGAAGCTCCCCCGCGAGAACTAGCCCCCCTGGACTTCCCCTCTCCTTCCGAGTCGTCCCCGTCAGCGCACGCCATAGGGTGCGCTGACGGGGACGACTCGGTGGTGGGGAGTGTGCTCCCAGGGTTCAGCTGAGTCGTCGGGGTGCAGATGACGTCGAGGCCACGCATTGTTGCCCGGAACACGGGTTGCCGACGCGGCGATCCCGTGCGCTCGGCAGTCCGCCGTGCGCTCGGCGGGCAGCGGCCGGCTGCGACAGCAGGATCGGCGGAGGATCCCGCCGTTCCAGAAACACGCTTGCCATCGAATACCTGAGCATGGCAGGTTTTGAGCTGCGGGCCCCGATCTCGTCACAGAGCCGTGACGAGCACCCCGCAGATTGAGAGAAGCATTCATGAGAAGAAGCCTCATCCGCGTCGCCGTGGCCACCGCGGCCATCGTCGCGGCGACCACGCTCACCGGACTGCCGGCCACCGCAGCCCCGACGAGCGACACTGTGAGCGCGGGCAACGACAAGTCCGACAAGAAGGCGGTCGTCATCTATCTGACCCGTCATGGACGCACCATCCTGAATCAGACCGACACCGTGCAGGGCTGGGCGGACTCGCCGCTGCTCGTCGGCACCCAGCCCGTGGCGACCGCGCCTGTCGCGAAGCTCGATGAGGGCCGCCCGCTGGCGGCCGCGGTCGGCGCGCGCCTCAAGGCGACGGTGAGCAGGTTCGACGCGGCGTACTCCGGAGATGGGAAGCGTCATTTCGAGACCGCGACCTATCTCCTGCAGGGCGCAGACCAGGCCCGGCTCGCGGTCACCCAGGACTGGCGCCTGCGCGAGATGAACTTCGGCCGGTACGAGGGCAAGGAGAACAAGGAGATGTGGTCGGCCGCGGTCGAGCACCTCGGCTACACGATCGATCACGACGCCGCGCCGACGGCCCCCGCCGACGCGACGGGACAGAACGGCGGTTGGCAGACGATGCAGGGAATCGCGATCACGCAGCAGGGCCTGTACGGCATGATGGCAGCGATCAAGGCCGTGGCCGATGCTCCGCAGCTGGGCCTTCCGGCCGAGGACTGCGCAGACGTGAACTCCCGGATGACCGCGGCGCTGACCGAGATCGCCACGAAGGCCAAGAAGAAGGACAGTGCGATCCTCGTGGTGTCCAGCGGCATCTCGATCAAGTGCTTTGCAAATGGACCCGACATGCGCACGGTCGATGGCGGAACACCAGGAATGCCCCCGGCAGGCGTCCCGAACCTCGGCGTGACGAAGGTCATCTACAAGGACGGCGGCTTCAGGATCGACGGGGCCGTCGGAAGCAAGGACTACTACCCGCAGCCGTGACCAGCACACCCTGATCGTCATGAGCGGGGGTCAGGACTCCGTCCTCCTTCCTGACCCCCGCTTCGGCGGCACGCCGGAGTTCGCGTTCTACACTCGTCGCGCGCGGTGCCTCCGCACGGCGTCGCGATTGGCGCAGCGCACGGAGCAGTAGCGCTGCCGTCCGTTGCGGGTCACATCGGCCACGACGTTCGTGCACGGCGCTGCCGCGCAGCGCCCGAGCCGGGACATCCCCCGCGTGACCAGGTGCAAGGATGTGCCGACCATGATCACGGCGCGCAGCACGCGCGGCAGCGAATCCTCCTCGCCGCGGTAGTGCAGATGCCAGCCCTCGCCGTCGTGATCCGTGAGCCGCGGATACGCCGCCGCGGCCGCCATCTCCGCGTTCAACAGCACCGCGCGCTCTTCCGGCGCCGACGCATCAACGACGCGGAGCCAGTCGTCGATCACCCTTCGCGTGTCGGCGTGATCCCCGGGACCCGCGGGGAAGACCATCGTCATCCCGAAATCGCGGGTGCGTTCCTCGATGCCGGCACGATCGGACGGCCAATCGTTGGCGAGCGATGCGGCCATCAGCACCGCGTACTCACCGTAAGGGTTGAGATGCATAATGGCATTACATCATCGTGGAGGCATGACCGCCGCATCCTCTGCCGACACCGCGTCGATTCCGCTCGCGCCTCCGGATCCGTCTCGTCCCGCCCTGGCACATGAGCACGCCTGGGTGACGCGATCTCGACACCGAACGACCGACGGCACGCTGCTGTACGTGCACTGCGTGGGGTGCGGCGCGCAGCGTGTGGACCTGCTTGCGACGGGCGCCGCAGCCCCGACCGCGCTCAGTCGCGCGCTAGGAGCCGGCGAGACCTCCGCGCCCACCGAGCCCGCCGAGGCTGTCAGCCGGCCGTGAGCTCGACGAGCTTCCGCACCGTCCGCAGATTGCGTGCCGTGCCGGCCACGCCCAGTGCGCGATCCAGGACTGGGCGCGTGAGCTTGCTGGAGTGCACTCCTCCGGCACCGAAATCGATCCAGAGGTCGCGTCCGCGCAGGGCGATCCGCTCGCCGGGCTGCAGTCGCGCGATGAGCGTCTCGACCGCATCGGCCTGTGGCTCCCCCTCGAGGAACATCGCGTGCAGCATCTTGTCGGCGGCGGCGTCGGGGAAGGGGTTCGCCGCGATCGCGCGGACCAGATCGTCATGCGTACGCAGGATCACCGGGGTGTCCACGCCGAACGCGTCGTGGATCAGCGCCCGCACCTCCGCGCACACCGCTGCGGGATCCGCGGGAGCATCGCAGATGACGTTGCCGCTCGCGATGTAGGTGGTCACCGCGCCGAATCCCCCACGGTCGTTCATGAGTGTGCGCAGCTCGGCCATCGGCACCCTGTTCGCACCGCTCACGTTCACGGCGCGCAGGAGCAGGGCGCAGCGTTCCGCGGTCACTCCGCGGGGCCATTCGTCGGCGCGGTCGAGCCATCGGCGGCAGGCACGAGCTCCGCCCCGGCGTGCGCGAGCTCGGCCAGTGCAGCCGCGCTCGATTCGGCACCGACGCCGGCGACGAGGCCCGTGAGGATCCGCACGTGCACGCCGTGCGCGATCGCGTCGGATGCCGAGGCGCGCACGCAGTGGTCGGTCGCGATGCCGACTACGTCGGCAGTGAGCACGCTGTGCGCGGAGAGGATCCCGGCGACCGTCTCATCCGCCTCCGTCACACCCTCGAACATCGAGTAGGCGGGGCGTCCCTGCCCCTTGCGCACGTGATGCGTGACGGCCGCCGTCTCCAGCAACGGGTCGTAGTCGGCCCCCTCGGTGCCGGCGACGCAGTGCACGGGCCAGCTGTCGACGTAGTCCGGCGCGTCGGAGAAGTGCCCTCCATTGTCCCCCGTCGCGTCGTGCCAGTCCCGGGAGGCGACGATGATCTCGTAGTCGGACGCGTGGTCGCGGAGCAGCGCGGTGATGCCGCGGGCGACGTCGTCGCCTCCCGCCACGGCGAGGGCGCCGCCCTCGGTGAAGTCGTTCTGGACGTCGACGATCAGCAGCGCGCGGGACATGCTCCGAGCGTACGCCGAAACGACGAAACCCCCTCCGAGGAGGGGGTTTCCGGTGGAGCCGCCCAAGGGAATCGAACCCTTGACCTTTTCATTACGAGTGAAATGCTCTGCCGACTGAGCTAGGGCGGCGCACACCCCGAGAGGTGCGCATGCGGTGAACCGCACGATCAACGATCTTACCCTGTCCGCGGGTGTGCTGCGAACCACGCGCACCCCGGGCGCGGCCCGGTCACGGCGATGACCGTTTCCGGGCCGCAGAGGGCACTATTCGCAGCGGATCCCCGCCTTGTCCGGCACGGTGCTGTCGACGAAGTACGCGTCAACGGCGTCGTCCACGCACGAGTTGCCCTTGTTGTAGCCGGTGTGGCCTTCGCCGACGCGGGTGATGAGGATCCCGCCCTCGAGCTGCTTCGCGAGCGATTCGGCCCAGGCGTACGGTGTCGCGGGGTCGTTGGTCGTGCCGACCACGAGGATGGGACCGGATCCCGCCGCTGTGATCTCCCCGCGCTTGCCGGTGGGCGGGTACGGCCACTGCTCGCAGGGGTCGGGGCCGTCCCAGTACGGGGCGATGGTCGGCGCTTCGGCCTTGATCTTGGCGTCGGACGCGGCCTTGGCCGCCGCATCGTCCTCCAGCGGGTAGTCCATGCAGTTGTACGCACGGAACGCCTCTGTCGAGTTGTCGGTGTACTTGCCGTTCTCGCGGTTGTTGTAGAAGTCCGCGAGCTGGAAGGCCACCGACGGGTCGCCCTTCAGCACCGCGGTCAGCGACTGCGTCAGGTAAGGCCAGCTGTCCTGGGAGTAGAGCGCCGCGACGATCGAGGTCATCAGGGTGTCCGCGCCGAGCATGCGACCGTCCGCGTTCTTCTGCGGCGAGCGGTCGACGCCGGCCAGGAGGGCACTGAGGTCCTTCATGGCCTCATCGACGGCGCCCTGGAACGGGCACTTCTTGTCCTTCAGGCAGTCGGCCATGTACGCCCGAAGAGCGGATTCGAATCCGACCGCCTGCGTGGTGCTGACGTCGAGGCTGGAGACGGCCGGATCCAAGGCGCCGTCCAGCACCAGGTGCCCGACCCGCTCGGGGTACAGCTGGGCGTAGGTCGCGCCGAGGAAGGTGCCGTAGGAATAGCCGAGGTAGTTCAGCTTCTTGTCGCCGAGGACGCCGCGCAGCAGGTCCATGTCGCGTGCGGAGTTCACCGTCGTGATGTACGGCAGAATGCCGTCGCTGTTCTGCGCGCAGGCGTCCGCGAAGCCCTTGTTGGCGGTCTTCTGCGCGGCCGTCCACTCATCGCCGCCGCGAGCGCCGGGGCGGATCCCGTACAGGTAGTCGTCCATCTGCGAGGCATCGAGGCACTTCACAGCGGTGGAGGATCCGACGCCGCGCGGGTCGAAGCCGATCACGTCGTAGTTCTTGATGAGCGTGGGGCTGACCGCGTAATCGAGGCTCGACTTGATCAGGTCGAGGCCGCTCGCGCCGGGACCGCCCGGATTCGTCAGGAGCGAGCCCTTGGCGGCACCAGTGGCCCTGTGGCGCACCACGGCGAGGTCGAGGGATCCCTTCCCCGGGTCCTCCCAGTCCAGCGGCGTCTTCACGGTGGTGCAGTCCATGCCGCTGCCGCAGGCCGACCAGTTCAGCTTCTGCCCGTAGAAGGGCTTGAGGTCTTCTGCGATGCCCGACGTGTCGGGGCTCGCCGTCGGCCCCGCCGACGTGGACTGCGCGGGGATCATCGAATACAGGCAGCCCGACAGCGCGATCGCGGCGACGACGAGACCCGCCACCACCACCGAGATACGGCGCAGGCGCGAGGGGGAACGCGTGTTCATGGTCTCCTCCCGCTCGTGACGGTCACGAGCAAGCTCTCGAGGGCGAGCGCCGGGGCGACGTTGCGCTCCAGTGCTTCCCTGGTCTCGGCGAGATGGTCGAGCACGACGAGCGTGCGTTCCGGCCGCCAGGCGGCCGCGAGGGCGCCGAGCTCGGGCGCGAGTTCGGCGTTGATCAGCACGTCGTCGCGGCCGAACTGCAGCATCACCACATCCCGGAACAGCGACTGCAGATCGGTGAGCACACGGTCGAGACCGTCGCGCACGCTGCGCTTGGCGCGCTGCTTCTGCTCGTCCTCGAGAGCGTTGATCTGCGAGCGCACGGCGGGCGGCACAGCCTGTCCCTCGGCGATCCCCACCGTGTGCAGCAGGGAGCGCCGTTCGGCCTCATCCCGCTCGGCCGTGAGCGCCTTCGCATCGTCCGTCGCCGCCTGCACGATCTGCCCGGCGACCTCGACGGCGTCGTTGACGCCGCGGGTGCCCAGCACCGCACGCAACGTCTGCTCGCGGCGCGCGCGGGCGGCGGGGTCGGTCGCGAGCCGCTGCGCCATGCCGATGTGCCGCTGCGCATGCCGTGCGGCCTGCTCGGCGACGACGGGATCGGCTCCGGTACGGCGCACGATGAGCTCCGCGACCGCGGACACGTCGGGCTCGCGCAGCCGCAGCGACCGCACGCGGGACCGGATCGTGGGCAGCAGATCCGCCTCGCTCGGTGCGCACAGGATCCACACCGTCTGCTCGGGCGGCTCCTCGAGCGCCTTCAGCAGGACGTTCGAGGTGCGCTCGGTCATGCGATCGGCATCCTCGACGACGATGACGCGATACCGACCACCGGACGGGCCGAAGTATGACCGCTCGACGAGCGCGCGCGCTTCGGCGATCGAGATGATCACCTTCTCCGTGCGCAGCACCGTCACGTCGGGGTGAGTGCCTGCGAGCACCTGGCGCATGGTCTGCTCGTCATCGGGGTGCTCGGCGATCAACGACGCGGCGAATGCGGTGGCGAGCGTCGAACGACCGGATCCGGGCGGGCCGGTGATGAGCCACGCGTGCGACATCGCGGCGGGATCGGCGACGGCGGTGCGCAGCGTCTCGACGGCGGCGTCCTGCCCCCACACGTCCGTCCACGGAAAGGGAGCGAGAACGGTGGCCGGCATGCGGTCAAGCCTAACCGGGGAGAGCGACATCGCACGCTCCGCCCAGGAGCGAACGGGTCGGACCCGGCTCAGGCCAGCAGCGTCGCCACCCTGGCGCGCACCGCCGCCGCGATCTCGTCCGCATCCTGCGCGGCGTCGACGACCAGGAAGCGCTCGGGCTCGGCCGCCGCCAGCGTGAGGAACGACTCGCGCACGCGCCGATGGAACTCCTCGCGCTCGGCCTCGAGCCGGTCGAACGGCTTCTCCGCCGAGTCCAGGCGACGGCGCGCGATGACGGGATCCAAGTCGAGCAGCACGGTCAGATCGGGCAGCGCGCCTTCGGCGCCCCATAGCGACAGTCCGCGCACCTCGTCCGCATCCAGCACCCGGCCCGCGCCCTGGTAGGCGACAGAGGAGTCCAGGTAGCGGTCCTGGATCACGACCTCGCCGCGATCGAGCGCGGGACGCACGACCGTGGCGACGTGGTGTGCGCGGTCGGCGGCGTACAGCAGTGCCTCGGCACGGGGCGCGATGTCGCCGCGGTGATGCAGCACGATGTCGCGGATGAGCACGCCGACCTCGGATCCGCCGGGCTCGCGCGTGCGCAGGGCCTTCCAGCCCTGGCTGCGCAGCCACTCCTCCAGCAGCGCGGCCTGGGTGGTCTTGCCCGTCCCGTCGCCGCCCTCGAGCGTGATCCAGAGGCCGCGGCCCGCGCTCACGCGCCGGCCTGCTTCTTCGCCGCGTTGGCGGCCCTCGTGGCTGCGGCCTTCTTCGCCGCGGCGGAGCGGGCAGCAGCCTTCTCGGCGTCGGTCGCCGCCGCCTTCTTGGCCGGCGCCTTCTTGGCCGCGGTCTTGGCCGGCGCCTTCTTTGCGGGCGCCTTCTTCGTGGCGGTCGCACGGGATCCGCGCTTGGGCGCCGGTCCCTTCGCGCGCTTGTCCGCCAGCATCTGCACCGCGATCTCGAACGTGACGTCCTGCACCTGCTGGCCGCGCGGGATCGTCACGTTGGTCTCGCCGTCGGTCACATACGCGCCGAACCGGCCGTCGCGGATCCGGATCGGCTTGCCGCTCACGGGATCCGCCTCGAACTCGGCGAGCGCGCTCGACGCACGCCGGGCACCGTACTTGGGCTGGGCATAGACCGCCAGCGCCTGCTCGAGGTCGATGTCGAAGATCTGCTGCTCGCTTTCGAGCGAGCGCGAGTCCGCGCCCTTCTTCAAGTACGGCCCGAAGCGGCCGTTCTGCGCGGTGATCTCCTCCTCTGTCGCCGGGTCGACACCCACGACGCGCGGGAGTTCGAGGAGCTTGAGAGCCGTGTCGAGGTCGATGGTGTCGACCGACATCGAGCGGAACAGCGACCCGGTACGCGGCTTGGGGGCCGCTTCCTTCTTGGCGCCGCGCTTCGGCTTGGGGGCCTCGACGACCTCGCCGGTGGCCTCATCGACCTGGTCGTCGTCCGAGACCGGATCGTTCTCCTGGATGTACGGACCGAACCGGCCGTCCTTGACGACGATGACCTTGCCGTTGTCCGGGTTCTCGCCGAGCACGCGGTCGCCGGCGACGGGGGCGTCGATGAGCTCCTGCGCCTTGACCGCCGTCAGCTCATCAGGGGCGAGATCCTCCGGCACGTTGACGATGCGCGGCTTCGCGTCGGGCTGAGCGGGATCCGCGACCTCGAGGTAGGGGCCGTACTTGCCGAAGCGGAGGGTCGCCGTGTCGGTGATCCGCGTCGCGTTCAGCGCCCGCGCATCGATCTCACCGAGGTTGTCGACCACCTGGCGCAGACCCACATGCTCGTCGGATCCGAAGTAGAAGGAGTGCAGCCACTCGATGCGCTTCTGCTCGCCACGGGCGATCGCGTCGAGGTCGTCCTCGAGCGCCGCGGTGAAGTCGTAGTCGATGAGGTCGGCGAAGTGCTGCTCCAGGAGCCGCACGACGCTGAACGCCATCCACGTCGGCACGAGCGCCTGACCGCGCTTGGTCGCGTAGCCGCGGTCGATGATCGTGCCGATCGTGCTCGCGAACGTCGACGGGCGGCCGATCCCGTGCTCCTCGAGCGCCTTGACCAGCGACGCCTCCGTGTAGCGGGGCTTCGGCGTGGTGCGGTGCGGCTTGGCCTCGGCATCCGCGACCCCGAGCACGTCACCCACGGCGACCGCGGGCAGCGACTGGTTCTCGGCGGCATCGGCGGCGTTGCGGCGCTCGTCCTTGCCCTCCTCGTACGCCTCCAGGAAGCCCTTGAAGGTGTACACGGTGCCGGACGCGGTGAACTCCGCGGTGCGACCGTCCGCGTCCACGGCGATCGTGACGGTGGTGGTCTCGTACTTCGCGTCGGACATCTGGCTCGCGACCGTGCGCTTCCAGATGAGGTCGTAGAGGCGCTGCTCCTCGCGGTCCAGCTGCGAGGACACCGACGAGGGCGTGCGGAACTGCTCGCCCGACGGGCGGATCGCCTCGTGCGCCTCCTGCGCGTTCTTGCTCTTGGACTTGTAGACGCGGGGCTTGAGCGGCACGGCGGCGTCGCCGTAGAGCGCGACCGCCTGCGACCGGGCCGCCTGCACCGCCTGGGTGCTGAGCGCGGTCGAGTCGGTGCGCATATAAGTGATGAAGCCCTTCTCGTAGAGGCGCTGGGCGACGCTCATCGCCTGCTTCGCGCTCATCGAGAGCTTGCGTCCCGCCTCCTGCTGCAGCGTGGAGGTGGTGAACGGCGCGTAGGGGCTGCGTGTTCCGGGCTTCGCCTCGACCTTGGAGACGGTGCCGGATCCGACCGCCTCGACGGCCGCGGCGAGCGCGGCGGCGGCCTTCTCATCGAGGACGACGACGGCCTTCTTCAGTGCGCCGTTGTCGTCGAAGTCGGTGCCGCGGGCGATCGCGCCGCCATCGAGGCGCACCAGGCGCACGCTGAACGAGGTGCCAGAGGCCGCGGCCTTGGCGTCGACGTCCCAGTACTCGGCGGACACGAACGCCATGCGCTCGCGCTCCCGGTCCACGATCATGCGGGTCGCGGCGGACTGCACGCGACCGGCGGAGAGCCCGGACTTCACCTTGTACCAGAGGACCGGCGAAACGTCCCAGCCGTACAGGCGATCCAGGATCCGGCGGGTCTCCTGCGCGTCGACGAGCGCGAGGTCGAGCTCGCGGGTGTTGCCGACAGCGGCCTGGATCGCGTCCTTGGTGATCTCGTGGAACACCATCCGCTTGACCGGGACCTTCGGCTTCAGGGTCTCCAGCAGGTGCCACGCGATGGCCTCGCCCTCGCGGTCCTCATCGGTGGCGAGCAGGAGTTCGTCGGCGGTCTTGAGCGCGCGCTTGAGCTCGGCGACGGTCTTGGTCTTGCGATCGGAGACGACGTAGTAGGGATCGAAGTCGTTGTCGACGTCGATCGAGTACTTGCCGTATGCCTGCTTGTCAGCGGCGGGGATGTCCTTCTTGTCGGCGAGGTCACGGATGTGACCCACCGAGCTGAGCACCTCGAAGCCGTCGCCGAGATAGCCCTGAATGGACCTCATCTTGGTCGGAGACTCGACGATGACAAGCTTCTTGCCTTGCGCCACGGGTGCGTCCTTTCGTCGAAGCACACCATACACACCGCACCGGAGCCGGGGACTCAGCGCGGTCATCCGTCGCCGGCAGGAAGTTCGGGTGGTCCTGCACGGGATCCGGCGACAGCCGGGAATCCAGCGTACGCCGCCGAGACATGCACGATGACCACGGCGCCGTCGATGCGGCAGTCCTGCAAGGCCACGGCGTTCGCCTCGGCGACCCTGGCTGCAAGGGCGCACGGCTCCTCTGAGACGGGGATCGCACCGGAGAGAGCGTCGGCGCCCGCGAGCGCTGCGGCATCGGCCCCGGCCGCCAAGCGCTGCGACGTCGCTCCGGCTCCACCGACCATGACCGCGCCGAGCCCGAAGGCCGCGAACACGGCGATCCCGCCGACCGCGAGGACGGAACCCGCCATCACCGGCCTCCGTCCAGCGCGCAGCCGGTCGCCCGGATCGGCACGACGATGCCGCCGAGGAGGCGGGTCTCGGCCGACGCCGTCACGCAGACGAGCGACTCGGACCTGGCCACCGCAATCCCCGCGACCGGATCCGCGCGCGCCACCGCGGCTCCTGCATCGCCCGCATCGTCGCCGCGCCCGAGGATGCGTGCCGCGTCGGCCACCGCATCCTGCAGCACCACCATGCGCATGCCCGCCCCGAGCCCCCCGACGCCGAGAAGCAGCGTCAGCACGACGATCGGCAGTGCCACTGCGAGCTCCGCCGTCGCGGAGCCGCGCTCCCTGTCGGCGCGTGCCGGGATCACCCGGTCGCCGCCGGCGCGGATCGGCGGCGCCGGGCGCCTCGGCCGGCTCATGCCACCGTCAGCGCCCGGCGCACGAGGTCCGTCAGGATCCCGCGCACCTCATCCGAGCGCATGATGACGACGAGCAGGCCCGCGAAGGCCACCGCGGCCATCGTCGCGATGGCGTACTCCGCCGTCGCGGCGCCGGTGTCGTCGCCGAACAGCAGAGCTGCGCGCCCTCGCGTGAGCGGCGGCAGCGCTCGCGCGACCGGCGTCATCGGGGCAACGGCCTTCTGCGGTGCCGACAACCGCGCCGCGGGCGCGGCAGGAGGGATCTGATCGTTCATGATGTTCCTTCTTTCTTCTTCTTCCGGAATGACGGCGCCCGATCGAGCGCCATCGGACTCAGGCGAACGGCAGCGGGGTCGTGGACAGCACGCTGAGGATCAGGGGTGCGACGCCGAGCAGCATGAACGCAGGCAGCGTGCATGCCCCGAGCGGGAGGAGCAGGCGCGAGCTCAGCCGTGCAGCCCCGATGCGGCCGGCGGTGCGGGCGTCGCGGCGCGCGCGATCTGCCTCCGCCCGAAGGAGCTCGACGGCGGGCACTCCAGCGGCGACGGAGAGGCGCAGCACGCGCTCGATCGTCTCCTCCGCTGCCGCGGGATCATCGCCCGCGCCGGTCTCCTGCTCGACGAGGGCACGGGCACGGGGAATCGCGGTTCCGCCGGTGAGTGCGACGACGAGCAGTTCCGCGCGGAATCCAGGGATGCCGGCTGCGGGCGCAGCACGGCGCACGAGCGACCTCGTCCACGCCCGGGCGACCAGCAGCAGCCCGAGCCCCGTGGCCAGGCAGATCCACCCCGCGGGCTGCGTGAGCAGCATCGTCACCGTGTCGAATCCGAGCGCGGTTCCGAGCAGCAGCCCCACGAGCGGCAACCACAGCATGAGACGGGCGGTACCAGCGGGTTCGGCGAGCGCGACCGAGATCTCGGCTCTGATCTCACCAGCGCCCTCGAGCGCCGCCGCGATCGCTCGCAGCACCTCGCCCAGGGGCGCGCCGACGGTCGAGGCGATCCCCCACGCCGCGCCGACCATGCGCCAAGTCCCGTCCCTGGTGCGGATGGCGTCGGCCAGAGCACGCCCCTGCTCCACGTCGGCGAGCACCTCGACGGCCTCGGACGAACCGCTCTCCGCCAGGTGCCGCCAGGCCGTCAGCGGGGCGGCGCCGGCCTGCAGCAGGACCGCGAGCGTCCGCACGACCTCGGCGACCTCGGCCTCGGAGGGCTCCGCTCCGCGCCGACGCACACGCTGCACGCGGCAGCTTCGGGGACCGAGACGCCCCCGCCCGCCCTTCACCATGGCCGGACCTCCTCGATGCCGAGATGCTCTCCATCCCGTCGCAGCACGCCCACCTGGGTGAGCCGGCGCAGACCGCCCGGGTCGCGCACGAGATGCAGCACGTACGCGAACGCACTCACGGCCTGGCGCGCGAGCGCCGGCGGATCCATCCCCGCCAGTGCGCCGAGCGCCTCCAGCCGTGCCGGCACGTCGGCGAGTCCGCTCGCGTGCAGCGTGCCCGCGCCGCCGTCGTGGCCCGTGTTCAGGGCGGTCAGCAGCTCGCGGATCTCCTCACCCCGGCACTCCCCCACGATCAGCCGGTCGGGCCGCATCCGCAGCGACTCGCGCACGAGCCGCGCGACGCTGATCGCGCCGACGCCTTCCAGGTTCGACTGCCGCGCCTCGAGCGAGACATGGTGCGGGTGCCTGGGACGCAGTTCTGCGACGTCCTCGATGGTCACGATCCGCTCGTGCGGCGGGACGTGCGCGAGCAGAGCAGCCAGCATCGTGGTCTTGCCGGTGCCGGTGCCGCCCGTGATCAGGACGTTCTTCCGACCGTGCACCATCTGCTCGAGCCAGGCCCGCTGCGCCAGGTCGATGGCCCCGAGCCGGCCGAGGTCGTCCAGATCCGCCGCGTGCACCCGGGGGATCCGCACCGAGACGGCCGTGCCGCCGGTCGAGACCGGGGCGAGCACGGCATGCACGCGCACACCCGACGCGAGCCGCACATCCACGCAGGGGGCCTGGTCGTCGAGATGCCTGCCCCCCGAGGGCCACCAGGCGCACGGCGAGCTCCCGCACCTCGCGCTCGGAAGCCGTCCATGCCGGCACCGCCTCGGCGCCGGCGCCGCGATCGCGGAACAGCCCGGCGGCGCCGTTCAGGAACAGATCGGTCACCCGCGGATCGGCGGCATGCACGGCGAGGTCGCCGAAGGCCGGATCCAACGCCGGCCGCTCGGCGGCGGCTGCGGATCCACGCGGGACGATCACGAAGGGCGAGGCCATGTCCCGACGCTAGGCACCCGCGTTGCGGCTCGGGACGCGGTCCGCGCAATCCGTGCACAACCCGCTGCGCCGCGAGCCTGTGCGGAACGAGTACCCGCTGCGGAAGCGTGCGGCTGTGGGCAGCGAGTCCGGGCGGCGATCCCACAGGAGAATTGCCACTCCGAAGGACGGATCCGGCGTGGACGCGACCAGACGCGACGGAGGAAGAGGAGTGGGCGGCACCCCACGGGGGGAATGGGATGCCGCCCGTCTGCGGCCGACGGAGGGGGACCGTCGGAGCCGCAGGAAAGCCGGATTCGATTGATCGGCCGTCGGACAGTGTACGTCCGAAAGGGCACCGTACAAAACGGATCTCACTACCGACTTCCGTCGGTAGTGAGAGACGATGGGCACAGCTAGATTCGCCGATGTCCCGGCTCACGCCGCGATCCCCCCGCCGCAAAGGAGCGCCCTCTCACCATGAGCAGCCAGATCGATCACGTCTTCGACGAGACCCGGGTGTTCCCGCCCTCCCCCGAATTCGCCGCGGCGGCCGTCGCTCAGCCGGAGATCTACACCGAGGCGGCCACCGATCGCGAGGCGTTCTGGGCGAAGCAGGCCCGGGAGCTGGACTGGCACACGCCGTTCACCGAAGTGCTGGACTGGTCGACCCCGCCGTTCGCGAAGTGGTTCGCCGACGGCGAGATCAACGTGGCCTACAACTGCCTCGACCGCCACGTGGAAGCCGGCAACGGCGACCGCGTCGCCCTGCTCTGGGAAGGCGAGCCCGGCGACGAGCGGCGCATCACATACGCCGAGCTCACCGACGAGGTCAAGCGCCTCGCGAACGTGCTCGAGGGCCTCGGCGTCGGCCACGGCGACCGCGTCGCCATCTACCTGCCGATGATCCCCGAAGCAGTGGCCTCGATGCTCGCGGTCGCGCGCATCGGCGCGATCCACTCGGTCGTGTTCGGCGGGTTCAGCGCCGACAGCCTGCGCTCGCGGATCGACGACGCCGGCGCGAAGCTCGTCATCACCGCCGACGGCGGCTACCGCAAGGGCAAGGCATCCGCGCTCAAGCCCACGGTCGACCAGGCGCTCGCCGATCGTGGCGAGGGCGAGCAGAACACGGTCGAGCACGTGATCGTGGTCAAGCGCTGCGAGAACGAGATCGACTGGAACGACGAGCGCGACCTCTGGTACGGCGACGTCGTCGGTGCGGCATCGAACGCGCATGAGGCGCAGGCGTTCCCCGCCGAGAACCCGCTGTTCATCCTCTACACCTCCGGCACCACCGGAAAGCCCAAGGGCATTCTGCACACCTCCGGCGGGTACCTCACCCAGGCGTCCTACACGCACCGTGTCGTCTTCGACCTGAAGCCTGAGACGGACGTCTACTGGTGCACCGCCGACATCGGCTGGGTCACCGGACACTCGTACGTGACGTACGGACCGCTCGCGAACGGCGCCACCCAGGTCATGTACGAGGGCACGCCCGAGACTCCGCAGCAGGGACGCTGGTGGGACATCATCCAGAAGTACGGCGTGACCACGCTCTACACCGCCCCCACCGCGATCCGCTCGTTCATGAAGCTCGGCCGCGAGATCCCGAACCAGTACGATCTGGCCTCCCTGCGCCTGCTCGGCTCGGTCGGCGAGCCGATCAACCCCGAAGCCTGGATCTGGTACCGCGACGTGATCGGCGGCAGCCGCACGCCGATCGTGGACACCTGGTGGCAGACGGAGACCGGAGCGATCATGGTCTCCCCGCTCCCCGGCGTCACCGCGACCAAGCCGGGCTCGGCGCAGGTGGCGCTCCCGGGTGTGTCGATCGACGTGGTCGACGACGACGGCAGGCCTCAGGGCGCGGGCGGCGGCGGACTCCTGGCGATCACCGAGCCGTGGCCGAGCATGCTCCGCGGCATCTGGGGCGACCCGGAGCGGTTCAAGGAGACGTACTGGGACAAGTTCGAGAAGCAGGGCTATTACTTCGCCGGCGACGGCGCGCGCTTCGACGAGGACGGAGACCTGTGGCTGCTCGGCCGGGTCGATGACGTGATGAACGTCTCCGGCCACCGCCTCTCCACCGCCGAGATCGAATCGGCGCTCGTCGCGCACGAGGCCACCGCCGAGGCCGCCGTGGTCGGCGCTTCCGACGAGACCACGGGCCAGGCGGTCGTCGCCTTCGTGATCATCAAGGAGAGCTACCTCAAGGCGCACGCGCCCGAGGGCCTCGCACAGCTGCTGCGCGGCTGGGTCGGCGAGCAGATCGGCCCGATCGCCCGCCCGCGCGACGTCTACATCGTCGCCGAGCTGCCCAAGACCCGCTCCGGCAAGATCATGCGCCGCCTGCTGCGCGATGTCGCCGAAGGCCGTGAGGTCGGCGACACCACGACGCTCGCGGACACGATGGTGATGTCGACGATCTCGGCGCAGGTGAAGTAGGTCTCCGAACCCGTCGAGGTCCGAATCCCCGGACGACAGAAGGGGCGCTCCCCGAGGAGAGCGCCCCTTCTGTCGTGAGAACTCAGGCGAGGGTGAAGACCACGTCGACCTCGACCGGGCTGTCCAGCGGAAGCACGGCCACACCGACCGCCGCGCGGGCGTGCTTGCCGGCGTCGCCGAAGATCTCTCCGAGCACCTCGCTCGCCCCGTTGATCACGCCGGGCTGGCCGGAGAACGACGGGTCGGAGGCGACGAAACCGCCGACCCGCAGCACGCCGCCGAGACGGTCAACGCCACCGGCCGCATCGGCCGCCGCGGCGATCGCGTTGAGCGCGCACAGGCGGGCGAGGCCCTTGGCGTCCTCCGCGGGGATCTCCGCGCCCACCTTGCCGGTCGCGGGCAGGGAACCTGCCACGAACGGCAGCTGGCCGGAGGTGTACACGAGACCCGCGTGCACACGGGCAGGCACGTAGGCGGCCACCGGAGCGGCGACGGACGGGAGCTCGATGCCGAGCTCGGCGAGACGGGCGCTGATGGTCATGCGGATTCTCCTTCGAACTGACGCGCGGCCTCTGCCGCCGCGGAAAGACCGGTGTTGGCGGCCGCTTCGCCGCCGACCGGACGCTTGAGGTACGCGACGAGCCCGCCCTCGGGCCCCGTCACCACCTGCACCAGCTCCCAGCCCTGCTTTCCCCAGTTGTTCAGGATGGCGGCGGTGTTGTGGATCAGCAGCGGTGTGGTGAGGTATTCCCACGTGGTCATGGCTCTCCTGGAGGGACGGACGCGCTCTGGCGCGTCAAAGTTTGCGTTCAGGGAACTCCCCTACGATCAAGCGTATGCCTCAGACCAAACGCACGCTCACCGGTGTGCTCAGCGGCCTGGCCGGCCTTGTCGGTCTCAGCGTCGTCGCCGGTGTGCTCGTCACGGCCACCGTCACTCCGGTGTTCGCCGTCACCGGTGCTGCCGCCGCTCAGTCGATCGACCTGTTCGAGGGTCTGCCCTCGAATCTGAAGGTCGACCGGCCGATGCAGCCGACCACGATCTACTCCAAGGACGCTGCCGGCAACGATCAGGTCATGGCGCGCTTCTACGACCAGAACCGCGTCCCGGTCAAGTACGACCAGGTCGCACCTGTACTGATCGACGCCCTGCTGGCCAGCGAGGACAAGAACTTCTACACGCACGGCGGTATCGACATCACCGGCACGCTCAAGGCGGTGGTCGGCAATGTGACCGGCTCCACCACGAACGGCGGATCCTCGATCAGCCAGCAGTACGTCAAGAACGTGCTGCTGCAGGAGTGCGAGCAGGGCGTCCCACTCAAGGACAAGGATCGCGACGCCAAGCTCAACAAGTGCTGGGACGATGCGGCCGCGACGGTGGGAAGTTCCGGCATCGCGCGCAAGCTGCAGGAGATCCGCTACGCCACGGCGATCGAGAAGCAGTACTCCAAGAACGACATCCTCATCGGGTATCTGAACCTGGTGAACTTCGGCGGTACGGTCTACGGCATCGAGGCCGCTGCGCAGCGCTACTTCAGTGTCTCCGCCTCGCAGCTCAATGCGGTGCAGGCCGCGACCCTGGTCGGCATGGTGCAGAACCCCAACGCCTTCCGCATCGATCTGCCTGGTGGCACGTACGACTGCGACAAGGACGGCAACAACTGCAAGAACTCCCAGGCGGACGGCTACGCCGACACCCTCGTGCGTCGGAACTACGTGCTCAGCCGCATGGAGGTGCTCGGCAAGATCACCAAGGAGCAGTTCGAGGCCGACAAGGTGCAGCCGATCACCCCGGCGATCAAGACCCCGACCTCGGGCTGCGGCGACGCGGGCGGCAACGCGTTCTTCTGCCAGTACGTCAAGGCGACGCTCGAGAACGACGCCTCGCTCGATTCGGTGCTCGGCCCGACAAAGGATCGCGCCGACAAGCTCTTGCGCGGTGGCCTGAACATCTACACCACGCTCTCCGCCCCGATGCAGGGCGCGGCTCTGCAGGCGATGGCCGACCACACCACCCCGACCATCCCCGGCATGGACTTCGGAGCCGCTGCGGTCACCATCGACCCGAAGACGGGCCGAATTCTCGCCCTCGCGCAGAACACCGGCTTCACCGAGGAGCAGACCGATACCGCCACGAGCGGCCTGACGTCCATCGTCTACGGCGCCGACACCGCGCACGGTGGAGGCATCGGCTTCTCCGTGGGTTCGACGTACAAGATCTTCACGCTCATCGACTGGCTGGAGAAGGGCCATTCGGTCCGTGAGACCCTGGCGGCTCCGGTGAAGAACTACACCATGAAGTGCGGCAACTCCACGATGACGACGGACACGCCGATCAAGAACTTCAACAACCAGAGCGGCTACACCGGAACGCCGATGCAGTTCACCCGCGACTCGCTGAACTCGGGCTTCCTCTCGATGGCTTCCAAGCTGGATCTCTGCGAGATCAACCAGGTCGCGCAGCGCATGGGCGTGCACCTCGGCGACGGCGGCAGCGTAACGGATCAGAACGTGCCTTTCGATGTGCTCGGATCGAAGAACATCGCGGCGCTCGACATGGCATCCGCCTACGCGGCGGTCGCCAACAACGGCACCCGCTGCGCGCCGTATGCGATCGACAAGATCACCGGCCCCGACGGCACCGACATCCCGCTTCCGCCGCCGGCCTGCACCGAGGTCATCAAGCCCGAGATCGCGGCTACTGCGGCGTACGCGCTGCAGGGCGTCATGAACTCGGGCGGCACCGGATCGCGCGCGAACCCCGATGACGGAACCCCGCTCATCGGCAAGACGGGTACGCACGAGAGCGCGCAGACGATGCTGGTGGATTCGTCCACCGCGGCGACCACCGCCGTGTGGGTCGGTCAGGCCAACGGCGACGCGGACATCTACGACTTCTACTCGCACGACGTCAACGTCCCCGACATCCGCTACGGGCTCAGCCGCCAGATCACGGGCGCTGCAGATCAGTTCTTCCCCGGCGGCGCCTTCCCCGACCCGTCGCAGAGCCTGCTCAAGCAGTCGTACACCAACCTGCCCAGCGTGGTCGGCATGACGGTCGACCAGGCGACCCAGACGCTGGAGAACTCCGGCTTCGCAGTGTCCGTGGGGCCTGCCGTGCAGAGCAACTTGCCGACCGACCAGATCGCCCAGCAGGATCCGGGTGCAGGCCAGGTCATCACGGGCAGCACCGTCACGATCTCGCCGAGCAATGGGCAGGGCGCTTCGGTGCCGAACGTGGTCGGGATGACCATGGGCGACGCCGCCAATGCGCTCAAGGCGGCGGGCTTCCAAGCAGCCAAGGGCACCTGTACCCCCGGCAACGGCGATGACACCGGCACGGTGTCGGCGACGTCCCCGGCGGCCGGAGCGGCCGCCGCCAAGGGCTCCTCCGTCACACTCAACTACGTGAAGAAGAACTGCCAGGGATGACGTCCTCACGCACCACCCGTTCGGCCCTCATCGCACTCGGTGCGGTGGGGGCCGCCGGTGTCGCGGCCGCCACCTGGGGCATCGGCATCGAGCGCTACCTCTTCACGTTGCGGCATGCCACGGCGCGGTCGCTGCCCGCGGGATCCCGTCCCCTGCGGATCCTGCACGTCTCCGACGCGCACATGGCACCCTGGCAGCATCGCAAGCAGCGCTGGCTCGCCTCCCTGGCGGAGCTGCGCCCCGACCTCGTCGTGAACACGGGCGACAACCTCGGCCATGAGGACGGCCTCGAGGGCGTCCGTGCGGCGTTCGCTCCGTTCGCCGGAACGCCGGGCGTCTTCGTGCACGGATCCAACGACAAGTTCGGGCCATCACCCCGCAACCCGTTCCGCTATTTCATGGGCCCTTCGGCGCGCTCCATCACGGCCCCGAAGCTCGACACCGAGGCGCTGGACAGCTTCTTCACCGACGACCTCGGCTGGGTCGACCTGGACAACACTGCCGCCACACTCCAGATCGCCGGATCCCGGGTGGATCTGTTCGGCGTCGACGATGCGCACCGCGACTGGGATGAGCTCGACGCGCTTCCCGCCGCGATCGACGCTCTGGGCGCACGCCCCGCCGATGTGCCGATCCTGGGGGTCACGCACGCGCCGTACCAGCGCGTGCTGAACTCGTTCACCGATCTGGGCGCGGACGCGATCCTGGGCGGCCACACGCACGGCGGCCAGGTGTGCATCCCGGGCTTCGGCGCGATCGTCGCCAACTGCGACATCCCCCTGAAGCAGGCGAAGGGCCTCAGCACCTGGTCTCACGCCGGCCGCACCGTGCCACTGAACGTGAGCGCCGGCTGCGGCCACTCGATCTACGCGCCGGTCCGCTTCGCGTGCCGCCCCGAAGCGACCCTGCTGACGCTGCTGCCCCGGACCTGACGGTCTCGCCGCCTCCGCGCCACGCGCGGGTTCCGCCTCGATTCGCCCCTCGGCTCGTCTCCGTATAGACTTGAACGGTTGCCACGGGGTGTGGCGCAGCTTGGTAGCGCGCTTCGTTCGGGACGAAGAGGCCGCAGGTTCAAATCCTGTCACCCCGACCAACGCCAGAGGGACCGGCCCGCAGGGTCGGTCCCTCTGGCGTTGTTTCGTGATGTCGGGCGGGGCCCCCAGCGCAGAGGCTCCGCGCGTCGCGAATGCGACGTGTGGAGGAGCGGCTGGGGATGCACCCCGACCAGCACGAGAAAGGGACCGACCACTAGGTCGGTCCCTTTCTCGTTGCCGCGGTACTGCCGATACGTCTCCAGGACCCTTCACACCCCGATCCTCTACGCTGGAATCGCTATGACGACGCCCCGCCTGGTCGCCTTCGACCTCGACGACACCCTCGCCCCCTCCAAGGCCGCGATCGATCCCCGCATCGCCGAGCTCCTCCTCGCCCTCGCCCGCCGCGTCGAGGTCGCCATCATCTCCGGCGGCAATGAAGAGCAGTTCCGCACGCAGGTCATCGCCCGGCTCGGCGACGCCGATGCGGAGCTCCTCCAGCGCATCCACCTGCTGCCGACCTGCGGCACGCGCTACCTCCGCCACGACGGATCCGGCTTCTCCCTCGTCTACGCCCGCGACCTCAGCGATCGGCAGAAGACCGCCGCCCTCAGCGCCCTCGAAGAGGAGGCACGCCGCCTCGGACTCTGGGAGAGCGAGACCTGGGGGCCGATCCTCGAGGACCGCGGCTCGCAGATCACGTTCTCCGCCCTCGGCCAGAAGGCGCCCCACGATGCGAAGAAGGCCTGGGACCCCGACGGATCCCGCCGCGCCGCTCTCCGTGACGCGGTCGCACCGCGTGTGCCCGATCTGGAGGTCCGCTCCGGCGGATCCACCTCGATCGACATCACGCGCGCCGGCATCGACAAGGCCTACGGCATGACCGAGCTCGCCGAGCGCACGGGCATCCCCTTCGAGGAGATGCTCTTCTACGGCGACCGCCTCGACGAGGGCGGCAACGACTACCCCGTCAAGGCCCTCGGCGTGCCCTGCGTCGCCGTGGACGGCTGGGAGGACACCGCGGACCACTTGGACGCCCTGCTGCCCGCGCTGGCGGCCGCTCCGGCGACCCCGCACGCGCTCTGAGTCCGCCGCAAGCACACTGACGCGCTCCGTCTGACCTCCGACGCCTCGGACGCCCCTGGCGCCTCAGGACGGCGACAGGAGCGCGCCCGAGGCGCCAGGAGTCATCGCGCTGCGATCGCCGCCGCTCCCGGCGCCACGGGCACCATGCGGGTGAGCTGCGTGACGTGGCGGGGCTCCAGCTCGGCGAGCGAGGAGACGCCGAGCAGGCGCATGGTGCGCTCGATCTCGCTGCGCAGGATCGCGATCGTGCGGTCGACGCCGCGACGCCCGCCGGCCATGAGGCCGTAGAGGTAGGCGCGGCCGATGAGGGTGAAGTCGGCGCCGAGCGCGACGGCGGCCACGATGTCGGCCCCGTTCATGATGCCGGTGTCGACCATGACGGTGAAGTCGTCGCCGACGGCCTTGCGCACCTGCGGCAGCAGGTGGAACGGAATGGGCGCGCGATCGAGCTGGCGACCGCCGTGGTTGGAGAGCACCACGCCGTCCACGCCGTGCGTGTCCTTCAGCCGCAGCGCGTCTTCGACGGTCTGCACGCCCTTGACGAGGAGCTTGCCCGGCCAGATGCCCCGGATCACCTCGAGGTCGTCGTAGCTGATCGTGGGATCCATCGCCGCGTCGAGCAGCTCCCCGACCGTGCCGCCCGTCGTCGACAGCGATGCGAACTCGAGCTTCGGGGTGGTCAGGAAGTCGATCCACCACCACGGCCGCGGAATCGCGTTGATGATCGTGCCGAGCGTGAGCTGCGGCGGGATCGAGAAGCCGTTGCGCTTGTCGCGCAGGCGGGCGCCGGCGACCGGGGTGTCGACCGTGAACATGAGCGTGTCGAAGCCGGCCTCGGCCGCGCGACGGGTGAGGCCGTAGGAGATCTCCCGGTCGCGCATGACGTACAGCTGGAACCAGTTGCGCCCTGCGGGGTTGGTCTTCTTCACGTCCTCGATCGAGGTCGTCCCGAGCGTGGACAGCGTGAAGGGGATCCCCGCGGCGGCTGCGGCGCCGGCGCCGGCGAACTCGCCCTCCGTCTGCATGAGACGCGTGAATCCGGTCGGCGCGATCCCGAACGGCAGCGCACTCTGTCCGCCCAGGATCGTGGTGGAGGTGTCGAGCTCGGGCGCCGGCGCGAGGATCCCGGGGTGGAACTCGACGTCCTCGAACGCCTGGCGGGCGCGCGCCAGCGACAGCTCGCCCTCGGCCGCACCATCGGTGTAGTCGAAGGCAGCCTTGGGCGTGCGACGCTTCGCGATCGTGCGCAGATCCGAGATCGTCAGTGCGCCTTCGAGGCGGCGCTTCGTGCCGTCGAGCTCAGGGGCCTTGAACTTCATCAGGTCGAAGATCTCGGCGGGGTTGGGGAGCTGTCGCTGCACCATGGGTGGGTCCTTCCGATCAGGGAGTCGTGCCGCCGGCACCGGCCAGGCCGGTCGCGGCGTAATAGCCGGTGATGTGGTCGTGGACGAGGGCTGCCGCCACCTCGGCGCGGCCCTCGTCGATCGCGCGGACGATGTCGCGGTGCTCGGCGCGGAGCCGCGCGGCCATGCCGGCCCAGTCCTCGATCCCCGCGGATCCGGTCCGCACGTAGGATTCGATGCTGTCCCGCAGCCCCGTCATCATCGCGGCGACGACGGCGTTGCCGCTGGCCTCGGCGAGCGCGAGGTGCAGCTGCGCGTCGAGCGCCAGGAAGTCGGCGGCGCTGAGATCGGCGTCCATCGCGTCAAGGAGACGGTGCACCTCGGCGGTGTCGCCGTCTCCCGCGGCGAGCGCCGTGACGACGGCCTGCTCGAGGATGAGCCGGGTGCCGACGACATCCGCGATCGGGAAGCCCTGCGCGGCGACCTGCAGTCGCAGGAGCGCGGACAGGCCCCCTCCCGGCGCCGCGATGACGATCGCGCCCGCCTGCGGGCCGGATCCGGTCGAGGTGCGGATGAGCCCCATCACCTCGAGCACGCGGATCGCCTCACGCACGCTGGAGCGCCCCACGCCCAGTTCTGCCGCGAGGTCGCGCTCGCTCGGCAGCCGGTCCCCCGGGCCGAGCTCGCCGTCGAGCAGGCGCTGCTCGACATGCTGCAGCACCGTGCGCCAGGTGCGCGCCGGCGCATCCGCACGTTCAACCATCCGTCCTCCTGTGGTCAGACCACACGATACCTCGCTGTGGTCAGACCACGCAACACCCCCTCCACAACAGAGTCGTCCCCCTCAGCGCACGCCATGGGGTGCGCTGAGGGGGACGACTCGGAAGATAGGGGTCAGCCCAGGCGGCCGTGGGACTCCTCGAGGTAGCAGTGGCCGCAGAGGGACTCGTAGGCGACCGGCCCCTGGGCCTGCCTCAGGGCGCCATCGATCGCGACCTGGTCGCCGTCGAACACGAAGCGGTCGCCGATCCGACGGCCATTGAAGACCGCCTTGCGCCCGCAGCGGCAGATCGTCTTGAGCTCCTCGAGCGTGTGCGCGATCGCGAGCAGCCGACCCGATCCCGGGAAGGCATGCGTGAGGAAGTCGTTGCGGATCCCGTAGGCGAGCACGGGGATGTCGTCCTCCACCGCGATCCGGAACAGGTCGTCGACCTGGTCCGGCTCCAGGAACTGCGCCTCGTCCACGAGGAGGCAGGCGACGTCGGATCCGCCCTGCTGCGCGCGGGCCCGCTCGCTGCGGAACAGCTCCCGCGCACCCTCCCCCGCGGCGATGAGGAAGTCGACCTCGCGGGTCATGCCGAGGCGGCTCTCGATCTGCGAGGCGCCCTTGGTGTCGATCGCGGGCTTCGCGAGCAGCACCTGCTGGCCGCGCTCCTCATAGTTGTAGGCGGCCTGCAGCAGCGCCGTGGATTTGCCGGAGTTCATCGCCCCGTAGCGGAAGTACAGCTTGGCCACGGCGCGGGATCAGGCCGTCAGATCGAGCGTCTTCGCCGTGGCGCCCATCGACGCGCGCGCATCGGCGGCGGAGTCGTTGAGCTTCTCGCCGAGAGTCGGGATCAGCTTCTGCAGCTTCGGCTCCCACTCTCCGTACTGCTCAGGGAAGCAGCGCTGCAGCACGTCGAGCATGACGGGCACAGCCGTGGATGCACCGGGAGAGGCGCCCAGCAGGCCCGCGATCGTACCGTCGGCGGCCGCGACCACCTCGGTGCCGAACTGCAGCTTGCCGCCCTTCATGACCTGCGCGCGCTGACCGGCCTGCAGCAGCTCCCAGTCGCCGTCCGCCGCGGTGGGCATGAACTCGCGCAGCGTCGAGACCTTCTTGTGGTGCGTCTTCAGCAGCTCGCTGACCAGGTACTTGATCAGGTCGAAGTTCGTGAACGCGACCTTCAGCATGCTGCCCAGGTTGTGCGGGCGCACCTGGGTCACGATGTCGAGCATCCCGCCCTGCTTGAGGAACTTCGGGCTGAAAGTGGCGAACGGGCCGAACAACAGGCTGGTCTCGCCGTCCACGACACGGGTGTCCAGGTGCGGCACCGACATCGGCGGGGCGCCGACGGGAGCCTGCGAATAGACCTTGGCCTGGTGCTTGGCGACGATGGCCGGGTTCGAGGTCTTCAGCCACTGCCCGCCGATCGGGAAGCAGCCGTAGCCCTTGATCTCGGAGATGCCGGATCCCTGCAGCAGCTTGAGCGCCCAGCCACCCGCGCCGACGAACACGAAGCGCGCGTTGATCTCTCCGGGAGTACGCCCGATCACGTTGCGGTAGCGGACGTCCCAGGTGCCGTCCTTGCGCTGCGAGAGCTTGCGCACCTCGTGGTTACGCCGCAGGCTGAAGCGGTCGTCCTCGGTGAGGTGGTCGAACAGCTGATGGGTGAGGGATCCGAAGTCCACGTCCGTGCCGCTCGGCACCCGGGTCGCGGCGAAGGGCTCGCCCTTGCGGCGCTGCTCCATGAGCAGCGGCGCCCAGGTGTTGATGACGCGGGAGTCCTCGCTGAACTCGATCCCCGCGAACAGCGGCTGCTTCTTGAGCACCTCGTAGCGGTGGCGCAGGTAGTCCACGTCCTTCTGCCCGCGCACGAACGTCATGTGCGGGGTGGAGTTGATGAACGTCGTGGGGGCGTCGAGAACCCCGCGGTCGACGAGCGTGGACCACAGCTGCCGGCTGAGCTGGAACTGCTCATTGATGCCGATCGCCTTCGCCGGATCGAGCACGCCGTCCTTGCCCTCGGGCATGTAGTTCAGCTCGCACAGGGCGGCGTGCCCCGTGCCCGCGTTGTTCCACGCGTTGGAGCTCTCCTCCGCGACGTCTCCGAGTCGCTCGAAGGCCACGACCTTCCAGTCGGGCTGGAGTTCGCGGAGCAGGGTTCCGAGGGTGGCGCTCATGATGCCACCGCCGATGAGGACGACGTCGACGGATTCAGTCACCCGATCAGTCTAGTTCGCCGCGAGGCCGCCGATATTCGCCGTGGCGGCCATCCGGCGACCGGAATTCGCCGGGACGGAGGTCAGTCGCCGAGGCGAGCGGCGACGAGCTCCGCGACCTGGACCGCGTTCAGCGCGGCACCCTTGCGCAGGTTGTCGTTGCTGATGAACAGCACGAGCCCCTTGCCCTCCGGCGCGGACTGGTCGGCGCGGATCCGCCCGACGTAGCTCGGGTCCTTGCCCGCGGCGTACAGCGGCGTCGGCACCTCTTCGACCACGACGCCCGGTGCGGTGGCGAGCACATCGTACGCGCGTGCAGGGGTGATGTCGTTCGCGAACTCGACGTTGATCGACAGCGAGTGCCCGGTGAAGACCGGCACGCGCACGCACGTCCCCGCGACGCGGAGGTCCGGCAGGCCGAGGATCTTTCGGCTCTCGTTGCGGAGCTTCTTCTCCTCGTCGGTCTCGTTGAGACCGTCGTCGACCAGGGACCCGGCGAGCGGGATGACGTCGAAGGCGATCGGCGCCACGTACTTCTCCGGCTGGGGGAAGTCGAGCGCGGATCCGTCGTGCACGAGCTGCAGGGTGTCGCCCTGTGCCAGCACGCCCTCGACCTGACCGAGCAGCTCCTGTGCACCGGCGAGACCGGATCCGCTCACGGCCTGGTACGTGCTCACGATCAGGCGCTCGAGCCCTGCTTCGGTGTGCAGCGCCTTGAGCACGGGCATCGCGGCCATCGTGGTGCAGTTGGGGTTCGCGATGATGCCCTTGGGGGCGTCCGCGATCGCCTCGGGGTTGACCTCGCTCACCACGAGGGGCACCTCGGGGTCCATCCGCCAGGCGCTGGAGTTGTCGACCACGACGGCGCCGGCCGCGGCGAAGCGAGGAGCGTAGGCGCGGCTCGCGGTGGCGCCCGCGGAGAAGAGTGCGATCTCGACACCGGCGGGATCCGCGGTCTCGACGTCCTCCACGATCACCGGCGTGCCGCCGAAGTCGATCGCCGTGCCGGCCGAGCGGGCCGAGGCGAACAGGCGCAGCTCGCGGATCGGGAACGAGCGCTCCGCGAGGATGTCGCGCATGACGGTGCCGACCTGGCCGGTGGCGCCGACGATCGCGACGGAGAATCCTGAGTCGGAGATGCGGGTCATGGGGGTGCTTCCTTGGCTTCGTGCCGTGGCGGGTGCCGGACGGCGGACGAGGCGGAGGCGCGGTCGCCGGGTGTGGCGGATCAGTCCGCGCCTGGCGCCGGTGTCAGGGTTTGGGCGATTCTACCGGGTTCGGAGGGGAGCCCGGCGCAGAGGCGATCGTGCGGGACGGGTCAGCGACCGGTGCCGGCGGCGACGACGGCCTCGACCTCGCCGTCCAGGCCGTACGCGGCGTGCACGACGCGCGCGGCCTCGGCGAGCTCGTCGCCGCGCACGACGACGGAGATCCGGATCTCGGAGGTCGAGATCATCTCCAGGTTCACGCCCGAGGTCGACAGCGCCTCGAAGAGGATCGCGGAGACGCCGGAGTGCGTGCGCATGCCCGCGCCCACGACCGAGAGCTTCCCGATCTGGTCGTCGTGCAGGAGGCTCTCGAAGCCCACATCGGCCTGCTCTGCGGCGAGCGCCTTGAGCGCGGCGGAGGCGTCGGACTTCGGCAGCGTGAAGGAGATGTCGGTGCGCCCCGTGGACGCGGCCGAGACGTTCTGCACGATCATGTCGACGTTCGCGCCGGACTTGGCGACGATCTTGAAGATCTCCGCGGCCTTCCCCGGCACGTCGGGAACGCCCGCGACGGTGACCTTGGCCTGGCTGAGGTCGGTGGCGACACCGGCGACGATCGGCTCTTCCATGACTGCTCCCTCGGATTCGCGGGGGTTCTTCATGCCCTCGCCCAGAACGTAGGTGCCCTCGGTCGACGTGAAGCTCGACCGGGCGTGGATCAGGACGCCGTGCCGGCGCGCATACTCGACGGCGCGGATGTACAGCACCTTGGCACCGTTCGCGGCGAGTTCGAGCATCTCCTCGCTCGACACATGCGAGAGCTTGTGCGCGAGCGGGACGACGCGCGGATCCGCCGTGTAGATGCCGTCGACGTCACTGTAGATCTCGCAGACGTCGGCGTCGAGGGCGGCGGCGAGGGCCACCGCGGTGGTGTCGGATCCGCCGCGGCCGAGGGTCGTGATGTCCTGCGTGTCGTCGTTGATGCCCTGGAAGCCGGCGACGATGACGATCGCGCCCTCGTCGAGCGCCTCGCGCAAGCGCGTCGGGGTGACCTCGACGATGCGCGCGGATCCGTGCCGGCTGTCGGTGCGCATCCCCGCCTGCGGACCGGTGAAGGAGCGCGCGTCGAAGCCCATCGAGTGGATCGCCATCGCGAGCAGCGCCATCGAGATGCGCTCTCCGCTGGAGAGCAGCATGTCGAGCTCGCGCGGCGCGGGGATCGGCGCGACCTGGGCCGCGAGGTCGAGCAGCTCGTCCGTGGTGTCGCCCATCGCGCTCACGGCCACGACGACGTCGTGCCCGGCGCGGCGCGTGTCGACGATGCGCTTCGCGACGCGCTTGATGCTCTCTGCGTCGGCGACGGACGAGCCGCCGTACTTCTGCACGATGAGGGCCACGGATCACTCCTGGGGGATGCCGGGCGCCGGAGGCGGCGCACCACCGCACATTCTACGAGCGCACTCCATGCCGGATCCGGTATGTGACGGCGGCGGCAGGTGCTGACGCCGTTCGCCGTGCTCGCCGGGTATGGCGCGACCGGGCCGTTTTGGGGCGAGTTTCGGCCTTTCGGGGCGCGCCACGACACCGTGGCCGGGGATGGTGCGCCCCAAACCGACACGGCACGCCCCAAACCGGGAGTGGAGCGGGGCAGGCCCGCGGCGAAGGTCGGATCCGGCGTGGGAAGCGGATCCGGTGCGGGGAGGTCGGATCCGGCGTGGGGAGGTCGGATCCGGAAGGGGCGCGGATCCACGGTGCTGAGGTTGGGCCCGGTTTGGGGCGCAGTCCTGCCGTTTGGGGCGCCCGACGACGCGTTCACTGGGGGTGGCGCGCCCCAAAACGGAACAGTGCGCCCCAAAACGCGCGTGGATCCCGGGGTGGGAGCGAAAGGGCCGGCTCGCGCGGTCAGAGCAGGCCGCGGCGGCGGGCCTCGGAGACGGCGCCGGTGCGACTCTCCGCTCCGAGCTTGTCGAGCAGGTGCACGATATGCGTCTTGACCGTGGCCTCCGTGACGAACAGGCGCACCGCGATCTCGCGGTTGCTGAGCCCCTCCGCCACGAGTGCCAGCACCTCCTGCTCACGCGCGGTGAGATCGACCCGTGGCGCGCGCAGGGCGGCCACGAGGCGTTCGTCCCCGCCCGGGGTGGGAACGGCGGATCCGGCCGCCGCATCCACGATCGCGCGGGAGATGACCTCGACGCCGACCTCCTTGAGCAGGTATCCGGCGGCGCCCGCCTCCACGGCGCGGACGATCTGGGCATCGTGGTCGAAGGTGGTGAGGATCAGCACCGCGGGCGGCGCAGGGAGCGCTCGCAGCGCCGCGGTCGTGGCGACGCCGTCCATGCCCTCGCCGAGACGCAGGTCGCAGAGCACCACGTCGGGATGCAGCTGGCGGGCAGCCTCGACGGCCTCCTCTCCGGTGCCGACCTCGGCGAGGACATCGAAGCCCCGCGCCTCGACGACCGCGCGGATCCCTGCACGCACGATCGGGTGGTCGTCGACGATGATCAGCCGAACGCTCATACCGCTCCCCCGTCCGCGCCGCTGCCCGCGGCAAGACCGGTGCCCGCCCCGAGCGGCAGCATCGCCTCGATCGTGGTCCCGGCGCCCGGCGCGGATCGGATCGTGAGTTCTCCGCCGCCCTCCCGCAGTCGCGAGCGCATCGCGGCGAGGCCGTAGGACGCGTCGGAGGGGCGCACGGCCTGGTCGAACCCGACGCCGTCGTCCTCGAGCCGCAGGCGCACGGATCCGCCGCCGGACGTCAACGCGACCTGGACGGTCTGCGCCTTCGCGTGCTGGCGCACATTGGCGAGCGCGGATTGGGCGACCCTCAGCAGGGCGACCTCCACCGGCGTCGACAGGGCGGGGAGGTCCGGATCCACCTGCAGGGCGCCGCTGATGCCGGACTCGTCGCGCAGGGCGTCGAGCATGCGGGCCAGGGCCGCCGCGAGGGCGGACTCGTCGAGGTCGGCGGGAGCGAGGGCCGCGACGATGCGGCGCAGCTCGGTGAGCGAGTGCTGCGCGAGCTGCTCGATCTGCGCGGTGCGATCCTGGCGCACCCCGACGACAGGCGCCGCCGGATCCGCCGCGACGCCGTCCGCGCCGGCCGACGGCTCCAGGCGGGCGAGCATGACGATCGTGCTGAGCTCCTGGGCGATCGTGTCGTGCAGGTCCCGGGCGAGCCGGGTGCGCTCCCGCGTCGCTCCGGCCTCGCGCTGGCTCGCGGCGAGCTCGTCGTGCAGGCGCTCCGCTTCGTGCTGGGCACGCAGCATCGAGTCGATGAGGCGCTCCCTCTCGGCCGCGTCGCGCAGCATCGCGTCGTAGCCCAGCGACACCGCGAAGGCGAAGCCACCGCCGACGAGGGGTCCGATCAGGTGTGCGAGCAGCGTCCCCGGCTGCACCGCGCCCGGGTGCAGCATCGGTGCGACGATCGAGGCCGCGAGCACCACGATCATGAACGCGAAGGACCACGGCAGGCGCAGCACGTGCCCGGCGAGCAGCAGCAGCGGGAACGCGAGCCAGACGAATTCCGCGGACAGGGCGAGCATGCCGATCCAGATCGCGAGCAGCCCCAGCATCCACCAGACCGCGGCGCGCTTGTGCGCGAACCCGGCACCGGCGCCGTACCAGGCGAGGTACACGGCGGCGACGAGCAGAACCGGGAGCAGCTCGCCCTCGATGCCCGCACGCGCCGTGGTGACGACGACCAGCACCACCGTGATGAGGTGCAGGGCGAACCGCGCACCGCGCAGCATCCGCTGACGGGCGGATCCGGATGCGCTGCTCATGCTCCGATTCTCCCGCGTGGACGGGCCTTCTGCCCAGCGCGGAGCCTCGTTCGTTCGATGGATGCGCCCGGGAAGGGATGCGCGCAGGCTGGCATCATGACCTCTTCTGCCGACATCACCGCACCGTCTTCCTCCACGCCCGCACAGCGACGCGCTCTGACCCAGCTCTTCGTCGCCGCCGTCGTCTGGATCGCGCTGGGCCTCCTTGCGGGGCTGTTCTACCGGGAGTTCACGAAGGCGCAGGGCTTTCCGAACGGCGTGAGCGGGCAGCTCGCACTGGTGCACACCCACCTGCTCGCGCTCGGCGCGCTCGTGACGCTCATCGTGCTCGCCCTCGAGAAGACGTTCACGCTGTCCGCGAGTCGCCTGTTCTCCTGGTTCTTCTGGATCTACAACGCCGGCGTGCTCGTGACGGGCGCGATGATGGCCTGGCACGGGACTCTCGACGTGCTGAAGGTCGAGGCGTCGAAGGCGATCTCCGGGATCGCCGGTGCCGGTCACATCCTGATCGGAGCGGCCTTCGTGCTGCTGCTGATCACTCTGTGGAAGGGGATCCGTCGGGCGTCCTGACCTCCGAGCGGACGGCCGGGTCCCGCGGGGGCGACTCCACCGGCGGCACCGGCTCGGCCGTCAGCTCCACTGCGGTCTCGTCGACGGCGACCCTGGGTCGCAGCCGACCGCCGGTACCGGCGAACCAGCACCCGATGAGCACCAGCGGGAAGCCGATGATGAGGCCAGGGGTGAACGGCTCGGCGAGCACGATCGCCCCCAGGACGATCGCGATCACCGGGTTGACGTAGGTGAACAGCGGCGCGCGGACCGGGCCGACCTCCTTGATGAGGGCGAAGAAGGCCAGGAACGCGATCGCCGTGCAGATGACGCCGAGGGCGATCAGCGCGGCGATCGATGGCAAGGTCGGCACCGTGTGCTGGGTGAGCAGCGCGATCGGCAGGTAGAGGATCCCGATGAAGAGCAGCGCGAGCGTGATCGTGCCGATCGACGGCACGTGGCCGAGCTTGCGGGCGACGATGAACGGCGCGGTCGCATAGAGCACGGCGACCAGCAGCACCTCCCCCGCCGCGAGGAAGTCGACCTTGCCACCCGCGAGACCGGGGCCCGCGACCACGACGCCGACGCCGACGAACCCGACCAGCAGACCGATCAGTCGCGCCGGGCTCAGCACGCCGCGGTCTCCGCCCCCCAATGCGATGAGCGCCGCGAACAGGGGAACCGTGGCGACGAGCAGACCCGTCAGCCCGGAGGGCAGGGACTGCTCGGCGTGGCCGAGGAGGAAGAACGGACCGGCCATCTCGACGAGGCCGAATGCGAGCACCCAGGGCCAGTACTTCCACGCAGCTTTGATCGCGCCGCTGCGGATCGCGAACGGGAGCAGCAGGAGCGCGGCGATGAGGGTTCGTCCCGCGACCATCGCCGCCGGGGAGAACGACTCCACGACCACGCTGATGAGCAGGTAGGGCACACCCCAGAGCAGGCACATCGCGCCGAAGAGCAGCCAGCCGCGACGGCTGAAGCCCGTACCGCTCACAGCACGCGCCGCCCCTCGAAGGCGCGTCCGAGCGTGACCTCGTCCGCGTACTCCAGGTCGCCGCCCACCGGCAGACCGGACGCGAGACGCGAGACGGTGATCTGCATGGTGGTGAGCAGCCTGCTGAGATAGCTCGCCGTCGCCTCGCCCTCGAGGTTCGGGTTCGTCGCGAGGATGACCTCCTGCACGGTGCCGTCGGCGAGCCGCGTCATCAGCTGGGCGATGCGCAGGTCATCCGGCCCGACGCCGGCGATCGGGCTGATCGCGCCGCCCAGCACGTGGTAGAGCCCTCGGAATTCACGCGTGCGCTCGATCGCCGCGACGTCCTTGGCATCCTCGACCACGCAGATGAACTCGGGGTTGCGGCGCGGGTCGCGGCAGATCGCACAGCGCTCCTGCTCCGCGACGTTGCCGCAGATCTCGCAGAACCGCACCCGCTCGCGCACCTCGGAGAGCAGCTCGGAGAGCCGCTTCACATCGAAGGAGGGCGTCTGCAGGATGTGGAACGTGATGCGCTGCGCGGATTTCGGGCCGATACCCGGCAGGCGACCGAACTCGTCGATCAGTTCCTGGACGATGCCGTCGTACATCTCATGATCCTCATGATCGCTCGTTCACTTCTCCTGGTCGCCGCTGTCGCGGTTCCTCACTGGAACCGGGTCTGCGGCTCGTACGGCTCCTCGCGGAGGAACCTCGCGCCGAGCACCTGGCGCACCACCGCCTCGCCGTAGCGCTGCACACCGGGAGCGCCGGAGCGCGGAGCACGGTCGATGACCGCAGGCGCGGGAGGCGCGGCGCGCGGCGCCGGATCCGGCCGTGCCGCGGCGGCTGCGGGTGCAGGACTCGGATCCGCTCCGCCGACCTCGGCCAGGGCCTGTCCGACCGGAGCCAAAGCGGGCTCGGGGGCAGCGCTGTAGCGACCGGGACCGGCATCCGGGCCCGGATCGTCGGCGTCATCGGGGAACGGAGGTTCGTCGTCGAGGACGTCCCCGTCGTGCCCGGGCTCGTACCAGCCGGACGCCGGCATCGCCTCGATGTCGGCGGGTTCCTCGTCGACCGGGAACTGCGCCACCTGCGATGCGGACGCGGCGGGTTCGGCGTCAGGCGCGGGAGGTTCAGTCGCAGCGGGCGCGGAAGCGGCCGCTTCCGCCGGCGGGGCGGGCTCCGACTCCCCTTGCGGAATCGCGGCGACCGCCCACTCGGTGACGGGGGCGGCGGCCGTCGGAGCCGGGCGCTGCGGCGCCCGAGCCGTGCTCGACGACGGCGGGGGCGTCGCGGGCGATGCCGAGTCGGGTCCGCGCTCCGCGGGCTCGGCCGAGGTCTGGTCGGAGGGGCGCGGGGCCTTCCCGCTCTCTGCTAACTTCCGTTCGGGAGCCGCCGCGGGCAGCGGGGCCGGCAGGTATTTGACCTTGACGGCGAGCTCGCCCTCGATCGCGGTGCGCAGGTGGTCGGACGGGCCGTCACCGGGCTTCGTACCCTTGAACCGCGCGACGTCGTTCGGTCCGGGGAACCCGAGTGTGAGTACCTCGGTCTCGGCGTCGTAGGCGAGCGGCTGCACCGCGGTGACCACGAGCCAGGACCCGCGGCTGATCTTCTCGAGTCGTCCGAGCACCGCGGTCCAGGAGGCCCGGACCCGGTCGAAATCGACGGGACCGGCTGCGGAGGCCGACGCGGCCGCCGGGGCAGGCTCGGGCGTCGACTCAGCCGCCGAGGCCGGCTCGGGCTGGGGCGCGGGGGCAGGCTCGGGCTGGGCCACGGGTGCCGGCTCGGGCTCAGCAGCGGAGGCCGGGCCCGCAGCGTCCGCCGGGGATGCGGGCGGCACCGGGGCAGCGGGCTTCGCCGCCGGCGAGGCCGGGGCGACCGCCGCGGCCGGAGCCGGGGCAGCAGTCGGCGCCGAGGCAGCAGCAGCAGCAGCAGGGGCAGCGGCGACAGGCGCAGCAGCCGCAGCGGGGTTCGCCACGGGCGCCGTCTCCCCGCCCCCGGCGAGAGCCGTGAGCACGCGGGCGACGAGCAGCTCGAGATGCAGACGCGGCGACGTCGCTCCCGACATGTCGTCGAGCGCCGAGCTGACCAGGTCGGCCGCGCGCGACAGACGCGGACCGCCGAACGCCATGGCCTGGCCGCGCATGCGGGTCAGTTCGTCCTCCGGAACCCCGCGCAGCACCGCAGAGGCCGCATCACCGACCGCGGCGATCACGATGAGGTCGCGCAGCCGCTCCAGCAGGTCGTCGACGAAGCGGCGCGGATCCTGTCCGGTCTGCACCACTCGGTCGATCGCGGGGAAGGCGGCGGCTGCGTCGCCCGCGGCGAGCGCGTCGACGATCTCGTCGAGCAGCGCGGAGTGCGTGTAGCCGAGCAGCGCGACCGCGCGCTCGTAGCTGACGTCGCCGTTCTCGGAGCCCGCGATGAGCTGGTCGAGCAGCGAAAGCGTGTCGCGCGGGGATCCGCCGCCGGCGCGCACGACGAGCGGCAGCACGCCCTGGGCGACGGTCACGCCTTCCTCCGTGCACAGCTTCTCGACGTACTCGAGCATGGCCGCGGGCGGCACCAGCCGGAACGGGTAGTGGTGCGTGCGGGAGCGGATCGTGCCGAGCACCTTTTCGGGCTCGGTCGTCGCGAAGATGAACTTGATGTGCGGCGGCGGCTCCTCGACGAGCTTCAGCAGCGCGTTGAAGCCCTGCGGCGTCACCATGTGCGCCTCGTCGAGGATGAAGATCTTGAACCGGTCTCGGCTGGGCGCGAACGTCGCGCGCTCGCGCAGATCCCTGGCGTCGTCGACGCCGTTGTGGCTGGCCGCGTCGATCTCGACGACGTCGAGGGATCCGCCGCCGTTGCGCGACAGCTCGACACAGCTCGGGCACACGCCGCACGGGGTGTCGGTGGGGCCTTCGGCGCAGTTCAGACAGCGCGCCAGGATCCGTGCGGATGTGGTCTTCCCGCAGCCTCGCGGGCCGGAGAACAGATAGGCGTGGCCCACCCTGTCGCCGCGCAGCGCGGTCATGAGCGGATCGGTCACCTGCGACTGCCCGATCATCTCCCCGAAATTCTCGGGCCGGTAACGGCGGTACAGGGCTGTGCTCACCCGACAAGACTACGGTGTGCGTCGGACATCGGCGCGGGCCATCCGGCGCCGATGCCTGGACGTCTGCGGCGTCGGCGCCGACGCCCCGCCGGACGGTGCGGGAGAAGCCCCGGCGAACCCCTGCCGCAGCCCCTCGAACGGACGTACCCTGAAGGAGGAGGTGGATGATGACGCAGGTGGCAGCAGGCGACCGGATCCGCATCCACGGCCGGGTGGTGGGCGGCGCGGAGCGATCCGGCGTGGTCCTCGAGGTGCGCGGCGAGCTCCTCGTCGTGCGCTACGACGACGGGCACGAGGCGGTGCTCTCACCGGGCAGTGACTGCGAGATCAGGCACGGCGAATAGGCCGCGGGCCGCGAAGCACCGGCCCGCGGCGGGCGCCGATCCCCTCGAGAGTCTCGGGGACCGGCGCCACGGTCGGGACTACTCCCCCGATTCTCCGACGTAGCCGACGATCGGGATGGCCGAGGTCGTCGGAACAGTGGGCGACAGGATCGTGCCGTCCTCGCGGCGCGCCTGCGAACCGAACTCCGGGCGCCCGCGCAGGACAGGACCCTGGTCCGCGAGATGCACGGCGGCCGGAGCGTCGATCGACGCCGTGTGCGCGGCTCCGCGCACCGAGAAGGAGACCGGATCGCCCGAGCGCACCTCGACCAGCAGCTGGTCCGCGGTCAGCGTGATCTGCAGCTGGGAGCCGTGCCACTGCAGCGGATACGACAGCTCCGGCCAGTCGGTCGGCAGACGGGGATCGAAGCTGAGCTCGCCGTCGTGGTCGCGCATGCCGCCGAATCCGCACACGAGCGCCGTCCACACGCCACCCGCGGACGCCACGTGCACGCCGTCCGAGGCGTTGCGGTGCAGGTCGCCCAGGTCGACGTAGATCGCGTGCTCGAAGTACTCGTGCGCGAGGTCCTGGTACCCGACCTCCGCGGCGAGGATCGACTGCACGACCGCCGACAGGGTCGAGTCGCCCGTGGTGAGCGGGTCGTAGTACTCGAAGTCGGCGAGTTTCTCGGCCTCGCTGAAGTGGTTGCCCTGCAGGAACAGCGCGAGCACCACGTCCGCCTGCTTCAGCACCTGGAAGCGGTAGATCACGAGCGGGTGGAAGTGCAGCAGCAGGGGGCGCTGCTCGGGCGGGGTGGCCGGCAGATCCCACACCTCACGCTCGAGGAACAGCGAATCCTGCGGGTGGATCCCCAGCGCGGGGCTGAACGGGATGTGCATCGCGTCGGCCGCGCGCTCCCACCGCTCGACCTCGGCGGGCTCGATGCCGAGCCGCTCCACCGCCGCGTCGTACGCCTCCGGCGCATCCGCGGCCATCTCCCGCACCACGCGCGCCGCGAAGCGCAGGTTGTACCGGGCCATGACGTTCGTGAAGAGGTTGTCGTTGACGACGGTGGTGTACTCGTCCGGGCCGGTGACACCGTGGATGTGGAACGTGTCCACGCCCGCGGCGGAGCGCCAGAAGCCCAGCGTCGCCCACATCCGCGCCGTCTCCACGGCGATGTCCACGCCCTGACGGTAGAGGAAGTCGTCGTCGCCCGTCGCGCGCACGTACTTCCCGAGCGCATAGCTGACGTCGGCGTTGATGTGGTACTGCGCGGTGCCCGCGGCGTAGTACGCGCTGGCCTCCTCGCCGTTGATCGTGCGCCAGGGGAAGAGCGCCCCGCCCTCGTTCAGCTGGCCGGCGCGACGGCGCGCGGCGGGCAGCATGTGCACGCGGCAGCGCAGCGCGTTGCGCGCGAACTGCGGCGACGTGTAGGTGAGGAACGGCAGCACGTACACCTCGGTGTCCCAGAAGTAGTGCCCGCCGTAGCCGGATCCGCTCACGCCCTTGGCCGAGACGCCGGCGCCGTCGGCGCGCGCGGAGGCCTGCGCGATCTGGAACAGGCACCAGCGGGTCGCCTGCTGCAGGTCGTCGTGTCCGGCGATGCGCACATCGCTGCGCTCCCAGAACGCGGTCAGCCACTCGGCCTGCTTGGCGAACTGCGCCTCGACGCCCTCCACCGCGGCACGGTCGAGCGTGCGCCGGCAGCGGTCGATGAGCTCGCGCGCCGGCACGCCGCGGGACGTGTGGTAGCTCACGAGCTTCGTCACGCGCGTGGGGACGCCGGCCTTCGCCTGCACCCGGAACACGTTCTTCGCGATGTCGGGCTCGACGAGCTGCCGTGCGGTGTACTCGTTCTCGGTCTCGACCAGGTGGTCGGCGACCACGGCGAGGGTCATGCCGGAGTCCGCGACGCGATAGGCGAGGGCGGAACGCCCGCCGTCCTGCCAGTACTCGGCGGGCTGCAGCACGCGGTCGCCGATCCGCTCCGCCTTGCGCGGATCGAAGCCGGCCTTCTCCCCCGGGGATCCCGCCGCCATCGACGGCACGCCGCCGTACACGTCCTCGCCGTCCTGCCGGTTCAGCAGCTGGCATGAGATCGTCACGGGCGCGTCGGAGTTCTCGACCGTGACCTCGAGGCGCAGCACCGCGAGGTGGCGCTCGACGAAGGACACGATGCGCTCGTCGCGGATGCGCACCTGCTTTCCCGAGGGCGTCTCCCACAGCACCTCTCGGCTGAGGACGCCCGTGCGGAAGTCGAGCTCGCGGCGGTACTCGCGCACGTCCGCCTCGTCGAAGCTCAGCGGCTCGTCGTCGACGTACACCCGCATGACCTTGGCGTCCGGGGCGTTCACGATCGTCTGGCCGACCTCGGCGAAGCCGAACGCCTGTTCGGCATGGCGGATCTTCCAGGTCTCATGCAGCCCGTTGATGAAGGTGCCGTGCTCGAGCGCGTTGCGGCCCTCGATGTGATTGCCGCGCAGGCCGAGATATCCGTTGCCGAGACCCATGAGCGTCTCCGAGACGCCAGGGTTCACGTGCGGATAGGACGTCTCGACCAGACGCCACGGGTCGACGGGGAAGAGGTCGCGATCGATCATGCAGTGCTCTCCGTGAGGGGATCGGTTCAGGACAGGAAGCGGTCGAGGTCGTCCACGACGACGGTCGCGCCATGGGCGAGGAGGCTATCGGATCCGGCTCCGCGGTCGACGCCGACGACCGTGCCGTAGCCGGCCGCGGCGGCCGAGGCGACGCCGCTGGTCGCGTCCTCGACGGCGACCGCGGATGCCGGGTCGACGCCGATGCGCTCGGCGCCCACGCGGAACACGTCGGGCGCGGGCTTGGACGCGAGGTGCTCACGCTCGGCGACGACGCCGTCGACGATCACCGTGAAGAAGTCGCGGATACCGGCCGTGGCCAGCACCTCCTCCGCGTTCTTGGAGCTGGACACGACCGCCATCGGCACCTCCGCGGCGCGCAGCTCCTGAAGCAGGGCGAGGGATCCGGGATACGGGGAGATGCCGTCGCGGCGCAGCGCCTCCGAGAAGGCGACGTTCTTGCGGTTGCCGATCCCGCAGACGGTGTCGACCTCCGGGTCGTCGTCGACGGACCCCCACGGGATCTCGACGTTGCGACTGCGGAGCAGGCTCGCGACGCCGTCGTAGCGCTTCTTGCCGTCGACGTATGCGAAGTAGTCCTCGTCGGTGTACGCGGGAGCGATGCCCCAGAGCAGGAACACCTCGTCGAACACCGCCTGCCAGGCGTGCATGTGCACCTCGGCGGTAGGCGTCAGCACGCCGTCGAGATCGAACAGCACGGCGGCCGAGCGATGCAGATCGGGAAGCGCTGCGGGGGTGTCGGGCACGGCGGAGCCTCCGGGTGGCTGAGAACGGGATCTTTCGGATCGGCACGTCTGGGTGCCACCCTGTCCAGGGTAGTGCGCACGGGGTGCCGCGGGAAGGCGTGCGGACGTCGAAACTCAGGGCAGGGTCGCGACCTTCTCGGTGGTGACGACCCGCAGCTCGGGGATCCCTGAGCCGTTGTACACCGTGGTCCGACCCGCCGCCGAGGGCACCACGAACTCGATCCGCAGCACGTCGCCGCTTACGGCAGCATCGAGCACCCCCGGATCCGCCGTCAGGGCGACCGGATTCGCGGCGTCCTGCAGCGTGCCCTCCGGCTGGGCGACGCCGACGAAGCCGATGAGCCCCGTGGTGTCGCGCAGGCTCTGCGGAATGGTCTCGGTGCCGACCTGGATCTCGACGTAGGCCGTGTGCTGCTCCCCCTCATGACCGGCCGGGTCGTGGAGAAGGGCCTCCAGCTGTGCGGGATCCAGCGCGGGATACCCCGGGTCGGCCGCCGGGACGGGTGGGGCAGGTGACGCGGGCGCGCCTGTCTCGACGACCGGCTGGACGCCGTCGGGCGCGGACCCCTCGGACGAGGACTGCTCCGACAGCCCTGCGACGAGCCCGAGCGCGGCGGGGATCAGGATGAGCGCCGCGATGCCGATGAGGATGAGGGGCGTCCACGACCGTCGCTGCGGAGGCGTTTCGGGCGCCGGAGCGCCGGCGGGACGAGGGCGGCCGTCCCGATCGTGTTCGAGCGGCGGGATCACGTACGGGGCCGTGAGGTTCTTCGGCACCGCGGAGTACACGGTGGGCCTGCGCTCGTCGCGTCCCATGCTCGGACACTAGCGCGTCTGCCAGCCGATCCTTCGAACCTGGTTCTGTCTACCGGGCAACTCGGACGCGGTGAGATCTCCCCTCCTTCACCTCAGTGAGCCGAGGTGTTCGGCCCGCGGCTGGGTCACCCCGGGTGGGCCGAGGGCATCGGCGAGGGTCCGGCGGACGGTGCTGGGGCTGCCGCCGCGGTTGCGTGGGCGGTGCCAGGCGTCGTGCGGGTCCCACCAGTGTGGTCCGCGGATCTCGGGGGCGCCGTGGCTCATGCGGATCCGCCATCCCGAGGTGTCGAGGGTGCGGTGGTGATTCCAGCAGAGGGCGACGCCGTTACTGGTGTGGGTCGGGCCGCCGTCGGCATGCTCTCGGACGTGGTGGATCTCGCACCAGGTCGCGGGCACATGGCAGCCGGGGATCACGCACTCTCGGTCGCGATGCAGGATCGCGCGGCGTTGCAGGGCGTTGAAGATCCGCGCCGAGGTGCCGAGAGAGACGATCTGGCCGTGTTCGTCGTACAGCACGCGCTGGATCCCGCCGGCGCAGGCGGTGTGGTGCGCGACCGACAGGGGAACGTCGTCGTTCGTGCCCTCGATGAACGCTCTTCCGGTGCCGCGGGCGTAGTCCGCCGCGGACACGGAGACGACCAGTGTCGGGGCCGCGCCGCCGAGCGTGGGCATGTCCGCATGGGCGGCGGCGACGTTCAGGATGGCGGCGAGGTTGTCGTGGTTGCGCTGCGCCCGGGTGCGGGTGTCGACCGGGGCGGGCGGGCCGGCTTCGAGGGCCGGATCGAGCGGGTCGTCGTCGGGTTCGCAGAAGCGCACGTCGCCGCGTCCGCCACCAGAATCATCGGATCCGACCGACGTGCCGGATCCTGAAGCAGGATCCGAATCGCTTCCGGCGCGCCTGCTCAGGTCGGGAGAGCCCGCGGCGGCGGGGTTGTTGAGCGCGTCGAACAGGCGCTCCAGCACCCCGGCGACCTCCGGCAGCAGCCCGCCCTGAACCGGACGCACGCCGTCGCGAAGGCGGCCGATCGTGAACCCCCGGTTGTGCTCTGCTCGCCGGTCGTCGGGCTCGGCGCCATCCGGGTCGATCCGGAGCATCAGGGCGCGGGCGAAGTCGGCGAGTTCGTCGGTGGACGGCGCGGGGCCGGGGTTGCCGCGCTCGTCGGGCAGGTCCCGTCCTCGGGCCGTGTTCGCGAGCAGAGCGTCGAGAGCTTCACGCTCATCGTCGGTGATCCGCGCGCGGGCCCGCTCGACGGGACCGATCGCGGCGAGCAACCCGATCACGGAGATCTCCCCGTCACGCAGGGCCTGCCCGAGCGCCTCGAACCGCGCCGGCGCGTGCTCTCCCGCAGACAGCAGGAAGTCGCACCCGACCGCGTCCGCAGCGCGCACGTACCTGCGGGCCGTGCCCACATCCGCCCGCAGTGCACGGCGCAGCAGCTCGGTCAGGTCGGCGCACCCGGCGGTAGCGCTGATCGTCGATGACGCGGCCCCGGCCTCCCGCTCCTTCGCATGTGCGGCCGCGGCCGTGATGCCCGCGTCGAGCAGCCGCTGCACGCGCCCGAGCGACTGCAGGATGCGGATCGTCTCGGGATCCGCGACGCCCTCGAACTGCGCCGCCACCTCAGCCGACGCGCACACCTGCTGGAGCAGGTGCTCGACCTGTTCCAGAGCCTCGCGCGTCGTCGATGTCATACCCCTATTCAACCCAGGGCCACGGACATTCGAACGCCCAGATCAGGGAACATTTCCGATCTGTGCAGAACTTCCCGGATCCGCCTGCTGTGCAGGACGGATTTCGCGCATGCCAGCGGCACAGGCAATACGCACGTTGAGGCGCACCGGAACCGGATCAGGGCAAAAGAAAAGACCCTCCGCGCACCCGGCAGAGCCTGGTTACCCTTGCTGCGTTTCCGCCCTGGGGGAATTGGCCTGGGTGCCGCCACGCGGAGAGCCGTCGTCCAGTCTACCCGAGCTCGCGGGCGGCCGAGACCGGATCCCCGCCCGCCCCGTCCCCGCCCCGGGTTACGATCAAGACGCGGGCGCACCGCGGCGCCCGGTGAGAGGGACGCATGCACGCCACGAACACCGCCGACGTCACCACGAGCACCGCCCTGGACGCGACCTCCCGCGACGCCGCCGGGATCGATGCGGCCGGCTTCGCCCGCCAGACCGCCGGGATCCTGTCCTCCATCACCGAGGTGATCGACGGCAAGGCCGATGCCGTCCGCAGCGCGCTGATCTGCCTGCTCGCGGAGGGGCACCTGCTCGTGGAGGACGTGCCGGGCGTCGGGAAGACCATGCTCGCGCGCGCTCTCGCGGCGAGCATCGATGCGACCGTGCGCCGCATCCAGTTCACCCCGGATCTGCTGCCCGGCGACGTCACCGGCGTGAGCGTCTACAACCCGGTCGCGCAGGAGTTCGAGTTCAAGCCGGGCGCCGTGTTCGCGCACATCGTCATCGCCGACGAGATCAACCGCTCTTCACCCAAGACCCAGTCCGCACTGCTGGAGGCGATGGAGGAGCACCAGGTCACGGTGGACGGGAACTCCCGGCCCCTCCCGGACCCGTTCCTCGTGGTCGCCACCCAGAACCCCCTCGAGATGGAGGGCACCTACGCCCTGCCGGAGGCGCAGCGCGACCGGTTCATGATGCGGATCTCGATGGGCTACCCGGATGCGGCGGCCGAGACGCTCATGCTGCGCCAGCGCGACACGGCCAACCCGCTCGACGGCATCCGCCCCGTGCTGACCGCGACCGACGTGCGCGCGCTCATCACCTGGGCGCGGGCGGTGCACGTCGCGCCGGCGCTCGAGGAGTACGCCGTGGCGCTGTCGCAGGCCACCCGGAGCGATCCGAACCTGCATCTCGGGGCGAGCCCCCGGGCGACGCTGCAGCTCGTGCGCGCGGCGAAGGTGCAGGCCGCGCTCGACGAGCGGGACTACGTCGTCCCGGACGACCTCATCTCGCTGCTCCCCGCCGTGTTCGCGCACCGACTGATCCCCGCTCGCGGGCTGCACCGGGCCGGCGCCCGCCCGATCGAGGCCGCACTCGAGGGCATCGTGAGGCGGATCCCGGTGCCGGTGGGCCTTCCGCGGTGAACCGGCGAGAGCGCGCGCACCGCGCAGCGGATCCGCCCGGCCGGAGGATGACCGGGCGCGGCGTGAGCGCGCTCCTGACCGGGATACTCCTCGTGATCGGCGCCAACGTGCTCGCCACGCCTGTGCTGCTGTACGTGGCCGCGCTGCTGTTCGCGCTGCTGGTCCTGGCAGCGCTGTTCGTGTTCGTCCCGCGCCGCCGCGCGCAGGTCGGCCGGACGGTCGCCGCAGACCTGCTCACGGTCGGCGACGACACCTCGGTGCGGGTGCGCGTGGATCTCCGCACGGTCATGAGGGAGCCGACAGGGCGCTGGCGCGATGGGCTGCCCGCCGCCGTGCACGGCTCCGCCACCGGCCCCTTCCCGCCCGATGACGTCGAGCGGATCCCCGGCGGGGCCACCATGACGATGAGCTACCCGATCTCGGGGGTGCGCCGGGGACTCGCCTCGCTCGGCCCGCTGCGGCTCAGCACCGCGGATCCGTTCGGACTGTTCGTCCGCACCGATGAGCTCGGCGATGTGACGCCGATCACGATCGTGCCGCAGGTCGTGCCGCTTCCGCGGCTGACCGACCGCACGGGGCGCGCCGGAGGCACGGCGCAGACCTCGTCGCACCGGCTCGGTCAGGGCGCGGACAACCTCTCCCCCCGCCGGTACGTCCCCGGGGACTCGATGCGGCGCATCCACTGGCGCGCGACGGCGCACCGCGGAGATCTGATGGTGCGCCAGGAGGAGCAGGAGTCGAGCCCCGACGCCCTGGTGGTGCTCGACCGCGCCGGTGCACGCTGGGTCACGGCGGGCGGGGACACGGATTTCGAGGCCTTCGACCGCGCTGTCATGGCCTGCGCCTCGATCGCCGTGCATCTCGTGGACAACGGCTTCGCGGTCGACGTGGTCGACGCGACCGGCGTGCTGATCGGCCGGCTGCGCGGCGCGGAGGACGAGCGCGACGGCCTGCTGGTGAGCCTCGCCGGCACGGCGCCGCGCTCCGGCGAGCGCGACCATGGGCTCCCGGCCGCGAGCGAGGGGCACACCGTCGGTCCGCTCGTCGTGATCACGGGCGCGATCGACGCGGCCGACGCCGGCACGCTCCCGCACGGCGGGGCCGGAACCCCGATCCTGATCACCACCGCCCCCGGGCCGGACGCGCTGTCCGCCGCCGAGACGCAGGGCTGGCGTGCGGCCGCCCTCGGCGACGATCCGGCCGACGCCTGGGCCGACACCGGCGCGGGCGAGCCCGGATCCGCGACGGCGGACGCCGGCTCCGCACACGGTGCGCAGGAGGCGGCGCATGTCCGCTGACATCAGCGCGTACGGGGGTCCCCCGCGGCAGCGCCGCATGGACGGCGGGCCCGTGGCGGCGGCACTGCTGACCGCGCTGGGGCTGGTCGTGGCAGTGTGGCCCCTCAGTGCCGTCGTCCAGCCCGGCGCGTGGGGCGCGGGCGCCATGGCGACCACGGGAACGGTGGTCGCCGCGGGCGCCCTCGTGCGCTTCCTCACCCGCCGGACTCCGGTGTGGCTCGCGATCCCGGCCGTGCCCGTCGTGCAACTCGGCGCGGGCGCCATCGCCCTCACGGTGTTCACGGCGCAGCAGGCCGGTCGCGGGTGGTTGCTGCCGACGCCCGAAGTGTGGCGCGCGATCGACGCGTTCTTCACCGCCGCGCTCGACGAGATCCGCGGCGGCGTCGCCCCCCTCGCATCCTCCCCCGCGATCGCCGTGAGCGTCGCGACCGTAGCGGGCCTCATCGCCGTCGTGCTCGATCTCGTGCTCGTGACGCTGCGCGCGCCGCTCATCGCCGCCGTGCTGGTCACCGCGCTCGGTGCGGCGCCGGGGGTCGTCGTGCACCAGGGCGCGAATCCGGTGTGGTTCATCGGGCTCGCCCTCGCGATCCTGTTCTTCCTGCACGTGCGGTTCGCGCCACCCGGATCCGAGCGCCGGGCGACGGCGCACGATGAGACGGCAGCGGTCCGCCGAGAGACTCCCGATGCACCGCTGCGCACGCGACGCCTGCCCGCCGTCGTCCTGGGCTTCCTCGCCGTGCTCGCGGCGCTGATCGTGTCGCCGCTACTGCCCTTGTCCGCCTCGGGGCTCAACGTCGGCGGGGGCAGCACCACACTGAGCGCGACCCTCAACCTGGGGCAGGATCTGCGCCGCCCCGCCCCCGTGACCGCGCTCACGCTGATCACCCAGGACGGCACTCCGCCATACCTGCGCATCGCGACCCTCACCCGGTTCGACGGATCCACCTGGCAGCCGGACCGGCCCAGCACGGTGCCGCTGTCGCAAGGATTCGGGGACGTCGCGGCTCCGGAGGGCGTCGCGGTGCACAAGACCAAGGCCACGATCCGCACGGCCGGGATCTCCGGGTCCTGGCTGCCCGTGCCCTACCAGGCCACGGCCGTGCGCGGAGAGAACGGCAGCTGGAACGCCGCCGCCGACAACCGCACCGTGATCGCGGCGAACGCCGACGCGGCCGACCAGAACTACTCGATCGACACGGCTGCGCTCCAGCCCACGCTCGATCAGATCCGCGCATCCACCTCGTCCGGGGCCGACGTCCCCGCCGACCTGCGCGCCCTGCCTGCCGAGATGCCCGCGATCATCACCGACAGCGCACGCGAGGTCGTCGGCGGCGCCACCACCGACTACGACAAGCTGATCGCACTGCAGACCTGGTTCCGCGCCGGGTTCCGCTATTCGCTGCAGACGCCGGTCGACGACGGCTTCGACGGCACCAACGTCGACGCGGTCGCGAGGTTTCTCACCGTGCGCGAGGGGTACTGCGTGCACTTCGCCGGGGCGTTCGCCCTCATGGCGCGTTCGCTGGGCATGCCGACGCGGATCGTCGTCGGCTACCTGCCCGGCACGGCCACCGACCGCCGCTCCGACGACGGCAAGGTCGTGTACGAGGTCTCCACGGACCAGCTGCACTCCTGGCCCGAGGTGTACTTCGCCGGCATCGGCTGGGTGCCGTTCGAGCCGACCGCGACGCGCGGCGTCCCGACCGCGTTCACCGAGGACAGCTCCGGCGCCGGCGGCAGCACGGCGCCCTCCGCCGGCGCGACGCCCGCTCCCACGTCGACCGGCGCCGCCAAGGATCCGAAGAACCTCGATGTTCCGAATGCGGGTGCTGCCGGCGCGTCGACGCCGACCGCGTTGCAGGCGATGCCGGTGGTCTGGACGATCCTGGGCGTGCTCGCGGTGCTGCTGATCCCCGCCCTGATCCGGCGTCTGCAGACGATGCGCCGCCGCGCCGCCGCGGGCCATGGGGATGCCGTGGCTGCGTGGACCGAACTGCGCGCGACGCTGCAGGATCTGGGCCTGCCGGCCTCGTCCGCGGAGTCGCCGCGCGCACGCGGCGCGCGCCTGGTGCGGGAGCGCGAGGTGGATCCCGCTGCCATGGACGCGCTCGTGCGCGCGATCGAGCACGCCAGCTATGCGCGGCTGGCATCGGGCTCCCCGCCGGAGGGCTCCGATCTGCGCCCGCCGCTCGACGCCATCCGGGCGCGACTGCGCGCGCACGTCTCCCGTCGCGACAGGATCGCCGCGGCGCTGACCCCGCGCTCGCTGCTCGGCTCCCGGTTGCTCGCGACCTCGACATCCTGATCCCAGGACGCGCCGCCGGGAACGCGCGGGTTCGACGCCGGGATCGTCCGGCGCCTGGCACCGCCCCGCGGCGGCTACGCTCGGAATCCGGTGCCGATCCGGCGGCGCCGCACGGCGGGGACGACGCCGGCACGGAGGGGGACGCATGGCGGAGTCGACCGCGCCCCTCAGGGATGCGCCCCTCGGCGACTGGCGCTTCACCGGCACCCTGCGTACGTACCAGGCGCAGGTGCTGGCGCAGTTGGCCTCCGGATCCCAATCCGAGCTGCACATCGTCGCGCCGCCCGGCTCCGGCAAGACGCTGCTCGGGCTGCTGCTCGCCGCTCGCGAGGGCGGACGCACGCTCGTGCTCGCCCCGAACACGACCATCCGCGAGCAGTGGGCGCACACCGCGTCCGCGCTCGCGCCCGATGCCGCGGCGGTGTCGACGGATCCGCTGCGCATCGGCGACCTCACCGCGCTCACCTACCAGGCGCTCAGTGTCACGGGCGACGGGTCTCCGTTCGAGGCGCTCGCCCGCGCGAGGTGGGCGGACGAACTCGTCGACAGCGGCCGCACGCAGGCCGCGGCGGAGACGTGGCTCGCGGAGCTCGCGGTCGACAACCCGGCGCAGTACCGCACGGGCCTGCGCGGGCGGGTGAAGCGGATCCGGCGCCGGTTCACGCGGGAGCGACCACAGGCGATCGCGCGCGTGCTGCATCCGAACGCGGTCTCGCTCCTGGAGCGGATCGTGGACGCCGGCGTCGACACCATCGTCCTCGACGAGTGCCATCATCTGCTGGATCACTGGGCGCTCGTCGTCGCCTACCTCGTCGGCGCGATCCGCGAGCGCGGCGGGCGCGGCCTCGTGATCGGGCTCACGGCCACCCTGCCGGATGTCGCGGACGGCACCGAGTTCGACAACTACACGCAGCTGCTCGGCGAGGTCGACTTCGAGGTGCCGACCCCGGCCGTGGTGAAGGAGGGCCATCTCGCGCCCTACCGCGACCACGTGTGGTTCACCGAGCCGGTGCCGGCCGAGGCCGCCTTCATCCGCCGGCACGGCGAGCACCTGGACGCCCTGCTCGCTCAGGTGCTGTCCACCCCCGATGGCATGCGCTACCTCGAGGAGCGTCTGCAGCCCGCGGATCCGGATCCGCCGGAACTCCCGGTCGCTGATCCCCTGGTGTCCGAGCGCGCCCCGGCCGCCGGGCCCCTCGACGCGACCGTCGTCGTGCCGCCGCCCTCCCCCGCGGCGCTCGAGCGTGCGCTCGCCGACGACCTCCCCCTCACGCGCTCCTGCGGCGTGGTGCTGCGCGCCCTCGCCCCGCAGCATCCGCTGTGCGCGATCCTGCCGCCCGTGCTGTTCGAGCGCTGCACGACCGACGACCTGCTCACCGTGCTGGCCCGCTTCGCGCTCACCCGGCTGCTGCCGGATCCGCGCGCGAAGCAGCAGTGGCGCTACGTCAAGAAGGCTCTCGCAGACTTCGGCCTGCTGCTCACCGATCGCGGACTCCGCCGCGGCAGGGATCCGGTGGAGACCACCCTCGCCTTCTCGGAGGCCAAGGACCGCGCCGCGGTGGACATCCTCCGCCTCGAGCTGAGCGGAGCGGACGGCGCGAAGGTCAAAGCCGTCATCGTGACCGACTTCGTGGAGCACGGCAACAGCCGCGGCCTCGTCGGCGAGACCGCGGCGGGTGCGCTCCGCGCCTACGACTTCGTCGTGAACGATCCGCTCACTGCGGCCCTGAACCCCGTGCTGCTGACCGCGGACCGCATCCGCGTGCCGGCTGCCCGCGCAGAAGAGCTCGCGGTCGCACTCACCGCCCGCGTGGGATCGGCCGTCCAGGTGCGTCCGGACGGCGTCGGACCGTGGCGCGACCTCGACGCCCCCGGTGTCGGCGCAGGGCGCATCGTCGCCGCGGTCTCGGCCCTGATGTCGGCGGGATCCGTGCGTCTCCTCGTCGGCACCCGCGGGCTGCTCGGCGAGGGCTGGGACTGTCCCGCCGTGAACACCCTGATCGACCTCACCACCGTGACCACCTCGACGGGCGCACCGCAGCTGCGCGGCCGCACCCTGAGGCTGGATCCGGCCTGACCGGAGAAGGTCGCGCACAACTGGTCGGTGAGCTGCCTGATCCCGGCCGACGTGGCCCTGGACGACGCCACCGAGCACCGCCGGCTCGCCCGGCGGCACGGCCACCTGCTCGGACTCAGCGCGGACGACGACGCGCAGATCGTCCGCGGTCTCGGCAACGCACTGTCCCACGGCGCGCGCGAGGCGCTGAACCGCGTGCTCGGCAAGGATCCCGAGGCGTCCGTGAGCGCGCTCGGCGATCTGGTGCGCACCGAGGTGATTCCGCGCACCGAGACCCGCGCCGCCTGGCGGATCGGGGAAGCCTACGTGGCGGAGGAGCGCGAGGCGCTCACGGTGCAGAGGGCCTCGGTCTCCACGCTCGTCCCCGCCACGCGTGCGGTCCGCTCGGCACTCCCGTGGGCCGTGCTGCTCGGCATGACGGGGAGCGCGGGCATCACCGCCCTCGTCGCGAGCGCCGTCCCGATCGCGCCGGCCGCGGGCGTCGGCATCGCCGTCGCGATCGGGGCGGCACTTTCGCTGAGCGGCGCGGTCGGACCGCTCGTGCGCGAGCGCCGCCGGCGGCGCGACCCCGCGGCGTCCATCAGGGGTGCGGCGGTGGCGCTCACGCGCACCCTGGCCGAGACGGGAAGGATCCGCCCGACGGACGAGGCGGCGATCGTCGTCCGCGACGAGGGCGACCGGATGAGGATCGAGCTCTCCGGCCCCGATCAGCGCCTCGTCGCGGATGCGGTGCAGGAGCTCTTCGCCCCGCCGTCCGCCCCGCGCTTCCTGCTGCGGACCGACCGCGACGATGTCGGCGGCGGGACCTCGCTCGTCGGCATGGTCGCCGCGATGCGGCGCGAGGATCTGCGCGGGGCGGCGTTCCTCGCGGTCCCCCGCGTGCTCGCCCGGCGTCGCGCCGACGCCGAAGCGTTCGCCCGGCACTGGCGCGAGAGCGTCGGCGCGGCAGAGCTCATCGAGCTCCAGGGCGAACAGGGCCTCGCGCTGCTCGCGCTCGCCCGTCGCACCCCGCGGGTGCTCGACGCCGCGGAACCGCGCACGACGCTCTGGGGCTGAGCCGACACCCGGCCGCCGGGGCGGCTCAGGATCCTTCGGACGACCCGCTCGCCGGGAGTCCTGCCGCGGAGGCCGGTTCGTGCCCCGCCGCAACCGTCGACGCGACGGCGGGAGAACCTGGTCGCGCCGGCTCCGCATCCCCGCGGCGTCCATGCCACCAGCGCAGCACATGGTCGATGCCGAACCCGAGGATGACGGCGAACACCACGGCGATGCCGACCCCGAGCAGCGGGTTCTCGTGCACCCACTGGCCGGCCAGCAGTCCGATGCCCAGGGCGTAGGCGACCCACGTGATGCACGCGAAGAGGTCGTAGAGGAAGAACTTGCGATGCGGGAAGCCCGTCTGGCCCGCCATGTAATTCACGGCGACCCGGCCCCACGGGATGTACCGCGCGGTGAAGATCAGCGCTGCGCCGCGCTTGTCGAGCTCGTAGCGGGCCCATTCGAACATCTTGTGCACCCGCGGCCGGCGCATCCACGCCCAGCGCTCGGTGCCGATCGTGCGACCGAGCAGGTACGCCATGTTGTCCCCCGCGACCGCGCCGACCAGGGCGACAAGCCCGAGCACGACGAGGTTCGGTTGGCCGTTGTGCAGCGACAGCGCGGCCAGCGCGACGAGCGCCGTCTCGCTGGGCAGGATGGTCGCGAAGCCGTCGATGAAGAAGAACACCAGCAGCACGGGGAACAGCCAGAGCTGCCCCGCAGCATGCAGCAGCCAGGCGTTCAGCAGGTCCATGCCATCCACGCTACGGCGCGCGGGAACGCCCGTCGTCATACCTGAGAGTGATGTTCCGTACTGTTCACCGCAGGCGGACGCCCCGGAACGTCACTGCGCGCCCGCGCCTCAGACCGCGGTCGCGTGTTCCGCGCACGGCACCGCCACGCACGTCGCGCAGACCACCGCCTGATGCCGGCACGAAGGATCGGGGCAGTTCGCGGTGCGGTTCGTGGCTGCGCCGCAGCCCGCGCACACGCCGACGACAGCCGCGTGATCGGAGAAGTCGACGGATCCGCGCCCGTCGAACACGTACAGGGATCCATCCCACAGCCCGTCGTCGCCGAACCGCTCGCCGTAGCGGACGATCCCGCCCTCGAGCTGGTAGACCTCGCCGAACCCGCGCGCCGCCATGAGACTCGACAGCACCTCGCAGCGGATCCCGCCGGTGCAGTAGGTGACCACGGGCCTGCCCTTGAGGTCGTCGTACGCGCCGGAGTCGAGCAGTCCGACGAAGTCGCGCGTCGTCTCGACGTCCGGCACGATCGCTCCACGGAACCGGCCGATGCCGGCTTCCAGGGCGTTGCGCCCGTCGAAGAACACGATGTCGTCCCCGCGTTCGGCGACGAGCTCGTGCAGCGCGTCGGGGCTCAGCCGGGCGCCGCCGCCGACCACCCCGCGCTCGTCGACCTGCAGCTCCCCCGGGGCACCGAACGAGACGATCTCGTCGCGCACCTTCACGCTGAGCTTGGGGAAATCGGCGCTGTATCCGTCGGCGTCGACCGCCGTTCCCTCGCTCCATTTCACGTCCGCGTCGCGGAACGGCGCGTAAGCGCGGAACGACCGCAGCCACTTCTTCACGGCCGGCAGGTCTCCGCCGAGGGTTCCGTTGATGCCGTGCGGCGAGATCAGGATCCGTCCCCGCAGGTGCAGCGCCTCGCCGAGGTCCCGCTGCCAGAGGCGGATCGCCTCCGGATCCGGCAGGGGCGCGAAGGCGTAGAACAGCACGATCTTCGGGGTGGGCACCCAGCGATCCTAGTCGCGCGCCGGCTGCGACCTCCGCCGCGCCCAAGCGCCCGCCGACTCGCTCGACAGGGCGAGCAGCGCCAGGCACTGCAGCGAGGCGGACAGCAGCGTCCCGTTGAGTCCGAGCGTCGCCGTGCCGTCGAGGTAGTCGATCGCGGTCGAGAGCACGCCGATCGTGAGCAGCACCATCAGGATCGCCCTGGACCGTCGTCCGCGGCGCAGCACGAACCAGACCACGACGAGCTGTGCGACCGCGATGAGCACCCCGAAGCCGAGCACCCCGAGCATCACCGCCACCACCTCGGGCGGCGCGGACACGAAGACCGATTGCACGCCGGGATCGGCGGCGGCGCCGAGGGTCAGGCCGAGGATGTCGCTCAGGGCGCCGAGGACGGCCACGCATGCGGCGAAGAAGGTCGACAGCGGCGCGCGCCGCATCGACCGCTCGGCCGTGGCACGCAGCGATTCGCCGTGCCCTTCTCCCGGACGGTCCGCGGCGGGATCCGCACCGAACTCGTCGTCGGATCCCTCCGTCTCCTCGTGCGGGGCGGTGCGCACTCCGGTCACGTCGATGATCGGCAGGTGCCCGTCGGTGATGAACCGGTCGCCCCCTCCATTGCGGGAGTGGTAGCCGGTGGTGAAGTCGCGGAGGTCCCGCACGCGCACCGCGGGATCGGCCTCGCGCGCGCTCTGCACCACGAAGTCGCGCTCGACGTCCGTGTTCTCGTCGATCCGGTGGGTGACCTGCAGCGTGAACAGGCTGAGGCCCACGTCGGTGTCGTACGTGCCGGCGCCGAGCCAGTCCGCCTTCGCGCCGCCGGGCAGCAGCCAGCCGGGAGGGCAGTGCCAGAAGCGCACGTGGTGGCGCTGCTTGGGGTTGCCGGCGACCTCCTGCTGGTAAGCCACGTCGTGCCGGCGGCCGAACAGCATGAGCGGCGACACCGGTGCCGTCGCATAGCTGCGCCGGGTGAGCGTCGAGACGATGATCCCCCAGGTCGAGGCGGCGGTGATCTCGTCGGCCCGGTGCCAGCCCGCCCGCGTCATGACGTCGTCGAGCTGCGCCGCCGTGCCGTCGACCCCGAGATTGACCGGATCCCCCAGCAGGCCGTCGCCCGTGCGCGTGCGCCCGAAGAAGTAGTCGGGCACGTAGAGGTCGCTCAGCAGCCGGTGCAGGCGCGGCAGCACGAGATACGCCATGATCGCCCACACCGGGATGAACAGCAGCAGCGCCCACGGCGAGCGGACGCCCTCGATCGAGATGATCGCCGCCAGCCAGACCGCGGCGACGGTGCCCACGAGGAACGCGATCCGGTCGAACACCGTCGACGAGGGCAGCGGCTGCTGCATCTGCAGCGCCCAGCGGCGCCTCGACGGATGCTCTGCGTCGCTCACGGCTGCCCCTCCTTCGCGGTCGTCCTCAATCCTGGCACGAGGGCCGGACGCCTGCCCGGAAGGTCCCCGCGTCGTCGCGCTCCCGGTCGGACGCGGTCGATCCGCCGCCCGGGTCAGGACCATCCCGCCGCATCGGATAGGATGATCAGGTTGTATTCCTGGTGACGTGTCCGAGCGGCCGAAGGAGCACGCTTGGAAAGCGTGTGTTGTGCAAGCAACCGCGGGTTCGAATCCCGCCGTCACCGCCAGATTGAAGCGCCGCCCCGAGATCCACGGGGTGGCGCTTCACTCGTCTCCCGGCCCGCGGGGTCTCCCGGCCTCATGGCCGTCCGCGGGCTCCCGCCGTTTTCGAGGACGTCTGCAACTCTGCAGGACGGATCCGCCCGGATCCTCCTGCGGAGTTGCAGGAGTCCTTCAGAGTTGCGACTCCACTGGCCCCGTCGGCTCCGCCGGCGGCGCGTCACCGCCCGGGCGGTGCGTCCGCGCACGGTCATAGAGTGCGTCCGCCGCCGTGCGGAACGTCGCGGCGTAGTCGATCCTGTCCGGCAGCGTCGACCACTGGTCGCGGATCCCCTCGTTCAGCGCCAGAAGCTCGAGGACGAGCTGCTGAGGATCCTGATCCGCCCTGATCTCGCCGGCGGCGATCCGATCTGCCACGAACGGCACGAGCGTGTCCAGAGCCGTCTCGAGAGTGCGCTGCGCGCGCCCCTCGACCGGATGCCCCGCGATCCGGGAGGCGCCGGTGAGCATGACCCGGAAGCGCAGCAGATCCGGTTCCTCCGCCGCGGTGGCGACCGCGGCGATGAAGTCGTCGAAGAGCGCGCGCACCGACGGCGCGGGCACCCTGATCGACTGGTAGGCCTCCTCGCGGCGCTCCACGACGGCCATGAAGAGATCGGTCTTGGTCGCGAAGTGGTGCAGGAGGCCGGCATCGGTCACCCCTGCTGCGCGGGCGATGTCCGCCACGCGCGCCGACTCGTACCCCTTGCGCCCGAACTCGCGGGTCGCGGCGGCGAGGATCGCGGCACGGCGGGTCTCCCCGCGGGCGATGCGCTTGTCGGTCTCGGCGGACTTGTCGGTCTCGGGCGTGGTGGCACGGGTCACACTGACGACCATACGAGACCCGCACCGCACCGGAACAACGGGTCGGCGGTGTCGAACGGCACGTCCTCCCTGGAGTCGATCACGGCCGACATCGAACGCGGCAGGTCGAAGGGCAGGCGCCCCGTGACGGCGGCGCGCCCGGAGACCGCATCCCAGAGGACGTCGTCGTCGACCCCGAAGGTGCCCAGGAGCACGATCGGCAGCGCGGCGAGCGGGGTGAGCACCGCCGCGCGTTCGAGGAAGACGTCCACGACGGTCGGCACCGTCGCCGCGATCGCCGCGATGCGCGCAATCTCCGCCGAGGGGAACTCCAGGCTCCCGCCGTGGAAGCCCTGCTCGAGAAGCCCCTCCGCCGCCTCGTACGGCGCCACGATCCGCAGGACCGCGACATCGGCCTCCTCCGGGGCGTCGACCACGAGGGCGCGACCATCGAGCACCCGCGCGTCGATGCCCTCGACGTACACCCTGGTCGTCGGGGCGATCTCCATCGCCGCGCCCTGCAGCGCGACGATGGACGCGCTCTGAGCCCTCCGGGCGAGGGCGCGATGGGCGGGTACCGCGATGCGCTCGGCCACATCTTCGACGGCCGCGACCCGGTCCGCCGCGTCCGAGAGCAGCCCGAGGCGCTCCTTCTCCCGCAGCACACGTCGCACCGACTCGTCGATCCTCTCGACCGGCACGAGCCCTCGCTCGATCGCGGCGAGCACGGGCTCGGGATCGTCCTCACCGCCCAACTGGTCCACGCCGGCGTCGAAGAGCCGTGCGACGCGCTCGACCGGATCCGCGTCGAGCATGCCCCAGGCGCGCACCGGCAGCTCCAGGCCGAGCCGGGGCAGGCGCATGCCGTGCACGATGTTGAAGTCGGTCACGACGACCCCGTCGAAGCCGAGGCGCTCGCGCAGGAGCCCCGTGATGATCCGTCGTTCGAAGGCGAAGCCGACCTCCGCGTAGTCGAGTCCGAGCGGCGCGGCATAGCCCGGCATCACGCGGACGACGCCGGCGTGCACCGCGGCGGCGAAGGGGGCGAGGTGGTCTTCGAACCGTCCTCCGGGATACACCGTGTGCGCCCCTCGCTCGAAGTGCGCGTCCTCGCCGCCGCGCTGCGGTCCGCCCCCGGGGAAGTGCTTGACGGTGGCGGCGACGCCGGAATCCTGAAGCCCCACGACGTAGGCCGCGACGAGCTCGCCGGCGAGCTGCGGATCCTCGCCGAACGTGCCGGCGACGCGCGCCCAGCGCGGCTCCGTGGCGAGATCGGCCATGGGATGCAGGGCGATGTGCAGCCCCGCGGCGCGCAGCTCGGATCCGATCATCCCGGCGATCTCGCGCACGAGCTCCGGATCGCGGGTGGCGGCGAGGCCGATCGGCTCCGGCAGCACCGTGAAGCCGCCGCCACTCATCGCGACCTGCGCGTTGCGGACGCGACCGTGCACGGGGTCGGCCGCGACCGACACCGGGATGCCGAGGCGGGTGTCCGCGGCGAGCGCGCGGACGGCGGAACCCCAGCGGGCGAGGTCGGCGACCGGTGCAGGGTTCATCAGGGTGAGGTGGGTCACGTGCCGATCGCGCACCAGCTCGGTCGTCGGGTGGAAGCCGAACGGGGATTCACCATCGGCGCCCTCCCACAGCGTTCCGTCGGCCCCGCACACGACGCGGGCGACGAGCAGGCTCCCCACCTTCTCCTCGAGGGTCATCAGACGCAGCAGATCGTCCACTCGCTGGTCGTCGATCGTCGTGGGCTCTGCGTGCATGACCGCTCCCTCAGCTCTCGCGCGGGGAACCGCTCCCCACGTCAGGAACCACAAACCTAGTGGCTACTAGGCGAGTCTTTCAGAAGCGATTGCGCCTCTCGGATCCGGCGAGCTACGCTCCCGAACGAGTTAACCTAGTCGTCACTAAGGCTTTACGGTCCGGACGTGAGGCGCTGGTCCAATGAGGGACCCGCACGATTCCGAGGAAGGATCACCATGACCACGCCCGTCACCGACGCATCCGCACCGCTGCGCGTGCCGATGTCCCGCGTCTATCTGCTCGCCCTCATCGAACTGGTCACGCTCGGCGCCCTTGTGACGCCGCTCGTGGTCTCCCTGTCGCTGAAGGTGCTGCAGATCGTTCCCGCCGCGCAGAAGGAGGGAGCGCTGGGCCTCGTCACGGCGCTCGGCGCGCTGGCGGCGCTGCTGGCGAATCCGGTCTTCGGCCACCTCTCCGACCGCACCCGCTCCCGCTTCGGCCGACGGCGCCCCTGGCTCCTGGCCGGCGCCCTCGGCGGACTCCTCTCGGCGGCGATCCTCACGGTCGCCCCGAACATGCCCGTCCTGGTCCTCGGATGGGTGCTCTCCCAGGTCGCCTACAACGCCACCCTCGCCTCGCTGTCGGCACTGCTGGCCGATCAGATCCCGGAGGAGCAGCGCGCCAAGGCCTCGGGGATCTTCGGCGCCTTCGGATTCCTCGGCCTGGTGCCGGCGATGCTGGTGGCGACCCTGTTCGCAGCCCACCTGCCCGTCGTCATCCTGGCGATGCCCCTGGTCGCCGTGATCATCATCGTGATCGTGTGCCTCCGGCTTCCCGATCCCCCCGCCTCGCACACCGCAGGCGAGCAGCGTTCGATCCGGCAGGTCTTCGCCGCGTTCGTGTTCAATCCGTTCCGGACGCGGGCCTTCACCCTCGTGTGGATCCAGCGCGCCACCATGCAGTTCGGATACTCCGTCGTATCCACGTTCGGACTGTTCTATCTGATGGTGCGTTTGAACCTGGAGCAGACCTCGGCCGCATCGCTCACCTCGGTCGCCACGCTGGCCGGCGCTGCACTCAACTTCATCGCGGCCTTCGCGTGCGGCTACTTCGCGTCCCGGCGCGGCAACTACACCCCGTTCGTGGTCGCCTCGGTCGCGCTCATGGCCGTATCTCTGCTGCTCAAGGCGTTCACCGACAGCACCGCGGTGTTCTGGATCAGCTCCCTGCTCGCCGGACTCGCGCTCGGCGCGTACTACGCGGTCGACCTCGCCCTGGCGATGCGCACGCTGCCGCTCGGCGAGGAGGGCAAGTACCTCGGCATCTTCAACGTCGCCAAGACGCTGCCCCAGTCCATCGCCCCCGCCCTGGCCCCTCTCATCGTGCTGATCGGAGGCGCGGATCCGATCTCGGGAGGCGACAAGAACTACGCTGCTCTCTATCTCGTGGGGACGGCGGTCGTGCTCGCATCGCTGCTGACCCTGCCAGGGCTGCGCGGTGTGCTGCGCCGCGACGCGTATGAGCGCACGCGCACCGAACTCGTCCGCATCCAGGCCGCCGCAGTGCCGGCCAACCGACAGGAGATCGTATGACCACCCTCATCGACGGCACGTACAACTCGCGAGACACGGGAGGGATGCCGCTCACCGGCGGCGGGTTCACGCGGCACGGCGTGCTCTACCGCTCTGACGCGCTCGGCACCACGACGGACGCCGGGCTGGACGCGCTCGCCGCCAGCCCGATCGGCACGATCGTCGACTTCCGCACGGAGAGCGAGAGGGCAGAGGCCCCCAACCGCCTGCCCTCGCAGCACTCGTTCCGGGTGCGCGAGCTCTCCCTCCTCGAGGGTGCGATGACCGGCGCTCCGGCGGCCGGACCGTCGAGCGCCGCCGGCGGCACGGGTGCGCCCGACGAGGAGACGATGCGGGCGATGCTCGCGCGGATCCCGACGCTCCCTGTCCTGTACACGGCGATGCTGGAGACCGCGGCGACCGCCTTCGCGGAGGTGGCGCGCATGCTCGTCTCCCCTGAGGATCCGGACCGTCCAGGAGTGCTCGTGCACTGCACGGCGGGCAAGGACCGCACCGGCGTGGCGACCGCGCTGCTGCTCGACGCCGCCGGAGCGGAGCGCGCCGCGATCGTCGCCGACTACGCCGCCAGCGAGCGCAATCTCGCCGGCGAATGGGCCGAGCGGATGCTCGCGCGCGCCCGGACCTGGGGGGTTCCGCTGGTTCCCGCGATCACCGATCTGGTCACCGCGACCCCGCCGTCCGCGATGGAGACGGCACTCGCTTGGATCGATGAGCGCGGCGGATCCGCGTCCTATCTCCTCGACGGGGGCCTGGCGCCGGCCGAGCTGGACCGTCTGCGCGAGCGCATCGCCGGCTGAGGTCTGAGCCGCCCGCGCACCGGCCGCCGTTTTCGAGGTCGTCTGCGACTCCGCAGGACGGATCCGCCCGGATCCTCCTGCGGAGTTGCAGACGTCCTGCGGAGTTGCGATGTCAGAGCGGAGCCCCTGCCGGCCAGAGGCGCGTCAGGCCGCGGGGATCCGGATCCCGTAGGTGGTGCTTCCCTCGCCCGAGGCGAGCTCGGTGAAGCCGAGGCGCTCGTAGAACGCACCCGCGGAGAGGTTGTCGGCGTTCATCCCGAGGTGCAGCGCCGGCACGCCGCGCCGGCCGAGCTCGGCCAGCAGCGTGTCGATGAGGCGGCGCCCGAGTCCCTGGCCCTGCGTCTCGGGCAGCAGGTCGATGTGCAGGTGCGCCGGGTACTCCTGCACGATCGGATCGTCACCCGGCGCCTGGCGGTCGCCATAGGCGATGAAGCGGTCCTGCGGCGTCGGCACGGCCGCGCCGGACGCACGGTAGCGGTCGCGGCGCGAGGGCCACCACTCGTCACGGAACCAGGTGGCGAACGCATTCGTGTCATCCGTGGCGACGATGTAGCCGATCACCCGCGCGTCGTCCGCCTCGACGACCCAGCAGAGCGCCGGGTCGCGCAGCGCGTAGGGCACCGCGAACAGGTCGCCCCACAGCGCGTCGTCCTCGAGCATGCCCGTGGCGTCCTTGCCGACGTCGGCGGTCTTCACGCACACGTCGGAGAGCGCGTCGACGTCTTCGGAGCGGAACGGTCGGATGCGTGCCACGGGGTACCTTTCGATCGCGCCCTTCGTCTCGCTACGCTCGCTCAGGGACCTGCGGATCCTCTCAGCCTAGCGAGGCGGATCCGCGCGGGGATCCCGCGCCTCGACGCCGTCGAGCACCGGAGGCAGCCGCACCCAGCGCCACAGCACGGCGGCCGCGAGGAACGCGGCGCCGGCGCCGATCAGGGCGCCGCCGACCGTGTCGCTGAACCAGTGCACGCTGAGCACGGTGCGGGAGAACCCCATCGCCGCCGTCCACACGGCTCCCCCGATCGCGACCCACAGTGTCGGGAACAGGAACCACAGCACCACCGCGAGGGCTGCGGCGTTCGCCGTGTGCCCGGATGGGAAGGATCCGAAATCGGAGGCGATCAGCAGATCCTGCGGACGGGCGCGGCCCAGGGCCTTCTTCACGAGCTGCACGATCCCCGCGCTCACCGCGAAGGCGATCAGCGCGAACAGGGCGCCGCGCCAGCCCCGCACGAGCCAGGCGAGGGCCGCGATCAGGAGCGGGGTGAGGATGGTCGCGACCCATCCCCCGCCGAGCACGTTCATGACCAGCGCCCAGCCGACGAGCACCGACCCGCGCCATTCCACCATCTCCAGGTTCCACGCGTCGTCGAGCGACACGATCACCGCGGGAGAGGTCGCCAGCACCACGGCCGTGGCGACCGCGATCGCCACCCCGACGATCCCGAGGACGAGAGCGAGCCGACGTGTCATCCGGCCATTCTCCCCTGCGCGCGGCGCCTCCCCCGGCAGCCGGGCCGGTGGCACGACGGAGGCCGGGGCCCGCGAGGTGCGGGTCCCGGCCTCCGGGGCGCCGAGCGGATCAGCCCTTCGTCGCGCCGGCCAGCAGGCCGCGCACGAAGAACCGCTGCAGGGCGAAGAACACGATCAGCGGAACGATGATCGAGATGAACGTTCCCGCGGACTGCAGATACCACTGATTGCCCCAGGTGCCGGACAAGGAGTTCAGCGTCTGGGTCAGCGGCAAGGACGACTCGGGCGCGAAGATCGTCGCCACCAGCAGGTCGTTCCAGACCCACAGGAACTGGAAGATCGCGAAGGACGCGATGGCCGGCATCGCCAGAGGCAGGATGATGCGGAAGAAGATCTGCCCGTGGCCCGCGCCGTCGACGCGCGCGGCCTCGACGACTTCGCTGGGGATCTCCGCAATGAAGTTGTGCAGCATGAAGATCGCCAGCGGCATCGCGAAGATCGCGTGCGCGATCCACACCGTGGCGAAGCTGTGGTCCACGTCGCGCAGGGTGAAGCCGGGGAAGATCTGCGTACCGAACAGCGTGAGTCCTCGAGAGAACAACGACAGCAGCGGGACCAGTGCCATCTGGATCGGCACGATCTGCAGCGCGAACACGAAGACGAACACGAGGTTCTTGCCCTTGAAGTTCATCCACGCGAAGCCATAGGCCGCGAGCGAGGCGATGAAGATCGGGATCACCGTGGCCGGGATCGTGATCGCCAGCGAGTTGAGGAACGAGGCACCGAGTGTCAATGCGGTGCCGCCCGAGGTCAGCGCGTCGGCGTAGTTGCTGAGCGTGAACGACGGGTTCACGAAGACCGTCCACCAGGCGGTGCTGTTCGAATCCGCGCCGGGGCGGAAGGACGTGATGAACAGCCCGAGCGTGGGGATCGTCCAGAAGATCGCGATGATCACCGCCGCGATCGTCGCTCCTCTCGAGGTGAGCCGTTTCTGCGCGGTGGCCTCATGGCGGCGGGTGTCGCGCTCGACCTGGCGCTTGGTGCGGTTGTCGGTGACGACGGCCTGTGTCGCGCTCATCAGCGGATCTCCCTCTGCTTGGCCATCTGCCTGGCGTTGTAGATGATCAGCGGCAGCACGAACAGGAACAGCACCACGGCCAGCGCCGAGGAGTGCCCGTAACTCTGGAAGCGCTGCTGCTGGTTGACCATCTCGAAGCCCAGCACGGTGCTGTTGGCACGACCACCCGTCATCACGGCGACGATGTCGTAGACCTTCAGCGAGGCGATCGTGATCGTCGTCAGCACGACGATGAGCGAGGAACGGATCCCCGGGACGGTGACGTTGCGGAACCTATCCCATGCGTTCGCCCCGTCGAGCGATGCGGCCTCGATCTGCTCCGTCGGCACCGCCTTGATCGCTGCGGAGAGGATCACCATCGCGAATCCGGTCTGCGTCCAGATGAAGACGATGAGCAGGCAGATCGTGTTGACCAGCGGAGTGGTGTCCAGCCAGGAGATCGGCTTGCCGCCGAACAGCGTCACGATCGCGTTCAGCAGACCGATCTGATCGCCCTGCCGGAAGTCGTAGATGAACTTCCAGATGATGCCGGCGCCGACGAACGAGATCGCGACGGGCATGAACACGAACACCTTGAGGATCTTCTCGCCGCGGGCGCGGTCGATGAAGACCGCATAGGCGAGACCGAAGATCGTCGACACGATCGGCGCGATGAGCGCCCAGATCAGCGTGTTGATGACCGACCAGAACCCCTCGGGGTTCGTGAACACCCATTGATAGTTCTCCAGTGCGACGAAGTCCTTGCCCGTCTTGTCGAAGAACGACTGGATGATCGTGCTCACGGCGGGATAGATGAGCCCGACGATGAGCAGCAGGGTGGCTGGAGCCATGAACAGCGTGAGCTGGAAGAGGTAGCCGGATCCCTCACGCGCTCGGTAGTCGGCGAAGAACAGCAGTCCGCCGGCGACCAGGGCGATCACCATGACGTAGACCACGGCGTTCTGGTACGGACGCAGCATCATGAAGGCGAGCACCGGGATGGCGAAGCAGGCCACCAGGCGCAGCCAGAAGTATCCCCGACCTGCGCGCGGCGCGTACTCGATGAGTACCAGCAGGATCCCGGCGATGACGCCGAAGACGACCAGCACGAGAGGAATCTGAACCAGCGGGTTCAGTCCGCCGAGCCAGATGAAGAAGCTGTTCAGCGAGAAGCCGAGCGACGTCGGCTTCGGGCTGTCCGCCGGGCCGCCGGCGATGAGGGCGATGAACACCCCGACGATGAGGATCGCGCCCACGATGTAGGCGCTGACCGTGACCGATCGGGACGCGGTCGTGCGTCCCGAACCCGCGGCACCGGTCTTGCGATCGGATCGCGCGGTCTCGGTCTCGGTCGCTGTGGCATGCGACATGTGAAGCCCCTTCCGGGTTCGACGTTGAACGCTGTCAGGATCTGCCCTGCGACGACTGCGGGGCCGTCCGACGATGTCGCGGACGGGCCCCGCAGCCCCGCAGGGTGATGCTCAGACTAGTTCTTGTAACCGGCCTGGATGTCGCTCAGCACCTGATCCGTCGGCTTCCCGTCGATCCAGCTGACCATGCCCTTCCAGAACGATCCGGAGCCGACGGTGGCCGGCATCAGGTCGCTCGCGTCGAAGCGCAGCGTCGTCTTCGGGTCCTGCAGTGTCTTCATCGCATCCTGCAGGAACGGGCTGGACGCGAGCGAGGCGTCCGCGTTCTTGTTGGCCGAGATCACGCCGCCGAGCTTGACGCGGGCGTTCGCGAACTCCGGCGAGGACATGTACGCGAGGACCTTCTTGGTCGCTGCGGTGTCGCTGAAGCCGGCGACGAACTCGCCGCCGCCCTCGATGGTGTTCTCACCCTCCTTGATGCCGGGGAGCACGAAGGCGTACACGTCGCCGTCGGGAGCCACGGTCGGCGCCTTGCCGTCCTTGGTCTTCACGTCGAGGAAGTTCGACGAGAGGAACGAGGCCTGGTGCGTCATCAGGCAGGTGCCGTCGGCGACCTTGGCCGCGACGTCCGCGAAGGCCGTCGAGTTGATGCTCTTCACGTCGCCGAAGCCCGCGTTGACGTACTTCGGGTCGAGCAGGATCGTGCCGACGGCATCGAAGGCCTGCTTGATCTGCGGGTCGGTGAACTTGACGTCGCCCGCGACCCACTTGTCGTAGACATCGGTGCCGCTCTGGCGCAGCACGAGGTCCTCGATCCAGTCGGTGCCCGGCCAGCCCGAGGCGTCACCGGAGGCGAAGCCCGCGCACCACGGGGCGGCGCTCGTCTTCTCCTGGAGCGTCTTCGTGAGCGTCAGCAGGTCGTCCCAGGTCTTGGGCACCTCGACGCCGAGCTCCTTGAACTTCGCCGGCGAGTACCAGACGTAGCCCTTGACGTTGGCGAGCATCGGGGCGGCGTAGAACTTGCCGTCGATCGTGCCGTACGTCTTCCAGTCCTTGGACCAGTTCTTGTCGACGTTGGTCGAGACATCGGCGGGGGCCTCTTTGACCTGACCGGTGCCGACGAGGCTCTTCAGCAAGCCCGGCTGCGGCACGATCGCGATGTCGGGAGCACTACCGCCGGACACCTTCGTGACGATGTTGCCCTCGAAGCCCTTGTCGCCGGTGTAGACGACCTTGATGCCGGTGTCCTTGGTGAACTGGTCGAAGGACTTGTTCAGCAGATCCGCCTCGGACCCCGTGATGCCGCCGGAGATCTTGACGGTCTCCCCCTTGCCGGACGAGTCTCCGCCGCTCGAGCTGCCGCCCTCGGCGCAGCCCGCGAGAGCGAGGCCGGACACCGCGAGCAGTGCCAGAGGCGCGATCAGGCGACGTCGCTGAGACATTCCCATACGTTTTCTCCTTCGAATTCGCGGGGGCGATTTCCCCAGCGCTGGGGGCTCCTTCAGGAACCGCTTCCAGGCGACACTAGTGACCCTCCTGCCCATTGCGCAACGGCTTTGGATCACAACTGCATAACCGGGCGCGTCGAGCCGCGGAATATATGGGACCGCTCTCAGGAAACCGGTTCCATAGTTTCTGAGATATCGCTATGGTGAGGGAATCCGTTTTTCGAGGAGGGGTCGCCGTGACCGGGATCATCGATGTGGCGCTGCGTGCCGGCGTGGCGAAGTCGACGGCCAGTCGCGCCCTCAGCGGGAACGGCTACGTCTCGGCCGAGACCAGGGAGCGCGTCGAACGCGCCGCGCGGGAGCTCGCCTACTCGGCGCACTCGAGCGCATCCAGCCTCGCGACGGGGCGCACCTCCACGATCGGCGTCATCATGCCGATGGCGGACCGCTGGTACTTCGCCGAACTGCTCGCAGGACTCCAGCAGGCCCTCATCGACGACGGCCTCGACCTCGCGCTGTACGGCGCCGCCGAGGGCAGCGAGGAGCGCGCCCGCATGCTGGACCACGCCCTGGCCGGGCGGCGCTTCGACGGCATCATCGCCGTCTGCCTGCAGCCGGGGGCGCACGAGCTCGAGCGTCTGGCCGGCACCGGCCTGCCCCTCGTCTCCGTAGGCCCGTTCGCCGAGCATGCGGACACCGTCACGATCGACGACGTCGTGGCCGCACGCGTCGCCACGGAGCATCTGATCGACCTCGGCCATGAGGACATCGCGTTCCTCGGCGACGCGGAGGACGCCGACCGGTTCAGCTTCGGCGAGCGCAAGCGCCTGGACGGCTACCGCCAGGCGATGATCGCCGCAGGGCTGGAGGATCGCATCCGCGCAGTTCCCACGCAGTCCACGATCCCCGAGGCGTTCGCGACCGCGGCGGCACTGCTCGCGGACCGGCGGAAGCGGCCCACGGCGATCGCGGCGGTCTGCGATGAGGCGGCCGTAGGGGCGATCATCGCCGCGCAGCGCCTCGGCATCGGCGTGCCCAGCGAGCTGAGCGTGATCGGGATCGACGACCACCGCTACGCCGAGATGTTCAGCCTCACCACGATCCGGCAGAATCCGCGGGAGCAGGGCGTCGAGGCGGTCCGCCTGCTGCAGGCACGGATGCAGGACGCCGAGGCGCCGCTCGAGCATGTGATCTCCCCGGCGACGCTCGTGGCCCGACAGTCGACGGCCGTCCCCCGTCTCGACGCCGCACGCTGACGGATCCGCCCGGAATGCACGAAGGCCCCGGGAGAACCCGGGGCCTTCGCAGCGTCGAAACGCGAGATTACTTGAGGGTGACCGTAGCGCCGGCCTCCTCCAGGGAAGCCTTGGCCTTCTCGGCGGCCTCCTTGTTGGCGCCCTCGAGGACGGCCTTCGGAGCGCCGTCGACGACAGCCTTGGCCTCGCCGAGGCCGAGCGAGGTGAGCTCGCGGACGACCTTGATGACCTGGATCTTCTTGTCGCCGGCAGCCTCGAGGATGACGTCGAACGAGTCCTTCTCCTCCTCGGCCTCCGCGGCACCAGCGCCACCCGCAGCGCCGGCGACGGCGACGGGAGCAGCAGCGGTGACGTCGAACTTCTCCTCGAACGCCTTCACGAACTCGCTGAGCTCGACAAGGGTCAGACCAGCGAACTGGTCGAGCAGCTCCTCAGTGGTGAGCTTCGCCATGATGTTTCTCCTAATAGATGGGGTTTGTGGGGAAAAGACCGGGGAGGCTCAGGCAGCCTCAGCGGTCTCCAGCTTCTCGCGAAGAGCATCGATGGTGGCCGCAGCCTTGCCCATCGTCGCCTTCATCATGCCCGCGGCCTTGGCCAGCAGAACCTCACGGCTCTCCAGCGAGGCGTACTTGTTGACCTCGTCGGCACTCAGGGCGTTGCCCTCGAAGATGCCGCCCTTGATCACGAGAAGCGGGTTCGCCTTGGCGAAGTCACGCAGAGCCTTGGCGGTGGCGACGAAGTCACCGTGCACGAAAGCGACGGCCGACGGACCCTTGAGGTCGTCGTCCAGCGCCGTGATCCCCGCGTTGTTCGCGGCGATCTTGGTCAGCGTGTTCTTCACCACGGCGTAGCTCGCGTCCTGACGGATGTTGTTGCGCAGCTGCTTGAGCTGGGCAACCGTCAGACCGCGGTACTCGGTCAGCAGGACGGCGTTCGAGTCCTCGAAATTCTTCGTGAGCTCGGCGACCGATGCATCCTTCTGCGCCATGGTCACTCCTTGATGGGTACGGGATGCTCCACGGCAGTGGAGCACCGACCTGGACCGCCGCGCTCTGCAGGCAAACAAAAACGCTCCGGCGCAAGCGCACGGAGCGTGATCCAGAATCCTGGAGATCGTTCGTGACACCTGCGCGGGCCTCTGCCATGCGGATCCATGATCCGGCAGTGCTTCGATCGCCTCATGCTCGCGCACACGACGATGACCAGCGGTCTTCGGTTACGACAAGACTACGGCATCCCGACTGCTCCCCCAAATCGGGGCGGTTCGGGCTTCGCGCCTGGCCCGCAGGATCTCGCCGAGCACACGGGATCCTGCCGAGCGCACGGGAACTTCGCGTCAACAAGCGGTGCGCCCGGCAATTACCCGTGCAGTCAACGGATCCGCGATTCCCCGCGCATCCCATCACGGCGGGCTGATCCCGAAGGATTCGAGTCGCCTCCCGAGCGCCCGCGACGTGCCGATGTGCTCGGACTCCCACCGGGCGAATCGCTGTTGCGTCCTGCCACGGATCCAGTCCTCGCGCCGCTTCTCGTCGTAGATCACCTGCTCGATCGAGCGGCCGGAGCGCATCGCTTCATCGAGATACTTGCCCTTCCCGTCGAACTCACCGAACGAGCCGACCGCATCCATCCCGAAATCGACGTAGTACATGCGGCCATCCGGACCAGGGATCGGGACCTGCAGTGCAGGGGGCGCATATCCCAGCCGTCGCAGCTGCAGTCTGCTGACGCTCTCCCCCGGCAACTCCGCCCGCCCATCGGCGAAGGCGAAGACCCATCGCGCCTGCCGGATCCCGCGCATCCCGCCGGCCTCGCCGAGCCGTCGAGACAGACCGAGTCGCCAGGAGGTCACGGCTTCGACGTCCCACTCCCTCAGCCGCAGCGCCATCTGTCGTTCCGCGGCGTCGGCGAGCGCCACCGCGGCCTCGAGCGGCAGGGTGCCGATGAGGTCGAAGACCGTCCGAGCAAGCGATGTGCACCGGATCCCGTCGATGTCGACCACGTCCTCGGCGTCGATGGACGTCGCGTGCCTGATGACGTCCGGTGCGCTCGATATCCGTCGCGCCCGACTCGTCGTGAGATGCACACGGGCGCATCGGATGCGATACAGCGGAAGTCGCCACAGCACCGCCGCCGACGTGTGCGACGCGATGGCGCCGCCCCGACCGTCCCGCGCCACGGCGATCACGTGCGCCCTGTGCTGCTCCTCCGGCCAGAGACCGGAGCGTTCGTCCGCGTCGATGTACCAGCCGCGACGGATGTGGAACAGCACGCCTGCCTGCACCGCGGCGGCGATCCGCCGGTCGGTCCAGCCGTTCAGGATCAGATCCTCACGCGAGCGCACGAGATGCTCAAGGATCGGCTCATGGTGCGGGACGACCGCCTCGGAGATCAGTGCCATGCCTTATCGTGAACACTCGTGCAGGGCGGCCGAGCAGCGATCACGGAACCGGTGCGAAGCTCCCCTGCGCGGCCTTCCGTGCAGGACGATCGCGCCGCAGTCTGGCTCGACATCGGATCCCGCCGAGAACACCTGTCACTGCCCCGGATCGGATTCCGCCGAGAACACCGGATCCTGCCGAACGCACCGGAACTCGACGCCAACAACCCGTGCACCCGACAACAACCCGTGCACTCGGCAACCCGCGGAGCGCGGCGCGCCAGGTCGTGGGCGTCGGCGGGCGGAGGTAGCCTCGACAGGTGACCCCGGAGCTCGAAGCGCGCATCATCGCGGATTCCCGCGATCGGGTGGCGTGGCTGCGAGCCAGGGCGCGCGGCATCACCGCGACCGACGTCGCAGGACTCACCAGCGCCGGGTCCATCGCCCGCGCGGCGGACGCGAAGCTCGGCGCCGGACCCCGCTTCGGCGGCAACGCCTACACGGACCACGGCCGACGGCGCGAGCCGGAGATCGCCGCCTGGGTCGCGGCCACACACGGCATCCTGCCCTCGTCCGCGCTGTTCTGCGCCGAGGTCGAGAAGCGGCACTTGGCGACCCCTGACGGCATCGTGCAGGAGGCCGACGGACGAGTCCTCCTGGCGGAGATCAAGACCACCAACAAGTCGTGGCGGTCCATCCCCCGCACCTATCTGCGTCAGGTGTGGTGGCAGCAGCATGTGCTCGGCGCCGAGCGCACCCTGTTCGTATGGGAGGAGCACGACGACTTCCAGCCCATCCACGACGAGCCCAAGTCGGTGTGGATCGATCGCGACGATCGCGAGATCGGCCAGCTGGTCGGCCTCGCCACCCGCCTGATCGACGAGCTCTATCACCGCACGACGGGCCAGACGCCTCCCCGACCTGCGCCGGCCGCGCCCAGCAGCCGGGACGCGCTGCGCGAGCGCGACATGTTCCGCGCGCTCGCCCTGGCGGAGTGACCGGACGCGAGCGCGATCAGCTCCCGTTCGCGAACGTGCAGGTGGGAGTGCTCAGGATCGGCTTGGTGTAGGTGAGCGTCGACACGGTCGGGGAGACCCAGCCCGTCCATGCCTTGGTGCGCACATTTGAGCTGAACGTCTCGCCGAGCAGCCCGCCCAGCAGGCCCGACAGCAGGCTGCTGGTGAAGGTCGTCGTGTAAGTTCCGTTCGCGTCCGGACCGGTGGTGGGCACCGCCTGCCAGGCCGTTCCCGCGATCTGCCACTCCGTATCGGCGGCCGCGGTGAATCCGGAGTAGGGCGCGGTCTGCGCCGTCCACTTCCACGTGACCACCATGATGTTGCCGCCGAGCAGCGCGCTGCGGCACGTCGAGACCCCGGTGATCTGCGGCGGCACCAGTCGGACCGCATTGACCCCGCTCCCTCCCGCGAACTCGGCGTCGGTGTACGACGCGTCGGTCTTCTGCAGAGGCGGAGCCCACAGCATCAGCCCGAGAAGCAGGACGCCGAAGAGCGCGAGGATCCCGGTGAACGTCCTCCGTGCCCCGTCGCGGCGGCTCATCGCTCACCGCCGTCACGCCGGCGTCGTGCCGCGACGACGAGGATCACCACGGCGGCGACGACGAGCACGCCACCCACGACGATCACGGGCACCGGTATGCCACCACCCGTCGCGGGAAGGGCATGCTCCGGTCCCGGCCCGATCTGCAGGGCGTCCCCGAGTCCGTCGGCGTGCACCCTGATCTGCGTGGACGCGCCGCGCTGCGCGTCGTCGCCGACCCGCACGTCGAGGCGCAGGTGCGCGACGGCGTCCGCGGGCATCGCCTCGATCTCGACCGGCTGCCCGCCGCGCGGCACCGCCCAGTCCGCTCGCAACGTGCGCTCCCCCGACGAGCAGTCCGAGCCCCGCCACGGCTCCGCACACGTGCGGACGTCGATCGCGAGCGGCACGGCGCCGGTCGCGCTGACGCTGACCCGGACGGATCCGGGATCCGGGGCGTGCGCGCTGACCGTCAGGTCCCAGCGCACGCTCATGCCGTCCGTCATCGCCGCCGCGGCGGACCAGTCCGCGCTCGACACGATGCGCACATACCGCCCCTGCACGGTCTCGGTCACGACTGCGGCCTCCGCCGGCGCCGCGGTCAGCGCCGCGAGCAGCCCTGTCAGCAGGACGGCCGCCGCGCAGCGGATCCGTCTCGTCATGAACCCGGGTCGCCCTCGGTCGCCTCGTCGACCCTCCTGGTGCGGCCGCCCGTCCGGGGCCAGAACGCCCAGATCACGAGAGCCGTCGCGCCGAGCGTGAGCCCACCGAGCACGAAGGGATTCCCGAACGCGACGATGACGGGCGCGAGGCCGGGGATCGCGAAGCGCACGATGCGCACCGTGCTCACCGGATAGGGCGCGGGGTCGTCCTGCGCGTTGGCGTCTCCACGCAGCGTGATGAGGCGCTGGGCCGACGACGCGCCGTCCTCCACCGCGCGCACCCGGTGGGTGACGGGCAGCTGGCCGGGACGATCCACGGTCACCACGTCGCCGACGTGCACCTGGCCGGCCGGGATCTGCTGCACGATCGCGACGGATCCCGCGGGGATCGTCGGTGACATGGATCCGGTGCGGAACATGATGAGCGTGATGTGCGCTGTGAACGCCAGCACCACCAGCACGATGCAGATCAAGCCGGCGAGCGCCGCGACCCACAGCAGCACCTCGCTCAGCACACCGCGCGCCGTCGACCGACGTCGTGGGGCCGGGGCGGTCGATTCGGACTCGCGCTGGGCACGGCGGGTCAGCGGTGCCGGGGTCGTCGCCTGGGTCACGGTCCTTCTCCTTCTCGTGCGGTGTGCGATGTCAGCTCGACGTCGCGACGAACTGCCAGGTCTGGGTCAGTGCCAGCCCCTGCGCACCATTGCCGACCGTGGACGGCATGGTGATCGCGAAGCAGTAGTTCACCTGGCTCCCGCCGTTCGCGGCGACGGTCTGGGATCCGGCCGCCGAGGTGCTCAGCATGGCCCCGTCGGCGATGACGACCGCGGATCCCGCCGCCGCGTAGTCGGCGGCCGACGCGCATTGCGCGGCCGTGACCGTCTTCACCCCGTAGGTGAGGTAGTCGGCGAGCGTGCCCGCGGCGTACGTGCTCGCGGTGAGCTTGACCGTTCCGGCGACGGACGGGTTGGTGGTCTTCACGCTGAACAGCGCGTAGACCGTCTTGCCCGGCGCCAGCGCCGCCGCATCCGCTGCCGCGGCGAAGGTCATCGCGATCGCCGCGCCCGCCGTCGCATGGCTCGCGAAGGTCGTGCCGTTGATGCTGCCGACGACATCGAACCTCCCGGCGGTGAACGTGCCGGTGGCGTACTCGCCGTCGTTCCAGCTCGCGAGCGTCACCGTGGCGCCGACGCCGAGCACGAGCCCGCCGGCGAGCACCGCCCTGATCCGTTTCAGGGCGAGCCCGCGCCGGCGCGTGCGGAGGCGGCGACGCGTCGGCACGACGGTCGTGGTCTCCCTGGAAGGCATGGGTCAGCTCGAGGTGGCCGTGAACGACCAGGTCCCGGTCGCAGCCCCTCCCTGGGCGAGGGATGACTTCGCGGTGGCGACGAAGCACAGCTGCGTGGCGGTGCCCGCCGTTCCCGCGGTCGCGCCCTTGCTGAGGGCGACGCTGGATCCGGCCGTGAAGGTCGTGAGGTCGGTGCCGGAAGCGACGAGGGTTCCGGTGGTGGCGGTCGCGTCGCACGTCGCGGCGGGCGCGATCGAGTACACGGAGTAGGAGATGTTGCTCGCGTTGGCGCCCGTACCCGTGCCGGTCGACGCCACGAGAGTCGCGTTGTTGGTCGTCGTGCTGTCCAGGCGGACCCAGAACGGCGCGTAGACGACATCACCCGGCGTGAGGTTGCTGAACGGCGCGCTGAAGCTCAGAGCGGCGGCCGTGTCGCCCTTGGTCACGTTGTGGTTGCTGAAGCCGGCCGTCGCGGAGGTCGTGGATCCCTCGAGGTTGAAGGAGCCGGCGGTGAAGGTGCCGGTCGCGAACTCGGAGTCGTTCCACGCGGCGAGCGTGATGGCCGCGCCCACGCCGAGGACGAGGCCTCCGGCGAGCACGGCGAGGATCTTGCGACGGTTGCGTGTGGACGATGCCTCGGCGTTCATGATGTTTCCTTGCAGTCAGGGGCTGATGCACCCCATCCTGGAAGCCGGAATACCGGTATGCAAGGCACCCGCGCGTTCTTCAGGATTCCTTCAGGGAACCTTGAGGAGCGGTGTTTCGTGATGCCGGCATGGTTGCCGCAAGGCCCTCCGGCCCCACGAGGAGCGGCTCGTACGCCTTCCCCGGCGCCGGGATCCGACCCTCGCGGCGAGGCGTCCTACTCTGCCGGCGCGAGCGCGATCACGGGCGCGAGAGCCTCGCGGCTCACGGCGATCGCGGGGCCCGCGGCGTCGACGAGCACGCCGCTCATCCCGGGCTGCTGCACCAGCACCCCGCCGATCTGCTCAGCCGTGAAGGGCAGCGGCTGATCGCCGCGGCCGAGCGCGATGACCTCGAGAGGGTGGCTGAACAGCTGCAGGTAGCGCGAGCCGTCGGCGGTGTGCGCCTCCGCCACGCCGTACTGGCCGTCGCCGTCCACGTCGCTGACCGCGACCCAGAGCCGGGCTGTGGTGAGCGCCTCGGCGACGCGCGCCTCGGAGTCCGCCTCGCGGGGCGCCGCGAGCAGGGTCTTGACGGCGAACGTCGGATCCGCCTCCTCGAGCGCCTTCTGCAGGATCTCCGAGGGGAACACCACGCGATGCGGCTCGGAGGCGTTGTCGATGATGAGGCCCGCGAACGGTCCGTCGATGACGTTCTGGTAGACCGCTTGCACGGGCTGCACCACGGCCGAGGTCTCCGCCGGGTCTTCATCGCCCTGCTGCACGGAGTCGCGCACCGCGGCGGCGGAGCTGAACGCCAGCATGAAGGAGCTCTCGCCATCGTTGACGACCGCGATGGCCAGAGGCCTGCCCTCCTTGATCTGCTCTCCGGCATCGCCGCTCACGCGAAGGAAGAGGTGGCCCTGCAGCGACTGCCGCAGCACGCCCAGCAGCTCGGCCTGACTCGCGTCGTCGCCGAGCTGCGCCAGCGCGTCGCGCAGCAGCGCGTTGTCGGGCATGCCGGGGATCGACTCGGTCTGCTCGGGCGGATCCACCGGGGCGAGGGGAAGCGGAGGACGGCCCGACGGCGACTGCGCCTGCGCGGGCGCGATCGGCGTCTCGTCCGCGACGGGGTCGATCAGGTCGTGCCCGGCCTCCGGGGTTTCGGCAGGAGGGGCGACCGCAGGGCCGGAGGGCGACCCCAGGCCGCGGAAGGCCTGCACGGAGACGTTGACCACGGGAGCGGCGGCTTCGCCCGAGGGCTCGGATCCCGGCGCGATGCCGGACGCGCTCACGCTCGTCTCGGCGTCCGAACCGACCTCTGCGGCGGCGGGAGCGGACTCCGGCGTGACGTCGTCGTCCTGCTTCTTACGGCGCGAGAAAAGGCCCATTGCCCCAGCCTAACCGGGACCGCCCTCCGCCACGCCCCCGCGTGTCCACGATCGCCGAGCGGCGGTCAGAGCTTCTCGATCGGCGCGATCTTGACGAGCAGCTTCTTCTGGCCTGCAGCATCGAAGCGCACGTGCGCGATCCGCTTCGCCCCCTCGCCGGTGATGGCCTCGACCTTGCCCTCGCCGAAGTCGTCGTGCCTGATGCGATCGCCCGCGGCGAGCTCGAGGTCGCCGTTGTCGCGCACCTTCGCGGTGACCCGGTTCGGGAACTTGTCCATCGCGGTCGACAGCGGCTTGAGCCCGTCCCGCTTCGGCAGCGCCCGCGGAGCGAACCTGTCGCCGGAGCCGCCGCCCGAACCGCCCGATCCGTATCCTCCGGATCCGCCGGGCCGACGGGCGTTCAAGGCACGCGACTGGATGCCGCCGCGCGAGTTCACATCCCCCGGGGACTGACGCCAGTCGATGAGCTCGGCCGGGATCTCCTGCAGGAACCGGCTCGGCATCGCGACCGAGACCTCGCCGAACTGCGCACGGGTCATCGCGAGCGAGATGTGCAGACGCTTGCGGGCGCGCGTGATCCCCACGTAGAAGAGGCGCCGCTCCTCCTGCGGACCACCGGGCTCGTTCGCCGAGATCCGGTGCGGGATGAGGTCCTCCTCCACGCCGGTCACGAACACGGCGTCGAATTCGAGGCCCTTCGCCGTGTGCATCGTCATGAGGGAGACCACCCCGGACTCGTCGTCGAGGTCGTCGGCGTCGGAGACCAGCGCGACCTCGGTGAGGAAGTCGGCGATCGTGCCCTCCGGGTTGTTCCGCGCGAAGTCGCGGGTCACCGCGATGAGCTCGTCGAGGTTCTCCAGCCGCGCCTCGTCCTGCGGGTCGCGGCTCGCGCGCAGTGCGTCCATGTAGCCGGTCTTCTGCAGCAGCAGGGTGAGCCCCTCGGCGACCGCGGTGGGCGGCGCCACCTCGCCGGAGGCGGGCAGCATGATCTCCGTCGCCTCGCGCAGCACCGCGTCCAGCAGCGCGATCGCGGCCTGGATCTTGGGGCCGACGCCGAGCTGGGCCGGGTGCGCGAGCGCGTCGCGGAAGCTCAGTCCGTGCTCTTCCGCGAAGCGCGCGATCGACGTCTCCGTGACGTCGCCGATGCCGCGGCGCGGCTTGTTCAGGATCCGCCGCACCGCCATCTCATCGGCCGGGTTCGCGATCGCGACGAGATAGGCGAGCGCGTCCTTGATCTCGGCGCGTTCGTAGAACTTGGTGCCGCCCATGATCTTGTACGGCACGGCGGAGCGGATGAAGATCTCCTCCAGCGCGCGGGACTGCGAGTTGGTGCGGTAGAAGACCGCCATCTCGCCGTAGGGCATGCCGGCACGGCGCAGCGACTCGACCTCATCGGCCACGAACTGCGCCTCGTCGTGCTGCGAGTACCCGGTGAATCCGACGATCGCGTGGCCGGAGCCCTTGTCGCTCCAGAGCTTCTTGTCCTTGCGATCGAAGTTGTTGCTGATCACGGCGTTCGCCGCCGACAGGATGTTCTGCGTGGAGCGGTAGTTCTGCTCCAGCAGCACGACCTTGGCGCCGGGGAAGTCGCGTTCGAACTCGCTGATGTTGCGGATGTCCGCGCCGCGGAAGGCGTATATCGACTGATCGGAGTCGCCGACGACCGTGAGAGAGGCGCCGGGCTCGGCCCCGGCCGCCTCGTGCGGGTCGGGCTCGAAGATCATCATTCCGTTGGAGGCATACGGCTCGGGTGCATCACCGTGCACCGGACGGGTGAGCTCGTGGATCAGGGCGTACTGGGCGGCGTTGGTGTCCTGGTACTCGTCCACGAGGATGTGCCGGAAGCGACGGCGATAGACGTCGGCGACCTGCGGGAACGCGCGGAAGAGGTACACGGTCTGCCCGATGAGATCGTCGAAGTCGAAGGCGTTGGCCTTCTGCAGCCGGCGCTGGTAGTCGGCGAAGACCTCGACGAAGACGCGCTCCGCCGGATCCGACATGTTCGCCTGCCGGGCGTATGACTCGGCGTCCTGCAGCTCGTTCTTGAGCTTCGAGATCCGCGACTGCATCGCCGCGGGGGTGAAGCCGAACGCATCGGCCTCGTGGTCCTTCACGAGGCGCTTGATGAGGGCGCGCGAGTCGCCGGAATCGTAGATCGTGAACGACTTCGTGAAGCCGAACTGCTCGGCCTCGCGACGCAGGATCCGCACGCACGCGGAGTGGAACGTCGAGATCCACATGCCGCGCGCGGAATCGCCCACGAGCTGCGCCACGCGCTCGCGCATCTCCCCCGCGGCCTTGTTGGTGAACGTGATCGCCAGGATCTGGCTGGGCCAGGCCTCCCGCTGGCGCAGCAGCAGGGCGATGCGGCGCGTGAGCACGCTGGTCTTGCCCGACCCCGCGCCGGCGACGATCAGCAGCGCCTGCCCGCGGTAGGTGACCGCGTCGAGCTGCTGCGGGTTGAGCCCCGTGAGCAGGTCGTCGGCGGAGGCGCCGGAGGCCGGCCCCGCCGGCCCTCGGTGGGAGGATCCGGGCGGGAGGATGACGGGGGAAGGGGCTTCGCTCATGACCTCACAAGTCTAGGTCCGCCCGCCGACATCGAACCCGGCCCAGCGCGGTCGCAGGGCCTCGAAGGGACTCCCGTTCAGGCGATCCTGGTACCGGGCGGCAGACGCCGTGCCGGGGTTCGCGTACGCGCCCAGGCTCCGGCGAAGAGCCCTCCCGCGAGCACGATCTGGATCGACAGCCCCACGAACCAGCTCGGCGCACTGGATTCGATGGTCTCCCTGGGCGTCGGGCGCGAGTTGTCGGCCCGGTACGCGCATTCGTCCCAGATCTGGACCTCGGGCGGGTGCTGAGCCGCTCTGATGCCGGCCTTGAACTGCCCGAACACGTCCAGCGGGTTGCCGTAGTCGTCGTACGTGGTCGGGGTGGCGTCGGCGAGCACCACGAACGGGTTCGCGGCGAGGAAGCCCCACACGTAGTCGAACCGCGGCTGCCGCACGCTGTCCTCGACCCAGCTGTCGCAGATCGGCTGCCCGGTGGCCTGATCGTACGGACGGTGCTTCGAGACGGTCTCGGTCTGGATCGCCGCTCCGCCCAGCCAGAAGGCGATGAGCGTTCCGACGGTCAGCGCGGCGACCACGAGATAGGTGCTCGCGACCGAGAACAGCGGCCGAGACAGCAACCCGCTCCAGCCGACGCCGATCGCGGCCACGATCACGATCTCCGCCGCCAGCACGAGCAGCGACACGATCAGGGCGCCCGGGGTGACAAGCCCGGCGAGCATCCCGACCAGCAGGAACGGCACCGCGATCGCGAGGAACGCGGACCCTGTGAGCACGGCGGCGAGGAGCTTTCCGAGCATGATGTCGCCCGTGGACGCGAGCGTCACCTGCACACTCGCCAATGTCGCGGCCTCGCGGTCGCCATTGATCGACGAGCCGCTGAGCGTCGGCGAGATCAGCACGACGAGCAGCAGCACCAGCATCACGATGACGGAGTAGATCCCCGCGCCCGTCTGGGTCTGGAAGGAGAAGGACAGGAACGACAGCACCGTCGCGATGAGCATGACGAGGGCGAAGACGCCCAGCAGCACGTACCAGCCGGCGCTGCGCAGCCGTTGCGTGAGCTCGAGACGGGCGATGGTCCAGATCCGCGCGGCGCTCATCGGACGCTCCCCCCGCTCTGCGGCGCGTCCCCGAGGGAGAGGAAGGCCTGCTCCAGTTCGCTCTGCGCCGGCGCGAACGCGCTCACCGTGACTCCGCTGCCGATCAACCGGGCGAGCCCCGCCGCCGCGTCGCGATCGTCGCCGAAGACCGCGAGCACGTCGCCCCGGTCGATGCCGAGCGAATCCGTCGCCACACCGAGCGCGGCCGCGACGCCCGCACGGGGATCGGATCCCGCCGCCGCAAGGCTCTCCGCCCCTGAGGCATCGGAGTGCGGCCCCTGGAGGATCCGGATCCGCCACGCGCGCGACTGCACCGCGGGTGCGTCGACGACCGCACCCGCCACGAGGAACACCGTGTCGTCGACGACCTCTTCGAGTTCGGACAGCACGTGGCTGGAGATGAGGACCGTGCGGCCCTCCGCGGCGAGGCGACGCAGCAGCACCCTCAGTTGCACGCGGGCTTCGGGGTCGAGCCCCGAGGCCGGCTCATCAAGCAGCAGCACCTGCGGGTCGTGCACGAGCGCGCGGGCGAGACCGAGCTTCTGCTTCTGCCCTCGGGAGAGCACCTTCGCCGGCGACGACGCGAGCGGCTCGAGACCCACCAGGCTCAGCAGCTCGTTCACCCGCCGCGGGGCGTCCTCCCGGGCGAGGCCGTGCAGTCGGGCCATCGTCAGGATGCTCTCGTGCACGGTCAGCGAGGGCCAGGCCCCCAGCGCATCGGGCATCCACCCCAGCACGCGGCGGGCACCCGAGGGATCCGCGATCGGGTCGATACCGCCGACGCGGATGCTGCCGCGATCGGGCGCGAGCAGCGAAGCCAGCATGAGCAGCAGGGTCGTCTTCCCCGCGCCGTTGGGCCCCACCAGCCCGGTGACCCGTCCTGCCTCCGCTCGGAACGTCGCATCGCGCACCGCGTGCACGCGCCCGAACGACCGGCCGATCCCCTCCGCGACGATTCCGTCCATGCGGTCAGCATAGGAGACTCCTAGAAATGATGCCCGGGAACTCGCTCTCAGTCCCGGAACACGACCTGTCCGAGATCGGGATGATCCACGAAGACGCCGTCGACGCCGGTGCCGGCGATCGCCGCCCATTCCGCCCGGTAGTCCCCGAAGGCGGCCTGGGCGCCGTGGCGGAACCTCCGGTCGAGGAAGGCGTTCTCCGGGCGGCAGGTCCACGTGAACACGACGAGGCCGCGTGCGTGCGCCTCCGCGACCAGCTCGCGGCCCGAATGCCGCAGCAGGATCTGCTTGTCCACACTGATGCCGTCGACGCCGCCGTTCAGGGCGTCCAGCCCCGCCGGGGTCAGGGTCTGGGCGTAGTCCGGCGCGGCGGCGCCCTCTCGGGCGACGAGATCCGCGGGAGCCCCCTCGGCCTCGAGCAGGTAGACGTAGACGGCCGGCACTCCGCGCGCGCGGAGATCGTCCAGCACGCTCCGCTCGAAGGACTCGACCCACAGCGGGTGCTCTCCCGAGGCCCAGCCCGCGGCTCGCAGGTCGCGCTCGACCAGCGCCGCGAGGTCGTGCCCGATCCCGGCGAAGAACGTGGCGTGCTTGATCTCGAGCACGACGCCGAGTTCTCTGCCGTGCTCGGTCGAGGCCTCCGCGACGAGCGTCAGCAGATCGGCCAGGCGCAGGATCGGCTCGGTGTCGTCGAACCCTGCGGATCCTGGCCTCAGCGCAGGCACGCGCTCGCGGCAGCGCAGCGTGGCCAGCTCGGCCCAGGTGAAGTCCTCGGTGAACCAGCCGGTGAGCGCCACCCCGTCGATGCGCTTCGTGGTGCGCCGATCGGCGAACTCGGGATGGTCGGCGACATCGGTCGTCCCGGAGATCTCGTTCTCGTGCCGGATCACCAGCACGCCGTCGCTCGTCGCCACGACATCGGGTTCGACGGCGTCCGCGCCCATCGCGAACGCGAGGCGATAGGAGGAGGCGGTGTGCTCCGGACGATAGCCGGGAGCGCCGCGATGGCCGATGATCAGGGGGACGTCGATCGGGATCCGTCGGGTCACGCTCTCAGCGTACGACAGTGCCGCTCAGAGGATCCGCCGCTATCGTAGAAGGAAGATGACCACCACTTCTGAGGAGTGAGGCCGACCATGAGCAACTTCGCCTTCAACAACCCGGCGTTCAAGGACAAGGATCCGCGCGCCGTCGCGACCTATCCCGGGGGCCCGCAGGCGGGTGCCCAGAACGCGCAGTACGCGCCGCCGCCGCCCGCCGGGCAGTTCGCCGCGGCGCAGCAGGCCGCCGTGAACGCCAACCTCGAGGGGATGTACGCGGCTCCGCCTGCGGGCGCCATCGAGACCGACCGCATGACGGTCGAAGACACCGTGTGGAAGACCGCGGGCCTGTTCGCCATCCTGCTGGTCTTCGCCGTGATCGGCTGGTTCTTCACGCTCGGCGGTGCTGCGCTGCCCAACACCTCCGACCCGTACGTGCAGGCGGCCGCCCTCGGCAGGATCCAGATGTGGCCGTGGCTCGTCGGCGCACTCGGCGGCTTCGTGCTCGCGATGATCGTGAGCTTCACCTCGCGCAAGAAGGTGCGCCCCGCGCTGATCTTCGCGTACGCGGCGTTCGAGGGCCTGTTCGTCGGCGGCATCTCCGCCTTCTTCGAAGTGCGGTTCCCCGGCATCGTGCTGCAGGCGAGCCTCGCGACCATCGCCGTCGTCGCGGTCACCCTGGCGCTGTTCGCCAGCGGCAAGGTGCGCGCCTCGGCGAAGATGACCAAGATCGTGATGATCGCGATGCTCGGCTACCTCGTCTTCTCGCTGCTCAACGTCGGGCTGATGCTCTTCGGCGTGCTGCCGCAGAACCAGATGTTCGGCCTCCTCAGCCAGGTCAAGATCCTCGGCATCCCGCTCGGCCTCATCATCGGCGTGCTCGTGGTCTTCATGGCCGCGTACTCGCTGGTCCTGGACTTCGACCAGATCCAGCAGGGCGTCCGCAACGGCGCTCCGCGCGTCTACGGCTGGCTCGGCGGCTTCGGCATCATGGTCACCGTCGTCTGGCTGTACGTCGAGATCCTGCGCATGATCGCGATCGCCCGAGGCAACAACTAGTCGCGCTCGGAATCAGACGAAGGCCGCTCTCCTCGGAGGGCGGCCTTCGTCGTTCCTGCAGGGCGGATCCGCTCAGCCGCGCGCCTTCTGCTCGAGCAGCGCGCGCTCGCGGTCGTTGCCCGCGAGGGCTGCGGCGACCGCGAACTCCGACCGCGCCTCCTCCTCGCGCCCGAGCCGCAGCAGCAGCTCGCCGCGGGTGGCGGGCAGCAGGTGGTAGCCGCGCAGTGCACCGCCTTCGGCGAGGGCGTCGATGATGCGCAGCGCAGAGGCGGGTCCCGTGGCCATCGCGACGGCGGCGGCGCGGTTGAGCTCCACGACCGGCGACGGCGCGATCCGGCCGAGCGCCTCGTACAGCAGCACGATCGTGGCCCAGTCGGTCTCCTCGACCGAGGGCACCACCGCATGGCATTCCGCGATCGCGGCCTGCAGCGCATAGGCGCCGCGCCCACGGCCGAACGCGTCCGCGCGGGCCAGGGCGGCACGTCCGCGCGCGATCCTGCCGCGATCCCACAGCCGGCGGTCCTGATCCGCAAGAAGCACCGGATCCCCCTGCGCGTCGACCCGCGCCGGGAAACGGGCGGCGGTGAGCTCCATGAGCGCCAGCAGCGCGTGCACATCGGGCTCGCCGGGCAGGAGCGCGGCGAGCACCCTGGCGAGCCGGATCGCCTCGCGGCCCAGATCCGGACGCAGCAGGTCCTCCCCCGCGGTCGCCGCGTGCGCCTCGTTGAACACCAGGTACAGCACGCCGAGCACGGCGCCGAGCCGCGCCGGGAGATCCTCCCTCGACGGCACCTCGAACGGGGCCTTCGCCGCGGCGAGCGTCTTCTTGGCGCGCACGATCCGCTGCTGCACGGTCGCGGTCGGCACGAGGAAGGCGCGCGCGATCTGCTCGGTGCTGAGACCGCCGACCACGCGCAGCGTGAGCGCCACACGGGCCTCACGCGACAGCACGGGGTGACAGGCGATGAAGACGAGCCTCAGCACGTCGTCGTCGATCGCGTCGGGATCCCACGGCGGCGCGTCGAGGGCGTCGTCCTGCTCGCGCGCGAGGTCGTGGGCGATCACCGCGAGCCGGTCGTCGTAGCGCTCCCTGCGCCGCCAGCCGTCGATCGCGCGGCGCTTGGCGACCGCCGTCAGCCACGCTGCGGGGTTCGCGGGGACGCCATCCTGCGGCCACTGCGCGAGCGCCTCCAGGAGCGCGTCCTGGGCGAGGTCCTCCGCGAGCCCGAAGTCGCCGGTGTAGCGGGTCAGGGTCGCGACGATGCGCGCCGACTCGATGCGCCACACCGCGGCGACGGCGCGCTCCACCGGGGAGCCCGCCGTCGCCGAGGAATCGGATCCCGGCATGGTCCTCACTCGGCCGCGCGGGCGGCCGCCTCCTCGCGCCAGCCGGCCTCCTTCTGGATCCACTCGTTGTCGGCCGGGAAGTCCTCCATCTCGGTGACGCGACGCACCTCGAGGTAGGCGCCGGCGCTGAGCGGGGCGCGCTTGGCCCACTCCGCAGCCTCTTCGCGCGTGGACACCTCGATGATCCAGAAGCCGTTGAACAGCTCCTTGGTCTCGCCGTAGGGGCCGTCGGTGACCAGCGGCGCCTCGGCGGAGAAGTCGACGACGAAGCCCTCGGCCGCGTCGGTGAGTCCCTCGCCGGCGATCAGCACGCCCGCCTTGATCATCGACTCGTTGTAGCGGCCCATCGCCGCGATGACCTCTTCGAACGGCATGTCCTCGTACGCCCGCACACCCTGCTCGTCCGCGCGCATGATCAGCATGAACTTCATGGTCTCTGTCTCCTCGTCTCAGGTCGTGTCTCGACCCTCTCACTGAAGACGTCGAACGAGAAGACACCGGATCGACAGTCCGTCGAAGATTCTTCGAAAGATTTCTACACTGCTGATGTGACCTCCTCCTCGCCCCTCGCCGCCGCCGTCCGAGAGGCCCTGCGCGACGCCGCGGATCCTGCCCTCGCCCCCGGTCAGCAGGCCTACATGAAGTCGGCCATGCCGTTCCTCGGCGTGCGGGTGCCCGAGGCCAGGCGGCTCACCCGGGAGGCCGCGCGCGGCATCGCGGATGCGGACGAGCTGCGCGACGCCGCGCTCGAGCTGTGGCGCACCGCCGGCCACCGCGAGGAGCGCTACGCTGCGCAGGCTCTGATGGCGCTGCGGCCGCTGCGCGGGCGCCTCGACATGCTGGACGTGCACGAGGAGATGGTCCGCACCGGCGCCTGGTGGGACCACGTCGACGAGGTCGCGCACCGCCTCGCCGACCTCCTCGACGCGCATCCCGCTGAGCTGGCCGTGGAGCTGCGGGTCTGGGCCGACGACGAGGACTTCTGGGTCCGCCGGGTCGCGATCATCGCGCAGTTGCAGCGCAAGGACGCCACCGACCGTGCACTGCTCACCGACGCGATCGAGCCGAACCTCGCGGATCCGGAGTTCTTCATCCGCAAGGCGATCGGCTGGGCGCTGCGGGACTTCGCTCGCACGGATCCCGAGTGGGTGCGCGCGTTCGTCGATGCCCACCCCGGCCTCTCGCCGCTGAGCCGCCGCGAGGCGCTCAAGCACCTCGGCTGAGCCAGAACGCCCTTCTGTCCGCGAGACTGCAACTGGGCGACGAGAATGCGCTTCGCAGCCGCATTCTCGTCGCCCAGTTGGAGTCTCGCCGTCAGCGGAGAGGGGGCTTCGGGGTCACTCCCACTCGATGGTTGCCGGCGGCTTCGAGGTCACGTCGAGCACGACGCGGTTGACCTCGCGCACCTCGTTCGTGATGCGGTTCGAGATCTTCGCGAGCACGTCGTACGGCAGGCGGGTCCAGTCGGCGGTCATCGCGTCCTCGGACGACACGGGGCGCAGCACCACAGGGTGGCCGTAGGTGCGGCCGTCGCCCTGCACGCCCACCGAGCGCACGTCGGCGAGCAGCACGACAGGGCACTGCCAGATCGTCTGGTCGAGACCGGCGAGCGTCAGCTCCTCGCGGGCGATCGCGTCGGCCTCGCGCAGGATCTCGAGGCGCTCGCGCGTGACCTCGCCGATGATACGGATCCCGAGCCCTGGCCCGGGGAACGGCTGGCGTCCGACGATCGCGTCGGGGATCCCGAGCTCGCGGCCGATCGCGCGCACCTCGTCCTTGAACAGGGTGCGCAGCGGCTCGATGAGGTCGAAGTCGAGGTCGTCGGGCAGGCCGCCCACGTTGTGGTGCGACTTGATGTTCGCGGTGCCCGCGCCGCCGCCGGACTCGACGACGTCGGGGTACAGCGTGCCCTGCACGAGGAACTTGACCTTCTCCCCCGATGCCCTGGCCTCCTCGACGAGGTCGCGCTGCACCTGCTCGAAGGCGCGGATGAACTCGCGGCCGATGATCTTGCGCTTGGTCTCCGGATCCGTGACACCGGCGAGGTGTCCGAGGAACGTGTCCTCCGCGTCGACCGTGATCAGGCGCACGCCGGTCGAGGCGACGTAGTCGCGCTCGACCTGCTCGCGCTCGCCCTTGCGGAGCAGGCCGTGGTCGACGAAGACCGCGGTGAGCTGATCGCCGATCGCCTTGTGCACGAGCGCCGTGGAGACGGCGGAGTCGACGCCGCCGGACATCGCGGAGATCACGCGGGCGTCGCCGACCTGGGCGCGGATGCGCTCGACCTGCTCGGCGATGACGTTGCCGCTGTTCCAGTCGGCCGGGAGTCCCGCACCCTTGTGCAGGAAGTTCTCGATGATCTCCTGACCGTGGTCGGAGTGCTTGACCTCGGGGTGCCACTGCACGCCGTAGAGCTTGCGCTCCTCGTCCGCGAACGCGGCGACCTTCGTCGAGCCGGTCGAGGCGAGCACCTCGAAGCCCTCGGGGGCGCGGGCGACCTGGTCGCCGTGGCTCATCCACACGTTCTGCTCGGCGGGCTGGCCGCCCAGCAGGGTGGAGTCGTTGACCGGGATCATCGCGTCGGTGGCGCCGTACTCGCGCAGGCCCGTGTTCGCGACCTCGCCGCCGAGCGTGCGAGCCATGTACTGGAAGCCGTAGCAGATGCCCAGGGTCGGCACCCCGAGCTCGAACACGGCCGGGTCCAGCTGCGGCGCGCCCTCCTCGTAGACCGAGGACGGACCGCCGGAGAGGATCAGGGCGACCGGGTTCTTCGCCGCGATGTCGGCGGCGGTCGCGGTGTGCGGCACGATCTCGCTGTAGACGCCGGCCTCGCGGACGCGGCGGGCGATCAGCTGCGCGTACTGCGCACCGAAGTCGACGACGAGGGCGGGGCGCTGCTCGGTGTCGGGAGTGTTGTCGGTCAACGGGCACCTTCCGTGGCGGGAGTGGTCGAGGAGGTCTGGTCGGAGGAGGCTTCCCGCGTGGCGAGATACGCCTTCACCTCACGAGCGACGCGGGTCTCCATGATGAAGGAGAGGAACGGCACGACGCCGCCGAGGGCGAGCATGATGAAGCGGAGGAACGGCCAGCGCATCAGGCTCCACACCCGGAAGCAGGCGAAGAGGTAGACGACGTAGAACCAGCCGTGCGCGACCAGGATCCCCATCGAGAGGTTCAGGCCGTTGCCCGTGGACTCGAGGCCGCCGTGCAGGCCCTCGACGACCGGGGCGAACCAGAGGAAGCCGCCGGATCCGCCCGCGAAGAGCTCGAGGTGGATCGGGGTGTACTTGAGGACCATCTCCGTGACCAGGAGCAGGAGCATGACGCCGGTGATCACAGAAGCGATCTGGTAGAACTTCAGCGCTCCGCGGATGGCCGGGAAGCTCGCGGCTTTCGGTTCGGGCATGGTTCCAGTCTAAACGCCGGACCTGTGCGCGATTCCCGGGCCTCTGGAACGACGAAGGCCGTCGGATCCGAGGATCCGACGGCCTTCGCAGGTCAGCGCGGGAGGATCACTCCGCGCGCAGGCGACGACGGGCGACGATCAGGCCCAGGCCGAGTGCGAGCAGCACCGCGGCGAGGAGCAGGAACGAGCCGGAGTCCGCACCGGTCAGTGCGAGACCGCCCCCGCTGACGGATCCCGCCGCGGCGACCGTGATCGCCGCGGTGATCTGGGAGCCGTCCGCCAGGATCGCCACCACGTGGTGCTCACCGGGGGTGGTGCCCGCGGGGATCGTGATGGTCGCCGAGAACGCGCCGTCCCCGTCGGTCGTCACGGAGCCCAGCGAGACCGGGGTGGAGTGCAGCTCGAGCGCGATGGCCTGGTTCTCATCGAGACCGGCTCCCGCGATCGTGACGCTGCCGCCCGCGGCGACCGAGGAGGAGCCGAGCTTGAGCTGGCCCTTGCCGCGGACCACGGTGACGGCGGCGGTCGCCTCGTCACCGTCGGCCTGGGTCGCGGCGACGAGGTAGTCACCGCCCTTGGCCGAGCGCGGCACCACCGGCGACACGGAGAACGTGCCGTCGCCGGCGACCTTGACGGTGCCGAGGTCGATGACCGTGCCCTTCTTGCCCTGCTCGCGGAGCTGCAGCGTCAGCGTCTCGCCGGGCTCGAAAGCCTGGCCGGTCAGCGTCAGCTTCTCGCCCGCGAGGACCTTGGCCGCTCCGACCGAGACGGTGCCGTTGAAGGATCCGGTGTCGGATCCGGCGACCGTGATCGGCAGCTGCACCGAGGTTCCGGTGCCGGCGACCGAGACGTGCAGAGCCTGCGCGCCGGTCACACCCTCGGGGATCGTGAACGTGAGCGTGGCCGTGCCGGCCTCGTCGAAGGCGTCCACCGTCATGGCCGGGTTCACCGGAGCCGTGACCAGATCCTTGCCGCCGAGCGAAACCGTCACATCACCGGGCGCCTTCTCCCCCGCGGTGAACGCGAGCGAGCTGAGGTTCAGCGTGACGCTCTCCCCTGCCTTGTAGCCGGCCGCATCGGCGGGAACCGAGAGCACCGTGCCGACCGCGCGCTGTGCGAGGTCCGGGGACGCCGTCTTGTTCGCCGCGAACCAGTCGACCATCGACTGCAGGTCCACCTTGCCGGTGTCCTTCTTGTCGGTGCCCTTCTGGAATGCGGTGAACGCGTCGCCGCCCGCTGCGAGGAAGGCGTTCGCCCCCACCGTGTAGGTCGCGGCCGCATCGATCGGTGCGCCGTTCACGAAGATGCCCGTGATGTGCGACCCCGCCGCGGCGGCCGGGTCGTACGTGTAGGTCAGCTCCTTGGAGACGCCGAGCTTGAGGAACGGACGTGCCGAACCCGTGGGCTGCCACTGCTGCTCGAGCACCTGCTTCACCTGCGCTCCGGTGAGCTTCACCGTCATGAGCGTGTTGGCGAAGGGCTGCACGGTCGCGGCCTCCTTGTAGCTCACGCTGCCGTCCGCATCCCCCGCGCCGCTCGACGCGTAGGTGAGGTTGGCGCGCAGACCACCCGGGTTCATGACCGCGAAGTCCGCACCCGTGGACCACTTCTGGACGTCGGCGACGAAGTTGCCCAGGGTGGACTCGCCACCCCGGTTCTCCGTCTTTCCGTCGCTCTGCCGGGCGCGGTTGAAGTCGGCGGTGATGTCGCCGAGCTTGACGGAGCCCAGCTCGGCGGCCTTCGCCTTCGCGGCGTCCACGATCGCCTGCACCTCGGGATCGGCAGGGAAGGCGGGCTTGCCGCCCACCGTGAGCGGCTTGATCTCGTTGGTGATCGAGAGCAGTTTCTTCGTGGTCGGGTCGACCTTGATGTCCATCAGACCCAGGTTCTCGCCGTACTGGCCGGCGGAGACCACCGGACGTCCGTCGATCACGTGGTTGTACGCGAGGTGCGTGTGCGCCGAGACGATCGCGTTCACGCTCTTGTCGACGCCGTTCACGATCTCGCCGAGACGCGACTCGGGGGTGATGCTGGCCACGTCGGTCGTGGTCGCGCCCTCGTGCACGAGCAGGATGATCACGTCGGCCTCGCCGTTGGAGGCGTCGCCGTCGCGCAGCTGCTTCGCGACCTTGTTCACCGACTCGGGGATGCTGCGGACCTCGAGGCCCTTCATCCCGTCCGGCGAGACGAGGGTCGGCAGATCCTCGGTGACGGCTCCGATGAAGCCGACCTTGACGCCCTTGATGTCCTTGACCCAGGCCGGGGTGAGCGCAGGCTCTCCGGTGGCGGTGAGGAACACGTTCGAGCTGAGGTAGGTCCAGTCGGCGCGCTTCTCCACACGATCGCGGAGGTCGGCGTAGCCCTGGTCGAACTCGTGGTTGCCCGCCGCGCTCACATCGAGACCGGCCGCGTTGAGCGCGTCGATCGTCGGGTTGTCCTGCTGGATGAAGGACGTGAACGTGGAGGCGCCGATGAGGTCTCCGGCGGCCGCGAAGATCGTGTTCGGGTTCTGCGCCCGGATCTGCTCGACCGCTCCGGCCAGCACCGCGGCTCCGGCGGCGGCGCCGTCGGCCTCGATGCGCCCGTGGAAGTCGTTGATCGTCGCGACGTTGATGTCGATCGGATCCGCCGCGCCCTTGACACCGACCAGGATCGGGTCGTGGTCGCTGGAACGGTACGGCGTACCGGACTCGGTGGCGGCGAACGCGTAGCCGCGGTCGCTCCACTCCGGGGAGTTGATGTTCCAGACCCCGGCGCCGGTGATGGCCTTCGCCGCGGACGGCGACGCGATCACATGGTCGAGGGATCCGAGCTCGCCGTCGAACGAGTAGGTGTACTGTCCTGCGGCGTGCGTCGGCTCGACGTCGGTCCACCCGGCCTGGGTGAAGACGTCGATCGGGTCCTCCTTGCCGTAGGCGTTGAAGTCTCCGACGAGGAAGACGTCATCGCTGCCGGAGTCCTTCTGCACCTTCTGCGCGAACGCGAGCTCGGACTTGGCCTGTGCCACGCGGTCGGCGTTGAAGAAGCCCTGGCCGTCGGCCGGCTCCGGTCCCGCGTTCTGCGGCGGGGACTTCGACTTCAGGTGCGTCGTGACGACGGACAGCACGCGCCCCTGGGCGGTCTGGAACGTCTGCGCGATCGGCTCGCGGGCGTTGCCGAAGACGGTCTCGTCGACGATGGTCGACGCGTCGCCCTTGAGCGTGACGGACGCCTTCTTGTAGATGATCGCGGTCGTGATCGCGTCGGTGATCGACGGGTCGTTCAGCGCCGCGGGCGTGCGGACGTAGTCCCATACCTCGGATCCGGCCGCGTCGTTGAGCCCCTGCACGAGGTTCTGGAGCGGAGCGTCGAGCGCGAGGCCGAACTTCGGTCCGTTCTCGACCTCCATGAGACCGACGACGTCGGCGCCCAGGCCGTTGATCGCCGAGACGATCTTGGAGCGCTGGATCTGGAACTGCGCGTCGGTCTTGGCCCCGCGGGCGTTCGCATCCTGGCTCGAGAGCGTCGTGAAGAAGTTGTAGACGTTGAACGACGCCACCTTCACGTCTCCCCCGACGGTCGGAGGTGCGGCCGGGCGCGGGTTCTCGCTGCCGAAGGTCGGCTTGTGTGACGCATCGCTGGTGCCGGAGATCGGCACCACCGGCTGCAGGCGCCAGTCGTCGAAGCCGTACTGCAGGACCTCGCCCTCGGCCGGGAAGTTCACGGTGTCGCCGTTGCGGACGACCGTGTCCTTCGTGAAGTACGGCTGGCCGCCGGTGTGGCCGCCCTTGCCGATCTGCGAGGACCAGCCGTCGTCGAGCAGGATCCGGTTCGCGCGGTTCGCGGCCGTGATCGCGTCGGCGTCGGCGCCGGGGCGTGCGAGCTCCGTCGCCTTGACGTTGAGCTTGTCGCCCGCGTTGAGCCACAGCGCACCGAAGTTGTAGAGCTGGTGACTGGAGGCGAGCTTGTAGGTGCCGGTGGGCGAGACGAGCATGTTCTCGTACGCCTCGCGGTCGGCGCCGCGCACGCTGTCGGGCAGCGCGACCGGCTGCGGCACGCCTGCGCCGGCCGTCACGACCGAGACGTCCCCGACCGAGGCCGGGTTGATCTGGGTCTGACCGAAGTACTCGGAGACCTTGCCGGTCACGGTGACGAGGTCGCCGCGCGCCACGGACGGGGCGAGCGCGTTCAGGTAGACGAAGATGCCGTCCGAGGCGCCGTCGGTCTTGACGTCTCCGCCGGTGCCCTCGGTCTGGATCGTGATGCCCTTGTATCCACCGGTGCGGTAGTCGCCGGTCACGATGCCCTGCACGGTGACGGTCTGGTCGACGAGCGGCGACGTGTCGGTGGTGCCCTGCACCTCGGCGATGGTCTTGGTCTCGCCGGGAGCCTGGGTGTCGGTCGGTGTCGGCGTGGGGGTCGGCTCTGGACCGGTTCCGGGGTCGGTCGGGAACTCGGCCGCGGCGGACGTGTTCTTCGGGGTGAGCGTGGCGGACAGCGTGAAGTCGGCGCTGTTCGAGTCGGTGTCGGCCCCGTTCGTCCGGTTGAGGGACTTCACGTCGGTGTTGCCCGCGGGGGCCGTGGCGGCTGCGCCCTCGAAGGTGTTGGACGTGCCGTAGCCGAGCAGGTCGATCACATCGCCGTTGCCGGCGACGGATCCGGTCGGGAGCGTGATGGCCGAGGCGCCCTTGACCAGCGCGATCGTGCCGGCGCTGCCGCTCGGGTTCAGGCCGCTGGTCGCGTCGGGCGCGGGCAGGGCCTCGCCGTTCGTCCCGTTGGTGCCGCCCTGGATGAGGTAGTAGCCGCCGGCCGCGATCGTGCCGGAGAGCGCGAAGGCGCCGCTTGAGTTGCCGGTGGCGGTCGCCGAGCGGTACTGCAGGGACAGCCCGTCGAGCGCGACCGCGTCGTGCGTCGGGTTGTAGAGCTCCACGAACTTGTTCTTGTAGGCCGCGCCGGCGCTGCCGCCGGAGAGGTAGGCCTCGTTGATCACGACACCGGTGCCGGTCGTGTCGGCGAACGCCGGGACGGCCGCGAGGCAGCCGAAGCTCAGCGCCGCGACGGTGGTCGCGGCGAGGGCGCCGAGTCGCGCCCCTCTTCTGCGGAACGACGAGGAAACCATGCGGTTCCCTCCATCGGGGACGGACTTCATCAGCGCTGCCTCCACGGAACGGATGCGACGGCTCCCGGTCGGGATCGTCGGTGTGCAGCGCATTCGGGCGGCCGCACACCTCACCGACGATAGGCGAGGCTATGGACCCTCTTCAAGGAAGATATGCACTGGCTGAAAGCTGTTCACCGGCTCGTCACCAACGGAGGACTGGGGTCGCGGCAGGGCGTCCGCGCGAACGCGCACCCGTGCCGCTTCCGGCGCTCAGAAGTGCACCTCTGGAGTGCGCAGAAGAGCGCAGACGGGACTCGATCCGCCTCAGTCCGCGGCGCTGTTGCGCTCTTCGAACTCCTCGACCTCGCGCTCCCAGGCGTCCTTGGCCAGGCGGTACCAGAGGTAGAACGCGAAGCCGGCGAAGATGGCCCACTCCACGGCGTAGAAGATGTTCAGCCAGTTGACCGAGGAGTGCTCCTCCGGCGCCGGCGAGGAGATCGTGTCGAGACCGCCGAGCGGGGCGCCCGAGGCCAGGTACGGCCGGTAGACGTCCAGTTCGGCGGTGTCGTGCCAGAAGCCGAGCAGCGCTGCCGGAGACATCCGGTCCATGCGCGCGGGCTGGTCCTGCGGCGGCGCGACGGGGCCCTCGTCCGAGATGAGGCGCCCGGTGACGGTGAGGACGGATCCTTCCGCCGTCTTCTCCAGTCGCTGCACCGCGGCCTTGGCGGCCTTCTCGTCAGGGGCCCATCCGATCGCCACGGCGAGAGAGGTGGGCTTCGCCGTGCCGGCGATCCGCAGCTGACCGGTCACCCAGTAGCCCTCGACCCCGTCGTTGAAGCGCGACGAGACGACGAGGAAGTCGCCGGGGACCCAGGATCCGCTGGTCTCGGCGCGCTGCCCGACAAGGGGGCCGTCGAGGTACGCGCCCGGCTTCACCACCTGATCGATCGGCAGCACCTTCTCGGTGGCTCCCGGTGCCGGCGGGTTCGTGTCGATCGCGCGGCCGAGCTGCCACTGGCCGAGCCAGGCGAACACCCCGGCGACCACCAGGCAGAGCAGCAGCATGCCGATCCAGCGACCGCGCAGCATCACCTCGCGCAGGGTCGGCGGGAACTCGGCTGCTGAGGCGACGGGGCGCTGCGGAGACGACACGGGAGGGTTCAAGAACGGCGGGCGTTCAGGACTCGTAAGGAGACAGCACGACCTCGACGCGCTGGAACTCCTTGAGATCGGAGTAGCCCGTGGTCGCCATCGATTTGCGGAGGGCGCCGATGAGGTTTGCGGTGCCGTCGGCCACGGGGGCCGGGCCGTACAGGATCTCCTCGAGCGTCGCGACGCCGTCGACCGCCACGCGACGGCCGCGCGGCAGCTTCGGGTGGTGCGCTTCGGGACCCCAGTGGAAGCCCTGACCCGGCGCGTCCGTGGCACGCGCGAGGGCGACGCCGAGCATGACGGCGTCGGCGCCCACCGCGAGCGCCTTGACGATGTCGCCCGAGGTGCCCACACCGCCGTCGGCGATCACGTGCACGTAGCGTCCGCCCGACTCGTCGAGGTAGTCGCGGCGCGCCGCGGCGACGTCGGAGACCGCGGTGGCCATCGGAGCGTGGATGCCCAGGGTGGCGCGCGTGGTGGAGGCCGCTCCCCCGCCGAAGCCGACGAGCACGCCCGCCGCGCCCGTGCGCATGAGGTGCAGGGCCGCGGTGTAGGTGGCGGCGCCGCCGACGATCACGGGGACGTCGAGGTCGTAGATGAACTTCTTCAGGTTCAGCGGCTCGGCGACGCTCGACACGTGCTCGGCCGAGACGGTCGTGCCGCGGATGACGAAGAGGTCGACGCCCGCCTCGACGACGGTCTGGTACAGCTCCTGGGTGCGCTGCGGCGTGAGGGATCCGGCGACCGTGACACCGGCGTCGCGGATCTCGGCCAGGCGCGCCTTGATCAGCTCGGGCTTGATCGGCTCGGCGTAGAGCTCCTGCATGCGCGAGGTCGCGCTGGCCTCGTCGAGGCCAGCGATCTCTGCCAGCAGCGGTTCCGGATCCTCGTACCGGGTCCACAGGCCCTCGAGGTCGAGCACACCCAGGCCGCCGAGCTGACCCAGCATGATCGCCGTGCGGGGGCTGATCACCGAGTCCATCGGGGCGCCGAGCACGGGGATCTCGAACGGGAACGCGTCGATCGTCCACGCGGTGGACACGTCCTCCGGGTTGCGGGTGCGCCGCGAGGGCACCACCGCGATGTCGTCGAACGTGTATGCGCGGCGCGCGCGCTTGCCTCGGCCGAGCTCGATCTCCTGGGTCACGAACCCAGCCTACCCGGGTTGCCCCTGTGGCTCAGCGGGCGCGGGCTCCCGCCGGTGCGGGTCCGGCTCGCGCCTGCGCCGGTGCGACGGACGCACGATCCCGCGACGGATGCACGATCGGATCGGCGGATCCGTCGTGCATCCGTGACGACGTCGTGCATCCGTCGCTGCGTTCGGGAGAGGCCGCTCAGAGCGGGCGCGCGGCGCGGGCCTCAGCGGGCGCGGGCGACGCGGCGCTCGTCCCACACCGGGGCGTCCGACTCGTAGACGCCGCCGTCTTCGCCGAACACGAGGAAGCGGTCGAACGAGCGCGCGAACCAGCGATCGTGGGTGACCGCCACGACCGTGCCCTCGAACCTCGCGATCGCCTCCTCGAGCGCCTCGGCCGACTCGAGGTCGAGGTTGTCGGTCGGCTCGTCGAGGAGGAGCAGGGTCGCGCCGGACAGCTCGAGCAGCAGCACCTGGAACCGGGCCTGCTGCCCGCCGGAGAGCTGCGAGAACTCCTGCTGCGCCTGGCGCACCAGACCGTAGCGGTCCAGTGCCGAACTGGCGGCCTCCCGGGGCATCCCCGCCCTGCGGTCGTCGCCGCGGTGCAGGATCTCGAGCAGCGTGCGTCCGGCGAACTCCGGGTGCGCGTGCGTCTGCGCGAACAGCCCTGGCACGACGCGCGCGCCCAGCACCGCCGTGCCGGCGTGGGCGACCTCGTCGAGCCGCTCCCCGGCACCCGTGAGATGTCCGAGAGTCGGATCGGGGTCGCTGCCGCCGCGGGCCAGCAGCCGCAGGAAATGCGACTTGCCGGATCCGTTCGAGCCCAGCACGGCCACACGGTCGCCGAACCAGAGCTCGGCGTCGAACGGCCGCATGAGACCGGTCAGCTCGAGATCGGTGCAGACGATCGCGCGCTTGCCGGTGCGCGCGCCCCGCAGCCGCATGTCGAAGTCCTGCGCGGGCGGACGCTCCTCAGGCGGACCCGCCTCCTCGAACTTCCGCAGCCTCGTCTGCGCCGCCTGGTAGCGCGAGGCGAAGCCGTCGTTCGCAGACGCCTTGACCTTGAGGTTCGCGACCAGGGTCTTCAGCTTCTCGTGCTGCTCGTCCCAGCGTCGGCGCAGCTCGTCGAGCCGGTCCATCCGGTCGACCCGTGCCTGGTGGTAGGTGGCGAACCCGCCGCCGTGCACCCACGCGGTCGCCCCCGCACCGCCCGGCTCGAGCGTGACGATGCGGTCGGCCGCCCTGGCGAGCAGTTCGCGGTCGTGCGACACGAGCAGCACGGTCTTCGGCGTCTCGCGCAGTCGCTCCTCGAGCCAGCGCTTGCCCGGCACGTCGAGATAGTTGTCCGGCTCGTCGAGCAGCAGCACGTCATCGGGGCCGAGCAGCAGCGCCTCGAGCGCGAGCCGCTTCTGCTCACCGCCGGAGAGCGTCGCGAGATCGCGGAACCGCGCCCGCTCGAACGGGATGCCGAGGGCGGCGACCGTGCACTGGTCCCAGACCGTCTCGTGCTCGTATCCGCCGGCATCCGCGTATTCGGCGATCGCCGTCGCATACCGCATCTGCGTGGGCTCGGTGTCGTCCTCGATGAGGGCGTTCTCCGCAGCCTCGAGCGCCTCGGCCGTGGCCCGGATGCGCGCGGGCGAGACCGCGATGAGCAGCTCGTGCACGGTCTGCCCTTCGCGGCCGTGGCCGACGAACTGGTCCATCACGCCGAGGGATCCGTCGATCGTCACGACACCGGCGTCGGGCGCCTGTTCGCCGCGGATGATCCGCAGGATCGTGGACTTTCCGGCGCCGTTCGGCCCGATCAGGGCGCTTGTGGATCCGGCGCCGACGCGGAACGAGGCCTCGTCGAGCAGGGGGCGGCCGTCGGGCAGGGTGAGCGAGACGCCGGCGACATCGATGTATCCCACGGTGGTGGTCCTTCCGCCCGCGCGCGTGTGCGCGATAGCGAGCCGACCAGGCTATCAGGAGGAGCGGCGGGCGGGTTCCACCCGGGGGGGGATCCCGCCCGCGGCCCGTCAGGCCAGGGCGCCGGTGGTGGGCACCGAGTTCGCGAAGAGGTCGAGAACCGGGCAGTGCTCCTCGACGACGGCGCGGAGCTTCTCGTACTCCTCCGCCGTGTTCGGGCCGGTGATGTCGACACGCACGCGCACGTCGTGGAATCCGGCGCGGCCGGACTCGTCGATGCCGAAGAGCTTGCGCACATCGAGGTCGCCCTGAGCCGTGATCTCGATGTCGTCGATCGTGAGCCCCAGCGCCTGCGCGTAGAGCCGGAACACGACGACCTGACACGAGACCAGTGCGCCCAGCGCGTATTCGACGGGGCTCGCCGCGGCGTCATCGCCGGCGAGCCCCGCGGGCTCATCGACGAGGAAGCGGTGCTTGCCGGCACGGATCTCGGTCCCGACGGATCCGATCCCCCGCCCGGTGACGGTGTAGGTGAGCTGCGCGTTCGCAGCGTCGGCGGCGATCCGCTCGGTCCATGCGGCGCCGGCGTCGCTCAGGCGCTCCGAGCGCTGCTCCGGAGTGACGTCGGCGATGAGGGCGGTGGGGTCCTGGAGGAGAGTCATGGCGCGACGATATTCGGGTCCGGTGCTCCCGCGCGCCGAACCCGTCATCGGCGGTCATCTTCCGTCACGCGGCGTCGCGCTGTATCGCGACACCCGCAGGACTGCGCGACGTCTGCAGGGCTGAATCACCGGATCCGTCCGGCATGCGTCGCAGCATCGTGCATCCGTCGCAGCCGTACGCCACTCACCCGCGGGGTCGCTGCTCCGCGGGCTAGAGACGGTGCTCGTTGCGCGGCAGCACCTCGAGCACATGCGGCAGCTTGTTCGGGAAGCACGCGCGGAACAACTCGGTGATCTGCGGATCGGATCCGTAGTCGTCGACGATCCGCAGGCCGATCATGGTGCTGATCAGCATGCCCTCGGCGAGGAAGGTGCGGGCCTCGTCGGCGTCGAGGCCGACCTCGTCGCGGAAGAAGCGCCAGACCCGGACGAATCCCTGACGCGCGGCGGCGCCGATGGCCGGGTTGCTGCCGAGCAGGTAGGCGTGCGCGAGGGTCTGGTGGAGCCCCCGCACCTCGATGAGATCGACATAGGCCTCTCCGATGCGCTTGCCGACCGGACGCTCGCCCCCCTCGTCCGAGGCGGCGAGAGCAGCGCGGAACGCCGCGAGCAGGCGGTCGAGGGAGAACTCGATCGTCGCGAGGAAGAGGTTCTCCTTGGATCCGAACAGACGCACCACATACGGCTGGCTGACGCCGGCGGCCTTGGCCACCTGATCGGTCGTGGCGCCCTCATAGCCGCGCGAACCGAAGACCGTGAGCGCGGCCAGGATGATCTGCGCGCGGCGCTCCTGGGAGGAGAGGCGGCGGCCGGGCTCCTCGCCGACGTCGGGATCCGTGGGGGCTGCTGAGGTCATGGCGAAAGGTTATCAGCGAATGACTTGACTTTGTAATCATTCGATTACTACATTGACTCAAGCGCTAGTAATCATCCAATTACAACTGGAGCTTCCCATGACCGTTCCCTCGCCCGCACCGGCCGCTCGCCGGAGCCGGTCCGCCCTGATGCCACGGCGTTCGCGCCCGGTCGCGCTCATCATCGCCGCAGCCTCTCTGCCGATGTTCATGGCGACCCTCGACAACCTCGTCATGACCAACGCCCTCCCCGTGCTGCACCGCGAGATGGGCGCCACGATCGAGCAGCTGCAGTGGTTCGTGAACGCCTACACGCTGGCGTTCGCCGGGGCGATCCTCATCGCCTCCGCGCTCGGCGACCGGTTCGGCCGCCGCACCGTTTTCGCACTCGGCATCGCCCTGTTCGGGGCGGGTTCGCTGTTCGCCGCACTCAGCTCGGATCCGGGCCAGCTCATCGCCGCCCGCGCCGTGCAGGGACTGGGCGCGGCCGCCGTCATGCCGCTCTCCCTCGCCCTGCTCACCGGAGCAGTGCCGGCCGCACGACGCCCGCTCGCGATCGGCATCTGGGGCGGCGTCTCCGGACTCGGCGTCGCCGTCGGACCGCTGATCGGCGGCGCGATCATGGAGGGCTGGAACTGGCAGGCGATCTTCTGGATCAACGTGCCCATCGCCGTGATCGCGATCCCGCTCGCCCTGATCGTGCTCAGCAACGACTTCGGCGCACGGGTGCGCATCGACGTGCCGGGCGCGGTGCTCGCGGCCGGCGGCGTGCTCGCGCTGGTGCACGCGATCGTGCGCGGAAACGACGACGGCTGGGACACGGTCGGCGTGATCGCCGAGCTCGCCCTGGGCGGCGCACTCATGATCGCCTTCCTCATCTGGCAGCTGCGCTCGGCCGCGCCGCTGATGCCGTTGCGGCTCTTCCAGGACCGGTCGTTCTCGATCACGAACGTCGTCGGCTTCGCGTTCAGCTTCGGAACGTTCGGATCCGTCTTCATCCTCATCCAGTTCCTGCAAGTGGTGCAGGGGGCCACCCCGCTCGAGGCCGCCGTGCAGACCACGCCCTGGACGCTCGCGCCGATGTTCGTGGCGCCGCTCGCAGGCCTGATCGCCCCTCGCGTCGGCACGCGGGTGCTGCTCGTCACGGGCCTGCTGCTGCAGGGCGTCGCGCTGGGCTGGCTGGCCGCGCTCCTCGCCACGGACGTGCCCTACGCCGACCTCGTCGCACCCTTCATCCTCGCCGGCATCGGCATGGGGCTCGTGTTCGCCCCCTCCGCGACAGCATTGCTCGCCACGCTCGGCCTCGTCGACCACGCCAAGGCCTCCGGCGTGAACTCCACGCTCCGCGAGCTGGGCGTCGCCCTCGGCACCGCCGTGATGACCGCGATCTTCGTCGGCGCCGGCGGACAGCTGCTGCCCGATCACTACGTCGATGCCGCCCGCCCTGCCGTGTTCACGGGAGCCGCGGTGCTGCTCGTCGCCGCCGTCATCGCGCTCTGGCTGCCTGCCGGGAAGGGCGGCCACACGGACGGAGAGGTCGCGGCCGAGACGGAGTCGGCCGAGGCGGAGCCCGTCTCTGCCTGAGGGACGACGAAGGCCCCGGATCCGTGAGGATCCGGGGCCTTCTGCATGGGAGGTTTCGGCTCGGTCGCCTTCGGCGTCCGGTTCCTGAGCGAGCGGAGCGAGACGAAGGGCGCTCAGCCTTGAGGCGCGATCGGGTCACGTCCGCTTCGCGGCCGTGACCCGATCCGACTCAACGCTTGTAGTTCGGCGCCTCGACCACGATCTGCACGTCGTGCGGGTGCGACTCCTTGAGCCCGGCCGCGGTGATCCGGACGAACTTGCCCCGGGTCTTGAGCTCCTCGATCGTGCGCGCACCGACGTAGAACATCGACTGGCGCAGGCCGCCGACGAGCTGGTACGCGACGGCGGCCAGCGGGCCGCGGTAGGGCACCTGACCCTCGATGCCCTCGGGGATGAGCTTGTCGTCGCTGGGCACGTCCGCCTGGAAGTAGCGGTCCTTCGAGTAGGACGTCTGCTTGCCGCGCGTCTGCATCGCGCCGAGCGAGCCCATCCCGCGGTACAGCTTGAACTGCTTGCCGCCCTGGAAGACGATCTCGCCCGGGGACTCCTCGGTGCCGGCGAGCAGGGAGCCGAGCATCACGGCGTCGGCGCCGGCGACGAGCGCCTTGGCGATGTCGCCCGAGTACTGCAGACCGCCGTCCGCGATGACCGGGATGCCGGCGGGGCGAGCGGCGAGCGACGCCTCGTACACGGCCGTGACCTGAGGAACGCCGACACCCGCGACGATACGCGTGGTGCAGATGGAACCGGGGCCGACCCCGACCTTGACGGCGTCCACGCCGGCGTCCACGAGCGCCTGGGCGCCCTCGCGGGTCGCGACGTTGCCGCCGATGATGTCGATGTGCGCGAAGGACGGATCCGCCTTGAGCCGCTTGACGAGGTCGATCACGCCCTGGGACTGGCCGTTGGCGGTGTCGACGACGAGCACGTCCACGCCCTTGTCGCGCAGCGCCTCGGCGCGCTCCCAGGCATCGCCGAAGAAGCCGATCGCGGCGCCCACCCGCAGGCGGCCCTGGTCGTCCTTCGTGGCGAGCGGGTACTTCTCGCTCTTGTCGAAGTCCTTGATGGTGATGAGGCCTGCGAGCTTGCCGTCGTCGTCGATGAGTGGGAGCTTCTCCACGCGGTGCTTCGCGAAGAGCGCGATGACCTGCTCTGCGGCGACGCCGACGGGCGCGGTCACGAGGTTCTCGCTCGTCATCACGTCACGGGCGAGCGTGGTCTGCTTCGCGGACCCGGAGACGAAGCGCATGTCGCGGTTCGTCACGATGCCGAGCAGGCGCCCGTCGGGATCCACCACCGGCAGGCCGGAGATGCGGTACTTCGCGCACATCGCGTCGACCTCGGCGATCGTCGCGTCGGGGGTCGTCGTGATCGGATCCGTGATCATGCCGGACTCGCTGCGCTTGACGCGGTCCACCTGCGCGGCCTGATCGGCGATCGACAGGTTGCGGTGCAGGATGCCCAGGCCGCCCTCGCGCGCCATGGCGATGGCCATGCGCGCCTCGGTCACGGTGTCCATGGCGCTGGAGAGCAGGGGCGTCGCGACGGAGATGCGGCGCGTCACGCGCGACGAGGTGTCCGCCTCGCTCGGGATCACATCCGTATGCCCCGGCAGAAGCAGAACGTCATCGTAGGTCAATCCGACAAAACCGAACGGGTCGTGCTGCTCCATGGGTTGCGGGGCTCCTCTTCTCGCGCGCGTGTATCGATTCTAAGCGCCGCCGGAGGTGCGGTATTCCCAGGAACGGAGCTCGTGGAGCGGACCCCCGGGAAACCGGTGCGGCCGCCGTTCCTGAGAACGGCGGCCGGGTGGGAGGACCGCAGCCCTCGGCGAACTCACGCGGTGATGGTCGCCGTGCCCGTGCCGCCGAGCACCTCGGCGATGATCGCGCCGCCCACGGGCGCCACATTGTTGAACGTGACCTTGACCTGGCTGGTCGTGGTGGACGTGACCTGGAAGATCACCGGACCGCCGGTCGCAGGATCGCCGCTCACGAACGACAGCCCGGACAGCCCCGAGTAGGAGGCCGCTGTCGCACCGTTCGCGAACGTGAAGGTGACGAGAGTGCCCGCCTTGAGGGCGCCGTCCACGTAGTTCGCGCCATCGGTGTACTGCCCCTGGATCTTGAAGTTCGGGTTGGTGCCGACCTTCGGGTTCGCGGTGGCGGTCACCTCCGCGTAGTTCGCCTCCGGCGCCGTCTCGCTGGCGGCCGCGAGCGGCGTCGCCGCCGCGACGGCGATCAAGGGCACCGACCAGGCGGCGCCCTTGACGATCGCACGGCGCGAGACGTCGCGTGCAGGAAGGTTCTCGGTCATGTTTCTGCTCCAGTTCTGTCGGCGTCCGCGTACGGCGGCGCTGTTACCGCCCCCTCGGGTGCTGGAGCGGTGGCCCTCCGGTATCCAATCCGGCGATCCGCCCGTCTCGTCCTGGGTCTTCGGACCTGGTCGCCCCGTGTGCCGAGCCGGTCGTGTCAGGTGTGAGCGCGGCTCGGAACACCGCTGCCCGAGCCGCGGGCGCGTACGCGCGACGGTGAGGGCAGGCCCTCGGCCGCGGTCGCCCTGGCGAGGCTCGAACCGTTGCTGAGACCGACCCGCACCGCGATCGCATCGATCGTGAGCTCCGCGCTCCGGTCCCCTTGCAGCAGGGCGACCGCGGCCAGGACCCGGACCCTGCGGATCTCCTGGCGGATGGTCCTGCCCGAAGGCTGGAACTCGCGCTCGAGCTGGCGCAGCGACACATGCAGCTCCGAGGCCACGCGCGCAGGAGTGAGACCCGCTTCCGCGAATCGCCGCTGCAGGATCGCGGTGGCGCGGTGATGGAGCGAGGGCGCAGGGGATGCGATGCCGGCGATCGCTCGCCGGACGGCGACCAGGACCAGGTCGCGGAGGATCCCTGCGAAGCGCTCGCGCGAGAGCGCATCGAGCGGATCTCCCCCGTGGACGGTATGCGCGAACGCACCGATCGGGCGCATCAGCGCCGCATCCTCGATGGCGATCGCTGAGTTCCTCGTCAGCGACAGCCCGGGAAGCGCATCGACGGGCATGCCGACCGCGATGATCTCACCATCGCTCGACGGCATCATCCTGACCGAAGCGGTGCCGATCACCAGGAGGCCCTGACCGTCATGGAGGTCGACGAATCCTCCCCCGGACGGGATCCGCACGGATCCTCCGCGCACCATGAGCAGCTTGATCCGGCCGGAGGCGACCCCCGACGTGCGATCGGCGCCGGCGCGGAGGCCGTGCACCGCGATCGTGTTGGCGCCGAGGATCATGCGCGTCGAGGGGGCGGCGGGACCCGGGCGTTCCCCGCCCTCGCCGGCGTCCCGGCGCCGACGGGTCTCGTCGGCGAGCGGCAGTCGCTGAGCCAGCTCTCCGCGCGTCCCCATGGCTTCCCCCGCATCCAGCCCGAACCGGTGCGGACTTCGCGTCCGCGCCCCTCCGGTTCGGGATCAGAGCCGTTCCCCGTCGCATCACGCACGGCGACGCGGACAGGCTCTCTTCCGTGGACGACTGCTGAAGGCAGGTCGACGCACTCCCGTTTAGAAGGAGCAGCCGATCACGGAGAAGTGACGTGCGTCTCGGACGGGGGCCGTCGGCGGACGCAGCGCGGGTCGGGGATCAGGGTACGGGGATCGTGTCGGTGCCGGGGTTCGGCTCCGCGATCGCACCGCGGTTCGCGCGCATCCGGCGGGTGGCGAGCGCGAGGTCGATCAGGAACACGGCGATCGCGACCCAGACGATCCCGAACCCGATCCAGCGCTCGACCGGCATCGGCTCGTGCATCACGAGCACGCCCACGAGGAACTGCATGATCGGGGTGATGAACTGGATCATGCCGATCACGGTCAGTCCGATCCGGCGGGTGCCCGCGGCGAACAGCAGCAGCGGCACGGCCGTGGCCACGCCGGCGAAGGCGAGCAGACCCGCGTGCAGCGGACCGTTGGCTCCCATCGTGATGCCGGTGGTGAGCCCGACGGCGATCAGCTGCACGACGGCGACCGGCAGCAGCCAGAACGACTCGAGGGTGAGGCCGCTCAGGGCGTCGACCGAGGGGCCGATCTTCTTCTTCACCAGTCCGTAGATGCCGAAGGATGCGGTCAACGACAGCGCGATCCACGGGAAGGTGCCGTGGGCGAAGACGATCACCAGCACCGCGATCGTCGCGATCCCGATCGCGACCCACTGCAGCCGGCGCAGCTTCTCCTTCAGCACGAACACACCGAGCAGCATCGTGCCGATCGGGTTGATGAAGTAGCCGAGGCTGGTCTCGACGATCTCGCCGTTCAGGGTCGCGAGGACGAACACCTGCCAGTTGATGTAGATCAGCACTCCGGCGAGCGCGGTGAGGGCGAGCAGCCGAGGCTGCCGCACGATCGCCATCAGCGGCTTCCACCCGCGGGTGATCGCCAGCAGGACGAGGCAGAACACGAACGAGAGCCCGACCCGCCAGGCGACCAGCTCCCACCCCTCGGTGGGCCGGAGCAGCAGGAAGTACAGCGGCAGCACGCCCCACAGCAGGTACGCGCCGATCGCGGAGGCGACGCCCACGGTCTGGGCGCTGCGCGGGGTGGTGGTCACCGGTCAACCCTATTGCCGCGCAAGGCCATGACGGCCTGCCGCCGGCTATCTCCGAGTCGTCCCCGTGAGCGGAGCCCCCGGCGTCCGCTCATGGGGACGACTCGGAGGTGGGGGGACGACGAAGGCCCGGATGCGAGGCATCCGGGCCTTCGTCAGGAACCGGCCCGCACGCGGCGGGGCACTCCCTGGAGAACTCGAAGGGTGCTCAGCGCACCACGACGGCGAGCACGTCGCGCGCCGACAGCACGAGGAACTCCTCGGCGCCGAACTTCACCTCGGTGCCGCCGTACTTGCTGTAGAGCACGCGGTCGCCGACGGTGACGTCGAGCGGAACGCGGTTGCCGTTGTCATCGATGCGGCCGGGGCCCACGGCCACGACCTCGCCCTCCTGGGGCTTCTCCTTGGCGGTGTCGGGGATGACCAGGCCACTCGCGGTGGTCTGCTCGGCCTCGACCTGCTTGATGACGATGCGGTCCTCGAGCGGCTTGATGGAAACCGACACGGTCTACCTCTTTCTGACGGTTCAAGACTGATTAGCACCCTCAGCCTGAGAGTGCTAACCACAGTCTAGGCACATCGCTGGCACTCCCGCAATCAGAGTGCCAGCCCGTGCGCCACCGATCGCCCGGGTTGTCGCCGACCCGCCCTGCGAGCGCACGGGTTGTCACCGAGCGCACGGGTTGTTCGCGCGGGGATCCGATGCGCTCGGCAGGATCCCGTGCACTCGCGGCAGGTTCCCGTTCTGACCCCCCGAGTGCACGGAGTGCTGCCGAGGGCACGGGTTGTTGACGCGAAGATCCGGTGCGCTCGGCAGGATCCCGTGCATTCGAGAGCCCACGCACTCGCGGCAGGTGCCGGGCCGAGCCACGACGTCGATAGCCTGGACCGCGTGGATATGAGCGAACTGCGAACGCTGCTGACGCCCGAGGCGCTGCGGATGCTCGACGCCCTCGGGCCCATCGCGTCCACGGATGCCGCCGCCCGCGCGGTCATGCGGCTGCGCGCCGAGGGGCACTCCCCCGAGTTCGTCTCGGCCGTGGTCGGCCAGGCACGGCTGCGCACCAGGGCGACCGCGAAGTTCGGGGAGTTCGCGGACCGGATGCTCTTCACCCGTGCCGGCCTCGAGCAGGCCACGCGGCTCGGTGTCGCCGCAAGGCATGCCGGCCGGATGCGCGCGGCAGGGATCGCGCACGTGTCGGACCTCGGCTGCGGGATCGGCGGCGACGCGCTCGCCTTCGCCGGCGCAGGCCTCGGGGTGACGGCGGTCGACGCCGACGAAGTGACAGCGGCACTGGCGGCCTACAACCTCGCCCCGTTCGGATCCGATGCCGAGGTGCGGCACGGGTTCGCGGAGGACCACGCGCCCGCCCCTTCGACGGCCTCGGATTCCGAGACGGCGGCTGTGTGGCTGGATCCGGCCCGGCGCACGGCGGGGCATTCCGAGACCCGCCGCGTCGCCGCCGACGACTACTCCCCCTCGCTGGACTGGGCGTTCGCGCATGCGGAGCGGATCCCCACCGGCATCAAGCTCGGCCCCGCGCACGACCGCGACGCGATCCCCGCCGACGTCGAGGCGCAGTGGGTGAGCGCCGACGGCGACGTGGTCGAGCTCGTGCTGTGGTCGGGCGTCCTCGCGCGCGAGGGCGTGCGGCGTGCGGCGCTCGTGATCCGCGGCGACAGGGCGCACGAGCTGACCGCGCCCGCCGACACCGACGATGCCGAGGTGCGCGAGCTCGGCGCCTACGTGCACGAGCCCGACGGCGCCGTGATCCGCGCCCGGCTGATCGGCGACCTCGCCCGCCGGCTGGACGCCGGCATGCTGGATCCGCACATCGCCTACCTGACGTCAGACTCCCCCGCCGACAGCCCGTTCGCCGTCTCTTTCCGCGTACGCGAGGTGCTGCCGATGAACCAGAAGGCGATCTCGGCGGCGCTGAAGAAGGCCGGGATCGGCCGCCTGGAGATCAAGAAGCGCGGCGTGGACGTGGATCCGGCCGCGTTCCGCAAGAAGCTGACCCTGCGCGGATCGGCCGAGGCGACCCTGATCCTCGTGCGCGCGGGCGACAAGCGGCACGCGATCCTGGCGGACCGGCTCTGAGAGCGTTCAGGCCGCGGGCTTGAGGCCGAACGGCGGCGTCGGCTGCGGATCCGGGTTCGCGGTGACCACCAGGTACGACGAGAATCCGGTCCAGTACTCGAGCCGGTAGGCGACGTGCTGGTCGGTCGCCGGCAGATCCAGGACGAGGGTGGGCGGAAGCTCATCCGTCCCGAAGCGGGACGGTGAAGCGACTCCGGACTGCTGTCCGCAGTCCTTGTAGGTCTGCCCGTCCTCGACGATGAGACAGAGATCGCCCTGGTCCCGATAGCCGACCCAGATCGGGATCCCGCTCATGCGCCCGGCGATCATCGTCGCCTTGAATCCGTTCTCGGACGTGACGCGCTTCCAGATCGCGGTCTCCTCGGGGCTCAGCCCCGGGTCGGGATTCGCCGCGAAGGACCAGTGCTGGAGAGACCCCATGGGCGCCCCCGTCCCGCTCAGCGTGACGGCGCCCTGATCGCCGGCCACGTTGCCGTCCGCACCGGGCTTGCTCTGGCTCACCACATCGAGCGGTTGCTCGCGAATCGCTCGTCGCGGCAGGCAGTTGTGCTGCGGCGGGGACCCCTTGACGTCGATGATCGCGCAGAGGAGGTCACCGCGGGACTGCGTCGCGTACCAGAGCAGCGCGTGGTCGGAGCGGGCCAGCAGGGCGAGGGATCCGGGGTCGAAGTCGGCGCGCTCCGCGACCTTGTCCCGTCGTTCGCCTTCGCCCGCCCGCAGCGCGAGTCCGACATCCGGAGGTCGCGGGATCGCGACGCCGATCAGGACTCCGACCAGGAGCAGAGCGATCAGGCCGCCGATGAGGTAGCGCGGGCGCTTCCAGCGACCGGTCGCGAGCCAGGCCGAGACCTCGGCACGGAGGCGGCCGATCGGCGGGCGCGGTGTCTTCGCGGGAATCGCCGGCCCCTCGGAGGCCGAGTCGGCGACGGCGGACGGGGCGAGTCCGGGCGTCGAGGCTGCGACGGCGACGGCGGGCGTCATGGGCCGGGTCCCGTCGAGAGCCCCGGGGATCAGGGCGGGCCCGGGGATCGGGGCGAGCGACCCGGGCAACGGGGTCGCCGCTTCGAGGCTCGCGCCTGGCTCAGGGATCGGATCGCGTCGGGCGGCGTCCTCGTGGCGCAGCTCCGACAGGCGCGCGGCCTCGGCCTCGCTCAGTCCGGATCCGTCCTTCCCGAAGGCACGGCGCTCCAGTTCGCGCCGCTCTTCACCGTGCCCCGGATCCGTCATGCCGCTACCCGAACCAGCCGAACCGGTATCCCGCCCAGACGAGCCACCCTGCACTGTAGAGCGTCGCCACGATCCCGAGCGCGAGCGCCCAGACGGCGACCGCGCGACTCTCCCCCGACCGCCGCAGCGACATGATCGCGGCGATCACGGAGACGATCGCGACCGGGATCCCCCAGCCGACGAACAACGAGGCGAACAGGGCGACGATCGCCGACAGCAGCGCCCACGGCGCGAGCCGGGGTTCGGCGGAGGCACGCACCGGGGCCTCGGTGCCGTCCGTGGGGTGCCACTCCTCATGGGCCACCGCCGCGCCATCGCGGTCGAGTTCCAGATCCTCGGGCTCCAGCCCGCCGTCCAACTGCGGGCCGCTCTCCATGCCCACGGGCACGGGCGCCGTCGGCAGCCGCGTGTAGCGCTTCGGGTCCTTCCCGTCCTCGGTCGACATCATCCGACCTCGAGGCCGGCGCGGACGGGGGCGTCCTCCGCGGAGGCCCGGTCCTCGGCGACCTGGATCTCGGTCACCGGCAGCGTCGAGTCGGCGCCGAACGCGAGTGTGGAGGGCTGCCGACCGGAAGCGATGAGCTCGGCCGCGAGCCCCGCGATCATCGCGCCGTTGTCGGTGCACAGCGACAGCGGCGGGATCCGCACCGTGGCCCCGACCTCGGCGGCGCGGGCGAGCGCGACCTCGCGCAGTCGGCGGTTCGCGATCACGCCACCGCCGAGCAGCAGCCGGGGAACGCCCCGGTCGGCGCAGGCGGCGAGCGCCTTGGTCACGAGCACGTCGACCACGGCCTCGCGGAAGCTCGCCGCGACGTCCGCCACGGGGATCTCGGAGCCCGCGGCCTGCTCGCGCTCGATCCAGCGGGCGACGGCGGTCTTCAGCCCGGAGAAGGAGAAATCGTAGCGGTGCTTCTCCAGATCAGATGCACGGGACAACCCGCGCGGGAAGCGGATCGCCGCCGGATCGCCGCCCACGGCGGCCCTGTCGATCTCCGGTCCGCCGGGATAGGGCAGACCCAGAATCCGGGCGACCTTGTCGAAGGCTTCTCCGGCGGCGTCGTCGACCGTCTCGCCGAGCAGCTCGACGTCGGTCGTGAGGTCGCGCACGTGCAGCAGCGAGGTGTGCCCGCCGGAGACGAGCAGCGCGATCGTGGGGTACTCCAGAGGCACGGAATCGGGCGTGAGGATGTCGGCCGCGATATGCCCGACGAGGTGGTTCACGGCGTACAGGGGCTTGCCGAGCGACACCGCCAGCCCCTTCGCGGCGCCGATGCCGACCATGAGCGCCCCCGCGAGGCCCGGCCCGCTCGTCACGGCGACGGCGTCGAGATCCTCGAGCCGCACCTGCGCCTCGGCGAGCGCCCGCTCGATGGCCGGCTGCATCTCCTCCAGGTGCGCACGGGCGGCGACCTCCGGCACCACGCCGCCGTAGCGCGCGTGCTCGTCCATGCTCGACGCGATCGTGTTGGACAGCAGGGTGCGCCCGCGGACGATCCCGATCCCGGTCTCGTCGCAGCTCGTCTCGATCCCGAGCACGAGAGGCTGGTCAGTCATCGGATCCCTTCACGTCTGCAGGATTCCTGTCATTCTGCAGGACGGATCCGGCCGGATCGCCCTCAGAACCGGCATTCGTCCTGCCGTCTTGCACGTTCGCGTCCGCCGACGCAGGGCCCTGGGACGTCCACGCGCGGAGGTCGAGCCTCATGATCACGGCGTCCACGTCATCGGGCTGGTAGTAGCCGGCGCGGCGTCCGATCTCGGCGAACCCCTCCGAGAGGTACAGCCTCTGGGCCACCGGGTTGTCCGCGCGCACCTCGAGGAACACCTCGTGGGCGCCGCGCGCTGCGGCCTCGGCGAGCAACGCGCGCAGCAGCGCCCTGCCGCGGCCGGATCCGCGATGCGCGGCATCGAGCGCGATGGTCTGGATGTCGCTGTCGGCGGATCCGCGCAGCGCGCGCACGCCTCCGTAGCCGACGACGACCTCGCCCGCACCCTGCGCCGAGGAACCTGTCGCCGGCTCCACGTCGACGAGGTAGCGGCCGTGCGGGCTCGAGAGCTCGGCCGCCATCAGCTCCGCGCTCCACGCGTCGGTCGGGAACGAGCGCCGTTCGATGAGCATGATCGCGTCGAGGTCGGCGGCGGTCGCCGCGCGGATCACGGCCCGACCTTCTTGGGCGCCGACGGGACGCGCGCGTCCGGAGGGCGCAGGTAGAGCGGCTCGGATCCGGTGAGGGTGCGACCGGCTGCGACGGCGCGGCGGGCGATGCGCGCGACGGCGGCGCCCGAGATCGCGGTGACCTCGATGCGGCGCAGCGCGCCGAGCTTGCGGTCGACGTCGGCCTGCGGCACGAGCACCGTGTCGACCACCGCGTGCGGGATGCCGTCGACGTCGATGCCCTCGTACACGGTCACCGCGGTCTCGCGGCGGCGGGCGTCGGTGAGGATCGCGAACGGCTCGGCGGGGGCGTCGGTCTCGATGACCTCGAGTGCCGCGGCATGGTGGCTCGGCACGGCGATGACGGGGACCCCGCGGCCGAGGGCGAACGCGCGCGCGGCGGCGATGCCGATCCGCAGTCCCGTGAACGGGCCTGGCCCCATGCCGGCCGCGACATGCGTGAGCGGATCCGGATCCGGCTCGTCATCGGACTCGGGGGACGGCGCAGCGGCCAGGACCTGCTCCAGCAGGGAGCCGATCGCCTCCGCGTGTCCGAGGCGACCCGTCTGCGACACGTCGGCGAGGGTGCGTCCGTCCCGGCCGATCAAGCCGACGGCCGAGCCGAGTGAGGTGTCCACGCCGAGAATCACCCCTCCAGGTTAGCCGCCGCCGTCCTCGACCGGTCCCTGCGCGCGGCCCGCCGCGGATCCCGCGGGTCAGCGGGCCAACGCCCCTGCCCGCTCCCAGCGATCGCCGCCGCGGTCCTGGGCGAGGGTCGCGGCGTCGGCGGCGGCGGCCGACAGCCCGTCGAGGTCGTAGTCCGCGGCCGCAGCTCCCGCCCAGCCGACGCTCGCCGACACGCGCACAGAGGCGCGGGGGCCGGAGTCCTCGATCGTCGAGACCTGCTGCAGCAGGACGCGCAGCTCGCGGCGCACGGCCTCCTCTGAACCGGGCAGAAGGGCCAGCGCCTGCACGTCGGAGACCCGCTCGACGTCGGCCGTCACGGGCAGCGCGTCGAGCACGTGTGCGTGGAACGCGTCAACGATGCTGGCGAATGCAGCGGTGCCGGAGGCCTCCTGCAGGTCGGTGGGGTCGTCCAGCCGGATGTCCAGCAGCGACCAGGACGGATCCTGCGCGCGCTGTGCGCGGGCGAGACGCGCCCGCAGCGCCGTGCCGTCGCCCTCGGGCCGGCCTCCCCTGCCTCCGCCGCGCAGCAGCACCTCGCCGCGGGCGAGCAGCACGATCGTGATGGCGGCGCACTGACTGGTCAGCAGGATGCCGACGCCGTTGATGTCGCGGAGCATGCGCAGCTCATCGCCGGGAGCGGATCCGACGCCCGTGAGGCCGGCGACGATGCCGAACGCGGCGACCACGACGAACGCGGACGAGATCAGCGCCAGCGGCAGCACGACGTCCCGCGCGCTGATCCGCAGCCGGAACAGCTCCCACGCGGAGAGCCCTGCGAACACGGCGGCAGCGGAGAACACGATGCGGAACACGGTCGGATATGCGTCGGAGGTGCTGGACGCCGTGAGCAGCGCAGGACCGATCACGACGAACGCCACCGCGGCGGGCCAGAGCGGGCGCTTCCCGGCGTAGTAGCGGATGCCGAGCCACAGTAGCGGTTCGAAGCTCACGATCAGGCCCGACGACAGCGCACGCAGCGGGGCGCTGTCGAACTGGTTCGCGGCCACCCACACGTAGGTCGCGAGCATCGCGACGCCGAACCCGACCGACCACGTGATGGTCGCCCTGCTGGGGCGCGGCATGAGCGCCAGACCGAACACCAGCGCGGCGGACAGGGTCACCAGCGCGACGAGCGTCACGGACGTGTTCACGGTGATGCCCACGGGGGCGGTGAGCGGGGTCATGCGTCGTTCCTCTCCGGGCGCCGCGGCAGGAGGACGCGCATGCGCGTGCCTTCGCCGAGCCTGCTGCTGACGTCGATGTCGCCGTGATGGGCGGTCACGATGTCCCGCACCGCCACGAGGCCGAGGCCGGTCCCCGGCACGCCGCTGCGCTCGGCCCGCTCGCCGCGGAAGTACGGCTGGAAGAGCTGCTCCACGTCGGCGGGCGCCATGCCGGTTCCGGTGTCCTCCACGACGACCTCCGCCCTGGCGTCGTCGGCGACGCCGAGCGAGATGAGGATGGATCCGCCGGCGGCGGTGTACTTGACGGCGTTGCTGAGCAGGTTGTCGATCACCTGCCGCAGGCGGAACGCGTCCCCGTAGATGAGCAGCGTCGTCTCCCCCGCCAGGTCGACCCGCAGCCGGTTCGCCGTCGCCGTGGGCAGGAACGAGGACACCGACGCCTGCACCAGGGCGTGCAGGTCGACAGGCTCCGACAGCACGCGCGGGCGGGGCCGGGACACGTCCAGGGCCGTCGTGACCAGATCCTGCATGCGTTCGGCGGCGCCCGCGACGACGCCCAGCTGGTCGGCGGCGCGGGCCGGCAGATCGTCGCGCTCGAGCAGCAGGTCGACGTGCCCGACGATCGCGGTGAGCGGGTTGCGCAGCTCGTGCGTGAGGATCGCCGACATCAGCCGGCGCTCCTCGGCCGCGGCGAGCCGGGCCGTGACGTCGTCGATCTTGACCAGCATGACCGCGCCCTGATCGGCGTCGCTCGCGATCGGCTGCGCGTCGACCTCGAGCGCCCGCCACTCGCCGTCGGCGCCGTAGAGCCACACCCGCTCGCCCGCGAGGTGCTCGCCGCGCGCGGCCCTGGCCAGCACGGTTCCCTCGACCGGGATCGACTCTCCCTCCCGGTCGTCGTACTCCACCGCGAGCGCGGGCAGCGCGAGCCCGTCGGCGTCCAGGCCGTACAGCCGCCGGTACGCGTCGTTCGCCTTCAGGATCGCGCCGTCCTCGCCGACCGCGGCGAGCGCCGTGTCCAGCGCGTCGATGATCTGGGTGACCCTGCGCTCGTGCGTCTCGGCCCGCCGCGCCACGCGGTCGATCTGCTCGGATCGGCGCCGCAGCAGACGGCGGGACGCACGCGAGCGGCGCACGCCGATCCGGATGGTGGTGCCGAGGAACCCGAGTCCGAACGCCGTGATGAGCACGCGCAGCACGACATCCGAGATCAGTCCGGTCTGGTTCGCGACGGTGAACAGGAACGCCGTGATGAGGGCGATGCCGCCGAACACCGCGATCATCGAGTAGTAGGTGGCGATCCACGTGATGGGAATCACCCAGAGGAACCCGAGCCGGATGTCGGGCGCCTGCGTCGTGAGGCCGATCGCGCAGATGTCGATCATCGGGACCGCGAGGATTCCCGCGGGCGGAATGCGGTCCCACGGCAGCACCAGCACCACGGCCGTGGTCAGCACCGACAGCGCGAGCCCGGCGGTGAAGAGCGGCGTGGCGAAGATGGTCGGCTTGAGGGCTGCCACGAGCACAGCGATCGCGACCGTGGTGCTGACGAAGATGAGCTGCCAACGCCAGATCGACGCCCTGCGGGACATGCCGATCCTCTCTCCTGCGCGGCGCGGAACCTGATGCGGGATGCATCGGCGGGGCCCGGCCCGGCCGGGTCGCTCAACGCTTCCGCAAGGTTATCCAAAGAAGCGCCGAAGGCCCTTCAACGGATATATCGCGCCGCCTAGCATCGCAGCAACGAAGGTCCCCCACCAGACCGGATCCCCACTTTCCATGGCGGATCCCTCGACGCCACGACGGGCAGAAAGCGAGCGTGCTGCGATGACCAGCCCCTCTGCAACCCCGTCCGGCGGGCGCTCGTCCGTCTGGCGTGTGCTGGTGGGCCTGCTCGTCGCCCTCACCGTCGCGACCGGCATCATCGTGGTCCCGTGGTTCCTCCTCCGCGACGAGGCGGCTCCCGGCGCCTCCGCGGGCCCCCGCTGGTTCGGCGGCTACTACGACGTCACGGCGGCGCACCCGGACACGGCCGCCCTGCCCGGCGCCGGCTCCGATGCGGTGGTGCTCGCGTTCGTCACCGCCGGGCCCGGCGGTGCGTGCACCCCGACCTGGGGCGGCGTCTACTCGCTCGCCGAGGCGAGCCGGGCACTCGACATGGACCGCCGGATCGCCCAGAAGCGCGAGGCGGGCGCCGCCGTCACGGTGTCGTTCGGCGGCGCCAGGGGTACCGAGCTCGCCAGCGCCTGCGGAACGGTCGGCGATCTGATCGGCGCCTACGCGAACGTGCTCGAGCGCTACACGATCACGACGGTCGACCTCGACCTGGAGAACGCGGCGCTCGGCGATGTCGTCGCCGGGGACCGCCGCGCGGCGGCGATCGCGGGGTTGCAGGGGCGAGCGCGGGCGAAAGGCTCGGATCTCTCCGTCTGGCTCACGCTCCCCTCGGACCAGGAGGGGCTCGGCACCGACGGGCTGCGGGCGATCCGCCAGCTGCTGCAGGCGGGCGTGCGTCTCGCCGGTGTCAACACGATGACGATGGACTACGGCGCACCGCTCGCAGACCGATCGATGGCAGGGGCCGCGATCACGGCACTCACGGCGGTGCACGATCAGCTCGGCCGCCTCTACGAGGATCTGCACCTCGCCCTGCCCGCGGGCGGCGCGTGGGCGATCATGGGCGCGACGCCGATGATCGGGCAGAACGACGTGCACGACGAGGTGTTCGCCCTCGACGATGCGGCGACGCTGAACGCCTTCGCTCAGAAGCAGCGCCTCGCCCGCGTCTCGATGTGGTCGCTCAACCGCGACCGCGCCTGCGGCGCCGACCACCCCGATGCGCGCACCGCCTCCGATTCCTGCAGCGGCATCGCGCAGGGCGAGGCGGACTTCGCCGCCGTGCTGGGCCGCGGGTTCGCGATCGACCCGACGCTCGCCCCGAACCCCGCACCGACCGCGTCCGCGGCGGGCGAGGCGACGGCGCCGTTCACAGGCTCGCCGGCACCGCCGCCGGCATCGACCCCCGCTCCGACCAGGGACCCGTAACCGGGACGGAGCGGGTGGCGCCTCGGGACAAGGCGCCACCCCGCTCCCGGGACCCTGCCCGGGAGCGGGACCGGACACCGATTGGGGAGTCGATGCCGGTATGCGGAGGCCGGGTGCCGATCGGGATCGGCGCCCGGAACTCCCGCGGGCCGCACGGGACCGGCCCGCGCACACGGGGCGATGAAACGGATCGCCGACGGGGCGCCGAGCGGGGGTTCGGCGCCCTGCCCGTGCGCCGCGGCGAAAGGCCGATCAGCTCCGGACCGGCGCGCCGTCCGAATGCGCGGTGAGGCGGTAGCCCACGCCGCGCACGGTCTCGATGTACCGCGGCTCGGCGGTGCTGTCGCCGATCTTGCGGCGGAGGTTCGCCATGTGCGCCTCGATCGCGCGCTTGTCGGGCTCGCCCACGTACGACGCGGATCCGAACGCCTCTCCGCGCAGCACGAGCGCCAGATCCGCCTTGCTGCGCACGCGGCGCTTGGATTCGAGCAGGGTCGCGAGCAGGTCGAACTCGGTCGGGGTCAGCTCGACCTCCCGCTGTGCCACGAGCACGGTGTGCGTGACCGGATCCAGGCTGATGTCGCGGTGCGCATGCCAGTGCCCCGCGCCGCCGGTCGCAGAGACCGCGGCCGTGGCGGAGGGGTTGCGGGCGGGCGCCGGCTGTCCGTCGATAGGGGCGCCGGGCTCCGGGGCGGTACTCGCGGCGCGCGGCGGCTCGGCTGTGCCTGTGGCCGCGCTTGTGGCCGCCGGCCCCTTGCCGACTGGCCCCGCGCCGACCGGATCGGCGTTGCGCGGACGGCGCAGCAGCGCCTCGATGCGGGCGCGGAGCTCGCGGGGACGGAACGGCTTGACCAGATACTCGTCGGCGCCGGAGGTGAGGCCCAGCACGACGTCGGACTCCTCGCCCAGGGCGGACAGCATGATGATGAAGGTCGCGCTCACGGCGCGGATCCGCCGGGCGGCCTCGAAGCCGTCGATCCCGGGCAGGTTGATGTCGAGGGTCGTGATGATCGGCGCGTGCGCCGCGACCGCCGCCACGCCCTCGAGGCCCGTTCCGGCGAGCACGGTGCGGAAGCCGGCGGCACGGAACACCTCGTCGAGCAGTGAGCGGACATCCGGATCGTCCTCGATGATGACCGCGGTCTTCGTGTCGTCTTCGCTCATACTCTTCCCTGCGCTTCGGTCGTCTGCATCATACCGATATGCCCGTGAGGCGATGCCACGCGGATCCCTCGGCCGTGGCGTCGCCCCGGCGGCGCGGGCGTCTCCGCGGCAGTCGCTTCAGCGGGCGGTCGCGCGCGTGATCGTGACCATGCGCGGGGCGTCGGCGTCGAGCTCCTCGGGTGAGAGGTCGTCGGCGCCCGCGCCGACCGGGCGCTCGAGCTCGATGTCCCACCAGGCGTCGGCGAGCTCCTCGGCCATACCTCGCCCCCACTCGATCACGACGACGGATCCCGGCGCGTCGACGTCGAGGTCGTCCAGCTCCGCGGCGGATCCGAGCCGGTACGCGTCCATGTGCACGAGGGGGGCTCCCCCGACCAGCGAAGGGTGCGTGCGGGCGATCACGAACGTCGGGCTCTGCACGGGTCCGCGCACGCCGAGGCCTTCGGCGAGTCCGCGCGTGAACGTCGTCTTCCCCGCGCCGAGCGGGCCGGTGAGGATCAGGACGTCACCGGCGACCAGGTCGGATCCGATCCTGCGGCCGATCTCCTCCATGGCTTCGGAGGTGCGGATCTCGTGCCGCCCTGCCAGGTCGTCGAGCGCGGTCACGACACGCTCCGGCGCGGCACGCGCTGCCCGATCCTCGTCACGATCTCGTAGTTGATGGTGCCGGCGGCTTCGCCCCAGTCCGCCGCGGAGGGCAGCCCGAGCGTCGGATCGCCGAACAGCACGGCCTCATCGCCCACGGCGACGGGGGCGTCGCCGACGTCGACGAGGAACTGGTCCATCGCGATGCGCCCGGCGACCGTGTAGCGGCGCCCGCCGATCTGCACCGGACCGCGGCCCGAGGCGCCGCGAGGCACGCCGTCGGCGTAGCCGAGCGGGATGAGCGCGAGCGTGGTCTCGGCCTCCGTGCGGTGCGTGTAGCCGTAGGACACGCCGGTGCCGGCGGGCACCCGGCGCACCGCGGCGACGGCGCCGCGCAGGGTCATCGCGGGGCGCAGGCCGAGATCGGCCGAGCTGCGGTCCTCGAACGGGCTGAGCCCGTACAGCCCGATCCCGATCCGCACCGCATCGAGCCGGGTCTGCGGCACGTCGATGGCCGCGGCGGTCGCGGCGATGTGGCGCACCTCCGGGGCGATGCCGAGCGACGCCGCCTCGGCGCACGCCGTCTCGAAGGCGGCGAGCGCGGCCAGATCGTCCTCGGGCGACGTGTTGGACACATGGCTGAACAGGCCCACGATGCGCAGGCGCCCGATCCGTTCGAGGCGCGCCGCCTCCGCCAGCAACCGGGAGCGGTCGTCCGGGGCGATGCCGTTGCGGCTCAGTCCCGTCTCGAACTTGAGGTGCACCCGGACCGGATCCGACCCGTGGCTCGCCTCGGACGCGGCGAGAAGCTGCTCGAAACTCGAGATCCCGAGATCGATGCCGGCCTCGGCCGCGTCGTCGAAACGGCGGCCGGGGGCGTGCAGCCAGGCCAGGATCCGCGCGTTGACGCCCGCGCGGCGCAGGTCGAGACCCTCCTCGACCGTGGCGACGCCGAGGCTGGTCGCCCCGCCCGCGAGCGCGGCGACGGCCGCCGCGGCGGCGCCGTGCCCGTACGCGTTCGCCTTCACGACACCGATCACGTCGACGCCGGTGAGTCGGCGCAGATGCCGGGTGTTGTCGCTGATCGCATCGAGGTCGATCGTCGCCTCGCGGAAGGGCGCGGTCATGCCTGCCCCTCCCCCGCGACGCGGTCCCGGCCCGCCGGATCCTGTCGAGGCCCCCCTGCAGCATCCGCGCCCCCGCTGAGGTGCGCACCTGCGAGGGGGTCCCGGTGCTCAGAGGGGGCGTCGACGGATCCGGCCCGGACGGATCCGGCCCCGCCGGGCGCGGCCTCGGACTCGCGGGACTCCGCCACCACGTACGCGGAGGCGAGCCCCGCGTCGTGGGTGAGGGAGAGGTGCAGCGTGGTGATGCCGCGCTCGGCGACGGCGGCCGCGGTGCTGCCGCTCAGCACGAAGTACGGCCGGCCCGAAGGCTCGGACGCGATCTCGATCTCGGTCCAGTGCACCCCGTCGGATCCGCCCAGCGCCTTGATCAGCGCCTCCTTCGCCGCGTAGCGCGCGGCGAGCGACGGGAGCCTCAGCCCCTGCTCCGACGGCGCGAACAGCCGCTGCATGAGCCGCGGCGTACGGGCGACGGTCCGCTCGAATCGCGGGATGTCCACGAGGTCGATGCCGGTGCCGATGATCACCGATTCAGCCTACCGGGCAGGATCCGCGCCACCTGGACCCACCGGCAGGATCCGCGAACTCACCGGATCCTGCCGAGTGCACCGCCTCTTCACGTCAACAACCCGTGCACTCGACAAGTACCCGTGCACTCGGCGCGGATGGACCGAGCCGAAGCGAAACCCGGGAACCGGAAACCCGGGAACCACAGAAGCCCCGGCGTCACTCCACCGTGACGGACTTGGCCAGGTTGCGGGGCTGGTCCACGTCGAGGCCCTTCGCGGTGGCGAGCGCCATGGCGAAGATCTGCAGCGGGACGACCGCGAGGAGCGGCTCGAACAGGGCACCGGCGAGCGGGATGCGGATGACCTCGTCGGCGAACGGCAGCACGGCCGCGTCGCCCTCCTCGGCGATCACGATCACACGGGCGCCGCGCGCGCGGATCTCCTGGATGTTGGAGACGACCTTCGCGTGCAGCAGTGCGGAGTGCCGCGGCGACGGAACGAGCACGAACACCGGCTGGCCGGGCTCGATCAGGGCGATCGGGCCGTGCTTGAGCTCGCCGGCGGCGAAGCCCTCGGCGTGGATGTAGGAGATCTCCTTGAGCTTGAGCGCGCCCTCGAGCGCGATCGGGTAGCCCACGTGGCGTCCGAGGAACAGCACGGAGCGGGTGTCCGCCATCCAGCCCGCGAGCTGCGTGACGTGCGCCTGCTCCTCCGCGAGCACCTCGGCGATCTTCGCGGGCAGCGCGTCGAGCTCGGCCACGGCGGCCGCGCCGTCGGCGGCGGAGAGCGTCCCGCGCACCCGGCCCGCGTGCAGGCCGAGCAGCAGCAGCGCCGTGATCTGCGCGACGAACGCCTTGGTCGACGCGACCGCGACCTCGGGGCCGGCGTGCGTGTAGACCACCGCGTCGGACTCGCGCGGGATCGTGGCGCCCTGGGTGTTGCAGATGGACAGGGTGCGCGCGCCGCGCTCGCGGGCGTACTTGACCGCCATGAGCGTGTCCATCGTCTCGCCGGACTGGCTGATCGACACGACGAGGGTGTTCTCGCCGATCACCGGGTCGCGGTAGCGGAACTCGTGCGCGAGCTCGACGTCCACCGGCACGCGCGCCCACTGCTCGAGCGCGTACTTGCCGACCATGCCCGCGTACGACGCGGTTCCGCAGGCGGTGATGATGATGCGATCCACGCCGCGGAACAGATCGTCGGATCCGTCCAGCTCCGGGATGACGACGGCGCCGTCCCGCACGCGGCCGCGGATCGTGTTCGCGACGGCGTCGGGCTCCTCGGCGACCTCCTTGGCCATGAAGCTCGGCCAGCCGCCCTTCTCGGCGGACGTGGCGTCCCACGAGACGTCGAACGGCTCCGGCGTGACGGCCGCGCCGGCGAAGTCTGTGACGGTGACCTCGGAGGGCGTGATGGCCACGATCTGGTCCTGGCCGATCGCGAGCGCACGGCGGGTGTGCTCGACGAAGGCGGCGACGTCCGATCCGAGGAAGTTCTCCCCGTCGCCGAGGCCGATCACGAGCGGCGAGTTGCGACGTGCGGCGACGACGAGACCCGGCTCGTCCTGGTGCACGGCGAGCAGGGTGAAAGCGCCTTCGAGGCGGTTCACGACGGCGCGGAACGCCTCCTTGAGATCGCCCGTGCGGCGGTACTCGCGGCCGACGAGGGCCGCGGCGACCTCGGTGTCGGTCTCGCTGCGGAAGGTCACGCCCTCGGCCTCGAGTTCGGCGCGGAGAGCGGCGAAGTTCTCGATGATGCCGTTGTGGATGAGCGCGAGCTTGTCGTCGTCGGCGAGGTGCGGGTGCGCGTTCGCATCGGTCGGGCCGCCGTGCGTGGCCCAGCGCGTGTGCCCGATCCCGGTGCTGCCGTCGGCGAGCGCGGCGTCGGCGAGCGAGTCGCGCAGCATCTGCAGCTTGCCGGCCTTCTTGCGCATGTTGAGGGATCCGGCCTCATCGATGACGGCGATGCCGGCCGAGTCGTACCCGCGGTACTCGAGGCGGGCGAGGCCCGCGAGCAGGATGTCCTGGCTGGGGCGCGGCCCCACGTATCCGACGATTCCACACATGGATTCCAGGGTACGGCCGTGATTTTGCGCGGGTTCCGTACGAATCTAGGTCGCGCTCGATCACGGGATCGGATCCCGAGGCCGTCCGCGCTCCTTCAGGCGCGTCCGGCCCGGCGCACGATGCGCGGAGACGGCAGTCCCGACCGGGCGAAGGCGCGGCGAAGCCCTGCCGCGTCCGGGAAGCCCGAGTGCGCCGCGATCTCGGCGATGCCGAGCGGCGCGCAGTCGGCGTCGCTCATGAGCTCACGGGCCAGCTCCACGCGGATCCGGCGCAGCTCCTCCGCGGGCGCGCTGTCCTCGGCCGCGAACAGCCGCTGCAGCTGCCGCACCGACATGTGCATGTCGTGCGCGAGCGCCACGACGCCGAAGTCCCGCTCCGCCCGCCGCGCCCGCATGATCGAGCGCGCCCGATCGATGCGCCCGGCCTCGCCGTCGTGGAGCACATGGGGGGCGGCCTCCACCAGCACGCCGAACACCATCTCGGCGAGCAGTCGTTCCACGAGGCGATCCGTGATCACCGTCGGCTCGGTGTGCTGCGTGAGCAGCGAGGACAGGAACGCCTGCAGGCCGAGGCCCAGCGGACTCGGCGCGATCACCAGGCCGGTGCCGGGCAGCACGGGCTCGATCTCGGAGAGCGCGGACCACGGCACCCACAGGCACATCACGGCGCCCGCGCCGATCGCGATCACCCTCGTGTCGTGGTGAGGGCGGAGGAAGCAGAGGGATCCGGGCGGGGCCTGCTGCGGCGCGCCGTCATCGCAGGAGATCGTGAGCGGGATCTCGGCGATGAGCATCACGGCGCTCTCCTCGCCGTCGGCCGGCCGGGCGGGCCACCACCATTCGGCCCCCGCCTGCAGGGTGTGCCCTGTCGCCAGCACGCCATGGAAGCGTCGAGCGACGTCGAGCTGCTCCTGCCGCATCCCCCGCGGCAGCATGGTCGCGCGGGTGTCCACCACGATCCCCATCGGAGACCTCCCCACAAGGTCCCGCGGGTGCGGCTCCCCAGCCGCAGGAACCCGCGTTTCCGTCACTCTACGCCTGTGGCGCCCTTCAGGAGGATCGCTTTTCCGAACGGAGGAGAGATTTTCGCGAACGCCCTGCGCGCGGCCCGCCCTCCCGCTCACGGCGCGGGCGGCCGCTCCCCGTGCAGGCTCTCGTAGATGTCCTCCACGAACTCGGCGACCTGCGGTGCGCCGGACACGGGGCCGCCCGCCAGCAGGCCGTCGGCCCCGAGCAGGATCGCGCTCGGCGTCATCCAGGCATCGGCGAAGGTCGCACTCACGTATCTGCTCGCGTCGTGCAGCGTCTGCGGCTCCTCCGCCGAGGTGAGCGTGCTGCCCTCGGGATCGCTGCGCAGCAGGAACCGCACGGAGACCTCCGGCAGCAGCTCCCGGTAGCGTTCGACGCTCTCGATCACGGGCGTGCAGGATCCGCATCCCTCCGAGACCGCAAGGAGCAGGACGGGCTCGCGCGCGGAGAGCTCCCTGAGCGTCACGGTCGTGCCGTCCCCGAGCTGCACCGGGACGGCGGGGGTGCGGCTGCGGAGGTAGTCCTCCGGTTCGCCCTCGTATCCGATCGCCGTCGGCGCCAGGGCGCCGGGACCGCTCACCGCTTCGGCGGACTCGGATCCCTTCTCCTGCACGAGCACGAACGTCGCGGCGACCGCGGCGAGCGCGACTGTCCACGGCCACAGCGCGACGGCGAGCACGGCGACGCCGCCCCACAGCGGCTGCGCGCCGATCGTGACCGCCGAGATGAGGGCCAGCAGCACGAGCCAGGCGTTGCGCAGCAGGGTGCGTCCGGTGATCGGGCGACGCTCCCCGAAGCACGCGCACGAGGCATCGGGCGTCTGCCGCCGCGCGCGCCACACCATCGCCAGGTAGGCCGCGAACAGGAGCACCGCCACGACGGCCGCGGCGATCCCGAGCGCTCCGCCGAGCAGCAGCAGCGCGACGGCGAGCACGAGCTCGCCGATCGGGTGGAACCGGATCAGCCACTCCCTGCGCAGCCCGGCGGGAACGCCCATGGCCTCCCAGCCGGCGGCGTCATCCGGGGTGCGGAGTTTTGCCACGCCGCTGACGACGAGCACCCCGATGAGGATGAGGGTCGACGTCCCGGCTGCGGCCGGGAGCAGGAAGGCGAAAGGAGCAGTCCCCATGGAGTCAGTATCCCAGCCGAGTGCGACGTCGGGGCGCGGTCGGAGTGTCAGAGCTTGCGCAGCAGCACGGACTCCACGGCGTGCGAGGCGCCCTTGTTCAGCACGAGCGTCGCGCGGTGCTTCGTCGGCATCACGTTCTCGATGAGGTTCGGCAGGTTGATCTCGTTCCAGTACCCCATCGCCGTCGTGACCGCCTCCTCGTCGGTGAGATGGGCGAAGACGTTGAAGTAGGACGACGGGTTCGTGAACGCGCCCTGCCTCAGGGCGAGGAAGCGGTCCACGTACCACTGGGCGATGTGGTCGAGCTCGGCGTCGACGAAGATCGAGAAGTCGAAGAGGTCGCTCACGGCGACGTCGTTCGGGGCGGGCGGCGGCTGCAGCACGTTCAGCCCCTCGACGATCACGACGTCCGGGCGGCGCACCACGACATGCGCATCGGGCACGATGTCGTAGCGGATGTGCGAGTAGAACGGGGCGCGCACCTCGGCGGCGCCGCTCTTCACCTTCGTGAGGAACTCGATCAGCGCACGGCGGTCGTACGACTCGGGGAAACCCTTGCGGTCCATGATCCCGCGCCGCTCGAGCTCGGCGTTGGGATACAGGAAACCGTCCGTCGTGACCAGCTCGACGCGCGGCGTGCCCGGCCAGCGGCTCATGAGCTCGCGCAGCAGGCGGGCGATGGTCGACTTGCCGACCGCGACGGATCCGGCCACGCCGACGACGAACGGCGTGGTGTCATCGGCTTCGCCGAGGAACTGGTTGGTGGCCTCGCCGAGACGCTTGGTCGAGGTCGCGTACAGGCTCAGCAGCCGGCTCAGCGGCAGGTAGACCTCCTTGACCTCTGTGGGGTCCAGCCGGTCGCCGATGCCGCGGATCTCGACGACCTCGGTCTCGCTGAGCGGCTGGTCGAGGTCGGCGGCGAGGCGCGCCCAGTCCGCACGGTCGATGCGACGGTACGGCGACAGCGGCGCGAGAGTGTCGGAGCTCACGCGCTCCATCGTATCGGCGTGCCGCCCGGCAATCGGCGACGCCGCGATTCCCGGGCCGGGACGAGCCGCTGATCGGATCACGACCGCCGTGGATCATTTGGCGACTCCGGCGTCATCCGTACGCCTGCGCGCGGCCAATCTGACGCTAGCAACTACCGACCTGACGCGCCATCCCCATGCGCGTTCGGTCTGCTCCCTGGGGAGGGGCCCTCTCCCCGGAGAAGTTCCGCAACAAGACACCGGAGTTATGCATGGAAGACACCACCTCGTCCCCCGCCCGTAGCGTCAGCCGCCGCGCACTCGTGAAGGGCGCCGCCTGGTCGGTACCCGTGATCGCCGTCGCCGCCGCGACCCCGCTCGCCGCGGCCTCGACCGCCACCAACGTCGGCGACTTCCACATCGACGGCACCTGTGGCGTCCTCGGCGTGCTCGGCCCCGGCTTCACCCTGACGGCCGGCTCCGCGCCGCTCCCCACGGGCACGATCATCAACATCACCGGCTCGGGCGTCGCGAACGTCGGCGTCTTCTCGGTCACCGGTGGCACCGCGACCGTCAACGTCCTCTCCGGCACCGCGCGTCAGATCACCCTGACCGCTCCCCTCGCCGCCGGCGCCACGATGGACTTCCGCACCACGCTGTCGATCTCGGTCGCGTTCCAGCTGACCGCCTCCACGACGCTTCCCACCGGCTTCGTCGCCGGTGGCGGCGCCAAGCAGAGCGGTGGCGTCAGCGCCACGCTCATCCTCTGCAGCGCCAGCTGAGCGGATCCATGCTGTCGGCTTCGGCCGGCGAAGGGGGCCGGGTCTCGTACCCGGCCCCCTTCTTGGTTCCGTGACATCGTTCCGCGGCCGGTTCACGCGCAGCGAGTAGTCTTCCTCCGTGCGTCTCGGAGTGCTCGACATCGGATCCAACACCGTCCATCTGCTCGCCGCCGACGTGCATCCCGGCGGCAGGCCGCTCGCGACCACGAGCGACCGCACCGTGCTGCGTCTCATGCGCTTCCTCACGCCGTCCGGCGCGATCAGCGAAGAGGGCGTGCAGGCGCTCGAGGCCTCGGTGCGGCAGGCGCGCGCGGTGGCGGCCCAGCAGCGCGTCGACGCCCTGCTCGCGACGGCGACGAGCGCCGTGCGCGAGGCGGCGAACGGCGCCGAAGTGATCGCCCGCGTCGAGGCCGCGCTCGGACAGCCGCTGCAGGTGCTCGACGGCGAGACCGAGGCGCGGCTGACCTTCCTCGCGGTGCGCCGCTGGTTCGGCTGGGCCGCGGGGCAGATCCTGCTGTTCGACATCGGCGGCGGATCCTTCGAGATGGCGGCGGGATCCGAGGAGCTCCCGGACATCGCCGCCTCCGTGCCGCTCGGCGCCGGGCGCTCCACCCTGATGTTCCTTCCCGACGATCCGCCGGGCGAGGAGGCCGTGGAGCGCCTCCGGGAGCATGCCGCAGATGTGTTCGCGCCGGTCGCGGCGCGGTTCTCGACGCTCCCCCGTGCCGAACACGTGGTCGGCTCGTCCAAGGCGATCCGATCGCTCGCCCGGCTCGTCGGCTATCAGGCGCCGGGCTGGTCGGGATCGGAGCGGATGCTGCTGCCGCGCGCGTCGCTCGGATCCTGGATCCCGCGTCTCGCGCGCCTGCCCGCCTCCGCTCGGCAGGAGCTGCCCGGCATCACCCCGGATCGCACGTTCCAGATCGTGGCGGCCGCGGTCGTGCTGCACACCGCCATGACCGCGATGAGGGTGGACGAGCTCGAGGTCTCCCCCTGGGCCCTCCGCGAGGGCGTGCTGCTGCGCTACATCGAGGATCGCGCGCGCGACGACGACGCCTGACGGATCCGCTCGCGAGCGGATCCGGATCCCCTACCCTGGTGTCATGAACGACGCGAGGGACCGGGGGACGCCGCGCGGCGAAGCGCCGAAGGGACTCACCCGACGAGAGCTGAGGCAGCGCCGCGAGGCTGCGGCGATCGCCGAGGTGTCAGGAGAGCGGATCGATCCGGGATCGGAGACGACGCCGACGCCGGATCCGTCCACGGAGCGGCATCCCGCCGCGCCGGCCTCCGAGGAGTCCGTGCGACCGCCCGGCGGCGTCTCGTTCGGCTCGCTCGCGGGCATGTTCGCGGCGCCCGCAGAGGAGACCTCCCCGCGTCCCACCGTGCTGACCGTGTGCACGGGGAACATCTGCCGGTCGCCGCTCGCGGAGTCGCTGCTGCGATCCCGGCTCGCGGAACTCGACCTGCGCGTGCACAGCGCCGGCACGCAGGCGCTCGTGGGCCACGGGATGACCGAGCCCGCCCAGAGGATCGCCGCGCAGCGCGGGGCGGCCGAGGCCGTCACCGCCGCGCACCGGGCACGGCTGCTCACCGAGCCGCTGCTCGACGATGCCGACCTGATCCTGACCATGACCGCCGAGCAGCGCGACTACGCCGTGCAGATGCTGCCACGGCGCCTGCACCGGATCTTCCCGGTCCGGGAGTTCGCCCGGCTGGTCCAGGGGGTCACCGACGCACAGGTGCGCGTGATCGCCGACGGCGCCGGATCCGATCCGCGCCGACGCCTCGTGGCGGTCGTCGAGACCGTCGCGGAACGCCGGGGAGGCTCCGCGCCGAAGGGCGAGGACGTCATCGACCCGTACCGGCGATCGGACGAGGTCTACGAGCAGTCGGCCGCCCAGCTGGTGCCGGCCCTCGCCGAGGTGGAGCGCGTGATCCGCGCCGCCCTCGCCTAGCAGGGCTCCCTCTGCATCACGGCCCTGCGCGACACACGAAGCGTCAACGTTCGACCTGATGTATACCTAAGCGTCATAATGTTTGCGGGGGCGGGACTTCTTGTCGGCATCCGCACGTCCGAAAGGGCATATCTCGCCAGTGTCATCCCCCACACGTCTGCTCGAGTCCCACCTGGGTCTCACCTCGCATCATGCCGGCCTGATCAGCGCGCGCACCTTCCGATCGATCTTCGTCACGGTCCATCGCCCGCACCGCCGGCACTGGACGTGGGACGACACCGAGATCGGCGAACCCTATGCCGTGGTGCTCTTCCCCAGCGGCGAAGGACCGGACGGATCCCCGCTGCCGATCGGGCAGTTCATGCCCCCGCAGACGGGCACGAGCATCGAGTGGGGCCTCGCGAACGAGGTGGTCGGCGTCTGGGTGCCCGTCGAGACGCTGCGGGACTTCATCCACGATGCGCCGCTGCGACCCCTCACGCTCGATCCGACGCCGATGGTCCTGGCCTTCCGGGCGTTCACGCTCGCCCTCGCCCGCAACGTGGAGGACACCTCGTCGATCTCGCGGTACGCGATCGAGCGGCTGCTCGCCGAGATGGTGTTCGGCGCGCTGCTCGAGCTCTACTCCTCCGATCTGCCCGAACGCGGACAGGCGCCGCTCGTGGACCGCGCGCGCTCGGCGATGCTGGTGCACCGGGAGGATCCCCGGTTCACGATCGCGGAGCTCGCGACCGAGCTGCACGTGTCGCTGCGGCACCTGCAGCGCGCGTTCGCCAAGATCGGCACCACGCCCGGCGACGCCCTGCGTCATCTGCGCGTCGAGTTCGCCGAGTCGCTGCTGCGCAATCCCGACTACGCGGTGCTCACGATCGAGGAGATCGCGGCGCACTCCGGCTTCTCCAGTGCGCTGCAGCTGCGCCGCGCCCTGCGCGCCGAGGGCCTGCCGTCGCCGACCATGATCCGCCCCGCGCACTGAGCTCCGGCGGAGACGGGCTCAGGGCTTCCGGGTCAAGATCCCGGACTCGACCAGCTGGTCGATGGCGGCCACGACGAGTTCCCGCGGGTCGCCCGACGCCGGCCGTCCGAACGCGGCCACGACATCGTCCACGATCTCCTCGAGGCCGCGGCCCTCGCGGAGCGCGTCCCAGATCACAGGCGCGATGCCGTCGAGCACGTGCACCCACCGGTCGGCCAGCACGACCACGCGGTCGTTGCATCGGATCGCGTCGGAGACGGGCGAGAGGTCGAACTCGGGGTTGTCGCCGTGGACGGTCGCGGGCTCCCAGTCCTCATGCACGCGGGCGTGATCGAGCAGCTCCGGCACGATCGGCGGCACGGTGGATGCGTCCGGATACGTCAGCCGCACGACACCGCCGATGCGGTCGCACACCGCGGCGAGCGTCTGCAGCGGGCGAGGCAGCTCGGCGAGATAGCTCATCTGCGGCGCGAGTTCGGCGATCGCCTCGGGGAAGGCCACCTGCTCGATGCTCGGCGCCGGGTGCTCCGCATCGCGGGAGATGAGCACCAGGGCGGCGAGCCGCAGGGGCGCATCCGGAGCCGGCCTCAGCCCTGCGGAGTCCGGGGAGACCTGCTGCTTCGGCCTGCCCGTCCGCACCACCGAGAGCGGCTTGCGGTACGGGTGCACGGCGAGCCCTGGCTCCACCGCGATCGTCTCATCCGAGATGTAGCCGTGCTGCGCTCCGAGAGCGCGGCTGAGCGTCGTCTTGCCGCGTCCCGACGGTCCGACGAACGCCGCGACCCGTCCGGTCGGATCCGCGACCCCGCAGGCGTGGAACATGAGCAGATCGCCGCTGCGCTGTCCCAGTGCGGCGAGGGTGACCCGCACTGTGAGGGACTCCGCGAGCGCCTCCGGCTCGAGCTCGGCGTCGACGCGTACGTGGTCGTCCGGCTCCGCCGTCTCGTCGTACGGCAGCTCCGCGCCCTCCCAGGACGCGCGGATGGCCTCGACGGTCGTGTCGTCCAGGCCGTCGGCGAAGGTCAGTCGGATGCGGGCGCCGAGGGCGTTCACGTCGAGAGGCGTGCGCCCATCTGCGGACGGCGCATCCTCTTCGGGGGCGGTCACGCCGCCTCCGCGTCTCCTCGACGCCGGGGCTTGTCGCCGCGCACAGCGCCCGTCGGCAGCTCCTGGTCGTCGCCGCGGTAGTACTCGCCGTGGTACTGGTAGCCGTAGTACGCGGCACCGCTGCCGCGCTTCGGCACCCGGTTCAGCACGAGGCCGAGCGCACGCGCTCCGGCGCGCTCCAGGTTGCCGATGGCCTTCCCCAGCACCTCGAACGTGGTCTTGCCGATCGTGCCCACGATGACCGCACCGTCGGCGCTGTGTGCGAGCACGGCGGCGTCGGTGACCGGGATGAGCGGGGGTGCGTCGATGATGACGATGGCCTCGCGCGCGATCGACTTCAGCAGTTCGCGCATGCGGGCGGATCCGAGGACCTCGCTCGGGTTCGGCGGAACCTTGCCCGCGGTGACGACGAGCAGCTGCCCGTTCCCGAAACGCTGCGCCACCTCCGCGATCGTGGCGCGACCGGCCAGCACGTCGGAGATGCCGGCCCCGCGGGGCAGGCCGAAGACCGTGTCGATCATCGGACGGCGCAGGTCGCCGTCGATGAGCACGACCGGCTGACCGCTGGAGGCCAGCGTCACGGCGAGGTTCGAGGAGATCGTCGACTTGCCGTCACCGGGCAACGGGCTCGTCACCACGATGATGCGCGGCGGGTTGTCGACGTCCATGTACTGCAGGTTCGTGCGCAGCTCGCGCATGGCCTCGCCGATGCCGAACAGATGGGCGCTCTCGCTCGAGCTGCTGGTGCCGCCGTCGAAGGGCAGCAGGCGGTTGTCCGCGGTGAACGTCTTCTCTTCGGGGATCGTGCCGACGACCGGCTTGCCGGTCTCGCGCTCGACCTGCTCGACCGAACGGATCCGGCGGTCGAGCGTGTAGCGCAACAGTCCGTAACCGACGGCGATCGCGAGGCCCACCAGCCCGCCGAGGGCGAGCGCGAGCCGCGTGTTCGGCGACGACGGGGAGTCCGGAAGCCGTGCGGAGTCGATCGGGCTGAGGAAGACCGCACCCTTCTTCCCCGGGTCGCTCGTCTCGAGGCGGTTGACCTCCGCACCCATGGAGCGGACCCATGCCTCGGCGACATCGCGCGCCTTCTCCGGCGTCGCCGCGTCGGCCGTGACCTTGAGCGTCGTGGTGTCGACGGTGTTGGTGACCGTGACCTGCTTGACGAGCTGGTCGGCGGAGACGTCGAGACCGAGATCCTTGATCACGCCGTCCGCCACGGCGCGCGACTGGCCCAGCGCGACGTAGGTCTTGACGCGACCCGAGGTCAGCGAATTCCCGAGCATCGCGGAGCTGAGGTTGCTGTCCCCCGCGTCTCCCGCGGTGTTCGCCTGCACGATCGCGGAGGCGTCGGCGGTGTAGACCTTCGGCTGCAGAAGGGTCCACCCGAAGGCGACCGCGACGCCGAGGAGCGTGATGAGGACCATCCCGAGCCAGTGCGCACGGAACACCCGAAGATACTCACGCAGATCCATACGGCTGGTTCCCCCTCGCTCGGCTCACCCTGCGAGGGCGACAGTCAACGGCGTCTCGATGCTACCGGACGCGCGATCCCGGCCGCGACAGGGCGTCGAACGACCCTCTGGGGGCGCGTGGGGCTTCGCGGCCCGCGACCGGGCATGATGGACCCATGACCGATGACGCTCCCGTCTCCCGCCGCCCGCTCTGGCGCCGGATCACGGGCAGCTTCCTGTTCCAGCTGTGCGCGGCCTTCGTGGTGTTCGGGCTCATCCTTTCCTTCGTCGCCAAGCCCTACTGGGTGCCGTCCGGATCCATGGAGCAGACGCTGCAGGTGGGCGACCGCGTGCTGGTGAACCGCCTCGCCTTCGCGGGCGGCGCGACGCCGCACACCGGCGACATCGTGGTCTTCGACGCGGACGAGGCCTGGGACGGCGGAGCGCGCACGCCCTCGAATCCGCTCACCGCCGCGCTGCGCTGGATCGGAGAGGTCACCGGCTTCGGGCCGTCCGGACCGCACACCCTCATCAAGCGCGTGATCGCAGGCCCTGGGCAGACAGTGAGATGCTGCTCGGCGGACGGCAGGCTCATCGTCGACGGCACGCCGCTCGACGAGCCCTACGTGTTCCAGGACTTCTCGTTCCAGCCGGGAACGCTCGACTGCACGACGACGCCGGTGTCGCCGCGCTGCCTGCCCGAGGTGACCGTCCCGAAGGACTCCTACCTCGTGATGGGCGACCACCGCTCGAACTCCTCGGACGGCGCGGCGCAATGCCGGGGGCGCACCGACCCCGATCCGGGCTGCTGGCGATGGGCGCACTCGGCGGAGATCGTCGGGAAGGCCGTGGTGATCCTGTGGCCGGTCAACCGGTGGTCCGGGCTGTGACCACCCGCCGGCGCACGATCAGCGGTTTGGGCCGACCGGAGACCGCGCCCATCAGCCACTCGACCGGACCGGTGCCGACGAAGCGCCACCAGAGCCAGGCGACCGCGAGCGGCGCGAGCACCACGCTCGCCCACGCGAGCGGCATGTTCGCGGCGGGCCAGCCGATCGACCTGGCCCAGAGCGACACGATCCACACGTGGAGCAGATAGAGGCTGAGCGCCAGCTGCCCCCAGACGCGCAGGGGGGCGAACGCCCCGTCCACCACCGGGCCGCGCCGGGGAAGGCCCGCGAGCAGCACGATCGCCGCGTACGCGACGAACACGAGACCGACGTCGTGCAGCGTGTCGGGGTAGCTGCCCGACACGAAGGCGGGCTGGTGCAGTCCCTTCTCGAGAACCGGACGCACCGCGTAGGCGAAGGGAGCGACCGCGAGCATGATCCACATCGTGCGATCGCGACGCAGTCCGCTCCGCAGCAGGAGGGCGCCGAGCAGGAAGAACGGCAGCAGGTTCGTGAGCCGGTAGGAGTGTCCCAGCACCGTCCAGTCGGCCAGCTGCTGCACCACGATGTTCGAGGAGAGGATCTGAGCGACCTGCCCACGGGCGAGCTCATTGAGCGGGGCACCGACCAGGACGACGATTCCGAGCACGACCGCCAGCGCACGCGATCCGAGCAGCAGCAGCGGCGCGCCGACGATCAGGAGCACTCCGAGGGCGGGCAGGACGATCACGACCCACGATCCCCAGGCCAGCATCCACAGCCCCAGGGCGATGAGCAGGATCCCGCGAAGCGCCTGCTGGAGCAGCGTCGTGCTCACCCGTCGGGACGTGTTCCATACGAGCTGCGCCGACATGCCCATGACCAGCGCGAACAGCGGGGAGGCGAGATCGTTCACATTGCCGACCAGGAAGCGCACCGCCATCGGCAACTGCGGAAGGAGGGGGTTCGCGTGCGCGATCAGCATCGCGACGATCGCGACGCCCCGAAGCACATCCGGGACGATCAGCCTCTCCGTGCGCGCGACAGCCATCCGGCTCCTCTCGTCGCCAGAAAGCTATCGCATCCTTGGCCGCGCAGAGAAGGAGAACGGGGTGGAGGCAGCGCCGGCCGCGCTGCTCCACCCCGTTCGTCACGGGTGATCGATGATCAGGGGCACACGCATCCCGGAGGCGTGCCGTTGATCACGATGTGCACCGGGATCGGCGAGTGGTCGTGGTCGGATCCGTTGGCCGCGTGGCCCCACGTGATGTTGAAGTCGAACGATCCGGTGACGTTCGCGCTGTTGCTCGACTTCGCCTGGAACACGACGTTGATCGTCGCACCGGGGTTGATCTGGATCGGCAGGGCCGGCGACGAGGCCGGGGACAGCGCGATGCCCGTCGTGTTGTTCGTGATCGTGATCGCCGTGATCCAGATCGTCTTGGTGGGATCAGGGTTGTGCACCGTCGCGGGGACGTTGTAGCCCTTGGGGAACGTCGAGCAGCTGTTGCCCGGCGACTTGCAGGCCGCGCCCGCATTGATCTGCGGCGGTGGTCCCGACACCGCGAACGCAGGGATCGGAGCGGCCAGCGCAACAGCCGGCACCGCCCAGGCCATGGCCTTGGTCACCGTGCGACGACTGACGCCCTTCGGCTGTTCGAGTTCAGACATGATAAGTCGCTCCTCCGGGTTGTCCCATCACCCGAATCCCCAGAAGACGGCGGGCGAGCACGGCGGACCCGGGAGGCTCCGTCGTGCACGAGAATTATCGCACAGCCGACGCGCCGGACAAAGGCCGATGCGGTGATTCGCTCGAAATGTGATATATCGATAGCTCACTCCTCGGCGAGAGGCTCCCCCGTCTCGGGATCGAACTGCAGGTCGAGGCCCGCCTCCTCGGTGCCGTCCATGGCCAGGAGGACCACGGGCAGCCTCCATGCGGCGCCCAGCACCACCGGTCGCACATCCTCGAGGGCCTCGTCGTCGGACGGCCATCCGGGCTCGGATCCTTCCGGCGCGACGAGCCCCGGCTCGTCCTCGGCATCGGATTCCTGAGCCGCGGCCTCGGCTCCCTGGCCTGCCGGCGTCCCCCCGCCTTCGACACCGCCGCCCGGCAGGATCGCACGTCGACCACCGCCCTTCGCGTTCATCAGCAACGCGCACTTCCCCTCTGCAGATCCCCTCCCCAGGGGCCCCGTCGCAGGGCTCGGAAGCCCGCGACGGGTCATGATCGCCGACGGCTTCGGGTGGCCGCGGCATCCTCATTCAACGGTGAAAAGCTGGGAACCGTCTTCACCCGGGTCGAAATCACCCCCGGCGTCACCCCTCGGCACGGCCGGCACGAGCGCGCGGCGCTGTCAGAGGTAGCCGAGCGCTGTGGCGCGCAGCACGGCCTCGCGCCCCGACGCGACCCCGAGCTTGCGGTACAGGGATCGCTGGTGCGTCTTCACCGTGTTCACGGAGCGGAACAGCGACGACGCGATCTGTCCCCTGGTCTCGCCGCGGGCGAGGCCGGCCAGCACGTCGAGCTCGTGCGTGGTGAGACGGGGATCGTCCAGAACTCCGGGACGCGGGCCCGCCGCGCCGTGGGCGAGCAGACCGGGGACGAACTCTCCGAGCGTGCCGAGCAGACGTGGGGAGAGCATGCGGAGCACCGCGACCTCGTGCTGCCCCGACTCGAGGTTGAGCAGGCTCATGCGCTCGACCGCCGCCGAGGCGGCGAGCGCGTTCCCGCTGAGGTGTTGCGCCAGGGCGAGGAGCATCGTGCGCTGACGATCGGCCTGCCGGAGGCCCGCCGTCTGCGGGGCTGCGGCGTTCAGGTCGGCGATCGCGGTCTTGGTCGCTCCAGAGGCGATGCGGATGAGGTCGAGGACGACGCGGGACGGCCAGCTGCCGTCGGCGACCGCACGCGCCTCCTCCCTCGCCCTCGGGATGTTGCCGCTCAGCAGCGAATCGAGGGCGAGCAGCGACTGCGGGACGGATCCGGGCAGACCGGATGATCCCGCGCCGAGGCCCGCGAAGAGCAGGGCCTCGATGCGCTCCCGGCTGTCGACACGGCGCTCCGCGAGCACCCCGGCCCGGTGCAGGGCGAGCAGCTGCAGAGGCCAGATCTCACCCATCCGCGCGTAGGTGAGCTGGAGGATCTCGGCGAAGGAGCGCTCCGGCTCCCCTTCCCGGAGGAAGGCCTCGACGAAGCGCTGCTCCGCGTCGAGCTGCGGCTCGACCCAGCTCGGCGATCGCACGAGGCGCTGCGCCTCGGTGAGGTGCGCGACGGCGGCGTCCGGCGTTCCGTAGATTCCGTGGATCAGCGCGGAGCGGAGGTGGGCCTCGCGGGAGAGGAACGTCAGATCCGTGACCGGCTGCACGCAGAGCGCGCGCTGATACAGCGCGAGCGCCTCGCGGAAGCGTCCGGACAGGGCGGCCGTGAGCGCGGCCTGGTTCAGGAACAGGCTGCGCACACCGCGGGTGGGATCCACGAGCGTCGGATCCGCCTCGGTGATCTCGGGCAGCCCGATCAGCACCTCGTACGCGGTCTCGAGATCTCCGCCGAGCCGCGCCTGCCATCCCTCCACCAGCGCCATCCACCGGCGCAGGTGGGGAGGCAGGTCGTCCCGCCGCCCGACCGAGAAGCCGGACGGGTCCTGCAGCAGTCCCGGCGCGAGCAGTCGCGAGGCGAGGGCGGCCTCGGGGCTGAGCCGCAGGCGATCGGGCGGAAGGTCCGAGATCATCCGCGAGAGGTCCTCGGGCGGCACGGTGAACCACAGCTCGATCGAGCGCGTGGCCATGAGGCGGATCAGCTCATCCGCATCCCCGGCGAGCCAGGCCGCAGTGGCTCGCCCGGCGATGTCTCGCACTGCCCCTCACCCCGTTCACGGCCCGCGGGGACCGTGACGCCGAGCATACCCAGGGCTTCCTGATCTGTCGCCCCATGCGGTGAGGCGGCGGTGGTCGCGCCGCGCACGTTCCTGTCGCGCATACCGCTCCTGCGTGTGACGATGGTCGCGTGCGCCTGGTCTACGTCTCCCCCGGCCCGCTCGACGCGAAAGCCGTCGAGGGGCTCTCCGAGTTCGCGACGACGTGGCCGGGCGACGTCGTTGCCGTGGCCCCGGAGGCCGGCATCGCAGCCCCCGAGCGCGTGCGGGTCGTCGCCGAGCCCGCGCCCTCCGCCGCCTCCGTGCGAGCCCTCGCCCCGGATGTCGTGCTCGCGCTGCACCGCCCGGAGTTCGGGTGGCTGACGGAGGTGGCCCCCACCGTTTTCACGGCCGAGTTCGACCGCCGGATCCGCCTCGAGCAGCAGCACCTCACGGCCGAAGGCGCGATCGATCGCGCCCGGATCGCCCTCGGCCAGCTGCGCCGCGAACGCGCCTACCGAGACGTCGCCCGCCGGGCCGCGGGGCTGCAGTGCAACGGCTACGCCGCATGGGACGCGTACGCCGCGCTGAGCCCGCGGCCGCTCCTCTTCCGGGACCACCGGATCCGCCGCGCCGACCTCACCGCCGCGATGGAACGGCCGACATGGCGCGGCGAACGCCCTCTGCGCGTCGCGTTCTCCGGGCGGCTGACGGCGGTGAAGGGCCCCGGAACGGTTCTCGAGGTCGCCCGGCTGCTGCCGGAGGTCGAGTTCCTCCTGCTCGGCGACGGAGAGCTGCGCGCGGACCTGCAGCGCGCCGCGCCATCGAACGTGCGGTTCGAGGGCTTCCTCGACTTCGAGACCTGGAAGTCGAGGATGCGGGAGGAGGTCGATCTCGCCCTCCTCCCGCATCCGCAGGGCGATCCCTCCGGCACGTACTACGAAGCGCTCGGCTGCGGCGTGCCCGTGGTGGGCGTGCAGAACGCCACCTGGCCCCGGCTGGCCGCCGAGGGTCTGGGCTGGGCGGAGCGGGACGCGAAGGCGCTCGCGCATCGGATCCGATCGGTGGGTCCGGAGCAGCTCGACGCCGTGCGCACGCGCGCCCTCAGCGGGTTCGAGCCGTTCGAGTCCGTCGCCGCCCGCCGTGTGGCGCACCTGGTCGAGATCGCGGGGCGCGCACGCACCGACCCCTGACCCGTCGCTCCCGGTCGGAGGCGATGGCCGCCCCGCTCGGCGTCCACCTGTGCCGTCAGCACACCGATCTTGCGGAGTCGGTGGCCCACCGCATGACCGGTCAGCAGGTCTGACCGACGCTGGGGAGTGTGCCCGCGGCCGCACACGAGATGAACGGGTCTGTGATGCCGATGTCATCGCTTGTGCGCTGGATGGTCTGGCCGTTCACGGTCACGCTACGTGTGCCGCCGGTCAACGGGGCGATGAAGTTGACGTAGCGCACGTAGATGGTCGAGGTCGGCGGGACGACCGTGAGCACGTAGGTCATCTGATCGGAGAAGTTGATCCCCTGCACGGCCGGTCCCGTCTGTACGCCGGTGTGCAGGTTCTGGAACTCCGGCCATCCGTCGAAGGTTCCGGCCGTGACGCTGGCCTGCGACCACGAGTTCCACGCGGAGTGGCCCCACGTGATCGGCGTCGGCCCTGCCGGGACGCAGGTGGTCGAATTTCCGCTGCCGTTGTTGATGGGAAGCGCAGTGGTTCCCACGGCGCCCATGCCCGACCGCGTGACAAAGGAGGCGGTTGAGTACGACGTCCAGGTGAGGCCGTCGAGGCTCGTCTGCACGAGCAGGCCGGCAGGCCTGGAGGCAGGCATGGAGTTGCTGCCGAAGTTGGCCTGAACGGTGCCCGAGATGTTCACGGGACTCCCTGGAGTGACCGTGACAGGCCAGGTGCGCGTGTAGGTGACGTAGTTCGCGGGCACGTCCTGGATGGTGCTCGAGTAGGTCCCGTCGGGCCACTCCCACCACAGGCCTGGCACGTTGCCGAGCCCGTGGTAGCCGTTCGTGCCGGTGTTCGGGCTAGGCACTCCGCGTACGAACGCGGAGCTCTTGTTCGGCAGCTGCTGCGAGGTGCAGCCTGACGCCGCAGCCATCGGTGCAGCGAATGCGGCAGCGATGACCGGCACCGACCAGGCAGCGCCTTTGATGACGGTCCTGCGTTTGATTCCGGCCCGGTCCGTGGCAGCGTTGCCACTATTTTCGGGCGCGATGAAAGATTTCCCCAGCATGTTGTTCTCCCCAGATCAACAAGGCCCTCGGACAGGGCCAAACGAACGGTACACCTCCTATGCCGCTCTCGACAAACTCCCGGCGAGCCGTTCAAAAGTTTGAGCAAACCGCGTCATAGATGCCCGATTCCGTCGTCTCTGCGCCGTCCACGACCGATCCTGCGCACGCCGTCGCGCACCCGTTTCCCGGCCGACACGATGCGCGGGAATCGAACGCGCAGGCGCTCGAGCGCCGCGTACCGGAACCGCAGATCCGCAACCTGGTCGTGCTGATCGAAGATGAAGCGGAACAGGTCCTCCGCGTGGTCCGCGTACGCCTGGGTGCTGTTGCGGAAGATCTGGGAATGCGCTGCGATCAGATCCTCACGATCCATGCTCGAGTTGACGGAGGAGCCGTCGGCGCCGATGCGGTAGAAGAACCGCACGGCGTCGAGGCGAAACGGCTCGCCACCGCGCGCCAGCACCCGCATCACGAAATCGTGGTCCTCCCGACCTCGGCGCATCGACTCGTCGTACCCGCCGATGGCTGCCCAGTCCGTGCGCCGGAACAGCGCGGACGGGAAGATCTGATTGTGGATCAGGAATCCTGCCCAGTCGAAGTCGGGGAGCCGCCATCGGCCCGTGTACCGCCCGAACAGCTCCGCTCTGGCATAGACGAGCGGGACGTCGGGACGTTCCTCGAGCACCTCGACGGCCTCGGCGATGTAGCTCGAAGCGATCCGGTCGTCGCTGTCCACGGGCATGAAGTAGCGGGCGCTGCTCGCGGAGATGCCCGCGTTGCGCGCGGCCGACGGGCCGGCGTTGTCCTGCCGGATGACCCGCACCCTGCCGTCTTCGCGGAGCGCATCGAGCACATGCAGCGTGAGGGGATCCGTGGAGCCGTCGTCGACGACCATGATCTCGAGAGCAGGGTGCGTCTGCGCGAACACGGAGTCCAGGGTCTCGGGCAGGGTCGTGCCGGAATCGAACACAGGGATGATCACGGCCACGCGCGCCTCCGGATCCACCGTCATGCGCCGCCCCTTTCCCTTCTGCGGTGCTGACATCGTATCGGCGACGATTCCGCCGTCGTCCCGCTCGGGAGCCGTCCGGATCCTGCCGGCGGCGGCTCCGGAACCCATCGTCGGGGCGCTCACTATGCTGTGAGCGTGCGCACCCCCAGCGATCACCGGCACGGAGCGCGCTCGCCGTCGCGAGGTGAGGCGCCGGGCGGGCCGCGGATCGTGATCGTCGCGCAGGAGGCGCCGACGCTGCGGGCGGACAACGCCGGGGCCGCGTATCTGATGAGGCTCGTGCGCGAACTGCGCGACGGCGGGGCGGCGGTCACCGTGATCGTCCAGGATTCGCCGGAAGGTCGCAGGGCGCTGGCGGATGCCGACGGATACGGAGTGATCCTGCTGCCGCCGGCGGCGCCGCTGAGAGGCCTGCGGGCATCCGTGAGCAGCGTCACCCGTCGCCTCGCGCCGATCAGGGCTCCGCGCGGGCTCCTGGCCGCGATCCGCCGCGATCCCGGTGCCAGGGCGGCGCTGGCGTCGGCGGACGTGCTCGACGTGCAGTGGCCGACGATGGCGGCCCTGCTCCCGGCTCTGCGCCACGATGTCGCCGCCGGTGCCAGACGGATCGCGACGCTGCACGACGTCGCCAGCCAGGGCCTGCGCCGGCAGAGGCGGCGGAGCGGATCCTGGCGCGCCAGGGTGCGCTTCGGGACCGCGACGATCCTCGCCCGGCGGATCGAAGCGCGCACTGTCGCGCTCGCGGACGCGACCATCGTGTTCAGCGAGAAGGATCGTGCGCTGCTGCCGCGGTCGGAGCGCGTCGAGGTGATGCTCCCGCCGCTCGCCGCCGTTGCGGCGCCCTCCGCGCCGGGGGGCGCGCCGGACGATGCACCGCCGTTCGCACTCTTCGTGGGGCCGATGCATCGCGGGGAGAATCGCGAGGCGCTGCAGTGGTTCGCCGACCAGGTGTGGCCGCTCGTGCGGGCCAGGGTGCCCGATGCCGAACTGCGAGTGGCCGGGCAGGCGACCGATGCGCAGCGCGCAGAGTACGGAGCGACGCCGGGGATCGGGATGCTCGGGTTCGTGGACGACCTCGATCCGCTGTACGCGAGCGCCGCCGCGGTCGTCGCCCCGCTCTGGGTCGGCGCCGGCGTGAAGTTCAAGGTCGTCGAGGCGCTCGTGCGCGGCGTTCCCGTGGTGGGCACCGCGGTCGCGTTCGAGGGGATCGGCGATGCCGAGCATCTCCCGGAGGCGCAGGAGACCGCCGCAGGGTTCGCGGACGCGCTGGTCGAGGCGCTGCGGGATCCGGCCTCCGCCCGCCGGGCCGCGGCACCCTGGCGGACGTGGGCGACCGAGACCTATTCCGAGCACGCATTCGCCCGCCGGGTCGCCGGCCTCTACGGGCTCACGGGCTCGTCCGGAGCCGGCCCCCTCGCGGATCCGGCGACGCCCCTCTCCGCAGGATCCGCGGATCGTCCACTCGCGACGGTCGTCATCCCCGTGCGAGACGGCGAGCACGGCATCGCGCGACAGCTCTCCGCGCTGGCGCGCCAGGACATCGCCGGAGGGCTCGACGTCGTGATCGCGGACAACGGGTCGCGCGACCGCACGGCTCAGGTGGCTCTGGCGTACCGAGGCGACTTCGCCGATCTGCGCGTCATCGACGCCGGGGCCAGGGTCGGCGTGAACCACGCGCGCAATGCGGGGCTGCTCGCCGCGCGTACCGAGGCCGTGCTGCTGTGCGACCACGACGACGAGGTGCACGACGGCTGGGCTCGCGCCATGGTGCAGGCACTCGCCTCGGCCGACCTCGTCGGAGGCCGGCTCATCCACGTCGAGGACCGCGGCGGCCGCTCGACCGCCGCGGGCGAGTCCGCCGGGCTGGGTTCCGTGCTGGGGCACCTGCCCTACGCGACGGGGGCGAACCTCGGGGTGCGCAGATCGGCCGCGCTCGGCATCGCCGGTTTCGACGAGAGCTTCCGCCGCGGTCATGACGAGGTCGACTTCAGCTGGCGCCTGCAGCACTCCGGCGGGACGCTCGCGTATGCGCCGACCGCCGTCGTCTCCTATCGCCAGCGGTCCACCCTGCGCGGCCGCGCGCGGCAGTACTACCACTCGGCCAGGACGAGGGTGCTGCTGTGGATCCGTCACCGCGACGGCGCGGAGCTCGACGCGCTGTCGGGCCGCGGGGCGTTCGGCGACGTGTTCCGGGCCTGGCGCCACGTGCCGGAGCTGTTCCGACCCGAGAAGCGCGACAACGCGGCGCGGGCGCTCGGATGGGCATGGGGAACCCTGGACGGGCACGTGCGCTACAGGTTGCTCGGAAGGCCCCCGGAGGCCCGGACGATCGCACCGGAACTCCTCGCAGCCGCCTCCATCGCCGTACCGGATGCCGAGGAGACGCAGGACGCGCCGGTCGTCAGCGTGATCATCCCCGTGTTCGACGGGGCCGCCACGATCGGGCAGCAGCTCGCCGCGCTGGACACCCAGATCGATGCGCCACCCTTCGAGGTGATCGTGGTCGACAACGCGTCGACGGACGACACGGCGGCCATCGTGCGCGCGACGGTCCTGCGTCGCGCTCGGCTCCGGCTCGTGTCGGCGACCGAGCGGGGAGCCTCGTTCGCACGCAACGTCGGCGCCGCGCACGCGCTGTCCGATCTGCTGATGTTCTGCGACGCCGACGACGTGGTCTCCGCGCACTGGGTCGACCACGGCTACCGGAACTTCGCGTCGGCGCGGCTGTGGAGCGGCTGGGTCGTGCCGGCCGCGGCCGAACTCTTCGAAGGCGGCATCGAGACCGTGCGCGGCGTGCTCGACGAGGGCGACGGCGCCCCCTGGCACGCGCCGCAGCCGCGCACCGACACCCCGTTCCCCATGCTGCAGGGCGGCAATTTCGGCATCACCCGCTCGCTCTTCCTCGAGCTCGGAGGGTTCGACCAGTCGCTGCCGTCGTCGTTCGAGGACCTCGACCTCGGGTACCGCGCCCGCCGCCGCGGCCTCGAGGTCGCCTTCGCCAAGGACACCCGCCTCGCCTACCGGCTGCGCGCGCAGGGCTCCGAAATCGCCGTCCGCCAGGTGCGGATGGCGCAGGCGAAGGTGCTGATCGCGACCAGGTACCGCGTGCAGGCGGAGGTCGCGGATCCGCCCTGGCCCGCGCTCGCGCTGCGCCTCGCCGGCGCGGCCGTGCGCATGCCCGCGCGTCCGCGCGCCGAACGCGACTGGCCCGGTCTGGCCGGCCGCGCCCTGTTCGTCTGGGGCGTGTTCTCCGGCACGGTGCGCTATCGGTACCTCCGCCTGCTCCCCCGTCCACGGCTCGGAGCCGGGCTGCCCGCGCGCGCGACGGCCGGCCCCTCCCGCTCCCGGGGGAGCGCATGACCGGGGCAGCCCGCGTGCGGGCGGCGCTGAGGACCCACGCGCTCGTGCCCCTCGGGCGTCTCTTCGGCGCCCCCCGCGTGCAGCTCACCTCCCCGCTCACCGGCGCCGGCAACCACCTCTACGACTGGCTGTGGGCGTACCGGCACGATCGGCCGGGATCCCCCGCGCGCGTGCAGCATCAGCCGAGCATGGATCCCTGGCTGGCGGAGTTCCCCCTGCTGGACGGGCTGACGATACCGCTCGCCGACGCGCCGCGCCTCGTCGCCGACTTCCGGGGCTCGCACGAGGACATGTTCGGGCAGCACTTCACCCGTGCCGAGGTGGACGGATTCTGCCGCGCGCTGGTGGCGTCGTCGTCGTCCTTCCGCGAACGGCTGTCGCGGGCGGAGGATGAGCTCGGACCCGGTGCGGTCGTGGTCAACGTGCGCCGGGGCGACTACTACGCGCACGACTTCCTGGAGGCCGCCTACGCCCTGGACATCGAGGGCTACGTCGGCGCGTCCCTGCACGAGCTGCGCGAACGGGGAATCCGGGCCGACGAGGTCGTGATCGTCTCCGACGACGTCCCCTGGTGCCTGCAGCATCTGCCCGCCGTCGTGGATCTGCCGCTGCGCCCTCTCGCGCACCGCACCTCGCCCCTCGACGACTTCGCCGCGCTCGCGGCCGGCCGCACGCTCGTCCTCGCCAACTCCACGTTCTCGTTCTGGGGCGCCCACGTCGCGACGGCGCTGCGTCCCGACACCGTCGTGCTCGCCCCTCCCTACCACCTCATCGACGACGGCGTGCCCGACCGGAAGCGGTTCGACCCCGCATGGCAGGTGATCGACCCGTGAGCGCGCCAGAGGTATCGGTGATCCTCTGCGTGCGCAACGGCGCCGCCACGATCCTCCGCCAGCTCCACGCCCTCGACGGGCAGCAGGATGCGCCGTCGTTCGAGATCCTCGTCGTCGACAACGGCTCGACGGACGACACGGCGGAGATCGTCCGGGCCTGGCTGAGCGACGCAGGACGGCCCGCTGTGCCGGCCCGCCTCGTCTCCGCCCCCGACCGGGCGCACATCCCCTATGCCCGCAACCGCGGTGCGATCGCCTCGCGCGGCCGGATCCTGGCCTACTGCGACGCCGACGACGAGGCGGATCCGTTCTGGCTCTCGGCGCTGACCGGATGCCTCGACCAGGACGGGATCGCCGGGGGGCGGATCGCGGCGCGTACCGCCGAGGGCGTCGAACAGCCCGGCGTCTTCCCCGATGCACTGGTCGCCACGCACTACCTGCCGCACGCGGGCAACGCGAACCTCGCGCTCACCCGCGCCTGCTTCATCGCGATCGGCGGCTACGATGAGTCGCTGCCGCGATACGGCTACGAGGACGTGGATCTCTCCTGGCGCGCCCAGGAGCAGGGGTTCCCGATCGGGTACTGCGGCGGGGCGGTCATGAACTTCACCCTGTCCTCGAGATCGGCCGCGGTGCGCAAGCAGTATCTGATCGCCCAGGGCAGAGTGCTCATCTCGCTGCGCCACCCGGCCGCGTATCAGCCGTTCACCCTCGCCGGATGCCTGCGGGTGCTCGGCGGCAGGCTCGCCGCCCTGCCGTACCGGATGGTGCGCCCCGGGCCGCACCGCAGGAGCCGCCATCTGGCCTGGGTGGTCAACGCTTTCGGCAACTTCACCGGCTGGTGGACCTACGTGCACCGGGGGCGCGACGCGGATCCGATACTGCTCGCGCCTTCGGACTTCGCCGGGCCTGCGGCCGCCTGAACCCTCAGCGCAGCCGCTCGCCTCGACCTGCGACCTCTCGCAGCACCTCGGCGACACGCGCCCAGGTGCGATCGAAGGTCAGCCGGGTCTCGACCTCTGCGCGCGCCGCATCGCCGACGCGATGCCGCAGCCCCGGATCGCCGATGGCACGGCGCACGACGCGCGCGACGCCCTCCGGATCGTGCAGTGGGAGAGCCAGGTTGCTGCGCCCGTCGTCGAGGTACTCCGCCATCGCGGCCGTCCGGGTCACAGCCGTGCACCGGCCGCAGGCCATCGCCTCGAGCAGGACGCTCTGCCCTGTCGGGTAGGCCAGATCGTAGGTGGGCACGATCACGAGGTCGGCGGCGCGCAGGTTGTCGCGATGCGCGGGCATCGGCACCGGCGCGTGCACGGCGACGTTCGGCGGGAGCGGGATCTCCGCGAACCGCTCGGGCTGGGTGAACAGGTCGTAGCGGATCTCGGGGGTGAGCCGGGCGGCGTCGACGAGCGTGAGGTAGTCGCGGCCACGATCGATGCCCATCGCCGCCACCTGCAGGCGCGGACGCACCGGCTCGGCGGGCGTGTACCAGGCCTCGTCCACTCCGAACGGGACGGGCACGACCTTGTCCGCGACGCCGATCCGCGCGAACGCCTCGGCCTGGTTCTGCGAGAACACCACGATGGCGTCCAGCGCTCGGGCCGTGCGGGCGATCCGCCGCCGCTGTTCGTCCGAGCCGTGCAGGATCTCCTCCGCCCACCAGCACGACACCGCCACGATCGGCGGACGCGCGTACGGCGGGATGCGCCGGCGCCGCAGCGCGGCGGGGAGCACCGCCTTGTCCTCGAGCAGGCACAGCACGGCATCCGCGCGGAAGGCGTGTCGGGCGCCACGCAGCGCCAGGTCCTGCGCGACGCCGCTGCGATGCTCTGCCACGTCGCGCAGCTTGAGATGCAGCGCCGCGCGCGCCGGGGGCACCGTGACGAGATCGATCCCGTGCGCGGCGAGCAGATCCACGCGATACGGACCGGCGATCCGCTCGGCCCCTCGCTCCCTGCGCTGGTCTCGACCCATGCCCGCGTGGTCGAACAGCCCGAGAACGCGCAGCTCGCGACTCCCGGAGGCGCTCACGAGCGCTCGGCTCCGAGCTCTCCCAGCTCGACCATCCGCGCGAAGGCGGGGACGGTGTCGCGCACCTGCGCGAAAGTGCCCTCCGCCTGAATCAGGCCGTCCCCGAGGAAGACGAGCTTGTCCACGTCCCGCACGGTCGACAGCCGGTGCGCGACGATGATGATCGTCAGCTCGCCGTGCATCGCCGCGAGCGAGCCCGCGATCTGCGACTCGGTCTCGTTGTCCAGCGCGGAGGTGGCCTCGTCGAGCACGAGTACGCGCGGCGAGCGGTACAGGGCCCTGGCCAGGCCCAGCCGCTGCCTCTGGCCGCCGGACAGGCGCGTCCCGCGCTCGCCGATCGTCGTCTGCAGCCCCTCAGGCAGCTCGGCGACCAGCGCGTCGAGTCGTGCGAGCCGCAGCGCCCGGTCGACCTGTTCCCGGTCGATCCTCTCGGCGGCGACGCCGAACGCGACGTTCGCCTCCACCGTGTCGTTGAGCAGGAACACGTCCTGCGGCACCACGCCGATCCCGGCGTACCAGCGCGCCGGGTCCTCGAGGATCGGCACGCCGCCGCATTCGATCCGCCCCGCCGTCGGCGTGAGCAGTCCCAGGATCAGATCGATCAGCGTCGATTTGCCGGCCCCGCTGGATCCGACGAACGCCGTGGTGGTGTGCTCGGGGATGACCAGATCGACGGCGCGCACCACGGGGTCCGGGGAGTCGGGGTAGGCGAACTCCACGCCGCGCAGGGTGATGTCGCCGCGCAGGGGCTCCGCCGTGGCGGGCTCCTCGACGTGCGGATCGGCACTGGTCAGGTCGTCGATCGCATCGGTGAGGATCCGCATGCTGGCCTCGGCTCCGCGCACGGCCCCCACGTTCTGGGCCATGAGGTTCATCGTGGGCAGCGCGCGCATCGCGGCGGCGCCGAAGAGACCGAGGGTTCCGATCGTGCTCGCCGCGGATCCGGTCGTGAACAGGGCGGCCGAGACCACGGCGATCGAGAGCGCGAAGAGCACCTGGGACACGGCGGCGGGCACGGCTCCCAGCGTGGTGAGCATCCGGTTCGCTCCGGCGAGCTCCTTCTGCGACTGCTCGTAGCGTCCGAGCAGTCGCGCCCCTGAGGCGGACAGCCGCACCTCGCGGAAGCCGTGCACGAGCGGGATGAGCGTCGCCCAGCCGCGCAGGTTCGCCGCGGTCGATGCCTCCCCGGTGCGCCGCTGTGCCGGTTGCAGCGAGCGCTGCATGATCGCCATGGTTCCGCCGAACAGGGCGACCGTGAGCACCGTGACCACCGGCGACACGACCAGCAGCACCGCGCTGATCGCGACCAGGGTGAGGGCGCTCGTGTAGATCGTGAGCACGCAGGTGAGGGCGGCGCCCACGGTCGCCGTGCCGCCGATGTTGCGCAGGATCTCCGCGTCGGAGCGGCGACGATGCGAGACGTAGGGCTCGAGGCTGTAGGCGCGCAGCATGGCCGTGTTCGCCGCGACGGCGAGCCGGGCCGAGCGGCCGGCCTGCCACCACACCAGGAGCACCGAGAGCCCGCTGCAGACCAGGAACAACAGGGCGATCAGGACCGCGAATGCGGGGATCAGCCGTTCCGGCTGTGCCGATCCGAGCAGGCCCGCGACCCACTGCACGACGCCGGCGTCGCTGTGGCCCTGTGCGATCAGCTCCACGAGCGGCACCATCGCCGCGACGGGGATCGTGCCCAGCGCGGTCTGCGCGAGCATCAGCACCGCGGCCAGCGCGATCCACGGCACCGGCCGCATGCCGGAGAGGCGCAGGAGTGCGCCCAGGCCCCGGCGCACCGTGCGGTCGAACACGATCAGCATGCGCTCTCCCCCTTCCCGGTGCTCGTCGTCGCCCTCTGCACGGCCTCCGCGTTCCCCTCGTTGCCGACGACCCCGCGATAGATCCGTGCGACGGCCGCGGTCATCTCGTCCGTCGAGTTCAGTCGATCGTAGGGGACGCGGGGGGCGTCGAGGAGTGCGGCGGCGACGGCCGGGATGTCATCGGGATCCACGAGCCGTTCCGCTCCGACGATCTCTCCGTTCCCTCCCGCAGCGGAGGCCACGACGCCGAGGCCGTGGGCGACCGCGTCGAGCAGGGTGTACGAGCAGTTCTCCCAGACCGAGAGCTGCGCGATGACGTCCGCCTCCGCCATCGCGGACTCCGGATCCACGAATCCCGGGAAGGCCACGACGACGCCGAGTCGAGCGGCCTGCGCCTCGAGCTCGGCGCGCAGCGGGCCCTCGCCCGCCACGGTCAGCGTCGCCCCCGGCTGTTCCGCCTGCAGCGCCGCGAACGCGTCGATGAGGGCGTCGATCCGCTTCTCCGGCGCGAGTCGGGACAGGGTCAGGATGCGCGGGGCACCGCCCTGCTTCCGCAGCGCGGCGGGGGCGGAGACCTCGACGCCGTTCGGGATCACCGCGATCGGCCCGCGCGCATGCCACTTCGCGCGCATCGCGGTGCGGGTCGCCTCGGCGACCGCGATCACGGCGTCGAAGCGCCGCAGGCGGATCCGGTGCACGAGCGCCATGCCCCTGGCCTGCATCGAGGAGCGGTGGTACACGCCGTCCTCACCGGCGATCCCGTGCTCCGTCGTGATCCGCCGCACCCCGCGCGGCAGCGGCGTGCCCGCGACGACGATGTCGGCGAAGGCGAGGTGCGAGTGCACCACGGCGGGCCGCACCCGGCGGACCGCCGCGAGCAGGGTGCGCCCGGAGGCGACCGCGCCGGCGGCCGGACCGAAAGCGCCCGTGATCACCGTCGTCCCCTGCTCCCGCAACCGTGTGGCGAGTGGTCCCTCCGGGCACAGCACGGTGACCGTCCAGCCCGGGATCCCGACTCTGGTCGCGTCGAGCACGTGCCGGGCCACGCCGCCGATCTCCGCGACAGGGACGACCCAGAGCGCGGTCGGCCCCGCGCTCCCCGCGCCCTCCCGCCACTCCCGCACCTGCGCGATCCAGCGTTCGGCCATCGCCTCGGCCGTGAGCGTGCGCTCGTATGCGGGGACGTTGCCGGCTCCCCAGTCCGGATCCTCGGCCAGCCGGGACAGCGCCCGGCGAATGCCGCCGGCCACGTCGTCCGGCGCGCAGAGCACCGAGTCCGACAGCAGCCGGTGCTGGTCGATCCCGCCGCCGACGGCGGTGAACACCAGTCCCCGCCCGAGGGCCGCCGCCTCGAGCGGCAGCAGATCGAAGTATGCGACGCGGTTCGGCACCACGAGCATCTGCGCGGCCGCGATGACCGGCACGGGGTCGTCCCTCCAGCCGAGGTCGCGGACGGCGGGCGACGATCGCCGGGACGGTCCCGCCCCGAGTGTGCTGAAGCGCAGCGCAGGGTTCTCGGCGTGCAGCGCCTCCGCCGCCGCGAGGAAGCGGTCGTAGCCCTTGTCGGCGACATAGCGGCCGACGAACAGGATCCCCGGGTCCTCGTCCGAGGAGGCCGCAGCCCCGTGCTCCCCCGGCGGACGGCGGGGCTTCGGCACCCCGGAGAGGATGTGATGCACCGGGGTCCCGGCGAGGATCTCCCCGAACGCCTCGACATAGGCGGTCTCCGCGTTCGGGGTGGGGAACACCAGCGCATCGGCCGCGCGGAAGAGCTCCCCTTCGACCCGGATCATGCGCCGGCGGATCAGAGCGCGGCGGATGCCGCTCTCATGCGGGTGCATCGCCGCGTGCTCGTCGGCGGCGATCGTGGGGCTGTGCGGCATGTACCAGACCGCCGCGCCGCTGCGTCGGGCGAGTCCGGCCCGCCGCGCGTCCTGATAGCCCTGGAGGATGACGAGGTCGGCGGCGGCGATCTCGCCGCGCAGCGGATCCGGAATCCCGCCCTTGAGCGCGACGCCCACCCGATGCCGGAGCCTTCCCAGTGCGGCGCGCGGATTCGAGCGCCGGCGGCCCCTGCGGGCCGGCCGCTCACCCGTCGCCCTGTTGCGGCGCACGGTCACGATCCCGGAGAACCGGACGTCGAGATCGGGCGGCGCGAGGGCGGTCAGCGCCTGACGCAGGTTCCAGGTGTAGCCGGCAGGGCCGCCGCCCGGGGCGATGAGGTCGCACACCACCAGCACCCGGGTGACGTCAGACATCGTTCACCACCTCGTCGGGGTGCCGGTGCCCGGACAGTCCCGCGGCTTCGACGAGCCAGGCGACGCGCTTCTCCGCGGCCCAGCGCGGCATCCGGCCCAGGGCGCGGTCCGCCCGGCGTGCGCGTGCCTCGAGCTCTGCCCGCCCGTCGCTGGCGGCCGTGCGATCCACGATCCGTGCCCAGGCCCCGCGTGCGAGCGGTGCTGGGCCGAGCGCGGCGGATCCGTGCTTGGCCTCGAAGGCCCGTCGCGCGGCACCGGCGTGGAAGGCGCGCCGCACGCGGCCCTCGGTCGTCGTGGCCGCGACGTGGTGCGGCGTCTCCAGCTCGGGTGCGAGCGCCACGGGCACTCCGGCCGCGTGCAGCCGGTACCCCCAGTCCACGTCCTCCCAGCCGTAGGCCCGGAACGCGGTGTCGTACCCGCCGACCCTGTCGAACGCCTCGCGTGTCACCGACACGTTGCCGGCCCAGTACCTCCAGCGGCGGTCGGCGGGCGCGGCGTAGGCCTCGGCGCGGAACCGCTCATCGCGGGGCTCCCCGTACACGCGTGCATACGGCGTCGGAGGGAACACGTTGCGGTACAGGCCCACGACGCCGCAGGGCGCCTCGGCATGCCGGGCGAGGTGCGCCGCCACGTAGTCGGGTCGGGGGCGGAGGTCGTCGTCGCAGCGGATCAGGACCTCGCCGCGCGCTTCGGCGAACCCCGCGTTGAGCGCGGCGGATCTGCCCCGGTTCTCCGGCAGCACGAGCGCGCGCACGGGCAGTTCTCCGGCCGCCAGCTCCACCACCGCGGCAGATTCGTCGACATCGCCGTCGATCACGACGATCGCCTCCCAGGAGGACTCCGTCTGCGCGCGGAGGGCGTCGAGAAGGTGCAGCAGGCGCGTCGCGCCGCCCCGGGTCGGGACCACGATGCTGGCGCGCGGCGCGGTCATCGTGCGGCCTCCTCGCGCACCCGCGCACACAGCCCTGCCACCCGCTCGCCCCAGGTCGCCCAGTCCAGCGCCTCGGCGTACCAGGCGGCGGCGGTCGCACGCGAGACGCCGCCCCACGAGCCCCGGCCGAGCGCTGCGAGCAGCTCCGCCGCCGCGGAGCTCGCCGCGTCATCGGGCACGAGCCATCCGCTGCGCTCCTCCGCCACGATGCTTGCCACGCCGCCGACGGCGGTCGCGATCGCCGGAAGCCCGTGAGCGGCTGCATCGGTGAGGGTGACCCCGGCGGCGTTCGCGCGCGCGAGCTCGAGCAGCACGTCGGCGCGCGAGAACTCGGCCGAGAGCTCGTCCGCGCCGAGCCGCCCCGGTGCGCGCACGTCGTCGGGGAGGGAGGGAGCGGATCCGATCACGGTGAGCGCGATGTCCGCTCCTGCCGCCCGCGCCTGCGCCACTGCGGCGAGCGCCCGGTCGCCGCCCTTGCGCTCCCAGTCGCTCGCGACGACCAGCACGCGCAGCGGTGCCTCCGCCGTGCCGCGG
>NZ_JYIX01000038.1 GCF_000956505.1 Microbacterium azadirachtae | reverse complement strand
CGGCGCAGATCACCTGCACCTGCTCCACCAGCCGGCCGACCTCACCGGCCTCGCGAAGCACCGCCACCGCCTCCGCATCCGCGAGTCCCTCGACCACGCCTTGCACGTCCGACGCGCCCGCACCCGCACTGATCCGCCCGGCCAGGGTCGGGATCAGCGCCGCGATCGCATCCAACGTCTTCATACCCCCATCCTCCCCGCCACCACCGACATTCGAACCCCAGATCAAACCAGATTTCCAAACGGTGCAGAACTCTGTCTGACGCCGGTCTGTGGAGGACGATCAGCGCGCCCCTCCGTGCCGATCGAAGCTTCCGCCCTCGCTCGTGCCGTAGAATGAACTCCGCGAAGGGGAGTATTCCGACTTCACGCGATCGTCATCACGAGGCCCGTTGCAGGGTCTCCGGGCGCGTGACCGCCATTCGGCGGGGAAGAGACTTTCGGCCGTTGACCGACCTCTTCGAAAGGCCCCTGTGGACGTTCCCGTCTGGTTCGAAATCGTCTCGCTCGCCGTTCTGCTGCTCATCCTGATCGGCGACCTGCTGATCGTGCGGTGGCGCCCCCACATCCCCTCCACCAAGGAGTCGACCCTCTGGGTCGTGTTCTACGTCGCCCTGGCGCTCGGTTTCGCGGGACTCCTGCTCGCGGTCGCGGGCGGACAGCATGCGGGGGAGTTCCTCACCGGCTGGGCGCTGGAGTACAGCCTCTCGATCGACAACCTCTTCGTGTTCGTGCTGATCATGGCCCAGTTCTCGGTGCCGCGGAAGCTGCAGCAGGAGGTGCTGATGGTCGGCATCATCATCGCCCTGGTGCTGCGCGGCGTGTTCATCCTGCTCGGCGTCACGATCATCGAGAACTTCGCGCCGGTGTTCTACCTGTTCGGCGCCTTCCTCATCTGGACCGCGATCCGCCAGGCGATGCCGGAGAAGGAGCAGGAGGACGAGACCGCCGCGAAGGAGGGTTTCGCCGTGCGCCTGGTGCGCCGGCTCGTGCCCGTCAGCGACGAGTTCGACGGGCCCAAGCTGCGCACGGTCGTGGACGGCAAGCGGATCTGGACGCCCATGATCATCGTGTTCGTCACGATCGGCGTCACGGACCTGATGTTCGCGATCGACTCGATCCCCGCCATCTTCAGCATCACGCAGAACAGCTTCCTCGTGTTCACCGCGAACATCTTCGCGCTGATGGGGCTCCGCCAGCTCTACTTCCTGCTCGGGGATCTGCTCGACCGCCTGCGCTACCTGCACTACGGCATCGCGATCATCCTTGCCTTCATCGGCGTCAAGCTCGTGCTGCACGCGATGCACGAGAACAGCGTGCCCTTCATCAACGGCGGCAAGCCCATCGAGTGGGCGCCGGACGTGCCGATCTGGCTGTCGCTCACCGTGATCGTCGTCGCGATGCTCGGCGCCACGGGCGCGAGCCTGATCGCCTCGGGGCGCGAGAAGCGTCGCGAGCGCGCTCTCGCGGAGTGACCTCCGAAGGTCCAGGGTGGGTGGGAAACACCCACCCTGGACCGAGGTAAGCTCATGCGCATGCAGGCGGTGCACCTTCTCCTTAGCAGCCGCGGCGAGACCTCGATCTAGGCCTCTCTCGCCGCGGAGTCGCGCCCTGCTCTTCAGGGGACCCGGCCGCACCACTACCCAGGAGAAGCAACGCATGAACGACGCATCCCCCCGACCCCGGACGCTGGCAGAGAAGGTCTGGGACGACCACCTCGTGGTGAAGGGCGAGAACGGCGAGCCCGACCTCATCTACATCGACCTGCACCTCGTGCACGAGGTCACGAGCCCCCAGGCCTTCGACGGCCTGCGCGCGGAGGGACGCCCGCTGCGCCGCCTCGACCTCACGATCGCGACCGAGGACCACAACACCCCGACGCTGGCGATCGACAAGCCGATCGCCGACCTCACCAGCCGTACGCAGATCGAGACGCTGCGTCGCAACGCCGAGGAGTTCGGCGTGCGCCTGCACTCCCTGGGCGACGCGGAACAGGGCATCGTGCATGTGGTCGGACCGCAGCTGGGGCTCACCATGCCCGGCATCACGGTGGTCTGCGGCGACTCGCACACCTCGACGCACGGCGCGTTCGGCGCGATGGCGTTCGGCATCGGCACGAGCGAGGTCGAGCACGTCATGGCCACGCAGACGCTGCCGCTGAAGCCGTTCAAGACGATGGCGATCACGGTCGACGGCACGCTGCGGCCCGGTGTCACGGCGAAGGACATCATCCTCGCCGTGATCGCCAAGATCGGCACCGGCGGCGGTCAGGGATACGTGCTGGAGTTCCGCGGCAGCGCGATCCGCGCGCTCTCGATGGAGGGCCGCATGACGATCTGCAACATGTCGATCGAGGCCGGCGCCCGTGCAGGCATGGTCGCCCCGGACGAGACCACCTTCGCGTACGTGCAGGGCAAGCCGCACGCGCCGCAGGGCCAGGACTGGGACGACGCCGTCGCGTACTGGCGCACGCTGCCCACCGATGAGGGCGCGACGTACGACGCGGAGGTCCTCATCGACGCCGATGCGCTGGAGCCGTTCGTCACCTGGGGGACGAACCCGGGTCAGGGCGTCTCGCTGTCCGCCTCCGTGCCGAACCCCGCCGAGATCGCGGATGCGAACGAGCGCAGCGCCGCCGAGCGCGCGCTCGAGTACATGGATCTGGCTCCCGGCACCCCGCTGAAGGACGTGAAGGTCGACGCCGTCTTCATGGGCTCGTGCACGAACAGCCGGATCGAGGATCTGCGCGCCTTCGCCTCTGTCATCAAGGGCAAGAAGAAGGCCGACGGCGTGCGCGTCATGGTGGTCCCCGGATCCGCCCGCGTGCGCCTGGAGGCCGAGGCCGAGGGCCTGGACAAGGTCTTCACGGACTTCGGCGCCGAGTGGCGGTTCGCCGGATGCTCGATGTGCCTGGGGATGAACCCCGACCAGCTCGCCCCCGGCGAGCGGTGCGCGTCGACGAGCAACCGCAACTTCGAGGGCCGGCAGGGCAAGGGAGGCCGCACGCACCTCGTGTCGCCCCTCGTCGCCGCGGCGACGGCCGTGCGCGGCACGCTGTCCAGCCCGAGCGACCTCGTCGAGAACGGGCAGGAGGCCTGAGCATGGAGAAGTTCACCACCCACACCGGCGTCGCAGCCCCGCTGAAGCGCTCCAACGTCGACACCGACCAGATCATCCCGGCGGTGTTCCTGAAGCGGGTCACGAAGACCGGTTTCGAGGACGCGCTCTTCCACGCCTGGCGCCAGGATCCCGAGTTCGTGCTCAACCAGGAGCCGTTCCGGAACGCGTCCGTACTCGTGGCCGGGCCCGACTTCGGCACTGGATCCAGCCGGGAACACGCCGTGTGGGCCCTGCGCGATTACGGGTTCAAGGTCGTGCTGAGCCCTCGTTTCGCCGATATCTTCCGCGGCAATTCCGGTAAGCAGGGCCTGCTCGCCGCGACCGTCGAGGAAGCCGACATCGAGCGGATCTGGGCGCTGATCGACGAGGATCCCGGCCGAGAGATCACGGTCGACCTCGCGGCGCGCACCGCCACGATCGGCCCTTCGGCGGGTTCGGGACAGGCGACAGGCGAGCCCGTCTTCCAGACCACCATCGGGATCGACGATTACACTAGATGGCGGCTCCTCGAAGGGCTCGATGACATCGGGCTCACGCTGCGCAACGAAGACAAGATCGCGCAGTTCGAGGCCCGCCGCGAGTCGTGGCGGCCACGAACGCTTCCTATTCGGTGAATCGGACGCGGCCGTGAGCCTGGGGCATCCGCCCGACGGCTCCGGCCGCGCCCGTTCCACAAGAAGAGGCCCTGAATGACGACACCGCTGCACGAGACCACGCTCGCTTCGAAGCCTTCGGGCGATGTCCTGGCAATCCGCGGCGGACGTCCACTTCACGGCCGAGTGGACGTGAAGGGCGCGAAGAACCTGGCGACCAAGGCCATGGTCGCCACCCTCCTCGGCGAGACGGCGAGCACGCTGCGCGACGTCCCCGACCTGAGCGATGTCGCCGTGGTGCGCTCCCTGCTCGAAGTGCACGGCGTGCGGGTCACCGAGGGCGACGAGCCCGGTGCGCTCATCTTCGACCCGAGCGATGTCGAGTCGGCGCACTTCGAGGAGATCGACGCCCACGCCGGCGCCTCGCGCATCCCGATCCTGTTCTGCGGACCGCTGCTGCACCGCCTCGGCCAGGCCTTCATCCCCGATCTCGGCGGCTGCCGCATCGGCGACCGTCCCATCGACTTCCACCTCGACGCGCTGCGCAAGTTCGGCGCGGTCGTCGAGAAGCTGCCCAGCGGCATCCGCCTCTCGGCCCCGAACGGGCTGAAGGGCGCGAGCATCCACCTGCCGTACCCGAGCGTGGGCGCGACGGAGCAGGTGCTGCTCACGGCGGTGCGCGCGCAGGGGCAGACCGAGCTGCGGAACGCAGCGATCGAGCCCGAGATCATGGATCTCATCGCGGTGCTGCAGAAGATGGGCGCGATCATCTCCTACGAGCCGAACAGGGTCATCCTCATCGAGGGCGTCGAGACGCTGCGCGGCTACGACCACCGGTCGATCTTCGACCGCAACGAGGCGGCCTCCTGGGCATGCGCGGCCCTCGCCACTGACGGCGAGATCTTCGTCGGCGGGGCGAAGCAGCAGGAGATGCTGACCTTCCTCAACGTCTTCCGCAAGGCGGGCGGCTGGTTCGACGTGCGCGAGGACGGGATCCTGTTCCGCCGCGACGGCGCGCTGAAGCCGGTCATCGTCGAGACCGACGTGCACCCCGGCTTCATGACCGACTGGCAGCAGCCGCTCGTGGTCGCGCTGACGCAGGCCCGCGGCCGCTCCGTCGTGCACGAGACGGTGTACGAGAACCGGATGGGCTTCACCGCCGCGCTCGTGAAGATGGGCGCCGACATCGTCGTGCACCCGCACGGTCTGCAGGACGGTCCGCGTCGCGTCGCGCGTCGCGATCTCGAGCAGGCCGCGGTCATCACCGGCCCGACCCCGCTGCACGGCGCCGACATCGTGGTGCCCGACCTGCGCGGCGGCTACAGCCACGTCATCGCCGCTCTCACGGCGACCGGCGAGTCGAAGGTCTCCGGGGTCGACATCCTCAGCCGCGGCTACGAGAAGTTCCTCGACAAGCTGACCGCGCTGGGTGCCGATTTCGATGTGATCGGCTGAGATGCGCGCGACCGCCGAGAAGACCCGCCCGAGCCTGTTCTGGTTCCTGGCGGTCTTCGTGGTCCCGTTCGTCTCGTTCCTCGCGAAGATCCGCATCCGCGGCGAGGAGAAGCTGCCCCGCTCCGGCTCTTTCGTGATGGCGCCGAACCACTACTCGGAGTTCGACCCGCTCATCGTCGCCGTCGCCGTCTGGCGGCTCGGTCGTGCGCCTCGCTTCATGGCGAAGGAGAGCCTGTTCCGCGTGCCCGTGCTGGGCTGGGCGCTGCGCGGCACGGGGATGATCCCCGTGGCGCGGGCGACCTCGGTCGCGGCGGCGAAGCAGACCATCTCCCAGTCCAAGGAACTCGTCGAGCACGGCAGGGGCGTGATCGTCTACCCCGAGGGCACGCTCACGCGCGACCCCGAGCTGTGGCCCATGCGCGGCAAGTCGGGCGCCGTCCGTCTCGCTCTCGCGGGACGTATCCCGCTGATCCCGATGGCGCAGTGGGGCACGCAGAACATCATGGGCCGCTACCAGAAGGGTCTCAGCCTCTGGCCGCCGCGGAAGAAGATCGACGTCGTGATCGGGGATCCGGTCGACATCTCCGACCTGTACGACCGCGCGGGCGAGAACGCCGCGCTCCTGGAGGCCACGGACCGGCTGATGACCGCGATCACGGCCCTCCTGGAGGAGCTGCGCGGCGAGAAGGCCCCCGCCAAGCGGTGGAACCCGGCCGAACACGGCCAGAGGGAGACGGGTCGTCTTGACTCCTAGGAACGCACCGCGCACCGCGTCGATCCCGCTCGGGCCGCGCGTCACGGTGATCGGTGCCGGCAGCTGGGGGACCACCTTCGGCAAGATCCTCGCCGACGGCGGGGCCCAGGTGACGATGTGGGCGCGCCGGCAGGAGCTCGCCCATGAGATCGACGAGGCGAAGCGCAACTCCCAGTACCTCTCCGGGATCAACCTGCCGCGCTCGATGTCGGCCACGCACCACCTGGCCGAGGCGGTCCAGGGCGCCGAGCAGGTGTACCTGTCGGTTCCGAGCCAGACGCTGCGCGAGAACCTCAAGGCGCTGCGTCCGCTGCTGCGGGACTCGGACATCCCGGTGGTCAGCCTCATGAAGGGCGTCGAGAAGCGCACCGGACTGCGGATGAGTCAGGTGATCGAGCAGGAGCTGCGCTGCGATCCCGACCGCATCGCCGTGGCGAGCGGGCCGAACCTGGCTCTCGAGATCGCCCGCGAGCAGCCCACCGCCGCGGTCATCGCCTCGAACAGCCAGGAGACGGCCGACATCGTCGCGCGCACCGCGCGCAACCACTACTTCCGCAGCTTCGTGAACACCGATGTGATCGGCACGGAGTTCGGCGGGGTGCTGAAGAACCTCATCGCCGTCGCGATCGGCATCGTGGACGGCGTCGGCTACGGCGAGAACACCAAGGCGTCGATCATCACCCGGGGGCTGGTCGAGATGACCGACTTCGCGGTGGCGAACGGCGCGCAGCCGGGCACCCTGCAGGGTCTCGCCGGCCTCGGCGATCTGATCGCGACGTGCCAGTCGCCGCTCAGCCGCAACAACACGGCCGGGCGCCTGCTCGGCCAGGGATACAGCTTCCAGGACGTGGTCAAGCAGATGCAGCAGACGGCCGAGGGACTCGCGTCCGTCGCGCCGATCCTGCAGCTGGCCCGCGCCGCCGGCGTGGAGATGCCGATCGTCGAGCAGGTGAAGATGGTGCTGGACGGCGCCATGGATCCGCGCGACATCGCCCCCCATCTGACCACCGACGACGACACCCCCCAGGGGGAAGGGACGGGCAATGGACAAGCAGACGGTGGTGGTGCTCTTCGGAGGGCGCTCCAGCGAGCACTCGATCAGCTCCGCAACGGCGGGCGGGGTGCTGCGCGCCCTTGACCGGGAGCGCTACGACGTCATCCCTGTCGGGATCACCCGCGAGGGCGCGTTCGTCCTGGAGGACGACGAGCCCGAGAAGTTCCCGCTCGACGCCGCGCACCTGCCCGAGGTGGCCGACAACGGCACCCGTATCCAGTGGCCCGAGCCCGGCGGGATCCGCACCCTGCGCGTGACGCGCGCCGACGGCTCCGTCGAAGACCTCGGCGCGATCGACGTGGTGCTGCCGCTGCTGCACGGGCCGCACGGCGAGGACGGCACGCTGCAGGGCTACTTCGACACGCTCGAGGTGCCGTACGCCGGCGGCGGGGTGCTGGATTCCGCGCTGTGCATGGACAAGCACTTCATGAAGGTCGCGCTGCAGGCCGCAGGCATCGCCGTCGCTCCCTGGATCACCGTGCGGGCGCGGCAGTGGGCGCAGGATCCGGCCGGGGTGCGCGCCGCGGCGGAGAAGCTCGGGTCGCCGCTGTTCGTCAAGCCGGCCCGTGCGGGCTCCAGCGTCGGCGTCTCCAAGGTGACCGATCCCGCCGAGTTCGACGAGGCGATGCGCATCGCCCTCGCCGAGGACGACAAGGTGCTCGTGGAGACCGGCGTCGTCGGTCGCGAGATCGAGGTCGCGATCCTCGAGGGCGCCGAAGGGCCGCGCGCGTCGGTGCCCGGCGAGATCGTGCTGACCTCTCGGGGCTTCTACGACTTCGAGGGCAAGTACCTCGGCGGAGACGGCGTGGACGTGGTCTGCCCGGCGGAGCTCGCCGTCGCCGAGATCGCCGCGATCCAGCAGGCCGGCGTCGAGGCGTTCGAGGCGGTCGACGGACGAGGGCTCGCGCGGGTCGACATGTTCCTCACCGCGGACGGGACGCTCGTCGTGAACGAGCTGAACACCATGCCCGGCTTCACGCCGATCTCGATGTTCCCGAAGTGCTGGATCGCATCGGGACTCAGCTATCGCGACCTCATCACGGAACTGATCGAGGCGGGTCTGCGCCGCTAGTCCCGACGTCTTGCGCGTCGGCTCCGGAGGAGGCATCCTGGCGCTCTGAGCGCGAGGGGAGGGCACGGTGGACCTCATCGGGTTGGCCTCGTTCCTCGCCGTCGTCCGTCATCGGCATTTCGGCCACGCCGCTGCCGAGCTCGGCGTGTCGATCTCCGCGGTCACGAAGCGCGTATAGCGTCTGGAGGCGGAACTCGGAGTCCCGCTCCTCGAGCGGGACTCCGGAGGCGTGATCGCGATCACCGCCGCGGGACGCCGGTTCCTCCAGTTCGCGCCGCGGGTGCTGGAAGCCGCTCAGGCCGCTCAGCTCGCGGCGGTCGCGGAGCCGGCCGAGCGACTGCGGGTCGCCTTTCCCGCGGGCGTGGATGCCGTCGCGCCGCTCATGCCGGCCGCACTCGCAACGCTCGAACTCGCTCTCTCGCACGCCTATCCCGGCGTGGGCGTCATCCTGGTGCCGACCGTGTTCGAGCGATTGAATGCCGATCTGCGGGCGGGTGCGGTGGACGCGGTGCTCACCTTCGGCGTGTCGGACTCTGAGGACGTGGTCTCGACGCGGCTCGGTGAACTGAAGCGGGTCGGCCTCATCCCCACAGGGCACCCGTACACCTACCGGCGCAGCGTGCCGGTGGCGGAGTTCGCGCGGCAGCCGCTGCTGTACGCGCCGGACCTGCCGGCGAGCTACATGGATCCATTCGTCCTCGCCGACGTCCGCCCGCTCGGGGAGGCGTCGCTGGTGCGCATGCCGGCATCGCGAACCTCCGATGTGGCAGGGCAGCTGCTCACGGGGCCGGGGATCACGGTGATCCCGGCAGCTCTGGCCGCGGCGCTCCCGCCGGCCTTGAAACGGGTCGAACTCGACGGGGTGCCGTCGTGCTGGTACTACATGCACGATCGCGCGTCCGACTCCCGGCCGGAACTCCTCGCCATGGTCACGCTTTTCGCGGACTTCACGGAGACGATCACCCGCGCGGCGCGCGCATCGCGACGCTGATCGGGCCGCGGCCTCCGGAACCGCGCCCGCCGGCCGCGGAGCCTGTTTCCGCGGAGGCAATGCGCCCGCATCGGAGCGTGCGCCCTGATAGAACATCACTGTGGTCCCGCTGCATCAGAGTATGCGGCGGCATCCCGCCGGCGAAGGGAGCAGTCATGGACGCGACCACGAGAGGACAGGCGATGCCGATCGTCGTCGGTGCCGTCGGAGGGCTGGCGTGGGCCGCCTCGATGCGCGGCATGATGGCGCAGCTCGCGGGATTCGATTCGACGTTCCATTGGCTCGGCACGTTCGGCTTCATCCTCATCCCCGGAACCGCCATGGGCGCGCTTTTCGGCTGGGCGTTCGCACGGCGGATCGCGGGCAGACCGCGCGGGGCCGCCTGGCTCGCGCTCGCGCCCTTCGCGATGCTCGCCGACCCGGCGACCCTCCCGCTGCTCGCCGCCTTCATCGGCGCCGGATTCCTGTTCTCACGGCGAAGCAGGCGCTGGGTGCGACTGCTCGCGGGGATCCCCTCGCTGATCATGCTGATCGGGGTGCCGATCGGGGTGGCGTTCATCGCCGACATCACGACGCCGCACGGCGCGTGGCTGACGATTCTGATCGGCGCTCTCCTCTGGGTGCCCGCCCTCGCCGAGATCGTGCTGCAGAGTGCGCGGGACGACGAGGCCGCGCCGACGGCGGCACGGGTCTCCGTGAGGGAGGAGCCGGCCGCCGGGCCTCAGCCCGAGGCCGTTTGAGCCGGTCTCGGTCCGTAGAAGCGGAGGGTTCAGCTGCCGGTGGCGGGCGATGCGGACGGGGCGGGCGTCGCGTCCGACCCGGGCCGCTCGGTGCAGGCGTGCGTGGCGGGGATCGTCGCGATCGCCGCGGCGAGGCTCTTGTTGCCGATCACGTCGTTCGCGCTGACGCCCTTGTTCGGCTCGTCGGGCTTGCTGTTGACGTAGAGCTGCACGGCGGGCTTGCGGCCGTACGTCGTGAGCGTCAGGTAGGGGCTCTTGGTGTCATCCACGAGCCAGTCGATGCCCTGCAGGGAGATGCACTGGAGGGTGCTCGTCGGTTCCGCCTCCGGCAAGCCGCAGGTGAGCAGCACCACGGCCGGATCGCCCCAGGCCGCCGTCGCCTGCGCGTCGGTCCAGCGCCGATCGTGCCCGTCGATCGCGGGCACGTTCGAGAGCCGCACGGACACGTCGGCGCAGCGCGGGTCGTTCGCGTCGTCCGCGGCGTTCAGATGCACGGTCGAGCTGCACCCGGCCAGCAGCCCCGCTGCGAGCACGAGGACGGTGGCGACGGCGAGACGGCGGGGCATCCCTCCAGGCTACCGTTGAGAGCATGGTGGACCTTTCAGCTCCGGGATCCGACGCGACCGTGGAGGATTCGGGATCCGACGATCCGATGATCGGCGAGGTGAGCGAGGGCCGGGTGCTGCGCACGATCCTCGCGCGCACGCCCGCGGGGCGCGATGCGCTGCTCGGCCCTGGCGACGACGCCGCCGTGGTCGCGGCGCCGTCCGGATCCGTCGTCGCGACCACCGACACGCTCGTGGAGGGCCCCGACTTCCGCGCGGCGTGGTCGAGCGGTTACGACCTGGGCTGGAAGTCGGCGGCGGTGAACCTCGCCGACATCGCAGCGATGGGCGCGCGTCCCACGGCACTGCTGGTCGCGCTCGCCGTGCCGAAGGATCGCCGGCTCTCCTTCATCGCCGCGCTGGCCGACGGCTTCCGCGACGCCTGCGCCGCCCTCGCGCCCGGCTGCGCCGTCGTCGGCGGCGACCTGACCGTGTCGGCGACCCTGATGATCGCCGTCACCGCGCTCGGCGACCTCGAGGGCCGCCCCGCCGTCACCCGTTCCGGCGCTCAGGTGGGAGACGACATCGCGATCGCGGGGGAGATGGGGGTCGCGGGTCACGGGCTCTCGGTGCTGTTCCGGCGCTTCCACCGCGACGGCGTGGCGGTGCCCGTCGACCCCGCGGCGCTGGACGAGGGGGAGGCCGACGCGATCGCCGCGCAGTTGCGCCCGATGCCGCCGATCGGACTCGGCCCGATGGCCGCGATCGCCGGAGCCACCGCGATGATGGACGTCTCCGACGGACTGGCGCTGGATGCCGGCCGCATGGCGGAGGCCTCGGGGGTCACGATCTCCCTGGAGCGTGCCGCTCTCGGCGCCCACCCGCATCGTGCTCTGGCCGGCGGTGAGGACCACGCCCTGCTCGCCGCGTTCCCCGCGGGGATGCTGCCGCCGGGTTTCCGGCGGATCGGATCCGTGATCGCGGCGGCGGCGGACACCCCGGTGCTGTGCGACGGCGAGCCGGTCGGTCCGCTCGGCTGGGATCCCTACCGGGACGCCGGAGCCGACGCCCGACGCTGACGATCAGGGAGCCGTCGGCTCCGCCCACCACAGCGCGGTGTCGCCGTAGACCTTCTCCCGGAGGAGGTTGAGGCCCGCGGCGGCGAGATCCGGGGGTGTGGAGCGCTTCCCACGCTCGATCACGACGACGGCGTCGGGGGAGAGCAGCGGAGCGAGGGCCACCAGATCGGCCGTCATGTCGGCGTCGGACAGATCGTAGGGCGGGTCCGTGAAGACCAGGTCGAACGGACCAGCGGCACGGAGGAGGTAGCCGTGCACGGACGACTCCTGCACGCTCGTCCTCCCGGCCGCGTCACCGCCCAGCGCCTTCGCGACCGTGGCGGCATTGCGTCGGACGACCGCAGCGGCGGCGCGTCCTTTCTCGACGAGCACGGTGCTGCGCGCGCCACGGCTGAGCGCCTCCAGCCCGAGGGCTCCGGATCCGGCGTACAGGTCGAGCACGCGCGCGTCGGCGATCGCGTCCATCGAGGACAGCGCGCCGAACAGCGATTCGCGCACCCGATCACTCGTGGGCCGGGTTCCCTGCCCCGGCACGTCCAGGCGGGTGCCGCCGGCCGTTCCGGCGATGATTCTCGTCACCCGTTCACCCTATTCGCCCCGCGGACGCCCGACCCGCGCCGGACGCCGGCGCGACGCACGGCGTCATGCCCGCGGCGGGACAGCCCGCGGAGGGCGGAGCGGGGCCAAGATGGAGGAGTGGCAGAACCTCTTGCAGAACTGATCAGCATGCCCCGCCCGCAGATCATCGAGGCGGGTGAGGGCGTGGGGCTCGCGACCTACACCTGGGGCGATCCGGACGCACCCGTCGTGCTGCTCGTGCACGGCTTCGCCTCCAGCACGCGAGACAACTGGGTGCTCACCGGCTGGGCACGTACCCTGGAGCGCGCCGGATACCGGGTGCTCGGCATCGACCAGCGCGGTCACGGCGCGAGCGAGAAGCCGCGCCAGCCCGAGGACTACACGATGCGCACCCTCGCTGGCGACATCGAGCAGGTGCTCGACACCTACCTCGTCGACGAAGCCCTCTACGTCGGCTACTCCCTCGGCGCCCGCGTGGGCTGGGAGGTGCTGCGCGACCTCGGCGACCGCGTTCCGCGCGCCGTGCTGGGCGGGATCCCCGACGGGCGCCCGCTGGAGCGGCTCGACGTCGCAGAGGTGCGCGCGTACCTGGCCGAGGGGGCGCCGGTCACCGACCCCGCCACGCGCGACTACATCGCTCTCACCGAACGCGTGCCGGGGAACGATCTCGATGTGATGCTCGCCCTCGCGCTCGGCATGCGCGGGGAGGCGCGCACGATCGATCCGGATCCGGCGACCGCGCCGGCGCAGCCGATCCTCTTCGCGACCGGATCCGAGGACCCCATCATCGCCGGGTCGCGCCGCCTCGCGGACGCCTCGCCGCACGGATCGTTCTTCGAGATCCCGGGCCGGCATCACTTCAACGCGCCGGGGTCGAAGCCGTTCCGCGACGCCGCACTGGAGTTCCTCGGTCGCTGAGCCCTCATGCCGGGCGGGTCGCCGTCGCGCTGTGCCGCTGTGCACACGCGGCGCGCGCTGTCCGGTGCCCGTTCTAGACTTCTGAGCATGCCGCTCCGCCTCGATTCGCCGCTCGCCGTCGCGGTCGGCGACGGGAATGCGAAGGCGCTGCAGAAGGCCTTCGGCATGAGCACGGTCTGGGATCTGCTCTCGCACTACCCGCGCCGTTACGCCAACCGCGGCGAACTCACGCCGATCCTCGACCTCCCGAAGGGCGAGACGGTCACGATCGTGGCCGAGGTGATGTCGGTGACCGTGCGCGACATGAAGAATCGTCGTGGCGCGATGATGACCGTCGACATCGGCGACGGCGTCGGCCGCATGGTGCTGACGTTCTTCGCCAAGTACCGCGGCCAGCTCGAATGGCGGGAGAAGGAGCTGCGGATCGGCCGACGCGGTGTGTTCACCGGCAAGGTCGGCGACTATCGCGGCGTCACCCAGTTCGCGCACCCCCAGTACGAGATGTTCGACGACGAGCTGCGTGCGCGCACCCAGGCCGACGTGCTCGTGACAACGCCGCTGCCCATCTACCCGGCCACGGCGGCCCTCACCACGTGGCAGATCGAGAAGATGGTCGGCACGGTCCTGGACGATCTCGGCCTCGTGCCGGAGCCGATTCCCGACGAGGTGCGCCGCGAGGAGGGACTGCTCGACGCCCGCGTCGCGCTCGAGCGGATCCACCGGCCGAGCAACAAGGACGAGATCGCACCGGCGATCCGCACGCTGCGCATGCACGAGGCGCTCACGCTGCAGAGCGCCCTCATGCAGCAGCGCTACCTCGTGCGCATGCTCGACGCCACCGCTCGACCGGCGAAACCCGGCGGGCTGCTGGAGCGCTTCGACGCCGCGCTGCCGTTCGAGCTCACCCCCGATCAGGAGACGGTGGGCGAGACGATCGCCGCGGATCTCATCGGCGGTGCGCCCATGAACCGGCTCGTGCAGGGTGAGGTCGGATCCGGCAAGACGCTGGTCGCCCTGCGCGCCATGCTGCAGGTCGCCGAGTCGGGCGGTCAGGCGGCGCTCATCGCGCCGACCGAGGTGCTCGCCGGGCAGCATCTGCGCTCGATCACGAAGATGCTCGGGCCGAAGCTCGCCCCGCTCGTGATGCCCACGCTGCTCACGGGGCAGATGTCGGCCCCCGAGCGGCGCAAGGCCGCCCTGAGGGTCGCGGCAGGGCAGGCCCTCATCGTGGTGGGAACCCACGCGCTGCTGGGGGAGAAGACCACCTTCGCCGACCTCGGTCTCGTGGTCGTCGACGAGCAGCACCGGTTCGGTGTGGAGCAGCGCGAGGCCCTGCGCGCCAAGGGCACGAGTCCGCATGCGCTCGTGCTCACGGCGACTCCGATTCCGCGTACGGTCGCGATGACCGTGTTCGGCGACCTCGACACCTCGGTGATCCGCACCATGCCCCGCGGGCGCGCGGGCATCGAGACCTTCGTCGCCCCACTCTCCGACCATCCCGGCTGGTTCGCCCGGGTATGGGAACGCGCCGCGGAGGAGATCGAGAAGGGCCGTCAGGTGTTCGCCGTGTGCGCGGCGATCGATACCGACGACGGCGCCGAGGAGGCGGATCAGGAGCATTTCGCGGACGAGGAGGAGGAGAGCCGCGGACCCCGCTGGGGCGTGGTGCAGCTGCTGGCCGCGCTCTCGACGCATCCGAAGCTGAGCGCCGTGCGGATCGCCGGTCTGCACGGACGCATGGGCGCGGACGAGAAGGATGCGATCATGCAGTCCTTCGCCCGCGGGGAGATCGACCTCCTCGTCGCGACGACCGTGATCGAGGTCGGCGTCGACGTGCCGAACGCCTCGACCATGATCGTGCTGGAGGCCGACCGTTTCGGCGTCTCCCAGCTGCACCAGCTGCGCGGGCGCATCGGCCGCGGCGGCGTGCCTGGTCTGTGCCTGCTGGTCACCGAGGCCGAGCAGGGGACCCCTGCCCGCGACCGCGTCGACGCCGTGGCGGCCACTCTCGACGGCTTCGTGCTCGCCGAGGTCGATCTCGACCTGCGCGGAGAGGGCGACGTGCTCGGAGCGCGCCAGTCCGGGGCGAAATCCTCGCTCAAGCTGCTGCGGGTCATCAAGGACTCGGATCTGATCGCGCAGGCCCGTGCGATCGCCGAGGAGATCATCGAGGCGGATCCTGCGCTGCAGCAGCACGAAGGGCTGCGCGAGGCGATGGCGCAGCGGCTCAGCATCGACGATCGTGCGGCGCTCGCCAAGAACTGAGCGCGCCCGGCCGCTGCCGCTCGGCCGACGCAGAGATCCGCGCCGCTAGGGTGGAGGCATGAGCGCTCGGATCGCCGTCGTCCCCGGTTCCTTCGACCCGCCGACCCTCGGCCATCTGGATGTCATCCGGCGCGCCGCGGCCCTCTACGACGAGCTGCACGTGCTGGTGGTGCACAACCCCGACAAGCAGGCGATGTTGCCGGTCGCGCAGCGCCTCACGCTGCTCGAGGAGTCGATCGCCGAGGCAGGGGTCGTGGGAACCGTCATCGTCGGATCCTGGAGCATGGGTCTTCTGGTCGACTACGCCAGGGACGTGAACGCCGGAGTGCTCGTCAAAGGCATCCGCTCGCAGGTCGATGTGGCGTACGAGTCGCCGATGGCGATCGTCAACCGTCACCTCGCCGACATCGAGACGGTGTTCCTGCTGCCGGATCCCGCGCACGCGCTCGTCTCCAGTTCGCTCGTGCGCCAGGTCGCGGCACTGGGCGGCGATGTCTCCCCGTTCGTGCCGCCGGCGGTCGCCCGCTTCCTCGACACCGGCTCGCGCGGGATCTGAGGACCGGCCTCCGTCCAGGTCAGCCCGGTAGACTGTCCCGGTGAAGACGCGACGCAATGGACCGTTCGTGCTGCCCGTGCGCGACATCGTTCGCCGACCGGGGGAGATGCGCGAGCACCGCATCACGATCCCTCTCAAGGAGCAGTGGGGCGAAGGCCTCGTCTCCGTCGAGAAGGGCGAGGAGATCGATCTCTACGCCCGGTTGGAGTCGGTGCACGAGGGCATCCTCGTCACCGGCGAGGTCGATTCGACGTACCGCGGAGAGTGCGGGCGATGCCTGAATCCGATCGAAGAGCCTGTCGAAGTCGAGTTTCAGGAGCTTTTCGCGTACCCTGGAGAGGAAGCGAACGACTTCGAGGTTCAAGACGACCACGTGGATCTTGAAACTCTGGTCAGGGACGCGGTGGTTTTGGCGCTCCCGTTTCAGCCGGTGTGTCAGCCGGATTGCCCTGGACTCGACCCCGAGACCGGTGAGCGGCTGACCAGAAGCGCCGGGAAAGAGCAGGACGCTCCCGTCGATCCTCGATGGGCCGCCCTCCAGCAGATCACAGACCACGGAAACGCAGCGGAATAGCTGCGCGCCCAGAACACAGAAGGTAAGCAACCATGGCCGGTAACCCCCCGAAGCGCAAGGTCTCCCGTTCGAACACCCGCTCGCGTCGCGCGCAGTGGAAGGCGGAGGCTCCTGCCCTCGTCAAGACCATCGAGAACGGCAAGGTCGTCTACAGCCGCCCCCACCAGGCGAAGGTCGTCACCGACTCGCAGGGCACCGAGCTGTTCCTCGAGTACAAGGGCCGCAAGGTCGCCGACGTCTGATCGATCCGTCGATCATGGCAGAAGTCCCCGTAGGGACGCGCCCTCTTTCTGAGCAGCTCGGGGTCGATATCGACCCCGAGCTGCTTCAGCTTGCGCTGACGCATCGTTCGTACGCGTACGAGAACGGCGCCATCCCGCACAACGAGCGTCTCGAGTTCCTCGGCGACTCCGTGCTCGGCCAGGCCGTGACGGTCATGCTCTACACGACGCTGCCCGACCTCGACGAAGGGGCACTGGCGAAGCGGCGCGCGAGCGTGGTCTCGACGGTCGCCCTGGCGGAGGTCGCCCGCGGCATCGGCCTCGGCGCGCACATCCTGCTTGGAAACGGCGAGGAGCGAACCGGTGGTCGCGACAAGGACTCGATCCTTGCCGACACCATGGAGGCCGTGTTCGGCGCCACCTATCTGTCGGCGGGACCCGAGGCGGCGACCGCGCTCGTGCTGCGGCTCATCGAGCCGCTCCTCGGCGACCCCGAGCGCTACGGGGCGGCGATGGATCCGAAGACCGCGCTGCAGGAGCTGTCCGCGCGGCTCGGGCTCAGCGCGCCCGGCTACGAGGTGGTCTCCACGGGGCCCGATCACGACCGGCGCTTCACCGCGACCGTGACCGCGGGCGAACTCGCGACCACGGGTACCGGCACGAGCAAGAAGACGGCGGAGATGGCTGCGGCGCTGGCCGCCTGGCACGCGCTCAGCGACCGTGCCTGAACTCCCCGAGGTCGAGGTCGTCCGTTCCGGTCTCGCCCCGGCGATGACCGGGGCGCGCATCGTCTCGGTAGCGGTGCACGACGAGCGAGCGCTCACGAGGCACGCCGCGGGTGCCGCCGACTTCGTCGCGCGGCTCGAGGGTTCCGAGGTCGCGACCGTTGCACGTCGCGGCAAGTTCCTCTGGATGCCTCTCGCCACAGCGGCGGCCGACGGCTGTTCCGCGATCGTCGGGCATCTGGGCATGTCCGGGCAGCTGCTGCTGCGCAGCCCCGATGCTGCGGCAGAGCGGCACGAGCGGATCCGCCTGTTCGTCGAGCACCCGCAGCACGGCGAACTCGCCGTGGTCTTCGCCGATCAGCGCACGTTCGGCTCCCTCGCAGTGGACGCCCTCGTACCGACCGCCGATGCGCGCGCCGCGGGGTGGGGGAGCACCGAGCCGCTGATCCCCTCGCAGGTCTCGCACATCGCGCGGGATCCGATGGACGAGGCGTTCCAGGACGGGTCGTTCCGCAGCGCGCTGCGCACACGATCGAGTGCCATCAAGCGCGTGCTGCTGGATCAGAGCCTGATCAGCGGCGTCGGCAACATCTACGCCGACGAGTCTCTCTGGGCGGCCCGGATCCACCCCGAGACTCCGGCGTCCGCGTTGTCGACGATCGCCGTGAACCGCCTGCTGGCCGAAGTGCGGGCCGTGCTGGAGAAAGCGCTGGCCGAGGGCGGCACGAGCTTCGACGCGCAGTACGTCAACGTCAACGGCGAGGCCGGCTACTTCGCGCACTCCCTGAACGCCTACGGACGCACGGGGCAGCCCTGCCCGCGCTGCGGCGGACCGATCCGCCGCGACGCGTTCATGAACCGGTCGAGCCACCTCTGCCCGAGGTGCCAGCGGATCTCGCGGAGGTCATGAGTGCGGAAGACCAGGCCCCTGCCATCGAGGGTGCTGCGCGTCTACGTCTGTCTGCTGCCGCTCGCCGCACTGGCAACGTTCTACCTTCTTGTGGCTGATCGCTTCACGGCAGCCTCGGTACGCGATCTCGGCCACGCCCGCTTCGGTCTGCCCTTCGCCTGGGTCCAGCAGGATCTCTCGCGCTACGAGCCGACGTCCTTCCCGGTGACGATGAGCTTTCAGTGGCAGCGCGCCTGGCACGACCCGATCGTGACGAGCTACGACGCCGTGGCCGGCATCGCTGATGTCCTTCTGGTCGGCGCGGTGCTGACCGCAGGCGGATACCTGGCGCTGCCTGTGTTGAGGGCGCTCAGGCGGCCCGGATCCGGTTCCTCTAGCGTCGAGGCATAAACGCCAGCGGCGGACCCGGGTCAGTCCGCGAGCGAGACTTCTTCCACAGTGTTGTCGCGCAGCGACGCGATCGCGTAGACACCGTCGTCGAACCCGTACGCGAGGGAGAGCCCGAGCGACTGCGCTCGAGTGCGCCAGACGGCGCTGAGGGAGACGAGCCGGCACTCGCCGAAGACGGCGGCATCCACAGTGGGAGGGAGACGGCGGGCCACGGCGGCGTGGAGATCTACGGGGCGCTCGTCCTGCACGAAACCGAAGGCGGATCGCGCGTTCTGCAAGGCGAGCTCTTGTTCGGGGGAAGACACGGGGCTCTCGAACAGCACACCGGATGAGTAGGCGATGCCCGAAATGGTGATTCGGCAGCCGAAGAAGCTGGTGGACAGCGGCTCAAATGCAAGTGTCGACATCGCCCATGAGCTTAGCCGCGCAGCGGGACGGATCGTCGTGGCCGTGCGCGATCGCTCCCGTCTACTCTGGGGGAGGAAAAGCTGAGTGGAGGCACGCGGAGGATGACGCACGCGAATGGCCCGCACTCGGTGCCGCCTCTGGGGCATCAAGCGGACGATCAGACGGGTGACGCGTTGCGCCGCATCGCCCGACACGCGACCGAGCCGTCGAAGGAGCTGCTCCGGGAGAGACTCATCCGGTGCGTTCCGGAACTGGCGGCGCTGGGTTCCGTGCCGCAGGACCCTCGGTGGCATCCCGAAGGCGATGTGCTGACCCATTCGCTTCTCGCCGTGGACGCTGCGGCGGAACAGTGGGACGCCGCGCCCCGCCCGATCGACCGCCGGGAGATCGTCGTCCTGGCCGCACTGTTCCACGACGTCGGGAAACCCGCGACCACCCGGTCGGACGGTGACTCGGTGACATCGCACGGCCACGCAGAACTCGGGGGAGAGATCGTCCTCCGGATCGGGAGTCGTCTGGGGTGGCCGGACCGAGAGACCGCGGCCATCGCGGCGCTGGTCCGTCACCACATGGCGCATGTATCGGTTCAGGGCGATCCCACGCGCAAGGCCGTTGGCCGGCTCCGCAGGCGACTCACCGATGCCGGGACGTCGCTCGCGGAGTGGTCCCTCGTGGTCGCTGCGGATGGTGCGGCACGCGGATCGGCCTCGACCGGATCCCGCGCCGAACCGTGGTTGCGTGTCGCGTCCTCCATGGAATAGCCGGCTTGCTGCCCAGAATCGACCGGTCGGCGAACCGCGCTCCGCTCAGTGCTCACCCTTGATCACGAAGTAGGAGCCGCGGATCTCGCCAGCAAGCTTCGACCGCTGGCGTGCGAACTTGAAGGCCGACAGCTCCTCCGGGATCTCCATGCCGAGCGACAGCTTGAAGCCGACCGCGCGTTTGCCCTCGTCCGCGAGCGTGTACATCACGTTGATCGCGAGGCCCGAGGCGTAGAACACGTAGCCGAATCGGATCCCGTCCGCCTCGAAGCCGTTCACCTCGAGCGCGGGACTCGCGATCACGATGCCGCGCTCCTCGCGGAGGATGTCCGTCACCCATCGCAGAGTCGCCGGGTCCTCGTCCGGGGTGCTCACGGCGAACGGGGATCCGTACTTGTTGGTGATGTACCGTGCCTCGTTCGCGCGCAGCCCCGCCAGCGCCTCGGCGATGGGCGAGGAATCGAGACCCGCGGTCGAGACGGTGACGAAGTCGACGATGCTGCTCATGCGATGCTCCTCGGTGACGCTGTCGGGACGGATCCATTCTGTGACACATCCGGTGCTTCTGCATCCGAGGGCGAGACGAGCGGGGAGCACTGCCCATCGGCGCCCCGCCGCGCGTCGCCTAACCTCGAGGCATGACGAGGAACAAGCCCTGGATCCTGTTCGACATCGGCGGCGTGCTCGAGATCGTCGACGACGGCCCGTGGCAGGAGGAGCTCAAGAACCGCTGGGCGGCCCGCGCCGCCATGACCCGCGCCGAGTACGACCTGGTGATCGCGGCGGCGGATCTTCCGCGCATCGATCTCGTGCAGGGCCGTGCCGAGGAGTACTGGGACGGATTCGCGCAGGCGCTCGGGTTCACCGCTGAGCAACGGGACGAGGCGCTGACCGAGATGTGGGACTCGTACTGCGGCGACGCGAACACGCCGCTGATCGACTACGCCCGCACGCTGCTCGGTCGCGCCGGCGTCGCGATCCTGTCGAACTCGGCCGACGGCGCCCGCGAAGAGGAGGAGCGCCGCTACGGCTTCTCCTCGGTCTTCGACCCGATCTGCTACAGCCATGAGATCGGCGCGAACAAGCCGGATCCCGAGGCGTACACCGCTGCCCTGGTGGCGATGGGTGCAGAACCAGCGGACGTGTTCTTCATCGACGACCGCCGACAGCAGATCGACGGCGCTGCGCACCTGGGCATCCGCGGAATCGTGCACCGGGACAACGCGACGACGATCGCGGCCGTCGAGGACTTCCTGACGGCCGCGATCGGCTCCTGACCCCTGCGGAGGAGAGGCGTTCAGCCGGCGAAGGCGCGCATCAGCAGCGGCCGGGTGAGCCGAGTTGCGATCCATACCAGGGCGATGCCAGCGGCCAGGACCGCGACGATGGTCGCGATCGAGAGCGGCGCCGTGATCAGCGCGATCCCGAGCAGCGGGAAGATGAGCACGGCCGCGCAGAGGGCAGATCCCAGCGATGTCGTCAGCAGCGGCGACATGACCGCGCGCCGCCGCGCGGAATCCACGGTGCCTGCAGGAACCCCGAGATAGTGCAGGCTGCGGTGCAGGTCCCGCTGGTCGAGGATGTCGGAGGCCTGCGTCACGGCCACCGAGCAGCCGACCATGAGGAAGGATGCCACGAGCGTGATGATGAGGCCGGTGCGCATGTCGGTGAGGAGCGCCAGATCCTGCGCCGTGGGATCGCCGGCGCTCATCACGTCCATGAGCGCGACACCCGTCCCGGCGAACACGGCCATGAAGCTCGCCATCGCCACGCCGCTCACCTGACGCCAGGCGCCCTTCGCGTCGTCGAGCACGATGCGCGCCGCGAGCAGGCGCTGCGGGGTCTTCGCCCGGCGCAGCTGCATCCGCGCGCCGATCTTCAGCGCCCAGGGGCCGATGAGGTTCAGGACCAGGAGGCCGACCCCGAAGATCGCGACCAGGGCCGTGATCATGGCGATCGCTCCGCCGATGCCCGGCACCACGAATCCGGCGACGAATCCGGCGACGACCAGCGCGACGGCGATGATGGCGCGCACCCAGTGCGGCGTCGGCGGCGTGGTCCTGGTGCGCACGCCGAGCGGCGAGATCACCACGCGGCGCAGCCCGATCACCGCGCTCACGGTCGCGAGCAGCACGGTTCCGACCGCGATCGCGGCCATGAGCCACGGCGGCAGGAGCACGGCGGCTCCCAGGGGCCCGCCGCGAAACGGGATGAGGCCCACGAGAGGCGCGAGGCCGAGGGCCAGCACCACTCCGCCGAGCACGCCGGCGGCCGCGATCAGGGTCGACTCGACCACGGCGACCACGCCGACGCCGAAGCCGGTGACACCGAGCAGGCGCAGGGTCGACAGCCGCTCGTCCCGGCGCCGGGCGGAAAGCCGGGCGGCAGCGCCGCCCAGTGCGGCGAGTGGAAGCACCAGCAGCACGAGCGCGACCGCCGCCAGGATCTGATAGATCAACGCATACTCATCGGTCCACTGCCAGAACGCCTGAGCCCCGCCGACGACCGTCAGCACGAGGGCCGAGACCACCGCGAAGGCGACCATCGGGATCAGCACGACCCCGGCGGATCCCGGTGCGGGACGCAGCAGCAGCCGCAGCGTCGCGGCGTTCACGCGGCGACCGCCGAGCCCAGCACGAGGCCGTCGCGGACGGCGATCGTCCGGGAGCAGCGCGCGGCGACCTGCGGGTCGTGCGTCACGACGATGAGCGTGCGACCTTGACCCGTGGTCGACCAGAGCAGCGCATCCATGACCTCGGACGAGGTCGCGGAGTCCAGAGCGCCGGTCGGCTCGTCCGCGAACACGATGCTCGCGCCCGTCACCTGCGCGCGGGCGATCGCGACGCGCTGCGCCTGCCCGCCGGAGAGTTCGCCGATCCGTCGGTCCTCCATGCCCTGCAGACCCAGAGCGGCGAGCCAGCCCGCTGCGCGCTGCGTCGCCTCCGCGCGCGGGACGCCGGTGATCATCGCGGCGAGCGCGACGTTCTCCACCGCGGTGAGCTCGGGCATCAGGAGACCCTGCTGGAACACGAACCCGAACGACTCGCGGCGCAGCCGCGATCTCGCCGATTCTCCCAGCGCGCTGACCTCGACGGGGCCGCCCGCCGGGGGAGTGAACAGCACGCGCCCGGCATCTGGCCGGGTGATCCCGGCGAGCACGTGCAACAGGGTCGTCTTGCCGGACCCGGAGGCTCCCATGATCGCGACGGATTCCCCGGCGGAGATCCCGAGGTCGACGCCGGCGAGGGCGCGGGTGGATCCGAACGACTTGATCAGACCGTGGGCTTCGATGACTGCTGTGCTCATGCCTCCAGCCTCGTCGGCGCCGTCCGGCGGATCATCGGTCGCCGGAGTGAGGATCCGGGCCGGACGTCATCCTCCGGGATGATCCTGGGCGATGGATCAGTCGATCACCTTCTTCCACGCTCCGCCGTAGGAGATCGGGACGAAGCCGAGCTGCTCGTTGATGGACAGCATCGGACGGTTCTCCTCCGCGTTGTACGTGACGACGCGGGTCGAGCGTGGAAAGCGCTCGTGCCAGGACAGCAGCCCAGCGGTCTTCACGAGGAGACCCAGCCGGTGGCCGCGGTGCGCGGCCAGCACGAGGGTGTCGTTCTGCTGCGTGACGCTGTCGTCGGCGCCCTTGAGCGAGAGCTCGTTGTACGCGCAGAGCTCGCCGGTCGCGACGTGCTCGGCCGCGGTGACCTGCACCGTATGACCCATGTCCAGCCATCGCTGGTCCTGCTCGCGGACGCGATCCGCGTCCCAGGTCTCCTCCGGCGAGTCCATGGCCGCGTCCGGGGCGTCGGTCGACATGCGGGACTTCATCCACGCGTATCCGTCGAGCCGCTCCTCGGGCGTCGGCAGCAGCCACTGCACGACGCGGTAGCCGGAGGCGGCCTCCTCGGCGGTGGCCCGCAGCGCCGGCAGATGCTCGTCCTCGCCCCAGCGGTATTCGCTGACGCGATCGACCTGCTCCAGGGTCCAGCCCTGCGCGAGCAGGAAGCGCGCGGTGTGGTCGCGCGGGACACTGCCGAATCCGGTCGGCGGATCCAGCGCCGGGTCATCCGACGGAAGGTGCTCCGTCCACACCTGCAGGGTGCGTACGCCGTCGGCGCGCGCGAGGCGCTCCAGGTGGACGGCGACGGCGGTGGCGATGCCTCGGCCCTGCTCCTCGGGGAGCACGTTGATCGCCATCGTGGCGGTCTCGCCGCCGCCGTCGCGCGAGATGTTCAGGAGTGCGATGCCGATCGTGCGCTCCCCGATGACGATCCGCCACTGGCGTCGGTACGTGTAGGCGTCGGGGGTGAGCAGGGGGAGCAGCTCATCCGGGGTGAAGCTGTCGTCATCGCGGCCGGACGCCGCTTCGAGAGTTCGGTTGCGTACGTCCGCGTAGTCGCGGAAAGGGCCGGGCGCCCCCGCATCCGCCCGTGCGGGGAGCACGAGCGGATGCAGGGTCGCATCGGCGGGGAGGGCGATGAACGGGTCGTCGTTTCGAACTCCGGTCATCAGAGCACCTGCCGGATCGAGCTGTGAGCCAGACGCTCGGCCTCGTATTGCTGGAGCACGCGGAGACCGCGGGCCTCGGCCAGCGCCGAGCGAGCCTGGTCCTGCGTCGTGGGCCGCGACCGCACGATGAGGTGCAGGGCGACGCGCAGGGCCACACGCTGGGTGAGCGACAGGTTGCGGAGCTCCTCCTCGCGGGGGAGCTGGATGGACAGGTCGCGCTCGGGAAGAGCGCGCTGCTTCGACTCGGTGGGAGGCGAAGCGTGCAATGCGGTATTCACGGTGATTCGCTTTCGTTGGTCGTGCCGGAAAGGCGGTTTCGCTCCACGCAGGGTCGTCCGGTGGGACGTCGCGACGTGTCACGGGTGAGGGGACGGATCCGGCGAAGGCGCCGGATCGCGCAGGCGACCGAAGTGATCGTCAGGATCGGATGATCGAGACGACCTGATGATCGACACGGAGAACCGTGGATCGGATCGCGGACGCCCGAAGGCGTCAGGCCGGCCTCAGGCCGGGACGAGGGAGCGCGTCTGTTCTACGCGTCGAAGCGCGCGCAGACGCCGGCGGAAGTCGCCGAAGACGCGTCGATCCCACGGAATGGGGTGAATGCGATGCGGTTTGTAATCATGTCGGCAACCTCCTTTCTCGGCTCGGGTTGTCACGCTAGCGGAGCTTCATAGAAGACGTCAAGCCGACACTCAGAAATCCCTGGACCTCGGGCGTTTCCCGCACGACCGAAGGGGTCGCCGCGATAGCGTAGACGCCGTGAACTCCGCCGATCGCCGAGCGTGCCCATGCACCTGAAGAGCCTGACCCTCAAGGGGTTCAAGTCCTTCGCGCAGCCGACGACGTTCGCCTTCGAGCCTGGCGTGACCTGCATCGTCGGGCCGAACGGATCCGGCAAGTCGAACGTCGTCGATGCGCTCGCCTGGGTGATGGGGGAGCAGGGGGCGAAGACCCTGCGCGGCGGCAAGATGGAGGACGTCATCTTCGCCGGCACCTCGACGCGCGGTCCGCTCGGACGCGCCGAGGTGCGGCTCACGATCGACAACAGCGACGGCGCGCTTCCGATCGAGTACGCCGAGGTGACGATCAGCCGCACGCTGTTCCGCAACGGCTCCAGCGAGTATGCGATCAACGGCGAGGGCTGCCGACTGCTCGACGTGCAGGAGCTGCTCAGCGACTCGGGTCTGGGCCGGGAGATGCACGTCATCGTCGGCCAGGGTCGCCTGGACACCGTGCTGCAGGCCTCGCCCGAGGATCGCCGCGGGTTCATCGAGGAGGCCGCGGGGATCCTCAAGCATCGCCGCCGCAAGGAGAAGACCCTCCGCAAACTCGACGCGATGGAGACCAACCTGACCCGGCTGAGCGACCTGGCCGGGGAGATCCGACGCCAGCTGAAGCCGCTCGGACGCCAGGCCGAGATCGCCCGGGAGGCGCAGACCATCGCGGCCGTCGTGCGCGACGCCAAAGCGCGGATCTTCGCGGACGATGTGGTGACGCTGCGCACGGCGCTCGCCGACCACACCCGCAACGAGCACGAGCGCCACGCCGAGCGCGTGGTGCTGAGCGAGCAGGGCGACCTCGTCCGCTCAGAGATGGTCAGGCTCGAGGCGCTGCAGAACTCCGCGGCCGTCGATGAGGCCCGGCGGGTCGCGTTCGGGCTGGAGCAGGTCCAGGAGCGCATGCGCGGACTGTTCACGCTCGCCAACCAGCGGCTCGCGCTGCTCGGATCCGACGACGACGACGCCGCGGTCGCGGCGGTGACCGTGACCCAGACGACGATCGACGAGGCGAAGGACGAGGTCGAGGAGATCTCGTCGGGGATCGGTCGCGCGCAGGACGCGGCGCACGAGGCGACCCGCGAGGTCGCGAACGCGCGCGCCGAGCTCGACGCGCTCGATGTCGACATCGCCGAGCAGAGCGCGCTGGTCTCCGCGCATGACATGCGACTCACGACGCTGCGCGGACAGGCCGAGGCCGCCGCATCCGCCCTGGCGGCCGTTCGCGGCGCCGTGCTCCGCCAGGAGAATGCGCTGGAGGCCGCGCACGGACGTCGCCGCGAGGCCGCAGAGGCGCGCGAGCTGATCGAAGAGGGCGAAGCTCCGGAGGGCACCGCCGCGGAACATGCCGAGGCGTACGAGCGGGCGCAGGCCAGGGCCGTCTCCTCCGAGACCGCGCTCGGCGAACTGCGCGAGCGGCTGCACGCGGCCGAGCGCGAGTCCGAGGCGCTCACCGCGAAGGCCGCAGCGCTCGGCAGCGCGATCGCCGTCACGGGCGGCGCGGCGGAGATCGTCGCGGCCGGTCACGCCGGCGTGCGGGGGCTCGTTGGCGACGCGGTCCAGGTCAAGCCGGGGTTCGAAGCGGCGGTCGCCGCCGTGCTCGGCCCGCTCGCCGAGGGCGTGCTCGTCGACGACGCCGCCTCGGCGTTCGCCCTCGCCGGCGACGACGAGACGGCAGGCGCCTATGACATCGTCATCGCACAGGGCGCGTCGGTCGCCGTGTCCGATGCGGGGATCGCGGGTGCGACCCCCGCGGCGCAGGTCGTGACCGCACCGGCCGGAGTGCTCGGCATCCTCTCGCACGTCGTGATCGTGGATGACCTGGCCGCAGCGCGTTCGGCCCATGCGGCCGCGGTCGCCGCAGCCGGGGTGCCGCTCACGATCGTCACGCGCTCCGGCGAGGTGCTCACCGCGCACACCCTGCACACGGGATCCGGCGGGGAGCGCTCCCGGCTCGAACTGGTCGCCGAACGCGACGCGGCCGTCGACCGCCTCGACGAGGTGCGGGTCGTCGTCGACTCGCTGCGCGAGGCGCGCGAGGACGCGACCGAGGCGCTCGAGACCGCACGACGCGTATCCCGCGATGCGCTGCGCACGCTGCGCGAGCACGATGCCGCACTGGCCACGCACACCGAGCAGGTCAACCGGGTGACCGTGCAGCACGAATCCGCGATCGCCGAATGCGAGCGGCTCGAGTCGGGACTCGTCCAGGCCCAGTCGGCCGTCGCGGATGCGGAAGCACACGCGGACAGGGCGAAGGATGCGCTGGCGGAGGCCGAGTCGGCGCCGCGCCCCGTCTTGGACGTCTCCGCACGCGATGGCCTGCTGGAGGCGCTCGAAGCGGCGCGCGAGGCCGAGCTCGAAGCGCGTCTCGGCGTCGAGACGATGCGTGAGCGCGTGCGGGCGGCCCAGACCAGAGTCGCCTCGCTCGAACGCCAGCGCGAGCGGGAGCGGGAGGCAGCCGCCGAGGCCGCCCGGCGAGCGGTGATCCGGCGGGCTCAGCGCGAGACCGCTTCGGGGGTCGCCGCGGAGCTGCCGCGGATCCTGGACTCGGTCGACCGCTCCGTGGCCGAGGCCCGTCTGGCGCTGGCCGCCGCAGAGTCTGCGCGGTCGGCGCAGAACGAGGAGCTCGGCGAGCTGCGGCGGCAGGACTCCTCGATCCGCGAGCGCCTCGCCGGCCTCACGGAGAGCGTGCACGGGCTCGAGCTGCAGATCCACGAGAAGAAGCTGCACCTGTCCAGCCTGCTCGAGCGGGTGCAGTCCGAGCTCGCTCTGGATGAGGACATCCTGGTCGCGGAATACGGTCCGGATCAGGTGGTTCCCCGCGATGTCATGGTGGTCGCGGCGGATCAGGACGACCTCGCGGAGGCGTCGGATGCGGACGATGCTCCGGCAGATCGCGCGCCCACGGGGATTCCGTTCGACCGTCGCATCCAGCAGCGCCGTCTGCAGGAGGCGGAGCGCAAGCTCGCCCAGCTCGGCAGGGTGAATCCGCTCGCCTTGGAGGAGTTCGCAGCGCTCGAGCAGCGGCACGCGTTCCTGACCGAGCAGCTCGCGGATCTCACCAAGACCCGACAGGATCTGCTCACGATCATCACCGAGCTCGACGAGCGGATGCAGACGATCTTCGCGTCCGCGTTCGAGGACACCCGCCAGGCGTTCGGCGAGGTCTTCCCGCTGCTCTTCCCCGGCGGCGCCGGCAGCATCTCGCTCACCAATCCCGACGATCTGCTGAACACCGGCATCGAGGTCGCGGTGCGCCCGGTCGGCAAGAAGATCGAGCGACTCTCGCTGCTGTCCGGCGGGGAGCGGTCGCTCGCGGCCGTCGCCCTGCTCGTCGCGATCTTCAAAGCCCGTCCCAGCCCGTTCTACATCCTGGACGAGGTCGAGGCGGCGCTCGACGACGCCAACCTCGGTCGCCTGCTCACGGTGTTCGAGCAGCTCCGCGCCAGTTCGCAGCTGCTCGTCATCACGCATCAGAAGCGCACGATGGAGATCGCCGACGCGCTCTACGGCGTCTCGATGCGTCAGGACGGCGTGTCCGCGGTCGTCGGCCAGCGGGTCGGAGATCGCGCGGCGGCGACGGTCTGAGCCGAGACGTCGCACGGCGGGCCGCGTGCCGTCGGCGAACACGCCGGGTTCGCCGGGCCGCTCCCCGTAGGCTGGGGGCATGGCGGAGAAGTCCTGGTCCCTCGGTCGCGCGCTGCGCGGCATGTTCGTCAAGCCCACGATCGATGAGGACACCTGGGACGACCTCGAGACTGCGCTGCTCACCGCCGACTTCGGCCCCGACATCACCGAGCGCCTGGTCGAGGAGCTGCGCGCCAAGGTCGAGAAGTACCGCACGACGGATCCGAAGGATCTGCAGCGGATGCTCCGGGAGACGCTCGAGGAGCACTTCGCGAAGTTCGACACCACGCTGAAGCTCACGGAGCGCCCGGCCGTGGTGCTCGTCGTCGGCGTGAACGGCGTCGGCAAGACCACCACGATCGGCAAGTTCACGAAGTTCCTGCGCGGCTACCAGCGCTCCGTCGTCGTGGGCGCCGCCGACACTTTCCGCGCCGCCGCCGTCGAGCAGCTGGCCACGTGGGCGCAGCGTGCGGGAGCCGCGATCGTGCGCCCGCAGCAGCACGGGCAGGATCCGGCGTCCGTCGCATTCCAGACCGTGGACTACGCCAAGCGCGAAGGCACGGAGATCGTGATCATCGACACCGCGGGGCGCCTGCACACCAAGGGCGGGCTGATGGACGAACTGTCCAAGATCCGCCGCGTCGTGGAGAAGCAGGCGCCGATCAGTGAGGTGCTGCTCGTGCTCGATGCGACGACCGGTCAGAACGGCGTCCTGCAGGCGGAGGCGTTCCTCGAGCATGCGGGCGTGACAGGGCTCGTGCTCACCAAGCTCGACGGCTCCGCGAAGGGCGGATTCGTCCTCGCCGTGCAGGAGCGAACCGGCATCCCGGTCAAGCTCCTCGGCCAGGGCGAGGGCATCGACGACCTCACCGGCTTCACGCCGCACGTGTTCGTGCAGGCGCTCGTCGGAGCCTGATTCCGTGATCATGACGAACGGGTCCGCGGCACGCGCGCGACGGACTACCGCCTCGCGCGCAAGGCTGGTTTTATAGCGGTATGGCGATCGAACACGACTTCTTCGGACTGCTGTCCTCGGGACCGGACGGATCGATCTTCTGGTCCGAGACGGTGGAGTTCGGCGACCACGCGCTCACCGTGGATCTGACCGCGCCCGACCAGGAGGACGTCTCCCGGGAATCGCTCGACATCGCCGCCGCCTTCGTCTCGGGGCTCGAGGCCATCGACGACAAGGCCCGCCGCGGGATGCTCTCCGAGGTCGACGACCGCACGAGCGAGGTCACCGAGTACATCCTGCAGCAGCAGGAGGAGTACGGCGATGAGCTCAACGACTACCTCGTCGACGTGAGCGGTGACGCCGCGGTCGACATCATCCGCTCGCTGCAGCTGATGAGCATGACGCTGCTCGTGGACGAGCACGGCGGCAGCGAGCCGTTCGCGGTGCTCGAGTACGCGCTCGATGCCGACGGCGCCGACGACGTGCTGCTGGTGAACTTCGGATCCGACGGCTCCGTGCTGTCGGTCATGAGCGCCGACTGAACACCGCCGGCGTGCGCGGCAGGCACTTCGCTGTCGCCGGATGAACGAACCGCCGGACGAGGATGCCCCCCCTGCCTCCCGTCCGGCGATCCGCGTCTCAGACGGCTTGGGCGAAGCCGAGGTCTGCGCTGGCGGCGATGTGCGCCAGGTGCGGCGGGATCTCGCGGCCCTTGGATGCCATGGACTGCGCCCACAGCCGGCCGGCGCGGTACGAGGAGCGCACCAGCGGACCGGCGAGCACGCCGAGGAATCCGATCCGCTCCGCCTCCTCCTTGAACGCGACGAACTCGTCGGGCTTCACCCAGCGAGACACCGGAAGGTGGCGGGGCGTGGGACGAAGGTACTGGGTGATCGTGATGATGTCGCAGCCCGCGTCGTGCAGGTCCTGGAGCGCCTGCACGACCTCTTCCGGCTCCTCGCCCATGCCGAGGATCAGATTCGACTTGGTGATGAGCCCGGCTTCGTGCCCCTGCGTGATGACGTTGAGGGAGCGCTCGTACTTGAACGCGGGACGGATCCGCTTGAAGATGCGCGGCACGGTCTCGACGTTGTGCGCGAAGACCTCGGGACGCGCGTCGAAGATCTGGCCCAGGAACGCCGGATCCGCGTTGTGCTCGTTCGCGAGCAGCTCGACACCGGTGTTCGGGTTGAGTTCGTGGATCTTGCGCACCGTCTCGGCGTTCAGCCAGGCCCCGGTGTCGGGGAGGTCGTCACGGGCCACGCTCGTGACGGTCGCGTAGCGCAGACCCATCTGCTGCACGCTCTCGGCCACGCGGCGCGGCTCGTCGGTGTCGTAATCGGCGGGTTTGCCCGTGTCGATCTGGCAGAAGTCGCAGCGGCGCGTGCACTGCGAGCCGCCGATGAGGAACGTGGCCTCCTTGTCCTCCCAGCACTCGAAGATGTTGGGGCAGCCGGCCTCCTGGCAGACCGTGTGCAGCCCCTCGTCCTTCACGAGCGAGTGCAGGGCCTTGTACTCCGGCCCCATCCGCGCCTTTGTCTTGATCCACTCCGGCTTGCGCTCGATCGGAGTCTCGGCGTTGCGGATCTCCAGGCGCAGGAGCTTGCGGCCCTCGGGAGCGGCGCTCATGCGGCCACCTCCGCCGCGTACTCGCCGGCGAATGCGGCGGCCACCGCATCGACGATGTCGGCGGGGGAGACCTCGCGGCCGATCACCTCGCTCACGGTGGTGACACCGGCGTCGGTGATGCCGCAGGGGATGATGCCGCGGAAGCCGGCGAGGGTGTTGTCGCAGTTGATCGCGAAGCCGTGCATGGTCACGCCCTGCTGCACGCGCACTCCGATCGCGGCCACCTTGTCCTCGCTGAGCGGCCGGCGCACCCACACGCCGCTGCGGCCCTCGACCTGGTACCCGTCCACGCCCAGGGGACGCAGCACGTCGATCAGTAGGCGCTCCAGTCGGCGGACATGGGCGACGACGTCCATGGGCTCCGGAAGACGCACGAGGGGATAGCCCACGAGCTGTCCCGGCCCGTGCCACGTGATCTTCCCCCCGCGGTCGACGTCGACCACGGGCGTGCCGTCGTGGGGGCGCTCCTGAGGTTCGGTGCGCTTGCCGGCCGTGTACACCGCCTCGTGTTCGAGGAGCAGCAGCGTGTCAGGACGGGCGCCGGCCACGATCTCGGCGTGTACGCGCCGCTGCAGATCCCACCCGTCGAGGTAGGGCACGAACTCGGGGGCGAGGCCCACCGTCTGGATGTCGAGCATGGCCGATCCTTCTGGTCGAGTTGTTGTATGCGGTTCAATAATAGGGGTGAATCGACGGGTGCGCGCATCGCGATACGGTGGCGTGGTGACCACCCCTGCCCGCGGCGTCGGCCGCCCCCGGGTCTCCTCGCGCGAGACGATCGCCGAAGCGGCCTGCGAGCTGTTCCTGGAATCCGGGTACGAGGGCACATCGATCGCCGGCATCGCGCAACGCGCCGGGGTGAGCAGGTCGAGCTTCTTCAACTACTTCTCCTCCAAGAGCGACGTGCTCTGGTCCGGTTTCGACGAGCGTCTCGATCGCGCGGTCGCAGCGCTCGAGGCGCCGGGTGCCGGCGCCGATTCGGCGGGGATCGAGGCTGTGCTCGCCGCGATCCTGGAGGGGGTCGAGCCGGATCCGCTCGCCCTCGCCTTCGGCAACGCGCAGGCCATGGGCCTGGCGGAGGAGCTGCAGCGCGAGTCCGCGCTGCGCCAGGGCAGGCTCGCCACCGCCCTGTCCGAGGCCGCGCGCGGCGCGGGTGTGGAGCGCATCAGGGCCGATGTGCTCGGCGCCGCCTACGCGATCGTCGTGCTGTCGTCGCTGCGCGTCTGGGCCGAGGGCGGCGCGGGCCACGGGTCGCCGCTCGCGCAGCTACAGCACGCGCTGCCGCGCATCGCGGATCTGCACTGGGGCTGACGCGCCGCGGATCGGGGATCCGCTCGCGTAGAATTGCAGCACCATGGCTACATTTGGCACGCTTTCCGATCGGCTCACCGAGACCTTCCGCAACCTGCGCACGAAGGGCAAGCTGACCGCCGCCGACATCGACGGCACCGTCCGCGAGATCCGACGCGCCCTGCTCGACGCCGACGTCGCGCTGCCCGTCGTCAAGGACTTCACCGCGAAGGTGCGCGAACGCGCCCTGGGCGACGAGGTCAACAAGGCGCTGAACCCCGCGCAGCAGGTCGTGCAGATCGTCAACGAGGAGCTCGTCGCGATCCTCGGCGGCGAGCAGCGCCGCCTCGAGTTCGCGAAGAACCCGCCGACGGTCATCATGCTCGCCGGACTCCAGGGATCCGGAAAGACGACCTTCGCCGGAAAGCTCGCCAAGCAGCTGCAGAGCGAGGGACACACGCCCCTGCTCGTCGCCGCCGACCTGCAGCGCCCGAACGCGGTGACCCAGCTCACCGTCGTCGCCGAGCAGGCGGGTGCCACCATCTACGCGCCGGAGCCGGGCAACGGCGTCGGCGACCCCGTGCGGGTGTCGCGCGACGGCGTGGAGCACGCCCGCCGCCAGCAGCACGACATCGTCATCATCGACACCGCAGGACGACTCGGCGTCGACGCCGAGCTCATGAAGCAGGCCGCCGACATCCGCGCAGCGGTGGATCCGGACGAGGTCCTGTTCGTGATCGACGCGATGATCGGTCAGGATGCGGTCAACACCGCGAAGGCGTTCCAGGACGGCGTGGACTTCACCGGCGTGGTGCTGTCCAAGCTCGACGGCGACGCCCGCGGCGGTGCCGCGCTCTCGGTCGCCTCGGTCACGGGCCGCCCGATCATGTTCGCGTCGACGGGCGAAGGCCTCGACGACCTTGAGCCGTTCCACCCCGACCGCATGGCGAGCCGGATCCTCGATCTCGGTGACATCCTGACCCTCATCGAGCAGGCACAGAGCGCGTTCGATGAAGCTGAAGCGCTCAAGGTCGCTGAGAAGCTCGCAACTGAGACCTTCACGCTCGAGGACTTCCTCGAGCAGATGCAGCAGCTCAAGAAGATGGGCTCGATGAAGAAGATGCTCGGGATGCTCCCTGGCATGGGTCAGATGAAGCAGCAGCTCGAGGACTTCGACGAGCGCGAGATCGACCGCACCGAGGCGATCATCCGCTCGATGACGCCGGGGGAGCGCCGCAACCCCAAGGTGCTCAACGGATCCCGCCGCCTGCGCATCGCGCGCGGCTCCGGCATGACCGTGACCGACGTGAACCAGCTCGTGCAGCGGTTCGAGCAGGCTGCCAAGATGATGAAGACCGTCGCCCGCGGTGGCACCCCGAACATCCCCGGCATGGGCGCGATGCCCGGCATGGGGCGTCCCGGCGCCTCCTCAAAGCGCGGCAAGAAGGCCAAGGGCTCCGGTTCCCGATCGGGCAACCCGGCGAAGCGCGCCGCCGAGAACGCCGGGCTGGCCACCAGCCAGGCCGCGACCGGATCCGGCTTCGGCCTGAGCGGGCAGCCGGCGCCGAGCGAGGCCGACATGGCCGAGATCCAGAAGCTCTTCGGCAAGAACTGACAGCGTCGCCCACGGGGCGCCGAGCCCGTTCCGGCTCGGCGCCCCGTGGCGTTTGAACGCGGTGGCGACGCCGGCGAACATCGGATCTTTCCCTGGCGCACTCCTCGACGCGCCGAGAAGATCCTCGCGCGGCAACACTAAAACGTTATAGCCTGGGCGCGGCTTCGCATCGCCGGCTGACGGGACGCGGATCCGCTACGCAACGGAGCGCAACCTGGAGGGTGCACATGGCTGACCTGAATCGCAGAACATTCCTGACCGTCGGAGGTGTCGGACTGGCGGCGCTGCTGGCCGGCGCACCCGGCATCGCGACGGCGGCGGTGCGTCCCGTTGCCGGAACCGGCGCCGCCGGCACCGGCGCCGCCGCGCCCGTGCCGGCGTCCGGGGGCACGCCGCCCGGCCCATACACGTTCGGCTGGGCCGCCGACGACCTGCTGGCCTTCGATCCGAGCACGACCCCGTGGGCGCCGCACCTGCGCTGCCTGATCCCGCGAGCCACGCGGATCGCGCCCTTCGCCGCGACGCAGGCGCATCCGGATCTCGATCCCGCGGTGCAGTTGTCCACGCTCACGATCGACGACGCGGGAAGCGTCTACGAGGGCCACAACCAGGCGATCGGCCTCGAGGCGCAGGTGTACACCCAGCGCTACTGGTCGTACATCGACATCTGGGGCACCTGGCACGGACAGGTCAAGGGCTCGGCGCCCATCGAGATGATCGACGGACAGCGCGCCCCCGGACGCCCGTATGGCGTGATCGACATCCCCAACCCTGGATGGACCGAGGCCGCGCACAAGAACGGCGCGCGGTCTATCGGGGGCTGGTTCTGGCCTCGCCCCGTCGACTTCGACGCCTTCCTCGTGCAGGCCGGCGACGGGTCCTTCCCTGTTGCGGACAAGATGATCGAGATCCGGAAGTACTTCGGATTCGACGGGCTGTTCATCAACCAGGAGGGCAGCGTCAGCGCCGCGCAGATCGCCAAGTTCCAGGACTTCCTGCGCTACCTCAAGCGCACCGATCCCGACTTCTATCTGCAGGGCTACGACTCGGCCGACTTCGACAGCGGCGAGGTCAGCTACGAGAACAGGCTGAGCGAGAACAACCTGCGCTGGCTGGGCACACCGGACGCGCCGATCTACGACTCCCTGTTCATGAACTACTGGTGGCAGGCGACGACCGGCGGCGCGGACCGCGATCTCAGCAAGAGCGCCGCGTCGGCCGTCGCCGCCGGCCGTGACCCGCGCGTCGTGGGCTTCGCCGGTGTCGAGCACCAGAAGGGCGGATTCCGGCCGGAGGAGGACTTCGGCAGCGTCGCAGGCCCCGGACGGCCCGCGCCGACCTCTGTCGCGCTGTTCGTGGACTCGCAGATCTGGCTGAACGGATCGTGGGACGGCGCCACGTCCACCGCGGACGGGCGCGCGACGTATCGCGATCTGGAGCAGCGGTTCTGGTCCGGCCCGACGGGGAACCCCGGGACCTCGGGGCGCCTCGAGCCCCGGACGCCCCCGTATCGCACCGACACGCTGAACTACCGGCAGTGGGACGGCATCGCGCACTGGATCACGGAGCGCTCTCCCTACGGCGGCCTGCCGATCGCGACCGACTTCAACGTCGGCGTCGGATCCGCGTTCTTCCTCGAGGGCGCGAAGGTGCGCGACAGGGGCTGGGACAACATGGGCAGCGCGGACAGGGCGCTCACGTGGCAGTTCTGGACCGAGGGCGATGTCGTCGTCACGCTGGACGAGTCGGCCAGCTACGGCAGCGGGCACAGCCTCTCCCTGCGCGGCGGGGGAGTGATCCACCTGTTCAAGACCGACCTGACGGCCGACAAGGCGATCGCGGTCGAGGTCCGCGCCCAGGGCGTCCAGACGATCGATCTCGGGGTCACCTGGCAGGATGCGCCGTCCGAGGTCGACTGGCAGCCGCTCGCGAAGTCGGATCCCGCAGGCTGGGACGGCTGGACGGGCGGTGTGAACGCCCGCGGCCGTCGCATCGCGCGGATCTCGCTGCGGACGAGCGGCGACGGCCGCATCGGCCGGGTGTCTCTGCGCGAGGCCGGGAAGCCGCTCAAGCCCGCGACGCCGACGGGCTTCCAGGTCGCCGATGCGGGCGATGCCGGCGACGGAAAGCGGCATCTGACCTTCGCCTGGGACCTCCGGTCCGACGCCGTGGGTTACGACGTGCTGCAGATCGGCGGCTCCGGCACGACATGGCTCGGTCGTGTGCACCGCGATGTGTTCTTCGCGGAGGCGGTGGATCTCTCGGGAGGGCGTCAGTTCCAGCTCGTCGCGTTCGGCGGCGACCTGCACCGCAGCGCCCCGGTCAAGGCTGTCCTGAACCCGTGACCCGGGGGTCGGCGCTCGCCGGCCGACACGACGAAGGCGGTCCGGAGGATTCACCTCCGGACCGCCTTCGTCGTGTGTCAGGTCACTTCACGTCGGCGTCGACCCAGTCCATCGACTTCGTGACGGCCTTGCGCCACAGCCGCAGCTGGCGGTCGCGCTCTGCGGCGTCCATGGTGGGCTCCCAGCGGCGGTCCTCCTGCCAGTTGGCGGCGAGGTCGTCCAGGCCGCTCCAGAATCCGACCGCGAGGCCGGCCGCGTACGCCGCGCCGAGCGCGGTGGTCTCGGCGACCACGGGACGCACCACCGGCACGCCGAGCACGTCGGCCTGGAACTGCATGAGCGCGTCGTTCGCGACCATGCCGCCGTCGACCTTGAGCTCGGTGAGGTCCACTCCGGCGTCGGCGTTGACCGCGTCGAGCACGTCGCGGGTCTGGAACGCCACGGCCTCGAGCGCGGCGCGTGCGATGTGGTTCTTGTTCGCGTAGCGGGTCAGACCCACGATCGCGCCGCGGGCGTCCGGACGCCAGTACGGCGCGAACAGGCCGGAGAACGCCGGCACGATGTACACGCCGCCGTTGTCGTCGACCTGGCGGGCCAGCTCCTCCACCTCGGGGGCGGAGGAGATGATGCCGAGCTGGTCGCGCAGCCACTGGATGAGGGATCCGGTGACCGCGATCGAGCCCTCGAGCGCGTAGTGCGTCGGCCCGTCGCCGAGCTTGTAGCCGACGGTGGTGAGCAGCCCGTTCTTCGAGTGGACGATCCCCTCGCCCGTGTTGAAGATCAGGAAGCAGCCCGTGCCGTAGGTGTTCTTGCTCTCGCCCGTGTTGAACGCCGCCTGGCCGAAGGTCGCCGCCTGCTGGTCGCCCAGGATGCCGGCGATCGGGGTCTCCCGCAGCAGCGAGGAGTTCTCGGCAGCGCCGTACACCTCGGAGGAGGAGCGGATCGATGGCATCATCGACTTCGGAACGCCGAACGCCTCGAGGATGTCGTCGCGCCACTGCAGCGTCGCGAGGTCCATGAACATCGTCCGCGAGGCGTTGGTGACGTCGGTCGCGTGCACGCCGCCGTTCACGCCGCCGGTCAGGTTCCACAGCACCCAGCAGTCCGTGGTGCCGAAGAGCAGGTCTCCGGCCTCGGCCTTCTCGCGCGCGCCCTCGACGTTCTCCAGGATCCAGGCGATCTTGGTGCCGGAGAAGTAGGTCGCCAGCGGGAGGCCGACGATCTCCTTGAACCGCTCGACGCCGCCGTCCGCCGCGAGCCGGTCGACGATGGGCTGGGTGCGGGTGTCCTGCCAGACGATCGCGTTGTAGATCGGCTTGCCGGTGGTCTTGTCCCACACCACCGCGGTTTCGCGCTGGTTGGTGATGCCGACCGCGGCGATGTCGTGGCGCGTCACGTTGGCGCGCGCCAAGGCGATGCCGATGACCTCCTGGACGTTCGCCCAGATCTCGGAGGCGTCGTGCTCGACCCAGCCGGCCTGCGGCAGGATCTGCTCGTGCTCCTTCTGACCGGTGGCGATGATGCTGCCCTTGCGGTCGAAGATGATGGCGCGGCTCGAGGTCGTGCCCTGGTCGATGGCGATGACGTAATCAGCCATGTGCAGTTCTCCTTTGAATAGCGGTTCGGGTTACTTTGCGAGGTGCAGCAGCACCGGCGAGAGCAGCGCGGCGATGGTTCCACCGAGGAGCGGGCCGACGACGGGCACCCAGGAGTACGCCCAGTCGCTCGATCCCTTGCCCTTGATCGGGAGGATCGCGTGCGCGATGCGAGGACCGAGGTCACGGGCCGGGTTGATCGCGTAGCCGGTCGGACCGCCGAGCGAGGCGCCGATCGCGACGACGAGGAGCGCGACGGGAAGGGCCGACAGCGCGCCGAGGCCACCAGGGGTGCCGATCTTGACGTCGCCGTAGTCCGCGAACGCGAAGATCACGAACACGAGGACGAACGTGCCGATGATCTCGGTGACCAGGTTCCAGCCGTAGGAGCGGATCGCCGGGCCCGTCGAGAAGACGCCGAGCTTGTTGGCCGGCTCCGGCTCCTCGTCGAAGTGCTGCTTGTAGGCGAGCCAGCAGAGCACGGCGCCGATGATCGCACCGAGCAGCTCCGCCCCGGTCGCGACGGCGTAGTGGGTGAAGTCGATCCCCTTCGTGGGGTCGAGCAGGTGCTGCACGAACAGACCGATGCCGACCGCGGGGTTCAGGATCGCCCCGGAGTAGGCGGAGACGAGCACACCGGCGAAGACCGCCAGGCCCCATCCCCAGTTGACCATCAGGAAGCCGCCGTTGAAGCCCTTGTTCTTCACCAGCGCGACGTTCGCCACGACGCCGCAGCCGAGCAGGAGCAGCATCGCGGTGCCGACCAGTTCGGACACGAAGTAGAGGCCCATATTCACATCAGGCATGTCTCCATTGACCTTTCGCAGAGCACCGGCCCCTCTGCCGGTGCGGTGTTCGAGAAGACGCCGAGAAGGGCGGCGCTGGGATCTCGCTACCCGCGGGTGCGGGCGACGAGGGAAAGTCCGTGCCGGGTGTTCAGCAGCTCGCGGGTCAGCTCGACCTCGCGCGCGGTGCGCGCGCGGTCCCAGCCCTTGAGCGGCGCGAGCGCCTCGGCGACCTCTTCGAGGATCTCCTCGGTCACGTCTCCGGTGAAGGCGAGGCTCGTGCGGCGCAGGATCACGTCTTCGAGGCGCACGATCAGCTCGTTCTGCACCATCCACTCGAGCTCGCGGGTCGAGAGCTGACCGCCGGCGAGGGGCGCGTCGGCACCCTGCTCGACGTACTGCCACACGTCGGCGGCGCGGGTGCCGTAGCGCTTGAGCAGCGGTTCGGCCCGCTCTCCGGCACCGGGCAGGTGCTGCGAGATCCAGGCGGCGCGCGCCGCGTCGTCCTGCGGGTAGTCCTTGCCGCCGCCGATCGCGCGGCCCAGGGTCGAGACGACGCGGGTACGGCCCAGCAGATCCAGGATCTTGTCCGAAAGCGTCTCGCCGAGCGCGCGGAACGTCGTCCACTTGCCGCCGACGAGGCTGAGGTGCGGGACGGCGTGGCTGTTGTCGACCTCGACGCGGTAGTCCCGCGAGACGAATCCCGGCGCGGTGTCCTCGTGACGGGGGAGCGGGCGGATCCCGCTGAACCGGTAGACGATCTGCTCGCGGTTCACGGCGATGTCCGGGAAGACGTGGTGCACGAGATCGAAGAAGTAGTCGATCTCCTCCTCGGTGCACAGCGCCACCTCGCGCGGGTCGGCGTCGATGTCCGTCGTGCCGACCATGACCTTGCCCTTGAGCGGGTAGATCAGCACGATGCGGCCGTCGGAGTGCTCGAAGAAGATCTCGCGTCCGCGGGTCGCGGCGAGCAGCTCGGGGTTGTCCAGCACGATGTGCGAGCCCTTGGTGCCGCCCATGAAGCGGGTGAGCTCTCCCATGGCCTCGTTGGTGAGGTCGGTCCAGGGGCCGGACGTGTTCACGACGACGTCGGCGGCGATCGCGAACTCGGTGCCGCTCTCGCGGTCGCGCACGAGCACGGCGTCGCCGTCGTGGCCGATCGCCTCGACGTAGTTCAGGGCGCGCGCACCCGGGTGCGCCGCGCGACCGTCCTGCAGCACGTCGAGCGCGAGGCGCTCCGGGTCGTGCATCGAGGCGTCGTAGTAGGTCGCCGTGTACTTGATCTTCGGATCCATGGCGGGAAGCTCCGCGAGGGACTTCTTGCGGCCGAGGAATTTGTGCCGCGGCACCATGCCGCCGTCACGCGAGAACGTGTCGTAGATGGTCAGGCCCATCTTGATGAGGAACGCTCCGCGCTCCTGGGGCTTGCCCGACTTGTGCGTGAGGAAGCGCAGCGGCGCCGACAGGATTCCCGAGAAGGTCGAGTAGATCGGGATCGTCGTCTCGAGTGGCTTGACGTAGTGCGGGGCGATCCTCAGCAGCCCGTTGCGCTCGGTGACCGACTCCTTGACGAGGCGGAACTCGCCGTTCTCGAGGTAGCGGATGCCGCCGTGGATCATGTGGCTCGAGGCGGAGGAGGCGCCGGAGGCGAAGTCGCCGCGCTCGACGAGGACCACGTCGACGCCCTGCAGAGCGAGGTCGCGGAAGGTGGAGATCCCGTTGATCCCGCCTCCGATCACCAGCACGGTGGTGCGGCCCGCTTCGCGGACTCGCGTCACCTCGGGGCGTTCTGCGGCGTTGTGGACGTGGTCGGTCATCTTCGTCTCCTTCCGGATTTCTCACAGCATTCCCCCAGCCGCCCGTATGGTCAAGCAGGCTGCACGAATGTGCAAGAATCGGTCGGATCGATCCTCGGAGGGCCAGGAATGGATGAACGGAAGCGCCAGTCGAAGGCCGTCGCCGCGCTCACGGCGGCGCGGCTGTACTACCTGCAGGACAAGACGATGGACGTCATCGCGGAAGAGCTGGAGACGTCCCGGTCCTCGGTGTCGCGTCTGCTGAGCTATGCGCGCGAGGTCGGCCTCGTCGACATCAGGATCAACTCGCCCCTGGAGCACGCGGGGGAGCTCGAGCAGCAGCTGCACGACCGCCTGCACGTGACCGCGCATGTGGTGCCGATGCCGGAGAGCGTGACCGAGGTGGAGCGGCTGGAGCGCGTGGCGCTCACCGCAGGCCGCCTGCTCACCCAGATCATCGACTCGAACATGGTGGTCGGCCTCGCTTGGGGATCGACGATCAGCGCGGTCAGCCGTGACCTCGGGCAGAAGGAGACCCGCGGCACGACTATCGTTCAGCTCAACGGCGCCGGCAACACCCTGACCAGCGGGGTGGAGTACTCGAGCGAGATCCTGCAGAGGTTCGGATCCGCCTTCGGCGCGCAGGTGCAGCAGTTCCCGGTGCCCGCGTTCTTCGACGACCCCCGCACGAGGGAGGCGATGTGGCGGGAGCGCAGCACCCTTCGCGTGCTGGATCTGCAGGCCAAGATGGACCTCGCCGTGTTCAGCGTCGGCTCCCCGAGCGCCGAGGTGCCCAGCCGCGTCTACGTGGGCGGCTACCTCGGCCGCGACGATTACCGGAGCCTGCGCGAGGACAGGGCGATCGGCGATGTGGCGACCGTGTTCTTCCGTGCCGACGGCACCTGGAAGGACATCGCGGTGAACGCGCGTGCGACGGGGCCGGGGCTGGACCGGCTGCGCCGCGTCGCGCGGCGGTTCTGCGTCGTCGCCGGCGCGCAGAAGCTGCCCTCGCTGCGGGCGGCGATCGGCGCCCGGCTGGTCACCGACGTCGTGCTGGACGAGGGGCTCGCGCGTCAGCTCGTCGAGGGCTGATCCCTCGCGGTGCTCCGGACCGTCCTCGGAGGCCCTGGACCGGGTGCCGAGGAATCAGAGGGTCTCCGGGCCCGAGCGGAACTCGCGGATCAGGTGATCGACCACCTCGTGCAGGTCGCCTCCTGTCGCGTCGGCGACCGCGACCTGGCGCTCGTAGCTCGCGCCGTCCCGCAGGATGTCCGCGACCCCGCCGAACTGCGCCGAGCACTGCAGCTCGGCCGCGATGGGGGAGAGGCGCTCCAGCTCCTCGGCCAGGTGCTCCCGCACCGAGCGCTGCGTGCCGTCGGCCGACACGATGACCTCGGCATCGAGCCCGTACCGCGCCGTGCGCCACTTGTTCTCGCGGTGGAACCACGGGGCGAGGACCGCGAGCGGTCGCCCCTCGTCGAGGTCGCGCGAGAACGACTCCACGAGCACCTGCGTGAGGGCCGCGACGGCGGCGAGCTCGCGCAGGGTGGACATGCCGTCGCAGGCGCGTACCTCGATCGTGCCCCAGCGCGGTGCGGGGCGGATGTCCCAGCGCACCTCTGTCGCATCGGCCATCACTCCCGTGCGCACCATGTCGTCGAGGTAGCCCTCGTAGGCCGCCCAGTCCGGCAGCGGCCAGGGCAGCCCCGCCGTCGGCAGCTGCTGGAAAACGAGGGCGCGGTTGGACGCGTAGCCGGTGCGCTCCCCGGCCCAGAACGGGCTGGAGGCGGCGAGGGCCTGCAGGTGCGGCAGATACGAGGTGAGCGCGCCGACGATCGGCAGCACCTTGTCGCGGTCCTCGACCCCGACGTGCACGTGGATGCCCCAGATCATCATGTTGCGACCCCACCACTGGGTCTTCTCGATGAGCGAGTGGTAGCGCGTCTTGTCGGTGACCTGCTGATCGAACCACTGCGCGAACGGATGGCTGCCCGCGGACAGCAGCTCGATGCCGGCCGGATCCGTCGCGGCCCGCACCGCCGCGATCGCCGCTGCGATGTCCTCGACCGCGGCGGACACGGTGGATCCGATGCCGCTCGTGACCTCGATCGTGTTCGTCAGCAGTTCGCCGGTGACGGTGTGCCGCTCGTCGGCGCTCGCGCCCTCCAGATCGTGCAGGAGTTCTGGGGCGCGGCCGACCAGATCACCGGTGGCCGGATCGGCGAGCATGAGCTCCCACTCCAGCCCGACCGTGGAACGCGGCGAGGAGGCGAACTCGATCGGCATAGGGCCTCGATTCGGTGCGGGAGGTCGTCGGCCAATGATCCCACGCGCGGCGCTAGCATGTGCCGTATGACGTTTTGCGACGGGTGCCGCGTATGAGCACTGGATCCATCCTCGTGCCTGCAGAGAGTCTGAGGGAACAGGTCGAGCGCATGATCGCGGCGCGGATCGTGTCGGGGGAGACGCCTCCGGGCGAGGTGCTGACCGTGCCGACCCTCGCCGGCGACTTCGGCGTGAGCGCCACTCCGGTGCGCGAGGCCATGCTGAACCTCGCCCGCCGCGGATTCCTGCGTCCGATCCGCAACCGGGGCTTCCAGGTGACCGAGGTCTCCGCCGATGAGCTGCACCAGCTCACGGAAGTGCGCCTGCTGCTGGAGGCCCCGCCCATGCGACGGGTCGCCGGCGAGGTCGACGGAGCTCTCGCGAAGGAGCTGCGCGAGCTCGCCGACCGGATCGTCGCAGCAGGCAGGGCTCGCCGCTTCGAGGAGTACCTCGAGGCCGATACCGCGTTCCATCTCCGCGTCCTCGCGGTGACCGGGAACCAGAAGCTGGTCGACACCGTCCGCGAGCTGCGGCAGCAGACCCGACTCGTCGGACTGGTCCGCCTCGCGGACGCCGACGCCCTGGTGCCCACGGCCCTGGAACACGCGGAACTCGTCGACCTGCTGGTGGCAGGGGACGGCGAGGGCGCGGAAGCACTCATGCGCCGCCACCTCGGTCACGTCGGCGGCGTGTGGAGCGGGCACGAGGAGCACTGAGCCGCAGTGCGCCCTTCCCTTCGGGCGTTGCGTATGAGTAATGTGTCACACGGTAGTAACCACGTATGCAATGACGCATCCAGGAGGCCCTCACATGCACATCCGAACCGCACGCGCACTGCGTGCCTTGTCCGTCGTCGCCGCAGCAGGCGCGCTGATCCTCACCGCCGGCTGCTCCGGAGGCCTCGCGGGCGGAGGTGACAGCGGATCGGGCAGTGCATCAGGCCCGATCAAGCTGGGTATGCTCGCCCCCTTCTCCGGCAGCGAGTCCGCGTTCGGCAACTACATGAAGAACGGGGCGCAGCTCGCGATCGACGAGATCAACGCCGACGGCGGGATCGACGGCCGCAAGCTCGAGCTCGAGGTGCAGGACGACGGCTGCGATGCGACGACCGCCGTCGCCGCAGCGAACAAGCTCGTCACCGACGGGGTCGTCGCGTCGGTCGGCGGCTACTGCTCCGGCGCCACGCTGCCCACTCTGCCGATCTTCAACGAGGCGAAGATCCCCATGGTGATCCCGGCGGCGAACTCGAACGAGCTCGTCAAGCAGAAGCTCCCCGGCGTGTTCCTCATCAACGGCACCGGCACTCAGCAGGCCGCGTCGGCGGTGAAGTACGCGCAGAAGTCCGGTGCGAAGACGGTCGCGGCGGTCAACGACGCCACCGCCTACTCGAAGGACCTCGCCGACTCGTTCGCGCAGCAGGCGAAGGACGCGGGCCTCACGGTCGACGTCAACGCGGTCATCACACCCGGTGAGAACGACTACTCGGCCGTCGCGACGCAGCTGTCCGGCGCCAAGCCCGATCTCGTGTACTGGACGGGGTACTACCAGGAGGGCGGCCTGATCGCGCGGCAGTCCAAGGACGCCGGCTTCTCCGGGACGTTCCTCGTCGGCGACGGATCCGTCGATGCGAAGTTCGCCGAGATCGCGGGCAAGGGATACACCGAGAACGTGCTCGGCACCTTCACGCAGACGCCGGACATGCTCAAGGGCGCCGACAAGTGGATCGCCGACTACAAGAAGCTCGCCGGTGCCGACCCCGGCCCGTACTCGACCCAGTCCTACGACGCGGTCAAGGTCGTCGCCGAGGCGATGAAGACGGCCAAGGGCACCGACTTCGACGGTGTGGTCAAGGCGCTCGAAGGCCTCAAGGACTTCAAGACGCTCGCCGGTCCGCTGACCTTCATGCCCGACCACACCCGGTCCGGCGGCGGCTTCGTGATCGTGTCGATCGATCCTTCCTCCGGCAAGTTCGTCCTCAAGGACGACCTGCAGGGCTGACCGCGTCAGGGGCGGCTCTCCGCGGCCGCCCCCGCCTCGGTCTCCGCTGCCCCGGAAAGGACATCCCTCGTGATGCAACTCATCTGGAACGGCCTCATCGTCGGCTCGTTCTACGCCCTCGTCGCGCTCGGCTACAGCATGGTCTACGGGATCATCAAGCTGCTCAACTTCGCGCACGGCGACATCTACATGCTCGGCGCGTTCGCCGGCTTCGCCACACTCTCCGCCTTCGGGATCTCGAACGAGTCATCCATCCCGCTGCTGCTCGTGATCCTCCTGCTGTCGATGGTGACGACCGGACTCATCGGCGTCGGCATCGAGCGGATCGCGTACCGGCCCCTGCGCAAGAGCCCCCGCCTGGCGGTGCTGATCACCGCGATCGGTGTCTCCTTCACCCTGGAGTACGCCGTGCGGCAGATCTTCGGGCCGAACCCCGAGGCCTTCCCGGTGCGGCTCGAGTCCGCCGGCTTCGATTTCCTCGGCATGCGGATCACGCCGGCGCAGATCGTGCTCGTCATCATCGCCGCCGCCCTCATGCTCGTGCTCGCGCACATCGTCGAACGCACCAGGCAGGGCAGGGCGATGCGAGCGATCGCCCTGGATCCGCAGGGTGCCCAGCTCATGGGCATCAACGTGAACCGGGTGATCGCGACCGTGTTCTTCATCGGATCGGCGCTCGCGGGCGCCGCCGGCGTCATGGCCGGGGCCTACTACGGCTCGATCGACTTCCTGATGGGCTTCATCATCGGCCTGAAGGCGTTCACGGCGGCCGTGATCGGCGGCATCGGCAACCTGTACGGCGCCATGCTCGGCGGCCTGCTGCTGGGCCTGCTGGAGTCGTTCGGATCCGCGTGGTTCGGCGGCGAATGGCGCGACGTCTTCTCGTTCGCCTTCCTCATCCTGTTCCTCACCTTCAAACCGACGGGGCTGCTCGGCGCCCGCGTCGTCGAGAGGATGTGACATGTCCGGCACCACCACCCCAGGCTCCGTGACCTCGGCGCTGCGCGACGCGAAGCTGCGTGCGCCCTCGCCGCTGTTCGACCGTCCGTCCGCCCCGCGCGGCGTGTTCTCCTCTCAGCAGGGATTCCTGCGCGCCCTCGGCGGGCTGTGCATCGTGCTCCTCGCCGTGCTCCCGTTCGTCGACGCGTCGCGCTACACGATGTCGATCGCCACGAGCGCGCTCATCTACGTGATGCTGTGCATGGGCCTGAACGTCGTCGTCGGCTATGCCGGCCTGCTCGACCTCGGCTACATCGCCTTCTTCGCGGTCGGCGCCTACGTCTCGGGCATCCTCACCACCGTGGTGGGGCTGCCGATGTGGATGGCGCTGCCCGCGACGATCCTGTGCTGCATGGTGGCCGGCATCATCATCGGCGCGCCGACTCTACGTCTGCGCAGCGACTATCTCGCCATCGTCACGCTCGGTTTCGGTGAGATCATCCGGATCACCGCCAACAACCTGAAGATCACCGGAGGGCCCTCGGGTATCCACGGGATCCCGACGTGGAGCTTCGGCGACTGGAGCTTCGCCGACGGGCTCACGATCGGCGGGCTGGTGTTCCCGCAGCGCGTGCTGTTCTACTACTTCGTCGCAGCGATCGTCGTGCTCGTGGGCGTGATCGGCGCGGGCCGCCTTGCGAAGGGCAAGATGGGCCGCGCCTGGAAGGCCGTCCGCGACGATGAGGACGCCGCCGAGGCCATGGGCATCAACACCTACCTCGCGAAGATCTCCGCCTACATCATCGGCGCGGTCTGGGCGGGCGTCGCGGGTCAGCTCATGGCCACGCACCTCAGCGCGATCAGCCCGAACAGCTTCCAGTTCCTCTACTCCGCCCTGATCCTGATGGCGGTCGTGCTGGGCGGCATGGGATCCACCCCCGGCGTCATCATCGGCGCGCTGTTCGTATCGCTCGCCCCCGAACTCCTCCGCGACTTCTCCGAGTGGCGCTTCCTCATCTTCGGCGTGCTGCTCGTGGTCGTGATGCTGTTCCGTCCGTCGGGACTCTGGCCCTCCACGGCGATCCTGCCGTGGCTGCGGAAACGGCGGCCGGTGCCGCCGCCCACCCAGGGGTTCCTCGCGCCGGTGCCGGTCGACGAGGACGATACGCCGCTCGCGGCGGAGGATGCGACCGCGGAAGAGGGGGAGGGGCGATGAGCGCGCTGCTGGAGGTCTCGGAGCTGCGGCTGCAGTTCGGCGGGGTGAAGGCCGTCGACGGTCTCAGCTTCTCGGTGCAGGAGGGCGAGATCCTCGCGGTGATCGGGCCGAACGGCGCGGGCAAGACGAGCGCGTTCAACTGCATCTCCGGGTTCTATCTGCCGACATCCGGATCCGTCGTCTTCGACGGCAAGGACATCGTGCGGGAGGCGCCGGGCTTCTGGCGCCGTCTCCGCCTGGTCGACCTGCTGCAGAGCTTCGGCTTCTACCGGGTGCTGCCGTCGCGGGTGACGAAGTGGGGGATGGCGCGCACGTTCCAGAACCTGCGGCTGTTCCGCGAGCTCAGTGTGCTGGACAACGTGAAGACGGCCATGCACGCGAACCTGCGCGAGGGCTTCTGGGCGACGTTCCTGCACACCCCCGGCTATCGTCGTGCCGAACTCGCCTGCGCTGAGGCGGCACGCGGCTGGCTCGACTTCGTCGGCTTCACGGATGACGAGAACCTCTACGTGACGCAGCTGCCGTACGGCGAGCAGCGCCGCGTGGAGATCGCGCGGGCGCTGGCCACGAGTCCGAAGCTGCTGCTGCTGGACGAGCCGGCGGCCGGCCTGAACTTCAGCGAGAAGCAGGCGCTCATGCAGCTCATCCGCCGCATCCGCGACCTCGGGGTCGCGGTGGTGCTGATCGAGCACGACATGGGCCTCATCATGGAGCTCGCCGAGCGCATCGTCGTGCTCAACTACGGCAAGGAGATCGCCGTCGGGACCCCGGAGCAGATCAAGAACGATCCGGTCGTGATCGAGGCGTACCTCGGCGTCGAGGACGAGCCCCTCGACGCGACGAAGCTGCAGACCGGCACGGTGGATCTGTCCCTGCTCGAGGGTGACGGCACGACGAAGAAGGGGAAGCGCTCATGAGCTCGCTCACGGTTCAGGCGGTAGACGTCTACTACGGCCGCGTGCACGCGCTGCGGGAGCTGAGCTTCGACGTGCACGAGGGCGAGATCGTCTGCCTGCTCGGCAACAACGGCGCGGGCAAGTCGACGACCATGAACATGCTCTCCGGGCTCGTGCGGCCCAAGAGCGGCACGGTGCGCTGGGGCGACATCGACCTCGCCACGGCGAAGCCCTGGGACATCGTGGCCGCAGGGCTCGTGCACGTGCCGGAGGGCCGGCGGATCTTCTCCACCATGACCGTGCACGAGAACCTGCTGCTCGGCGGATACACCGTGCGGGATCAGAAGCTGATCGCGCAGCGGGTGGATCAGGTCTACGCGCTCATGCCTCGCCTGGCGGAGCGCCGCAAGCAGCAGGGCGGAACCCTCTCGGGCGGCGAACAGCAGATGGTGGCGATCGGGCGTGCGATCGTCGGCGGCCCCAGGCTGCTCCTGCTGGACGAGCCGTCCATGGGCCTCGCGCCGCTCGTGGTCAAGCAGGTCATGGAGACGATCCAGGCGGTGAACGCGCAGGGGACCACGGTACTGCTCGTGGAGCAGAACGCAAGGGCTGCTCTGCGGATCGCCGACCGTGCGTACGTCGTGGAGACCGGTCGGGCGACGCTGTCCGGTTCAGCGGCCGAGCTCGCAGCGGACGCCAGGGTGGTCGACGCATACCTCGGCGGTTGATCTCCGGCGCGGATCCGCAGAGTCGGCGGATCTGCGCCGGAGAGTCGCCTCCGACAGCTCCGACGACGTTGTAAAATGTCACATGTTACTCGCGTGTCAACGAACGGATGCGCACGTCAGGAGGCGTGAATGAGGGTCGTCGTGATCGGCGCCGGAGCAGTCGGCGCGGCCTGCGCGCTCGCGCTCGTCGAGGCGGGAGCCGAGGTGATCGTCATCGATCGCACGGGTGTCGCGGGGGAGACCTCGAGCCGGTGCGAGGGGAACATCCTCGTCTCCGACAAGGAGCCGGGGGCCGAGGCGGAGCTGGCGATCGAGGCCAATCGCGCATGGCGCGCGCTGGCCGAGAGACTCGACGCGGAGCGCGTCCCCGGCCAGCCCGCGACGGAGTTCGAGGCGAAGGGCGGCATCGTCGTCGCCTTCCCCGGCGGCGCGGATGCGCTGAGGTCTTTCGCGATGTCGCAGAGCGGCATCGGCATCCGCTCCGAGGCACTGGATGAGGCGGCGCTGCGTGCCGCCGAACCGCACCTGAGCCCCGAGATCGCGTGCGGCGTGCACTATCCCGACGATGCGCAGGTGCAACCGAGTCTGGCCACGCAGGCGATGCTGGCCCGCGCCGTGCACCAGGGCGCGCGCCTGGTGCTCGACGACGTGGTGGCGGGCGTCGTCGTCGGCGAGCGGGTGACGGGGGTGCGCACTGCGCGCGGTCTGGTCGAGGCGGACGCGGTGGTCAACTGCGCAGGGCCCTGGGCGGGCGAGGCGGCGGCGCTGTTCGGCAGCACGCTGGACATCCGCCCGCGCCGCGGCACGATCCTCGTCACGGCCGCGATGCCGCAGCGGGTGTTCCACAAGGTGTACGACGCCGACTACGTGGGCGCGGTGGGTTCCGCCGATGCGGCGCTGCAGACGTCGACCGTGGTCGAGTCCACGCCGTCCGGCACCGTCCTGATCGGGTCCAGCCGTGAACGCGTCGGCTTCTCGGGCGAGGGGCTGCTCGCGCCGCTCTCGGAGATCGCGGCGAAGGCGTCGCAGCTGTTCCCCTTCCTGCGCGACACCATGCTGCTGCGCACTTACTACGGGTTCCGTCCCTATGCTCCCGACCACCTGCCCGCGATCGGCGCCGACGCCACGGTCGCCGGCCTCTTCCACGCGGCCGGTCACGAGGGTGCGGGCATCGGCCTCGCCCCGACCACGGGCGCGCTCATCGCGCACGCGGTCCTCGGTGCCGCGGCGCCGTTGGATCCGACCCCGTTCCTGCCCTCGCGGGCCAGCCTGCAGGGACCGGACGGGCGGGGCGCGGAGCGCGCGGCACATGGTGCGCGGGAACAGGAGAGCGCGGCATGACGGTGCAGATCAGCGTGGACGGCGTCGCCGTCTCCGGGCGTGACGGGCAGACCATCGCCGGCGTGCTGCTGTCGTCCGGCCGGCGCACGTGGCGTACCGCGGCGGGGGCCGAGCGCGGCATCTTCTGCGGAATGGGCGTGTGTCAGGACTGCGTGCTCACGGTCAACGGCGTCGAGGGCGTGCGCGCCTGTCAGCGCGAGGCCTGCGAGGGCGACATCGTGGAGCGAGAGGTGCGGGCATGAGCGCGCGGCGTGTGGTGGTCATCGGCGCAGGACCGGCGGGACTCGCGGCCGCGGCCGCCGCGGTCGAGGCCGGTGCGGACGTCACGGTCCTGGATGAGGGCGAGCGCGTCGGCGGACAGTTCTGGCGGCATCATCCCGAGCTCACGGATCCGCACCTGCAGCATCAGACCGCACGGTTCCGTCAGCTGCAGGAGGCTCTGTCGGGCGCGCGCGTTCTGTCCTCCGCGTCGGTGTGGCGGATCGAGCCGGGAGCCCCCGTACGCGTGCACGCCCTGATCGGGCCGGCGGACGCCGCGCAGCGCCGCGGCGAGACCGTGCTGGCCGATGCCCTGGTGATCGCCACGGGCGCGCACGATCGTGTGCTCCCCGTACCGGGATGGACGCTGCCAGGGGTGACCTCTGCGGGTGCGGCGCAGGCACTCGCGAAGCGGGACGGGGTGCGGCTCGGCGCGCGCACGGTGGTCGGCGGAGCAGGCCCGTTCCTCCTGCCCGTCGCGCAGAGCATCGGCCGCGTCGGCGGCGAGGTGGCCGAGATCGTGGAGGCGGCGAGCATCGCGACCATCGCGCGAGGCTGGGGACGGCGCCCCTGGGAACTCACCGCCGCTGCGGGCAAAGCGGGGGAGCTGGCGTCGTACCTGGGCTCGATCGCCGCGCACCGCACGCCGTACCGCTTCGGTTCCGCGGTCACCCGCATCCACGGCGAGTCGGCCGTCGAGGCCGCGACCGTGCAGCGCGTCGACGTCGACTGGCGTCCGATCCCGGGGACGGAGCGCACCGTCGAATGCGACGCGGTCGCGCTCGGCCACGGCTTCACCCCGCGGCTGGAGGCCGCCATCCAGGCCGGCTGCGAGATCGGGTCGGACCGGTTCGTCCTGGTCGGATCGTCGCAGGACACGAGCGTGCCGGACGTGTATGCGGCCGGGGAGATCACCGGGATCGGCGGCGCCGACGCGGCTCTCGCGGAGGGGGCCGTCGCGGGCCTCGCCGCGGCCGGCGTCGCGGCGGCGGACATCCGGTACCGGGCGCCGCTGGCCGCGCGCCGCCGCATGCGAGCCTTCGCCGCTCGACTCCAGACGCACCGGATCGGCTCCGGCTGGACCCGCTGGCTCGACGCGCAGACGATCGTCTGCCGCTGCGAGTCGGTGCGTCGCGATGCCCTCGACGAGTATGCGGCGGCGTCCTCACGGGGGATGCGCCTCGCCACGCGGGCGGGCCTCGGCGCCTGCCAGGCGCGCACGTGCGGGCGCAGCGTCGAGGACATCATCGGCGCCCCCGTGGGCTACGACCGCCGTCCCGTGCTGTCGTCGGTGCGGATCGGCGAGCTCGCCGCGACCTGTCAGGCCCTCGCGGACTGAACCGGCGACGGATCCTTGCCGAGGTTTAGTAGTGGGTGATATGTTACGTATTACTGGCGACGAGGACGTCGCACGACACTTCCCGGAGCGGACCACCACGCGGCCCGCACACGAGAACCCGGCCATGGCGGCGCGGGAACGGAGAGAATGGACATCGCAATGACTGAGCAGACCATGGACCTCGGCGGCGTCGTCGTCGCGACCACCCTGGCCTTCACCGAGGACTCCTCGGCACCGGCCGGACTCGCCGTCGACTACGACAAGTTCGGCGAGCACGTCGACTTCCTCATGTCCAACGGCTGCCGGGGCGTCGGCCCGAACGGCTCCCTCGGGGAGTACTCCTCGCTCACCGACGAGGAGCGCCGCAAGGTGATCCAGGTCGCCGTCGAGGCCGTGGACGGCCGGGGCATCGTGATCGCCGGCGTGCACGGCGTGGGCAGCCATCAGGCGCGGAAGTGGGCCGAGCTCGCCCGCGAGGACGGCGCGGACGGCGTGCTGCTGCTGCCGCCGACCATCTATCGCGCCAACGAGGGCGAGGTCATCGCGCACTACGAGGAGGTCGCGAAGGCCGGCCTGCCGATCATGGCCTACAACAACCCCTTCGACACGAAGGTCGACCTGGTGCCGTCGCTCGTGGCGAAGCTCGCGCAGATCCCCGAGGTCGTGGCGATCAAGGAGTTCTCGGGCGACGTGCGCCGCGTCTACGAGATCAAGGAACTGTGCGACATCGACATCATCGCCGGTGCCGACGACGTGCTCTTCGAGCTCATGGTGAACGGCGCCGTGGGCTGGTTCGCCGGCTACCCGAACGCCTTCCCGCGCGAGGCGGTCGAGCTCTACACCCTCTGCGCCGAAGGGAAGTGGCACGAGGCGAAGGCGCTCTACGAGCAGCTCGTCGCAGTGTTCCGCTGGGACTCGCGCACCGAGTTCGTGCAGGCGATCAAGCTCTCCATGGACATCTGCGGCAACTCCTACGGCGGCCCCACCCGTCCGCCGCGCGGCCCGCTGAGCGCCGAGCAGCGTGCCCAGGTCACCGCCGACACCGAGCGCGCCCTCGCCGCCCTGGCGGCGCGCTCCGCGGTGGTCGCGTGATGCGAGGCGCGTTCGGGACGGGACGCGGGCTCGGTCGCTCGGCGGGAGCACGCTGATGCGCGCGCGCCGTGTGCTGCAGGCCGTCGACTCGCACACCGAGGGGATGCCGACCCGCGTCGTCACGGGCGGCGTGGGCCGGATCCCCGGCGCGACGATGAACGACCGCCGCCTGTATGCGATGGAGCACCTCGACGGCCTGCGCGGATTTCTGATGAACGAGCCGCGCGGGCACGCCTCGATGTCGGGCGCGCTGCTGCAGCCGCCCGCGCGCGACGACGCCGATTGGGGCGTCGTGTTCATCGAGGCGTCCGGGTTCCTGCCGATGTGCGGGCACGGCACGATCGGCGTGGCAACGGTGCTGGTGGAGACCGGCATGGTCGAGGTGACCGAGCCGGTGACCGAGATCCGGCTGGACGTTCCGGCTGGTCTTGTGATCGCGCGGGTCGCCGTCGAGGACGGCCGCGCCGTGAACGTGACGATCGAGAACGTCCCGAGCTTCGTGGACCGTCTCGACGAGCGGATCCAGGTCCCCGGGATCGGGGAGATCACGTACTCCGTCGCTTTCGGCGGCAACTACTACGCTCTCGTCGACCTGGACGAGGTCGGGCTTCCGTTCGACCGGGCGCGCCAGGACGACATCGTCCGCGCCGGCCTTCTGATCATGGACGCGATCAACACGCAGGCGCCGCCCGTGCATCCCGTTCTGGAGGGCGCGGACCACGTGCACCACGTGGAGTTCATCGCCCCCGGATCCGACGCCGTCCGCTCGCGGCATGCCATGGCCATCCACCCCGGCTGGTTCGACCGGTCGCCCTGCGGCACCGGCACGAGCGCCCGTATGGCCGAACTGCACGCCCGAGGCGAGCTCGCGCTGGACGCGCCTTTCGTGAACGAGTCGTTCATCGGCACGGAGTTCATCGGGCGCCTCGTCGGCGAGACGACGGTGGGCGACAAGCCCGCCGTGATCCCCACGATCACCGGCCGCGCCTGGGTGACCGGGCTCGGCCAGTACATCCTCGACGGGGACGATCCGTTCCCCGAGGGCTTCGTCTTCTAGGAGAGATGCATGACTGACAGCACGACCACCGTGTCCGAGGTCGCCGCGCGCGCCGCCGCGGCCGCCCGCCCTTTCGCCGCGACCTCGCCCGCGGACCGTGGTGCCGCCCTCGTCGCGGTCGCCGACGCCCTCGACGCGCATGCGGGGGAGCTCATCACGATCGCGATGCGGGAGACCGGTCTCACCGAGGCGCGGCTCACGGGCGAGCTGAAGCGCACGTCCTGGCAGCTGCGGCTGTTCGCGGACACGATCGTCGACGGCGCCTACCTCGACGCGCGGATCGACGACGCCGATGCCGCATACGTGATCGGGCCGCGCCCGGATGTGCGCCGCGTGCTGGAGCCGGTCGGGCCGGTGCTGAACTTCGCCGCGTCGAACTTCCCGTTCGCGTTCTCGGTGGCCGGCGGCGACTCCGCGGCCGCTCTCGCGGCGGGCTGCCCCGTCGTGGTCAAGGCGCATTCGGGGCACCCCGAGCTCTCCCGCCGCACGGCCGCGATCGTCGCGGAGGCGCTCGAGGGCGCCGGCATGCCCGCCGGTGTCTTCCAGCTCATCGAGGGGCAGCAGAACGGTGTCGCGCTGCTGCAGGACGAGCGGATCCGCGCGGGGGCCTTCACGGGTTCCACGCATGTCGGCCGGATGCTGGCGGATATCGCCGCCGCCCGGCAGCGCCCGATCCCGTTCTACGGGGAGCTGGGCAGCGTGAACCCCGTATATGCGACCTACGCGGATGCCGAGCTGCTGCAGGGCTTCGTCGCCTCCGTCGCCGGATCCGCCGGCCAGCTGTGCACGAAGCCCGGCTTCCTGTTCGTGCCGGATGACGCCGACCTGTCCGCCGTCGCACCCGCTGCCGGCGGCGTGGCCGAGCACCGCCTGCTGAATCCCGGCATCGGGCGCGCATTCGAGGGGCGGAGGTCCGCCGTACTCGGTGCGGAGGGCGCGACCGTTCTCGCCGAGGGCGAGATCCGCGAGGACGAGAGCGGGCAGCGCCACGCGACTCCCACGGTCGTCGCGGTGGGGCTCGACACGCTCCGAGCGCACCGGGAGGAGCTGCTCGAGGAGTCGTTCGGGCCGCTGTCCGTCATCGTCCGCTACGCCGACGCGGAGGAGCTCCCGGCGGTGCACGAGGAGCTGTTCCCCGGCAACCTCACCTCGACGGTGCACGCGCGTGCGGACGAGCTCGCCGACGGATCCCTCGACGCGCTCGTCGACGCCCTGGCCGCCACGAGTGGCCGCGTGCTGTTCGGAGGCTGGCCCACGGGAGTCGCGGTGACGCCGGCGATGCAGCACGGCGGCCCGTATCCGGCGACCACGACCGACGCGACGAGCGTGGGCACCGCCGGCATCGGCCGGTTCCTGCGCGGCGTGGCGTATCAGAACGCGCCGCAGGAGCTGCTGCCTGCACCGCTGCGCGACGACAACCCGTGGCACGTGCCGCAGACCCGCAGCGCGGCAGGCCGCTCCACAGAGTGGGGCGCCTTCGCCCGCTGAGCCGTCAGCACGAAAAGGCGGCCGCCCCATGAGGGGGGCGGCCGCCTTTTCGATCTGAGCGGTCTCAGTCGATCGGGCGCCCCGCGCGCACCACGAGGCCCCGTGCGTCCTGCTCCCACAGAGCCGCCGGCTCGGCGAGCGGGTCGGCCGTCAGCAGCACGGCATCCCCGTACGCTCCGAGCCCGAGGTGCCCCGCGCGGTCGTCCCGGATGAGGGCTGCGTTGACCGTCGTCATCGAGTGCAGCGTCGCCGCAGCGCCGCCCGCCTCGACCTGCAGCCGCACGCCGCAGAGCTGATCGTCCTCGAGTTCGCCCATGAGGTCGGTGCCGAATCCGACGGGCACGCCCGCGGCGAGCGCGAGGCGCACCGCCTCCTGCCCGTGCGAGAGCACCTCGGCGTTCTTCGCGAGCGAGACGGCGTTGAGGCCGATACCCGCCCCGCGCCGGTCCATGGCGTCGTAGGCGGCGAGTGTCGGCACGAGGTAAGCACCGGCGGCGGCCATGCGCTCCGCGGTCGACGCGTCGATGAGGTTGCCGTGCTCGATCGAGCGCACCCCGTTGTCGATCGAGTGCTGCACGGCCTCGGACGAATAGGCGTGCGCGGCGACATAGGAACCCTGCCGCGTCGCCTCGGTGACGACGGCGCGCAGCTCCTCGGCGGAGTACTGCGGAACCCGGATGGGATCCGTGAGCGAGAACACGCCGCCGGACGTCATGACCTTGATCGCGTGCGCACCCGTGCGCAGCCGGTTGCGCACGGCGAGGCGCAGCGGCTCGACGCCGTCGACGATCTCGCACATGTGTCCATGGCTGAAGCAGATGTCCACGTGCGCGGAGCGCGGATCCCCGTGGCCGCCGGTCTGGCTCAGCGCCGGGCCGGTGAACAGGTAGCGCGGCGAGTCGAAGAGGTTCGCGTCGATCGCGCGCGCGAGGCCGATGTCGCCCCCTGCCACGTCGCGCACGGTGGTGAAGCCGCGGCGCAGCGCCGCGCCGAGCCGGCGGGTGCCGTTGATCGCCGCGAAGCTCAGCGGGCCGCGCTCGTCCTCGAGCCCGTCCTGGCTGGTCGCGTAGGCGTGGAAGTGCGCATCGATGAGGCCGGGGATGACCCAGCGGCCACGGCCGTCCACGGTCGTCGCGCCCTCTGCAGGGCGATCGGCGACGGCGCCGTGGATGATGTGCAGGTCGCGGTCTTCGAAACGGTCGCCGTTCCAGACGGCTGCTCCGAGGATGCTGAGGGATCCGGTGCGCATGAGAATGCTCCTTCACAGGGGGGATGGGGATGCGGATGGAAGGGGGAGCGGGACGCTTCACGATACGACGGCGTCCCGGCGTCAGCGCAGGCTGAAGCCCTCGGGCAGCGGATCGCCGTCGTCGAGGTCGAAGGTGCACGATCCCACCCGGTGCGCGAGCCCGCGCACCTCAGGGATCACGCCGTCCGGGGTGCGGGCCGCGACGGTTGCGAGGAAGCGCGTCCCGATGATCGAGTCGTGCGTGAGCTCCTCGCCATCGCCGAGCGCGCCGGACGCGGCGAGGAGCGCGACGCGGGCCGCGGTGCCGGAACCGCACGGACTGCGGTCCACCTCGCCGTCCGCGAAGACGGTGACGTTGCGCTGCCAGGGGCCGCGTTCGGTGCGTCCGAGGTCGTCGAACAGGATCGTGCCGTACACGCCGCTCAACCGCGCGTCGTCGAGCTGAGCGGCCGGATGGTCGTTCAGCGCCCACTTGATCTCGCGCCCGATGCGGATGAGGTCGGCGGTGTGCTCCGGGAGCACGGACAGCCCGACCGCGGAGGCGGTCAGCGTGGCGTATACGGCGCCGCCGAAGATCAGATCCACGTCGACCCGCCCGAGCGAGGTCGTCAGCGAGATGCCGCGCGCGAGCACCCGCGACTCGACGTTGCGGAAGACGACCTCGATGATCCGGCCCTTCTCCTGCCGTACGAGGGCCTGGACGCGACCGCTCGGCACGTCGATCGTCACGGTCGTCTCGCCGTCCGGATCCGAGGGGACCCGACCGGTGCGGACCGCCCAGGCTCCGAGCGCGATCGTGCCGTGCCCGCACGCCGTGGAGAAGCCGTCCTTGTGCCAGAACAGCACACCGAGATCGGCGCCGGAGTCGTCGGGCGGAGTGAGGAAGCCTCCGTACATGTCATCGTGGCCGCGAGGTTCCAGGCAGAGGAAGCGCCGTATGGCGTCCGCTTCGCCGGTCATCGCCGCCACCCGGCGCTCCGCCACGGTGGCGCCAGGGGTCGGCACGCCTTCGACGATGCGGAACGGCTCTCCCGCGGTGTGCCAGTCCTCGGTGGTGAGTGCGGTGCCGGAAGTCCAGGCCATGGAGTGCTCCTCTCGAGCGTGTGATGGGACGAGCCGGGCGGCCCGAAGAGCGCGAGCGCGGGATTTAGAGCGCACGGCGGGCGATGACGAGATCCTGCCAGCCCATGCCGCAGGTCTTGAGAATGCGCGGGCGGGTCCTGTCCACGGGAAAGACGCTGGTGAAGACCTCGTGCAGGGTCACGACGTCCTCGTCCCGCAGTGCGCCTTCGGCGACGGCGCGCATCACGTCGCCTGCCTCGGACCGCGCCACGCGCCGGCTCTCGACGACGACCTGCCCTCGTCCGAGCAACGCCGGATCCAGCTCGCTCTTGCCCGCCTCGTGGGATCCGATCGCGGCGACCGCGGCGTCGTCGCGGACCAGGCCCGAGGCGAACAGCGGCTCGGACGCACTCGTCGCGCACACGAGAAGATCTGCCGCGGCGACATCTGAGACCGACCCTGCCGAGACCTCCGCATGTGGCGCGAAGGCGGCGGCGGCGGCGACGGCGGCGGCGCGTCGCTGCTCATCCCGCCCGATCAGACGCACGGTGCGCAGCGGGCGGATCGCGGCGATCGCCTCGACGTGGCGTACCGCCTGGGGGCCCGTGCCGAACACCACCAGGTCTCCGGCCTCTGGTTCGGCGAGCAGATCGAGGCCCGCAGCCGAGACCGCGGGCGTTCGCAGCTCGGTGAGGGCGGTGCCGTCCAGGATCGCGGTCGGCGCGAGGGTCTCGCCGTCGAGGAGCACGTACACGGCCTGGATGCGGTCGAGCCCGTGCGCGGGATTGCCGGGCGCGACCGATGCGAACTTCTGCCCCACGGCACCGTCCGCGGCGGCCGGCATGAGCAGCAGCTGTCCGTTCGGCACATCCAGCACCATGCGCGGCAGGTCCTGCTCGGGGTCGAAGCCTCCGCGCAGCACGGCCGCGATCGCGGCGATCGCGGTGCCCATATCGACGCGTGCGGCGAGCGCTGACGCGGACACGAGGGTGAGATCGGCGAAGACATCGGGCATGCTTCCACATTAGCGCGTGATGTGTAATATGTCACACATCAGGACGACGAGGTCGGCCTGAGCGTCGCCTCCCGCTCCGGGACGACGTGCCACCCGAGAATCAAAGGCGACTCATGGTGAAATCCAGATTCAGCGCTGCTGCTGCGCTCATCGTTGCAGCGGCCGTCCTCACGACCGGATGCTCCGCGGGAGGTGGAGGCGACGCCACGGGCGCCGCAGGGACACCCCACAAGGGCGGGGTGCTCAAGGTTCTCGCGAAGGGCGATCTGGATCACTACGACCCGCAGCTCACCGCCTACGTGCCCACCTACAACGTCATGCGCGCGATCGCCCGTCCGCTCGTCAGCTACAAGGCCTCGAGCGATGCGAAGACCCGCATCGAGCTGCAGCCGGATCTCGCGACCGAGGTCCCGAAGCCGAGCGCGGACGGACTGACGTATACCGTGACGCTCCGGGACGGGATCACGTGGGACGCACCGAGCGGCGCGCGTCCGATCGTCGCGGGCGACGTGGCCCGCGGCTTCCAGCGCCTCTGCAATCCTGTGATCTCGGGGGCGCAGCTCGGCTACTTCCAGAACCTCATCGCGGGCATGGCCGAGTTCTGCGCCGGGTTCGCGAAGGTCGATCCGGCCCCGGCGGCCATGAAGGCCTATGTCGAGGCGAACCCGATCAGCGGCATCAAGGCCGTGGACGACAAGACCGTCGAATTCCACCTCACCGAGCCGGCGAGCGACTTCCCCTACATGCTCTCGCTGGACTCGACGGATCCGGCTCCCGTCGAGGTGCTGGACTACGTTCCCGATTCCCCGGAGTACCGGCAGCACTTCATCTCCTCGGGTCCCTACCGCATCAAGTCATACACGCCAGATGCGAAGCTCGTGCTCGAGCGCAACCCGTCCTGGAAGGCGTCCGGTGACCCGTTGCGGACGGCGAACGTCGACGGCATCGAGATGACGATGGGCGTCGAGGGCGACGCCGCGATGCAGCAGCTGCAGGCAGGGTCGGCGGATGTGCTCTTCGACCTGGCGCCGAGCATCGCGAACATCTCCCAGCTGAAGGCCGCGGGGGACAAGAAGCTGCAGTTCGTGGAGAACGGGGCGGTGGACCAGTTCATCTGGATCAACACCAAGTCTCCGAACAACGGCGGTGCCCTCGCGAACATCAAGGTGCGCGAGGCGCTGAACTACGCCGTCGACAAGGCCGCGGTCGTGCAGGTCCTGGGCGGATCCGAGGTCGCGGGCGTCACGAACGGGATCTTCGGACCCGGTGTCCTCGGCTACAAGGCGTATGACCCGTTCCCGAGCAAGGACGCCAAGGGCGACCCGGCCAAGGCCAAGCAGCTGCTCGCCGAGGCAGGTTTCCCGAACGGAGTGACGCTCAAGATGCCGTACCGCAATCTGGGTGTTCAGCCGAACATCGCGCAGACCGTGCAGGAGAGTCTGAAGAAGTCCGGCATCACGCTCGAACTGACGCCGGTCCCGCCGACGGACTACTACGCGAACTTCATGACCAACCCGGACAACGCCACCTCGGGTGCCTGGGACGTCGCCTTCGTCGGCTGGTCGCCGGACTGGCAGGGCGGAGCAGCACGCAGCGTCTTCCAGCCTCAGTTCACGTTCACGGGCACGCCGCAGACGTACAACTACGTCGACTACAACAGCGACAAGGCCGACAAGCTCGCCACCGAGGCGCTGTCCGCATCGACGACCGAAGAAGCTGGCGCGCTCTGGCATCAGGTCGACCAGGCGGTCATGGAGGAGGCGCCGATCGTCAGCGTCGCGTACCGCAAGGGCGCCAAGTACCACTCCGATCGCGTCGCGGGCTTCGACTTCTACGCGCAGAGCCAGAACGGCGACTGGACCAACCTCTGGCTGACCAAGTAACAGACGGCGTACCCGGTGGAACGGCGCGGCAGCGTCCGCGCCGTTCCACCGGAGCAGAGAGGAGAGCGCGATGGCGCTTCTTGAAGTCACCAATCTCGTCGTCGACATCCCGACCGAGGACGGTACGGTGCATGCCGTACGCGACGTCTCGTTCTCGGTCGCCGAGGGGGAGTTCTTCGGCATCGTGGGCGAGTCCGGGTCGGGAAAGTCCGTACTCGTGCAATCGATCATGGGTCTCGTGGCCGGTGCCGAGACCTCGGGCGCGGCGCTCTTCCGCGGCCGGGACCTGCTGACGCTCGCTCCGGAGGCGCTGCGAGGCGTGCGCGGCAGGGAGATCAGCATGATCTTCCAGGATCCGCTGTCGAGCTTGCACCCGCAGTACACGATCGGCTGGCAGATCGTGGAACAGATCCGTGCGCATGAGAAGGTCAGCGGTCAGGCGGCGAAGGCCCGCGCGATCGAGCTGCTCGACAAGGTCCGCATCCCCGACGCCGGCGCTCGGTTCGATGCCTACCCGCATCAGTTCTCCGGCGGCATGCGCCAGCGCGTGATGATCGCGATGGGGCTCTCGCTGGGGCCCGCGCTCATCATCGCCGACGAGCCGACCACTGCCCTCGATTCGACCGTGCAGGCGCAGATCCTGGACCTGCTGGGCGAGATGCGCGAGGAGACCGGCTCGACGGTCCTGATGATCAGCCACGATCTCGGTGTGCTGTCCCGGGTCGCGGATCGCGTCATGGTCATGTACGGCGGCAAGCGTCTGGAAGTCGGCGCCAGCGCCGCAGTGCTGGGAGCCCCCGCGCACCCCTACACGGCGGGCCTGCTGCGCTCCTCGTCCTTCAACCGCGAGCCCGGTGTTCCGCTCATTCCCATCCCAGGGCGCCCGCCGAGTCTGCTCGCACCGCCGGTCGGGTGCGTGTTCGCCGATCGCTGCCCTGACGCGATGGACATCTGCGCCATCGCCCCTTCGCTGCGCCGCTACGACGACGGCACGGAGGTCGCGTGCTGGCTTGAGGACGCGCCGTCCGAGCCCGCCACGACCCAGCCCGTGGCAGCCTCGGAGGTGCCCGCGGACGCACCGCGGATCATCGCCTCGGCGAACGCGGTCTCGCTCGACTTCGCGTCGGGACGGGGACGTTCGCGGCGGGTGCTCGACGACATCTCGATCGAGGTGCGGCGCGGGGAGACTCTGGGGCTGGTGGGGGAGAGCGGCTGCGGCAAGACGACGCTCGCTCGCACTCTGGCCGGACTCATCGCTCCGACGGCCGGCTCCGTCTCGTTCGACGGCGCGGATCCAGCCGCGCTGAGCCGCGCGGAGTGGCGTGAGCTGCGCCGCAAGGTGCAGGTGGTGTTCCAGGATCCGTTCGGATCGCTGAACCCGCGCCGCAGGGTCGGATCCATCATCGGCGATCCGTTCCGCATCCACCGCCTCGCGGCCGGTGAGCAGCGGCGCGCCAAGGTGCAGGAGCTCATGGAGCTGGTGGGCCTCAATCCCGAGCACTACAACCGCTTCCCTGCGCAGTTCTCCGGCGGTCAGCGCCAGCGCATCGGCATCGCCCGCGCGCTCGCCCTCCACCCGGAACTCGTGATCCTCGACGAGCCGGTCTCGGCGCTGGATGTGTCGATCCAGGCTCAGGTGCTGAATCTCCTCGCCGATCTTCAGCGCGAACTCGGGCTGACCTACGTGTTCATCTCGCATGACCTCGCCGTGGTGCGCCACGTGTGCGACCGGATCGCGGTCATGGACGGCGGCCGGATCGTCGAGCTCGGCGACGCCGAGACGCTCTACCGCGATCCTCAGCATCCCTTCACCCGCACGCTCCTCGCCGCCGCACCGCCCGAGGTCCCCTCGCAGCGCGCGGACCGACAGCTCATCGAGATCGTGGAAGGAGAGGCGGCATGAAGCTCGTGACCCCCCGCACGGCGGCGATCGCCGCCCGCAGCTCCGCCGACGTGCAACTGCGCGGCTCCTGGTACCTGACGCTGCAGCGCTTGCGCCGGGATCCGGCGAGCATCGCATCGGCCGCGATGATCGTGCTCATCGTGCTGTTCGCACTGTGCGCGCCGCTCATCGCGACCTGGACCGGGCACGGCCCGAACGATCAGTTCCGCGACACGGGGCTCAGCCCGGACGGAATCCCTGTCGGACCGTCCGGCGACTTCCTCCTGGGGGCCGATCAGCTCGGCCGCGACGTTCTGGTCCGGCTCGCCTACGGCGCGCAGGTCTCCCTTCTCGTGGGCGTGGTCGCCTCGATCATCGCTTCGGTGATCGGCGTCGTCGTCGGCCTCGTCTCCGGATTCCTCGGGGGCCCGGTCGACACGATCCTCAGCCGCATCACCGACCTCGTCATGAGCGTGCCGTTCCTGCTGTGCGCGATCGCGCTCGTGTCGGTGCTCGGTCCGAGCCTGTCGCTCTCGATCGCGGTGATCGTCTTCTTCAGCTGGACGGGGCTGGCCCGCATCATCCGCGGACAGGTGATCGCGCTGCGCCACCGTGAGTTCGTGGAGGCCGCGCGATCGCTCGGTGCGTCGCGCTGGGCGATCATGGTCCGCGACATCGTGCCCAACCTTGTCGTTCCCATCATCGTGTACACCACGCTGATGATCCCGTCGGCGATCGTGTTCGAGGCGACGCTGTCCTTCCTCGGACTCGGGATCGTGCCTCCGACCGCGAGCTGGGGCAACATGCTCGCGGATGCCGCGAACGGCTCGCTCTACCTCGTCGCGTGGTGGATGGTCGTCGTGCCCGGCACGGCACTGCTCGCCCTGACGCTCTCGTTCAACCTGTTCGGCGACGGACTGCGCGATGCGCTGGATCCGTCCGGCCGCAAGGGAGGAGCCCGCAGATGACGAAGTTCATCGTCTCCCGCGTGCTGTTCGGGATCCTCGTGCTGTTCCTGCTCAGTGTGTTCGTGTTCTTCCTGTTCTACGTGACGCCCTCCGATCCTGCTCGGATCATCGCCGGCGACAAGGCGACGGAGGAGCTGATGGCGCAGATCCGCATGAAGCTCGGGCTCGACCAGCCCATCTATGTGCAGTACCTGCGCTTCATCGGAAACCTGCTGCACGGCGATCTCGGCTACTCGTACCGCTCGAACCTGCCGGTCGCGGACCTGCTGCTCTCTCGCATCCCGGTGACGCTGTCGCTCGTGTTCGGCGCGGTGATCCTCTGGCTCGCGATCGGGATCCCGATCGGCATCGCCTCTGCCAAACATCCTGGTTCCGTGCGCGACCGCGTCGGGCAGGCCTTCGCGATCGTGGGTATCAGCTTCCCGACCTTCGTGCTCGGCATGATGGCGCTGTACCTGCTCTACTTCCTCCCGTCCAAAGCGGGGCTGCAGCTGTTCCCGCCAGGAGGCTACGTCCCCTTCGTCGACGACCCGCTCGGATGGGCGTGGCACCTCGCGCTGCCCTGGCTGACGCTCGCGCTCGTGGTCGCCGCCGTCTACGCGCGTCTCACCAGGGGACAGATGCTCGAGGTGCTCGGCCAGGACTACATCCGCACCGCCCGTGCCAAGGGCCTCACCGAACGTCGGGTGACCTATACGCACGCGTTCCGCAGCGCGATGCCGCCGCTGGTCACGCAGCTCGGGATCGACATCGGTCTCATGCTGGGCGGTGTCATCGTGATCGAGCAGGTCTTCGGGCTTCTCGGGGTCGGAAGCCTCGCCGTCACGAGCGTCGCGATGCAGGACCGGCCGGTCGTGATCGCGATCGTGCTGCTCGGCGGGTTCTTCGTCGTCGTGTCGAACCTGGTCGTGGACGTGCTCTACGCCGTCATGGACTCCCGCGTGCGCACTGCCGGACGCTGAACTGATCCTGCCGCGCCCCGGCGCATCCTCTCGATTCCCGAAGGAGAACGAATGTCCCTCGACCACAGCCACGCCCCGTCCGCGTCGATGCCCGTGCCAGAAGAACGCGATCCGCGCATGCCACGGCTGACGCTCGCGCCCGGCTTCGTCCGCACGATGGGCGCTGGCTGGGGGGATCCGGATCGCTCCCCGGCGCTGACGCCGGGGGCTGCAGCGGCCGCCGCGGCGCACCGCGCGCGGCTCTCGGAAGCACTGCCAGGCCGACGGCTCTCGGTGGGCGCGGGACGGGCGCCTGTGCGTGCGAACGACACTGTCTATGAGTTCCGCGCCGACAGTGACTTCCTGTGGCTTGTCGGCGCACCGATCGAGGATGCGGTCCTCGTGATGGAGCCGGCGGGGAGCGGTCATGTCGCGGTCCTCTACCTGCCGGCGCCGTTCCGCCCGGGTGACGAGGGCTTCTTCGCCTCCGCGCTGCGCGGCGAGCTGTGGGTCGGCCCGATGCCGGGGCTCGCGGAGTATGCGGAGGCGCTGTCGCTCCGCACTCGGCCGCTCGAGGAGCTCCACGTCGACGAAGGCACCCTGCAGCTCGCAGGCACGGCGTCCCCCGGCATCGCTTCGGTACCGCGGTCGACGGAGCTTGCCAGGACGCTCTCCGAGCTGCGCATGATCAAGGATCCGTGGGAGATCGCGCAGCTGCGCGCGGCCGTGGACCACACGGTCGCGGGGTTCGCGGCGACCGTGGGGGAGATCCCGACGGCGATCGCCGGGGGAGGGGAGCGTTGGCTGCAGGGCACGTTCGACCGCCACGCGCGGACCGCGGGCAACGGTCCTGGCTACGCCACGATCGTCGGATCCGGTGCGCGCGCCTCGATTCTGCACTGGGTGCGCGCGGAGGGGGCCGTTGATCCCGAAGCCGCGCTGCTGCTGGACATGGGAGTGGAAGAGCGCACCGGGTACACCGCCGACATCACCCGGACGTTCCCCGCGTCGGGATCTTTCACCGCTGTGCAGCGGCAGGTGCACGATCTGGTGGAGCGCGCGCACCGCGCCGCTCTCGCCGCTGTGGGCCCCGGACGGGCGTGGAGCGATTTCCACGTGGCGAGCATGGAGGTACTCGCCCAGGGGCTGCACGACTGGGGTCTGCTCGATGTCTCGGTGGATGAGGCCATGTCACCCGACGGGCAGCAACACCGGCGGTTCATCGTGTGCGGCGTGGGCCATCACGTCGGGCTCGACGTGCACGACTGCGCGTCCTCGGGGTACGCGGCGTATCAGGGCTCCGCGATGCGCGACGGGATGGTGCTCGCGGTCGAGCCGGGACTCTACTTCCACGCGTTCGACGAATCGCTCCCGCCCGAGCTGCGAGGCATCGGTGTGCGGTTGGAGGACGATGTCCTCATCACCGGCACGGGCGCCGAAGTGCTGTCCTCCGCCCTCCCGATCGACGCGACCGGAATCGAGGAATGGATGCGCACGCCGCGTTGACGCGGCGCGCCGTTCGCGCCGTTTCGCCTCAGCGGCGCGGATCTGGCAGAATGGATAGCTGGATCGCCGCTCGACCCTCTATCCGGCCGTGATCCACCCGCAGAGCTTCCACCGGGTGTGCACCCCACGCTTCTGGTGATCAGTTCGTCTTCCTTCCACACCATTCAGGAGAATCGTGGCTGTCAAGATTCGTCTCAAGCGCCTGGGCAAGATCCGTGCGCCCTACTACCGCATCGTCGTCGCCGACTCGCGCACCAAGCGCGACGGTCGTGTGATCGAGGAGATCGGCAAGTACCACCCCACCGAGGAGCCCTCGTTCATCGAGGTCGACTCCGAGCGGGCGCAGTACTGGCTGTCGGTCGGCGCTCAGCCGACCGAGCAGGTCGCCGCCATCCTCAAGATCACGGGCGACTGGGGCAAGTTCAAGGGCGACAAGGACGCGAAGTCCACCCTCAAGGTCGCCGGCGAGAAGGTCGCCTTCGAGGCCAACTCGGCCAAGAAGTCCGTCATCAAGCCCAAGGTCGAGAAGAAGGAGACTCCCGCTGAGGAGGCTCCCGTCGAGACCCCCGCCGAGGACGCAGCCGAGGCTGCGGCCGACGCGGAGTAATCCGTCGTGCTGGCTGCCGCGCTCGAGCACATCGTCTCCGGGATCGTCGATCACCCGGAGGATGTCACCATCACCGCCACCTCGTCGCCTCGTGGCGACGTCCTCGAGGTGCATGTGCACCCCGATGACAGGGGGCGCGTGATCGGGCGCGGCGGCCGCACCGCCAAGGCCCTGCGCACGCTGATCACCGCGCTCGCGGACGGACGTCGCGTTCGCGTCGACGTCGCGGACGACTGAGCGTGGCTGTCACCGATCGCCCCAACGGACGCAACCAGCTGCGTGTGGGGCGCCTCGTCAAGGCGCACGGGCTCAAGGGTGCACTCAAGCTGGAGCTCTACACCGACGATCCTGCTGGACGCTTCGTGCCCGGCGCCGAGTTCACGTTGCAGGTGCCGGAGGCATCTCCGTGGCACGGCAAGTCCATCACGGTCCGCGAGCACCGGGTAATGAACGGCAGCTCCGTCGTGTTCTTCGAGGGCGTCGATGACCGTGACGCCGCCGAAGGCCTCGTCAAGGCGATCCTGTGGATCGACCAGGACGACTCCGAGGAGCCCGAGGACGACGCCTGGTACGACCACCAGCTCACCGGACTCGACGTCGTCCGCGACGACGTCGTCGTCGGCCGGGTGATCCGCGTGGACCACCTGCCCGCACAGGATCTGCTCATCGTCCGACCCGCGTCCGGATCCGAGATCATGGTTCCGTTCGTCGCGGCGATCGTGCCGACCGTGGACATCGCCGCGGGGCGGATCATCGTCACGCCGCCCGCCGGGCTCTTCGAAGAGCTCGCCGAGGATGACGCTCCCACCGATGGCCCCGCGGAGGACGCCGCCGAGCAGGACGCGCCTGGTGCGGATTGACGTCGTCTCGATCTTCCCGTCGTACTTCGACGGGCTGACCCTCTCCCTGCTCGGCAAGGCGCGGGACAGCGGGATCCTGGATCTGAACGTCCACGATCTGCGGGACTGGACCGGCGACCGGCACCGCACCGTCGACGACACGCCCTACGGCGGCGGCGCTGGCATGGTCATGAAGCCGGAGCCGTGGGGCCTCGCCCTCGATCAGCTCGCTGCCGAACCCACTCGCGCGGCCTCGGTCCCTGAGCGCGTCGAAGGGCGCCCCACCATCATCTTCCCCTCGCCGGCCGGCGAGGTTTTCCGGCAGTCCACGGCCCGCGAGCTCGCGGATCGAGAGCATCTGATCTTCGGCTGCGGTCGCTACGAGGGCATCGACGAGCGCGTGTTCGAAGAGGCCGCGGCGCTCGGCGAGGTGCGGCTGATCAGCCTCGGCGACTACGTCCTGAACGGGGGAGAGGTCGCCGTCATGGCGATGGTCGAGGCGATCGGCCGGCTCATCCCCGGCGTCGTCGGCAACCCCGAGAGCCTCGTCGAGGAATCGCACGAGGACGGACTGCTCGAGTACCCGTCGTACACGAAGCCGTCGGTCTGGCGCGACCGCGAGGTGCCGCCGATCCTGCTGAGCGGCAACCACGGGGCGATCGCGGCCTGGCGCCGCGAGCAGCAGATCGAGCGCACTCGGCGCCGCCGTCCCGACCTTCTGCCCGACGACGAGGGCTGAGCGCGGTTCCGCCACGGACGCTAGCGTCGCGGGTGGTGTCCGCCCGCCTCTCAGACCAGCCGCTCTGCTCCGCGAGTGATCTCGAAGACGATGCCGTGAGGATGGCGCAGTGCGAGCGCTTCCGCATGACTGAATCCGCGCATCGCTGCGCGCAGCAGGCGGCCGATCATCTCGTGGGCGACGATCAGCGGTGTGCCCTCGCCCGCCCAGGAGCACTCGTCCAGGGCGCGGAGTGCCCGCGGGCGTGCAGAGGCGTAGCTCTCGCCGCCGGGGAACGCCCAGCCGTAGCGGTTCTCCGATCGCAGAGCGCGGATGCCGGGGCTGGCCTCCTCGAGTTCGTCCCACGTGCGACCCGCGAAGGACCCGTGGTGCACCTCGGCGAGTTCGTCCACGGCGACGACCTCGACGTCTAGGTGCGCCGCGACGATCTCGGCGGTCCGTCGTGCGCGTCCCAGCGGACTCGTGCAGACGATCCCGACTCCTGCCCCCTCGAGTCGTCGTGCGATCTCGTTCGCGTGCCCGATACCGGCCTCGGTCAGCGGGGAGTCGAGCTGACCCTGCAACCGGTGCTCGCGATTCCACGCGGTCTGGCCATGCCTGGCCAGGAACAGGCGCTCCGGCATCCGCAGGTCGTGTCGGGACATGCCCACAGAATGGCACACGGGCGCCGCGCGGCGCAGTCGGCGGCGTGACGCCGGTGGCCGCCCTCGGAGCAGCGGGTCAGTCGACGCCGAGGAACGAGCGGTCGGTGAGGATGATCGGGCCATCCTCGGTGATCGCAATGGTGTGCTCGGAGTGGGATCCGCGGGACCCGTCGGCGCTGCGCAGCGTCCAGCCGTCCGGATCCGTCACCAGCTCGTCGGTGGTCGCGAGGAACCAGGGCTCCAGCGCCATCACGAGGCCCGCCCGCAAGGGGAAGCCGCGTCCGGGACGCCCGTCGTTGGGCACGTGCGGGTCGCCGTGCATGATGCGCCCGACGCCGTGGCCGCCGAAGTCGGTGTTGATCGAGTAGCCCTCGCCATGGGCGACAGCGGCGATCGAGGCCGAGATGTCGCCGATGCGGTTGCCGACCACGGCGGCGGCGATCGCCGCTTCCAGGGCGCGCTCGCTGGTGTCGACGAGGCGCAGGTCCTCATCGCGGGGCGTGCCCACCACGAACGAGACGGCGGAGTCGGCGACCCAGCCGTCGACCGACACGGCGAAGTCCAGGGACACGAGATCGCCGTCGCGCAGCGTGTAGTCGTGCGGCAGGCCGTGCAGCACGGCGTCGTTCACCGACGTGCAGATCACCTTCCCGAACGGGCTCGCACCGAACGAGGGGTGGTAGTCGATGTAGCAGGACTCGGCGCCGGCCTTGCGGATCATGTCGTGGGCGCGACGATCGATCGAGAGCAGGTTCGTGCCCACCTTGGTCTCGGCGCGCAGCGTCGCCAGCGTTTCCGCCACGAAGCGTCCGGCCGCCCGCATCTCCTCGATCTCGGCGGGGGTGCGCAGTTCGATCATTCCCAGTCCTCTCGTCGCATCCATTCTCTCCTACCGCGCACACAGGGGACGCTCACAGCGAACGTGCGGATCCGCGCCTGCTGCCGAGACGTAGCATCGCGGTATGTGGATCCGGCGCGCGTTCTTCTCCTGGCTGTTCCCGGCCGCTCTCGTGCTGCCGCTCTGGCTGTTCATCGGCTGGGGTGTGTTCCAGGCGGGCGGGTGGGCGTTCCTCTGGGTGCTGTTCGTCGCCCTGCCGTCGGTGCTCGTGGGGGAGGTCGCCCTGGCGTTCCTTGTCCGAGCGCGTCCGACCGTCCGCGAGGAGCGCGCCGTCTCCTGGCGCGACGTCCTCGGGTTCACCGTGTGGCACGGCCTGACGATCGCGCTCGGCTTCTTCCCGAAGGATGCGTTCGGCTGGGTCCTGACCGGCACGATCGTCGCGTTCCTCGGCCTGTTCTGGTCGACGCTCTGGCAGCTCTGGAAGGACGTCGCGGAGCGCGGAAGGACAGCGTTCGTGATCGACCCCGACACCGTGCGCGCGACCGTCTACGGGGATCAGAGCGAGCCCGTGCGGGAGCGCGCGAGCCGCAATGGGGACGTCATCGTCATCACCGAGACGGGGAATTCCCGCGAGGGCCGTTCGGAGCGCTGAGTCCGCGCAACGCGGCGTCGGTCCGCGTTTTGGTGCGGGTTCGGATCCATGGCAGAATGGGTGTTTGTGCCGTGACCCGGTTCTGCCTCAGGGGAACCCGCGGACGCCTCGTGCGCCGTTCGGCACAGACTTCCGATTTCAACCCTTCCCACATGCATGCGACCTGAGGCGAGTGCAGAGAGAGACGATCATGCAGATCCTCGACGTCGTCGACGCGGCTTCGCTCCGCTCCGACATCCCCGAGTTCTTCCCCGGCGACACCGTCAAGGTGCACGTCAACATCATCGAGGGCAGCCGCTCCCGTATCCAGGTCTTCCAGGGCGTCGTCATCGGCCGCTCGGGCGACGGCGTGCGCGAGACCTTCGTGGTCCGCAAGATCAGCTTCCAGGTGGGCGTCGAGCGCACCTTCCCGGTGCACTCCCCGGTGATCGACCACATCGAGGTCGTCACCCGCGGTGACGTGCGTCGCGCGAAGCTGTACTACCTCCGCAACCTGCGCGGCAAGAAGGCGAAGATCAAGGAGAAGCGCGACGCGCGCTGATCCCATTCGGCTTTCGAACAAGCGCCCCGAGACACGGCTCTCGGGGCGCTTGTTCATTCCCTGGACATGAGAAGCTGGATGGCGCCGTCGACCGACGGCCGAGGTCTGTGAAGGATGGCGCATGACGGAAGAGATCGCGGCCGGATCCGCTGACGCGGTACGGGTGCAGACGACGCCGCGACGCCGCGGCTGGGTGATCTTCCTTCGAGACGTCGTGGTGATCCTCCTCATCGCGGTGCTGGTCTCCTTCCTCGTGAAGACCTTCGTAGTGCGCAGCTTCTACATCCCGTCCGGCTCGATGGAGAACACTCTTCTCGTCAAGGACCGGATCCTCGTCGATGAGATCACTCCGCACTGGAACGGCTATCACCGCGGCGACGTCGTGGTCTTCAAGGATCCGGGCGGCTGGCTGCCGCCGGCGCCGCCGCAGCCGCCGCGATCGCCGCTGCTCGAGGCCGGGGAGTGGTTCCTGACGCTGATCGGCGTCGCCGCCCCCGATTCGGACGACCATCTGGTCAAGAGGCTCATCGGACTGCCGGGCGACCATGTCGTGTGCTGCAACTCGCTGGGTCAGCTCACCGTCAACGGTGCGCCGATCGACGAGTCCTCCTATCTCAAGCCGGGCGTGGGCGACTCCCGCGCGTCCAGCATCCCGTTCGACGTCACGGTGCCGAAGGGCGCCGTGTGGGTGCTCGGCGACAACCGCACGCGCTCCGAGGACTCCCGATATCACCAGGACCAGCCGGGAGGCGGGTTCGTGCCCAAGGAGAACATCGTCGGGCGCGCGTTCCTCACCACCTGGCCGTTCGATCGATTCGGCCTCATCGACGGCCACTACGCCGTCTTCAACGGGGTCTCGAACCCGAAGCCGCAGGGGCGCCGCCGTGGCGGTCGTCGAGCCTAGCCTGGTCCTCGAGCGGCGGCTGCTGCGCGAGCACTCCCATCTGATCGCCCTGGACGAGGTCGGTCGGGGAGCCCTCGCCGGTCCTGTCGCGGTGGGAGCCACGGTCGTGGACGCGGCCGCAGCCCGGCGCCGCGTGCCCCAGGGGCTGCGGGATTCGAAGCTGGTGCCGGAGAAGCGCCGGCCCGAGGTCGCCGAACGCGCCGGGGCCTGGGCGCCCGCGAGCGCGGTGGGCTGGGCCACGAACGCGGAGATCGACGAGGTCGGCATCATGCGCGCGCTCGGCCTCGCCGCCTCCCGCGCCATCATCGCCGCGTGCGGGGACGCATGGGAGGCCTCATCGGCGCTCGTGATCCTCGACGGCAACCACGACTACGTCTCCGCCGTGCACCCCGGCCCCCTGACCGTGCGCTCGATCATCAAGGCCGACCGCGACTGCGCATCCGTGGCGGCGGCCTCGGTGCTGGCGAAGGTGGCGCGCGACGCGCTCATGGTCGAGCTCGCTCCCGAGTTCCCGGACTATCAGTGGGACCGCAACAAGGGCTACGCGAGCATCGAGCACCGCGAGGCGATCCGGTTGCGCGGTCTCACCCGTCATCACCGCTCGTCCTGGGCGATCGCCGACGCGCCCACCCTGTTCTGAGCACCCGCGCGGATGCGGCCCTGCCGAGGCGGCTCTCGTAGGATGGGGGGATCATGGATGACGACGCCTTCGACGACTACGACCGTGAGCTCGAGCTCGCCCTGTACCGCGAGTACCGCGACGTGGTCCTTCAGTTCCAGTACGTAGTCGAGACCGAGCGCCGGTTCTACCTCGCGAACGAGGTCAACGTGGTGCGTCGTGACACCGAGCACGACTTCTACTTCGAAGTGTCCATGAACGACGTCTGGGTGTGGGACATCTACCGCGCCGACCGCTTCGTGAAGTCGGTGCGCGTGCTGACGTTCAAGGACGTGAACGTCGAGGAGCTGTCGCGCCGCGAGTTCGAGCTGCCCCAGGAGCTCTCGCTCGACGGCGAGTGATCCCGGCCGTAGGGGCGCCCACGCGCTGAGGCGCCGGCCGTCCAGGCCGTTGTTCGCCGAGCGTCCGGACCGCTGCTCGCCGAGCGCACGGCGGACTGCCGAGTGCACGGCATCGCCGCGTCGATGCCCCGTGTTCCGGGCAACAACGCGTTCGTTCGACGAGATCTGCCCCCCGCCGTCTCAACTGAGCCCTTCGCGCACCCCCACAATTCGAGTCGTCCCCGTCAGCGCACCCCATGGCGTCCGCTGACGGGGACGACTCGGTAGTGGCGAGGGTATTGGAAGGGCGACGCTCCGCCTTGGGGGTGTGATCGTCCTCCACAGGTTGGTGGCACCGCAGGTTCCGCACCGGTTGCGCGAACGCGCCTCCACGCAGAACGGCCAGCTCGCAGGCTGTCTGTCATGGCAGCCAAAGACGAGCTCGGACGCGCGGGGGAGGACCGCGCCGCCGAGCACCTGACCCGACTCGGATACCGGATCCTCGATCGCAACTGGCGGTGCGATGAGGGCGAACTCGACATCGTCGCTCAGCGTGAGGGGGTGCTCGCGTTCGTCGAGGTGAAGACCCGTCGAACCCTCGATTTCGGCCACCCGTTCGAGGCGATCGACGAGCGCAAGCGGAAACGGCTGTGGCGTCTCGCGCACGTCTGGGTCCGCGAGCACCCGATGTCGAGCGCGGCGCGGGCGCTGCGGCTCGAGGCGATCGGGATCGTGGGCGCGGATCCGGCCGTCGGCGACCTCGAGCACCTGCGGGATCTGCGATGACCGCACGCACCTGGTCGGTCGCGCTGACCGGTTTGAACGGGCATATGGTCGACGTCGAGGCCGACCTCTCGCAGCAGACCCCGGGCTTCGATCTCATCGGGCTCGCGGATCGCGCGCTCGGTGAGGCCGTGCGCCGCGTGCATAACGCGTGCCGCAACAGCGGCCTCGATCTGCCCCGCCGCAAGCTCACGGTGAACCTGTCGCCGGCGAGCCTGCCCAAGCACGGGTCGGCGTTCGATCTCGCCATCGCGATCGCGGCGTTCGGCACGGCGGGATCCCTCGACCCGGTCTCGCTCGCGCGCACCGTGCACCTCGGCGAGCTCGGACTGGACGGGCGGCTGCGTCCCGTCCCCGGCGTGCTGCCCGCGCTGCACGCGGCGCGAGCGGCCGGATTCGAGCGCGCCGTCGTCCCGGTGGCGAACGAGGCCGAGGCGCGGCTCGTGCCGGGGCTCGAGGTGCACGCGGCGGTGAGCCTCGCGCATGTGGCGCTGCTGCATGGAGCCGACCTTGCAGACCCCGGTGATCCGGAGCCGGTGCGGGCGGTGGTGACCTCGACGCAGAGCGGTCCGGCGCCCGAGCTGGCCGACGTGATCGGTCAGGACGAAGCGGTGTCCGCGCTGGTCGCCGCCGCGGCCGGCGGGCACCATCTGCTCCTTTCTGGTCCGCCCGGTGCCGGCAAGACCATGCTGGCGCGCAGGCTCGCCGGCATACTCCCCGATCTGGACGAAGAGCTCGCACTCGAGGCCGCATCGATCCGCTCGCTGATGGGGGAGAGCATCACTCGGCTGGATCGTCGCCCGCCCTTCGTCGCGCCGCATCACAGCGCGTCTATCGCGGCACTCATCGGCGGCGGATCCCGGGCGGCTCGTCCGGGGGCGATCGCCCGCGCGCACGGCGGGCTGCTCTTCCTCGACGAGTCAAGGAGTGCCTAAAAGCGACCGGGTCACGGCAGCTCACGACCTCAACCCCGACTGATCCATGGCGTCCCGCGCTAGCATTCACACCGAACTGGGGTGCAAAAGGTGCTGCTCTGGGGAGCCTCCAGGGCGACTTCAGGGCAGTTTCCGCCCTTCCCCGTTCCCTAGGAAACACTGGGATCCGGGCCCCTGGGGGCAAGTAGGGCACGAGTGACCCGCGATATATGTGTGTATATGGTTTACCTTTTGCACCCCACCCCCGAAAGGACCTCCCCATGGCCAACTGGCTCAGCTCCGCCGACCTCCACGACCTCGCCTCTCAGCGCTGGGGGCACCGTTCCACCTGGACCTGCACCTACTGCGGTCGCAGCATCCCCGACGGTGCAGTAGACCACTTCATCCCACGCGAGCATGGCGGCACCGACCTCCCGTGGAACCTGCTGCCTGCCTGTGGCCCGTGCAACCGCTCCAAGTCCGACACCGACCCCATCGCCTGGATGCGGGCAGTCGGGCTCCCCGATGACCGGATCACCGCGATTCAGACGATCACCACGTCCCCCGACTGGACCAAGGCCGCTGCGGGCCACCGCGCCCAGTCGCTCAATGCACTCGACTACTCCGCGGCCTTCGGCCTCCCGCAGACCTCCGCGGCCCGGGCTCTGGCTCTCGCACTCCCTCAGAACCTCGCGGAGGTCTTCGTCCTCGACCCGGCCAGCTGGGCGCCGGCTACCGCGCTTCGCCGGATAGCCGTGGACTACCTCGCAGACCTCGGGCACCCGCCGCTCAGCACTCAGCAGCTCAACCGGGACCTCGAATCCCGCGGCCTGGTCCGGACCACGCGCAAGGGCGTCCGCGGATACCGCGGCTTCCACGTCTCCCCGGATCTCGCGGCCGCTGGCCGGATGCGCGCCGGTCGGACAGATGCAGCCGCCGCCCGCAAGGCCGAGCGCGCACGCCGGGAGGCAGCCGCCGAGGTCGCCCGCATGGCCCCGACCGCCCGCTGACACCCGCGTCACCCGCGCCAATCGGCTAACCCGGTTGAGCCGGTTCACGCTGGGGGCGCTCCCCGACAGGCTCACAGATTTGAGACCATCCGCTAACCCGCGGACCCGCAGAAGCAGCACTTCCGCAAACGTTGCGCAACAGAATGCCATGGGTCAGTCGTGGGAAATGAAGACAGTTTGAGAGAAAGTACTGATCAGGATCAGTTTCTGCTCCGCGACACCCGCCGAAGACAGCTAACTGACATGTGGTATAGGTAAGTAGAGGGAGAAATCGGGCTTACCGCCCGTCTCCTCGCCCAAGCCTCGACGCTCACCGCGTCGGGGCTTTTCTATTGGCCTGCCGGACCAACAGCCGCGCAGACCACACCGCCACAGCCCACCGAGCCAAGCCGCAGGAGCGGAACCGTTCGGACCGGGCACAAGGCCAGCTGACACCCCAGCATCGATCGATCCCCGAGCGGCAGGCGCCGAGAGGGACCGCTAGCTGGCGTGCGCAGTCCGTCTTGGAGGCACTTCCGCGAGCAGCAGCTCGCTCTAGTTCCTACCAAGGAGAAACACCATGGACATCAAGTCCGCTAAGGCCGAGCTCTCGGCAATCCAGCTGAAGCTCAGCAACATCGTGGACGACGCCAAGGCGGCCGCCCGCAACCTGACCGATGCCGAGATCGACACCATCGAGCAGGGCAACGACCGCGCCTACGAGCTCAAGGCCGCGATCCGCGGTCTGAAGAACGCCGACCTCATCGACCAGGCGAGCGCGGGCGAGGAGTATGAGGACGCCCGCACTGGCGTGGTCACCCGCGAGGCCGGCAAGAAGGGCTTCATCACCCCCGCCTCGCTCAAGCGCATGGCTGCCGCACAGGCTGCCAACATCGAGGCCAAGGGCCTTGTGGCCAACGCCTCGAATGTCACCCCGGTGGAGTTCGACAAGACGCCGCTGGTCCTCGCGAAGCCCACGGGCAACCTCGGCATCCTGGACGTCCTCGCCGTCAAGGCGCGCGAGTCCAAGTACTCGTACGTCCGCCAGACGGTGCGCACGAACAATGCTGCAGTGGTCCCCGCGGGCTCCCTCAAGCCGACCTCGGTCTTCACGGTCGAAGAGGTCGAGGGTGCGCTCGACGTGGTCGCCCACATGAGCGAGTACGTCGGCACGTACCTGATGAAGGACAACGACGCGCTCGAAGGCTTCCTGGTCTCCGAGCTCAACGCCGGCATCTTCGCGAAGGTCGCTGACCTTGCTGTGGCCGAGTTCACCACGGTCGCCGGCACGCAGTCCCAGGCCTTCGTGGACAACGCGATGGACTCGATCTACCTCGGCAGCACCAAGGCCCTCGACCTGGGCTACAGCCCCGATGTGGTCCTTCTCTCCCGCGCGACGGCTAACGCCATCGAGCTGGCCAAGGACGCCGACGGCAACTACCTCTACAAGCGGGCAGAAGATGGTCGCCTCAACGGTCTCTTCCCGGTCATCGTGACCGGCCTGGCCGCCGACACGGCGATCGTGCTCGACAGCTCGAAGGTCGGCATCTCGGTCGACAAGCAGGGTGTGGAGACCAAGTGGGACTCCATCTCGCGCTTCGAGTACAACGAGCTCCGCGCTCTGACCGAAGGCCGCTTCGCGATCGACGTCTTCGCCTCCCCGGCAATCGTCATCGTGGAGACCGCTGGCGCGTAAGCCAACACCCTCCGCTGGGTAGGTAACCCAGCCGGCCGGCCAGGTCTCAAAGCCTGGCCGGTCACTGCTCCACGTGTTCCTTCGGGGTTTATGCCACGTGGAGACTCGACAGCCTTCTCCTTTCTAAGGCGTGGTCGAGTCTGGTGGCGGTTAGGACCCGCGCGACCAGAGTCGATGCACGGCTGGCACCGCGGCGATCGACACCCACCACACCCCGGCTGCTGTTGCCCTCCTGCCCGGTGTCTAGTCCACCGGTTTCGCCGACGCAGCCGGGGTGTGGTGCTCACTACTTCCAGCGCCCCGGGGAGGTAGGGCGCCTTCCATCCTGTGGGTGGACAGCCCTCGGCTCAACTCCCGGCAATGTCCGTCCCCCTCCTGAACGGTTTTCAAATCCGAGAATCGGACTTCACCCCTCACCCCGCTCCCAGATCCGAAAGGCTCCCATGACCTCTCTCGCCCACCCGGCGCTCCGCGCCGAGTCCATCCGCCTCACCACCGGCATTGCCGCCCGCTTCGAAACCATCGGCATCGGCAGCACCACCCTCGACCGCCTCCAGCAGACCCTCGCGGACGAGGACCTCACCGACACGACCCCGGCAATGACCCTCGCCAACGAGCTGGAGCTTCTGATGGCCGCCAAGAACCTCCTCCCCGATGACAACCTCGCCAAGCTCCGCTACCTCCTCACCGAGGGCTCGCCGGCCCTCGAAGACGACGCCGACCCTGACGACACCGACGGCTGGTCAGCCGACCTCACCGACCTCCCGGCCTACTCCGCCAGCCACGCCCACCGGTACGCAGTCATCAGCACACTCACCAACCTCCATGGAGGCTACGCATGACCCTCCGCGAAGATCTCGAAACCGTCATCGCCTCCGACCCGGTCATGGCCGAAGACCGCATGGCCGCAATCGTCTCCCTCGCCCGCGCAGTAGCCGACCAGATGGACGCCCAGCTCCCGACCGGATCCTTCGACTCTCGGCTCCTCGCGACCTTCCAGGGCCAGCTCGCCCAGATCAACCGCACCATCCGTGACGACCGCGATCGCCGCCTCCGCGCCGGCGCCAAGCCCACCGCATCGGCCTCACGACTCGCCGTCCTCAAGGCCCAGAAGACCGCCAAGACCGCCGGAGCTCGCCCATGAATGACATCGACACCATCACCTCAGCCGCCGCAACCATAGAGTCCCGGCTGGCCTCTAAACGATGCCCAAAATGTGGCACCCACACCCATGACTTCGCCCCCAATCGGCACCGTGCAGACGGTCTCGCCGTCTGGTGTCGCCCTTGTAACAAAGAAGATGCCCGAGCTCGCCGCGCTACCCCGGCTGGCCGCGCTAAGGCCGTAGCCGCCGCCCAGAAGTACCGGGCGAAGAAGCGGGCAGCCAAGGTCGCAGCTCTCGCCAGTCCCCAGACCTAACCGCGTCAACATATGCGCACGCCCCCAGTCGCCCGCGCTGCCGGCTGGGGGCGTTCTTCTCGCCCCCTCAGACCGACAGCGCCCCCACCGAGAGAGAGCCCACCATGGCCCTTCCACACCACCTTCCAGCCTCAATGAGCCGGCTGAACGCCCTGCTCGCCGAAACCACCGACCCGCACGATCGCTGGCGCATCCACAACCGCATCCGCTGGGTCCAGCGCCGCCGCAGCCATGCCCGGAACGAGCGCGACCGCGCCATCCGCGAAGCGCACTTCGCCCAGCTCAAGAACGCGCAGGCGGCCGCCCAGTGACCACCGCGACCAAGAAACTCCCCCCGACTACCGACCCCCGGTGCGGGACTACCGCCGGCTACACGGCCCACCGTCGCCGCGGAGAGTCTGCCTGTGTCCCGTGCACGGTGGCGAACCGCAAGGCAGCCCGCGAAGCCATGCGCCGTCGCCGGGCCACCCTAGCCGGCCGCGAAGCCAATCGCGAAGCCAATCGCGAAGCCTCTCGCCGCCGCCGGGCCACCCCGGCAGGTCGCGAAGCGCACCTCGCTGCCCACCGCGCCACCTACGCCCGCCTCAGAGCCCGCACCGAAGCAGAAGCCGACGCCGACTTCCTCCGCCTCCGCGGCCAGACGAGGCCCTGCGCGGGCTGCGGCGAACTCCTCCCCGCAGACGCCTTCAGCCGCGACTGGACCGCGCTCGACGGCCGCCAGCGCCGCTGCGCCCGTAATGGCTGCCGCAAGCGCCACCGGAAGCTCAAACGGGACAAGAAGCTAGCCGCCCACTGGACCGCCCAGGGCATCGACCCGAAGGTCTGCATCTACTGCCTGACCAACCCAGCCGAAGACCTCGAACACGTCATGCCGAAGGCACTCGGCGGCTCAGACGACTTCTCGAACCTCGCGCCGTCCTGTTCAACCTGTAATCGCGGCCCAGGCGGCAAGCACGACGTCCACCCGATCACCTGGCTCGCAATCACCTACCCTCACCGGGTCGACCACATCATCGAGCTCTTCCCACACATCAAGGAGACCGCATGACCGACCAGCCCGCCCCACCCAGCCACGCTACCGGCGGCTTCCTCGCCGACGCCGATCCCATCGACCACGTATGGCAGCAGTCCAGCGACCTGCCCAGCAGCATCCACGGTGCTCGCCTCCTGTATGGCGAGGACGTCATCCCCTACCGCAACCCCAACCACTAATGAAAGGCTCTCCCATGGCTGCTCCCGCTCCAACCGACGCTCTCGACACCCTCGAACTCTTCGGCGCCGCCTACCTCAGAACTCACGCCCTCATCGGAGACGCAGCAGAAGCCCAGTGGCAGGCCGGCGCAACACCGCGCCCCATCGAGGACACCACCGAGCGCAGCAAGGGCCCAGTCTCCGATCCCACCGTCTACCACTTGCTCGACGGCCGCCGGATCGCTCTCCGCGAAGCGGTCATCGAAGCCGAAAAGAGCCTCCGCGAAGCCGAAGCCGCCATGGCCGACGCAATCGCCCGCCTTGAGGGTAAGTAGGGCAGTTAGGGCAGTTTCAGAACGCAAGCCATACGGCTCATCTGGGCTCCCCGAATCGCCAGCGCTTGCTAGGCCACTCAGAAGCCATTCGGGGAGCCCAGAACTCAACGTCGCTGAGATGAGCAAGCCCTGAACGACGAAGGCCCCGCCACCCTGGACAAACCAGGAGCGACGGGGCCTTCTTCGCAGGCGATTACGGAGCCGTGAACACAGGGCAGGTCACCCCTGCGGGCGCGCTCGACGTGCTGGATGCCAGCGGCGTGACCTTGACGCCGCTATCCGCAGCGAGCGACCACTGACCACCTGCGACGAGCGCGGCGGGCGCCGTCACCTTCACCTTGACGTATTGCATCGAGTTCGTCACCTTCACACCACACCCACTCACGAGCTCAGCTGTGGCACCCTTCGGAAGGCCAGGCATCGCGACCCCGGCCACGTAGCCCGCCTGGCTGGCCGCACCCGACACGATGGGCGCCTCGACAGTGAATGTCTCGTTCGGGTAGATCGTGAGCGCGGGCAGGTCGAGCCGCCCGCTGTTCACCGCGGCAGTTCCCGCGGGCTGCACAGTCAGTGCGCTCGTATCCATGGTCGGCGCGAATCCCGTCGCCCACTTGGCCGTGAACTCCCCGTTCGTCCCCGAGCCGCTGATCCCAGCGAGCGCAAAGTACGCAGCGAGCGCAGCGGCAGGCAGGGCGACAAGGCCCACAGGCACGCCACCGAGGATCGCCCAGCGCTTCTTCACGGACCACGTCTTCTTGGTGTCAGTCATTCTCAGTTCCTTTGTTCTGGAGGGCTTGAAACGCCCATCCCGTCCTCACCCGAACGAGTGAGGACGAGATGCACGCGTCACTTCGCGTTCGCGTGGGCCGCTTCCTCGCGCTCCAGCAGCGCGAGTGCCTTCTCGATCCGCTCCTGCCGAGCCGCCCGACTCTTCTGAGACGAGATGACCGCCAACTTGTTCTTGTAGAACCCCTTGATATCCCGGGCTTCCTGCACGATGACGTCGAGCTCCGCGACGTACGCCACGAGCTCCGCACCATCCGCGAACTCGCGCTCTCCGAAGGCATACTCAGCCTTGAGCGCCTCAAGGGCTTTGGTGGTGTTGGCGATAGCAGCCATGTCTTCTTCTCCTTGTTGGTTGGGTCAAGCGAACGCGAGGATGCGATCAGCAAGCACGGCATCATGCGGCCTCACCATCGCCGCGAACTGAGGCAGGGACGCCTGAACCGTGTCCGATTGGGTCGTCCCCGCCTCAAGTGCTTCCGCGATGTCAGTCGCCATGGCGATGAGTGCCTGAGTCTTGGTGCCGTGCTTGCTGTTGTTCACGATTTCGATCGTGCACCGCGCACTCCGGGACGCCCCGGGCGCAGGTCGGGAGTTCCGCGCCGTGCCCTCACGTCGCAGTCATCCCAGCGAACGAGGGCACGCAGGAGCACCGTCACGACGCACCCGCCAGGGGCCACCACGACACACAGGTCGCCACGGTGGTACCGCGTCCGCCCCTGGTGAGGCTCTGAGACCTCCGCATGCGTAACGGTCTCGACCACCTGGCCCCAAGTGACTCCGCGAGCCTCCATCGCCTCAAGCGCATGCCGCGACGGGTACAGAGGGATGCTCACAGCTCGTCCTGCCAGGACTCAGGCAGCAGGCCGACAATGAGGTCGCCAAGCCAGGAACCAAGCAACGCGAGCGGAGGGACAGCGGCCACGAAGGCCAGGATCAGGATGATGTATGGATTCACACCGCTGATTGAGTCGCGTCAACTCGGGACGCAGGCGGGGCAATGACGCAGGTCAGTACATGAGGACCCTCGCCTGCATGAGGACCAGCGTCAGCAGGTAGCGCGAGGCAGTGGAGCCGGACGGGTCGCTGTCATCCAGGTCGATCGCCAGCATCAGAGGGCTCTCAGCGGCGGCAATCTCGGCATAGTTCGCCCGGACCATTGCAGTCGGCCCATGAGCAGCCATCCACTCCGCGTGATCGAGGAGAACGAGGGCCGCTCTCTGCTGATCTTCCAGCGATGCATCGTCCGCCATGATGACTCCGTAGAACGGCTCGCCGTCCACGATGACCTCTTCAACCTGCATGGTGTATCCTCTCCGCGACCAGGACCATCCCGGCCGCAGAAACAATCATGAGGCCGGTTTTACCCCTGTTCAGGCCCCCTTCCGGCCCGCGCGCGAAAACGCCCTCACAGCCTGCACATAGCCATTGCAAACACTGGCCGCGACCTCTCCGCTCTCAGCCCACATCCAGCCCAGACATAGCAAACTGCCAGCTTCGGACTTGCCGCTTACGGCGTGTCGGATTGACTCTTACGGCGTGTCGGGTCTAGTCGTCGGGCTCCGCGACAGGGTCGATCCAGACTTCCTCGATCCGGTCCTCGATGCGCCCAGCCTTGCCGGCGACCCGGGGCCGACTCACCTTCACGCAGTCGAGCATGTCCGAGATGATGTACTGCCGCTGCGGGATCGTCCCCTCAACCCACGCCTCAGCCAGCGTCCGCCCGGTTGGAACGCGCTTCCGGACCACCCGTGCCGGCGAATCAACCAGCCGACGCCGCTCAGCCTTCAACGCATCGAGCTGGGGGAGCAGGACCCCATAGTCCGCCCCGTCTGCCGCGAGCGCCCGCTGCACATCCGCGATCGCAAGGCCCACGTCATCCAGTGATCCCAGGTCAGGCCCCTCGATCCGCTCGGTCACCGTATATTCCTTCAGGCTCCCGATCATCCCGAGGATGACCGACTCCATATAGTCCTCGAGCACCTTGCGACTGATCGAGACACCCGGACATGCCTGTCCGGGTATGGCTCTGTTGGAGCACCTGAACGTGTCCACAGCCCTGTTCTTCCGCGAGTTGGCGTACATCACCGATCCGCAGAGCGCGCAGATCATGAACCCACTCAGCCAGCTCGCCGCCTTCCTCGGCTGGTTCGGCCCCTTCTTGTAGAACCGCTCCTGCACGGCTGCGAACGTCCCAGCATCGAGCACCGGATCCCACCGCTGAATCGGCAGCCCCTGAGCATCCGTGACCACGTGGTATTCGATGATGGGGGAGCCATCTACCCGCTTCCCGACCTCGACCTTCTGCGTAGTTCGACCCAGCAGCGTCGGCGACTGCATCAGCTTCCGCACGGTGGAGATCCGCCAAGGCCCCTTACTCTGCGGAGTCGGCAGGTTGTCAGTGAGGTACTGCGTGACCTCCGTCAAGGTATGTCCCGCGATCAACCGGCGGGCAACCTCTCGCAGGTGCCGGGCGGCCTCCTCATCGACGACGAGCCGCTTGCCCTTCCCATCCGGACGAGGCACGGCCTTGTACCCGACAGGACACTTGCCACCGAGCCACCTCTGATCCTCTGGGGCCGTCTGGCCGAGCACATAAGCCCGCATCGACAGAATGCGATCCCGCGTCCCCTGGGCCTCCATACGGGCAACCTCGGCGATCACAGCCGCCATGATCCCGAAGGCCGGCTGGCTCGACCTCAACCCCTCCTTGTGAAAGACCAGCAGGGCCGAGGGCCGCTCATCCAGCACGGCGACCAGCTTGGCCACAGCCGACAGCCCCATCCTCGACCACCGCGACAACTCCCAGGAGACCAGCACATCAGCCTCCCCGGACGCGACCATAGCCAGCGCCGCTTCCGCGTTCTCACGCTCTCGGGTGCCCGTGATGCCGTCGTCCTCGACCACTGCCGCCACTGCCCAGTTCTCGCGCTGGCACAGCTCCCGCAGCTCAGCCTCCTGCCGCGCCAGGCTGACAGACTCGTCCTTGCTACGTGACACTCGGATGTACAGAACCGCCTTCTTCATGGCCCCATTATGTCGCCTTTAGGCATTCCTCGATGAGGCGGCCGAGGCTCCCGGCGGCGTCCTGGAGGCGCTTCGGCAGCCTCTCGAGGTGGGCATGATCGAGATCCATCGGTCGGCGTTCACGACGCGCTTCCCCGCGCGGTTCCAATTGGTGCTGGCGACGAATCCGTGCCCGTGCGGAGCGTTCGGAGTGGTCGGCGAGGAGTGCATCTGCCCGCCCTCGGCGATCCGGCGCTACGCGGCGCGGCTGTCGGGCCCGATCAGGGACCGGCTCGACATCGAGGTGAGGGTCGCCCGCGTGTCCGCGGTCCAGGTCACGGCGCAGGAGCGCGGCACGCTCTCGACGGCCGATGCTCGCGAGCAGGTCGAGGCCGCCCGTGACCGCGCAGCGCGGCGATGGAGAGGGATGCCGTGGCGGCTCAACGCCCACGTGCCAGGGACATGGCTGCGCCAGGGTGAGTTCCGGCTCCCGGTCGAGGCGCGGGCGCCCCTGGATCGCGCGCTCCAGCGCGGCGCCCTCACCCTCCGCGGATACGACCGGGTGCTGCGTCTCGCGTGGTCGGTGGCGGATCTGGCGGGTGCGGACGCTCCCGGGCTCGCGCACGTGGGCCTGGCGCTCTATCTGAAGAAAGGGATGACGGCATGAACGGCACGGAACACATGGCGGGGGCGACCGGCCCTGCGGCGCGGCGCACCCCGAGCGTCGCGCAGCTGAAGGCGCTGCTGAGGGACTTGCGCGGGAATGCCGACTTCCTCGCGGCAGCGGGCCGGATCCGTCCCGACGGCGCAGAGCCCGACGTGCGTGACGGGCTGATCTGGAGCCTCATCACCGAGCCCGGCGATGGCGTCGCCGGTGCCCTGGTCGCGGCGCTCGGGGCCACGGACGCTCTGGAGGTGGTGGCGGGCGGATACGGCCGTTCCGGGGCGCCGGCGGATGACGATCGTCCCGCCGCGGAGTCGCTGCGGGAGGGGCGCCGTCGATGGGCGCCCCGACTCGATCCCGAGCTGCATGTGGGCGGCCTGCGAACAGCGGCGCGCATGGGCGTGAGGCTCCTGCTCCCGTCGGATCCGGAATGGCCGGCGTCCTTGGCCGACCTCGGCGAGCATGCTCCGCTCGCGCTCTGGTTGCGTGGCGATGCTGCGGCCCTGGCCGGATCCGGCGTGGCGCTCGTCGGCGCGCGGGCCTCCTCGAGCTACGGCGAACACGTGGCAGGGGAGTTCGCGGGAGAGCTCGCTGCGGAGGGGCGCGTCATCGTCTCCGGAGGCGCGTACGGAATCGACGGCACCGCCCACCGGGCTGCGCTGCGCGCCGGCGGCACGACGGTGGCGGTGCTGGCCGGCGGCGTGGATCGGCCGTATCCGAGCGGGCATGCGCAGTTGTTCGAGCGGATCGCCGCGAGCGGCGCGCTCGTGAGCGAGGTCGCGTGCGGCGTCGCACCGACGAAGTGGAGGTTCCTGGCTCGCAACCGGCTGATCAGCGCGCTCTCCGCCGCGACGATCGTCGTCGAGGCAGGGCAGCGCAGCGGATCCCTGAACACCGCAGGGCATGCGGCCGCGCTCGGCAGGCCGCTCGGTGCCGTGCCGGGGCCGATCACCTCGACGGCGTCGGCGGGATGTCACCGGCTGCTGCGCGACTACGACGCGTGCTGCGTCACGTCTGTGGCGGACGTGCGGGAGCTGCTCGGAGGGGCGCCGGTCGTGGCGGCGAGGCGCGCGGAGGATCCGGACATGGTGCGCCTGGCCGATGCCCTGAACGTGCGCGCGGCGCGCAGCAGCTCGGAGCTGGCGCAGCGCAGCGGGCTGAGCATCGATCGCGTGGAGGCCCTTCTCGGCGTCCTCGAGCTGGACGGCGGCGCCGTCCGTTCCGAACGCGGGTGGCGCAGTGTCCTGCGGTGAGAGCATCCTGCCCCGAGTCGATACCGCGCCCGCGCGTGCTCCGGCTGCTGCGGCGCAGAGGAGCGCATGCTGGAGCCATGCGCGTACCCGAGGCAGCCGCGGCGTTCACGACGCACCTCACCCAGGTGCGCCGGCTCTCCCCGGCGACGGTGCGGGCATACCGCTCGGATCTGGCCGACCTCGCCGCCTCCACGGCGGATGCGGAACTCGCCGATGTCGACCTGGAGGCGCTGCGGGACTGGCTGTGGCGCGCTACGCAGCGCGGCGATGCGCGCTCGACGCTGGCTCGTCGGACCGCGGCGGTGCGCTCGTTCTTCTCCTGGGCGGCCGAGACCGGCCTCGTCGGCATCGACCCCGCGCTGCGCCTCGTGACCCCCAAGCGCGGGCGCACGCTGCCGGCGGTCGCCTCCGCCGACGCGATGCGCGTGCTCCTGGACGAGGCGCGCGACGGTGCTCTCGACGGCGATCCGATCCGATTGCGCGACAGCGCGATCCTGGAGCTGCTGTACGGATCCGGCATGCGCGTCTCCGAGCTGTGCGGTCTCGCCGTCGACGACCTCGACCTCGACCGGGGCACCGCGCGCGTGCTCGGCAAGGGCGACAAGGAACGCGTCGTGCCGTTCGGTGCGCCGGCACGCGACGCGGTGGCGAAGTATCTGCGCCGGGCGCGCCCCGTGCTGGTGGCGCGTGCGGAGCGGCCGGGACCGGCCCTGTTCCGCGGCGCCAGAGGGGGGACACTCGGGCCTCGCACGGTGTACGAACTGGTGGCCCGCGTGCTCGCACCCGTCATCGGCGCGGAGACCGTCGGCCCGCACGCCCTGCGCCACTCCGCCGCCACGCACCTGCTCGACGGTGGGGCCGATCTGCGCGCGGTGCAGGAGATCCTCGGCCACGCGAGCCTCGGGACCACGCAGATCTACACCCACGTCTCGGCGGAGAGGCTCACCGCGAGCTACCGGCTCGCGCACCCCAGAGCGTGACGGCCATGCCGTTCGCATGCAGCACCGTGTCCACCAGCGCCCCCGTCAGCATCGGTCAGCATCCGCCGGGTCCGCATGGGAGCAGCACCGCGCGCGGCACACCGCCGAACAGCAGCATCGGATTGATATAGGCGCCGTTCCACCGCACGCCGATGTGCAGAGCGCCCTCCGCCGTGTGGCCGCCCGCTGACACGGTCGCGACCGCATCGCCCCGGCGTACCGCGGCGCCGGCACCCAGATCCGACTGCACCGGCTCGAGGGTGGTGACGAGGCCGTTGCCGTGGTCGATCGTCAGGAGCGCCCGGTCGACGACCACGCCGTGGAAGGCGACCGCGCCAGAGGCCGGCGCCCGCACCTCTCCTGACGCTGCGACGTCCATCCCGCGATGCCCCGGTCCGTAGGCGTGCGCGGGGGCGCGGAACGGCACGACGACCGTGCGCGCGCCCACGACCGGCCACAGCCAGTCGCCGTCGGGCAGCGGGCCGGGGTCGACCGCCCCATCGAGCCCGCGCGGGACGCCTGCGGCGACGGCGGCCCGGTCCGTGGCGGCCACGGCTGCCCCGCTCGTGGCTGCTGCGGGCGTCGCGATGGCGACCGGCGCTGCGGCGGTGAGGAGCACCGGGACCAGCCCGCCGAGAAGCGCGACCGCGACGGAGACCGTGATGAGTGCAGGACGGCGCGTGAGCACCGGTGCGGCAGGGTGGTCGGGGGAGCGGGGCATCCCCCGATCCTGCGCCGGTCGGTCCCGGCGCGGGACGCCGCCACGCAATCGGTGGGAAACGCGCGGGAGCGGCTCATTGTGCGAAGGGAACGCGCGCGATCCGGGGTCCCGACCCTGATATGCTTGCAGGGCATCCCGTATGTCGGGGTGACTACGCGTGCCCACAGCGTTCAACGTGGCGAACATTCCACAGGTCTCTCGCAAGAGAGCGGAGTGCGCGCCGGGTACCAGGATCGCCGATCGCCCGATCGGCAGCAACAACCTCAACCAACAAGGAGTACGACCATGGCCGTCGTCACCATCCGCCAGCTGCTCGACAGCGGCGTTCACTTCGGACACCAGACCCGCCGGTGGAACCCGAAGGTGAAGCGCTTCATCCTCACCGAGCGCAGCGGGATCCACATCATCGACCTGCAGCAGTCGCTGGGCTACATCGACAAGGCCTACGACTTCGTCAAGGAGACCGTCGCGCACGGCGGCACGATCCTCTTCGTGGGCACCAAGAAGCAGGCGCAGGAGATCCTCGCCGAGCAGGCCGCCCGCGTGGGCCAGCCCTTCGTGAACCAGCGCTGGCTCGGTGGCCTCCTCACCAACTTCTCGACGATCTCGAAGCGCCTCGCCCGTATGAAGGAGCTCGAGGAGCTCGACTACGAGACCCCGGCGAACAGCGGCTTCACCAAGAAGGAGCTGCTGCTCAAGAAGCGCGAGCTCGACAAGCTGCACAAGTCGCTGGGCGGTATCCGCAACCTGACCAAGACCCCCTCGGCTCTGTGGGTCGTCGACGCCAAGCGCGAGCACCTCGCGATCGACGAGGCCAAGAAGCTCGGCATCCCGGTGATCGGCATCCTCGACACCAACGCGGATCCGGACGACTTCCAGTACCCGATCCCCGGCAACGACGACGCGATCCGCTCCGTCTCGCTGCTGACCCGCATCATCGCTGACGCCGCGGCCGAGGGCCTGCAGCTCAAGCACAACCCCGAGGTCGGCGACGCCGAGCCGCTCGCCGAGTGGGAGCAGGAGCTGCTCGAGGGCGCCGACGCGCAGACCGCGGCGACCGAGTCCGCCGCAGACGAGGCCGGTGCTGCCGCGCACGACGAGGCGATCGCCGCTGCTGCCGACGAGACGGTGACCGAGGTCGCCGCCGCCGAGGAGACCGCGGCCGAGGCCGAGGCGACTGACGAGGTCGCTGAGGCGACCGACGCCGCCGCTGAGGCGACCGACGCCGACGCCGAGTCCGCCGACAAGTAATCGCGGTCTGTCGGCCGGCGGAAGCCGGCCGACCCGCAACCACCACGCACACACACGAAGCAAGGAGCCACCACAACATGGCCAACTTCACCATCGCCGACATCAAGGCGCTGCGTGAGCAGCTCGGCACGGGAATGGTCGACACCAAGAAGGCGCTCGAGGAGGCCGACGGCAACGTCGAGAAGGCCGTCGAGATCCTCCGCCTGAAGGGTGCGAAGGGCAACGCCAAGCGCGCGGACCGTTCCACCAGCGAGGGCCTCGTCGTCGCCCGCGAGCAGGACGGCGCCGTGACGCTCGTCGAGCTCGCCTGCGAGACGGACTTCGTCGCGAAGAACGACCGCTTCATCGCGCTGGCCGACAAGGTCGCCGACGCCGTGGCCGCCATCAAGGCCGACTCCGTCGAGGCGGCCCTCGCGGCCGACGCCGGCGGTCAGACCGTCGAGCAGCTGATCTCGGACGAGGCGGCGATCATCGGCGAGAAGGTCGAGCTGCGTCGCGTCGCAACCATCTCCGGCGAGAAGACCGAGGTGTACCTGCACCGCACGAGCAAGGACCTCCCGCCGCAGATCGGTGTCGTCGTCGCCTACACGGGTGACGACGCGGAGACCGCTCGCAGCATCGCTCAGCACATCTCGTTCGCGAACCCCTCCTACCTCACCCGTGAGGACGTCCCCACTGCGGACGTGGAGAAGGAGCGCGAGATCGTCACCGAGATCTCCCGCAACGAGGGCAAGCCCGAGGCCGCCCTGCCGAAGATCGTCGAGGGTCGCGTGACCGCGTTCTTCAAGCAGGTCGCCCTTCTCGAGCAGGACTACGCCAAGGACAACAAGCTGTCCGTGGGCCAGGTCGCGAAGGACGCCGGTCTGAACGTGACCGGCTTCGCCCGCTTCAAGGTCGGCGCGTAACATCATCGAAGGGGTTCGGATCCATCAGGATCCGAACCCCTTCGTCATGCCCCCGGGTTTCGATGCGTCGCACGGCGCATCTCCCGAGTACCTCCGTGCTCGCGCACGGTAGTTTGTTCCACGGATGAGAGGAAGCACTCCATGACCGAACGACAGGGTCGACGTCGCGTCGTCCTCAAGCTCTCCGGTGAGGCCTTCGGCGGCGGCCAGCTCGGGGTCAACCCCGACATCGTCAGCCAGATCGCCCGGGAGATCGCTGCAGCCACCGACCGCGTCGAGATCGCGGTCGTCGTCGGCGGCGGGAACTTCTTCCGCGGTGCGGAGCTGAGCCAGCGCGGTATGGACCGTTCGCGGGCCGATTACATGGGCATGCTCGGCACCGTCATGAACGCGCTCGCGCTGCAGGACTTCCTGGAGCAGGCTGGCGCCTCGCCGCGCGTGCAGTCCGCGATCGCGATGACCCAGGTCGCCGAGCCGTACCTGCCGCTGCGCGCGGAGCGGCACATGGAGAAGAGCCGCGTCGTGATCTTCGGCGCCGGTGCGGGCCTGCCGTACTTCTCCACCGACACGGTCGCCGCGCAGCGCGCGCTGGAGATCGGCGCCGACGAGGTCCTCGTGGCCAAGAACGGCGTGGACGCGATCTACACCGCCGATCCCAAGAAGGACGCGTCCGCGGAGCGGATCGAGGAGATCACCTTCCAGGATGCGCTCGTGCGCGGCCTCAAGGTCGTCGACTCCACCGCGTTCAGCCTGTGCATGGACAACGGCATGGACATGCGCGTGTTCGGCATGGAGCCCGCGGGCAACATCACCCGTGCGCTCCTGGGCGAGCCGATCGGAACCCGCGTCATCGCCTGAACGCATCGGATCCCCGGACCGCGCCGCAGGGCGTCTGGCCGGGGATCCGTGCATCCTCCCCGATAGACTGGGGACGCAACCCCCCTGACGAATAGGAGCCACCGTGATCGCGGATGTCCTCGCCGACACCACCTCCCGCATGCAGCGCGCCGTCGAGGCCGCCAAGGAGGACTTCAGCACGGTGCGCACCGGCCGTGCCAACCCGCAGATGTTCCAGAAGGTCCTGGTGGACTACTACGGCACGCCGACTCCGCTCGCGCAGCTCGCGTCGCTCGCCAACCCCGAGGCGCGGTCGCTGATCATCACCCCCTACGACAAGACGGCGCTCAAGGCCATCGAGCAGGCCGTCCGCGACATGCCGAACCTGGGCGCGAACCCCACGAACGACGGCAACATCGTGCGCGTCACGATGCCCGAGCTCACGGCCGACCGCCGCAAGGAGTACGTCAAGCTCGTGAAGAGCAAGGGTGAGGACGCGAAGGTTCACGTCCGCGGCATCCGTCGCAAGGCGAAGGATGAGCTGGACGGCCTGAAGAGCGATCTCGGCGAGGACGAGATCGCCCGCGGCGAGAAGGAGCTCGATGCCCTCACGCGCCAGCACGTCGACCTCATCGACGAGGCTGTCAAGCGCAAAGAGGCCGAGCTGCTCGAGGTCTGAGACCGTCCATGAGCACTCCGTCCGACGACGACGAGGCGTCGAGGATCCCCCCGCGACCGCCGCTTCCGCCCCGCGCCGGCGATGACCAGCCCGCGCGTGCCGGTGACAGCCCTCAGGCGCGCACCGGAGACAACCTGCAGGCGCAGTTCCGCGCGAAGAAGGCGGAGCTGGAGACGCACGTCTCGCATGCCCGTGACCAGCTGGACCAGGCGAACGAGCGCATCAAGGAGCGCACCGGCCGCGACCTCGTCGTCGCGATCGGTGTTGGCCTGCTGATCGGCGGCGTCATCCTCGCCTCACTGCTGTTCGCGAAGTGGTCGTTCGTCGTGATCGGTCTCGCGATCATCCTGCTCGCCGTCTGGGAGCTGGTGCTCGCGCTGCGCAGCGGCGGACGCAAGGTCGACCTGTGGCCGCAGCTCGTGCTCGGCGCATTGCTGGCGGCCGGCGGCTACTTCGCCGATCCCTGGCTGACCTGGGTCATGCTGTTCGTCGCCGTGTTCGGTGTCATCGTCTGGCGGCTCGTCTCCCAGATGGTGGCGAAGGACGGACGCACCTATGGCGACGTCCTGACGGATGCGATGGCCGGCGGGTTCATCCAGGTGTACGTGCCGTTCCTCGGAGCTCTCATCCTGATGCTCCTGCGCCAGCCGCGCGGGGAGTGGTGGGTGCTCTCGCTCATCGTCGTGGTGGTCGTGGCCGACACCTGCGCGTACGCCTCCGGGCTGCTGTTCGGACGCGGCGGACGCCATCCGATGGCACCGCGGGTGAGCCCGAAGAAGACCTGGGAGGGCTTCGCGGGCGCCGTGCTCGGATCCCTCGTCGCAGGCGCCCTCGTCGGCGTCTACCTTCTCGAGGTGCCGTGGTGGGCGGGAGTCATCCTCGGCGCCGGCCTGGTCGCCTCCGCGACCGTGGGCGACCTCGGTGAGTCGCTGCTCAAGCGTGACCTCGGTATCAAGGACATGAGCTCCTGGCTCCCCGGCCACGGCGGACTGCTGGACAGGCTGGACAGCATGCTCCCCTCCGCCGTCGTCGCCCTCGCCCTGTACTTCCTCCTCACCCCTCTGGCGGCAGCATGACCGATTCCGCACGTTCCGACCGCACCATGTCCGGCGCCGCAGCGAGCTTCCCCGTGGTCCCTCGTCGTGAGAAGGGCTACCAGCGCGCCGCCGTCGACACGTTCCTGGCGCGCGCACGCGGCGCGTTCGAGGACGACGCCGACGGGGTCGGATCCGCAGACATCCGCGCAGCCTCGTTCCCGCTGGTGCGCGGCGGCTACGACATCGCGGCCGTGGACGCCGCCCTGGCAAGAGTCGAGGAGGCCTTCGCCCAGCGCGAGCGCGCTCTGGTCGTCTCGACCGACGGCGCCTCCGCGTGGGTCGGAAGGGCGCGCACCGACGCACAGGTGATCCTGGATCACCTCAGCCGCCCCCAGGGACGGAAGTTCGCGCGGACCGGGCTGCTCACCTTCGGCTACCGGATCGACGAGGTGGATCACGTCGCCAAGCGGATCGTGCGCTTCCTCCGGGACGGCGACGCCCTGACCGCGGAGCAGGTGCGTCAGACCGCGTTCCGGATGCAGCGTCGCGGCTATCGCGAGGAGCAGGTCGACGCACTGCTCGACGCGACGATCGATGTGCTGCTCGCGATCCGTTGAGCACGGCGGAACCGGGCGCGGGGCGCATTGCGGCGATTCTCATGGCGAATTCAGCTTCGGCTGGCTAAACTCGGAGCCATTGTGACTCCCGATAACGATTCGATTGCGGCGCGCTCCCGAACCGCCGCGCAGAACGACGCAGCCACAGCATCCCGCCCGAACGCGAAGTCGCGCCCTGGTCGGCGTGCGACCTCTGCGGTGTTCGCCGGGCTCGCTGTGGTGGGTTTCTCCGTCGCGATCGTGGCGCCGGCGGGGCTCGCCATGTCCGCCTCGGAGCCCGCGCAGGCCTCGGTGACCACCGCGTATTCGCTGGCGGCCCGCGATGCGCAGAACATCACCGTCTCCGTGCACGGCGCGACGCCGACCGCGCAGACGCGCGACTCCTTCGACGTCTACGTCACGCCGAAGCCGACCCCGACGCCGGAGCCGGTGGTCGCATCCAGCGACTCCTCGTCGTCTTCCTCCTCGTCCTCCAAAGACGCCGGACCGATGTACTACAGCGGCGGAGGCGCGCCGGCCGAGTGGATGGCCGCGGCCGGGATCGCCTCGAGCGACTGGGGCTACGTCGACTACATCGTGAGCCGCGAGAGCGGCTGGAACCCGAACGCCACCAACAGCGGATCCGGCGCGTGCGGTCTCGTGCAGGCGCTCCCGTGCAGCAAGGTGGACGGGAACGGCTACGACCCCGTCGACAACCTGCGCTGGGGCAACGGGTACGCCGTGGGCCGCTACGGCAGCTGGGCCGCCGCGGTGGCGTTCTGGTCCGCCAACGACTGGTGGTGAGCAGCGCTCACCCATGCCACGCCCGCATCGACGACGTCAAGAGCGCCCGCGCGAGGATTCGCTCGACCGGCTGATCGCCGGGTGGAAGCGCACCGAGGTGCGTGGAGGCGTCGAGTGGTACGTCCAGCCGCTGACGGCGGCGCAGGCGCAGAAGGAGTACATCTGCCCCGGGTGCCGCAGCGTGATCCCCGCGGCCACGGCGCATCTGGTGGTCTGGCGCGCGGACGGCGTGCTGGGCGATGCGGCTGATCTGGCGGCGCGCCGTCATTGGCACAACGGCTGCTGGAAGAGGACCTGAGGTGGAGATCCGCGGACCCCGTGCGCTGCCCGCGCGACGTGAGGACATCGAGCTGCGCACCGAGGATGGGCTCTGCCTGGTCGGCGAGCTCGCCCTGCCCGAGACCGTCGAACCCGTGGCGACCCTCGTCACGCTGCATCCGCTGCCCACCGCCGGCGGCTTCATGGACTCGCACATCCTGCGCAAGGCGGCGGGGCGGCTGCCCGCGCTGGCCGATCTCGCGGTGCTGCGCTTCAACACCCGCGGCACGAGTTCGCCGCGGGGCTCGAGTGAAGGCGTCTTCGATGGCGGAGTGGCGGAGCGGAACGACGTGGCCGCGGCGATGGCGTTCGTGCGCGAGCGCGGCCTGCCCCGCCCGTGGCTCGTGGGCTGGTCGTTCGGCACCGAGCTCGCGCTGAAGTACGGCCGTGAGCACGAGATCGAGGGCGTCATCCTGCTCTCGCCGCCGTTGCACCGGGCGACCGCCGACGAGGTCGCCGCCTGGGCCCACGACGACCGGCGCGTGGTGGTGCTCGTTCCCGAGCTCGACGACTATCTGCGACCGGCCGAGGCCGCGCAGCGCTTCGCCGCGATACCGCACGCCGAGTTCATCGCGGTGGACGGCGGCAAGCACCTCTGGGTGGGGGAGAGCCAGACCCGCCGCGTGATGGACGAGATCGTCGCCGCCGTGAACCCTTCCGCTCTTCCGCTCGCGCGGGAGTGGCCGGCGTCCTGAGCGGCTAGCGCTCGTTCATCCTCGGGATCAGCACCTGACGGTAGATGATCAGGATGCTGGCCGCGACGGGGATCGCGATGAGCGCGCCGAGGAGTCCCAGCAGCGCCCCTCCGGACAGGGCGGCGATCACGACCACGGCTCCGGGGACGGCGACCGCACGATTCATCACGCGCGGCGAGATGACGTACGCCTCGATCTGCATGTACACGAGGTAGTACGCCGCCGCGATGAGCCAGGCCCACGGGGGAGAGCCGAGCCCCGGGATCAGGCACAGCAGGACGATGAGCGTCGAGCCGGTCAGCGTGCCGACGAGGGGGATCAGGGAGAAGAAGAACGCGATCACGGCGAGCACGATGGGGAAGGGCGCCCGGATGATCGACAGGAAGATGAAGCTCAGCACGCCGTTGATCACGCCCATCGCGACCTGGCCCATGACGTAGTGGCCCACCGAAGCGGTGATCTGTTCGGCGAGATCGATGAAGCGGTCGCGCTTGGAGGCGGGCACCACCTGGTACACGGCCCCCTTGAGCGAGGGGATCGCGGCCGTGAAGTAGATGGTCAGGATCAGCACGATGAACGTGCCGCTGATCCCCGCGAAGAGCGCACCCCCGACCACGATCACCCCTTGGCCGATCGAGCTGCTGATGTCGCCGAGGTTCTTATTGAGCCAGTCGTTGATGTAGCCGAAGACGGTGTCGACGTCGAGATTGGGGAGAAGGCCCTCCAGCCAGTGCTTGAAGTCGGCGAGGGCCGTGCCGCTGTTGACGATCACGGTGATCTGCTGGACGAGCTGGGAGATCTGGTTGACCAGGATCGGGATCACCATCAGCACGATGCCCGCGAAGACCCCGAGCACCACGACGATCGTGATCAGCACCGCCGCCCACCGGGGCAGGCGACGCCGGGTCAGCCAGCTCACCATCGGATCCAGGCCGAGGCTCAGGAACAAGGCTGTGCCGACGTACAGCAGGATCGTGGACAGGGACTGCACGCTCTGGATGAGCATGATGCCCAGACCCACGCCGAGCGTCGCCACCAGCGCGGTGCGGAACGGATTGTGCAGCTTCATGAGATCCTTCTGACTCGGTCCCTCAGCCTAACCGGCAGACCTCTCCGGGTCCTGGAGCATCGCGGGAGAGGCCGTGGCCGAGCAGGCGGAGGGGCCTCTCGTGGCATCCATACAGGTCGTTTCGCTAGTCTGAAACGTCGAGCGGAGATCCCGGGCGCCTACCCGAGGATCGCGGAGGAGATTTTTCGTGCGTTTTGTATGGGCTGTTCTGGCCTTCGTGCTGGCGGCCGTCCTGATCGGGACGGGTATCGCGCAGCGGACCATCTTCCTCGGCCCCAAGGACGTGACGGCCGAGCTCTCGGTCAAGGCCCCGCAGGCGTTCACCGTGATCGACTCCGCCGTGCTCCGCGCCCATCCGGGCGAGCAGACCCTCGTTGCGCATGGCGACGGCACGATCTTCGTGGCTCAGGCCCGCACGGCCGACCTCGAGGCCTGGCTCAGCGACACGAGCTACAACCGGATCACGCTCGCCAAGGACGGCACCGCGACCACTTCGAAGCTGGTGGAGCCGACGGCGAAGAACGAAGACGGCAAGGATGTGCAGCGCGACCCGGCGGGATCCGATCTGTGGCTGGACAGCTTCACGGACAAGAACTCGCTCGTCGACCGCATGCAGGTGCCGGAAGGGGTGAGCGTGCTGCTCGCCTCAGACGGCAAGGCGGAAGCTCCGTCCGACGTCGCTGTGAAGTGGCCGCTCGACACGGCGACGCCGTGGGCAGGACCGCTCATGGTCGCCGGTGGGATCTTCCTCCTGCTCGGGCTGGTGCTGTACGTGCTCGCGATCCGGCACTCCCGCCGAGGCCGCGGCCCGCGCCGAAAGGCGCCGCCGCCCCTGCCCGTGACCGAGCCCATCGACGTGGCCGACCGTGCCGCCATCGATTCCGCGCCCGAGGGCGCCGCGGCTCCCGACGCCGAGCCGGCGACCGACGCGACCGGCTCGCGGACGCAGCCGGAACCCGATCCTGCCGCCAGCCAGGACGGAGCCGTGCGGGAGCGGCGCGCCACGATGCCGAAGCGCCGGCGCGCCCTGCTGCTGATTCCCGCAGTGGGCGTCACCGCCGCGCTGCTCAGCGGGTGCACCCCGGATATCTGGCCGCACCCTGCGGCATCTCCGACGCCGACGCCGACGGAGACCCAAGCGGTCGAAGCTGGCCAGCAGGCCCCGGCTGTCACCGAGGCGCAGGCCGCGCGGATCCTGGAGAGCATCTCCGGCACGCTCGCCGACGCCGACAAGAACCTCGACGCGGCGAAGGCGGAGACGCGCCTGGAGGGCTCGGCCCTCGAAGCGCGCAAGACGGCGTATGCCGTCCATAAGAGCGTCGCAGACTTCGCACTGCCCGCGACGATCCCGGCCGACAAGGTCAAGATCCTCGTGCCGCAGGCGTACGACTCCTGGCCGCGCACCGTGCTGATGCTCGTGGAGCACGGCAGCAACGACAAGGTCGCGCCGTTGATCATGACGATGACGCAGGCCGATCCCTGGTCGAACTACAAGATCTCCCACGTCGCCGAGATGCAGGCGTCCGCGAAGCTGCCGAACATGGCGCCAGCCTGGCTGGGCGCCAAGCTGACCCCGCCGGACTCCCCGTTCCTCGTGGTCCCGCCGGATGAGTTGGCCTCGGAGTTCGCGAACGTGATCGACCAGGGCGACAAGAGCGAGTTCTACGACAAGTTCGACAAGTCGGCGCTCGCGTTCGCCAAGTCCGTGCAGGACAGCAGGGCGACGGTCGTGCAGGCCCTCAAGGATGCCAACGCCGACACCACGTCGACTCTCGCCTTCGCGGCGAAGGCCGGTACCGAGGCGCCGGTGTCGATGTCGAGCATCGACAGCGGCGCGATCGTCTCCGTCACGGTCGACGACTCGCAGACGATCAAGCCGACATCGGCGGATGCCGTGATCAAGCTGGACAAGAACCCTTCGGCGAAGGCCTTGACCGGTGTCGATCAGTCGGCGGCCGGCTTCGTGTCGGTGTACGGCGTGCAGCTGTTCTTCGCCGTGCCCGCGCAGGGATCCGATGCGAAGATCACGCTGCTGGCCGCGTCCCAGCAGCTCCAGAGTGTGACGGAGATCAAATGACCGAGCTGTCCGCCGCCGCCCTTCGTGGCGCCGTCGACCTTTCCTCGCTGCGCAATCGCCCTGCCGCGCCGACGTCTGACGCTCCCGCGCAGACGCCCGCGGAGGGCGCAGCCATCCCGCTGGTCTTCGACGTCACCGATGCCACGTTCGGGCAGGTGCTCGAGCTGTCGCAGAGCGTTCCTGTCGTCGTCGACCTGTGGGCGGAGTGGTGCGGGCCCTGCAAGCAGCTCAGCCCCGTGCTCGAGAAGGTCGTGACCGAACTCGCGGGTCGCGTGGTGCTCGCGAAGGTCGATGTGGACGCCAATCCGCAGCTCGCCCAGGGCTTCCGAGCGCAGTCGATCCCGATGGTGGTCGCCCTCGTGGCCGGTCAGCCGGTTCCTCTGTTCACCGGTGCCGTGCCGGAGGAGCAGGTGCGCGAGGTGTTCGCCCAGCTGCTCCAGCTCGCGGCGCAGCACGGCGTGACCGGAACGATCCCGGTCGGCGAGGGAGCGGAGCAGGGCGAGCCCGCCGAACCGGTCGAGCAGCCGCTTCCGCCGCTGCACCAGGCAGCCTTCGATGCGATCGAGCGCGGCGACTTCGCCGAGGCGATCGAGGCGTACGAGAAGGCCCTGGCGGAGAATCCGCGCGACGAGGAGGCCCGCTCGGGCCTCGGGCAGGTCCAGCTGCTGTTCCGCACGCAGGATCTCGATCTGAATGAGGCACGCGCTGCGGCTGCCGCAGCACCGACCGACATCGCCGCGCAGTTCGCCGTCGCCGACCTCGATGTCGCGGGCGGCCACGTGGCCGATGCGTTCGACCGCCTCCTGGACCTGTTCACCGCCGTGCCCGCCGACGAGCAGAGCCGGGTGCGCGAGCGTCTGGTGGAGCTCTTCGGCCTGGTCGGCGATGCGGACGCGCGCGTCGTCACGGCGCGCAAGCGCCTCGCCGCGCTGCTGTTCTGAGCGCGCTGCTGTTCTGAGCCGGTCCGGCGCCTGCGCGTCAGGACGAGCGTGGCAGCGTGCGCAGCCAGCGCTCCGTCTCGCGCGGATGCCCGAACCGCATGATCGGAAGATGCGGGTGCTCCGCGGAGATCTCGGGCATCCGCTCGCTCCACTTGTGCAGCGTCGTGGTCTGCCAGCGCAGGATGTTCTCCTCGGGGCCTTGGCGGAGCATGGCCCACAGCGGCTTCTCGCGATTGCCGTTCCAGAGCTCGCTGCGTAGAACGCTCCGTGAGATCGTCCGCCGCAGCAACCGCGTCCGCACGACGCGATACGGGTAGTCCAGCCAGATGGCCAGGTCCGCGCGTGGAACGAGGATCGGATCCGTGCCCTTGCTGGTGTACTGCCACTCGGTCACCCAGCGCTCCGTGCCGGCGAATGCGCGGACGTCGTCCAGGAACGAGGCTCGCGGCGTCCATCCGGGACCGTGGAACAGCGCGTCCAGCTCGATGTGGGGGAGACCGCGGATCGCGCTCAGCCGCCGCGCCAGGGTGGTCTTTCCGCTTCCCGTCACACCGGCGATGAGGATCCGCTGCGGCGCGGAGGCGGGATCGGCAGGGTCGGCGGGCATCGGATGAGGCTAGCATCCGGAATATCCCCGAAGAACATGCGGTTGAATCGATGTGTGAGTGAACCCATCTCGATCGACATCTGGTCCGACATCGCCTGCCCCTGGTGCTACATCGGCAAGCGCAATCTCGAGGCGGGGCTCGCCGCCACCGCCGAGGACGACGACGCGCCGCAGGTGACGATCACGTTCCACTCCTTCGAGCTCTCTCCCGACACTCCCGTCGACTTCGAAGGAGATGAGGCCGACTTCCTCGCGGGCCACAAGGGCATGCCGCGCGCGCAGGTCGAGCAGATGCTCGACCGCGTGACGGGCGTCGCGAAGGAGGCGGGACTCGACTACCGGTTCGACCTCCTGCAGCACACGAACACGGTCAAGGCCCATGAACTGCTGCACCACGCCAAGGCTGAGGGGCGCCAACACGACATGGAGGAGCGGCTCATGTCCGCGTACTTCATCGAGGGCCGTCACGTGGGTCGCGTCGACGACCTGGCCGACCTCGCCGCGGAGGTCGGGCTCGACCGGGACGCCGCTCTCGAGGCGCTGCGGTCCGAGCGGCACCTCGCCGACGTGCGAGCGGACCAGGCGCAGGCTCAGGCCTACGGGATCCAGGGCGTGCCGTTCTTCGTGATCGACGGTCAGTACGGCGTCAGCGGAGCGCAGCCGCCCGAGGCGTTCGCCGGAGTCCTGCGCGACCTCTGGGCCAAGCGCGCCGACGCGGGCTCCGTCCTCGAGGGCTGACCGCTCCCACAAGAACCTCTTTGACCGCGAGACTCCATCTCCGCGACGAGACTGCAGTTGTTTCGTGCAGTCTCGTCGCCCAGATGGAGTCTCGCGGCCAAGTGGGGTGCCCCGGGAAGCGCGCGCTCTCGTGCGGGGTCAGTCCAGGGCGTGCTCGATCGCGGCGACGATCTCGGGGTCGTCGGGGACCTGGCGCGGGCGGAAGCGCCGCACGGATCCATCGGGCGCGACGAGGAACTTCTCGAAGTTCCACTCCACGCGCCCTGCCTTGCCGTGACCGTCCTCGGTCTCCTTGAGCGACTTGTAGAGGTCGGCGGCGCTGCGTCCGTTGACCTTGACCTTGTCGTTGATCGGGAACGAGATGCCGTAGGTCGTGGAGCAGAACTCGAGGATCTGGTCCACGGATCCGGGCTCCTGACCGAAGAACTGGTTGCAGGGGAAGCCGACCACGGTGAGGCCGCGTTCGCCGAATCGGCGCTGCAGCTCCTCGAGCTGTTCGTACTGCGGCGTCAGACCGCATTTCGACGCGACGTTGACGACGAGCACGGGACCCGTGCCGTAATCGTCCAGCGTGCGGGTGTCGCCTGCGGCGTCGGTGAACGGGATCTGGCGCAGTGGAGTGTCGGACATATCCCCAAGCCTAGGAGCGACGGGGATCGGAGGCTCCAGATCTGGGACAATGGACAGGATATGACTCTCGCCCCTGCTTCCGTCCGGCCCCTGCAGATCGGCCCGCTGCGCATCGACGTCCCCGTCGTGCTCGCGCCGATGGCGGGCATCACCAACACGGCCTTCCGTCGACTCTGCCGCGAGTACGGTGCCGGCCTGTACGTCAGTGAGATGATCACGTCGCGGGCGCTCGTGGAGCGCAACGCGATCACCATGCGTCTCATCCAGCACCACGAGAGCGAGACGCCGCGATCGATCCAGCTCTACGGGGTGGATCCGCAGACGATCGCCGAAGCGGTGCGGATCATCGTCGCAGAGGACCGTGCCGATCACATCGACCTCAATTTCGGCTGCCCGGTGCCCAAGGTCACCCGCAAGGGCGGCGGCGCGGCGCTGCCGTGGAAGATCGGCCTGTTCGCCGACATCGTCGATCGCGCGGTCAAGGCCGCGGGCGACGTGCCGCTCACCGTGAAGATGCGCAAGGGCATCAACAAGGATCACCTCACCTTCCTCGACGCGGGGCGTGCCGCGGAGGACGCCGGGGCTGCCGCGGTCGCGCTGCACGCGCGGACGGCGGGGGAGTACTACTCCGGTCATGCGGACTGGTCGGCGATCGGCGAGCTCAAGCAGGCGGTGACCTCGATCCCGGTCCTGGGCAACGGCGACATCTGGAGTGCCGACGACGCCGTGCGGATGATGGCGGAGACCGGCTGCGACGGTGTCGTTGTGGGCAGGGGCTGCCTCGGCCGCCCTTGGCTCTTCGGAGATCTCGCCGGTGCGTTCGGCGACGAGAACGCCGTGCAGGTCGATGCGACCCTGGGCTTCGTCAAGGACGCGTTCCGCCGGCACGCCGAACTCCTCGTCGAGTTCTTCGAGGACGAGGACCGCGGCTGCAAGGACGTCCGCAAGCACGTGGCCTGGTACTTCAAGGGCTATCCCGTGGGCGGGGAGACCAGGGCGGCGCTCGCCCGCGTCTCGACGCTGCAGGAGATCGACGACATCCTCGGCACGCTGGGCGACGCCCCCTATCCTGGCGCACCGGCAGAAGGGCAGCGCGGTCGTGCGGGCACGCCCAAGCGCACGGCCCTGCCGGACGGCTGGCTGGATTCCCGCGACGTCGCCTCCGAGGTCACCGACATGATGCGCGGCGCCGAGGTCGAGAACAGTGGCGGCTGAGGCCGTGGTGCTCGTCGACGGCTACGACGCGCACGACGCCGCTCGCTTCTTCGCCGAGACCCACCGCTCCGAACGGGACGACTTCGCCCGCGACCGCGCCCGGGTGCTGCATTCCGCGGGTCTTCGCCGCCTCGCCGCGAAGACGCAGGTGCTGAGCCCCGCGAGCACCGCGGACTTCGCCCGCAACCGCCTCACGCACTCGCTCGAGGTGGCGCAGGTCGGTCGCGAGCTCGCGGTCGCCCTCGGGGTCTCCGCCGACGTCGTCGACACCGCATGCCTCAGCCACGACCTGGGGCACCCTCCGTTCGGTCACAACGGCGAGCGCGCGCTCAACGACTGGGCCGAGGACATCGGGGGCTTCGAGGGCAATGCGCAGTCCCTGCGGATCCTCACCCGGCTAGAGGCGAAGGTGCTCGACGACCAGGACCGCTCGGTCGGGCTCAACCTCACGCGGGCCAGCCTGGACGCGACCTGCAAGTACCCCTGGACCGTGGACAGTCCGCTGCCCGATCCTGGCGGCCGGCTCAAGTTCGGCGTCTATCCGGAGGATGAGGACGTCTTCCGCTGGATGCGCGATGGCGCCCCTGGGCGCTTGCGCTGCATCGAGGCCGAGATCATGGATCTCTCCGACGACATCGCCTACTCTGTGCACGACTTCGAGGATGCGATCGTCAACGGGTACCTGGACGTGGCGCAACTGGCGGATCCGGCAGAGCACCACGCGCTCGTGGGGCGCGTCCAGCAGTGGGTGGGCTACGACTTCACCCGTGAGGACCTCGCCGACGCGCTGTACCGGCTCACCCGGCAGCCGATGTGGCTGTCCTCTTTCGACCGTTCTCGTCGCGATCTCGCGCGGCTGAAGAACCTCACGAGCGACATGATCGGCCGCTTCGCGCGTGCCGCCGTCTCCGCGACCCGCGAGGCCTACCCTGGCGCGAACCTCGCCCGGTACAGCGCGCATGTCGTGGTGCCGAAGGTCATCGAGGCCGAGATCGCCGTGCTGAAGGGGATCATGGGCCAGGCGATCGTCACGATCGACGCCCGTCGCGGGGTGTACAAGGAGCAGCGGCGCGTGCTCAAGCGCCTGGCGGACGCGCTGTGGTCCACCGACGCGCTGTGGACGGCCGGGGCGGACGTGCTCGAGCCGGCGTTCGCCGCCGACTTCCATGCCGCCGGATCCGATGCTGAGCGGGCCAGGGTGGTCGTCGACCAGGTCGCGAGTCTCACAGACCAGACCGCGGTGGACTGGCACAACCGCCTGGTCGGGGACATCGACCCCGCCGAGGTCGGCATCTGGTCGCCCAGGCACGCCAGGCCCCGCCCTGCGCACACGTCGCGGGCCGGGCTCGTCGCCGCCGAACACGGCGGCCACTGATGCCGCGGATCCTGCAGGCGGACGTCGACGAGGTCAAGTCGCGCACCAACATCGCCGACATCGTGGGGGAGCGCGTCTCGCTGAAGTCCGCGGGCGTGGGGTCGATGAAGGGCCTGTGCCCGTTCCACGATGAGAAGAGCCCCAGCTTCCACGTACGCCCGCAGGTCGGCTACTACCACTGCTTCGGGTGCGGCGCCTCCGGCGACGTCTACTCGTTCCTCCGCGAGATGGACCACGTGAGCTTCACCGAGGCCGTGGAGCGCCTCGCCGGCCGCGTCGGCTACACGCTGCACTACGAGGACGGCGGCCCCGCGCCGGAGACGAGCGGGCGCAGCCGGCTCTACGCGGCGAACACCGCGGCCGCAGAGTTCTTCCGCAGTCAGCTGCTCAGCCCCGAGGCCGAATCGGCGCGTGCATTCCTGGGTCAGCGCGGATTCGACGCGGGCGCCGCAGCGCACTTCGGCGTGGGCTATGCCCCGCGCGGCTGGGACGGCATGCTCAAGGCCCTGATCGCGCAGGGATTCACCCGTGACGAGCTCACCGCCGCGGGGCTCGTGTCCTCCGGGCAGCGCGGGGTCTACGACCGGTTCCGCGGACGCGTGGTCTGGCCGATCCGCGATGTGACGGGTCAGACCATCGGATTCGGGGCGCGCAAGCTCTACGACGACGACCAGGGCCCGAAGTACCTGAACACCCCCGAGACGCCGATCTACAAGAAGGCGCAGGTGCTCTACGGGCTGGATCTGGCCAAGCGAGACATCTCGCGCGGCGATCCCAAGCGCGTGGTCGTGGTCGAGGGATACACCGACGTGATGGCCTGTCACCTCGCCGGAGTCACCACCGCCATCGCGACCTGCGGCACCGCGTTCGGCGCCGAGCACATCAAGCTGCTGCGCCGCGTCATGGGGGACGACTCCGCCGCCGGCGAAGTCGTATTCACATTCGACGGCGACGAAGCGGGGCAGAAGGCGGCGCTCCGAGCCTTCACGGAGGACGATCGGTTCAACGCGCAGACCTTCGTCGCGGTGGCGCCCGACGGGCTGGACCCCTGCGATCTGCGCCTGCAGCGCGGCGACCAGGCCGTACGAGGGCTCATGTCGGCCAAGGTGCCGATGTTCGAGTTCGTGATCGACCGAAAGATCGCCTCGTTCGACCTGAGCACCGCGGAGGGACGGGTCGGCGCGCTGCGCGCGGCGGCGCCGATCGTCGCCGAGATCCGAGACGCTCTGCTGCGCCCGGAGTACGAGCGGATCCTCGCCAGGCGCCTCGGCATGGACCCCACCGACGTGCATGCCGAGGTGCGCGGGCATGAGCGGCGTCGCCGCCAGGGCGACTCCGGTGCGCACGATCAGCGCACGGCCGCCCCTGCTGCCGGAACGCGTCCCGGTGCGCCGGACGCGCCGGCCGCCGCGCCGATGCCGGTGGTGACGATCGCCACCCTTCCGAGGACGGGCGACTCGCCACTCGAGCGCGACGCGCTCATGGGGGCGCTGCAGTACGGTCATCAGCTCGACGCCGAGTTGCTCCAGCGCGCGATGACCACGCCGTTCGCCGTGCCTGCGCTCGACGCGGTGCGCGAGGCGATCGCGCAGTTCCCCGATCGGCAGCGGCCGGGGTGGGCGCTGCAGGCCGTCGACGCCGTGCGCGAGCCCTACCGCGGGCTGGGCGGGGAACTGCTCATGGCGGCCTTCCCGGCGCGGGACGAGCAGGGCGCCAGGGCGTCCGCGACGGACCTGTGCCGCCGGCTCATCGTGCGCGGTCTGGAGCGGGAGAAGCATGAGCTGCTGGGCGCCATCCAGCGGCTGCCCGCCGATTCCGACGGCGCCCGTTCGATCGCACGACGCATCGTCGAGATCGACGCCGAGCGGCAGCGCTTCATCGAGAACTGAGGCCCGCCGGGGAGCGCGACCCGGCGCCCGCAGGCATCGGGCAGGATGGGTACATGGCACGTGCGACGGGGGATGCATCCACTGCGATCGTCTGCGAGGACATCGTGATCGACCGGATCGGGCATTCCGCGCCGACGAGGGCGATCGACGGCGTGACGTTCACGTTGCCCGCGGGGGAACTGATGTGCATCGCCGGTGCGACGGGATCCGGAAAGTCGACGCTCGTCGGGGCGCTCGCCGGCGCCGCCGATCCGTCGATCCGTGTCGTCGGCGGATCCGCCACGGTCTGCGGCGTGTCCGTGCGCCACCCCGGCCGCCGGCTGCGAGAGCTGACCTACCGGGCCGGCTACCTGCCGCAGAACGCCGGAGCGCTACTCACTCCGCAGCTGACCGTGCAGGAGACCATCGCGGAGCCGATCCTGCAGCGCGAGCGGCGCGTCAACGTGAAAGCTCTGGCGATCAGGGTGGCGACACTGCTGGATGAGCTGCACCTGCCTCTGGGCCTCGCCGCGTCCTTCCCCTACGAACTCAGCGCGGGCATGCGTCAGCGCGTTGCGATCGCCCGAGCGCTGGTGCTCGATCCGACTGTCCTGATCGCCGACGAGCCGCTCGCGAACCTCGATCTGGAGGTGCGCCCCGTGGTCTTCGCCGCGATCACGCGTCGTCGCACCGAGCGGGGGATGGCCGCTCTGCTGGTGAGCAACGACGCGGCGTTCGCGCGCGAGCTCGGCGCGGAGACGCTCATGATCCGCGAGGGACACGTGGTCGCACGGGGTGCGGGCGCGGATCTGCTCTGGACTCCCGGCACCGAGCACAGCCGCTGAGCAGCTCGCCACCGTTCGGCGAGGACGAACGCACTGTCGGGGTCGAGACCCTCGCCCCTCTCCGGGCTCATCGCTGCGAATCACCGAATCGGGTCAGAATCGTGCTGACGCGATAAAAGGCAGGAACGCGCAGCTTCGTATCTCACAATGCGAAAACCTGCAGTGCCTCTAGCGCTGCATAAGATACGCGGCACCGAGGCCGATGACCACAACGCCGAGGCCGAGGATGGCCCAGATAGGCGCGCCGTAGAACTCCTTGAACAGCCAAGGAATCTCATAGTCGCTGTCACCCTTGCGCGCATGGTTGCGTCGCTTTTCGCCCGCCATTGCCGACCTCCCCAGTGGTCACCTCGTGCACAGCGACTCCGCTGATCGCCGGGCACGAAAAAGACACTACAAGATCGCGACCCCCCGAGCATCATCGAACTCGCCCGCGTCGCACCGGGGCGCGGTTGCCGCGCTCCATTTGATGACGTTATGTTGATGCGGGATATCGCAGCTGGGGGAGTCGCTCTCGCACTGATCGACGGGGGAAGATCGTCAAATGGGGATTGTCACGAATTCAGGGGATTTAACACGGCTCCTCCGCGGTGAGAGGCAGCATCCGATCGTTGCGCTGCGCTACCGCAGCGTACTTGCGACGCAGCACGTCGTGGGCCGTGACATCTTGTGGCGATGGTTGCCGCAGGACGCCGACGGAGCGGAGACGGCGGCGCTCCTCGTCTCGTCGATCCCGCTCGAGATCCACGGTGCGGAGGGGGAACCGCGAGAGGTTCCTCCCGGTGCGCTGGTGTTCCTGCATCCGCATCGGGCGGCGTCGGTGAGTGCGGTGAAGGCCGGCACCGTCATGATCGCATGGGTCCCCTGGGCGGAACTGGTCGAGATCGAATCGGGCGTCGGCGCCCCCATGGAGGTGATCCCGGCGAGTGCGCTGGGCCGTGGGCTGCGTGCGTTCCTCGATTCCTTGCTCACTCAGCCCTCGGAGCCGACGCTGTACACCGACTACCTCGTCGAGCAGCTGATCACCGAGATGGTGTTCGGCGTCCTTGTCGAGGCAGGACCGCGCACGACGATCGCAGGCATCGAGGCCCCTGGCATCGCACGTGCGCGCACGCTCATCCTGATCCGGCGCACCGAGCCGGAGTTCGGCGTCGCCGCACTGGCGCAGGATCTGCACATGTCGGTCCGGAATCTGCAGCGACTCTTCGCCGTCGACGGGAGTACGCCGGCGGACGAGCTGCGGCACGCACGGGTGGATCTCGCCCAGGAGCTGCTGGCCAACGTGGGCAACGCGCCGCTGGGCATCACCGAGATCGCAGAACTCGCGGGCTTCCGCGACGCTGCGGCGCTGCGCCGGGCCTTCGCGTGGGCGGGGCTGACGACACCGCGAGAACTGCGCAGGGCCTCCCGTCGCTGACCAGTGACCGGAGGCCCGGTGTGAGCCGATTCATCACTATCGCGCCAGAGATATTCGATTCTGCGACACTGGAGCGGCAAAGCGCGCACTCTGTCGACGCTCGCGCGACATTCTTCACCTTCGGTGGCACGAGTGCGGGATCCCCATGATTTGATGAGTCTCACGGCTTCCTATGTCGAACCGGTCTCCAGATGCTGCTCGACGACTCCCGGAAGCTGTGCAATGCTCGGAGTCCGGCCGAATTTCCCATCGGTCGAATGGTGGTCCCAGAGACCCATTCACGGAGCATCGCGCAATTGTGCCATTGCGGATTCCCCTCCTCGGACTCCGCAATGGCCTGCTATCGACAATCCGATTCGATACCGCCCATTCGTCGCGCCAACCAGTGAACAGGCCGAGTGGCTCTTCCAGGGTATGCAGAGCATAGGGCGAAGGCGTGCGCATCGCGAATGCTCTTCGATTCAGCGCCACATTTCATCATTATCGCGTCCAGGCACTCCACCGAGGCGATGCAGGCGTCGATGATGATCCAGCGCGGCAACTGCGCGACCGCCGAGGCGGCGCAGGGCCGAGCAGTCTGAGATCCACTTTTCTGGGGAGGAACACACATGTCCGAAAGCAAGACCATGGGGAGCGGGCGTCCTGGCGTCGATCGCCGCACGATCGTCAAGGGTGCGGCGTGGAGCATCCCCGTCGTCGCGGCGGCTGCCGCCATGCCGCTGGCATCCGCGTCGACGCCGGGCTGCCCCACCTGCATCAAGGCGGGCTTCCCGATCATCGGCGGCATCATCTCCGGAGCCTGGACGTCCCAGGCTCTCGTCGCCGGGAACAAGGGGACGATCGCGTTCCCGTCGATCTTCGGCCTCGATGCGACGCAGTGCGGCATCAGCTTCACCAACATCTTCCAGCCCGCCTTCACCTACATCGTGACGCAGGCGACGCTGACGATGTCCGACGGCAACACCTACAACTCCGCCGTCGGACTGGGTGCGGGCGCCGGAAACATCTCGACCGTCGGCGCGATGCCCGGTGCCTTCGTGTTCACCAACGTGTCGCTGCCCAACGGCGGCGCCATCGGCGGTCTCGGCAACTACACCGATGTCCCGACCAAGCTCACGGTCACGGTGCAGACGACGCTCCAGTACGGAATCGGCCTCTCCATCCAGTGCCCGATGGTCCTCACCTGGAACCTGCACGGCGTCGCCACCGGCCTCGTGGCGTTCGGGGCAGGCACGGTCAACTTCACCGGAACCGCGACGGTCTGAGACACGATCGCACGCGCGTCGAGTCGTCGAGCGATGAAGAAGGTCCCGTCGGGTCGTACCCCGGCGGGGCCTTCTCAGTGAGCAGGACCTTAAACCCGGTCGCAACCCCTGCACAGCGCACGCCCCTCTGGCTACCCTCGAAAGAAGGCAGGGATGAGAGGAACGAGTCATGAGTGAAGTGATCGTTGTAGGAGTCTCGGGCGCACCGGTGTCGGCACGAGTCGTCGACTGGGCGATGACACGTGCCGCGGAACGGTCGCAGCGCGTGGAACTGGTCTCCGTCGTCGGGGGAGCGATCGGCACTCTCGGCGAAGGCGGCCCTCTGGCGGAGGCCACCGCCGCGTCCCGCTCCTTCCTCGAGGACTACGTGCGGCTGCACGCGGACTGGGATGTGGAGGTCAGCGTGCGGGTGGAGGTGGGCAACCCCGTCGAGCGACTCGTCTCCGCATCGGAGGATGCGGCGCTGCTGGTCATCGGCAGCGACTATCAGGGGGGATCATCGCCCTCGGTCCGCGGATTCCATGGGGTCCGCATCACCGCCGGCGCGCACTGTCCCGTCGTCGTCGTCCCCGACTTCGATCCGGCTGATCGGAAGGGAGTCGTCGTCGGGGTCGACGGATCCGAGATCTCCGAGAGCGCGCTGCGCTTCGCCGCCGCCGAGGCCGACCGCAGCGATGAGCCGCTGACGGCGGTGTCGGTGTGGACGCCTCTGACGGCGCCCGGATACGGCCTGGTGGGATATTCACAGCCCTACCTCGACAACATGCAGACGGCGACGGAGGAGATCCTCGCGATCGCCCTGGCCGGTCTGTCGACGGACTATCCCGATCTCACGATCGTCCCCGTCGTCGAGAGCGGCTATCCCTCCCGTGTGCTCGACGAACTCGCGGCAACGGCAAGACTCTGCGTCGTCGGCTCACGCGGGCGAGGTGCGATCCGGCGCTTTCTGCTCGGATCGATCAGCCAGGAGGTCATCGCGCATCCGGCCACGGTCACGGCCGTCGTCCGATAGGAGCAGACGATGATCATCGAACTCAGCGAGCAGGAGTGCTACGACCTGCTCACCGCGACGACCGTCGGCCGGATCGGCTTCGTGCACGACGCCCGCGTGCTCATCCTCCCCGTCAACTTCGTGGTGTCGGGGCGGGATCTTCTCCTGCGCACGACCGCCGACGGCCTTCTGAGCACCCTCTCAGAGGCCCCGAGCGAGGTGGCGTTCGAAGTCGACAGCCATGTTCCCCTTTCTCGCACGGCATGGAGCGTGCTGATGCACGGTCGGCTCTCACGTGTCGACGAGGGGGACGCAGCGGCGGTCCTGCCGCGTGTCTCGCCGTGGGCCGGTGCCGGCATGGATCTGCCGCTGCGATTCCGCATCGAACGGATGACGGGACGGACGGTGCACGGCGATCAGGCGTAGCTCTCGAGCGTGCCGGCCTGTCGTCAGGGCCGGCCTGCGACCGGACCGCTTCATTCGTGCCGCTCCGTCGACGCCGGTGCCAGGTGCAGAGCGTCGCGATCCAGACGCGACTGCAGCCGATGCAGCGTCACGTCGCTGATCGTGCCGTGGTTGCGGAGGCGGATCACGATGTCTCGGGTGCGGTCCACGAGGGCGAGGCTCAGCGCTGCGTAGTCGCGATCCAGATCCCGCCGGGTGCTGTGCTCAGACCCGGGTGAGCCGTCGATCCTCTCGAGGCGTTCCCGGTACTCGTTCACGAGCCTGTCGCGCACGTGGTCCGGGGCGCCGATCTCCTGCGCGAGGGCGGGCATCGCGCGGATCGCGGAGAGCAGGGCGGTCCGATGCGCGCGGGTGAACTCGGCGGAGACCATCGAGTCGGGCTCGAAGCGCGCCCAGCGGATCACCGCCGGCAGGAGCAGACCCTGGGCGAGGATCGTGAGGATGACGACTCCCGTGGCGACGAAGACGATCTCGGCGCGACCGGGCATCCCGGCAGGCACGGCGAGTGCGACCGCCAGGGAGATCGCTCCGCGGAACCCCGCGACGGTCGAGACGACCCTGGCCCGATGCGTCATCCGCTTCCTGCGCTGCGCGGGGCTCCGATCCACGAGGCGGATCGTCCATGTCGTGAACATCTGGAACACGAAGCGGATGAGCAGGATGGCGATCCAGATCAGCACGCAGAGCGCGAGCAGCAGAGGGATGCTCTGCGTCGAGACCGATCGGAGCGCGGACTGCGCTTCGATCCCGATCAGGACGAAAAGGGCGCCGTTGAGCGTCGTGGTCGCGAGGATCCAGAAGCCGTCCCGTTGCTGCCTCGACTGCGGTGTTCCGGAGCGCGGCCCGGTGCGGCTCAGGTAGAGGCCCGCGACGACGACCGCGATGACGCCGGAGGCGTGGATCTGCTCCGCGGCGAGGAACGCCGCGAACGGCACCAGGATCAGGGCTGCGTTGTGCATGAGGGGGTCGCTCAGGCGCCGGAGGACGGCGGTGCCGAGAAAGCCTGCGAGCAGGCCGACGATCCCGCCGCCGCCGTACGCCAGCACGACGAGCCACGTGACCTCCGCGCCGGAGTAGTGAGCGCTGCTCCCGGCGAGTCCGATCACGATCGTGTAGATGACCAGCGCGGTGCCGTCGTTGATCAGGCTCTCGGTGCGCAGCTGGACGATGTTCCGGTGCGGAAGCGCGCGGGCGAGCGCTCCGACGGCAGTGGCGTCGGTGGGGGCCAGCGCGGCGCCCAGGATCAGCGCGGGCAGCCATCCCCAGCCGAGGGCGACGCCGATCCCGGCTGTGCCGAACGTCGTGGCGACCACCAGCAGCGTGCTCAACAGCAGGATGACCCGCAGATCCCGTCTCACCTCGCGCAGAGGCGTCATCAGCGCCTCCCAGAACAGCAGCGCCGGCAGGAACAGTACGAGCACCGCATCGGAGGGCAGGTGGATGCTCTGCACCGGGGGGATGAGTCCCACCAGCAGCCCGAGCAGGAGCTGCAGCAGCGGGACAGGCAGGCGGAGCCTCGGTGCGGCCCAGGATGAGCCCACCACGAGGGACCCGACCAGGACGAAGGTTGCGAGCGGATCCATGGGCAGTCCTCTCCGGCGGATGGGACGGAGCAGGGACCGGGGATCCCGCCATCGCGACGCCGGTCCGCAGGGCTCGGTCGAGACGAGCATCTCAGGCCGGCGTTACGGCACCGTTTCCGGCAGCAGCGGGGAGCGTTTCGCTCGCGCAGGATCGCGGGGGCTTCAGACGATCGACGGCCCGGACGGGCCCGAGAAACGGAGAAGCCCCCAACCTCCTTTTCATATCAAAGGGGGTTGGGGGCCTATTGGCTCCCCGGCTTGGACTCGAACCAAGAACCTGCCGGTTAACAGCCGGCTGCTCTGCCAATTGAGCTACCGAGGAATGCTTCCCGCTGCGCGGGCAACTCGTCAACTATAGCAAAGGATGTGCGCCGACTCCGACACGGGCCGGCGCCCGGGCGCGTCGCCCGTTCGCCCCTCGCGGACGACGGAGGGGCCCGCCGTGGCGAGCCCCTCCGTGTGATGCAGGATCCGCGGGGATCAGCGTGCGGCGCCCTTGAGGGAGCCGGTGGTCTGACCTGCCGGGTCGCTCACGATGCACTGCACGAGGCGGTCGTTCATCGAGTCCCAGGTGTCCTTCGTCGGCGTCATGTAGGAGACGTCGAGGGCGGAGTCGTTGAAGGCGACGCCGATGAAGGTCGTGAACGCATCGCCGGCGCACTTCTCCACCTCGGCGTCGATCGCGGCGGAGTCGTACTCGACGCCCTCCAGCTTGAACTCGTAGAAGACCTCTTCGTCATGCGGCTTGTCGCAGGGCACCACGTCGGTCTCACTGACCGTCGAGCCGGTGTCGCTCATCTTGCAGTCGCCGAGCTTGAGGTTGAAGATGCCGATGTTCGAGCTCGCCGTGACCTGGGACTTGTCGTCGCGCGGCGCATCGCCGCCCCCGTTGCCGAGCACGCTGCTGAGCATGCTGCAGCCGCTGAGTCCAGCGGCCAGGACCAGCGCGGAGCCGACGACGGTGACGCGACGGAGAAGTGCGCGGTCGTTCATGGGAATTCCCCCTCTAGAAGCTATGAATCCACGCAGAACGCGGGACAGCTAAGAACGTACCGGTGCAGGAGCGCAAATCTCAAACCTGCAAAAAAGTAGTTCTGTCCAGGGGGATTTCTGTTCCGAGTCGAAGTTTGGGGGTCAGCCCTCGAGATCGTCCACGCCGGGCAGCCAGCTGACGCCGGGGCGGCCCCAGCCGCGCTTGCGGGCGATCTTCTGCACGGTCTTCCAGTCGCCGTCGTCGAGGCGGTCGACGTAGAGGATGCCATCCAGGTGGTCGAACTCGTGCTGCATGATGCGGGCGCGCCAGCCGTCGACCTCGATGCGCACGTCATCGCCGTTCAGATCTGCGCCGGTCACCAGCACGCGCTCGGAGCGTCGCAGCGGGAACCGCTCGCCGGGGAAGGAGAGGCAGCCCTCCGACTCGAGGTCGGGGTCGGGGGAGCCCGGCTCGAGGGGAGCCATCCACAGCACGGGATTGATGATCTCTCCGCGCCAGGGATTCTCGTCATCGTCCACATAGGAGTAGACGTAGATCCGCAGGCCGACGCCCACCTGGGGTGCGGCGAGCCCGACGCCAGGGGCGACATCCATGGTCTCGTGCATGTCCGCCACCAGGGTGCGGATCTCGTCAGTGATCTCGCCGACCGGGTCGGCGGGGGAATGCAGGACGGGGTCGCCCATGATGCGAATCGGAAGCACTGCCACGCGTCAACCCTAGTCGGCGCAAGACGGCGGGTAGGCTCGAAGCGTGCTTGAGAACCTGACGCGGACTACCGGGGCGGCCGACGTCGGCGAGCATCTCGCCGGGGTCTTCCAGAACCCTGGCCTGCTGATGGGCATTCCACTCGCTCTCGCCGGCGCGGTGTTCATGTCGCTCGGCGCGCAGTACCAGCACCGCGGCGTGGAGAAGGTGGAACGGCTGAGCGGCTCCGACGCCGCCACGGGCCTCAGCTGGGCGCAGGTGCGCGGGCTGCTCACACGTCCGTCCTGGATCGTCGGCACGCTCATGCTTGCCCTGGCGATCGTCTGCCAGCTCGCGGCGCTCACCAAGGCTCCGCTGATCGTGGTGCAGCCGCTGGGCGCGATCGCGCTGGTGATCACCACCCTGCTGAACGCCCGGGTGAGCGGCGTCGCGCCGACCAAACGCTCGCTCGTCTCGATCTTCGCCTGCGTGGGCGGCATCTTCATCTTCGTGCTGTTCGCGGCGCTGTTCGCGGTCGAGCGCGCGATCAGCGAGATCCAGCTGTTCACGATCCTCACCATCCTGCTGGTCGTGATCATTCTGCTCGGCACCTGCTGGCTGATTCTGCGCCACCGCATGCGCGCCCTCTTCTATGTGACCGGCGCCGGCATCCTGTACGGTTTCGTGGCGACGCTGGCCAAGGCCGTCATCAGCCGGATCCAGGCCGGGCAGTTCGACTGGCTCACGGCCGTGTGCGTCATCGCGCTGATCGCCGCGGGTGCCGCGGGCGCCTACTTCGTGCAGACCGCGTACGGCTCCGGCCCTCCCGACCTGGTGATCGCAGGCCTCACGGTGGTCGACCCGATGGTCGCGGTGCTGATCGGCCTGCTCGTCCTCGAGGAGGGCGCTGCCGCCCCCTCGTGGGTGTTCATCGCGTTCGGCATCTCCGGCGTGATCGCGGGCTGGGGCGTCGTGACGCTCGCCCGCTACCACCCGCAGGTGGTCGGCGAGAGCCAGGAACTGCCGATCACGCGAGGCAGCTCCGGGGGCGCGACGCCGTCCGCCGCGCACGCAGAGCCCGCACCTTCGGCGAGCGAGGCACCTCCCGGTGGATCAGCGTCCCCGGGTGCCCCGCGGGGGGAAGCCCCGGAGTGGCCGTCCAACGTCGCCCCGATACGGCGAGAGGATCCGCCCCGCACCGGCGGCGACGCCGGCGAACGCGGGAACGGATCCTCGGGCGTCTGAGCGGGAACCGGATCCGGTCCCGTCAGACGACGGGTTCGCTCAGTAGTCGATGTCGATGAGGTCGGGTGCGACCTCGGAGGCGGCCGCCTCGTCGACGAAGAACACCGTGCGCTTGCGCCCCTTGGCACCTGCGGCCGGAACGTTCTCGTAGTTCGCGCCGGCCAGGGCGAGCCCGAGCGCGGAGGCCTTCTCCGCTCCCGTGAGCACGAGCCACACCCGCTTGGAAGCGTTGATGACCGGGCGGGTCAGCGTGATCCGATCCGGCGGGGGCTTGGGGGAGTCGCGCACCGGCAGGACCGCGGCGTCGGTCACCGTGATCTCCGGACGGTCGGGGAACAACGATGCGATGTGGCCGTCCGGGCCGACGCCGAGGAAGCACACGGCGAAGGACGGCCAGGCGCGCCCCGCGTCGCCGAAGCGCGCGAGCTCGGCCGCATAGGCTGCAGCGCCCTCGTCCAGGCTCAGTCCCGCATCGCTCGCTGCCATCTCGTGGACGTTCTCGGCGGGGACGGGGATCCGGTCGAGGAGCGCCTCCCGCGCCTGTCCCGCGTTGCGCTCGGGGTCGTCCGCCGGCACGAAGCGCTCGTCGCCCCACCAGAAGTGCACGAGCGACCAGTCCACCTCGGCCGCGCGCGGGTCCTCCGCGACGGCCCGCAGCACGGCGGATCCCATGCTGCCGCCGGTGAGGGCGATGTGGGCGAGCCGTCTGTCCCTGATCCGCGCCTGCACGCGGACGAGGAAGCGGTCGGCGACGAGCCCGGCGAGGGACGCCGGATCCTCGCCGATGACGACCCGCTTGGCGGGGGAGTCGGCGGCCACGTCAGGCCACCGGCTCCGGGGCGCTGAGCTGTGCGAAGCCCTCGGTGATCACGCGGCCGTAGAGCACGTCGGGGTCGAGCCGGCGCAACTCCTCCGCCAGGCACTCCCGCAGCGTCCGCCGCGGCAGATGGAGCTCGTGATCCGGCTGTCCGGGCTGCGTCAGCATCGCGGATCCCGGTACCGGGCGCTCCAGCAGGATGTCGCCGTTGGCACGGGTGAGCCGCACCGACTTGATGCCGTGCGCCCACTGCGCGATCGGCTCGTATGCCCAGCGGACCGGCACGTCCAGCGCGAGGCCCAGCCAGGCGGCGAGCAGCGCGGTGGACGGGGAATCGGCGGCACCGCGCACCTCGACCGTGGTCACCTCGTCGAACGGCGGCTGATCGAGGACAGCGGCGAGCTGCTCCCGCCAGTGCGTGAGCCGGGTCCAGGCGAGGTCGGTGTCGCCGGGAACGTGCGTGCGGCCGAGCACCTCGAGCTGCGCCCGCACGTCGGTCGCAGTCGCAGCGTCGGTGATGCGGCGCTGCGCGATGCGTCCGAGCGGCGACTCGGCAGGGGCTTCCGGCGCCAGTGTCGGCCACCAGACGACGACGGGGGCGTCGGGCAGCAGGAGGCCGGTGACCAGGCTCTCCTCGTTGCTGGCTGCGGCGCCGTAGGCGTGCAGCACGACGACCTCGCTCGCGCCGGCGTCGCCGCCGACGCGGATCTGCGCGTCCAGACGCGCGTCGCCCTCGCTCGTGGTGAGCACGATGACGCGCATCGGGTGCTCGCGGGACGCGTCGTTCGCCGCGTCGACCGCTGCCTCGAGCGCGTCGTCCGGCGCCGCGATGATGAGCGTGAGCACGCGGCCGAGTGCGACCACGCCGCCCTCTTCGCGAGCCTTGACCAGGTTCTTCGCGACCTGGCTGATGTTGGTGTCGGGCAGATCGATGATCACGGGCGCCTCCAGACACGTCCGTCGCGGGCGAGCAGGGCGTCGGCGGAGGCCGGGCCCCAGGATCCGGGAGCATACTGCTCCACGGGGCCGCCTTCTGCAGCCCAGTACTGCTCCACGGGATCGAGGATCTTCCAGCTGAGCTCGACCTCCTCATGACGCGGGAACAGCGGCGGGTCGCCGAGCAGGACGTCCAGGATGAGCCGCTCGTACGCCTCCGGGCTGGCCTCGGTGAACGCGTGTCCGTAGCCGAAGTCCATCGTCACGTCGCGCACGTTGCTGCCGTTGCCAGGAACCTTGGAACCGAAGCGCAGCGTGACGCCCTCATCCGGCTGCACGCGGATGACGAGAGCGTTCTGCCCGAGCTCCGATGTCTGACCGCTGCCGAACAGGTGCTCGGGTGCGCGCTTGAAGACGACCGCGATCTCGGTGACACGGCGGCCGAGGCGCTTGCCGGTGCGCAGGTAGAACGGCACGTCGGCCCACCGGCGGGTGTTGATCTCGAGCTTGACCGCGGCGTAGGTCTCCGTGATGGATTCCGGATCCATGCCGTCCTCGTCGAGGAAGCCGGTGACCTGCTCGCCGCCCTGCCAGCCGCCGGCGTACTGCCCGCGGGCGGTCGCGAGGGAGAGGTCGTCGGGCAGCGAGACCGCGGCCAGGACCTTCTCCTTCTCGGCCCTCAGGTGCTCGGCGGAGAGACTGATCGGCTCCTCCATCGCGGTGAGGGCCAGAAGCTGCAGCAGGTGGTTCTGGATCACGTCGCGGGCCGCGCCGATGCCGTCGTAGTAGCCCGCACGTCCTCCGACGCCGATGTCCTCGGCCATCGTGATCTGCACGTGGTCGACGTAGTTGCGGTTCCAGATCGGCTCGTACAGCTCGTTCGCGAAGCGCAGCGCGAGGATGTTCTGCACCGTCTCCTTGCCGAGGTAGTGGTCGATGCGGAAGATCGAGTCGGCCGGGAAGGTGCCTTCGAGCGCGTCGTTGAGCGCGCGCGCGGAGGCCAGGTCGTGGCCGAACGGCTTCTCGATCACCACGCGGCGCCAGTGGTCCGCGTCCTCATGGGCCTCGACCAGCCCGGAGTCGCGCAGCTGCTGCGCGACGAGCGGGAACTGGTTCGGCGGGATCGACAGGTAGTAGGCGTGGTTGCCCATCGTGCCGCGTTCGATGTCGAGCTTCTCGACGGTCTCGCGGAGGCGGCGGAACGCGTCGGGGTCGCCGAACTCGCCCGACACGAAGCGGATGCCCTGGAGAAGCTGCGCCCACGTCTCCTCACGGAACGGGGTGCGCGCGTGCTGCTTGACGGCGTCGTAGACGACCTGCGCGAAGTCCTGGTCCTCCCAGTCGCGGCGGGCGAAGCCGACCAGGGCGAACCCGGGAGGCAGCAGACCGCGGTTGGCGAGGTCGTAGACGGCGGGCATCAGCTTCTTGCGCGACAGATCGCCGGTGACGCCGAAGATCACCAGGGCGCTGGGCCCCGCGATCCGGTTCAGCCGGCGGTCGTCGGGATCGCGGAGCGGGTTGCTGCCGCGGGAGACGGGAACAGTCATCGGTGGGGGATTCTCCTGAGTGCTCTCTGGGGGTGCCTACTGCGCGGCCTCGAAGAGGTCCAGCACATCGTCCTGGGGTTCGGTGATCGTGAGGGTCACCACGGGCCGTCCGTGCGCGGCGAGCACGCCCGCGTCGCCCGCGGCCTGCGCCTCGATGAGCTGGCCGAACGTGAACGGCCGGTCGGGGATCTCGAGATCGAGATCCGTACGCTCCAGGATCTGCAGGAACACGCCCTGTGCCGGACCGCCCTTGTGATACTGACCCGTCGAGTGCAGGAACCGCGGTCCCCAGCCGAACGTCGTGGGCCGACCCGAATCGGCGGCGATCAGTTCCCGGAGACCCTGCAGCTGCGGCATCTCGAGACGGTTGACGTACGCCTGGATGGAGACGTAGCCGTCCGTCGGCAGCGTCTGCCACAGCGCGTCCAGGACGCCGGCGATCGTGCCGGAGGCGAGGAGGGAGGCGTCAGAGGCGCGGACCTCGACCCCGTCCTGCACGAAGGCGGCGGGCGCGGCCTCAGGGCGCGCATCCAGCAGCCCGCGGGCGGCGACCTTGGCCGACACCACGTCGGGCTGGTCGAACGGGTTGATCCCGAGCAGGTATCCCGCGATCGCGGTCGCATACTCCCACACGAGGAACTGCGCACCGAGCGTTCCGCTGACGAGGATCTCGCCGGGGTGGCGCTCGCGCAGGTGGAACTCGTCCGCCTCGTCGACGAGGCGCACCAGCTGCAGGTCCGCCGGGCGTGCCTCGACCTCGGGGGAGACGGGGAGCAGGACGACGGGAAGGATCCCGGAGCCCTCCTTGCCCGTGGACTCGGCGACGAGCTGCTCGATCCAGTCGGGCAGGCCCACGATGTGGGTGCCGTCCGTGATCAGCCCCAGCTTGTCGCGCCGGGGACCATCTGGGGTCTGCGCGCTGGCGGCGATCGCCGCACCGAGCAGCAGAGCCGGGTTCTCGGGGGAGTCGATCGCGACCTGGAGGAGTGTGGCCTCTGCCTCGTCGAGCAGCTCGGCGATGTCGACGCCGGCCAGTCCGGAGGGCACCAGGCCGAACGCGGTCAGCGCGGAGTACCGGCCGCCCACGTTCGGGTCGGCGTTGAACACCCGGTAGCCCGCGGCGCGCGCCGACTCGTCGAGCGGCGAGCCGGGGTCGGTGACCACGACGATGCGCTCGACGGGGTCGATCCCGACATCGCGGAACGCGGCCTCGAAGGTGCGTCGCTGCGAATCCGTCTCGACAGTGGATCCGGATTTGGAGGACACCACGAGCACGGCGTCGGCGAGACCGGCGTCGATCGCGGCGAGCACCTGGCCGGGAGAGGTCGAGTCGAGGATCGTGACGTCGATGCCCGCGGTCTGCGAGATGACCTCGGGGGCGAGGGAGGAGCCGCCCATCCCCGCCAGCACGACGCGGGTGACGCCCTTGCCCGCGAGTTCATCGCGCAACGCGACGATCTCGGGCACGAGCGGACGCGACACGGAGACGGCGTCCACCCAGCCCAGGCGGATGCTCGCCTCGGCCTCGGCGGCCTCGCCCCACACCGTCGGGTCACCGCCCGTGATCCGGGAGGCGATCAGTTCGCCGACCAGACGCGGGACGACCTCGTCGATCGCCGCTTTCGGCGCGCCCGAGGTGTGGATCTCGAAACTCACCGCTGGGCTTCCAGTCCTTCGCGGACCTGGGTGAGCAGGTCGTGCCAGGAGTCGATGAACTTCTCGACGCCCTCGTCTTCGAGCACCTGGGTCACGTCGGCGAAGTCGACCCCGACGGCCGCGAGGCCTGCGAACACCTCGCGGGACTCTTCGTACGCACCGGTGACGGTGTCGCCCGTGATGACGCCGTGGTCGAAGGTCGCCTCGAGCGTCTTCTCCGGCATCGTGTTGACCACGTTCGCCGCGACGAGCTCGGTCACGTAGAGCGTGTCCGGCAGGGCCGGGTCCTTGACGCCCGTGGACGCCCACAGCGGCCGCTGGCGGTTGGCGCCCGCGGCGAGCAGGGCGGCGGCGCGGTCTCCCGCGAAGGTCTGCTCGTACAGCTCGTATGCGAGTCGTGCGTTCGCGAGGCCGGCCTTGCTCTTCAGCGCGACGGCCTCGTCGGTGCCGATCGCCGCGAGGCGCTTGTCCGTCTCGGTGTCGACGCGCGACACGAAGAACGAGGCGACCGAGTGGATCGTGGACAGGTCGTGGCCGGCGGCCTTGGCCTGCTCGAGGCCCGTGAGGTAGGCGTCGATGACTTCGGCGTAGCGCTCGAGGCTGAAGATCAGCGTGACGTTGATGCTGATCCCCTCGGCGATCGCCGCAGTGATCGCCGGAAGACCGGCCTTCGTCGCGGGGATCTTGACGAGCAGGTTGGGGCGGTCGACCTTGGTCCACAGCTCCTTGGCCTGGACGGCCGTTCCGTCGGTGTCGTGGGCGAGGTCGGGGGAGACCTCGATCGAGACCCGGCCGTCGACGTGCCCGGTCTGCTCCCACACGGGGCGGAAGACGTCAAGCGCATCGCGCACGTCCTGGGTGGTCGCCTCGAAGATGGCCTCCTCGGCGCTCGCGCCGGACGCGGCGAGCTGCGCGACCTGGGCGTCGTATGAGGTGTCGTCGGGGTTGGTGATCGCGTTCGCGAAGATCGTCGGGTTCGTGGTCACGCCGACGACGTTGCGGGTGGCGATGAGTTCGGCGAGGTTGCCGGAGGTGATCCGGGTGCGGGACAGGTCGTCCAGCCAGATGGAGACTCCGGCGGCGGCGAGTGCTGCGGTGGGGGTGGTCATGCGTTCTCCTCGAATCCGTGCTTAGGCGGCCGCGTTCGCGGCGATGGTCTCGTGGGCCGCGGTGACGACGGCCTCCGCGGTGATGCCGAACTTCTGGAACAGCGTCTTGTAGTCGGCCGATGCACCGAAGTGGTCGATGCCGACCGAGCGTCCGGTCGAGCCGACGATGCCGTGCCAGCTCAGAGTCGATCCGGCCTCGACCGAGACGCGGGCCTTGACTCCGGACGGCAGCACCGACTCGCGGTAGGCCTCGTCCTGCTCGGCGAACCACTCGAGCGACGGCGCGGACACCACGCGGGCGTTGACGCCCTCGGAAGCCAGCGTCTCGCGGGCGGCGACCGCGAGCTGGACCTCGGAGCCGGTGCCGATGAGGATCACGTCGGGCGTGCCGCTCGGAGCCTCGGCCAGGATGTAGGCGCCCTTGACCGTGTTCGATGCGGCGGCGAACGTGTCGCCCGACGCTTCGCCCGTGCCGCGCGCGAAGTTCGGCACGTTCTGGCGGGTCAGCGCGATCCCGGTGGGTCCGCCGTGACGGCGCAGGATCTCCAGCCACGCGGCGGCGGTCTCGTTGCCGTCCGCGGGGCGGACGATCGCGAGGTTGGGGATCGCGCGCAGCGAGGCGAGCTGCTCGACGGGCTGGTGCGTGGGGCCGTCCTCGCCGAGCGCGACGGAGTCGTGCGTCCACACGAAGACGCTCGGCACGTTCATGAGGGCGGCGAGGCGCACCGCAGGGCGCATGTAGTCGCTGAAGATCAGGAAGGTGCCGCCGAACGGCCGGGTCGGGCCGTGCAGGACGATGCCGTTGAGGATCGAGCCCATCGCGTGCTCGCGGATGCCGAAGTGCAGCACGCGGCCGTACGGGCTGCCGTCCCAGTCGTGCGTGGACCAGGTCGCAGGGATGAAGGACTTCGCCCCCGCGATCGTGGTGTTGTTGGATCCGGCCAGGTCGGCCGATCCGCCCCACAGCTCGGGGAGCTCGGGGGCGAGGGCGTTGATGACCTTGCCGGAGGCCGCGCGGGTGGCGAGCTCCGTGCCGGCCTCGAACACCGGGAGCACGTCCTCGATGCCCTCGGGGAGCTCATGCGCCTCGAGGCGCTCGAGGAGAGCCTTGCGCTCCGGGTTGGCCGTCGCCCAGGCGTCGAAGCCCTGCTGCCACGCGGCACGGTTCTCGGCCGAGCGCGCGCCGAGCTCGCGGGTGTGCTCGATCACGGCGTCCTCGACGACGAAGGACTGCTCGGGGTCGAAGCCCAGGACGACCTTGGTCTCGGCGACCTCGTCCGCGCCGAGCGCGTTGCCGTGCACCGACTCGGTGCCCTTCTTGTTGGGCGCCGGCCAGCCGATGATCGTGTTCAGGATGATCAGGGACGGCTTGGAGGTCTCGGCCTTCGCCTGCTCGATCGCGTCGAACAGCTCCTTGACGTCCTCGACGTAGGTGCCGGTGCGCACCCAGTCGACGTGCTGCACCTGCCAGCCGTAGGACTCGTAGCGCTCGCGTACCCCTTCGGTGAAGGCCACGTTCGTGTCGCCCTCGATCGAGATCCGGTTCGAGTCGTAGATCGCGATGAGGTTGCCGAGCTGCTGGTGGCCCGCGAGCGAGGATGCCTCGCTCGTCACGCCCTCCTGCAGGTCTCCGTCGCCCGCGATCACGTAGACGTAGTGGTCGAAGGGGCTCGTGCCCGCGGCGGCGTCCGGGTCGAACAGGCCGCGCTCGTAGCGGGAGGCGTACGCGAAGCCGACCGCGGAGGCGAGGCCCTGGCCGAGGGGGCCCGTCGTGATCTCGACGCCCTTGGTGTGCCCGTACTCGGGGTGCCCCGGGGTGAGCGAACCCCACGTGCGGAGCGACTCCAGATCCGTCAGCTCGAGGCCGAAGCCGCCGAGGTAGAGCTGGACGTACTGCGTGAGGGAGGAGTGTCCCACGGAGAGGATGAAGCGGTCGCGACCGATCCAGTGGGTGTCCGCCGGATCGTGGCGCATGACGCGCTGGTAGAGCAGATAGGCCACCGGGGCCAGGCTCATGGCGGTTCCAGGATGGCCGTTTCCGACCTTCTGGACGGCATCCGCCGCCAGAATCCGGGCGGTGTCCACCGCGCGTCGATCGATCTCATCCCACAGCAGTTCCGACACTCCAGAGCCCTTTCCAAGACAGTGAGTGCGCCCGGCAGTTGCGCGCTACCGCTACTTCACGGAGGCGTGGCACGTTGACGGGCGCGCGAGTGATTTCAGCATAGTGCGGTCGCATGGCCGCGTGGCCGGTCGGGACGCTATGTTGCGCGCGGCCGTCTGCCGTGCTGTTCGGCGGGTCCGGAGGGGACGGGCCGGACTCCGCCGTGGCGTAGGATGAAAGCGTTCCCGTGTGCGCATGAAGGAGGCGGTCAGCATCGCGACCACCATCGAGTCCGTCGCCGCCGAGCGCTCTCTGAAGCGGACCGTCAAGGCCTATATCGAGCTGACCAAGCCGCGTGTGCTCGAGCTCCTGCTCGTCTCCACCGTGCCTGTGATGTTCCTCGCGCAGCACGGTCTGCCGAACCTCTGGCTGGTCGCCGCGACCGTGATCGGCGGCTCGATGAGCGCCGGATCCGCGGCGTCGTTCAACATGTACATCGACCGCGACATCGATGCGCACATGCACCGCACCGAGAAGCGTCCGCTCGTGACCGGCGAGGTGTCGCCTCGTGGCGCGCTGATCTTCTCCTGGGTGCTCGCGGCGCTCTCGACCGTCTGGCTGTGGCTGACCACGAACTGGGTCGCCGCCGTGCTGTCGGCCGCCGCGATCTTCTTCTACGTGGTGATCTACACGCTGATCCTGAAGCGCCGCACCGAGCAGAACATCATCTGGGGCGGCATCGCAGGATGCTTCCCTGTCCTGATCGGCTGGGCGGCCGTCACCGGCTCGCTGGACTGGCCGGCCTTCGTGCTGTTCGTTCTGGTGTTCCTCTGGACTCCTGCGCACTACTGGCCGCTGTCGATGAAGTACAAGGACGACTACGACGACGTCGACGTGCCCATGCTCGGCGTCACGCGGTCCGCATCGCAGGTCGGCCTGCAGGTCATCCTCTACGCGTGGGCGACGCTCGCGTGCTCGCTGCTGCTGATCCCGGTCGCCGGCATGGGCCTGGTCTACACGGTCTCCGCGCTGGTCTTCGGCGGATGGTTCGTGTACGAGTCGCACCGGCTGTACTCGCAGGCGGTGAAGGGCGCATCGGCCAAGCCGATGCGCGTCTTCCACGCCTCCATCACCTACTTGACGTTGATCTTCGTGGCCGTCGCGGTCGACCCGCTGCTTCCGTTCTGAGCCTCCTCGGTCGACGTCTCGTCGGCCTCGGCGGCGCCGCTGTTCTGCTGCTCCTGCGCGATCTCCTGCGTTGCGGCAGGCGCGTCGATGGCTCCTTCGGGATCGACATCCTGCTCGAGGTCGTCGAAGGCGAGGGGCGCGATCTCGACGGGCTTCGCGGTGGCGGCGCCGAGCAGCGAAGAGACGACCGCCAGAGCGAGCGTGAGCAGCACTCCGAGCGCTCCCGCGCCGAGCAGGGCGGCTCCGAGCACGATCCAGGACTGTCCGCCGTAGACCTCGAGCCCTGTCGCGCTACCGTCCTTGAGCGTGGCGGTCATGGTGCCGAGATGGTCGAGGACCGTGAGGAGGCCTGCGACGACGAGGGCGATCGAGGCGGCGAGGAGGATCCAGAACGGGATGCTTCGGTTCAGTACGCGTGTCATAGCCCCAGCCTCACGGGCGAACTCGTGCGTCCGATCTGCGTCGCCTATGAGGCAGGTATGCGTCGGCCGCCGCTCGGGAGATCCCGTCGAGCGCGACGCCTCGCTCGGTCCCACCGGGGGAGAGGTCCCGGCGCCCAGGCACCGGGACCGGCGTCCCCAGCACGCCGGGTGCGGATCCGTCCCTGATCCAGAACACCCTGCTAGCGTCCAGAACACATTCCAACCGACCTGATCAGGACGGCGCAAGGTCCGGTTCGTGCGCTGTCCGCAAGAGGACACGATCATGACCGACGACGAACTTCTGGATCTGCTGCTGCGCGAACGGCTCCTCGACGTGGACGCCGTCGTCGTTCGTTCCGGTCTCGGGCCGGATGCCGCGCACGCGAGTCTGGAGCGCCTCGCGGACGACGGCAGCCTGTCCCTGCGGGATGGGGTGATCCTGCTCAATCCGCCCGTGCATGCGGCCGCGATCGCGATCGAGCGGATGCTGCAATCGGAACGCGCGGAGGCGCAGGCGCGCAGCGCCCGGCTCACCGCGATCGTGGACGCGGTCGCGCGCCGCACTTCGTCGTGGAACTTCGGCGAGGCGGTGGCTCAGGACCGGCTCTCGTTGCAGAGCGCGCATGGACCGCATGCGGCAGAGGACCTGTGGTTCGCCGTGCAGGCCTCGCGCGTGGGCTCCGGCGGCAGGGTGCGTGCCGTGCTCACAGACCTCGACCGGTACCGTGCGAGCAGCCCGGAGCGCAGCAGGTCGTTCGCGCAGGCGATGTCCACGTACTCGTCGGTGCAGGCGATCATCCCCGCGATGCCGCTCGATGAGCAGCTGACGGCCATGGTTCGCGGCTTCGGGGACTCCGGGGTCGAGTTCCGCATGCTGGCGGATCCGCCGAGCTGGTTCTGGGTGGACGATCTCGACGTCACGGGCGTGCCGCTGGTGTGGGGGGACAAGGCGCCGCAGAGCGTGCTGGCCGTCGCGAGTCCGGTGATCGCCGGGATCGCAAAGGCCTACTTCGCCGAACTGTGGCAGCAGGCCAGTCCGGTCGAGAAGGATCCGGGAGGCTACGGTCAGCTGCTGCACCGGATGCGTCGCGGGATGACTCTGGACGCGGCGTCTCGCTCGCTCGGCATCACGCCGCGCACCGGACGGCGCAGGATCGCGGCCGCGATGGATCGTTACGGGGTCGCCACGCTGTTCGCGCTGGGTGCCGCCTGGGCGCAGGACGGCAGCCCTGGCGCCGAACGGTCGGGCGGCTGAGGGCGCGGTTCAGCCGCGGGCGGTCGCGGAGGCCGTGCCGGTGGCGCCGGCATCCTCGGCGCCGGCGGCCGAGGGCCGGCTCGCCGCAGGGCGCTTCAACTGCAGCACGAGGGCCGTGCATGCGGCGACGAGGATCGCGGCGAGGACCATGTGCACGCCCACGGCGAGCGGGGGCAGGGCGTTGCGCGCCTGATAGAGGCCGACGGCGATCTGCACCAGCTCGATCGCGAGCACCGCGATCACGGCATTGCGGATCGCGGTGAGCGAGTTCGCCAGTGCGATCACGAGCAGTGTGAGGGTGAGGGCGAACAGCGCGTAGGCGGGCCAGGAGTGCACGTGCTCGAGGATCGTCGCGTCGAAGCCGTTGCGCAGCGTCACCGCGGGGTCGCCGGAGTGCGGACCGGCGCCGGTGGTGAGCACGCCGAAGATCACGGTCAGCGCGAGGACGAAGGAGGTGATGTGCACCAGGATCGCGACGCCCTTGGGCACGGCGCGCTCTCGTGCGCCCCTGGGCTGCCCCATCCGCACCACGAAGGCGGCCGACACCGCGACGAGGACGAGCGAGACCAGGTAGTGGAAGGCGACCATGTTCGGGTGCAGCTGGAAGATCACCAGGATCCCGCCGACCACGGCCTGCACGAGAACGCCCGCGAAGATGATCCAGGACATGATCCACAGGTCGCGGCGCTCGGCTCTCATGCGCGACACGAGCACGATCACCGCGATCGCGGCGAGCCCCACGAAGAAGCTGAGTCCGCGGTTCCCGAACTCGATGAGCGAGTGGTAACTCTGCGCGGCGGTGGGGAACAGCGAGTCCGGCGTGCAGAGCGGCCACTCGCAGCCGAGGCCAGAATCGGTGAGGCGGACAGCGCCTCCGGTGCCGACGATGGCGATCTCGAGGATGAGTGACACCCATGCGGCGATCCGCACGCGGAGGTCCACGCGATCGGGAAGCCAATCCTGGACTCGGCTCAGGAATCCGGAGCGGCTGCGGGGGGCGGGCTGTGGTGCGATCTCGGGCATGGCTCCTCCGGAACCCTTCCGGCGGGCGCACTGCGGCCCGGATGTCGGAGGGAACCTGTAGAATCTCAGGTGTTGGCGATGGTTGCAGGAGCGCGGAACGCGCATGGCACTGCCATCGACAACACAGTTTAGGCGCGAATGCTTTGCGTCCATGATGAGGGCCCAGAAGCGGCACCCGTTCCCTGCAGACTCGACAGGATCGGCGGTGTGCCGGGGCGGATGAACCGTTACGGCCCAAGAGGAGAGTGTGATGTCGGATGTGCTGATCGACCGCCCGGAGCTTGATGGTCTGGGGGTGTACGAGTTCGGCTGGCACGACACGGATGCCGCCGGCGCGACCGCACGACGCGGTCTGTCCGAAGACGTGGTGCGGGGCATCTCGGCGCTCAAGAGCGAACCGGAATGGATGCTGAAGACCCGTCTGAAGGGCCTGCAGCTCTTCGGCCGCAAGCCGATGCCGACCTGGGGCGCCGACCTCAGCGAGATCGACTTCGACAACATCAAGTACTTCGTGCGCTCCACCGAGAAGCAGGCGCAGAGCTGGGAAGACCTCCCCGCGGACATCCGCGAGACCTATGAACGTCTCGGCATCCCCGAGGCCGAGCGTCAGCGCCTGGTCGCCGGCGTCGCCGCGCAGTACGAGTCCGAGGTCGTCTACCACCAGATCCGCGAGGATCTGGAAGCGCAGGGCGTCATCTTCATGGACACCGACACCGCGCTGCGCGAGCACCCCGAGTTCTTCGAGGAGTACTTCGGCTCCGTGATCCCGGCCGGCGACAACAAGTTCGCCGCGCTGAACACCGCCGTGTGGTCCGGCGGATCCTTCGTCTACGTCCCCAAGGGCGTCCACGTGGAGATCCCGCTGCAGGCTTACTTCCGGATCAACACCGAGAACATGGGCCAGTTCGAGCGCACGCTGATCATCGCGGACGAGGACAGCTACGTCCACTACATCGAGGGCTGCACCGCGCCGATCTACAAGAGCGATTCGCTGCACTCGGCCGTCGTCGAGATCATCGTGAAGAAGAACGCCCGCGTGCGCTACACGACGATCCAGAACTGGTCGAACAACGTCTACAACCTGGTCACCAAGCGCGCGGTCGCGCACGAGGGCGCGACCATGGAGTGGGTCGACGGCAACATCGGCTCCAAGGTGACGATGAAGTACCCGTCGATCTATCTGATGGGCGAGCACGCGAAGGGCGAGACCCTCTCCGTGGCTTTCGCCGGCCCCGGGCAGCACCAGGACGCGGGCGCGAAGATGATCCACATGGCGCCGTACACGCAGTCGTCGATCGTCTCGAAGTCGATCGCCCGCGGCGGCGGCCGCGCCGGCTACCGCGGCGAGGTCAGGGTGGACGCGAACGCGCACCACTCCGCCAACACCGTGCGCTGCGACGCGCTGCTCGTGGACACCAAGTCCCGCAGCGACACCTACCCCGCGATCGACATCCGCGTCGACGACGTGCAGCTCGGCCACGAGGCGACGGTCTCGAAGGTCAGCGAGGAGCAGCTCTTCTACCTGCAGTCCCGCGGCATGCCCGAGGACGAGGCGATGGCGATGATCGTGCGCGGCTTCATCGAGCCGATCGCACGCGAGCTGCCCATGGAGTACGCGATGGAACTGAACAAGCTCATCGAGATGGGCATGGAAGGATCGGTCGGCTGAGATGACGGCCCCCACTGCCGCGCCCGCGGAGGCGCAGGACACGCACGCCCACATCGACCCCGCGGCCCAGCTCGTGGCTGCGGAGAAGACCGTTCCGGTGCAGACCCGTTCGGAGCGGCCGCACTCGTACGACCCGGCCGACTTCGGCGCACCGACAGGCCGTGAGGTCAACTGGAAGCACACGCCCGTCGCGCAGCTCGCCGGCCTGATGGCCGACGAGCCCGGCGATGACTTCGCCGTGTCGATCGACCTCGACGACGTCGAGGCCTTCCTCGTCCCCGACGAGGTCGACGCGTACGGCGAGTTCTTCCGCCCGGAGGATCTGCCCAGCGCGCTGGCGTGGAAGCACGCCCGCCGCGGCCTGCACGTGCGCATCCCGCAGGACGACGAGATCGACGCGCCGATCGTGCTCCGCATCGACGGCACGGACGCGGGCAAGCGCGCGTTCGGCCAGATCCTCATCGAGGCGATGCCGAACTCCCGTGCCACGGTCGTGCTCGACCACCACGGTGCCGCCCAGTACGCGCAGAATGTCGAGGTCATCGCCCGCGACGGGTCGCGCCTCACCGTGGTCACCGTGCAGCGCTGGGCCGATGACGCGGTCCACGCGTCATCGCACCAGGCCCGCGTCGATCGCGACGCCTCGCTCACACACTTCGTCGTGAGCTTCGGCGGCGGTGTCGTGCGCGTGAACCCGAACGTCGAGCTCGCGGGCGCCGGATCCGAGGCGCGTCTGTACGGACTGTCCTACGCGGATGCGGGCCAGCACCTGGAGAGCCAGGTGTACTTGCACCACAAGGGCCCGCACACGGTCGGCGACGTCCTGTACAAGGGCGCGCTGCAGGGCCAGAACGCGCACAGCGTGTGGATCGGCGACGTGCTGATCGGCCCGGACGCCACCGGCACCGACTCGTACGAGGCGAACCGCAACCTGGTGCTCACCGAGGGTGCACGCGCCGACTCGATCCCGAACCTCGAGATCGAGACCGGCGACATCCTCGGCGCGGGTCACGCGAGTGCCACTGGACGTTTCGACGACGAGCAGCTCTTCTACCTGCAGGCGCGGGGGATCACCGAGGAGGAGGCTCGCCGCCTCGTCGTGCTCGGCTTCCTCAGCGACATCGTGCAGCGTCTCGGCGTGCCCTCCCTCGAGAAGGAGCTGCTCGCCGCGATCGAGCTCGAGCTGCAGGCGGTGAACGCGTGACCGCTCAGCGGGCCTGCGCCGTGAGCGACCTGCAGGAGGACACTCCGCTGCGCGTCGAGCTCGACGGCGTGCCGATCGCGGTCGTGCTCGACTCCGAGGGCGAGATCCACGCGATCGGCGACACCTGCACGCACGGCGACATCTCGCTGTCGGAAGGGTTCGTCGAGGGCACGACGCTGGAGTGCTGGGCGCACGGCTCGGCGTTCTCGCTGTGCTCGGGCAAGCCCCTGAACCTCCCGGCCTACGAGCCGGTCCCGGTGTACGTCACGGAGATCGTCGGAGACGACCTCATGATCGACCCCACCGTCACGAAGGACGTCAGCGGCCTCTGAGCCCGACGCCCGCACACGAAGCTTCACGAATACGAAGGAACCATCCATGACTGTCCTGGAGATCAAGGACCTGCACGTCACCGTCGAGACCGAGGCTGGCACCACGCCGATCCTCAACGGCATCACCCTCACCATGCGCACGGGGGAGACCCACGCGATCATGGGCCCGAACGGGTCCGGCAAGTCGACGCTCGCCTACACGATCGCCGGCCACCCGAAGTACACCGTCACGGGCGGATCGATCACTCTCGACGGCGAGGACGTCCTCGCGATGAGCGTCGACGAGCGGGCTCGCGCCGGCCTGTTCCTCGCGATGCAGTACCCGGTCGAGATCCCCGGCGTCACCGTCACCAACTTCCTGCGCACCGCGAAGACCGCGCTGGACGGCGAGGCGCCCTCGATCCGTCAGTGGACCAAGGACGTGAAGGCCTCCATGGCGAACCTGCGCATGGACCCGAAGTTCGCGCAGCGCAACGTCAATGAGGGCTTCTCGGGCGGCGAGAAGAAGCGTCACGAGATCCTGCAGCTCGAGGTGCTCAAGCCGAAGATCGCCGTGCTCGACGAGACCGACTCCGGCCTCGACGTCGACGCGCTGAAGATCGTCTCCGAGGGCGTCAACCGCGCCAAGGAGCACACGAACCTCGGCGTGCTGCTGATCACGCACTACACGCGCATCCTGCGCTACATCCGTCCCGACTACGTGCACGTGGTCGTCGCGGGCAAGATCGTGGAAGAGGGCGGCGCGGAGCTCGCCGACCGTCTCGAGGACGAGGGCTACGACCGCTTCCTCGACCCCGCTGCTCCCATCGAAGCGTAGGCTGAAGGCATGACGGCAACGCTGACCGGAGAGAAGTACGACGAGGTCACCGAGGCGCTCAAGGACGTGGTGGACCCGGAACTCGGGATCAACGTCGTCGACCTCGGCCTCATCTACGACCTCTCCTGGGACGAGGAGAACGACGCCCTCGTCATCCACATGACGCTCACGAGCGCCGGGTGCCCGCTGACCGACGTGCTCGAGGAGCAGACCGGCCAGGCGCTGGACGATGTCGTCGACCGCTTCCGCATCAACTGGGTGTGGATGCCGCCGTGGGGTCCCGAGCGGATCACCGACGACGGTCGCGACCAGATGCGCGCGCTCGGCTTCGCGATCTGACACGTACGACCGAAGGGTCTGACGCCGTATGACGGCGTCGGGCCCTTCGTCGTCTGCGCCTCGATAGGCTCGAACGGTGACCATCGCCGCCCGCACCGCAGCCCTCGAGGCGCTGCCGCTCGATCAGCTCCGCCGTCGTACCAGCACCAAATGGCGCTCGTATCCGGAGGACGTGCTGCCGCTGTTCGTGGCGGAGATGGACTTCCCGCTGGCGGATGCGATCACCGCGCGCCTGCACGAGGCGGTCGAGCTCGGCGACACCGGGTACACCCCGCCGGACCCCGGGCTGCGGGACGCTTTCGTCGTCTTCGCTCAGCGCCGGTTCGGCTGGAGCGTGCAGCCCGCCCGCGTCCGGTCCACCTGCGACGTGATGATGGGCGTGGTCGAGATCCTTCGTGCGGTCCTCACACCGGGAGATCGCGTGATCGTGGCGCCGCCGGTGTACCCGCCCTTCTTCGACTGCGTCGAGGAGGCCGGAGGCGTGGTGGAGCGGGTGCCGCTCCTCGACGTCGACGGGTCCTGGGTCCTCGATCTCGAGGGCATTGAGCGAGCACTCGAGGGCGGTGCGCGCGCCGTGCTGCTGTGCAACCCGCACAACCCGACCGGCACGGTGCACAGCCGCGCGGTGCTCGCGCGGCTCGCCGAGCTCGCGGCCGCGCACGGGGCTGTGGTCGTGAGCGACGAGATCCATGCGCCGCTCGTGCAGCCCGGCGTCGACTACACGCCGTTCCTGGCGGCGTCGCCGCTCGCGGAGGAGGTCGGCTACACAGTCACGAGCGCGAGCAAGGCGTACAACCTCGCCGGGCTCAAATGCGCGGTCATGGTGACGGCGAGCGAGCAGACCGCCGCCGTGGTGCGCGCGCTGCCGCCGGAGGTGGAATGGCGCACGGGGCTCTTCGGCGCTTTGGCGGCCGTGGCCGCGTGGGATCCCGCAAGCGACTCCTGGCTGGACGCTCTTCTCGTCGCGCTCGATGAGAACAGGCGCCTTCTCGGCCGCTTGCTCGCCGAGCACATCCCGGAAGCGCGCTATCGCCTGCCCGATGCGGGCTATCTCGCCTGGGTCGACCTGCGCGACCTCGGCTGGGGCGACGACCCCGCAGGGCGCATCCTGCGCGAGGCCAGGGTGGCGCTCAACCGCGGCCCGACGTTCGGTGCAGAGGGCAACGGGCACGTGCGCATCAATCTCGGCTGTGCGCCGGAGGTGCTGACCGAGGCCGTGCTGCGGATCGCGGCGCTGGTGCAGCGGTGAGCGGCGGGTTGCCCGTCGCCACGATCTGGGACCGGCATCGCCTGGGCATCACCGTCGGATCCGTGGTCTTGATCTTCCTCGGTGCGATCGAGGCGCTGGCGGTGACCACGGTCATGCCCCTGGTCGCGGCGGACCTGCACGGCGAGGCGCTGTACGCGGTTGCCTTCGCCGGAACACTGGCCACGGGCGTGATCGGCATGGTCGTCGCCGGGGCGTGGAGCGACCGCTCGGGTCCGAGAGCGCCGCTCTACACCGCAGTCGTGCTGTTCATCGCCGGTCTGCTGATCGCGGGCGTCGCGACGGACATGTACGTCGTGATCCTCGGCCGGCTCATCCAGGGGCTCGGCGCGGGCGGCCAGACCGTCGCGCTCTACGTCGTCGTCGCCCGCGTGTACCCGCCGCAGCTGCACGGCCGGATCTTCGCCGCCTTCGCCGCGGCCTGGGTGGTGCCCTCGATGATCGGCCCATTCCTCGCGGGTGCGGTCGCGCAGTACCTGCACTGGCGGTGGACCTTCCTCGGGGTCGCCGTGCTGACGGTGATCGCGTTCATCCTCGTCATCGTGCGGCTGCGCGCCGTGGATCTGAACGCGCACCCCGACGCCTCCCCGGATCAGCAGGCCGCCGCACCGGACGGCGGCCGGATCGGTCTGCGGATCATCCTCGCCGTCGTCGTGGCGATCGCCGCCGTCGCCGTCGGGTTCGCGGCGGACGCCGCTCCGGCGATCGGCTGGCCGCTCGCCCTCGTCTCGATCGTCGTCATCGCGTTCGCCATCAAGCCGCTGCTGCCGGCGGGATCGCTGCGCGCGGCGCCGCGGCTCCCGAGCGTCGTGCTGATGCGCGGCCTCGTCGCTGGTGCATTCTTCGCCGCCGAGGCCTACGTGCCGAAGATGCTCATGGAGCGCTTCGACTTCAGCCCGACGATCGCCGGCCTCGCTCTCACCGCGGCGGCCCTCGCCTGGTCGGGCGCCTCCGCGGTGCAGGGCCGGTACGGCGAGCAACTGGGGAGCCGCCGGATGGTCGTGATCAGCGCGGCGCTCCTCCTCATCGCCTTCCTCGGCCTCGCCGTGGTCGCGTCGACTCATGCACTGCCCTGGGCCGTCGTCGTGCTGTGGGGGATCGCGGGCGGCGCGATGGGCCTGCTCTACCCGCGTCTCACGGTGCTCACCCTCGCGTACTCGACCCCGGCCGACGAGGGGTTCAACTCCTCGGCGCTCTCGATCTCGGATGCGACCGGTTCGGCGGTCACGATCGCGGTCGCGGGGCTGCTGTTCGTGAGCCTTCCGTTCACCGGGTCGGGCTTCCCCGTCGTTTTCGCGTTGGCGGCGGCGGTCCTGCTGGTCGCGTCGATCCCCGGGCTGCGGATCGGCGACGGCCCTGGCGCGATCGACGCGGATGCCGTCAGCGCAGCATCGGTGTCAGACCCGCGCCGCGGCTGAGCAGCGCGATCCCCGCCGCGAACACGGCCGCGTCCTCACCGTCGGCCGGGTCGACGGCGGAGTCCGCCGCGCCGTGACTCTCGCCGTGCATGCGCTGCTGCACGAGCGTGGTGTGGCCGAGGATGAACTGCAGCACCGCCGTGGCCGCGAGGCCGGCGTCGGGGAGCGCGGTCGGCAATGCCGCGCGGAGGGCGTCCTCCGCGCGGGACCGGCCGGGGCGGAGGGCGGCGGAGCTCAGCACGACCTCGGCGCCGTCTCGGTAAGAGAGCAGGGCGTCTCGCACCGCATGCGCCGCGACGAGGAGGTCCGCGCCCGGCTCCGCAGCGGGGATGCGCGCGAGGATGCGGTCCGACACGGCCGCCAGCAGGTCCTGCTTGCTGTCGAAGTGCCAGTACAGGGCGCTGGGCTGCACCTCCAACTCCGTCGCCAGGCGCCGCATGGTGAGGTCGGGCAGGCCGTAGCGGTCGAGCAGGTCGAGCGCGATACCGACGATGTGTTCGCGATCGTGGCGTCCGGTGCGTGCGGGGGTCATGGGCATGAGTATACTGAACGCCGTTCAGGTGAACACTGTTCAGGAGACGAGTGGCCATACCCGAGCCGCCGCTCCGTCCCAGATCCGAAGGGGATCCCATGACCTCGACCTCCCGCCCGTGGGGCGCAGACGCCGCCCGCATCGCCGTGTTCGCGGCGCTCATCATCGCTCTGGGGCTGGTGATCGTCCCCCTGCCCGGGGGAGTGCCCATCACGGCGCAGACCCTCGGCGTGATGCTCGCAGGACTCATCCTCGGTCCGCGTCTCGCGCCGCTCTCCGTGCTGGTCGTGCTCGCCCTCGCGGCGGTAGGGCTCCCCGTGCTTGCCGGCGGACGCGGCGGGCTGGGTGTCTTCGTCGGTCCGAGCGCGGGCTACCTTCTGGGGTGGGTCGCGGGCGTCGTCGTGATCGGCCTGATCCTGGGGTCCCGGGGCGTCACCTGGTGGCGCGCGGGTCTCGCCGCGGTGCTCGGCGGCATCGGGGTCGTGTACCTGTTCGGGATCCCCGTGCAGGCGCTGGTCACCGGGGTGCCGCTCGGCCCGACGGCCCTGTCGAGTCTCATGTTCCTCCCGGGCGACCTCCTCAAGGCGGCCCTCGCCACGGTGCTGTGCGGCGCGCTGCAGCGCGCCTACCCGCGGGCGTTCCGGCAGACGGCCGCGCGTGTCGCCTGACATCGAGCTGCGCGCCGTCTCGCTGCGCGTCGACGAGCGCACCATCCTCGACGACGTGTCTCTGCGGCTGACAGCGCGCCGGACAGCTGTGATCGGCGCGAACGGATCCGGGAAGTCGAGTCTGGCCCGGCTGCTGAACGGGCTGCACGTCGCGACGGCGGGCACGGTGAGCGTCGGCGGACTCGATCCGGCGCGGGACGTGCGTGAGATCCGACGCAGGGTCGGTTTCGTGTTCGCGGATCCGGAGGCCCAGATCCTGATGCCGACGCCCGCCGAGGATCTGGCGCTGTCGTTGCGCGGCGTCCCCGCCGACGAGCGCGCGGTGCGGGTGGACGAAGCCCTGGCGCTGTGCGGCCTCGGCGCCTTCCGGGACGCTCCCGCGTCGGAGCTCTCCGGAGGCCAGAAGCAGTTGCTCGCGCTGGCCTCCGTGCTCATCGGCCGCCCGCGGCTCGTGGTGGCCGACGAGCCGACCACGCGCCTCGATCTGCGCAACAGCCGCCGCATCGGGGATGCGCTGCTGGACGAGCTCGACGTGCCGCTCGTGCTGGTGACGCACGACCTCGACCTCGCCCGGCGCTGCGACGACGCCGTGCTCGTCGAGGAGGGACGTGTCCTCGCCCAGGGCGCTCCGGACGACGTGATCGCGGCGTACCTGCAGGCCTGCGCGTGAGGATCCGCGGATGATCTCGCTCTACCGACCCGGATCCGGGTTCCTGCACCGGGCGCCCGCCGGAGTGAAGCTCGCGCTGCTGGCCGCGATCGCGCTCGGGCTCTCGTTCGTGCCTGCGACGCCTGGCGCCGTCCTGCCGATCATCGGGGCGGTCCTGATGGTCAGCGTGCTGTTCCTGCTCGCGGGGTTCGACGTGCGCGCGCTCGGGCAGGCGTGGTGGCGGCTGCGCTGGCTCATCCTCCTCCTCGGCGTCGCGCTGGTGATCTTCGTGAGCGTGCCGGCGGCGATCGTGAACACGGGCCGGGTCGTCGTCCTCCTACTGCTCGCGGAACTCGTCACCCGGTCCACCTCGATGAGCGCGCTCATGGCGACGATCGGGAGGATGCTGCGCCCACTGCAGCCGCTCGGCGTGGATACGGATGCCGTCGCGCTGATCCTGTCGCTGACCATCACGATGGTGCCGGTCGTGGGCGGCTTCGTGAACGCTGTGCGAGAGGCCCAGGAGGCGCGGGGCGTGCGCCTGGGGCCGCGCATGGCGGTGCCGCTTCTGGTCCGCACGCTGCAGCACGCGGACGCCGTGGGGGAGGCCCTCGCCGCGCGCGGGCTGGGCTGACGCCGTCGAGAGCGACGCGGTCGACGCGGTCGTCCGCCTGGACGCGCAGATCCGGTTCAGTCGTGCGTCCTATACTGGGAGGCTGGCCATCCGGCCGCTCACCCCCTTCTGAAGAACGGACGTCCGCTGTGCTCGCCGTGCACGACCTCGAGATCCGCGTGGGAGCGCGCCTCCTCATGGAGAACGTGTCCTTCCGCGTCGCCGACGGCGACAAGATCGGCCTCGTCGGCCGCAACGGCGCCGGCAAGACCACGCTGACCAAGGTGCTGGCGGGGGATCTGATCTCCGCCAACGGCAAGGTCGATCGCAGCGGGGAGCTCGGCTACCTGCCGCAGGACCCGCGCACCGGCGACCCCGAGATGCTGGCCCGCACCCGGATCCTGGACGCCCGCGGACTCGGATCCCTGACCCTGCGGATCCGTGAGGCGTCCGAGCTCATGGGCTCCGACGATCCTGCGGTCGCGGAGAAGGCCATGCGCCAGTTCGGCAACCTCACTGAGCGCTTCGAGGCGATGGGCGGATACGCCGCGGAGGCGGAGGCGGCGTCGATCGCCCACAACCTGTCGCTGCCGGACCGCATCCTCGACCAGCAGCTCAAGACGCTCTCCGGCGGACAGCGCCGTCGCATCGAGCTCGCGCGCATCCTCTTCTCCGACGCCGAGACGATGATCCTCGACGAGCCCACGAACCACCTCGACGCGGACAGCGTCGTGTGGCTGCGCGAGTTCCTCAAGGGGTACAGGGGCGGGCTGATCGTGATCAGCCACGACGTGGAGCTCGTCGGTGAGACCGTGAACCGGGTGTTCTACCTGGACGCGAACCGCCAGATGATCGACATCTACAACATGAACTGGAAGAACTACCTCCGCCAGCGCGTGGCCGACGAGGAGCGCCGCAAGAAGGAGCGCGCCAACGCCGAGAAGAAGGCGACGTCGCTGCAGCAGCAGGCCGCCCGCTTCGGCGCGAAGGCCAGCAAGGCCGCCGCCGCGCACCAGATGGTGGCGCGCGCGGAGAAGCTGCTCTCGGGTCTCGAGGAGGTGCGCCAGGTCGACCGCGTCGCCAAGCTGCGCTTCCCGAAGCCCGCGCCCTGCGGCAAGACGCCACTCATGGCGTCGGGCCTGTCGAAGTCGTACGGCTCGCTGGAGATCTTCACCGACGTCGACCTCGCGATCGACCGCGGTTCCAAGGTCGTGGTGCTGGGCCTGAACGGTGCCGGCAAGACCACGCTGCTGCGGATCCTGGCGGGTGTCGATCAGCCCGACACGGGACAGCTCGAGCCGGGTCACGGCCTCAAGGTCGGCTACTACGCGCAGGAGCACGAGAACCTGGACGTGAAGCGCTCTGTGCTGGAGAACATGATGTCCTCCGCGCCCGATCTCAACGAGACCGAGGCGCGCAAGGTCCTCGGATCCTTCCTGTTCACGGGGGAGGACGTGCACAAGCCCGCCGGGGTGCTCTCCGGCGGCGAGAAGACGCGTCTCTCGCTCGCGACGCTCGTCGTCTCGGCGGCGAACATGCTGCTGCTCGACGAGCCCACGAACAACCTCGACCCCGCGTCGCGCGAGGAGATCCTCGGCGCGCTCGCGCACTACGAGGGCGCGGTCGTCCTCGTCTCGCACGATCCCGGCGCGGTGGAGTCGCTCAACCCGGAGCGCGTGCTGATCCTGCCCGACGGCGTCGAGGACATCTGGTCCAAGGACTACCAGGACCTCATCGAGCTCGCCTGACCCGCGCCGAGCTCGTTCCGGCCTTCTTATCCGCGAGACTCCATCTCCGCGACGAGACTGCATGCGAATGCCGCAGTCTCGTCGCCCAGATGGAGTCTCGCGGTATGTGCGGGGCGGGGAGGTCAGTGCTGGACGGCGTCCAGCAGGGCATCCTCGTCGTCCATGTCGCGGTCGCGACGGCGACGGGGCTCGCGCGGTGGGCGTCCCGCCGCTTCGTCGCGGTGCTTGATGATCTCGGTGCGGATCACGTACCCGATGAAGATGAAGCCCATGATCGCGAACAGGATCCACTGGATCGCGTAGGACAGGAACGGCCCTGGATCGTCGGAGGGGGCTTCGAACGCGTGCGGACGCGTGGCAGGAGCCGGGGACTCGCTCACGAGCTCGCCATAGGCCCCGGTGTCGACGGCGGCCCCGCCGCCGATCTTGTCCGCCACCAGCGCGAGGTTGATGCTGGGCACCTGGCCCTCCGGGGCACCGCGGCCGGACGGCGGCAGCGGCTCCGCCGGGCGCAGCCTCGCGATGACGGTGGCCTCGCCCGTGGGAGGCGCCGGGACCGAGGTGGGCACATCGGATCCGTCTCCGGCGATGACCCAGCCGCGGTTGACGATGAAGACGCGCCCATCGTCCGTGCGGAACGGTACGAGCACCTCGAAGGCGCTGGTGCCGCCGTGCGGACGGTTGCGCACCAGCAGCTGTCCGGAGGGTTCGTACTGCCCCTTCAGCGACACGGGGTGCCACTGTGACTTCTCCGCGAGCGACCCACCGGGGGAGAGCAGCTGACCGAGCGGGACGGGCTTCGCGTCGTAGTTCTGCTGCACCAGTTCGAGCTGGGTCTGGCGGCCGTCGTTGCGGGAGAACTGCCAGTTCGAGAGATAGGCGCACACGACTGCGAACACGATCGCGACGGCGAGGTAGGCGCTCCATCGGAGCAGGCGCTGACGCATCATTCGGGTTCGCCCTCGCCTTCGCCCACGGCGTCGTCGATGCGGGCCGGGAACTCCCGGGCGCGCAGGTAGTCGTACAGGAAGCGCAGGTGCTCGTCGCACGCGAGCCAGATCTTCTCCCGCTCTGGACCGTGGATGCGCGGATTGCGCCACACGATGCGGTGCGTCGCCGCAGAGCGGCAGCCTGCACGTGAGCACTTCAAGGCGGGTTCGCGAGCGATCACGAGCGCGGCTCGGCGGGGTGCGCGGCGGTCTCGGAGATCGTGATCACCGGCGGATCGCTCGGCGCAGGCGGGGGCGCATCATCGGCCGCCTCTATCTGGATGCGGGGCGACTCGACGCTGGTCGGGACGGAGTCGTCTCCGGCGTTCGCGAAGACGACCGCGATGTACGGAAGGACCGCGGCGGCGATGCCGAACGCCCAGGTCCACCAGCCCATCGGCTGGACGACGAACATCAGGATGAAGCAGACCATGCGGATCGACATCGTGATGACGTAATGGCGCACACGGTCCCTCGCCTCGTCGCGCGGTGCGCGCGGCAGGGAGGTCACAGCGGCGTCTGGAGTCCTTCTCACGATGACTCCAGCCTACGCCGCCGTGACCTCACGGGCGCTCAGTAGCCGTAGCTGTTGCTCACCGAGACGGCGTAGATGATCGCGAAGATCAGGAAGGCGCCGATGATGACGCCGAGGGCGATTCCGACGTAACCGGTGATGAGGCCGGTGAGCGCGAGCGGCTTGCCGCCGAGCGTCGAATCGTTCTTGATCTTCTTGAGCGAGATGTGTCCCATGATGACCGCCGCCAGGCCGAGGGCCAGCGGCAGGATGAGGTACACCCAGCAGAACAGCACGCTCGCGATGCCGCAGATCATCGAGGCGATCGCGAGACCGTTCGACTTCAGCGGTGCGGCGTACGGCTGGCCGTAGGGCTGCGCGTACGCCGGCGCCGGATAGCCGGGGGCGGTCGGAGCGGCGCCCGGATAGGCCGGTGCGGCGGGCTGCTGCGCGGCCGGGGCCGGGTAGCCGGGCTGCTGCGGGGCGGCCGGCTGCTGCGGCGCGGCAGCCGGATACGCGGGGGCCGGCGGAACCGGGGCCTGCGGCTCCGGCGCGGCGGACGGGTAGGCGGGCTGCTGCGGGGGCACAGGGGCGCCCGGATATGCGGGGGGCTGCTGCCCCTGGGGCGGGATACCGCCGTTGTCGTTGCTCATGACTGTTCCTCCTGGGTCAACACAAAGATTTCCGTGCTCTCAGGGCCGTGTCAATTCCTGCCGCCACATCGGCTCGATAGGCTTGCGAGCCGTACACCTCGATTTCTTGGGAGCCCTGCATGAGCACTGATCGCGTCGTCCTCGTCACCGGCGGAAACCGCGGCATCGGCCGCGCGATCGCCGAGCGCTTCGTGCGTGACGGCTACCGCGTCGCCGTCACCGCGCGCAGCGGCGAAGGGCCCGAGGGGACGCTCACGGTGCGGGCCGACGTCACGGACGCGGCCGCGGTGGATGCGGCGTTCACGGAGGTCGAGCAGAAGCTCGGTCCCGTCGAGATCGTCGTCGCGAACGCCGGCATCACGAAGGACACGCTGCTGCTGCGGATGAGCGAGGACGACTTCGACAGCGTGGTGTCGACGAACCTGGGCGGATCCTTCCGCGTCGTCAAGCGCGCCTCGAAGGGGATGCTCAAGGCGCGTTTCGGCAGGGTGATCCTCATCTCCAGCGTGGTCGGCCTCTACGGCTCCGCCGGGCAGATCAACTACGCCGCGTCCAAGAGCGCTCTCGTCGGCTTCGCCCGCTCCCTCACCCGCGAGCTCGGGGCGCGTGGGATCACTGCGAACGTCGTCGCGCCCGGTTTCATCGAGACCGACATGACCGCCGAGCTCCCCGAGGACACCCAGAAGCAGTACAAGGCGAGCATCCCGGCAGGACGCTTCGCCTCCGCGGACGAGGTGGCAGGCGTGGTCACGTGGATCGCTTCGGATGACGCCGCGTACATCTCGGGCGCCGTGATCCCGGTCGACGGCGGCCTCGGCATGGGGCACTGAGCGCAGGCGATCCTTCGGCTCGCAGCGATCGACAGCACGCCAGCGCGCAGAGGTACACCGGCACACGGCCTTTGACCGGTCGCGTCAGCGCACAGCTGCGACCAGCAGCTCCGCGAGCCGATCCGGGGCCGAGTACTGCGGCCAGTGCCCGGAGCCGATCCGCACGACCTCGGCATCGCGGATGCTGCGGTACTCGTCACCGTAGGAGCCCCACTGCTCGATGTATCCCTCGAGCTCGGGCTGCGTGAGCGAACCCATGAGCAGGGTCGCCGGCACTTCGTAGCGACGCGGATCCGTCAGGGCGATCGGATCCGTCGGCACCTGCGCGGGAACGCTCAGCGCGGTGCGGGCGGTCGCCGCCCTGGTCTGCGCATCGAGGTCCTCTACATCGCCGGCATCGAAGAAGTCCCAGCCGGGGAACGGGATGACCCCGTCGACCACCGGGAACTCGCTGATTCCGCTGCCGTTCGGCGGGGGCACCGTGTCGACGAACACCGCACGGCGCACGCGCTCCGGGCGCGCATCCACCGCACCCCAGATGACGTTGCCGCCGCCGGAGTGACCGACCAGCACAACATCGCCCTGCGCCTCGTCGATCGCGGCCACGACCGCCGCGATCCAGTCGTGCATGCGAAGGTCGGCGGAACCTGAGGCGGGCACTCCCACACCGGGCAGGGTCAGCGGCCGCGGGGTGTGGCCGGCGGCGCGCAGAGGCTCCAGCACGGGTGCCCACGAGCCGGCGTCGAGCCACAGGCCGGGAACGAGGATGATGTCCATGTCCCCACGCTAGACAGGGCCACCGACAGCGCGCCAGGCCCGAAGGCGCCGGCGCAGGAGCCAGGGACGCGCGATCAGGGAAGCAGCGGGATGACCTGGGACAGGTCGACCGGGCCCACCACGAGCGAGGCCGCCGCGCGGACGGCGGGCTTGGCGTTGAACGCGAGGCCGAGTCCCGCCGCCGCCATCATCTGAAGATCGTTCGCGCCGTCGCCGATCGCGATCGTGGCGTGGGGCGCGACACCGAGCTCTGCGGCCCACTCCCGCAACGATGCCGCCTTGGCCGCGGCGTCGACGATGGCGCCGTCGACCCGCCCGGTCAGCGCGTCGCCCGCGATCTCGAGCCTGTTCGCGCGCCAGCGGTCGACGCCGAGCGCGGGGGCGACGGCGTCGAGGATCTCGTGGAAGCCGCCGGAGACCACGCCGACCACGCCACCGCGCTCGTGCACCGCGGCGGTGAGCTCGCGCACGCCGGGAGTGGGCTCGATGCGGTTGCGCACGCGCTCGAACGCGGCCGTGGGCACGCCGGTCAGCGCCCCGACCCGTGAGCGCAGACTCGTCGCGAAGTCGACCTCGCCGCGCATCGCCGCCTCGGTCGCAGCCTGCACTTCGGCCCGGCGGCCGGCCTCCTCGGCGAGGAGCTCGATCACCTCGTTGCGGATGAGCGTGGAATCGGCATCGAGGACGACGAGGAAGCGCGCGGAGGTCACCCGACGAGCGTAGCGGCCGGATCAGCGCGTCCCCGCCGCTGTGACGGCCGGGACGAGGAGCGCTCAGCGCTCGATGCGCACGCCCTTGCCGACCACGGTCAGGCCCGTCTCGGTGATGGTGAAGCCGCGATCGAGATCGCGCTCGCGATCCACGCCGACGGTCGCGCCATCGAGCAGCACCACGTTCTTGTCCAGGATCGCCCTGTGCACGCGCGCGCCCTGGCCGACTCTCACTCCGTCGAACAGCACCGAGTCGGTGATGGTCGAGCCTCCGGCGGCGAGGGTCCACGGTCCGACCACGCTGCGTTCGAGATGCGTGCCGGAGAGCACCGATCCGAGCGACACGATCGAGTCGATCGCATTGCCGATCCGGCCGACCGAGTCGCGCACGAACTTCGCCGGGGGCGAGTTCACCGCCTGCGAGTGGATCGGCCACTCCATGTTGTAGAGGTTGAAGATCGGCAGCGTGGAGATCAGGTCCATGTGCGCGTCGAAGAACGACTCGATCGTGCCCACGTCGCGCCAGTAGGAGCGATCGCGCGGGGAGGACCCCGGTACGTCGTTCTGCTTCATGTCGTAGAAGCCGGCTTCGCCACGACCCACGAAATAGGGCACGATGTCGCCGCCCATGTCGTGGTTGGATCCGGCAAGCTCGCCATCGGCCTCGACGGCCTCGATGAGCGCGTCCGCGTCGAACACGTAGTTGCCCATCGAGGCGAGCACCTCGTGCGGGGAGTCAGGGAGGCCCGTCGGATCCGAGGGCTTCTCCAAGAACTGGCTGATGCGTCCCGAGTCGCCATCCGCGATGTCGATCACGCCGAACTGCGAGGCGAGTGCGAGTGGCTGACGGATGCCGGCGACGGTCGCGCGCGCCCCCGAGGCGATGTGCGCCTCGATCATCTGCGTGAAGTCCATGCGGTAGACGTGGTCGGCGCCGATGACGACGACGATGTCGGGCTTCTCGTCCAGGATCAGGTTCAGGCTCTGCAGGATCGCGTCCGCGGATCCGGAGAACCAGCGCTTGCCGAGGCGCTGCTGAGCCGGCACCGAAGTGACGTACGAATCGAGCAGGGCGGACATCCGCCAGGTCTGCGAGATGTGGCGATCGAGGCTGTGCGACTTGTACTGCGTGAGCACCACGATCTGGCGCAGACCCGAGTTGATCAGGTTGGAGATCGCGAAATCGATCAATCGGTACTGACCTCCGAAGGGCACGGCAGGCTTGGCTCTATCCGCCGTCAGAGGCATGAGCCGCTTGCCCTCGCCGCCGGCGAGGATGATCCCGAAAACCTTCTTTGGTGCCGACATGGGTCCACCATAGAGCCACGTCGATGCATGTACTAGCGTTCACGACATGCGCGTCGACATCGTCACCAAGGAGTACCCGCCGGAGATCTACGGAGGGGCCGGCGTGCATGTCGCCGAGCTCGTGAAAGCCCTGCGAGAGAGCATCGAAGTGCGGGTCAGGGCCTTCGGCGCGGAGCGGGATGAACAGGATGTGACGGCTTATCGAACTCCCGCGGAACTGGCCTCGGCGAACGCGGCGCTGCAGACGCTGGGCACAGATCTGGTCATCGTGCCGGACGTCGCGGGCGCCGACGTGGTGCACAGTCACACCTGGTACGCGAACTTCGCCGGGCACATCGCATCGCAGCTGCACGGCATCCCGCACGTGCTCACCGCGCACAGCCTGGAGCCGCTGCGGCCGTGGAAGGCGGAGCAGCTCGGAGGCGGCTATGCGGTCTCGAGCGGCATCGAACGGCTCGCCTACGAGAACGCGGCGGCCATCATCGCGGTGAGTGCCGGAATGCGCGCGGACATCCTGCGCAGCTATCCGCAGGTGGATCCGACGAAGGTACGGGTGATCCACAACGGCATCGACGTGGAGGCCTGGCACCCGGTCGAAGACCCGGAGTTCGTGCGCGCGCAGGGCATCGATCCTGAGCGGCCGTCCGTGGTCTTCGTCGGTCGGATCACGCGGCAGAAGGGCCTGCCCTACCTGCTGCGGGCGGCGGCGCTGCTGCCGCCAGAGGTGCAGCTGGTGCTCTGCGCAGGGGCGCCGGACACGCCGGAGATCATGGCCGAGGTGCAGGAGCTGGTCCGAGGCCTGCAGGCGACGCGACAGGGCGTGGTGTGGATCGAGCGGATGCTGCCTCGTCACGAGCTGTCCGCGATCCTCACCGCTGCGACGACTTTCGTGTGCCCTTCGGTGTACGAACCGCTGGGCATCGTGAACCTCGAGGCGATGGCGTGCGGCGCCGCGGTCGTCGGCACGGCGACGGGCGGGATCCCCGAGGTCGTGGACGACCGGGTGACCGGCCGGCTGGTGCCGATCGAGCAGGTGCAGGACGGGACGGGGACGCCCGTGGATCCGGACCGCTACGTCTCGGATCTCGCCGCCGTGCTGACCGAGGTCGTCTCGGATCCCGCGCGGGCGAAGGCATACGGCGAGGCGGGGCGACGTCGCGCGGCGGACGAGTTCAGCTGGGGCGCGATCGCCGACACGACAAGGGCGCTCTACGAGGAGCTCACGGCCTGACCGATAGGCTGAAGGCATGTCTGTCGTCCTCGAATTCTCGGATGTCGTGGTGCGCCGCGACGGCCGCAACATCGTCGATCACCTCTCCTGGACCGTCGAGGACGACCAGCGCTGGGTCGTGCTCGGACCCAACGGCGCGGGCAAGACGACGCTGCTCCAGCTCGCCGACACCCTGATGCACCCGACGCAGGGACGCGTCGACATCCTGGGGGAGACCCTCGGCCGCACCGACGTGTTCGAGATCCGCCCGCGGATCGGCTTCGCCTCCTCGGCGATGGCGCGCCGGATCCCCGCGGACGAGACCGTGCTGAACACCGTCATGACGGCGGCGTACTCGGTCATGGGGCGTTGGAACGAGTCGTACGAGTCGATCGATGAGCGCCGCGCGATGCGCGTGCTCGAGCAGTGGCACCTGGAGCATCTCGCCGAGCGTCACTTCGGCACGCTCAGCGACGGCGAGCAGAAGCGCGTGCAGATCGCGCGGGCCGTGATGACCGATCCGGAGCTGCTGCTGCTGGACGAGCCGAGCGCGAGCCTCGACCTCGGCGCGCGCGAAGAGCTGCTGGCCCTGCTCGGCGGATTCGCCCAGTCGCCCACGACTCCCGCGATGGTCATGGTGACCCATCACGTCGAGGAGATCCCGGTCGGGTTCACGCACGTCCTGCTGCTGCGCGATGGCGCGATCGTCGCCGCGGGGCCGATCGAGCAGACGCTCACGGCCGAGGCGCTGAGCGACGCGTTCGGCATGCCGATCTCGCTGGACCGGGCCGACGGCCGTTACGCGGCGCGCGCCGCGTGATCTGTTAGAATCGATCCTCGGTGCTTTCTGCGCCACAGACTTCCCTCGCCCCTGGCACAATCCAGGGCACCACGTAAGGAATCCCATGAAGACTGACATCCACCCCCAGTACCAGGCCGTCGTGTTCCGCGACCTCGGTTCGGGCGACACGTTCCTCACCCGTTCGACGGTCACGAGCGACAAGACGATCGAGCTGGACGGCGTGGAGTACCCCGTCATCGACGTCGAGATCTCCTCGGCCTCGCACCCGTTCTACACGGGCAAGCAGCGCATCATGGACTCGGCCGGCCGCGTCGAGAAGTTCAACCAGCGCTTCAAGAACTTCGGCGGTTCCTCCAAGTAATCGCCGTCGCGAAAGCCCCCGTCCTCGATCGAGGCGGGGGCTTTCCGCTGTCTAGGCGGAGGGACGTCCTTCGGGATCGGGCGGCGATGACCGGATCGTCTCGAGGGCGAATCGGATGCCGTCGATCTTGCCCTCGGCATGGCGGATCACGCGCCGGAAACGATTCTTGCGCTTCGGCTCGTGAGCGAAGGTCACCTGCAGGAAGTCGATGACGGTCTGCATCCTCTCGATCTCGCGTTCGAGGACCTCGATGCGCTCGGTGTCGGTCGTCATGGCGATCGGGTCTCCCTCCATCGGGTAACCGTCCATTTTACCGCGCACCCGCGTGATGGTGCAGAGCGTGCCGCTCAGAGGTCGATCCGGATCCTGTCCCCGTCGATTCCCCAGGGCGGGTCGCCGGGCGAGGGCGCCGGAGCGGTCCGCCGGGTCTGCCGGTCGCGTTCGGCCTCGGCCTCCAGCGACGAGGGGGCGAACACGCTGTCGAACGCGCCGCCGATTCCTCCTCCGGCGCCGGCGTAACGCTTCTCGAGCGGCCGGCGATGAGAGAGCGTCCAAGCGGCATAGCCCAGGACATAGAGCCCGAGCGCGACCGGCAGGGCGATCGTGCCCCAGCCCAGCACGGCGTTCAGGGTCTCTCTCATCCCTGCAGGCTACGCCGTCCGGTCCGGATCCGGATCCGTCGTCAGAAGGATCCGAGAGGGGCGTTCTGCCGGGCGGGATCGCCGTCGCGGACCGGCCAGCGGCCGTCCACGCGCTCGGTCGGCTCGATCCGGCCGATCCGCACGAAGTAGTCGGTCAGGCTCGCAGCCTGCGCTCGAGCCCAGCCGATCTGGCGGGTGTGCAGCTCTCCGGCGCTCGGGGGCAGCGGGAAGCGCTGGGCCAGGGCCTGAGCGACCCGGCCCGCCGCGACGGCGTCGGCCGAGGCGTCGTGCGCGCCGGTCAGATCGACCCCGTAGTGCGCGGCGACGATCTCCAGCGTCCTCTTGCCGGGGCGGTACCGGTCGTAGGTCTTGTCGATGATCAGCGGATCGATCACCGGAGAGGGGTTCTCCAGCGGTGCGATCCTGTGTCGTCGCGCCTCGTGCGCGAGGAGGGAGAAGTCGAACGCGGCGTTGTACGCCACGACGGGCACGCCCTGGTCGAGGAGGGAACTGAGGGCGGCCACGACGCCCGCGATGACCTGGGCGGCAGGGGTGCCGTCTCGGTGCGCGCGTTCGGAGGTGATGCCGTGGATCGCGGTGGCGCCGGCGGGGATGGGGATTCCGGGATCGGCCAGCCAGGTGCGCGCCGCGATCTCGGCGCCGTGGTGGTCCAGCACGCCGACGTGCGCGGTGACGACGCGGTCCCGCGTGACGTCGATCCCCGTGGTCTCCAGGTCGAACACTCCGACGCGGGTCAACCAGGGCGGCAACGGCGTCGAATCGGTCATGACGCCACCGTAGGGCGAGGGCCCGACATCCCGGTTCCGGCGCGCGGCAGTGCGCTCAGGCGGCGTCGTTCGCGCCCGTAGACTCGAAGCATGCCCGCGCCCTCTCCCTATGCCGCACGTCTGGATCGCATCCCGGTGCGACGCCAGGAGGCGGAAATCCTCGGCGGGCGCACGGCGTACTGGGTCTACGGCCCCGATGATGCGGAACTCACCGTGCTCGCGGTGCACGGGTTCCGAGGCGAGCACCACGGGCTGGAGCCCGTGGTCGCGCATCTGCCAGGAGTGCGCGTGATCATGCCCGACCTCCCCGGGTTCGGTGAGACGACGCCGCTTCCCGGCCGCGTGCACGACATCGAGGCCTACGCGCAGTGGCTCACGGAGTTCTCCGCGGCTGTCGCCCCGGGGGCCGTGATCCTGGGCCATTCGTTCGGCTCGATCGTGGCCTCGGCTGCCGTCGCCGGCGGGCTGGAGACGCCGCGGCTGATCCTGGTCAACCCGATCGGGGCGCCGGCGCTGGAGGGCCCCAAGGCCGTGCTGACCCGTCTCGCGATGCTCTACTACGCTCTCGGCGCGCGGCTTCCCGAAGCCCTCGGCACGGAGCTCCTGCGGAACAGGGTCATCGTGCGCGGGATGAGCATCGCGATGGCGAAGACGCGGGATCCCGAACTGCGCCGGTTCGTGCACGATCAGCACGACACCTACTTCTCGCGGTTCTCGGATCGCGACGTGCTCAGCCAGGCGTTCCGCACGAGCGTCTCGCACGACGTCCGCGAGTACGCCCCGCGCATCACGGTTCCGACCCTGCTGGTGGCCGCGCAGCGCGACGACATCACCCCGATCGAGGCGGAGCGGGCGCTCGCGCCGCTGTTCCCCGACGCCGAGCTCGTCGAGATCGCGCACGTCGGCCACCTGATCCACTACGAGACCCCGGCCGAAGCGGCGGGCACGATCAGGCGGTTCCTCCGGCCTCTCGCCGTGCCAGCCCCATAAGACCGCCGACCCTGAAGGGGATGACCTCGCCCATCGCGAGCGACGTCTCCGTCCGCTCGACGCCATCGATCGAGAGAATACGGGCGTCGGTGTCGAAGAGATGGCGCGCGTCGCGGCAGGCGACGAGTGCGAGCAGATCGATCGAGCCGCTCAGGCCGTGCGCCTGCACCACCTCCGGCACCCGCGCCAGCTCGGCGATGATCCGGGGCAGCTCGGTCTGACGGACGCCGATGCTCACGAAGGCCTGCAGCGGGTAGCCGAGCACCGCGGGGGAGAAGGCGCGCTCATAGGGCAGGAACACCCCGGTCTGGTCCAGCCGGGCCAGGCGAGCCTGGATCGTGTTGCGGGAGAGCCGGAGCTTCTCGGCCATCGCGACCACCGTCGTGCGCGGGTCGGCCGAGAGCATCTCGAGGATGTCGAGATCGGTGCGATCAAGGGTTGCCATGTTGCCAAAGGCTAGCAGTCTGATAGAGGGCATTAGTTGGCAACATGCTCAGGGTGCTGCCGGTTGCTTGAGCGACGTGTGAAGCGGTCGTACGCTCAAGGCAAGCGAAGACGCACCGGATCCTCCCCACGAGGGCGGGTCCACTGAGGAGGACGAAGATGTCAACCCACCTTGATCCGATCACCGTGACCGGCATCGGGCTCGACGAGCCCGCCGGCCTCATCGACGCCCACGGTCGGCGCCGCAACGACACGCGTCTCACCCCCTACGTCGCCGATGTCACGTCCGACCAGCTGCTCTCGCTGCTGCGCGACATGATCGTCCTGCGCCGGCTCGACAGTGAGGGCGTGGCGCTGCAGCGCCAGGGCCAGCTCGGTCTGTGGGCCCCGTGCCAGGGGCAGGAGGCCGCGCAGATCGGCTCCGGCCGCGCGCTCAACAGCGATGACGTCGTCTTCCCGAGCTACCGCGAGACCGGCGTGATGCTGGCGCGCGGCGCGCAGCCCGGCGACTACGTCCGCATGTGGCGCGGCGAAGAGGGGGCCGCGTACGACCCCGCCGTGATGCACATGGCTCCGCTGCAGATCATCATCGGCGCGCAGACGCTGCACGCGGTCGGCTACGCGCTCGGCATCCTTCACGACGGCTCCGACCAGGTCGCGGTCACCTACTTCGGCGACGGCGCCACGAGCCAGGGCGATGTGAACGAGGCCATGATCTTCGCCTCCTCGTACCGCGCCCCGGTCGTCTTCATCTGCCAGAACAACCACTGGGCGATCTCCGAGCCCGTGGCCGTGCAGTCGCAGCATCCGATCGCGGGGCGCGCCCCCGGCTTCGGCATCCCCAGCATGCGCGTGGACGGCAACGACGTGCTCGCGGTGTTCGCAGCGACGCGCTGGGCCCTCGAGCAGGCCCGTGGCGGATCTCCGGCATTCCTCGAACTCGTCACCTACCGCATGGGCCCGCACACGACCGCCGATGACCCCACGCGCTACCGGGATCCTGCGGAGCTAGAGTACTGGCGCGGCAAGGATCCGCTCGCGCGGGTCGAGGCGCTGTTGCGCGCCGAGGGCGCGCTCACCGACGAGATCGCCGCCGGCTTCGCGGCGGAGGCCGACGAGGCGGCCATGCAGATGCGGGCCGCGTGCCTCAGTCTCACCACGCGCGGACCGCTCGCGGTGTTCGACGGCGTGTACGCCGAGCCGCACACCGGGATCGACGAGGAGCGCGCCGACTACGCCCGCTACCTCGCGACCCTCGCGGAGGCGTGACATGGCGCAGATGACGATGGGCAAGGCGCTCGGCGCGGCCCTCAAGCAGTCGCTGGCGGACGACCCGAAGGTCCTCCTGCTCGGCGAGGACATCGGCAAGCTCGGCGGCGTGTTCCGCATCACCGACGGGCTCCTGGACGAGTTCGGCGCGGAGCGGGTCATCGACACCCCGCTCGCGGAGTCGGGAATCGTCGGCACCGCCGTCGGCCTCGCGATGCGCGGATACCGGCCGGTGGTCGAGATCCAGTTCGACGGATTCGTGTACCCCGCGTTCGACCAGATCGTCTCGCAGGTCGCGAAGCTGCACTATCGCACCCAGGGCACCGTCCCCATGCCGATCACGATCCGCATCCCCTGGGGCGGCGGCATCGGCGCGGCCGAACATCACTCCGAGTCGCCGGAGGCGTACTTCGTGCACACCGCGGGACTCCGCGTGATCGCGGTCTCCAACCCGCAGGACGCGTACACGTGCCTGCGTCAGGCCATCGCGAGCGACGACCCCGTGATCTTCTTCGAGCCCAAGCGGCTGTACCACGCCAAGGGCGAGGTCGATCTGGAGACCCCGCTCGCGGACGCGGCGCCGATGGGCCTCGCCCGTGTGGTCCGCGAGGGCACGGACGCCACGATCGTGACCTACGGCGCCATGGTGCGCACCGCCCTCGAGGCCGCCGAGGCCGCCGAAGCGGAGGGCAGGTCGCTCGAGGTGATCGATCTGCGCTCGCTCTCGCCGATCGACTACGGCACCGTCTGCGCGTCGGTGCGCCGGACCGGGCGGGTGGTCGTCGCGCACGAAGCGGCCCGCGAGGCCGGTGTCGCGGCCGAGGTCATCGCGAGCATCACCGAGAAGTGCTTCACCTGGCTCGAAGCGGCGCCCTTGCGCGTCACGGGCCACGACATCCCGTATCCGCCCGCGAAGCTGGAGAAGTTCCACCTGCCGGACCTGGACCGGATCCTCGACGCGGTCGACCGCGTCTGCGATGACGAGCAACTGCTGGAGGGGGTCGACCGATGAAGCAGGAATTCCTCCTTCCGGATCTCGGTGAGGGTCTCACCGAGGCGGAGATCGTGCAGTGGCTGGTCGCCGAAGGCGACACGGTCACCCTGAACCAGACGCTCGCCGAGGTGGAGACCGCCAAGGCGATCGTCGAACTGCCCTCGCCGCACGCGGGCCTGATCACGACGCTGCACGCCGCCGCAGGGGACGTCGTCCTCGTGGGCGCGCCGCTCGTGGGCTTCGAGATCGAGGGACAGGAGGCGCTGGAGCCGGAAGCCCCCGCCGCGGTCGCCGAGGTCGAGGAGGGCTCCGGACCGAACCTCGTGGGCTATGGCGCCGCGCCGTCGAGCGGCCGGCCGCAGCGTCGCGCACGTCGTGCGAGAGCGGGATCCGTCGCGGCGACGACCGCGGTCGTCGCAGACGTCGACGTGCGCGTCGCTGCGCCCCATGACGACATCGCGGTGGTGCCGGCACCGCCTGTGCGCGGGGAGCGCCCTCGTTCCACGCCGCCCGTCCGCGCCTACGCGAAGGGACTGGGCGTGGACCTCGTGCTCGTCGCGGCCGAGCTCGGAGACCGGGTGATCACCCGCGCAGACGTCGACGCCTACCGCGAGCGCCTCGTGCAGCGGGGTGCCGGCGTGGCGACCGAGACGATCCCCGCACCCGCCTCTGCCGCCGGTGCCAGGCGCCCGGCGGGGGAGCGGGCGACCACCCGGATCCCGGTCCGCGGGGTGCGCAAGCACACGGCGGAGGCGATGGTGCGGAGCGCGTTCACCGCACCGCACGTGACCACCTTCCACACGGTCGACGTGACAGCGACGAGTGAGCTCATCGCCTCGCTGCGCGCGAGTGCCAAGCCCGACGCCCCGCGCATCGGCGTGCTCACCGTCGTCGCGAAGGCGGTGTGCCTGGCCCTCGCCGCATTCCCGGGGCTCAACGCTCGATGGGATGGCGACGCGGGCGAGATCGTGCAGCAGCACTTCGTCGATCTCGGCATCGCCGCGGCCACGGATCGCGGGCTGATCGTCCCGATCATCCGCGACGCGGAGCGGATGCCGCTCGGCGAGCTCGCCGCCGCGGTCGCCGAGCTCACGCGCACGGCCCGGGGCGGCAAGACCCCGCCCGCGGACCTCGCCGGCGGCACGTTCTCGCTCACGAACATCGGCGTGTTCGGCATCGACGCGGGCACTCCGATCCTGCCTCCGGGGCAGACCGGGATCCTCGCGCTCGGCGCCGTGCGGCGCCTGCCCTGGGAGTACAAGGGCGAGATCGCGCTGCGCGACATCATGACGCTCAGCCTCTCGTTCGATCACAGGATCGTGGACGGCGCCGAGGGGGCGCAGTTCCTGAAGGCGGTGGCCGACGTGCTGCAGGAACCCGGCCGCGCGATGCTGCTCGGCTGAGACGTGCCGATCGCGCCGTCTGCGGGCGGCGCGATCAGTCGTTCCGGGGGCGGCGCTCCAGGCCCAGCACCCGCCGGGTCAGGCGCCGTTCGCGGATGATGAAGGCCGTGCCGAGCACCCACAGCGGAACCTGCGTGACGAACGCCCAGCGGAATGCGTCGAGTGTGTAGGTCGACGGCGTGCCGGCGCCCTGCAGGTCGAGCGCGAGGCCGATCAGGAAGATCGCGATGAGCGCGGCCAGGAATCCGCCGCCGTTGACCACACCCGTCGCCGTGCTGAGCCGGTGCTGCGGGTTATGCGTGCGCGCGTGATCGAACGCGACCATCGAGGCCGGGCCGCCCGTGGCGAGCGCGATCGCCAACAGGATCAGCAGCCAGAGCGGCGCCTGACCGGGCCAGAGGATCACGGCGAGCCAGACGATCACCTGCAGGGCGATCGTCGGCAGGACGAGCATGAGCGAGCGACTGGTCGGATGACGGGCGGAGAGGGTTCCCAGCACGGGACCGAACAGGATCCCGAACAGCACGTAGACGGTGGTCACGAGAGACGCGGCGCCGATCGAGAGCCCCTCTCCGTTCGTGAGGAACGGGATGCCCCAGAGCATCATGAAGGCGGTGCCGGCGAAGGGCGTGGTGAAGTGCGTCCAGAAGCCGAGTCGCGTTCCGGGATGGGCGAGGGCCTCGCGCAGGGTGACGCGCAGATCCGCCTGGGAGGTGACGACCCGGATCGCTCCGGTGTCCGTGTTCACCGAGACATCCTCGGTGAGGTCGGGCGGGCGGTTGCGGATCAGTGCGAAGACGAGCACCGTGAACAGGACGCCGAGCCCGGCCAGACTCCCGAAGGTGACGGACCACGACGTCGAGTGCAGCAGGACGGGGAGGGGGAGGATCGCGACCAGCTGCCCGAGCTGGCCGACGATTCCGGTCAGCTGGGCCATCAGCGGACCGCGCTGCGCCGGGAACCAGATCGCCACGAGGCGCAGGACGCCGGGGAAGATCGCCGCGTCGCCGGCTCCGAGGATCATGCGGGCGACGATCGCGACGCCCACGTTCGGCGCGAAGGCCATCACGAGCTGGCCGACCGCCATGAGGAGCATGCCCGCGACCATGATCGGGCGGGATCCGTAGCGGTCCAGCAGCAGACCGACGGGGATCTGCATGAGTCCGTACACGGCGAGCTGCAGCACGGCGAAGAGCGACAGCGTCGACGCATCGGCCTGGAAGAGGTGCGCGGCGTCCACGCCGACCGCCGACAGCGAGGTCCGGTTCGTGATCGACAGCACGTAGGCGGACACGCCCACGATCCAGATCAGCCACATCCGCCAAGTCGGTGCAGGGGCGGGATTCACGGCTCTCCTCGGGATCGGCGGCGTCTTCGATCCTACGCCCGGGGGTGTTCCGGACCCGAGCGCCGCCCCGGCGGGCGGGCCTCAGACGGAGGCCGCGTCGAGCAGGCGCAGGCCTCCGCCGTCCATCGCGAAGCGGTGCACCGACGCGTTCCCGAGCCGTTCTCCCGGCGCGGGCAGCGTGCCCCCCGAGGCGTGCTCGAGCAGTGCACGGATGACGCCGCCGTGGGTGCACACGAGCACCGACTCCACGTGGGGCGCGGAGCGGCGCCGCGCCGCGAGGTCGATCCGCGTGAGCGATGCGAGGGCGCGATCGGTCAGCTGCTGCACGGTCTCCGCCCCCGGCACGTCGTCGGTTCTCGCCCCGAACCGCTCCCGGTACTCGTCCCAGAGCAGACCTTCTGCCTCGCCGAACTCGTGCTCGCGCATCCCGACAGTGACGAGCGGCGCGGACAGTCCCCGTTCGCGGGCGATGATCTCCGCGGTCTCCCGCGCGCGACCGAGGGGGCTCGCATAGACGTGGTCGAAGGCGACGCCCGCGAGCTGCACGGCGGCATGGCGCGCCTGCGCACGGCCGGTGTCGTTGAGAGGGATGTCGGTGGACCCCTGGATGCGGCCCTCCAGGTTCCAATCGGTCTGACCGTGGCGGATGAGTGTGATGAGAGTCACGTGAGCAGCTCCAGAAGGGCGGGGAGGACGAGGCTGGTGGAGGCGGCGATCGTTGCGGAGGCCCAGGCGTCGGCGCGCGTGGGCTCCAGATTGATGATGACGATGGGGAGGCTCCGACGGCGAGCGCGCTCGATGATCCGGATGCCGGAGTTCACGACCAGGGACGACCCCGCGACGATCAGCGCGTCGCCGGAGCGCAGCAGGGCCTCGGCCGTCGCAAAGCGCTCGGTGGGGATGTACTCGCCGAAGAAGACGACGTCGGGCTTCAGGGGTCCCGCGCACACCGTGCACACCGGCAGGACGAAGCCCTCCGTGGTCTCCGGGCGCACGTCGCCGTCCGGGCCGAGCAGCACGTCGTCCGGAACGTCGAGCCAGACGTTGCGCTCCTCGATCTGGGCGGCGACGGCGTCGCGGGAGAAGCTCTGCCCGCAGTGCAGGCACAGCACGGTGCGCATGGTGCCGTGCAGCTCGACCACGCGGGCGGATCCCGCAGCGAGGTGCAGACCGTCGACGTTCTGCGTGATCGCACCGACCGCGCGGCCGGCCCGTTCGAGTCCGGCGATGGCGCGATGCCCAGGGTTCGCGACGGCGGTGCCGAACGAGCGCCAGCCGAGGTGTCCGCCCAGCCAGTAGCGCCGCTGCGCGTCCTCCGAGCCGAGGAAGGTCTGTACGGTCATCGGCGTGCGCCGCGGGGTCGAACCGGCCCCGCGATACGCGGGGATGCCCGAGTCCGTGGAGAGACCGGCGCCGGTCAGGAAGGCGATGCGGCGATCGGCGAGAAGTTCTGCGACGGGTTCGAGCTGGGCGTGCAACGACGTGCTGCTGCTGTTCATCCGACCTCCTCGCCCGAGTCTACGGGCGGGATCCTGCACGGCCGCCGGGCGGGCGACGCGCGGCCGGGCGACCTGTCAGAGTGGTTCCGTGCATGAGCTCCGCATCGACGACCCCGCTGATCCCCGGCTCGACGACTACCGGGGTCTGACCGACACTGCATTGCGCGTGCGCAGCGACGTCGAGGGCGGGCTGTACATCGCCGAGTCGCTCAAAGTCATCGAGCGGGCTGTCGGCGCAGGACACCGCCCGCGCTCCGTGCTCACGCAGGAGCGCTGGCTGGACGGCCTCCGCGCACTGTTCGGGGACGTCGAGGTCGACGTGTACGTCTGCGCCGACGCGGTGGTCGAGGCGGCTGCGGGATTCCCTGTCCATCGCGGCGCGCTGGCGGCCATGCACCGACCTGCGCTCCCGGCGCTCGAGGAGGTCCTCCGCGGGGCGCGCACGATCCTCGTCCTGGAGGACCTCGTGGAGCACCAGAACGTCGGATCCGCCTTCCGCGCGGCTGCGGCTCTCGGCGCCGACGCGGTCCTCGTCTCGGCCCGCTGCGCGGATCCGCTGTACCGGCGCAGCGTCAAGGTCAGCACCGGCACCGTGTTCCAGGTGCCATGGACGCGCTTCGACGGCTGGGACGAGCTGACGCCGGTCCTTCGCGCCGAGGGGATCCTGCTCGCGGCGCTCGCGCTCCGCGACGACGCCGAGACGCTCGATTCCTATGCCGCGCGTCGCCCGGAACGGGTCGCACTCGCGTTCGGATCCGAAGGGCCCGGTCTGTCAGCCCCGGCGCTCGCGGCGGCCGACGCGGTGGTGACCATCCCGATGGCCGGAGGCGTGGATTCACTCAACGTCGCCTCCACCGCCGCCGTCGCACTCTGGGCGCTGCAGCACCCGCCGGCGATCCGTCCCTGAAGGCCGTTCCGGAACGCGTGACCGCCCCGGAGCGGTCGCTCACTCCTCGTGCGGCAGCACCACGGGCATCGGCTCTGGCCGCTTGGCTTCGATGGTGTCGCCGGAGGACTGGTGACGCAGGCGTCGCAGCACCCAGGGCACCAGGTGCGTGCGCGCCCAGACCAGGTCCTCGTTGCGGGCCTCGCGCCAGGTGCGCACGGGGAACGGGTCGGCGGCCATCTCCTGGAGGTCGTTCGGCACGTTCAGGGCGCGCAGCACCATGCGGGCGACCTCGTGGTGGCCGAGCGGGTTCATGTGCAGCCGGTCGTCGGCGAAGAACCGCGGATCCTGGATGGTCTTCAGCCCCCACTGGTCCGCCACGATGCAGTCGTGCCGCTCGGCGACCGCCCGCACGTTCTCGTTGTAGATCGCGACCTTGCCGCGGAACGGTCGGAACACCGGGGTGAAGTTCGTGTCGATGCCGGTGATCAGCACGATCGCGGCGCCGGTGCGCGACAGGCGCGTGACCATGTCGTCGAGCAGCACGGCGATCTCGTCCGGATCCGTGCCAGGGCGGATGACGTCGTTGCCGCCGGCGCACAGCGTGATCAGGTCGGGGTTCAGCGTGATGGCGGGGGCGACCTGCTCGTCGCTGATCTGCCCGATGAGCTTGCCCCGCACGGCGAGGTTGGCGTAGGCGAAGTCCTCGCTCTGGGCGCCGAGCACCGCTGCCACGCGGTCGGCCCAGCCGCGGTGGCCTCCCGGCGCATTGGGCTCCGGATCCCCGATGCCCTCCGTGAAGGAGTCGCCGATCGCCACGTAGCGGTGCCACGGGTGCGGTGTCTCGTTGGGGACGTACGGGGTGCGCGGTTCGTGACCGGACATGATCCTCTCCTCCTCGCGGGCGCCTGTTCGGCGCGGCACAGCATTCGAGACTACCCGCGGACAGGCGGATCAGCCGCTGGTGTCGCCGTTCGTGCAGGTCTGCTGCGCGGCTGTGCTGCCGCGGACGTTGTCGGAGAGCGGGACCGCGGTGGCTGCGGGCGTCGGGGTCGAGGTCGCCGACGCACCGGTGGGCGCGGGCGTCGGGGCGGTCGTCGGCGTCGTCGGCTCGACCGTGACGCCGTCGTTCGCAGTGTTCTGGTGCGTGATCAGCACCGGCTGATTCGCCGCGACGGCCGCCCACAGGGTCTGGGCGGAGGCATCGTCCGGCACGACCCGGTTGGGGTTGTCCGGGTCGGTCACGTTCGGATACTGGATGAACGTGATGTCCGCGGGCTGCACATCCTTGACGGCGAGGGCGAGCTGAAGGATCGTCGCGGGGTTCTTGAGCGTCGTACTGGCCTCGAGGTTCGTCAACGCGATCGTGGCGATCCTGAGCACCTCCGGCACGTTCGAGAGCACCTTGCCGCTCGTGAGCTGGCGGGCGAGGCTCGCCAGATACTGCTGCTGGTTGCCGATGCGCGCGAGGTCGCTTCCGCTCACGAGCCCGTGCCGGGTGCGCAGGAACTGCAGCGCCTGCAGGCCCTGGATGGTGTGCTCGCCCGCACTCAGGTTCAGCCCGGTGTACGCATCGTCGATCGGCGTCGCGAGGCAGACCTGGACCCCGCCGATCGCGTTCGTGATGTCGATCACGGTGCCGAAGTTGACCGCGGCGGCGAAGTCGACCTGCTGCCGGGACAGCGCCGACACCGTCTTGGCGACGCACGAGAGTCCGCCCTCGTCGTAGGTGCTGTTGATCTGCGCCGCGCTCTGCGCGGAGACGCTCGTGCCGTCCTTCGCGGTGCACGACGGTACGGGTACGATCATGTCGCGCGGGAAGCTCACGACCGTGATCCGGCGCGGGGTGTTCGAGACGTGCATGAGCACGGTCACGTCGTTGTTCACGCTCGAGGCGTCCGGGCCGTCGCAGCGCCCGGGGAACAGGTCGGCGTACTTGGCTTCGCAGGCATCGATGCCGACGACGAGCAGGTTGAAGCCGTTCTTGTACGCACCGATGTCGGGCGCCGTCGTGGGGCCGCCTTCGAGCTGCACGCTGTTGTGGGCCACAGCCGCGGTGAGATCGCTGACCACATAGCCGACCACGGCCACGCCGCTCACCAGGACGACGGCGAGCGCGATGCCGAGCGTGCGGAGTGCTCGTGCCCAGGCGCGGGGCCGCCGCGCAGAGCTGTGCTGAGCGATCGGGCGCACCGAACGGTGTCGTGTCACGGAGATTCCTTCGGGCTGGGCGCTCCGAGTGGAATGCCGGCTCGCACTTTACGATCGCCCGTGTTGGATCCGCTGAGCCGATCCTCTGGGAATGCTGAGCCGGGGGAGAGGCGATCCGACGCGCCCGGGAATGTCAGGCGCCTCGTCTATCGTGGAATCCCATGCTCTCTCCGTCCTTCCCCCAGCGCGCCCCTTGGGGTACCGCCGACAGGCTGAGAGCGTGGCAGCGCGAAGCGCTGGAGGAGTACTTCCGGATCCCCGAACGCCGCGACTTCCTGGTCGCCGCGACGCCGGGCGCAGGCAAGACGACGTTCGCGCTCACGCTCGCGGTCGAGCTGCTTCACACGAACGAGATCGACCGCGTCATCGTGGTCGCCCCGACCGAGCACCTCAAGACGCAGTGGGCCGACGCCGCGGCGCGCGTGCACATCCGGTTGGATCCGCGCTTCCGCAACAGCCACTGGGCGCCGTCGCGCCAGTATCACGGCGTCGTCGTGACGTACGCGCAGGTCGCCGCGAAGTCCTCGGTGCACAAGCACCTCACGGAGGGCGGGCGCACCCTCGTGATCCTCGACGAGGTGCACCACGGCGGCGACGCGCTGAGCTGGGGAGATGCGATCCGCGACGCGTACGGCTCGGCACGGCGCAGGCTGCTGCTCAGCGGCACCCCGTTCCGCAGCGACACCGCGCCGATCCCGTTCGTCGACTACCTCCCCGACGAGTCCGGTGCACGGATCTCCAGCACCGACTACGCGTACGGCTACGGGCGGGCGCTGCAGGACGGCGTCGTGCGGCCCGTGCTGTTCCACATGTACGCGGGCAAGATGCGCTGGCGCACGAGCGCCGGCGACGAGCTCGAAGCGCATCTCGGTCAGGACAACACGAAGGACGTCACCTCTCAGGCCTGGCGCACCGCGCTGGATCCGGAGGGGGAGTGGATGCCCGCCGTGCTGTCGGCCGCAGACCGCCGGCTCACCGAGGTCCGCCAGCACGTGCCCGACGCCGGCGGGCTCGTGCTCGCGACGGACCAGACCGTGGCCCGCGCGTACGCGAAGATCCTGCACTCGCTGACCGGGCAGCGCGCCACCGTGGTGCTGTCCGACGATGCGACCGCGTCGGAGCGCATCGAGAAGTTCAGCTCCTCGAACGACCGCTGGATGGTCGCGGTGCGGATGGTGTCGGAGGGGGTGGACGTGCCGCGTCTGGCCGTCGGGGTGTACGCCACGTCGTCCTCGACGCCGCTGTTCTTCGCTCAGGCGATCGGCCGCTTCGTGCGCGCGCGTCGTCGCGGCGAGGCGGCGAGCGTGTTCCTGCCGAACGTCCCCGTGCTGATGAAGCTCGCGAACGAGCTCGAGAAGCAGCGCGACCATGCCCTCGACCGCCAGTCCAAGGACGAGGACGGTCTCGAGGACTCGCTGCTGGAGAGCGCGAACCGTGAGGACGAGGCCTCGGACGCGCTCACCCAGGAGTTCAGCTACCAGGCGATCTCCTCGCTCGCGCACTTCGATCGCGTGGTCTTCGACGGCAAGGAGTTCGGTCAGCTCGCGGAGCCCGGCACTCCCGAGGAGGAGGAGTTCATCGGGATCCCGGGTCTTCTCGAACCCGAGCACGTGCACGAGCTGCTCATGCAGCGCCAATCCCGGCAATCCCGGCTGCGGGAAGCGCGCGAGGCCGCCGCTCCGGCGCAGACGACGACGCTGCCGGAGCCGCTGCACCGCACCCTGCGCGAACAGAGGCAGCTGCTCAACAGCCTCGTCGGCGTCTACGCGAAGCAGACCGGCGAACCGCACGGCGCCGTGCACGCGGAGCTGCGCCGGCTCTGCGGCGGTCCGGCGGTCGCCCAGGCCACGGTGACCCAGCTGCAGTCGCGGATCGACCTGCTCCGGCGGCGCGTGCGGGCCTGAGCCGACCCGCCCCGCAGATGGCGCGGGGACGCGCCCGGCAGCGCCCGGTTCGGATCCCCGAAATGCTGTCAATCCCCGTCCTGGCGCGGATTCCGGGCCCTGGCCTCGATAGCGTTGAGCGGTTGCCTCGATCCATGAAGGACCTCATGAACACGCCTGAAACCGCCCACGCCGAACCCACCGCGGCCGACCGCCGCCGCTGGGCGCGCTACCTCGTGGAGGAGCGCGCCGAGGCGCACGTCTATCAGCAGCTCGCTCAGCGCCGTGAGGGCGAAGAGCGCGAGATCCTGCTCGAGCTCGCGGCCGCCGAGGGGCGCCACGAGGCGCACTGGCTTGCGCTGCTCGGCGGAGAGCCCGCCCGGCTTCCGCGACCGGGTCTGCGCACGCGGACCCTCGGCTGGATGGCCGGACGGTTCGGCTCCATCTTCGTTCTCGCGCTGGCCCAGAGCGCGGAGGCGCGGTCCCCGTACGACGCCGAGGTATATGCCACTCCGGCCATGCGCGCCGACGAGAAGGTGCACTTCGAAGTCGTCCGAGGCCTTGCCGCCCGCGGTCGACGCCAGCTCTCCGGCTCGTTCCGGGCAGCGGTGTTCGGCGCGAACGACGGCCTGGTGAGCAACCTGGCGCTCGTGCTGGGCATCGGGGCGACAGGGGCGAGCAGCGGCCTCGTCCTGTTCAGCGGCTTCGCGGGCCTGCTCGCCGGCGCCCTGTCGATGGGTGCCGGCGAATTCGTGTCCGTCCGCTCGCAGCGCGAGCTGCTCGAAGCGACAGAGGAGAACGGGCACGGCGACGCCACCGCGAGCGACCTCGACCTGGACGAGAACGAGCTCGCGCTCGTCTACCGTGCCAGGGGCATGGACGCCGACGAGTCGCTGCAACGCGCGCGCCGCGTCGTGGGCGCCGCGAAGGCGGGCCTGGCGCAGCGCGCCACGGGGCCGCTGCGCGTGCCCACCGACGGCGGCGACGAGCACGAGATCATCGGGAACGCGTGGCCCGCGGCGATCTCGAGCTTCCTGCTGTTCGCATCCGGCGCGATCGTGCCGGTGCTGCCCTGGATCTTCGGCATGCAGGGCCTTCCCGCGGTGCTGGTGGCTCTTGCCCTCGTCGGCATCGCGCTGCTCGGCACCGGAGCGACCGTCGGCGTGCTCTCCGGGGGCCCGCCGCTGCGCCGCGGCCTGCGCCAGCTGGCGATCGGTTTCGGCGCCGCGGCCGTGACCTATGCACTGGGTCTGCTGTTCAACGTCAGCGTGGGCTGACGCGCTCTGCGCAACGGAGGAGCCGGGGTCGTCGATCCCGGCTCTTCGCTTGCGACGACACCCGCGCATACGTCGGGTCCACGCGCTGCGACCAGACACGAAGAAGGCCCGGATCTCTCGATCCGGGCCTTCTCACCAGCGTGCGCGAGGGGGGACTTGAACCCCCACGCCCTATTCGGGCACTAGCACCTCAAGCTAGCGCGTCTACCTATTCCGCCACCCGCGCTGGTGTTTTCGGCTGTTCCCAACCGAAGAATGACACTATCACGTTCCGTGTGACCCCTCGAACCGCGGTGCATGTCGGGCGCGTCGCCGAGGTCGGCCGAAGATCTCGGGCTCCGGATCGCCCTCGACCGTTGGGTAGCCTGGACGCATGCCCCAGTCGGATGCCGAACTTCCCGAGGTCGCGCGGATCGCCGCCGAGCTCATCCGCTTCGACACCTCCAACTTCGGCGGCGGTGACGCGAAGGGCGAACGCGAAGCCGCGGAATACGTCGGCGCCTACCTGGAGTCGCTCGGGCTTCAGCCGGAGTACTACGAGCCGATCCCGCGGCGCACGAACGTGATGGCGCGCGTGGCGGGCAGGAACAAGGACAAGCCGGCGCTGGTCGTGCACGGCCATCTCGACGTCGTGCCCGCGATGGCGGACGACTGGCAGGTCGACCCGTTCGCCGGCATCGTGCAGGACGGCATGCTCTGGGGCCGCGGTGCGGTCGACATGAAGAACATGAACGCGATGATCCTCACCTCCGTGGCGGAGATCCTGCGCGCGGGGGAGCAGCCGGAGCGCGACCTGATCCTGGCGTTCTTCGCCGATGAGGAGAACGGCGGCGTCGAGGGCTCGGCCCTCGTCGTGCAGAACCGCCCCGAATGGTTCGCCGGCGCGACCGAGGCGATCAGCGAGGTCGGCGGCTACTCGATCCCGGTCGGAGACCAGCGCGCCTATCTCCTCCAGGTGGGGGAGAAGGCGCTGATGTGGATCCGCCTCATCGCGAAGGGGCGGGCGGGGCACGGCAGCCGCTTCCACCCCGAGAACGCGGTCACGAGGCTCGCCGAGGCGGTGACGGCGATCGGCCGCACGTCGTGGCCGATCCAGCTGACCGACACCACCCGCGAGTTCCTGAACCGGATGAGCGCCCTGACGGGTCTTCCGGTGGACGACCCCGATGCCCTCGCCGCGACCGCCGGCCCGGCGGAGGCGTTCCTGCGGTCCACGCTGCGCACGACGACGAATCCGACCGTGCTGCAGGCCGGCTACAAGCACAATGTGATCCCGGAGCGCGCCGAGGCGCTCATCGACGTGCGCGTGATCCCCGGTCAGGAGGAGGACGTGCTCGCGCAGCTGCGCGCACTCGTCGGCGACGACATCGAGATCGAGATGGTCGTGCAGGACATCGGCATGGAGACCCCGTTCGCGGGCCCCCTCGTCGAAGCAATGGTCGCGGCCCTCGGACGTCACGATCCGGGCGTCCCCGTCATCCCCTACCTGCTCGGCGCGGGCACCGACAACAAGGCGCTGGCCTACCTGGGCATCACCGGCTACGGCTTCGCACCCCTGAAGCTCCCCGCCGATCTCGACTTCACCGGCATGTTCCACGGTGTGGACGAGAGGGTGCCGGTCGAGTCCCTGGTGTTCGGGCAGCGCGTCCTCACCGATCTCCTGCGGACTTACTGAGCACCCGCCGCGGGGCTCCGACCGCCCACCGACCGACCGAACCGCGCGAGCCTGCGCACGACGCGAAAGCGATCCATGCACCTTCTCGAAGCCATCTTCCTGGGGATCGTCCAGGGACTCACCGAGTTCCTGCCCATCTCCTCCAGCGCGCATCTCCGCATCGTCGGCGCCTTCCTGCCGAGCGCGCAGGATCCCGGCGCCGCGTTCACCGCCATCACCCAGATCGGCACGGAGGCTGCGGTCGTGGTGTTCTTCTGGCGCGACATCGTGCGCATCGTCGGCAACTGGTGGCTGGCCCTGATCGGCCGGATTCCGCGCAACGACCCCGACGCCCGGATGGGATGGCTGATCATCATCGGCAGCATCCCGATCGTGGTGCTGGGCCTCGTGTTCAAGGATCAGATCGAGACCGTGTTCCGTTCGCTCTGGCTCGTCGCGATCATGCTGATCGTGTTCGGCGTGCTGCTCGGGGTCGCGGACGCGATCGGGGCGCGGCGGCGCAAGCTCAAGGACCTCACCCTCGGCCACGGCATCGTGTACGGCCTCGCGCAGTCCCTCGCGCTGATCCCCGGCGTCTCGCGCTCCGGCGGCACCATCACCGCCGGACTGCTGCTCGGTTACGAGCGCGAAGCGGCCGCGCGCTACGCCTTCCTGCTCGCGATCCCCGCGGTCTTCGGATCCGGCGTGTACCAGGCGGTCAAGAGCATCGGCGAGCCGAGCGTGTTCTCCGCCGGCGAGACGCTCGCCGCCACAGGCATCGCTTTCGTCGTGGGGCTCGGCGTGATCGCGTTCTTCATGCGCTGGATCTCGCAGCGCAGTTTCCTGCCGTTCGTCGTCTACCGGATCCTGCTCGGCATCGTGCTGATCGTCCTGCTCGCGCTGGGTGTGATCAAGCCCTGACGACGCGTCGGTCGGCGACGCCGATCGGATCCCGGGCCCCTCGACAGGCTCAGGGACCGGCGGCTCAGCGCTTGTGCTCGCCCGGGCCCTCGCCGTTGCGGCGGAAGAACCGCTCGAAGGCCTGAGCGATGGCCTCGCCCGAGGCGTCGGGGGAATCCCAGGTGTCGCGCTTCGTCTCCAGCTGCGCGATGTAGGCGGCCATCTCCTCGTCCTCCGCGGCGGCCGCGTCGATCGTGGCCTCCCACATGGCGGCCTCGGTGGCGAGCGTCCCGCGCGGGACGTCGACGCCGGTCACCTCGTGCAGCCGGTCGAGGAGTGCGAGCGTGGCCTTGGGCGAGGAACCACCGGTCTGCACGTAGTGCGGCACGTTGGCCCAGAGCGAAAGTGCGGGGATCCCGGCCTGCTCCGCCGAGTGCTCCAGTGCGGAGAGGATCCCGATGGGCCCCTCGTAGGTGGAGCGCTCGATGCCGAGCGCCTCACGGACCTCGGCGTTCTCGCTCGAGGCGAAGATCGAGATCGGGCGCGTGTGCGGCACGTCCGAGAGCATCGCGCCGAGCGTGACGAATCCCGTGATGTCCTCGCTGAGGGCGGCGTCGATGAACTCCGCGCTGAACGCCTGCCAAGCGCGTGCGGGTTCGGTGCCGGTCAGCAGCCACAGCCGCGGTTCGGCGCCGTCGGAGGCCGCGGTCGGCCGGAGCATCCGCGCCGAGGGCCAGCGCAGGCTGCGGGTGCCCTCCTCATCGCGCTCGAGGGTCGGCCGAGCCCACTGGTAATCGAAGTACAGCTCGGGGTCGGCGGCGTGCACGACGTCGAAGCCGCCGTCGTCGATCTGCTCGGCGGCGGCGGACGCGGCCTCACCGGCGTCGTTCCAGCCGTCGAAGGCGGCGACGATGATCCGGTTCCCGAGTACCTGCACTGTGTTCCTTCCTGCGGCGACCTGCGCCGTGTGTTCCGTCCAGGCTAGTCCCCGCCACCGTCGGGGGTGCGGGGCGCCGGTACGATAGGGGAGTGAATCAGCACCCTCGCGCGGTCCTCTGGGACATGGACGGAACCCTTGTCGACACCGAACCGTACTGGATGGACGCCGAGACCGATCTCATCGAGTCCTTCGGCGGCACCTGGACGCATGAGCAGGCGCTGCAGCTGGTCGGCAACGGTCTGATCGACAGCGCGATCATTCTTCAGGGCGCCGGCGTGAAGATGGGCGCCCAGGAGATCGTCGACGAGCTCACCGAGCGCGTGCGGGTGCGCCTGCAGCAGGACGGCGTGCCGTTCCGGCCGGGTGCGAGGGAACTGCTGCGCGAACTGCGCGACGCGGGCATCCGCACCGCCCTGGTGACCATGTCGCTGCGGCGGATGGCCGAGGACATCGTCGCGCTGATCGGCTTCGACGCCTTCGACGTGATCGTCGGCGGTGACGACGTCGAACGCCCCAAGCCCTTCCCCGACCCGTATCTGCAGGCGGCGGACGCCCTCGGCGTCGACATCGCCGACACAGTGGCCCTCGAGGACTCGCGCACGGGACTGCAGGCCGCCGTGTCCGCCCGTACCGTCGCGATCGGCGTGCCGCACATCGTCGGGCTCGAAGGTCTCGACGCGGATGCGCTCTGGGACACGCTCGCGGGACGCGGGGTCGACGATCTCGCCGGCGAATTCACCCGCGTCCGCGCCGCCAGGGCGGAGGCCGCACTGTGAGCGCGCAGCGCCCCAGCGGTCCGTTCCGCGAGGGCGACCGCGTGCAGCTGACCGGACCCAAGGGCCGGATGCACACCGTCACGCTGCGCGAAGACGGCGAGCTGCACACGCACCACGGCGTTCTGCGCCACCGCGATCTGATCGGTCTGCCGGACGGATCCGTCGTCGCGAACAGCTCAGGGAACGAGTATCTGGCCCTGCGCCCACTGCTGCGCGACTTCGTGATGTCGATGCCCCGTGGCGCCGCCATCGTCTACCCGAAGGACGCGGCGCAGATCCTCACCCAGGCCGACATCTTCCCCGGAGCGACGGTCGTCGAGGCCGGCGTCGGATCTGGTGCGCTGTCGCTGTCGTTGATCCGGGCGATCGGGCCCGCCGGGCGCCTGGTCTCGTTCGAGCGCCGGGATGACTTCGCCGAGGTCGCGAGCGCCAACGTGGAGACGTTCCTCGGCGAGCTGCCGGACACGTGGAGCATCGTCGTGGGCGATCTCCAGGAGCAGCTCTCCATCGAATTCGCCGCAGGTACCGTCGACCGCGTGGTGCTGGACATGCTCGCCCCCTGGGAGTGCATCGACGCCGTGGCCGAGGCCCTCGCTCCGGGCGGAGTGGTGCTCTGCTACATCGCGACCGCGACCCAGCTGTCCCGCGTCGCGGAGTACCTGCGCGCCACGGAGTTGTTCACCGAGCCCGAGGCGTCGGAGACCATGGTCCGCGGGTGGCACGTCGAGGGTCTGGCCGTGCGCCCGGATCACCGCATGGTCGCGCACACGGGCTTCCTCATCACGGCACGCCGGCTCGCGCCGGGCGCCATCCCGCCCGATGTGAAGCGCCGCGCCGCCAAGAAGCCGAGCTACGGCGACGAGGACGTGGAGCAGTGGACCCCCGGTGCGGTGGGCGATCGCGAGATCACCGACAAGAACCTGCGCAAGCGCGTCCGTGAGGCGCAGCGCGCGGCGGGCGGCGCGAGGCTGGCCGCTTCCGGCGACGCGGATGAGGATGCGGCGGGGAGCGCGGATCCGTCCGCATAGACTGGAGCGCGTGCGTAAGACTGCCGCTGCTCTGATCACCCTCGGCCTCGCCGCCCTCGCGTTGGCCGGCTGCTCCGCTGGTCCGTCCTTCGCGGGACAGGCCTGCTCCGAGATGCCGACCTCCTCCGCGCTCACGAACTCCGTGACGGTGAAGGGCGACTTCGGCAAGGAGCCGTCGGTCGCCCTGTCGCTGCCCACGAAGGTGCAGAAGGCGAGCGTCGACGACCTCATCCACGGCACCGGTGCCGCGATCACGACGAAGAACCAGCCGTTCGTCGCCGACATCGCGCTCTACGACGCGCAGACGGGGCAGCGGATCGGTGCGACCGGCTTCGACGGGACGACCGCCGTCGCGGATGTGAACACTCTCGCCGCTCAGGCGAAGGTGCTCGGCGACGCGCTGGAGTGCGCCAAGGCCGGCTCGCGCCTGCTCATCGGGTTCCCCGCGGGGACGGCAGCGAAGGGGGCTGCGGTCGGCGTCGTCGACGTGCGCACGGTGTTCCTCCCGCACGCCGAGGGCTCGCTGGAGTACAACGACGCACTCGGCCTTCCGACCGTGGTGCGCGCTCCCGACGGCCGCCCCGGCGTCATCATCCCCGACGCCAAGAAGCCCACCAAGCAGGTGGTGCAGACGCTCATCCACGGCGATGGCGCAAAGGTCAAGAAGACCGACGGCGTCCGCGTGCAGTTCACGAGCGTGGACTGGGACACCCGCAAGGTCGTCAACAGCACCTGGGACTCGCAGTCCGCCGTCATCTCCGGCGCGGCCGGCATCGAGGGCCAGACCGTCGGATCCCAGGTCCTCCTGATCGTGCCCCCGGCCGCGGCCGGCCAGAGCACCGGCTCGGACGGCAATGGCACGCAGGCGATCGTCGTCGACATCCTCGGGATCGACAACTCCTCCGCGACGGGGCAGTAGATGGCGGAACGGATCCCCGCGGAGGAGCGCCTGACGAATCTCGTCGTGGCGCTCATGGCCACGGAGATCGGCCTGACCAAGCAGCAGATCCTCGCCTCGGTCTCGGGCTATCGTCAGCGCGCGGAGGGTCGAGCAGACGCGCTCGACAAGATGTTCGAGCGGGACAAGGACGAGCTGCGGGCGCTCGGCATCCCGATCGAGACGCTCGGCGACCACGCCGACCCGAATGACCTCCGCGAAGCCCGCTACCGCATTCCGAAAGCGGAATACGACCTGCCGGTCGACATCGAGTTCACGCCGGCCGAGCTCGCCGTGCTGCGTCTCGCCGGAAGCGTGTGGAGTGAGGAATCGCTGTCCGCCGACGCCCAGGCGGGCGTGCGCAAGATCCGTGCCCTGGGGATCGACGTGGACGAGCCGATCATCGGCTTCGCGCCCCGGATCACGGCCCGCGACGCCGCCTTCGCCCCGTTGCAGGGGGCGATCGAACGCAGTGTCGTCGTGGTCTTCGACTACCTGAAGCCGGGGGAGCAGGCGCCCCGCCGGCGGCGCGTGCAGCCGCTCGCGCTCGTCGAGTACGAGGCGCGCTGGCACGTCTTCGGACGCGATGTGGACGCCGAAGGCGACCGCATGTTTCTGCTGACCCGCATCGTGGGCGACCTGAAGGTCACGAGCGACGCGTTCCCCTCCGAACTGCGCGAAGGCGCGGGGGAGCGGGCGCTCGCAAGCCTGGAGGCCGTCGCCGCTGCGCACTCCGCGCTGCTCGAGATCACTCCGGGCACCGAAGCGGCGCTGCGCCTGGGACGGCGTGCCGAACCGGCACTGCAGGGCATCCGCGTCCCGTATGTGGATCTGCACATCCTCGCCGACGAGCTGGCCTCCTACGGGCCGGAGGTGCGCGTGGTGGAGCCCGCGGTGCTCCGCGATGCGGTGATCGTGCGCCTGCGCGCCGCGGCCGCCGCGCACTCCGACGCGAAGGACGAGGCATGATGGCGCAGCGCAGACCTCTGCTGAGCTCGGACCGCGTCCGGGCCTATCTCACCCTCGTGCCCTACCTGCTCGAGCGCGGCGAGGTGTCGCTGGCCGAGGCCGCGGCCGAGTTCGACATGACCGAGGCCCAGATGCGGGCGATGGTCGAGAAGCTCACCGTGATCGGACTGCCCGGCGACGAGGGCTACTGGCAGGCGCCGCAGGAGTTGTTCGACATCAACTGGGACCTGCTCGACGAGCAGGGCATCATCGAGATCACGAACGACGTGGGATTGCGCCGCGTGCCCAAGTTCACGGCGCGCGAGGCCGCAGCGCTGGTCGCCGGGCTGCAACTGGCCTCGGCAGTGCCGGGTGTCGCCGAGTCGGGCGTGGTGCAGGGGCTCATCGCGAAGCTGTCCCGCGGAGCCGCCGGGCTGCCCGCCGATGTCATCGTCGCTCCAGGGCCGGTCGACGAGGTCCGCACGGTCGTCGCGACCGCTCTGCAGGAGCACGTGGCGGTGTCCTTCACCTATCGTGCGCCCGATGCGGCGCCGACGACGCGCACGGTCGACCCGGTGACGGTGCTGATCACCAATGGCCAGTGGTACCTGCAGGGCTGGTGCCACCTGCGCCGCGCGATGCGCACGTTCCATCTCGACCGCGTCAGCGAGCCACGCCTCACCGAGATCCCGATCACGCACGGAGACGAACCCGTCCCGGAGCTCTTCGCCGGGAACGGCGAGAGCGATGAGGCGGTGATCCGCTTCCCGGAACGTCTCGCTCCGCTGCTGCGCGACTATCTGCGCCGCGCCGAGGCCGGCGTGGAGAACGGCTCCATGACCGCTACGCTGCACGTGGGGGATCCGCTCAGCCTGAAGCGGCTGGCCGCTCGCTTCGGCGGCGCGGTGGAGATCCTGGAGCCCGCGTCTGCACGATCCGCCGCTCACGAATGGGCGATCGCCGCACTTGCGCTGTACTCCGAACAAACCACCCCGCAGTCACGGTAGACTGTGGCGCAACACCCGATCCATCAAGGGAGATCATCATGTTCGCCGGACTCAACGGATGGCATCTGGTCATCATCCTCGCCGTCATCCTGCTGTTGTTCGGCGCGGCCAAGCTTCCCGCGCTCGCGAAGAGCATGGGGCAGTCGGCCCGCGTCTTCAAGGGTGAGATGAAGGCCATGAAGGACGACGACGCCGCTGCGACGGATGCCGCCACCGCTGCTTCGACGCAGGCGCCCGCGACCACCGCACTGCCGACCGCCGCGCCGAACGTCGCCGACACCACCGCTGTCAACCCGCCGCACGACGCCGGTACCCAGCGCTGACGGGCGTGACCGACGCGTCACCGGCGACGAAGGGGCGGAAGCCGCGTCGCGATAGCACCATGCCCCTCGCGGGGCATCTCATCGAGTTGCGCAAGCGACTCGTTCTCGCCGCAGGCGCGCTCGTGCTCGGCATGGTGATCGCTTTCTTCATCACCGATCCGATCCTCGATTTCGTCACCGGACCCATCCGGCAGGTGGCGGAGGAGCGGGGCAAGGATCTCGTCGGCTTCACCTTCTCATCGGTGACGGCGCCCTTCGACCTGCGCATGCGGATGGCCTTCTCGATCGGCATCTTCCTGTCTGCGCCGGTCTGGCTCTGGCAGATCTGGGCGTTCATCATGCCCGGACTCACGAAGAAGGAGATCCGGTACACGGTGGGCTTCGTCGCCTCCGCGGTGCCGCTGTTCTTCGCCGGCTGCTACGTGGGCGTCCTGGTCATGCCGCACATCATCGAGCTCATGGCCGGCTTCACGCCCGAGGGCGCACAGAACCTGTACAACGCGCAGGACTACTACGACTTCGTCTTCAAGCTGATGATCGTCATCGGCGTCTCGTTCATCATCCCGGTGTTCCTCGTGGCGCTGAATTTCGCGGGCATCATGTCCGGGAGGGCGATCCTGAAGGCGTGGCGGATCGCGATCCTCATCGCCTGCTTGTTCGCCGCTCTGGCGACTCCCGCGGCCGATGTGGTGAGCATGCTGATGCTCGCCGGCATCCTGATCGTCCTGTACTTCGCGGCGGCCGGTCTGTCGCTGCTCTTCGACAAGCGCAAGCACAAGCGCCAGCAGGAGTTCCTCGAGGAGCCCACGGTATGACCTCACCGGCGGATCGTTACGCCGCCGCCCGCGCCGCTCAGGACCATCCCGCCACGACATCGTTCGCGGCGATGCAGCGCTTCCAGCTGGATCCGTTCCAGATCGAGGGCTGTCATGCCCTGGAGCGCGGCAGTAGCGTGCTCGTAGCCGCGCCCACCGGTGCCGGCAAGACGATCATCGGCGAGTTCGCGATCCATCAGGCGATGTCGACCCCCTCGGACAAGGCGTTCTACACGACGCCGATGAAGGCGCTGTCGAATCAGAAGTTCCGTGAGCTGGTCGACGTCTACGGGGCCGACCAGGTGGGACTCCTCACAGGGGACGTCAACATCAACGGCTCCGCGCGCATCGTGGTCATGACCACCGAGGTGCTGCGCAACATGATCTACGCGGATTCCCGCGCTCTCGACGATCTCCGCTACGTGATCATGGACGAGGTCCACTACCTCGCCGACCGCTTCCGCGGCGCCGTCTGGGAAGAGGTCATCATCCACCTGCCGCGGAGCGTACGGCTGGTCGCGCTCAGCGCGACGGTGTCGAACGCGGAGGAGTTCGGGGACTGGCTGGACACCGTCCGCGGTGGCACCGAGGTCATCGTCTCCGAGACCCGCCCTGTGCCGCTGGAACAGCACGTGCTCGTGCGCGACGATCTGCTGCCGCTGTTCGACGACCGGGCCGGCATCGCGACCGCGCAGGTCAACCAGGAGCTGCTGCGGATCCGCTCGTTCGGCGGTGCCAACTACGAACGCAACCGCGACGCGCAGCAGTACCGCAGCGCGCGCCATGCCGGAGCCCAGGGACGTCGTCCGCAGCGGGGCGGCAAGCGCCCTGTGCGCTCGGCCAACGTCCGCCGCATCGAACGGCTCGACCGCCCTCAGGTCGTGGATCTCCTCGACCGCGCGAACCTGCTGCCGGGGATCTTCTTCATCTTCAGCCGGGTGGGATGCGATTCGGCAGTGCAGCAGGTCCGTCGCTCCGGGCTGCGGCTGACCACGGTGGAGGAGCGGCGCGAGATCCGCGCGATCGTCGAAGACCGCGTCCGCACGCTGCGCGATGAGGATCTGGCCGTGCTCGGCTACTGGGACTGGCTGGACAACCTCGAACGCGGCGTCGCTGCGCACCATGCGGGACTGCTGCCCGCGTTCAAGGAGATCGTCGAAGCGCTCTTCCAGCAGCGCCTGCTCAAGGTCGTGTTCGCGACCGAGACGCTCGCGCTGGGCATCAACATGCCGGCCCGCACCGTGGTGCTCGAGCGCATGGAGAAGTTCAACGGCGAAGCGCGCGTGGCGATCACCTCGGGGGAGTACACCCAGCTCACCGGCCGCGCCGGCCGCCGCGGGATCGACGTCGAAGGCCACGCTGTCGTGCAGTGGACCGAGGGCATGGACCCCCAGGCGGTCGCCGCACTCGCCTCACGGCGCACCTACCCGCTGAACTCCAGCTTCAGGCCCACGTACAACATGGCGGTGAACCTGCTCGACCGGTTCGGGCGGAATCGCTCCCGCCAAGTCCTGGAATCGTCCTTCGCGCAGTTCCAGGCGGATCGCGCCGTCGTGGGTCTCGCGCGCACGGTGCGCGAGGCCGAGACATCGCTGGAAGGCTACCTCGGGTCGATGACGTGCGACCGCGGCGACTTCACGGAGTACTCGGGGATCCGGCGCGAGCTCAGCGACCTGGAGAAGAAGAACCGCACCGACCAGCAGGCGCCGCGAGGCGCGCGCGAGAAGCGGCTGCACCAGATCGAGTCGCTCCGCCGCGCGATGCAGCGTCACGCCTGCCACCGGTGCCCCGATCGTGAGCAGCATGCGCGCTGGGCCGAGCGGTACTGGAAGCTCAAACGAGAGACCGACCGCACCCGCCGCCAGATCGAGAACCGCACCGGCACGGTCGCGCGAGTGTTCGACCGTGTACTCGACGTGCTCACCGAGGTCGGCTACGTGCAGGGGAGCGGTGACGCACTGACGCTCACCGATGCGGGGCGCACGATGCAGCGCATCTACGGGGAGCGCGACCTGCTCGTCGCGGAATCGCTCCGGCGCGGCCTGTGGGACGGCCTGGATGCGCCGTCGCTGGCGGCGATGGCCTGCGCGCTCGTCTACGAGCCGCGACGCGATGACGGCTCCATCGACCCCCGGGACCTGCCCCGAGGCCGGTTCAGGATCGCCTGGGAGCGCACGCAGGAGCTCTGGGCCGAACTCGACGACCTCGAGCACGACAAACGGCTGCCGGGATCCGACCGTCCTTCCGCCGGGCTCGCCGGCGCGATGCACGCCTGGGCGCGGGGGAGCGCGCTCGACGCCGTGCTGGAGGACGCCGACATGGCGGCGGGCGATTTCGTCCGCTGGGCCAAGCAGACGATCGATCTGCTGGATCAGCTCTCGATCGTCGCTCCGAACGCCGAGACGGCTCGTACCGCCCGCACCGCGCTCGACGGTGTCCGCCGCGGCATCGTCGCCTACTCGTCGATGTGACCGTGACGACCCGCCTGACCGCGCCCGTCGATGCCGGAGCCACGCCCTCAGCGATCGGGCCCCTGCTGCCGCTGTGGGCGGCCCTGATCGCGGCGGCTGCCGCGGGGGTTCTGCTGAATCTCGCGTTCCCGGCGCTCTCGCTCTGGCTCCTGGCGTTCCCCGCCGTGGCATTGCTGCTCATCTCGCTGATCGGCCGCCGCACCTGGTCCGCACTGCTGGTGGGCTTCGTGTACGGCGCCGTGTTCTTCCTGGTCCTCGTCTCCTGGACGGCGCGCTATCTGGGCCCGATCCCGTGGCTCGCCCTCGGACTGCTCGAGGGCGCGCTGACCGCGATCGCGCTGATCCCTGTGACGCTCGCGTACCGGTGGATCCCCCGGATCATGCGGCCTGGGCCGGCCCGCTCGCTCCTGCTCTCTGTCGTCGTCGCCGCGCTGTGGGTCGGCCGGGAGCTGTTCGTGGGCAACTGGCCGTACGGCGGATTCCCGTGGGCGCGCATCGCCTACACGCTGTCCGACACCTCGGCGGCGCGCGTGACGAGCTGGATCGGCATCAGCGGACTCGGTTTCGTGATGGTCCTCCTCGTCGCGGTCCTCGTCGAGGTCGTCCGCGCGCGACGTCGCCCGCGCGCCGGCGCGCTCCTCGTGCCCGCGGCGCTCGTCGCGCTGCTCGCCTTCCTGCCCGCGTTCCCGACGACGGCGAACGGCTCGATGCGCATCGGAGCCGTGCAGGGCAACGGCCCGACCGGATACTTCGACAATCGCGAACCGTTGTCGGTGCTGAACGCACAGGCGGCGGCCACAGAGCCCCTGTACGGCAAGCGCATGGATCTGCTGGTCTGGCCGGAAGGCGGCCTGGACGACGATCCGTTCCAGTACCCGGTGCTGGCCGACGCGCTCGACGGGATCTCCGCTCGTGTGAACGCCCCGATCCTGGCCAACGCGGCCACGCAGAAGGGGAAGCTATTCTACAACACGTCGTTCCTGTGGCCCGCCGACAACCACCGTCCGCTGGCGCGGGAGGACGTGCAGACGCACGCCAAGCGGCACCCGGTGCCGTTCGGCGAGTACGTGCCGGACCGCGCGTTCTACAACGCGATCGTGCCCGATCTCATCGGCCTGATCGGGCGGGAGTACACCCCGGGCTCAGATGCCCCGGTCGTCCGCGTCGGGGATACCCCGGTGGGACTCGCGATCTGCTTCGACGTGATCTATGACGACCTCATCGCGGAGGGCATCGGATCCGGCGCCCAGGTGCTGGTCTTCCAGACCAACAATGCCGACTTCCGCGGCACCGAGGAGAACCTGCAGCAGCTCGGGATCGCACGCATGCGCGCCGTGGAGACCGGGCGTTCGGTCGTGAACATCTCGACCGTCGGCACCAGCCAGGTGATCCGGGCCGACGGGTCGACGCAGGCGTCCCTGAACGAGGATCGCCCCGGTGCGCTGCTCGAGGATGTCGAGCTGCACACCGGGGCGACCGCGGGTGTTCTCATCGGGCCCTGGTTGGAGCAGATCCTGCTGTGGGGCGGGCTGCTCCTCGTCGCGTTCGCGGGTGTATCCGCGCGAGTACGACGAAGCCGGTCAGGAGCTTAGGCGCCGATCCGCTCGCGCGTCGGGTCCTCACCGGCACCGCGACGGGCGCGGATGAAGGCGAGACGCTCCTCCAGGAGCTCCTCGAGCTCGGCGCGGGTTCGGCGCTCCAGAAGCATGTCCCAGTGGGTGCGTCCGGCCTTGTCTCCGTCCTCCGCGATCTCGACGGACTTGCCGTCGACTTGGAGGCGGGCGTCGGCGCCGCACGCGCGGCACTCCCAGGTGGTCGGCGGCTCGGCGTCGGCCGCGAACATCAGGGTGGTCACGTGGCCGCAGGAGTCGCAGGTGTATGCGCTCTGCTGGCGTTCCATGAAGACGACGCCCTCTTCGCTCTGAAGGCTCTGGGCGCCGAGTCGGATTCCTCTAAGGCTGCGATCTGCCATTGTGTGGTCCTCTCGTCGCCCTCAGGTATATCGGCCCGGCCTGTGCAGAAGATGCGAAGGGGGCAAACCATGAAGTCTTTCACAGTCGATACCCAGCCCGCAGCCGCTGTGCGAGCTGATCGGGACGGGATCCTCTGGCGGGTGAGACCGGATGTCAGTGCGGCGCCAGCGTCCGGATGGCGAGGTCCGCCCGGTCCGTGACGACGCCGTCTGCGCCGGCGGCGACCAGCGCACGCATGCGCTCCGGGTCGTTCACCGTCCACACGTGCACCTCGACGCCGGAGTCGTGTGCGGCGCGGACGAGGGACGGGGCGAAGACGCGCAGGGGACCGAATCGCTCCGGGATCTGCACGGCGTCGAGCCCCTGCAGGATCCTCCGCGTCCAGCTGCGCAGCCGGAGTGCGGAAGCCAGCCGCAGCATCGCGATCGCGTTCCTTCCCCCGGAGGAGGCGGGCAGCACATCCGCGTCGGCCCTCACGGCGGCCGCCAGCGAAGCATGCCGGTTGCGATCGTCGAAGCTTGTGAGGAGCACCCTATGACCGTGCGGGGCGACGGCGCGCCCCACATCCTCGGCGGCCGCCCGCGCCTTCACATCGACGTTGAACCGCAGCCGGGGGAACGCGTCGAGCGCCTCCGCGAGGGTGAGCAGTCCGCCGTGCGCGGCGAACAGCCTGGCAAGTTCGGCCGTCGTCACCTCGGCGACCGGTCGGGGATCGCCCAGCAGGCGCTGCAGGGTCTCGTCGTGGAAGAGCACGGCGTCGCCGTCGGCGGTCGCCCTGCAATCGGTCTCCACGTATTCCGCGCCCGCCGCGTCCGCGGCCGCGATGGAGAGCGCGGAGTTGTCGAACACAGACGAGTCCTCGCCCACCAGACCGCGGTGAGCGAGGACTCGCGGCGCCGAAGCGCCCTGGAAATACGGGTGCGTCACGCGACGCCGTCGGAGGCGGTCGCGGGAGGAACCGCAGCGGTCGACGCGGCCGCACGCGTGGTCGGTACCGAGGGCGTCGAAGGCGCCTTCGGGCTGAACGGCGTGGATCCGCCGGATCCCGGCGAGAACGCGCCGCCGAAGTTCTTCAGCGCCTCCGTGAACTCGCTCGGGATGATCCAGAGCTTGCTGGATGCGCTCTCGCTGATCTTCGGCAGCATCTGCAGGTACTGGTAGGCGAGAAGCTTCTCGTCCGGCTGGCCCTGGTGGATGGCGTTGAAGACGTTCTGGATCGCCTCCGCCTCACCCTGGGCGCGAAGCACCGCAGCCTGCTTCTCACCCTCGGCGCGGAGGATCTCCGCCTGTCGCTGGCCCTCGGCCTCGAGGATCTGCGACTGCTTCGTGCCCTCCGCGGTCAGGATCGCCGCGCGACGGTCACGCTCAGCGCGCATCTGCTTCTCCATCGAATCCTGGATGGACACGGGCGGGTCGATGGCCTTGAGCTCCACGCGTCCGACGCGGATGCCCCACTTGCCCGTTGCCTCGTCCAGCACAACACGCAGCTGCCCGTTGATGTTGTCGCGGCTGGTCAGTGCCTCTTCGAGGTTCAGACCGCCGACGACGTTGCGGAGCGTGGTCGTGGTGAGCTGCTCGACGGCGCCGAGGTAGTTCGCGATCTCATAGGTCGCGGCCCTGGCGTCGGTCACCTGGAAGTAGACGACCGTGTCGATCGAGACCACCAGGTTGTCCTCGGTGATCACGGGCTGCGGGGGGAACGAGACGACCTGCTCGCGCATGTCGATGAGCGGGCGCAGACGGTCGACGAACGGAACGAGCAGGTTCAGACCCGGCATCAGGGTCTTGTGGTACCTGCCGAGTCGCTCGACGACGCCGGCGGTCGCCTGCGGGATGATCCTGATCGATCGCGCGATCGTCACCAGCACGAAGATGATGACGGCGATCGCCAGGATCCACCCGATGGCGGTGGGGATGAAGGATGCGCTGTCCATGAAGGGCTGCTCCTGTTTCTCCTAGACGTGGGCGGAACGGACGTATGCGGTGGCGCCTTCGATGCGCGACACGGTCACAGGGGCGCCGGGGGAGAGGGGCGCGATGACGGGCGCGTCGGAGGCGAGACGGGCGGTCCAGGTCTCACCGTTGCTGAGCTTGACCTGGCCGGTGAGCGCAGTGACCTCGAGCAGCACGGTGCCGTGCAGGCCGAGCAGCGCGTCGACGTTCGACCGCGTCTGATCTTCTCCGCGGTGAAGGCGCCTCAGCAGCGGAGGCCGCAGCACGAAGATGAGCAGCACGGCGGCGAGGGCGGCGATGATCACCTGCACCCAGACGGGCCATCCCGTGAGCGTGGAGAGCAGGCCGACCGCGGAACCGAGGCCGAGCATCAGGAACGTCATGTCGAGCGTGAAGATCTCGATGACGAAGAACAGGACCATGAGGACCAGCCAGCCGATCCACGCCCAGTCCTGGAACATCTGCAGGATCGTATCCATACCGCCCCCTCTTTTTGCCAACCTATCACGCGGCCTGTGCGCCGCCTCCGCGTCACGCGCCGCGGAATCACGCGGATTGGTAGGGTGATCTGGTCCCACCCGCGCGCCGCGTGCGCACCCTCTCGAGGAGTCTCCGTGTCTCAGATCCTTCCCGCCGAATCACTGACCGGCAAGGTCGCCCTCGTCACCGGATCCTCCCGCGGGATCGGAGCCGACACGATCCGGTACTTCGCCGAGGCCGGCGCCGATGTCGTCATCAACTTCCGCAACAAGGCCCCTCGCGCCGAGAAGCTCGCGAACGAGGTGCGTGCGCTTGGTCGCCGTGCGCTCGTGGTCGGCGCCGATCTGACGGATCCGGCGTCGGTGGCCGAGATGTTCGACGCGGTGAAGGCGGAGTTCGGCGGCCTGGACGTCCTGGTGCTCAACGCCTCCGGCGGCATGGAGTCGAACATGGGTGAGGACTATGCCCTGCGCCTCAACCGCGACGCCCAGGTCAGCGTGCTGCAGACGGCGCTCCCGCTGCTGCGCGAGGGCGGCCGCATCGTGTTCGTCACGAGCCACCAGGCCCACTTCATCCGCACCACGCCGACCATGCCGGAGTACGAGCCTGTCGCGCTCTCCAAGCGTGCGGGCGAGGACGCCCTGCGCGAACTGATCCCATCGATCGAGGAGCAGGGCGTCGAGTTCGTCGTCGTCTCCGGCGACATGATCGAGGGCACCATCACTGCCACGCTGCTGGAGCGGGCCAACCCCGGCGCGATCTCGCAGCGTCGTGAGTCGGCAGGTCGGCTGTACAACGTCGCGGAGTTCGCGGCCGAGGTGGCGCAGGCCGCTGTCGAGCCCGTTCCGGCGGACCACACGCGGCTCATCGGCGACGTGAGCGGATTCGTCGGGGAGTAGCGCCCCCCGAAGACACGGGAAAGCGGTCCGGAGCCTGAGCTCCGGGCCGCTTTCTCGTGTGCGGCGTGCGCTCGGGTCAGAGGCCGGCGGCCGTGGCTGCGGCCTTCGCGTCCTTGCCGATCGTGATCGCGCGGATGATCTGCGCGATGCCGAGCACGACGAGGGAGATCGCGAGGAACAGCCAGAAGAACGGCACGGCGGCGAGGCCGAGGCTGATCACGGCGATGCCGGCGATGATGCTGAGCAGCGCGTACAGCAGCGTCCACGTCTTCGAGCCGTCGTTGCCCATGAGGGTGAGCGAGACGACGCCGTCGAAGATCCAGCTCACGCCGATGAAGATCACGGTCACGAGGGCGAACGCGATCGCGGCGGTCTGGATGTTCGTGAAGGCGATGACGCCGGCGACGATGTACAGCACGCCGAGCAGGATGTGAGCCAGACGGGCCCATCCGGACTTCCCGGCGCTGAAGATGCCGAGTCCGACATACACGACGCCGGCGACGATCAGATAGGCGGCGATGATGCCGGTGAGGACGAAGGCGGTCTTGACCGGCCACACCAGCATGACGAGGCCCGCGATGAGGGCGATGACACCCGAGACGGCGAGGAACACTCGAAGCGACTTCACGAGGCTCTTCGCTCCGGCAACTGCTTCGGACATGAGGATGGCCCTTTCTGAGTAATCCCTGGGAGTTGGGGATGCCCTCACTGTACAGCGGCGGCAGCGCGAGCGTTCGGAACGGCGAGCGCCCGTGTCCTGGTCCCTCGTGCGAGGATCGGGGGATGAGCTCGGCCGCCGATGACGATCGCCTGCGCGATCTCGCGGCACTCCGGAAGGTGCGCGATCGGATCGATCGCGAGTACGCGCAACCGCTCGATGTCGAGGCGCTGGCGGCGGGCGTGCACATGTCCGCCGGGCACCTCAGCCGGCAGTTCAAGCTCGTGTACGGCGAACCTCCGTATTCCTATCTGATGACGCGCAGGATCGAGCGCGCGATGGCCCTGCTGCGCAGGGGGGACGTCTCCGTGACGGAGGCGTGCTTCGCCGTGGGCTTCCAGTCGCTGGGCACGTTCAGCACGCGCTTCTCGGAGCTCGTCGGCGTCTCACCGAGCCGGTATCGCGCCGATCCCGGGTTGGGTCCCGGCATCCCGTCGTGGATCGAGAAGCAGGCGACGAGACCGATCAGGAATCGAGAAGCCCCGCAGGAGCCTCCGGCGTAGCGTGAGCCGCATGGACATCATGATCAACGCCAGCTTCCTTCCGCACACCGACGCGGAGGAGTCGCTCCGCTTCTATCGCGATGTGCTCGGATGGGAGCTCCGCAAGGACGTCGGCTACCAGCAGATGCGGTGGCTCACGGTCGGGCCGGTGAATCAGCCCGACACCTCCATCGTGCTCACGCCGCCCGCAGTGGATCCCGGCATCAACGACGATGAGCGGCGCACGATTCTGGAGCTCATGGCGAAGGGCAGCTTCGGCGGCGTGGTGCTCGCCACCGAGAACGTGGATGCCGCGTTCGCCGAGATCGAGGCACGCGGCGCAGACGTCGTGCAGGAGCCGATCGACCAGCCCTACGGGATCCGCGACTGCGCGTTCCGCGATCCGGCGGGCAACATGATCCGTCTGCAGCAGGTCGCCTGACCCGTCCGCGGTGCCCGCCGGTGCGTCGGCGGGCACCGCTATTCTTTTGTCCCGCACCCTTCCGCCCGCACGATACGGAGCAGCATGCCGATCACCGAGTCGCATATCGCCGACACTCACGATGCGATCCGGGTGCAGGGCGCCCGGGAGAACAACCTCAAAGACGTCTCGATCGAGCTGCCCAAGCGCCGGCTGACGGTGTTCACCGGCGTTTCCGGATCCGGCAAGAGCTCGCTCGTGTTCGACACCATCGCGGCCGAATCGCGGCGCATGATCGACGAGACCTACAGCGCGTTCGTGCAGGGCTTCATGCCGTCGGTTCCGCGCCCCGACGTCGACGTGCTCGAGGGGCTCACCACGGCGATCCTCGTGGATCAGGAGCGCCTCGGGGCGAACCCGCGCTCGACGGTCGGCACCGTGACGGATGCCAATGCGATGCTGCGGATCCTGTTCTCCAAGCTCGGCGCCCCCTACATCGGCGGACCGACCGCGTTCTCCTTCAACATCCCCACCCAGAAGGCCAGCGGCGTGATGACCGGCCCCGGTGGTGAGAAGAAGATCGTGAAGGACGCCATCTACCTGGGCGGCATGTGCCCGCGGTGCGAGGGCAGGGGAGCGGTGTCGGATCTGGATCTCACGCAGATCGTCGACGAGACGAAGTCCCTGAACGACGGCGCGATCATGGTGCCCGGATACACCGCCGATGGCTGGATGGTGCGCCAGTTCGCTGAGTCGGGCTTCTATCCGGGCGACAAGCCGATCGTGGCGTTCACGGAGAAGCAGCGTCAGCTCTTCCTGTACGGCGAGGTCACCAAGGTCAAGATCAACGGGATCAACATCACCTACGAGGGGCTGATCCCGAAGATCACGAAGTCCATGCTGTCCAAGGACATCGAGGCTCTGCAGCCGCACATCCGCGCTTTCGTCGAGCGCGTCGCGACGTTCGCGATCTGCCCCGAGTGCGACGGCACGCGGCTCACCGAGGGCGCACGCTCCTCGAAGATCGCGGGCGTGAGCATCGCGGACGCCTGCCGCATGCAGGTCACGGACCTCGCTGCCTGGGTGCGCGGGCTCGACCTGCCCGGCGCGGGTCCGCTGCTCGAGGCGCTGCGCGCCAACCTCGAGGCATTCGTCACGCTGGGGCTCGGATATCTCTCGCTCGAGCGCCCGAGCGGCACCCTGAGCGGGGGAGAGGCGCAGCGGATCAAGATGCTCCGGCACCTCGGGTCCTCGCTCACCGACGTGACCTATGTGTTCGACGAGCCCACGATCGGCTTGCACCCGCACGACATCCAGCGCATGAACGGCCTGCTCGAGCAGCTGCGCGACAAGGGCAACACCGTGCTGGTCGTCGAGCACAAGCCGGAGACCATCGCGATCGCGGACCACGTCGTCGACCTCGGGCCCGGAGCAGGTAGCGCCGGCGGTGAGATCTGCTACGAGGGCACGGTCGAGGGGCTGCGTGCCAGCGGGACCCTCACCGGTCGTCACCTCGACGATCGCGCCACCCTCAAGCCCGAGGTGCGCGAACGCACCGGGGCGATCGAGGTGCGCGGGGCCACGACGAACAACCTGCAGGGTGTCGACGTCGACGTGCCGCTGGGCGTCCTGACCGTGGTCACCGGGGTCGCCGGATCCGGAAAGAGCTCCCTGATCCACGGTTCCGTCGCCAAGGGTGAGGGCGTCGTCTCGATCGACCAGACCGCCATCAAGGGGTCGCGCCGCAGCAATCCGGCGACGTACACGGGACTTCTGGAGCCGATCCGCAAGGCGTTCGCGAAGGCGAACGGAGTGAAGCCGGCGCTGTTCAGCGCCAACTCCGAGGGCGCCTGCCCGACCTGCAAGGGCGCGGGCGTCATCGTCACCGAACTCGGTTTCATGGACACCGTCGAGAGTCCCTGCGAGGATTGCGGTGGAAAGCGCTTTCAGGCTGCGGTGCTCGAGTACAAACTCGCGGGGAAGGACATCACCGAGGTGCTCGACATGCCTGTCGCCCAGGCGCACGGGTTCTTCCGCGGGGGAGAGGCGAAGATCCCGGCCGCGGTCGCGATCCTGAGCCGTCTCGAAGATGTCGGGCTCGGATACCTGTCGCTCGGCCAGCCGCTGTCCACGCTGTCCGGCGGGGAGCGTCAGCGCATCAAGCTCGCTACGCAGATGGCCGACGGCGCGGCGACCTACGTGCTGGATGAGCCGACCACGGGGCTGCACCTCGCCGACGTGCAGAACCTGCTGGGCCTGCTCGACCGACTCGTCGACGCCGGCAGGTCGGTGATCGTGATCGAGCACCATCAGGCCGTCATGGCGCACGCCGACTGGATCATCGATGTCGGGCCCGGTGCCGGCCACGACGGCGGGCGCATCGTCTACGAAGGCACGCCTGCCGATCTGGTCGCGGCCAAGTCCACGGTCACGGGGGAGCACCTCGCCGCCTACGTGGGGGCGTGAAGGGGAGACAATGGCAGACCTTCGGATCTCTACGCGCAATTCGCGGTTCCAGCTGCTCGAGGCACTGACGCGCAACCGCAACCACCGCTTGCGCGAGCGTCGCTTCGTCGTGCAGGGCGTGCGTCCGATCTCGCAAGCGATCGAGCACGGCTGGACGATCCTCACCGTGATCCACGACGCAGAGCGGTCGCTGTCGCCCTGGGCTCGTGAGGTGCTCCAGCAGGCCCCGGAGACGATCGCGATGAGCCCCGCGCTGCTCGCCGAGCTCGCGGACAAGGATGAGGGCGCCACCGAGATCATCGCCGTGGTGGCGATGCCCGACGACGAGCTGTCGCGGATCCCGGTGCCGCAAGACTTCCTGGGGATGGTCTTCGACCGACCGACGCAGCCCGGCAACATCGGATCGATCCTGCGCTCGATGGATGCACTCGGCGGGCACGGCCTTATCGTCTCCGGACACGCGGCGGATCCGTATGATCCGAAGTCAGTGCGCGCCTCGACCGGCTCACTGTTCGCCACGCCTGTCATCAGGACGGCTTCGGGAGGCCCGGTCTTCGACTGGGTGCACCAGGTGCGCGCACAGGGGACGCCGCTCACGCTGGTCGCGACAGACGAGCACGGCGACGTGGACGTGTGGGACTACGACTTCACTCAGCCCTCGCTGGTGCTGATCGGCAACGAGACGACAGGGTTGGCGCGCGGCTGGCGCGACGCGGCAGATGTGATGGTCCGGGTGCCGATGAGCGGGTCGGCGAGTTCGCTGAACGCCTCGAACGCGGCCACGCTCATGCTCTACGAGGCTGCACGGCAGCGGGCCACCTCGGCGTGACCGACGGCGCGCGATAACGGAGAGGGCTACATTATGTCAGCACTCCCGTTCTGGCGTCCGCCTGGAGTACCTCCTAGGGAGGAGTCCATCCGGGCGACGACGCGATCTCGGTCTTCGGCATGAGCTAGCGGGCGTGGTTCTGCCAGGTCGTCATCCAGGCGTCTCTGGGGCGAGAACTCGAACAGCTGAACTTCATCTGGCGTCTTGTTGTCGGCGCATCATCTTCGTAGGCGTGCACTGCGACACGGTTCTCTGGAAGCGCCCACAGCGGGCAGCACAGCGTGATCTGCATAGTTCGCTGGAGCCTGCGCAACCCGGACGGTATCGCTGATAATCGACATTATGTCAGTTCAGGGGTGGCCTATCCCGGTAGGTGCGAATACGACACTCGGTGCGACTCCCCTTGTGTGGTCCGGAAGCAGGTCGGCTTGGAGGGGGCCGAGTGGCGGTCGATGGCTGTGATGCTCTCCGCAGGCGTTTCCGGGATTCTCGCTGAACTGGTGTTTCCGGGCACGACTTGCGGGGTTATGGCGGGCGCAAACAGTTTGCGCGGAACCTTTGGAGTACCTGACCGAGATCCAGGCCACGTGAGCGCTCTCACTCACCGGCCGACGCGACCACTATCTGCCCGGGCGATGCCAGCCCCGTCCAGGGGCCAGATCAGGCGCCTTCCGCGTAGTCTGAGCCCGTGGCTGAGGGCTGGCGGTTGACCGGGCAGGAGTCTTACCTTGCTCGCCGAGCTCTTCGTTTTGCCTGTTGGACCCCATATCGCCCGGGCTGGGATCACGACCACTGCGACTTCTGCTGGACGGAGATCTCAGACGGCTCGAGCGGCCAGGCTCACTTCACCGAGGCATAGCTCACGGCCGACGACGAGTACACCTGGGTCTGCCGCAAGTGCTTCGACGATTTCCAGGAGCGATTCGGCTGGGTCGTGGCGGATCCATCGGCTATTTCCTCCTCAGAGGTCACTGCCTCCCCAGACTGGAATAGACCGGCCGACTCCCGAATGAGCTCGACGTTCGATCGTGAATGGCTCAAACGAGGTGACTCATGAGCCCGGAATGGCTTTACGCGCTCGCTTGCTACCGTGCCGGTCTCGCAGACCGTCGTGCGCTTGTTGCTCCGTCCTGGTCATGGTTCACCAGCGCGACCGATGCGGAGAGCGCGCAGTTGCTGCAGCTCATTGACCTTTCCGGAGACAAGGCAGCCCGGCAGATGCTGCTGCGCAAACATTGGATCGCTTGAATGGAATGGCAATGACGAAACCCGCTGGCACCCAAACCGGCATTTCGGACCCTGCCGAGAAGACACGTCGACGCAACGCACGCAGTCTTGTCGCCGTCCATGCTCTCGCGTTCATTGCGCTAATGCTTGGGTTCCTCCTGAGGGTCAACTATGTAGAGAAGGAGGGCGTGCATCTTGACTGGATGGCTCTCCTCATCGCGGCCGCAGGAACTGTCGTCCTGATCGTCGGCCTCGCCCTCATAGTCGCGTCGCGTCGTCGCGCCGCAGGATGGCGAGGGGTCGCTGAGGCTGGGATCTCCGGCGCGACAGTCATCGGTTATTCGAGCCGGATCGAATCGCCGCCGTTCCTCACGCAGGAGGTGCCCGGTCCCCGTGGACGTGGCCTAGAGGTGGCGATCACGGCGGACTCCGAAGGGATTCATGTGCGAGCGCTGCTACGAGGCGGTCTGACTGATTTCGGGCTCATCCCCTGGTCTCGTATCAAGATGATCGGGCCCGCAACGAAAAGCGTGGGTGTCGGTCTCCAACTCAAGAGCGGTGTGCTTCATATCGATCTGAACGAGCCGACGCCGCCATACGCCAATCAACTCGAGTTCTTCCCGACCCGCGGGACGGCAACCGATGCTGCATCGCTACTCACACAGTACGGTCCGAGAAGCTCGCAACCCACTGACTAAACTGGCTAGCCAGGTGCCATCCGAGCGTTGGATTCCTCATCCGGTAAACGCGCGTGAACTTCCCGTGAGAAGACCACTTGCTTGAACCCAGCAATGGGCGCTTAAAGTGAGCACATGACAGCGGAGCGAACAAGGATCCCTTCACACATTCTGGCCACTGCGGGAGCCGTTCTTGTGCTCCTGGGGATCTCGGGTTGCTCGGCAGGAACCGCCCAATCGGACGCGACGCCCTCTGTGAAGTCGTCCTCCAAAGACATGACCCCCTCCCCCGATCGGACGGCGCCTGCCGCGGCGACCGACAAGGTGACCTGCGACACCTACTCGGACATGCTGACGATTCTGCACAACACCGACTATTCCTTCTACCACAATGCGATCGGCCCTCAGGAGCGGACCGGCTGGTACGACCTTGCCTTTCGCGTCATTGGACGAGCACCATCCGTCGGTGACGGGCCGGTTGCCACGGCATTGGCGGCGCTGAAGCAAGTCCATCCCCCGATGAGCACTTCCGCGTCGACGCAGGATCCCACGAGTGTCGCCTGGGGCAAGGCGTCGCTGGCACTGGCCGCTGCGTGCGAGGCCGAAGGCCATCAGGCCGGGGCCACCGGGTTCGTCGGAGGCTAACCCCGACACGCAACCGATATGGGTCCCGCAAGACCCGTGCGGGCCTCCACGCGCGGGAGTACGCCGCTGTCGAATACGCCCCCAATGCGCTAGAAGTCGACTCCGCCCTCACCGTCGGCTTTCATCGGGATGCCGAAGAGCGTGTGGACCTGCTCGACCGTTCTGCCCACGGGTGACGGGCAAGTGCCGAGACGCGGTCGCGTAATGAATCCCGCGCGATGGCATCTCTGTTAGTGACACCTCGATGCGCGGCACAGACCCCTGCGGCGCGTCACGTCGCGGCGAAGGGCGTCCTCTGCCGCCCCTCCCCCCGAGCAATGTGAGCCCATGAACCCGCTTGCCCCGTCCTCCCCGCTGCCTGCGCGCGCGATGGCGGTGTGACGATGGAGATCCGTCCTCGGACCGCGAGATCAGTGCCCCTCACGGATCCGCTTTTCGCATCTGCCCGAATGAACTCCTTGGCCACCATTTCGCTGATCAGCGGGTTCCTCGGCATCGTATGCCTGGTCCCCCTGCTCGGCTCAGTCGTCGCGCTCATCGCTGGGCACGCAGCGCGGAGGCAGATCGAGGTGCATCGGGAACGCGGTCGGGAGCGGGCGGACCTCGGAATCATGCTCGGGTGGGTGGGGCTCGTCGTCGTGATCGCCGCCTCCATCGCCGCCATCATCATCGTCGTCTTGTCATGACCCACGTCCACGCGCAGCCGAACAGCATGAACAGAGAAGTCCGCGTAGCGCTTCACCCTCGCGCCCTAGAGCGTTTCCGTAACCGCAACGGCAAGTCCGTATCGAGAGTTCTGTTCGACGTCGGAATGAATGCGATGGACTTCCGCGCATGCCTCCATGAAGGCTTCACCCTGAACGACGTCGCACGTCTGGCCGACGCGCTGGGCACGACGCCCCGCGAGCTCACAACCGCGAGCACCGTGCAGGCCACTGCCGACCAGCTCCGACGAACTCCTGTCACCCGAGAGGGAGCCCGCTAACGCTAGCTGCTATCGCGGACGATCTGTGCGGCGCGATCGTCACTTTGCGGACTACTAGGACACGGGGTTACCCATCAGAGGATGACCTGTTCTCGCAGTCACCAGGCCGTGCCGCCGCGATAGTCGGTGAGAACTGCTTCAAGGGAAAGTCGCTTCGCTTCCCCGCTCCCCCACGGTGCCGCCCAGGAAGGGCATGGGACATCATGAAGCCGGACCGCGCGCGAACGCTCGATCACCATTTCACCGCATCCGTATACCTGTACCGACAGGCTGACGAACGACACTGATGTCGAGACGTCTTGGTAGATCCAAAACGTGAACCGGGTCGCTTGCCCTGTGCCTGAGGTGCCGAGTACGACCGCGGTACCGACACCGGGTGTGTATGGCGCCGGTGAAGCCGAGGGAGGAAGGTCAGGATCGGACAGCATTGGCACGCCCATCCTCGATATCGCATCCGCAGTCAGCTGCGCTCCGATGCTGTCTGAAGAGATCGAATCGGCGAGACCCTTCGCCAGATGATCGACCCCTATCGAGACGCTCTTCTCCGCTTCCCTGCGCGCATCGCCAGCGACATCCCCGCCGGCGCACCCCGACAGCAGGATCGCCGTGGCGGCCACGGCAAGCCCGGATCGGATGGACTTCTTCACCAATGCAACCTACTCCCGACTCCAGACGCTTCTCAGTCAGTCACGCCCGAATCCAGGCGGCACGTGGCGAGGTTCGGACTGCGCGAGGTCTGCATAGAGCATGGCTGCCTCTCCCCCCAACCATCTCGATATCGAACATGCTGGGCGTGAAGATCCGTGTCGTCGGCACATCGCTTTTGAGCTGAATCGAGGTTGCAATGGACGATCGGGCATCAACCGGACAGGTACGTAGTAGAAGCGATCCATTGGAGAGAGCGATGCCTGACGAACCACTCACCGAAAAGCTCGACCGTTCCGCACCTGTCACCCCATCCATCGATTCTGCTTGGTTCGCCGAGACGATCGCGGTCATGTCCCGGGAAGCACGGGCCGAGGCAACGGCAAGGCGGCGTACGCGCGCAATGCGCTGGGCGGCCGGGGCGGGTCTGGCGGTGCTGTTCACCGGCGGTGCGAGCGCGGCGATGGCCAGCGGTTTGTTCACCTGGACTGGGTGGGCCGCCAAACCCGACATCGCCTATTCGTTCACGTTGCCCAGCGGCCGGCAATGCGAGGAGCACATTCTGATCAACGAGACCACAACGGCAGGCGACCGAATTCAGACGGCGTCTGCAGCTGGGGCGGCACTGAAGGCCTGGGCGACGTCGGCCGATTTCACCAAGCTCGTGGATGTGCCGGCCCAGCTTGCAGCATTGAATCCTGCGGACGGGCTGCCCAAAGCTGCTGAGGCAAAGGGAACAGTGATTCCCGATCCGAATGGCCCCGACGCGCTCATGGTGGTGCTGAAGAGCAGCGGCGGGCTCGACGTGGTGCCGAAGACGACGGCCGGCCCCACCGCCGACGACCTCTACGCGGTCGCGGTAGACACGGGGCTGCAGGATGTGCTCAACGCGCACGCCGTCGCGGTCGGTGCATCCACGGACTGGTCGACCAATCTGCAAATGCAGTGCCAGCCAGCATCATGAACGAACCCGACAGGCTCACAGCAGCACTGAATGCGTCCGGATCGGACCTTTTGGCTTACTTCCTCCGCCGCGTCGAGAGGGACGACGCGGCGGACCTGCTGGGCGAGACCATGGTCACCGCTTGGCGGCGAGTCGCTGACCTACCCGTCGAAGCCGAGTCCGCCCGGATGTGGCTGTTCGGCGTCGCGCGCGGTGTGCTGCGCAACTACGCCCGCGGGAAGCGGCGGCAGTGGGCCCTCGCGGACCGTCTGCGCGATCGTCTCCACCAGGAAGCCCTCCCGCCCGCAGATCAGGGAGTGGACGTGCGCGACGCCATCGAGCGTCTTCCGTCCGATCTTACGGAGATCATCCGGCTGGTGCACTGGGAACAACTCTCCCTGGTCGAATGCAGCACCCTGCTCGGCATCCCCGCGTCCACCGCCCGCGGGCGCTACCAACGCGCTCGCCAACAACTGCGCGTCTTGCTCGATCCGCAAACGCCCGGAACTCTTGCCCGCGACGACCGACGGTCCACCGACAACAGCACTCCGAGCGAACTACTCGCAAGACAGAAAGGATCCGGGCGTTGATCGACCCGGTTGTGCGACGCGCGCAGATAGACTCTCCCCCTTCAAAGCAACGAGAGTCGCGAGATATCAGATCAGGGAGTCCGGACATCATGTTCCATGAGACCAGCGTCGGGCCACGCTGGATGGTCTACCTCGGCGCAGCTGTCCTAGCGTTCCTTGCTGCGATTACCGCGATCGCGGTCCCCGCCATCGTCGCCAAGCCCGATGCCCCGAATCCCTGGATCGTATGGCTCCTTCCGGTCGCCTTCCTCCTGATCCTGGCGGCCGGAGTGCTCTTCTTCATACGACGCATCACGCTCACCGTCTCGGACACCCACATCACCGCGCACCTCGTGCCATTCCGCGTCATGCACATCCCCCTCACCGAAGTACGTCAGGTCGAGACCACGACGGCCACCATCGGCGACGCCGGCGGGCTCGGGTGGCGACTGGCAGGCTCGGCCCAGTTCCTTCTGTGGTCCCCCGGCCCAGCCGTGTGCGTGACCCTCACCGACGGGCGGACAAGAGTCCTCCGAACAGACCACGCGCCGGAGCTCACCCGCGTCATCACCCACTCCTCATAGAAGCGGGTGCAACCGCTGGTGAACACCCGCCATCCAGTCACACCCTGATGAGACCCGTTCGGAAAGATGGTTCTGCGGGACCATCTTTTGTGACCGGCGCCGGTACCCGCGCCCGATCCGCCGTGAGGACGCCCACCATACGTTGAACATATGAATACCCGCACCGCCGGATCCGGTCATCCCATCGCTCCGAACGATCCCCACGACACCCCGCCGAAGCGGAAGCTGCGCCGCGGAAGGACGTTCCTGAAAGTCATCGCGTTCTCGATCGCGGGCCTCGTAGCCATCGTCGGTGTCACGCTCGCCGCCACCTCCATCACCAACGCGGTCGCCACGTCGGCGGAGGCCGAGGAGATCGAGCCGTATGGGCAGAAGGTCGACGTCGACGGCAAGAAGATGAATGTCGTCGTCAGCGGACAGGGCGAGCAGACCATCGTGTTGCTGCCCGGCTTCGGCACGGCGTCGCCGGCACTCGACTTCGGTCCCCTCACCGAGAAGCTCGGCGCGAACTACCGCACAGTTGTCGTGGAGCCGTTCGGCTACGGCCTCAGTGATCAGACCGACCGGCCACGCACCTCCGCGAACATCGTCTCCGAGGTACACGATGCTCTCGGCCAGCTTGGCATCCGCCGCTACGCGTTGATGGGCCACTCCATTGCGGGCATCTACGGCCTCGAGTACGCCAACACCTACCCCGATGAGGTTTCCGCGTTCGTCGGCATCGACAGCAGCGTGCCCACGCAGCCAGGAATGGACGACGAACTGCCGATCGGTGCAATGCAGGCCATGAAGTCGCTCGGGTTGATGCGCGTGCTGACCGATCTCGGGGGCGATCCCTATGCCGGTACGCCGTTCAGTGAGGACGCGAAGAAGCAGATGAAGATCCTGTCGATGCAGAACAGCCTCAGCGCCACGTATGTCGACGAGACGGAGCACTTCTCGCAGAACTTTCACGACGCGCAGCGGCTGGCATTCAGCCGAGATCTCCCTGTGCTCCTGTTCGTGCAGGACGACAACACGGATGTGAAAGGTTGGATGACCTTGCACGAGGAGCAGGCGGCGAGTGTCGACCGCGGCGAGGTCGTGCCGCTGCCCGGCGAGCACTACCTGCACCACACCCTGTCAGCGGAGATCGCTCAGGGAACCCAGCGATTCCTGAGCGAGTCCCGCTGATCCGACCTGTCCGGCCGCGCTCCCCTGCGTCGACGCCCCCTCCGAGTATCCGCACCCCCTCTGAGACGCGTCTCTGCGAGGGGGCGTCGGCCGCCAGAGGGGGCGTCGAGGTCAGGAATGGCCCCCGTCGTCCTCGAGGATCATGCCGACCGACGTCGCGCAGGAATCGCCTCGCCAGGCTTCGATGCCCTCTCGGATCGCGAATCCGGCGATCACCAGGCCAGCGACCGCGTCGGCCCACCACCACCCGAACAGCGAATTGAGCACCAGACCGACCAGCACGGCGGCCGACAGATAGGTGCAGATCAGTGTCTGTTTCGAGTCTGCGACCGCCGTCGCGGAGCCGAGTTCACGGCCCGCGCGGCGCTCGGCCAGCGAGAGGAACGGCATGACGATGACGCTCAGCGCCGTGATGACCATTCCGAGGGTTGTGTGCTCCGCTTCCACGCGCCCGATGAGCGTCATGAGCGACGTGACCGTCACGTAGACCGCGAGGGCGAAGAACGCGACGGCGATGACGCGCAGCGTTCCCTTCTCCCATCGTTCCGGGTCACGACGGGTGAACTGCCAGGCGACGGCCGCTGCGGACATCACTTCCACGGTCGAATCCAAGCCGAATGCGATCAGCGCGCTGGATGACGCCGCCACGCCCGCACCGATGGCGACGATGGCCTCGATGACGTTGTATCCGATGGTCGCCGCGACGATCCAGCGGATCCGTCGCTGCAGGACCTGGCGGCGATCGCCGGCGACGGAGGCGATCGTCATGAGCAGCTGCACCCCTCCCCCGTGCAGCAGTTCGGTTCGACTGACAAGACGACCTGGAGGAGCTCTGTGAGGGCAGGCGCGAGGTGCGGGTCGGCGAGCCGGTACGACGAACGCCTGCCTTCTGCGACGGCCTCCACCAGCCCACAGCCGCGCAGACATGCCAGCTGGTTCGACATCACCTGCCGCGACACGCCCAGATCGTCGGCGAGCTCGGACGGGTAGGCCGGCCCGTTCCGTAGTGCCAGGAGAACGGCCGCCCGAGTCGAGTCCGAAAGGGCGTGGCCCAGGCGAGACAGTGCAGCCGTGTGTGGTCGCGTGGCGGTGAGCATGCCGTCATAGTACAGCAGACCGTGTATTGACCCTGTCCCGGAGCTCTTCTCGGAGCCGACCGCGTAGTGCACGGCGTGCGTTTATCGGGGCCTGAAGTGTTTCACAGAGGGCGCAGAGTCACCGCCTCAGTCGCGCATGGCGGGCGTGCCTAGGTTCGGATCCATGGCAGGCATCGTTCATCGCGACCCGACGCACGAGCACCGCGTGCTGCAGCATCCGGGCGGCGAAGGGTCCTGGATGCGGGCGGTGCGAGACGCGATCCCGCTGCGCCGCCCGGATTTCCTTCGCGGGCCAAAGGCACGCGCCCCTCTCGTCGCCCGCACGTTGGTGACGCCCCGCCTGTTGTTGCGCCCGTACAGAACGGCCGACACCGCAGATTGGTTTCGGATCCAGTCGTCGCCCACGATCCGTGAGTTCCTGCCATGGCCGGTCCGGAGTCGCCGTGCGTCGGCGCGGCATCTGCAGCATCGGACCCGGCGCACCCGGCTCTGCTACGACGGCGACTTCCTCGCACTCGCCGTCACTCGAGGTGACGTGGTGATCGGCGATGTCTCGCTGCATCTGCGCGGTACGGATCCACTCACCTTCGGTGCCGAGATCGGCTGGCTCCTGCTACCGTCCTGCACCGGACAGGGCTATGCGGCGGAAGCTGCGACGGCCCTCATCGACGTCGCCTTCGCCGAGTTGGGGGTGAACTGGATCGCTGCAGTGATCCATGAAGACAACCACCCGTCTCTGCGTCTGGCGGAGCGGTTGGGGTTCCACTTCGGTGGCCGTACCCCGGATGGCCAGTACCGTCTCGTCCGAGTGCGCTGAGGAGCGGACGTCAGTACGCGCGCCCGACGATCGCAACGAGATCCTGCTCGGGATTCAGCGGGTCGGGCATCCGTCCGTCACGCGTCTGCAGGCAGCGCACGGTGATGGCGTCCCTGTTGAGCTCCTTCTCGCCGGCCTCGCCGAGGACGACCCAGTCGATCACCGCGAACCCGGTCTTGGCGGCTTCACGCGCCTCGTCGATCGTCGACACGTGCGTCGTGCGCTCAGCGAGGCGCGTGCGAGCGCTCGCGAGCATGTCCTCCTGCATCCGGTCCAGGAGCACCGGGATCGTGGTCACGAGGTCCGCCAGCGGCAGCGGCGACTTGCCGTCCGTGTCGCGGCGCGCATAGGTGACCTGTGCGGCGTCCAGATCGCGCGGACCGACCTCGAGGCGAACCGGCACGCCCTTGAGCTCCCATTCGGTGGCGCGTCGACCGAAGCCAGGGGCGATCCGCACATCGAGCTTCGTGCGCACTCCCGCGGTGGAGAGGTCCGCGACGATCTGCTTCGCCGCGTCAACGGTGCGGTCGTCGTCCTTCACGGCGATGACGACCACCTGATGCGGCGCGATGCGCGGAGGAATGCGCAGTCCGAAGTCATCACCGTGCGACATGATCAGGCCACCCATCATGCGCGTCGACGAGCCCCAGGAGGTGGTCCAGGTGGTCTGCACCTTGCCCTGGGCGTCGGTGTAGGTGATGTCGAAGGCGGTGGCGAAGTTCTGGCCGAGTTCGTGGCTCGTGGCCATCTGCAACGCCTTGCCGTCGCCCATCATCGCTTCGCACGTCATCGTGTTGGTGGCGCCCGCGAAGCGCTCGGACGGTGTCTTGAACCCGGGCAGCACGGGGATCGCGAGCACGTTCTCCAGGAAGTCCTTGTAGACCTCGAGGTGAATGCGCGTGGCGTACTCGGCGGCATCCTCACGCGTGGCGTGAGCGGTGTGGCCTTCCTGCCACAGGAACTCGCTGGTGCGCAGGAAGAGTCGCGGACGCATCTCCCAGCGCACGACATTCGCCCACTGGTTCAGCAGCATCGGCAGATCGCGGTGCGACTGGATCCACTTCGCCATCAGCTCCCCGAACAGCGTCTCGGACGTCGGACGGACGACGACGGGCTCGGTGAGCTCCTTGCCGCCGGCATGCGTGACCACGGCGAGTTCGGGACTGAAACCCTCCACGTGCTCCGCCTCGCGTTCGAGATACGACTGCGGGATGAACAGCGGCAGGTACACGTTCTCGGCACCGGTCGCCTTGATCCGGGCATCGACCTCGGACTGCATGCGCTCCCACACCGCGTAGGCATACGGTCGGATGACCATCGTGCCGCGCACGGGTCCGTTGTCGGCGAGCTCGGCCTTTTCGAGCACGTCCTGGTACCACCGGGGAAAGTCCGTGTCGACGGATGCGAGGATCTTCTGTCGTTCTGCCACCACGCCAGGGTATGACTCCCCGGCGGGGTATCTCCATCAAGAGCAATGCGGGCACGAGATCCGGGGCTCCACTCCCATGGCTCAGTACGGCGCTCTCCACTCTCGCAACCGGCCGGTCAGAAAGCCCGATCAGCGTCGCCAGGGCATGTGCTGCAACGTCCAGGTGTTGCCATCGGGGTCGGCGAAGCCGGCGTAGAAGACACCGCCGACATCCTCCACCGGCCCGATATCGACGCCGCGTTCGGCCAGCTTCGCGCGCGCGGCGGCGATGTCGGAGACGACGAGATGCAGTCCGCGGAGCGAGCCAGACGGCATCTGGGTCCCGGGCAGGCCGGCGCTGAGCGTGATCGAGCAATAGGAGCCGGGCGGCGTGAGCTGCACGATGCGGACCCCTTCGGACGGTTCGACGTCGACGTCGACGATGAATCCGAGCTGCTCGGCGTAGAAGGCCTTCGCGCGGTCGATGTCGCTGACAGGGACGAGCACGAGCTCCAGCAGCATCGCGTTCGGGGAGACGGTGGGCACGGGGTTGTCGGTCATGGTGCGATCGTGCCACATTATCCAACCTGTTGGTTGTATATCTTGCCTGGCGCTGCTCGGGCTACTCCGGCCTCTGCCAGGTGAGGGCGTATCGCCACAGGGCGAAGCGCTTCCACCGGACCTCGGGCAGCTCCTGGGCCGCGGACTCGCGAACCTCCGAATACGAATGCGGCGGCGGCCATACCGTGGGCGCCGAGTGCTCCCAGTAGGTCCGCGTCCGCGAGCACCACTGATGCTGAGCGATGCCGAGCGCATCGTGCGCATGGTCTCCCAGGCTCGTGGATCGAGCGAGTCCCACGACGACGAGAACTCCGCCCGGTGAGGTGAGGGCGCCCAGCCTTCGCAGCGCCGCACGCATGTCATCGAAGTGATGGAGCGTGGCGATCGAAGCGACCACATCGAAGGTCCGACCGAAGTCATGGGTCATCACGTCGCCGTGAACCCAGGCGACGCCGGGGTGCTCGGCTTGTGCGCGTGCGAGCACGCCCTGGTCGAGGTCGATGCCGGTGACGTCCGACATCACCGCCCGCAGCTCCCCCGCCAGCGCGCCATCACCGGTGCCGACGTCGATCGCCGACGTTGCGCCTGCGGGAATCGCGTCCGTGACGAGGCGGTGAAAGTGGATGTTGTGGTTCCACCGCCGTTCCCGATCGCGGCTCAACCGGGCACGCTCAGAGCTCGCGTGATCACGACGCACCGTTGTGGTGACGCGCCGCTGCATCCCCCGTCCAGGGCGGCGCGCCCTCGACGGTGCCATGGCCCCCTCGCCGCACCGCAAGCACGGATGAGAGGCCCACCAGGGCGATGACAGCCGCGCCGACCCCGATGCCGATCCACGCGTTCTGCGTCACCAGTCCGGCGGCGACCCCTAGGGTGGCGCCGATCAGGACCGCCGCGGCCCACACGGCGACGGCATAGCCCCGGGTGGGCCGGGGAATCGAGGGCTCGCTCATGCCTGAAGGATACGGACTCGGCATCCGCAGCACCACGGGATCCCCTTCGAGTACTGTTCGCGGCGGATAACCCGTGCCTCGGCTTCTTGTGCCGAAACTTCCTCGGCTTCCTACGAGGTTGCGTCGATGTTCCGCGATGATGTCAGTCATGACGAGTAGGAGCGCGGCCGAATCTGCGCGTTTCATCCGGTACCAGTCCCCCACGACCTCTGACGCCGGAATCAACCCCGGAGTCTTCTTCCTGGCGGGCGAGCTGGGGCGCGGGGGGCTGCTCTCCCCCGCAGACATGCGGCGATGGCACGCGGCCAACGAATGGTACGACGCGCATTGCGTCGACCCGTCCACGATCGACCCGTCTCTGTACGCGCGGAATCCGCGTGCCGCGTGCTGGTTTCGCGCCGAAGCCGGGCTGGTTCTCGAAAAGGTCCGTCTCTATCTCGACATCCTGGACAGTTACGACGTGCCGTATGAGCGACGCGAATCGTTCCGACCTGGCCGCATCCTCTACCAGGACGAGACTCAGATCGTCGCCACGCCGTGACCGACTCAACGAATCCGGATGCCGACCTCCGCGGCGATGGTCGTGACCATCGCGATGAGCTTGGCGGTTCGCCCTGGCATCGTCTGGCGGTAGTTCTCGATCGTGAGCAGTCCTGGACCAACGAACGCCCAGGCGCGGGCTCTGACCCAACTGGCGTCGTCGGCTGCGGCAGCTGCGCGAAGCACGTCGCGCGCCGGAGCATCGAACATGCTCCACGCGTAGAGCAGGTCGACGGCGGGATCGCCCACTCCTAGACCGCCCCAGTCGATCACCCCGCTCAAGCTCCCGTCAGAGTCGACGAGCATGTTCTCGGCCGACAGGTCGGTGTGGATCCAGCAGGGCGACGTCGTCGCGGGCGGGACATCGCGCAGAAGTCGCCAGGCTCGACGGACCGCTTCCGGGTCGAACACGTCGGAGAGTTGCGTCGCCGCGTAGTCGGCCCACTCGTCGATCGTGTCCGTGACGGGTTCACCCGCGCGGTATCCCCAGTGCTCCGCGCCTTCCGGAACTCCTGAGGCGTCCATGTCATGAAGGCTCTGCAGGAACTGGCCGAGCGTCGTCGCCAGTTCGGCCTGCTGCGTGCTGTCGAGGTCGGCAGGCGGATCTCCTGGCAACCAGGAGACGACGGTCCATGGTCTCGGGAACGCTTCTGACGCGTCACCGACGAACTCGACGCGAGGAACCGGTGTGGGAAGGGCAGGCCCGAGTCTCGGGAGCCAACGCACCTCCTTGAGAAGGTCCTCGGCGTAGCCCTCAGACCGAGGCAGACGAACAGCCTGCCCGTCGCCCAGGCGGAACACCCAGTTGCTGCTCCCCGACGCCGCGCTGGGGCGGAGGTCCTGTCCGGCGAGATGCGGAGCCTGTTCCCGGAGAAGCCGGGCGACCAGCGCGGCGTCCGGGAGGTCCTGCCGTGCGGCCGCAGATTCCTGAGTCACCGTCCCCATGATAGGTCCGCCGAACCGTTCGCCCCCGGCGCGGGGCTCCCGCATAGGACGACGCTCCGCGCAACGAAAAGCGGGCGTCCCGGCATGTGCATGCCGTGACGCCCGCTTTTCGTGAGAACTCAGATGACCTGGATGTTCGCAGCCTGCATGCCCTTGGGGCCACGCTCGGAGTCGAACGAGACCTTCTGGTTCTCCTCGAGGTTGCGGTAGCCGTCACCCGTGATCGCGCTGAAGTGCGCGAAGACGTCGGCGGAGCCGTCGTCGGGCGCGATGAATCCGAAGCCCTTTTCGGTGTTGAACCATTTGACGATGCCAGTGGCCATGTCGTCATTCCTTCTTGTCTGGGACCCGTTGAACGGTCCGCGAATCCGCGACGATGCCGTCGGGAAGTATGGGGTCGCGCCGGCAGGCGCTCGGTCTGGTCGTCGATCCGACGTGCGGGGAGGGGTCCACATGATCCCCGAGGCCGACACGGGCCGCGGGAGAGTTACGGGAACAGCAGGAGAGATCAGAAAACCAACCGGTGAGGAGTGCATCACGATGGCTGACGCAACCAGAGTCACTGAACTGAATACCCGCTCGGCCGATGACCGAGCCCAGAAGCTGGTCCGGAGCAGGACTCGGGCAGAAACCACAACTTCAACAACCTAAGGTCGAGCATATCCCCTTGTCACCTGAGTGAAGGCCCAGAGACGTGAATCAGGCCGGCCCGTCCGGATGCGCCAGGTCGTAGGCGCGGGATAGCTTCTGCGGGACGACCATGCGCCACGCATCCACGACGAACTCCCGCGCCTCCCCCGGATCCAGGGCCGCGAGGTCGGAGCGCACCCAGTGGAAGCGCATGTCGGACGGCGACGGCAGCTGGAACTTGTCGGGCTGGCCGCCGACGAGTCCTTCGCGAAACTCCTTGGGGAACCCGAACTCCATGATGCGCTCGTCCGACGAGAAGGCGACGTACACGATCTGCCCCACGCGGAACTTCAGACGGCCTCGGACGTAGACCTCATAGGAGCGCTCGAGCGTGGATCCGAGGGCCCTCACGTCGTCGATCGTCGCCATGCTCAGTCCGTCGGTTCTCGCACGGTGAGCAGAGAGCGACCGTAGGCGCTCTCCTTGACGACGGTCCCGGTGTCCACGAAGCCGAGCTTCTCCAGCGCGCGCCGTGAAGCCTGATTCCAGTCCCACACGCTCGCCCACAGTCGAGGGAAGCCCGCCCTCCTCGCCCACTCGATGACGGCGCGCCCGGCCTCGGTGGCGTATCCGCGATTGTGCACGGCACTCAGCAGTTCGAAGGCCAACTCGGGCCGTTCGCCGTCGTCGTCGAACACCAACCCGCAGTAGCCGATCACCGCGTCGCTTTCGCGGAGCACGACCGTGAGCAGTCCCGGCTGTGCACGAGCGCTCTTCTGGCGGATATCGTCGGCGATCTCCGCCAGCGTTGGATGTCCCGCCGCATCGAGCCGACGGTGTGGAGGAACCCGCTCGTCGCGTTCGGTCCACAGCCGCCGGAAGACATCTGCGTCCTGCACCTGTTGAGGCCTCAGGTATAGGCGCTCTGTCGTGAGCGTCGCTGCGCGCGATTCCTCGAGCATGACCTCATCATCCCATCGCGACGCGTGCGGGTGTCGGCGCGCGCGTCCGTGTCAGGATCGAAGGCATGACGGATCTGTCGCGGACTCAGGACGGCAGCGCCGGCGACGCCGACTACGGCGTCATCGGCTCGACCTACAGCGACTTCCGCCGGCCGGATCCGAGGATCGCGACCATCGTGCGTGCTGCGCTCGGCGATGCCCGCACGGTGCTCAACATCGGCGCGGGCGCAGGGAGCTACGAGCCGGTCGATCTGGAGGTGACGGCCGTCGAACCGTCCGCGAGCATGCGCGCGCAGCGCCCGCCGCATCTGGTCCCCGCGATCGATGCCGTGGCGGAGTCGCTGCCGTTCCCCGACGCGACGTTCGACGCCGCGATGACGACGTTCTCCGTGCACCAGTGGAGCGACCTCTCCGCCGGACTCGCGGAGGTCCGCCGTGTCACACGCGGGCCCGTCGCGATCCTGACGTGCGACCCGGATCTCCTGGATCGATTCTGGCTCGCCGAGTACGCGCCGGACGTGATCGAGACCGAGCGCCGGCGCTATCCGGCGGTCGCCCGGCTCGCCTCCGCCCTTGGCGGAACGGTTACGGTCGACCCGGTGCCGATCTCCCTCGATTGCACCGACGGCTTCAACGAGGCCTACTACGGCAGGCCGGAGGCGCTGCTCGATGCGGGAGCGCGGGCGGCCTGCTCGGCCTGGAGCTTCGTGGATCCCGAGCGCGCGAGGGACTACGTCGTTCGACTGCGGAAAGCGATCGACTCCGGCGAGTGGGACCGCCGATACGGTGCGCTCCGCAATCAAGCTGCATTCGAGGGCTCGCTCGTCCTGGTGCGCTCGCTGCCCTGACTTCCCCGCCGTCGGACGAGGGACTAACCTGCCGCCAGGATCATCCACGCCCAGGAGGCACGCGATGCGGAGCAGAGCCACGACCGCGCTCATCGCCGGCGTGCTGCTGGCTGCCGTCGTGAGCGGGTGCGCTCCGCAGACACGGCTCCCGCCTGGGAACACGCACGCGCCACTCGTGTCGACGATGAAGGATCGTGCGGGCATGGTGTCACTGAGCTCGTCGCGCGACATGTACCTCACGTGCCGCGGATCCGGATCGCCCACGGTCGTGCTGATGTCCGGTACGGGCGGCGCGGCCGATGAATGGACGACGCTGCCGCCGCCATCATCACCCCCTGCAACCCGTGCCTCCGCGACCGCGGTGCTGCCGGCACTCGCCTCGGATGCGCGCGTCTGCGCCTACGACCGGCCAGGCACCACCCGGGAGGACGGTGATCTCTCGCCGACGACCCCGGTCCCGCAACCCACGACCGCCCTGCACGGGGTGCGGGATCTTCGCGACCTTCTCGATGCGGCGGGTGAGCGTGGACCTGTGCTGCTGGTGGGCGCGTCCTGGGGCGGCATGATCGCCCAGCTGTACGCGCGCACCTACCCGCGACAGGTCGTCGGTCTGGTCCTCGTCGATTCGGCATCGACGTGGCTCGCGCAGACGCTCAGCGCCGATCAGTGGCAGGCGTGGATGGCTGCCATCGCCGCGGCAGGCACCGACAGTACCGCGGAGAGACCCGCCTACGAGCCGTCGCTGCAGGAGTTCGCCGCCGCCCGGCCTGCACCGGACCTGCCGACGACCGTGCTCTCCTCGGACCAGCCGTGGGATCTCGGTGTGACGCCCGGTGCATCGACGTGGCCGGCATGGCTCGCGGCACAGGACGAACTCGCGCGGGCGTCGCACGCCACGCACCTCAGCGCGACGCACAGCGGGCACGGGATCCAGGTGGAGCAGCCGGACCTGGTCGCGTCGGCGATTCGAGATGTGCTCGCTGAGGCGCGCGGAAAGTAGCGCCCATCCCCGCGTCAGCGTCGGGGCGTCCAGCCCGGCGGCAGCGGGCCGGCGAGCAGCGCCCGCTCCTCATCGGCGGCGAGAGACCAGCCCTGAGCAGCGTCCACTCGGTCGAATCCACCGCGCGCGACGCGGAAGCCGAGATCGTCCTGAGCGGTGCGCGGGTCTCCCCCGCGCCGCACCGAGGCACGGACGCTCCACGCGTCGTCCGCGAACCCGCCTCCGCGGAACACGCGATACTCCCCGTAGCGTGCCGGATCCAGCAGATCCCAGCACCACTCCCAGACGTTGCCGAGCGTGTCGAAGAGCCCGTTCAGATTGGGCATCCTCTCCCCCACGCGCTGGGGGTGACGCAGGCCGTCGGCCGCCGTCCACGCGACATCCTGAAGGGGTCCGTAGTGCGGCGCGGTCGACCCGGCGCGGCACGCGTACTCCCACTCCGCCTCGGTCGGAAGCCGGTAGCCGTCCGCATCGACGTCCCAGCGCACGTCCGCGCCATCGAACCGATATACCGGATCCAGTCCCTCCCATTCCGAGGCCGCGTTGCAGAAGCGGATCGCCCGTTGCCAGGAGACGTCGACGGCAGGGCGGTCCGGATGCTCCGCCGCGATCCCGAGCAGCTCGGACACGTGCTCCTCGGTCACGGCGAACACGCCGATCTCGAACGGCTCCAGGTCCACGTGCCAGCGGCGCTTGCTCCGGGCGTCGTGCAGGGCGACGGAACCAGCCGGCAGGGCGCGCATCTCGATGTCACTCATCTCAGGGCAGTCTAAAAGCCGCCGGACCTACCATCGGGTCTATGACGGCCACCGCTTCCCACCGCACCCTGGACCGGGTGTTCGCCGTGAGCATCGTGCTCAAGGGGCTGGACGGCGTGGCCGAGCTGATCGGCGGGCTCGCGTTGCTGTTCATCTCCCCCGCGGCGCTGCGCGAAGCCCTCGGGGATGTCGTCTCCTTCGTGCTCGTGGGCCACGAGCACTCTCCCGTGTTCCACTGGGCGATCCACCTCGGCGACTCCTGGGGCCCGAGGACGACGCTCTTCGCGGCCGCGTATCTGCTCCTGCACGGCATCATCAAGGTGGTGCTGGTCTGGGCGCTGTTGAGACAGCAGCTCTGGGCATATCCGTGGATGCTCGCCGCGCTCGGGGTCTTCATCGTTCTGCAGTGCTACGAACTGATCGTCCATTTCAGCTGGTGGATGCTCGCGCTCACGCTCTTCGACGTGTTCATCGTGGTCCTCACTGCACGCGAGTGGCAGTTGCACCTGCGACGCCGCGAGGCCGCCGCCGATGTCGGAGGCCTCGGATAGCGTCGCCCGCATGACGCGCGCCATCTTCTACACCGCCTCGACCCTCAACGGCTTCCTCGCCGACGACGCCGACTCGCTGTCCTGGTTGCTCTCGATCCCTCAGGACGCGGCGACCGCCGACATCGCCGCGTTCACCGAAAAGGTCGGCGTTTTCGTCGAGGGTTCCTCGACCTACGAGTGGCTCCTCCGGGAGGAGGGCCTGCTCGACCACCCCGAGCGCTGGCAGCAGTTCTACGGCGACCGCCCCACCTTCGTCTTCACGTCGCGAGAGCTCCCCCGGGTTCCGGGCGCGGACATCCGGTTCGTTCGGGGTCCGGTCCGCGAGCACTGGGACGAGATCGTCGCAGCCGCCGGTGCCCGCGATGTGTGGATCGTCGGGGGCGGCGACCTCGCCGGACAGTTCGCCGACGAAGGTCTGCTCGACGACATCGTCGTGACGTTCGCCCCTGCCACGCTCCGCTCGGGCAGGCCGCTGCTGCCACGCGACCTCGGCCATTCCCGCCTCGAGCTCACCGGAGTGCGCCAGGCAGGGCCCTTCGCCGAGCTCACCTATCGCCTGTCGCCGCCTACCGGCGGTGAGTGACGGAGCGATGTCGCACGGCGGCGAGCGGGCCGGCGGAACCTCTACGCTGAACAGGTGCCCGACGCCCTCCTGATCGCCGAACGACTCGTGCGCCGGTTCGCCCGTGACACCAATCTGCTGGTGGCGGGCCGCACCATCGGCGTCATCGGGGAAGACGACGTGGCCGACGAGCTGCGCGCGCTCCTCTCGCGATTGGGCGCCCGGATCGGCGACGGCGCGGTCGTGTTCGCACCGGGGACCGCGACGGAGATCCTGCTCGACGGCGCTCCACTGCCCCCGCGCGCGACCGCCGATGAACGCATCGACTTCGCGGGATCGCATATGCCCGTCTCCCGAGGGCTCGCCGAGGCCTTGCACGCCGCGGAAACGGTCCACGGCATCCGGATCGGCATCGCGATGGTGCTCGAGCCGAAGACTGCGCAGCTCGCGTTGCAGCTGCGCGACGCGGGCGCAGACGTTGCGGTGTACGCGCACCCCGACGAGATCGACCCCGAGGTCGCCGCCGCGTTGCGCGCACGAGGGGTCCCGGTCGACGGGAACCCATCACTGTCAGGAGCGGCCGAGCGCGAGGCGGCGATCGCCTTCCTTCGTCGTGGCCACGACCTGCTGCTGGACGACGGCTCGCACCTGATCCGGCTCGCCCATCAGGAGGAGCTCCTCGCCGGTGTCAGAGGCGCCGCGGAGGAGACGACGAGCGGCCTCACTCCCCTCCGACGGATGGCGGCGGAAGGCGTGCTGCGGATCCCGGTGGTCGCCGTGAACGACGCGCCGATGAAGACCGCGTTCGACAACCGGTACGGCACAGGGCAGTCCTGCGTGTTCGCGATCGCGGATGTGCTCGACGCGGCGGGCATCTGTGTGCGCGACCAGCCGGCGGTCGTCGTGGGATACGGCCCCGTCGGTGAGGGCGTCGCGGCGCACCTGCGGGCCCTCGGCGCGCAGGTCAGCGTCACGGAGACCGATCCGGTGCGGGCGCTCCGTGCGGCGCACGACGGCTACCGGACCGGACGACTGCGCGCTGTGGCGCCCGGTGCTCTGGTCGTCTCTGCCACCGGCGCCCCGCACACCATCGATGCCGAGACCCTGCACACGGCGCGGATCGTGGCGGTCGCCGGAGGCGTACCAGGGGAGGTCGATGTCGACGTCGCCGGGCTGCTCCCGTTCGAGCTCGACGGCGCCGCGCTCCCCCATCTCCAACGCGCGGGCGATGGTGCGCTCCTGCTGGCGCGGGGCGGGTGCGTCAATCTCGCGGCCGCAGAGGGCAATCCGATCGAGATCATGGATCTCTCCTTCGCGGTGCAGCTCTCCGCCGTGGCACAGCTGCTCGACGCGTCCCTGCCTGCAGGCGTGCATCCCTTCCCCGTGGACGCCGACGAGCTGGTCGCGCGCGCCGCGCTGGCGGTGCGCGGCGAGTTGCTCGACGTCCGCAGCGACGCGCAGGTCCGCGCCCAGGACGACTGGCGTTCGCCCCGGTACCGGGAGGCGACGGCATGAACGGCGTGACCCTGTACTCCGCGGGGCAGGTCTTCCCCATCACCGCCCCGCCGATCACCGATGGTGCCGTCGCCGTGCAGAACGGCAGGATCCTGCACGTGGGCGAGCGCGCCTGGGTGCAACGCTCCCTCGCCGACCGCGGCGCCACGCCCACCGAAGTGCACTGGCCCGGCGTGCTGATCCCCGGGCTCGTCAACGCGCACACCCATCTGCAGTACACCGGCATGGCCGAGGTCGGACGAGGCCGCTATCAGGGCTTCGAGGACTGGGTGACGGCGTTCGACCCGGTGTACGAGGCCGGGCGGAACTGGGCCGCGGAGGCGGCGGACGGCGCTGCGGAGCTGATCCGCACCGGCACGACCGCCGCCGCCGACGTAGTGACAGACAGGGCTGCCGCGTCCGCGCTGCACGACGCCCGTCTGCACGGCATCACCTACTGGGAGGTGATGAGCTGGACCAATGCGGACTGGGCGCGCACCGGGCGTCGTCAGGTCGAGGACTCCCTGGATGCGCTGCCCACGCCGCCGGGAACCGGGCTGTCGCCGCACGCTCCGTACTCCCTCGACATCGAACCCTTGCTGGAGATCCCCGACATCGTCCGCGAGCGCGGCAGCCGGATCCACATCCACCTCGGTGAGGCGGCGTTCGAGAGCGAGTTCGCGCACGACCAGGCCCATGCCTGGCACACGGCCGGTCTCGCGAGCTTCCAGGAGCTGCGCGATGCCGGCTTCGGAACCAGCGCGACCGAGTTCGTAGACCAGCTCGGCGTGCTCGGCCCCGACTGCCATATCGCGCATGGCGTCTACATGAGCGCCCGCGACCGTGCGATCCTGCGGGAGCGCCACACGAGCGTCGCGTTGTGCCCCCGCTCGAACGCGGTGATCGGGCTGGAGGAACCGCCGATCGCGGCCTACCTGCGCGAGGGCAATCCGATCGCTGTGGGCACCGACTCGCTCTCGTCGAGTCCTTCGCTCGACCTGCTCGCCGACGTCGCCGAGCTCGCCCGCATCGCCCGGTCCCAGGGGTACACCGATCGCGACCTGCACGCACGGCTCCTGAACGCCGCGACCCTCGGCGGCGCACACTCCATGGGGATCGACGTCGGTCCCGACCGCACCGGCTACCTCGCCGTCGGAGCCCTCGCGGATCTCGCGTTCTTCGACGTCCCGCCGGGTGCCGATGCGGTGGTGGAGCTCGTCGAGGCCGGGGCAGGACGATCTGCCGCGACCGTGATCGCCGGCGAGATCCGTCACTCCACCACGGCTTTCGAGACCCCCTGACCGCCTGCAACGGAGGCACCCCATGACGGCACCCGTCCCCTCGACCGCGATCCGCCTCGGTCTCGAGCCCCACCCTGAGGGCGGCTGGTTCCGCCGCACCTGGACCAGCCCGAATTTGATCGAGACCGCCGGCGGCACGCGCCCCGCGGCCACCTGCATCCACTATCTCCTCACTCCGGAGGAATCCAGCGCCTGGCACGTCGTGTCCAGCGACGAGCTCTGGCTCTGGCACGGCCCCGGCCGCCTCGAACTCAGCCTGGGCGGATCCGAGTCCGTGCCGGGAGACGCCGAGACGATCGTGCTGGGCCCCGACGACGCTGCGCAGGCGCTCGTTCCCGCGGGGGTGTGGCAGGCCGCTCGCCCGCTGGATGACCGCGAGGTGCTGGTCTCCTGTTTCGTTTCGCCCGGTTTCGACTTCGCCGACTGGCGACTCGCCGATTCCTCTACGGTATGAACGGGGCACCTGCGCCTGCAGTCACACCCGTCCGCCCCCGCACCCGCATCTCAGGAGTCTCCGTGTCCCTCGCACCCGCTCTGCGCCGTGTCGCGCTCGTCTCGACGATCGTCGCCGCCGCTCTCTCCCTCGCCGCGTGCAGCGGATCCGCTGCATCTGCCCCGTCCGCCGGCGCCGATGCCACCGGCGCGGCCCTGCAGACCGTCACCGCGGGCAAGCTGACGATCGCGACCGGCGACCCCGACTACGAGCCGTGGTTCGTGGACAACGAGCCGTCGAACGGCAAGGGCTTCGAAGGCGCCGTCGCCCACGCGGTCGCTGCCGAGCTGGGCTTCTCGGAGAAGCAGATCGTGTGGACGCGCACCGGCTTCGACGCCGCCATCGCCCCTGGCCCCAAGGACTGGGACCTCAACATCCAGCAGTTCTCGATCTCCGAGGATCGCAAGAAGGCCGTCGACTTCTCGTCGTCTTACTACACGACCACGCAGGCGGTCGTCGCGGCGAAGGGCACGCCCGCCGCCTCGGCCACGAGCGTCGCCGATCTCAAGAAGGCCAAGGTCGGCGTCGCGACCGGCACGACGAGCTACACCGTCGCGAAGGCGCAGCTCGGCACCGGCGACCTCAGCGTCTTCAACTCGGTCGACGACGTCGTCCAGGCGCTCAAGGGCGGCCAGATCGACGCGATGATCACGGACCTGCCCGGCGCGTTCTACGTGACCGCGGCCCAGCTCGAGAACGCGGCTGTGGTCGGGCAGTTCGCCGACGACAAGGGCGGCGACCAGTTCGCCTTCGTGCTCCCGAAGAACTCCTCGCTCACGCCCGCCGTCACGAAGGCCGTCGACGCGCTGCAGAAGAACGGCACCATCGCCGAGCTGCAGAAGAAGTGGCTCAGCGAGGCCGTGAACGTCCCCGTCCTGAAGTGACCGCTCCCCTGGCCGACGCGGCGTGGCAGCCGAGCGCGCTCGAGCTGTCCCGCCGCGCGCTTCGACGCCGCGCGACGGTGTGGTCCGTTCTGCTCGCGCTGCTGAGCAGTCTGGCGGTCGCCGGGGTGCTCGTCATCGTGATCGCGAACACCCCGGGCTGGAAGGTCGTCCGCGAGACGTTCTTCGACCCGAAGGTCGCTCTGGCGAGCGTGGGCCCGATCTTCCAGGGTCTGCTCCTCAACATCGTCGTGCTCGTGATCTCCGCCGTCTGCGTGGCGCTGCTCGGCACCCTGCTCGCCGTCCTGCGCTCGCTGCGCGGTCCTGTGTTCTTCCCGCTGCGATTGCTCGCCGCGGCGTACACCGACTTCTTCCGCGGCGTGCCGCTGCTGATCGTGCTCTACCTGGTCGGCTTCGGGATCCCGGCGCTCATGATCTTCCCCCGCATGCCCGCGATGTTCTGGGGCACGATCGCGCTCGTCATCAGCTACTCGGCGTACGTCGCCGAGGTGCTCCGCGCCGGGATGGAGGCCGTGCACCCCTCGCAGCGGGTCGCGGCGCGCTCGCTCGGGCTCACGCACGGGCAGACGCTGCGGATCGTGGTCATCCCGCAGGGCGTGCGCAAGGTGGTCCCCGCGCTCATGAACGACTTCGTCTCGATGCAGAAGGACGTCGGGCTCATCTCGGTCCTCGGCGCGATCGACGCAGTCCGCGCGGCGCAGCTCCAGGTCGCCGAGACGTTCAACTTCACGCCGTACGTCGTCGCCGGGCTCTTCTTCGTGATCCTGAGCTGGCCGATGATCCGGCTCACCGACGTCGTCACGTCGCGTCTCAACAAGCGCGAGCAGGCCGGAGGGATCGTATGACCGCTGTGATCGAAGCGCTCGGCGTCCGCAAGCGCTTCGGCGACCACGATGTGCTGCGCGGCATCGACCTCGCGGTCGACGCGCATGAGGTCGTCGTGCTGATCGGCGCGTCCGGATCCGGCAAGTCCACGCTGCTGCGCACGATGAACCTCATCGAGCGCGTCGACGACGGACAGATCCTGCTCTCCGGGACGGACATCACGGATCCCCGGATCGACGCGGATGCGATCCGTGCGCGGATCGGGGTCGTGTTCCAGCACTTCAATCTGTTCCCGCACCTCACCGTGCTCGACAACGTCACGCTCGCGGCTCGCCGTGTGCATCGGCTGTCGAAGGCGGACGCCGCCCGACGCGGCCTCGAGCTGCTGACGACGCTCGGCCTCGGGGACAAGGCCGACGCCTACCCCGACCGTCTCTCGGGCGGACAGCAGCAGCGCGTCGCGATCGTGCGCGCAATCCTCACGGACCCGGAGCTGCTGCTCTTGGATGAGATCACGAGCGCGCTCGATCCGCAGCTCGTCGGCGAGGTCCTCGATCTGGTCCGCGAACTCAAGGGACGCGGCACGACGATCCTCATGGCCACCCACGAGATGTCCTTCGCCCGCGAGGTCGCCGACCGGGTCGTCTTCCTCAAGGACGGCGTGCTCATCGAGCAGGGGCCGCCCGAGCAGATCTTCGACGCGCCACAGCATCCCGCGACCGCGGAGTTCCTCGCCCGCGTTCCGCACTGAAGACTCTGGGCGGGCTGAGCGGCCGGCGGTAGCGCCTGCTCAGCCCGCGGACGACGGGCGGATCTCGGTCCACTCGGCGAACTTCGGCCGGCGGCCGTCGCCGGACGAGCGCCGCGTGACACGGCGCTTGATCCACGGGCCGACGTGCCGTCGGTAGTACGCGGCCGTGCTGAGTGGCTCCTCCTCCGGCACGTCGTGCGCATGCCACCACTCCTCCGGAGCTCCGGCGCCGACGGCATCGAGTACTCGCGCGGCGACGCGGTGATGGCCGTTCGCGTTCATGTGCAGACGGTCCTCCGCCCAGTACTCGGGCCGGCTGAGCTCACGATCGGGCCAGTTCAGCGCTTGCAGCACGTCGGCCCGATCCTGGATCCTGCGGAGCACGGCCGCGGACAGTTCGTCTCCGCGGCGCTGGATGAGCGAGGTCAGCGGCAGCTGCGCCGACGGGTTCGCCCCGGAGAGCACGATGAGCGTGGTGCCGGCCTCATCGCACCGTCGCAGCACACGCGTGAACGCATCGGCGATGTGCTCGATATCGGCTTTCGGGCGCAGCATGTCGTTGCCGCCCGCGTTGAAGGACAGGTGCGTCGGCTTCAGGGCGAGGGCGGGTTCGAGCTGCTCCTCGACCACCGGCCAGGCGAGCCGACCGCGGATCGCGAGGTTCGCGTACTCGATCGGCTCTCCGATCGCGTCGGCCCAGCCGATCGCCGCAAGGTCCGCCCATCCTCGGACGGTGCCGTCGGACAGTTCATCACCGACGCCCTCGCTGAACGAGTCTCCGATGGCGACGAAACGGACAGTGCTCATCCCCTCAGCCTACGACGACGGCGCCGAGCGGATGATCGTCCGCCCGGCGCCGTCGCGACCCCAGGTCAGTCGTCGGCGAGCATCGCCCGCACCCGCGGGATCACCTCGGTGCCGTACAGCTCGATGCTGCGCATCATCGCCTCGTGCGGAAGCGGTCCGGAGGCGTACTTGAGCTCGAACCGGCCGATGCCGAGGGCGCGCACCGTGTCGACGATCTTCCGCGCGACGCGGTCCGGAGAGCCGCTGTACATCGCCCCCTCGGGACCCACGTCGTTCTGGAACCGCGCACGGCTGTAGGCGGGCCACCCGCGCTCCCGGCCGATGGTGTTGTTCATCGCCTCCATGCCCTCGTAGGCCGCGTCCCAGGCCGCGGCATCGGTGTCGGCGATGTGGCCGGGCGAGTGCACTGAGATGGGGTGCACCGCCGTACCGAAGGCCGACGTGGAGCGGTGGTAGAGGTCGACGAACGGCTTGAAGCGTGCCGCTGCGCCGCCGATGATCGCGAGCGTGAGCCCGAGACCGTAGCGTGCGACGCGGACGACGGACTCCGGCGACCCGCCGACGCCGACCCAGGTGCGCAGGCCGTTCTCGGTCTTCGGGAAGACGTCCGCGTTCTCGAGCGGCGCCCGCACGGTCCCCTGCCACGTGACCGGCTCCTCCTTGAGGAGCTCGACGAACAGCTCGAGCTTCTCCTCGAACAGGCGGTCGTAGTCGCGGAGGTCGTAACCGAACAGCGGGAACGACTCGGTGAACGACCCTCGTCCGAGAACGACCTCGGCGCGGCCGTTCGAGAGCGCGTCCAGCGTCGCGAAGCGCTCGTACACGCGCACCGGGTCGTCGGACGACAACACCGTCACCGCGGTGCCGAGGTGGATCCGCTCCGTGCGGGACGCGATGGCGGCGAGCACCATCTCGGGGCTCGACACGGCGAACTCGCGCCGGTGGTGCTCCCCCACGCCGAAGTAGCCCACGCCGACCTCCTCGGCGCGCACGGCCTGCGCGACGATGTTGCGGATCGACTGCGCGCCGCTCAGCATCTCCCCGTCGGCTCCGCGGCTCACGTCGCCGAATGTGCCCAATCCGAACTGCAGATCCATCCCTGCCCCTTTCGTATTCAGATGAATGAACCCTCAAGGGGCAGGGCTCATTCCCATGATGGGATGCGGATCTCAGCCGACCTGGAAGACCGACCGCAGCGTGTCGAGCCCGACGCCGCCCATGTCGAGCGCGCGCTTGTGGAACGCCTTGATGTCAAAGGCGTCGCCCTCGCGCTCCTTGACCGCGTCGCGGACCTGCTCCCAGATGCGCTGGCCGACCTTGTACGACGGTGCCTGCCCCGGCCAGCCGAGGTAGCGGTTGACCTCGAACTGCCGGAACTCATCGGACATGTTCACGTTGCGGCGCATCATGTCGAGCGCGTAGTCGTGGTCCCACACGCCGTCGCCGTCCAGGCGCGGCTTGCCGAGGTGCACGCCGATGTCGAGCACCACGCGCAGAGCGCGCATGCGCTGCCCGTCCAGCATGCCGAGGCGGTCGGCGGGGTCGTCGAGGTAGCCGAGCTGCTCCATGAGGCGCTCCGCGTAGAGGGCCCACCCCTCGGCGTGGCCCGATGTGCCGGCGAGCACGCGCCGCCAGGTGTTCAGCTCCGCACGGTTGTACGTGGCCTGCGCGATCTGCAGGTGATGGCCGGGAACACCCTCGTGGTACACGGTCGTCAGCTCGCGCCAGGTGTCGAACTCCGTCACGCCCTCCGGCACGGACCACCACATGCGGCCGGGGCGGGAGAAGTCGTCGGTCGGGCCCGTGTAGTAGATCCCGCCTTCCTGAGTCGGCGCGATCATGCACTCGAGCTCGCGGATCTGCTCCGGGATGTCGAAGTGGGAGGCGCCGAGTTCGGCGATGGCCCGGTCGCTGGTCTCCTGCATCCAGCGCTGCAGGGCGTCCGTACCGACGAGCTTCCGCGCGGGGTCCGCCTCCAGGTGGGCGACGGCCTCCTCGACCGTGGAACCGGGGAGGATCTCGTTCGCGATGGCCGTCTGCTCCGCCACCATCCTGGCGAGTTCTTCGCGGCCCCACTCGTACGTCTCGTCGATGTCGATCGTCGCACCGAGGAACCGGCGCGAGGCCAGAGCGTACAGCTCACGCCCCACGGCGTCCTGGTCTCCGGCGACCGGTGCGAGCTCCGCGCTGAGGAACGAGCGCAGACCGTCGTACGCGACGCGGGCGGCCGCAGAGCGGTCGGCGAGGTCGCGGGCGAGGCTCGCGGGCAGCTGTCCCTCGTCCGTCGAGGCGTCGGCGACGAATGCGGCGAAGAAGCCGTCGTCCGCGGTGTAGCGGGCGATCTGCGTGGCGACCTCGACGACCTGACGCCGGGCCGGTACGACGCCCTTCGCAATGCCCTCGCGCAGCGTCTCGACATATCCGTCCAGGGCGGCGGGGATCGCGCCGAGACGTTCGGCGACGACGCTCCAGTCGTCGGCCGTCGCCGTCGGCATGAGGTCGAAGGCCTGACGCACATCCTGTGCGGCGGAGGCGATGACGTTGAGGTCGCGCAGGTGCCACTGGGCGTCGTGCTGCTCGATCGAGAGACGGAGCTCGGCGGAGAGATCCGTCTTGGTCACGCGGTCGATCTCGTCGACGGGCTCCTGAGCGTCGAGCTCGGCGAGAACGCGACGGGTCTCCGCGATCGCGTGCTCATGGCCGGCGGGGCTGAAGTCGTCGAGACGGCCGTTGACCTCGTTGCGGCCGATGTAGGTGCCGAGAATCGGCGAGAGCTCGGCGAGGGTGTCGACCCAGCCCTCCGCGATCTGATCGATGGTGGACGGCGTGCGCGTCGTGGGCTGCTCTGCGGTCATCCCCTGAGCCTATCCATGGAACAGGCCCCGCTCCATGGAACGACGCGTCCCGGAGGACGGGTCGTGGAGCGGGGCCCATGGCGGCTCGATGGGTCAGTGCGCGGCTTCGTTCCAGTCGCCGCCGCGGCCGACCTGCACGTCGAGCGGAACCGACAGCTCGGCCGCGCCGCCCATGCGATCGCGCACGATGCGCTCGGTCGCGTCCCACTCCCCTGGTGCGACCTCGACAACGAGTTCGTCGTGAATCTGCAACAGCACCCGCGATGCGAGTCCCTCGTCGAGGAGATCCGAGTGGATCCGGAACAGCGCGATCTTCATGATGTCGGCCGCGCTGCCTTGGATGGGGGCGTTGAGCGCCGCGCGCTCGGCGTTCTCGCGGAGCACGCGGTTCGGGCTGACGAGATCCGGGAACGGACGACGGCGCCCGAAGATCGTCTCGGTGTAGCCGACCTCCTTCGCCGCGAGCACGGAGGCGCGCAGGTAGTCCCGCACAGCCCCGAACCGGGCGAAGTACTCCATCATCAGCTGCTTGGCCTCGGACTGCTCGATGCGCAGCTGCTTGGACAGGCCGAAGGCGCTGAGCCCGTAGACCAGGCCGTAGGACATCGCCTTGACCTTGGTGCGCATCGCGGAGCTGACCTCCTCCGGCTCGACGCCGAAGACGCGGGCGCCGACGAAGCGATGCAGGTCCTCCCCCGAGTTGAAGGCCTCGATGAGTCCTTCGTCGCCGGACAGGTGCGCCATGATGCGCATCTCGATCTGCGAGTAGTCCGCGGTGAGGAGCGTCTCGTAGCGCTCGCCGACTTGGAAAGCGCTGCGGATCCGCCGCGACTCCTCGGTGCGCACCGGGATGTTCTGCAGGTTCGGGTCGGTGCTGCTCAGCCGGCCGGTCTGGCTGCCCGTCTGCACGTAGGTCGTGTGGATGCGGTGATCGGCGCGGATCGCGGTGTCGAGCGACTCGATGATCTGCCGGAGCTTCGTGGCCTCGCGGTGCTGCAGCAGCAGATCGAGGAACGGGTGCGGGTGACTCTCCTGCAGGTCGGCCAGCACGGCCGCGTCGGTCGAGTATCCGGTCTTCGTCTTGCGCGTCTTCGGCAGCTCGAGCTGCTCGAACAGCACCTCCTGCAGCTGCTTGGGCGAGCCGAGGTTCACCTCGCGCTCGATGATCGCGAAGGACTCCTCGGCGATGCGACCCGCGCGCTCCCCGAGCTCCTGCGAGAAACCGGAGAGGATCTCGTGCGAGACGGCGACGCCCGCGAGCTCCATGTCGGCCAGCGTGATGAGGGTGGGCAGCTCGATCTCGCGGAGCACCCGGTCGACGCTCTCCGGCACGTCCGTGCGGAGGGAGGTGGCGACCCGCGCCGTGAACCAGGCGAGCTGCGCGGGCGAGGCGCCCTCGGTCTCCGGCACGAGCTGGGTGGGATCCGCCTCCGGGAGCTTCTCGCCCAGATAGCGATCCACGAGATCCGCGAGCGTCTTGTCCGGGTAACTCGGACGGAGCAGCCAGCCGGCGAGGTTGGTGTCGTAGGCCAGACCGCCGACGCGCATGCCCGCGGTGTGCAGCGCCTTCACCTGCGACTTGGCGTCGTGGAAGATCTTCGGCGCGTCCGAAGCGAGCCAGTCCGCCAAGGCTGCCTGCACCTGGGGGGACCACGAGAGCTCGACCAGGTCGTCGCCGTGTGCGAGACCCACGCGCTGCGGCAGGCCGCCGGCAGTGGTCACCTCGACCGCGACATCCCCGGTGGCGGCTTTCAGCCAGGTCGCGAGGCCCTCCGCGGCGAGCTCGGCTACATCGGGGAGGGCGACTGTGGCGACATGCTCCTCTTCGGGAGCGTCTTCGCCGACGGCTTCGAAAACGCGCGGAAGCAGCGTGCGGAACTCCAGCCGCGCGAAGATGTCACGCACGGCCTGCGCATCGATCGGGCGCGTCTCGAGGTCGGTCGGACCGAGCGGGAGCTCCACGTCCTGCAGGAGGCGGTTCAGCTTGCGATTCCGGCGCACGTCCTCGATGTGGTCGCGCAGGTTTCCGCCGACGACGCCCTTGATCTCCCCCGAGCGCTCGAGCAGCTCGTCGAGCGTCCCGAACTGGGTGAGCCACTTCACGGCGGTCTTCTCTCCCACCTTCGGCACGCCGGGCAGGTTGTCGCTGGTCTCGCCCACGAGCGCGGCGATGTCGGGATACTGCTCCGGGCGCACACCGTACCGCTCCTGCACGGCGACAGGGTCGTACCGCTTGAGCTGCGACACCCCCTGCACATTCGGGTAGAGCAGCGTGACCTGATCGTTCACGAGCTGGATCGTGTCGCGGTCACCGGAGACGACGAGGACGTCGAAGCCCTGCGCCGATCCCTGAGCGGCGAGCGTCGCGAGGATGTCATCGGCTTCGATGCCCTCCTTCGTCAGCACCGGGATGGACATCGCGGCGAGGCAGTCCTGCAGCAGCGGGATCTGCCCGCGGAACTCCGACGGCGTCTCCGAGCGCGTGGCCTTGTACTCCGGGTACTCGTCCGTGCGGAACGAGTGCCGCGAGGTGTCGAAGGCGATCGCCAGATGGGTCGGCTGCTCCGCCTTGATGAGGTTCACCAGCATCGACAGGAACCCGTAGATGGCGTTCGTGTGCTGGTTGTCCTTCGTGGTGAAGTTCTCCACCGGAAGGGCGAAGAAGGCCCTGTATGCGAGCGAATGGCCGTCGACGACCATGAGGGTAGGCTTTGCGGAGTCCGTCACGACTTCCAGCCTAACGACCCCGGCGGACATCGAATCGAGGAGGACCCCGCGTGAGCGAGCAGGTCGACGCGAGCACCGCGCGGACGAGCCCCGGACTGGAGTGGGCGACCGAGCGCGGCATGGGTGCTCTGGCCGAGAAGATGGGCCTGAGCTGGGTCGAATTCTCGGTGGACCGCTGCGTCGCCACGATGCCCGTCGAGGGCAACACGCAGCCGGTCGGACTCATGCACGGCGGCGCCTACGTGGTGCTCGGCGAGTCGCTCGGTTCGATGGCGGCGAATCTGCACGCGGGGCCAGGACGGCTCGCGGTGGGCGTCGACATCAATGCCACCCACACCCGCTCGGCGACGAGCGGCGTCGTCACCGGCGTGTGCACGCCGATCCATCTCGGCCGCAGCGTCACCGTCCACGAGATCGCCGTCAGCGACGATCAGGGCCGACGCTGCTCGACGATCCGCATCACGAACATGATCAAGGATCTGCCGAACGCCTGATCCGTCAGGCGGCGCTCTCCGGAGAGTCCTCCTCCAGGATCCGCTGGAACAGCAGGTGGTCCTGCCACTCCCCTGCGATGCGCAGGTAGCGCGGGGCCGGGCCGATCTCGGTGAAGCCTGTCGCCCGCAGCACGCGCTGCGAGGCTTCGTTGTGCACGAGCGTCGCCGCCTGTACGCGATGGAGCCCGAGGTCGTCGCGCGCGAGCGCACAGACCAGGTCCACAGCGCACCGCATGAGACCCCGGCCCGCCAGTCGCCCGTCGATCCAGTAGCCGAGATGCGCGCTCCAGAACGCGCCGCGGACGATGTCGCTGAGGTTCGCCCGCCCGACGATGCGGTGCGCACCGTCCTCGAGCACGTAGGAGGCGCCGCGACCGTCGGCGACGGCCCGCAGTGACTCCGCGATCAGCTGATGCTGACGTGGCCCGGTGAAGAACTCCTCGGAGCGCAGGGGCTCCCACGGCTCGAGGTGCACGCGGTTGCGGCTGTACGCCGCTGCGAGCTCCTCGCCGTCGCCGGCCAGGAGCGGGCGGAGCAGGATCCCGTCGCCGAGATCCATGCCGCTACTTCTTCGGAGCCAGCTGCTCGATGATCGCCTTCGCCACGTCCTGCATCGTGAGGCGACGGTCCATCGACGCCTTCTGGATCCAGCGGAACGCCTCGGGCTCGGAGAGGCCCATCTTCTCGTTCAGCAGTCCCTTGGCACGGTCGACGAGCTTGCGGGTCTCGAAGCGCTCGACCATGTCGGCGACCTCGGCCTCGAGCGTGATGATCTGCTCGTGACGCGCGAGCGCGATCTCGATCGCCGGCAGGAGGTCGTTCGGGGTGAACGGCTTGACGACGTAGGCCAGCGCGCCGGCCTCGCTCGCACGCTCGACGAGCTCCTTCTGGCTGAAGGCGGTGAGCAGCACGACAGGGGCGATATTGCCCTTGTGCAGCTTCTCGGCAGCGCTGATGCCATCCAGCTGCGGCATCTTCACGTCCATGATGACGAGGTCGGGACGAAGCTCGGTCGCCAGCTGTACCGCGGTCTCCCCATCTCCGGCCTCGCCGACCACGTCGAAACCGTTGTCGCGGAGGATCTCGACGATGTCGAGGCGGATCAGCGACTCGTCCTCGGCGACGACGACGCGTCGCGGAGCGGACGAGGCGGGCTGCTCAGGCTGCTGCTCTTCAGTCACGGATCCATCCTACTGGACAGGAGATTCGGATCTTGTGAACCACGGGTGCTGCGAGCGTTGTGGAACGGCCTGGCGGCTGTTCCACAACGCTTCTGGTGCCGGCGGTGGGACTCGAACCCACACGTCCTTTCGGACAAAGCATTTTGAGTGCTCCGCGTCTGCCATTCCGCCACGCCGGCCCGGATCGACTGTAGCGCACCCGGGGATACGACGAGGGCCGGTCCCCGTGGGAACCGGCCCTCGTGCGCGCGTCCTACTTGACCTGGTAGGCCGGAGCGGCACCCTGAACGGTGTCGCCGACCCGGTGGATGCGCAGGTCGTTCGTGGAGCCGATGATTCCGGGAGGGGACCCGGAGATGACCACGACCTTGTCGCCCACCTCTGCGAGGCCGGATCCGAGCAGGTGCTCGTCGACCTGGTGGAACATCATGTCGGTGTGCGGCACGAAGTTCACCAGGCTCGTGCGGACGCCCCACGTGACGGCCAGGCGACGACGGATGGCCGGGTCGGGCGTGTACGCGAGCATCGGGATGCGCGAACGCAGCCGCGAGAGGCGTCGCGCCGAATCACCCGACTGAGTGAACACGCAGAGGAACTTGGCCTCGACGAACTCGGCGACCTCGAGGGCGGCGAGCGTGATGGCCCCACCCTGGGTGCGCGGCTTCGTGGTCAGCGGGTGGATGCGCTCCAGCCCGTGGTCCTCGGTGGACTCGATGATCCGCGCCATGGTCTCCACGACGATGACGGGGTACTCCCCCACGCTGGTCTCGCCGGAGAGCATCACCGCGTCGGCGCCGTCGAGGACGGCGTTGGCGACGTCGGAGGTCTCGGCGCGCGTCGGAACCGGGCTGGAGATCATCGACTCGAGCATCTGCGTCGCGACGATGACAGGCTTCGCCATGCGGCGCGCGAGCTCGACGGCCTGCTTCTGGACGATCGGGACGGCCTCGAGGGGCAGCTCCACACCGAGGTCGCCGCGGGCGACCATGATGCCGTCGAACGCGTCGACGATGCTCTCGAGGTTGTCGACGGCCTGCGGCTTCTCGATCTTCGCGATGACCGGGACGCGAACGCCCTCCTCGGCCATGATCTCGTGCACACGGGTGACGTCGGTCGCATCGCGGACGAACGACAGGGCGATGAGGTCGGCGCCGATGCGCAGACCCCAGCGCAGGTCGTCCTCGTCCTTCTCGCTCAGCGCGGGGACGCTGACGGCGACGCCGGGCAGGTTGATGCCCTTGTTGTTGGACACCGCACCGGCCACGATCACGCGGGTGGTGACGACGGTGCCGTCGGTCTCGACGACCTCGACGCGGACCTTGCCGTCGTCGATGAGCAGGAAGTCGCCGGGCTTGACGTCCTGCGGGAGGCCCTTGAAGGTCGTCCCGCAGATCTCCTTGTTGCCGAGGATGTCCTCGGTCGTGATCTTGAAGATGTCTCCCACGGCGAGCTCGTAGGGGCCGGCCTCGAACTTGCCGAGGCGGATCTTCGGCCCCTGCAGGTCGACGAGGACGGCGACCGCGCGGCCGGAGTCCTCCGCGGCGCGACGGACGTTGGCGTAGTTGTTCTCGTGCACGGAGTAGTCCCCGTGGCTGAGGTTCAGTCGGGCGACGTCGACGCCCGCATCGATCAGGGCCCGCACCGTTTCATACGTCGAGGTTGCGGGGCCGAGTGTGGCCACGATTTTGGCACGTCTCAATGCGTTCTCCGATAAATGTCAGGGGGATGGAATAAAGGGCCACGCTGCCGGGCCCAGCCTACGCGGGCTAGACCCCGATCGCGACATCCGACGGGCGGACCGGAGCGGGGAGCACAGTCTGTCCCATGAGATGCCGGTCGACCGCCGCAGCCGCGGCGCGGCCCTCGGCGATGGCCCACACGATGAGGGACTGACCGCGTCCGGCATCGCCGGCGACGAACACACCGGGGATGGTCGAGGCGTAGTCCTCGTCGCGGCGGAATGCACCGCGGTCGGTGCGCTGCGGTCCGTCCTCGCCGTACGCCTCGTACTCCGGTCCGGTGAAGCCCATCGCGATGAGCACCAGATCCGCGGGGATCTCCCGCTCGCTGCCGCTCTTGGGAACGCGTCGCCCGTCCACGAACTCGGTCTCAGCGACGCGCAGTGCGCGCACCTCGCCGGCCTCGTTGCCGAGGAACTCGACGGTGGAGGCGAGATACTGCCGCTCTCCGCCCTCCTCGTGCGCAGAGGAGACCTCGAACACGGTCGGCATCATCGGCCAGGGCTGGTGCTCCGGCCGTCCCGCCGACGGCTGGCGGCCGATCGCGAGGTTCGTCACGCTGAGCGCGCCCTGGCGGTGCGCGGTGCCGATGCAGTCGGCACCGGTGTCGCCGCCGCCGATCACGATCACGTGCTTGCCCTCGGCGGAGATCTGGTTCGACACCGGATCCCCGGCGATCGCCTTGTTCGACTCGACCAGGTACTCCATGGCGAAGTGCACGCCGTCGAGGTCGCGTCCGGGGATCGCGAGCTCGCGCGGCAGGGTCGCCCCGGTCGCGATCACCACGGCGTCGTACCGGGTGCGCAGGTCGGCCCAGCTGATGTCGGTGCCGATGCTCACTCCCGCGCGGAAGCGGGTGCCCTCCTCGGACATCTGCCGCAGGCGCGCGTCGAGGTGCGACTTCTCCATCTTGAAGTCGGGGATGCCGTAGCGCAGCAGCCCGCCGATGCGGTCGTCGCGCTCGAACACGGCCACCGTGTGCCCGGCGCGCGTGAGCTGCTGGGCGGCGGCGAGGCCGGCGGGACCGGATCCGACCACGGCGACGGTCTTGCCGGTGAGACGAGCCGGCGGCTGCGCCTCGACCCAGCCCGACGCGAACGCCTCGTCGATGATCGAGACCTCGATCTGCTTGATCGTGACGGCCGGCTGGTTGATGCCGAGCACGCATGCGCTCTCGCACGGGGCGGGGCACAGCCGGCCGGTGAACTCCGGGAAGTTGTTCGTCGCGTGCAGGCGGTCGATCGCGGCGCGGCCCTCGCCGCGCCAGGTGAGGTCGTTCCACTCCGGAATCAGGTTGCCGAGCGGGCACCCCTGATGGCAGAACGGCACGCCGCAGTCCATGCAGCGGCCGGCCTGGCGGCGGAGCACGGCCGAATCGCCCGGCTCGTACACCTCCTTCCAGTCCATGATGCGGACCGGGACGGGCCGGCGTGCGGGGAGCTCGCGCTCCGTGACGGTCAAGAAGCCCTTGGGATCAGCCACCGGTCACCTCCAGGATGCGGGTCCAGACGATGGAGCCGTCGGGGTCGATCCCCTCGGCCTCTGCCTCTGCGCGGGTGCGCAGCACCGCCGCGTAGTCCCGCGGCAGGATCTTCGTGAAGGCGGCGGCGAAGTCGTCGTCCGCCAGGATCGACGCGGCGAGCGGGGATCCTGTGCGCTCCACGTGCTGTGCGAGCAGCTCGCGAAGCTCTTGGGTGTCCACCTCGTCGAGCGGGAGGAGCTCCAGCTCCCCCGAGCCCAGCGACAGCGGATTGACGCGCTCGACCTGCAGGTCGTGCACATAGGCGATGCCGCCGGACATGCCGGCGCCGAGGTTGCGGCCGGTGCTGCCGAGGATCACCGCGACACCGCCGGTCATGTACTCCAGCGCGTGGTCGCCCACGCCCTCGGCGACCGCGACCGCGCCGGAGTTGCGGACCAGGAAGCGCTCGCCGACGACGCCGGAGATGTGGATCGTGCCGCTCGTCGCACCGTAGCCGATCACGTTCCCGGCGATCACGTTGCGGTGCGGCTCGAACGTCGCGTGGCGGTGCGGCCGGATCGCGATCTCGCCCCCGGAGAGGCCCTTGCCGACGTAGTCGTTGGCGTCGCCCTCCAGGGCGATCGAGATGCCCCGCGGGAGGAAGGCCCCGAGGGACTGACCAGCGGTGCCGTGCAGCGAGATGCCGATCGTGCCCGCGGGCAGACCCTCCCCGCCGTGCTGCACCGTGACCTCGTGGCCGAGCATGGTGCCGACGGCCCGCTCGGTGTTGCGGATGGGCAGATCGAAGGAGATCGGCGTGCCCTGGGCGATCGCCTCACGGCCGGCCTCGAGCAGAGGCGCATCGAAGTGCTTCTCCAGCTCGTGGTCCTGCGCGCGGGCGCTGCGACGCGGTTCGTCCGCGGGGAACGCCGGCCCCTCGAGCACCGGGGCGAGGTCGAGGCCATCCGCCTTCCAGTGCTTGATCGCGGCGTCCGTGCGCAGCAGGTCCGCGCGTCCCACGATTTCCTCGAGGCTGCGGAAGCCGAGCGCAGCGAGATGCTCGCGCACCTCCTCCGCGATGAACTCCATGAAGTTCACGACGAACTCGGGCTTGCCGGTGAACCGCTCGCGCAGCACCGGGTTCTGCGTCGCGACGCCGACCGGACAGGTGTCCAGGTGGCACACGCGCATCATGATGCAGCCGCTCACCACGAGCGGCGCCGTGGCGAAGCCGAACTCCTCCGCGCCCAGCAGGGCGCCGATGATCACGTCGCGGCCGGTCTTCAGCTGGCCGTCGACCTGCACCACGACGCGGTCGCGCATGCCGTTGAGCATGAGCGTCTGCTGCGTCTCGGCGAGGCCGAGCTCCCACGGGGTGCCGGCGTGCTTGAGCGAGTTCAGCGGGCTCGCGCCCGTACCGCCGTCATGCCCGGAGACGAGCACGACGTCGCTGAGCGCCTTGGCGACACCCGCGGCGACCGCCCCGATCCCGGACTGGCTGACCAGCTTGGTGTGGATGCGGGCGTTCGGGTTGGCGCGCTTCAGGTCGAAGATGAGCTGCTTGAGGTCCTCGATCGAGTAGATGTCGTGGTGCGGCGGCGGTGAGATCAGGCCCACGCCGGGCGTCGCGTGCCTGGTTCGCGCGATCCACGGATACACCTTCTGCGGCGGCAGCTGACCGCCCTCGCCGGGCTTGGCACCCTGGGCGAGCTTGATCTGGATGTCGTCCGCCTCGGTGAGGTACTGGCTGGTGACGCCGAACCGCCCGGACGCGACCTGCTTGATCGCGCTGCGGCGCTCCGGGTCGACCAGGCGATCCGCGTCCTCACCGCCCTCACCGGTGTTCGACTTCGCGCCGAGACGATTCATCGCGATCGCGAGCGTCTCGTGGGCCTCCTGCGAGATGGAGCCGTAGCTCATCGCACCCGTCGAGAACCGCTTCACGATCGACGACACCGACTCGACCTCGTCGATCGGGACCGGCGGGCGCTCCCCCGTGCGCAGCTCGAAGAGGCCGCGCAGCGTCTTCAGCTCCTTGGCCTGATCGTCGACGAGCTGGGTGTACTCCCGGAAGACGTCGTACCTGCGGGTGCGGGTCGAGTGCTGCAGCCGGAACACCGTCTCCGGGTTGAACAGGTGCGGGGATCCGTCGCGGCGCCACTGGTACTCGCCGCCTGTCCAGAGGCGCTCGTGCGCGCGCGCCGCCGCGTCCTCGGGATAGGCGAAGTCGTGCCGCGCCTGGTTCTCCGTGAACACGTCCTCGATGCCGATGCCGCCGAGTTTGGTCTCGGTGCCGGTGAAGTACGCGTCGACGAGATCCTGGCCGAGACCGACGGCCTCGAACACCTGCGCGCCGGCGTAGGAGCCGACCGTGGAGATGCCCATCTTGGACATGATCTTCAGCACGCCCTTGCCGAGCGCGTAGATGAGGTTGCGAACGGCCTTCTCCGGCGTGATGCCGGTGATGTAGCCCGTGCGCACGAGGTGCTCGACCGTCTCCATCGCGAGGTAGGGGTTCACGGCGGACGCGCCGTAGCCGATGAGCGTCGCGACGTGGTGCACCTCGCGGACGTCGCCCGCCTCGACGATCAGACCGACCTTCATCCGGTCCTCGCGGCGGATGAGGTGGTGATGCACGGCGGACAGCATGAGCAGCGACGGGATCGGGACGAGATCCTTGTTCGAGTCGCGATCGCTGAGGATGATCAGCTCCGCGCCGTCCTCGATCGCCGCGTCGACCTCGGCGCACATCTCGTCGAGACGCTGCGCGAGCGCGTGCGGACCCACGTCGAAGTGGTAGAGCCCCTTGATCGTGGCGCTGGAGCGCTCGGGGCGCGCCCGGTCGATGTGACGGAGCTTCGCGAGCTCGTCGTTGTCGATGACCGGGAAGTCCAGCACGATCGTCCGCGCGTGGTCGGGTCCCCAGTCCAGCAGGTTGCGCTCGGGGCCGAGGCCGAGAGAGAGGTTGGTCACGACCTCTTCGCGGATCGCGTCGAGCGGCGGGTTGGTGACCTGCGCGAACTGCTGCACGAAGTAGTCGAAGAGCAAGCGCGGCCGCTCCGAGAGCACGGCGATCGGGGTGTCGCTGCCCATCGCACCGAGAGGCTCGGCGCCCGTCTGCCCCATCGGGGTCAGCAGGATCCGCACCTCCTCCTCGGTGTAGCCGAAGGTGCGCTGCCGGCGGGTGATCGAGGCGACGGGGTGCACGATGTGCTCGCGCTCCGGGAGGTCGGCGAGGCGCACGCGACCCTCGTCGAGCCACTCCTGCCACGGGTGCAGGGTCGCGAGGTCGCGCTTGACCTCCTCGTCCTCGACGATCCGGCGCTGCGCGGTGTCGACGACGAACATCGTGCCGGGCTGCAGACGGCCTCGGCGCTTGATGCGCTCCGGCTCGAACTCGAGGACGCCGGTCTCGCTGCCGATCACGACGAGGCCGTCCGTCGTCTCGGTCCAGCGGCCGGGACGAAGGCCGTTGCGGTCGAGCGTGGCGCCCACGACCGTGCCGTCGGTGAAGATAAGGGCGGCGGGGCCGTCCCATGGCTCCATCTGGTTCGCGTGGTACTCGTAGAACGAGCGCAGATCGGGATCCAGATCCGTCTGGCGCTCCCAGGCCGCCGGCACCATCATCATGACGGCGTGCGGCAGGCTCCGCCCGGTGAGGGTGAGCAGCTCGAGCACCTCGTCGAACGAGGCCGAGTCGCTCGCCCCGTCGGTGCAGATCGGCAGCAGCGGGCGGATGTCCCCGAGCAGTTCGGACTCGAGCTGGGACTGGCGCGCCCGCATCCAGTTGCGGTTGCCGCCGACCGTGTTGATCTCGCCGTTGTGAGCCAGCATGCGCAGCGGCTGCGCGAGCGGCCACGAGGGGAACGTGTTGGTCGAGTACCGGGAGTGCACCACCGCGAGCTCAGAGGCGAAGCGCTCGTCCTGGAGGTCGGGGTAGAACGGCTCCAGCTGCAGGGTCGTGACCATGCCCTTGTAGCCGAGGGTGCGCGCGGAGAGCGAGACGAAGTAGGCGCCGAGCTCATGGCCCGCGCGCTTGCGCAGCCGGTACGCGACGCGGTCCAGCGCGATGCCGGAGAGGCCCTCGGCGCCGCTGGAAGCGGGACGCGAGACGAACAGCTGCTCGAACGCGGGACGTGCCTCATCGGCCAGCTTGCCGAGATGCTGGTTCGCGGTCGGGACTTCGCGCCAGCCGAGGACGGTGAGCCCTTCCGCGCGGGCGATCTTCTCGATCCCTGCCTTCTGCTCGCGGCGGCTGCGCGAGTCGAGCGGGAGAAAAGCGAGTCCCGCGGCGTACTCGCCGACCGGGGGAAGCTCGAAGGAGGTGACGGCCCGCAGGAACGCGTCCGGCATCTGGGTCAGGATCCCGGCGCCGTCGCCGGTTCCCGCATCCGATCCGATCGCGCCGCGGTGCTCCAGGTTGCGCAGCGCCTCCAGGGCGAGCGCGATGATGTCATGGCCTGGTTCCCCGCGGAGCGTCGCGACCATGGCCAGGCCGCAGGCGTCCTTCTCGAACGCGGGGTTGTACATCCCCTGCTTCGGGGGGTAGGCGCCCGAGGCGCCGTAGGGAGGCTGGAAGTACACCAGTCACCGTCCTCAGATTTCTGATGAACCCGGGGACATCGTCGGCCCGCTCGTTCAGTGCGTGATTCCCGGTGGACGTGCGTCCACCGCAGCGAGGCTCCTGTCGGTGCCGTTCTCAGGGGCGGGAGACGGCGCTCGTGGCGTCCGCCTCCGCGCGATTCTCGTCGGACTGAGGCTCGCTCAGATCGACGAAATCATCGGGGTTTTGCGAGTCTACCCCAGCGTTGCTCGGCTCCCGACCCGGCTGGTACGGCGAGGGCTCGTACCCGGGGTGACGGCGGGCCTGGACGAAGAGGATCACGATGCCGAGCACGACGCCGAACAGCGCCGCCCAGACGTTCGTGCGCAGCCCGAAGTAGATCTCGCTGGGATCGATGCGGATCGACTCCCAGACCATGCGTCCCGCGCCGTACCAGATCAGGTAGACGGCGAACAGCTTGCCCCACTGCAGGCGCAGCTTGTGGCCGAGCCAGAGCAGGAACAGGCAGCCCAGGGTGTTCCAGATGACTTCGTACAGGAACGTCGGATGGAACAGCGTCCCGGGGGCGAGGCCGGCAGGGAAGGCGGGGTTGGTGGACTCGATCTCGAGGCCCCAGGGCAGGTCGGTGGGCAGCCCGAAAAGCTCGTGGTTGAACCAGTTGCCGAAGCGGCCGAACGCCTGCGCCAGGATGAGGCCGGGGGCCAGGGCGTCTGCGAACGCCGAGAAGCGCACTCCGGTCCACTTGCAGCCGAGCCAGGCGCCGATCGCGCCGCCGATGAGGGCGCCGAAGATGGCGATGCCGCCCTCCCAGATCGCCCAGACCGAACCGGGCTCGAAGGGGTTCCAGGTGTTCTTGTCCGGTCCGAAGTAGAAGCCGGGGTGCGTCAGCACGTGGAAGATGCGCGCTCCGATGATCGCCAGCGGCACGGCGATGATGCAGATGTCCACGACGACCCAGCGCTCCGCACCGCGTTTGCTGAGGCGGTGGTTGGTCAGCAGCGTGGCCGCGATGATGCCGGCGATGATGCACAGCGCGTAGAAGTGGATCTGCAGCGTCCACCCGAAGATGTTCAGCGTGAAGAAGCTGACCGGCGGGCTCGGGATGCTGGCGTGCACGCCGATGAGGGCGTTCTGGAGCGCGAAGGGCATGATCACGAGTCTACGTCGTCAGGGCGCCGTCACCGTGCGCGTGCGGTGCCCGTGGCGAGTTCGCGGGTCACCTCGGCGAGCCGCTCCACTCCCCCGTCCCTGAGCGCGCGCACGAGAGCCGTGCCGACGATCGCACCGTCGGCGTACTCCAGCACGCCTGCGATCTGGTCGGCCGTGGAGATGCCGATGCCGACGCAGGCGCGCCCTGCGCCGTGCTCACGGAGCCGCCCGACGAGCGTGCGGGCCGCCTTGTCCAGCTCGGCGCGCTCTCCGGTGATGCCCATGGTCGAGACCGTGTAGACGAAGCCGGTCGAGCTCGACGCGACCAGGTCGAGCCGGGCGTCGGTCGACGTGGGCGCGGCGAGGAAGACGCGGTCGAGTCCGGTGCGCTCACTCGCGGCGATCCACTCCGGGGCCGCCTCCGGCGTGATGTCCGGGGTGATGAGCCCCGCGCCGCCTGCGGCGAGCAGGTCGTCGGCATAGCGGTCGACGCCGTACTGCAGCACGGGGTTCCAGTACGTCATGACGACCACGGGAGCATCGACCGCGTCCGTGATGGCCTTGACCGCGGTGAACAGGTCGCGCATCCGGAAGCCGTTCGCGAGCGCGGCCTGCGTCGCCTCCTGGATGATCGCGCCGTCCATGACGGGATCGCTGTACGGCGGGCCCAGTTCGATGATGTCGACGCCGTTGCGCGCGAGCGCGATCGCCGCGTCGATGCTCGTCTGCAGATCCGGGTAGCCGACCGGCAGGTAGCCGATGAAGGCGCCGCGTCCCGCGTCGTGCGCGCGCTGGATGGCTTCTTCGACGCGACTCATGCGTCGGCTCCGTTCTCTGCTGCGCCCTCGTCGTAGAGGTGGAAGTAGCGCGCGGCGGTGTCCATGTCCTTGTCACCGCGTCCGGAGAGGCAGACCGCGAGGATCGCGTCGGGACCGAGCTCCTTGCCGATCCTGATGGCGCCGGCGAGGGCGTGCGCGGACTCGATCGCGGGGATGATGCCCTCGGTGCGGCTGAGCAGGCGCAGGGCCTGCATGGCCTCGTCGTCGGTCGCGGGGATGTACTCGGCGCGGCCGATCGCGGCGAGCCAGGAGTGCTCCGGTCCCACGCCGGGGTAGTCGAGTCCGGCCGAGATCGAGTGCGACTCGATCGTCTGCCCGTCCTCGTCCTGCAGCACGTAGGTGCGGGCGCCGTGCAGCACGCCGGGCCGACCGCGCTCGATGGACGCGGCGTGCTTGGGCGTGTCGACGCCGTCGCCGGCGGCCTCCACGCCGTAGAGGCGCACGCCCTCGTCGTCGAGGAACGCGTCGAACATGCCGATCGCGTTGGATCCGCCGCCGACGCACGCGAGCACCGCGTCCGGCAGGCGTCCGGCCTCGTCGAGGAGTTGCTGGCGCGCCTCCTCGCTGATGATCTTCTGGAAGTCGCGCACCATGGCGGGGAACGGATGCGGGCCCGCCGCGGTGCCGAAGATGTAGTTGGTCGTCTCGACGGACGCGACCCAGTCGCGGTAGGCGTCGTTGATCGCGTCCTTGAGGGTGCGCGAGCCCGTGGTGACGGGAACGACCTCCGCGCCGAGAAGGCGCATGCGGGCGACGTTGAGCGCCTGACGCTCGGTGTCGACCTCGCCCATGTAGATCGTGCATTCCAGGCCGAACAGCGCAGCCGCAGTCGCCGTGGCGACGCCGTGCTGACCTGCCCCGGTCTCGGCGATCACGCGCGTCTTGCCCAGCCGCTTGGTCAGCAGGGCCTGGCCGAGCACGTTGTTGATCTTGTGCGAGCCGGTGTGGTTGAGGTCCTCGCGCTTGAGGAAGATCCTCGCGCCGCCGGCGTGCGCGGCGAACCGCGGCACCTCGGTGATGGGCGAGGGACGCCCGGCGTAGGAGTGCAGCAGGGTCGCGAGCTCGGACTGGAACGCCGGGTCGGCGATCGCCTCGTGGTACGCCTCGGTCAGCTCGTCGATCGCCGCGATGAGCGACTCTGGCATGAAACGTCCGCCGAACTCGCCGAAGAACGGCCCCGGCTGATCGCGAAGACTCACTTCGTCTCCCTCCGGTCGCTCAGTGCGTCGCATGATCCGGCCTCCAGGAAAGAATGCAGGGTGGCGACGGGATCGCCGGTGACGAGGGCCTCGCCGATGAGCACGGCGTCGGCGCCGGCCGCGCGGTAGTGCGCGACGTCGGCGGGCGTGAGCACCGCGGACTCCGCGATCTTCACGGAGGTCGAGGGGATCCGCTCCGCCAGCCGGCCGAACAGGTTCCGGTCCAGCTCGAGCGTCTTCAGGTCACGGGCGTTCACGCCGATGAGGTGCGCGCCGAGGTCGATCGCGACCTCGAGCTCCTCGGCCGAGTGCGTCTCGACGAGCGGAGTCATGCCCAACTCGAGGATGAGGGCGTACAGCCGCTCCAGGTTCGCGCGGTCCAGACCCGCCACGATCAGCAGCGCGAGGGACGCGCCTGCGGCGCGCGCCTCGAACACCTGATAGGGCGTGGCGATGAAGTCCTTGCGGAGCACGGGCACCTGCACGGCGGCGGTGACGGCTTCGAGGTCGGCCAGGCTGCCGCCGAACCGGCGCTCCTCCGTGAGGACGCTGATCGCAGATGCTCCGCCCTGCTGGTACAGGGACGCCTGCAGCGCCGGATCCGGGATCTCGGCCAGGGCTCCGCGCGACGGGCTCGCCCGCTTCACCTCGGCGATGATCTTCACTCGGTCGGCGGGCGTCAGCGCGGCGCGGGCATCGAGTGCGGGGGCGCGATCCAGGGCGGCGCGCTCCACGATCGCGAGCGGACGCTCCCGCTCGCGACGGGCCGCGTCCTCGACTGCGCCGGCCGTGAGGTCGGCGAGCACCATTAGTGCGCCTTCGGCTGGTACTTCGGGCCCTTCGCGCCGTAACCGGCCTTGGAGAGCACCCAGCCGGAGATCGCGCCGACGACGATCAGCGCGACGCCCACCCACACCACGACCGGGACCTCGAGGAAGAACGCGGTCGTGCCGACCGTGAAGCCGAGCAGCATGATCACCACGGCGGTCCAAGCCGCAGGCGAGTGTCCGTGGCCGGGATCTGCGATGGGGTTGCTCATGTTCTCCTCCGAGCGTCGGGTGGTGGGTTCAAGTCTATCGGGATCGCGCCTGCCGGCGAGGACGCCGGACGGCACCGGGTGCCTTCGCGGCGGGCGTCAGCGTGTGGGATCCGTACCGCGGCTGAGGTCGTCCCAGCTCTCCACGGCGTCGACCGGTCCGTCGTGCGGCACGGGCGATGTGCGGTAGCGCCGCCCGCCGCTGCGCCATCGGCCGGCGGTGATCAGCGCGAGTCCTCCGCCGAGCACGAGCAGGATCCAGCCGACGAGCGCCGCCCAGGGCCAGGCCGTCACAGCGATGCCGTCGATGATGGCCGACAGTGCGGTGTCCCCGGCGAGCCCTGTGGCCTTGGTCAAGGCCGGGCTCACCGCGTCGAGGGGATGCTGCAGAAGGATGCGCGCCGTCAGCACGAACATGAGGACGCCGACGGCGACCGCGATCGCAGCGAACACGCGCCGCATCACAGGACCGACCAGCGCGATGGCCGCGCAGAGAGCCAGCGCGGTGAGGCTGAGCGGCGCGAGCACGGGCAGCGCCGCATTGCCGGCGACCTCGAGCGCCTCTCCCCCGTCGGCGCGCCCGACCGTGAGCCAGGTCTGCGTCGAGGAGAGGATGCCGATCCCGCCCGCGAGCAGGATCAGCAGAAGGCTCGTGGACTTCGCGCGGCGCGTGAGCATCACTCCGTCGCCTGCTCTGCGCTGTCTGCGGTGGAACCGTCCTGTGCCACGGTGACGACGGGATCGAGATCCGTTCCGTCGAAGCAGGTGCGCGTGCCGGTGTGGCAGGCCACACCGATCTGGTCGACGAGCAGGAGCACGGTGTCGCCGTCGCAGTCGAGGCGGGCGCCGCGCACGTTCTGGACGTGGCCGGAGGTGTCCCCCTTGCGCCAGTACTGCTGGCGAGAGCGGGACCAGTAGGTGGCGCGACCCGTCGTCAGTGTGCGGCGCAGCGCCTCCTCGTCGGCCCACGCCATCATGAGCACCTCGAGGGTGTCCCACTGCTGCACGACGACGGGGACCAGTCCCTGGTCGTTCCAGGTGACGAGGCCCAGTTCGGCCTCGATGCGGTCGTCGGTCACGTCGTCTCGTTCCGTTCGCTCAGCGCACTGCGTCGCACCGTCACGCCCGCGGCGCTCAGGGCCGCCTTGACGTCGCCGACCGTCAGTTGGCCGGAGTGGAAGACGCTCGCGGCCAGCACGGCATCGGCGCCCGCGGCGATGGCAGGGGCGAAGTCCTCCGCCTTCCCCGCGCCGCCCGATGCGATCACCGGAACGCTGGAGACCTCGCGCATGAGTCGCACGAGCTCCAGATCGAAGCCGTCCTTGGTGCCGTCCGCGTCGATCGAGTTGACCAGCAGCTCGCCGGCACCGCGCTCGATCGCCTCGCGGGCCCAGTCCAGGGCGTCGAGGTCGGTCTCGGTGCGACCGCCGTGGGTGGTCACCGCGAAACCGGATGCCGTGCGGGCGCTGCGCTTGATGTCGAGCGAGAGCACGAGCACCTGGGCGCCGAAGCGGTCGGCGATCTCGCCGATGAGTTCTGGCCGGGCGATCGCCGCGGAGTTCACACCGACCTTGTCGGCGCCGACGCCCTGCAGCCGGGCGACGTCATCGACCGAGCGCACCCCTCCGCCGACCGTGAGCGGCACGAAGACCTCCTCGGCGGTGCGGCGCACGACGTCGTAGGTCGTGGCGCGCTCGTCCACGGTCGCGGTCACGTCCAGGAACGTGATCTCGTCGGCACCCTGCGCGGCGTAGTGCCGCGCGAGCTCGACCGGGTCGCCCATGTCGCGCAGGTTCTCGAAGTTGACGCCCTTGACGACGCGACCGGCGGCCACGTCGAGACACGGGATGACGCGCGCGGTGAGCGACATCAGAGCCTCGCGGCGTGGATCGCGGTGACGAGGATCGCCCGCGCGCCGAGCGCGTAGAGCTGATCCATGACCTGGTTCATGCCGCGGCGCGGGATCATCACCCGCACGGCGACCCAGGCCGGATCCCGCAGCGGGGACACGGTCGGGGACTCGCGCCCCGGAGCGATCGCGGCCGCCTGCTCGACGAGGTCGGCGGGCAGGTCGTAGTCCAGGAGCACGAAGCGGTGGGCGACCATGACGCCACGCAGGCGCCGCAGCAGCTTCTCGGTGCCGTCGGCGTCGCCGGGGCGGCTGATCAGCACGGCCTCGGACTCAATGATCACGGGCCCGAAGATCTCCAGACCCGCCTGACGGAGGGTGGTGCCGGTCTCCACGACATCGGCGATCGCATCCGCGACGCCCAGGCGCACCGCGGACTCGACCGCGCCGTCCAGGGGGACGAGTTCCGCCTCGACACCGTGCTCGCGCAGGTAGTCGTCGACCAGACCGGGGTAGGCGGACGCGACCCGCACCCCGTTGAGGTCCTCCAGGGTCTTGAATCGGCCCGGAGGCGCCGCGAAGCGGAACGTCGAGCGTGCGAAGCCGAGCTGCTCGACCTCTCGCGCATCGGGGCGGCGCACGTCGCGCAGCAGGTCGCGGCCCGTGATGCCGACGTCCAGCGCGCCGGAGGCGACGTATGTGGCGATGTCACGGGGACGGAGGAAGAAGAACTCGACGTCGTTGTCGGCGTCGATCACGTGCAGGGTCTTGGTGTCGCGACGGCCGGCGTAGCCGGCTTCGGCGAGCATCTCGGCGGCGGTCTCGGACAGCGATCCCTTGTTCGGGACGGCAATGCGCAGCATGGGAAGGTCTTTCGTTCGAAGCGGTCCTGGTCGGGGCGCTTCACAGATGTCGGTAGACGTTCTCCAGGGTCAGTCCCTTGGCCAGCATCAGCACCTGCAGGTGGTACAGCAGCTGGGAGATCTCCTCGGCCGCGGCCTCGTCGCTCTCGTACTCGGCGGCCATCCACACCTCGGCCGCCTCCTCCACGATCTTCTTGCCGATCGTGTGCACTCCCGCGTCGAGCTCGCGCACCGTCCCGGATCCCTCCGGGCGCTCGGCCGCCTTGCGGCTCAGCTCGGCGAACAATTCGTCGAAGGTCTTCACCCTCCCAGGCTACCGGCTCGCGCGAGGCCCCGGAGCCGCGTGACGGCTGCTTCGATGTCCTGTGAGCCGTAGACGGCGGATCCGGCGACGAACGTGTCGGCGCCCGCGGCGGCGGCCTGAGCGATCGTCGCGTCGGAGATCCCGCCGTCGACCTGCAGCCATACGTCGGATCCGCGACGCTTCGCCTCGTCCGCGAGGGCGCGCAGCTTCGGCATCGTCTCGGGCATGAAGCCCTGCCCGCCGAACCCGGGCTCGACCGTCATCACGAGGATCTGATCGAACTCGCCGAGGATGTCGTAGAGCGGCTCCGCCGCCGTGCCGGGCTTGATCGCGATACCGGCCCTGGCGCCCATGCTGCGGAGCCTCCGCGCAAGAGCGACGGGATCGGTTGCCGCCTCGAGGTGGAAGGTGACGCTCGCGGCGCCCAGTTCGGCGTATCCCGGCGCCCAGCGGTCCGGATCCGTGATCATAAGGTGCACGTCGAGCGGGATCGGGCTCGTCGCCTGGATGCGCTCGACCATCTGCGGTCCGAACGTGAGGTTGGGCACGAAGTGGTTGTCCATCACGTCGACATGCGCGAAGTCGGCTGTCGCGATGCGGGCGAGATCCGCCTGCATGTTCACGAAGTCGGCGGCGAGGATCGACGGGTTGATCCGAGGGGCTGCGGGCAATTCGGCGCGGGATGCGGGCATGCGCCCATTATCCCGGCATCGGCACCCCGGCCCGCCCGTCACTACTTCCGGGTCGTCCCCATCAGCGCACGCCATAGGGTCCGCTGAGGGGGACGACTCGGAAGTGGGGGCGGAGTAGCGCCCGACCCTTACGGCTGTTTCCGGAGCAGCGAGAGGAACATCGCGTCCGTGCCGTGGCGGTGCGGCCAGAGCTGGGCGTGACCGGATCCGCTCGACGGCTCCGGCAGGTCGATCGGCTGTTCCGACACGGCGCGGACCGCCTCGCGGGCGTCGAGCTCCTGCACGTCGTCCCTGTCGCGGAGCACGGACTGCACCACCGCCGCGGTCTCGGCGAGGTGCGGCGAGCACGTGACGTAGGCGAGGATGCCTCCGGGCTTGAGCGCTCCGAGCGCAGCGGCCAGCAGCCCCTCCTGAAGAGCGGCGAGTTCCGGGACATCCGCCGCCGTCTTCCGCCAGCGTGCCTCCGGCCGGCGCCGGAGCGCTCCGAGCCCGGTGCAGGGCGCGTCGAGCAGGATCCGGTCGTAGACACCGGGGCGGTCGACGGCGAGGACGCGACCGTCCTCCTCGGCCACGTCCACATGCAGCGGCACGGAGGCGACGGCCTTGCGGACCAGTCCCGCCCTGGCCGGCACCACCTCGTTCGCATCGAGTGTCGCGCCGCTGCGCAGAGCCTCCGCGGCGAGCAGAGCGGTCTTGCCGCCGGGACCGGCGCAGAGGTCCAGCCAGCGCTCCCCCGCCGTGACCGGCTGTGCGCCGACGAGGGCGAGTGCGACGAGCTGCGAGCCCTCGTCCTGCACGCGCACGCGCCCCTTGTTCGCGGCAACGACCGCTCCGGGGTCTCCCCCTGCGGATCCGAACGCCGTCGCCGCATACGGCCGCCGGGGCCCCTGCGGCTCCGCGAGCCCTGGCAGGGCGACGAGCGTGACCTCGGGCGCGGCGTTGTCGGCGGCGAGGAGCGCCTCGAGCTCCTCCTCCCGCCCTTCGGCGGCGAGGGCGCGGCGCAGGGCGCGGATGATCCACACCGGGTGGGCGAAACGGAGTCCGAGGCGCTCGTCGTCCGAGCGCGCCGCGGCCGTGACCGCATCGAGCCACTCGTCCTGCGTACGCGCGGCGACGGAACGGAGCACCGCGTTCGCGAAACCGGAGGCCCCGCGGCCCGCATGCAGCGCGACGAGGTTCACCGACTCGTTGACCGCGGCGTGGGTCGCCACACGGGTCGCGAGGATCTGGTGCGTCCCGAGGCGCAGGGCGTCGAGCACGGGCGGATCGATGTCGGCGATGTCCCGGCCGGCCGCCTGCGCGATGATCGCGTCGTAGGTGCCGAGGCGGCGCAGCGTCCCGTAGGCGAGCTCGGTCGCGAGGGCCGCATCCGCACTGGAGAGCCCCGCCTCCCTGATCGCGCCGGGCAGCAGCAGGTTCGCGTAGGCGTCGGAGGTGCTGACAGCGCGGATCACGTCATAGGCGACGCGGCGCGCAGGCTGCACGTCACGGGGACGCGCACCCCGCGACGGTGCACGATGCGACGTTCCGCCCGTGCTCTCCCGACGCGGTCCGCCCTGTCCGTCCGCGCGTCGCTGCGGACCCCGACGGTCGTCGCGGTTCTGCCGTCCCTGCCCGCTCATCGTGCCTCGTTCCCCTCGCTCGGGGAAGACGCCGCATCGAGCTCCGCGGTCGCGCCGTCGGCGACCCGCAGGCCGCGGAACCAGTCGGAGGCCGCCATCGCAGCCTTGCCCGCGGGCTGCACGCGCACGAGCAGCAGCGGCACGGAGCCGGTGCCGACGAGCACTCCGCCCTTGATCCCGCGGAGCCCACCCGGCGGAAGCGGATCCGCATCCGCCGCCCGCGCGAGCTCGCGCACCTTGAGCGGGGCTCCGTCCCATGTCGTGTGCGCGCCCGGCTCGCTCGTGACCCCGCGGTAGCGGGCGAACACGGCATCCGCGGACTCTGTCCAGTCCAGCCGCCCGTCGTCGAGGCCGAGTTTCGCGGCGTGGGTGGCGTCGCCCTGCTGCGGCACCGGGCGGGCGCTGCCGTCGGCGATCGCGGCGACCGCCTCCGCCGTGAGCTCGGCGCCGTCGACGGCGAGCGAGGCGAGCGCATCGTCGGCGGTGGCGTCCTCCGCGACCGGATACACGCGCATCGCGTGCACGTCCCCCGCGTCGAGCGCCGGCACGAGCTGGAACACCGTGGCGCCGAGCTCGGCATCGCCCGCGATGAGCGCCCGCTGCACCGGGGCGGCTCCGCGCCAGGCGGGCAGCAGCGAGAAGTGCAGGTTGATCCAGCCGTGTTCGGGGGCGCTCAGAAGCGGTTCGCGCACGAGGCCGCCGTAGGCGACGATGACGCCGAGCTCCGGGCGCAGCGCGGAGATCCGTCCCGTGGCCTCCTCATCCAACCGCGCAGCCTTGATGACCGGGATCCCGAGAGCCTCGGCCTCCTGGGCGACCGGCGAAGGCGTGAGGATCCGCTTGCGCCCGAGCGGGGCGTCGGGACGCGTCACGACCGCGACGATCTCGTGCTCGCCGGCGAGGCGACGGAGGGTGGGCACGGCGGCCGCCGGGGTTCCGGCGAAGACGAGACGCATGGAGGGTCCTTCGAAGGTGCTGCGGGATGTTCGAGACGAACGGCGCGGTTCGGGTGGTTCGGGTGGTTCAGAGGTCGGGTTCGGTGACGTCGAGCCTCACCGAGAGCGTAGTCCGTAGGGTCTTGCCGCGGGCCCGACGGCGCCCCATGGCCTCGGCCACCACGGCGGCCCGGAGCGTGCCGGCCACCCGCGCGCCCTCCGCATAGGGGAAGCGCACGAGCGCGCGTTCCCGCCCGTCGTCGTCGCCCTCGATCGGTACGGGTCCGAGCACGGCGTCCGGCGGAAGCTGGAGTGCCGCGATGTCATCGAGGGCGCGGCGGACTCCCGCGCCCGTGCCTTCGAGCTGCGCGACCCTGACGGACGGAGGCATGCGCAGCGGCGCGCGTTCGACGAGCTCCGCACGGGCGTAGGACGCCTGGGACCACGTGGCGAGGGCGCGGGCGACCGCGCCGTCGACGCCGACGAGATGGATCGGCGCTCCGGGTGCGGCCAGAGCCGCCGCGTTCGACCACCAGCGCAGGCAGGACTCGCCGATCCGCAGTTCGGGCGCCTGCAGCATGCGGGAGCCGTCGAGCAGCACGACCGCGCGATAGCCGCCCTCGGCCAAGGGCTCGGCACCCCGCGTCGCGACGACCAGCGCAGGCTTCGCGTCGATCCGCTCGACCGGGTGATTGCCGTCCGCGACGATCACCCTGATACCGGGGAACGCGCGTCCCAGCTCCTCCGCCGTCCGTTCACTGCCGGACGCGGCCAGTCGCACGGTCTCGCCGCCGCAGGAGCCGCACGCCCATTGCCGCGCACCGCGTCCGCACCAGGCGCACACGGGCGTCGCCCCGCGGTGCGCGGCGCCGAGCGGTCCCCCGCAGGACGTGCAGCGCGCCGGAGCGCGACATGACGCGCACACCAGAGTCGGCGAGAAGCCGGGCCGGGCGACCTGCAGCAGCACGGGGCCGGTCGCCGCGGCCTCCCGCGCCGTCAGGAAGGCGCGGGACGGCAGACGCTGACCGCGGCGGTCCAGATCCTCGGTGGTGTCCAGCACGACCCGCGGCAGCCGCCGTCGCGCCGCCGTGATCGCACGGATCCATCCGCTCTCGACCAGGCGCTCGACGTCCGTCGTGCGGGTGTGACCCGCGAAGAGCAGCGCCGATCCCTCCTGCTCCTGTCGCAGCAGGGCGACGTCGCGCGCATGCACGCCGGGCGCGAGCGGCTCGCCGAGCAGGCTGTCACCGTCGTCCCAGAGCGCCACCAGCCCCGCCCGTACGGGGGCGTACGCGGCGGAGCGGTTGCCGACGACGATGCACGGCGCCTCCTCGAGGGTGCGGAGATACGCGCGATACCGGTCGGGATTGGTCTGGCGGGAATCCAGCCGTGCGACGGGAGCGTCGGGCGCGAGCGCGTCGAGAGCGGCGAGGAGCAGATCGAGGTCGCGGTAGTCCGGCACGACGAGGATCGCCGAGGCGCCGTCTGCGACGGTGCGCGCGGCCGCGGCGGCCAGCAGCCGGGTCCACTCCGGCAATCCGTCGGGGGCCAGCCGCGGAATCGCCTCCACGGCGGCCCGCGCCGAATCCGCGAGCGCCTCGGCGAGCCCCTCGTACTGGGCGATCGTGTCGGAGACGGCGGGGAGCACCGCGGTGCTCGGCGAGACGGCGGCGGCGTCCGGATCCCGCGGGGCGTCGTCCGCTTCCTGGGTCGCATCATCGACGGCCCGGGCCGCGAGCCATGCCTTCTCCACGCGCACCTGGCGCTTGGGCACGATCAACCGGAGCACGTCCGAGGCGCTGCCGGCGGCGCGATCGGCCACGCGGCGGGCGAGCGTGGAGAGCTGCTCCGGCAGCACCTGTGCGCGCGACACCACGGCGTCCACCTCGGCGAGAGTCCTGGTGTCGTCGTCCTCGGTGTCGAGCTCGACCAGGTACGCGTCGATGAGTCGTCCGGCCGAGCGGAGCGGCACCCGCACCCGCACCCCCGGCATCGCGTCATCGATCAGCTCAGCCGGGATGGCGTAGTCGAACAGCCGATCCAGCTGCGGGACCGGCGAGTCCAGCAGCACGCGGGCGATCGGCCGTGGCACGAGCGGAGCTTGCGGGTGAGCGGGGTCGATCAGAGGCCGGCGGCGCGGCGCAGGTCGTCGGCGCGCGTCGTCTGCTCCCAGGTGAACGTCGGCAGCTCGCGGCCGAAGTGCCCGTAGGCCGCCGTGGCGGCGTAGATCGGGCGCAGCAGATCGAGCTCCTCGATGATCGCCTGCGGGCGCAGGTCGAAGACCGAGCGGATCGCACGGGTGATCGTCTCGTCGTCGACCTTGCCGGTGCCGAACGTCTCCACGTACAGTCCCACGGGCTGCGCGACGCCGATCGCGTACGCGACCTGCACCTCGAGCCGATCGGCGAGACCCGCCGCGACCGCGTTCTTGGCGACCCAGCGCATGGCGTAGGCGCCGGAGCGGTCGACCTTGGACGGGTCCTTGCCGCTGAAGGCACCGCCGCCGTGTCGTGCCGCCCCGCCGTAGGTGTCGATGATGATCTTGCGGCCGGTGAGGCCCGCATCGCCCTTCGGGCCACCGGTGACGAAGGGGCCGGCCGGGTTGATGTAGTGCGTGACGCCGTCGAGGTCGAGGCCCGTCGTGGCGAGCACGGGATCGATCACGTGCTCGCGGACGAGCGCCTTGAGCTCCTCCTGCGAGATCTCCGGGTTGTGCTGGGTGGACAGCACCACCGCGTCGACCGTCTTCGGAGTGAAGCCGTCGTAGCCGAGCGTCACCTGGGTCTTGCCGTCGGGGCGCAGGAACGGCAGCGTGCCGTCGCGGCGCACCTCGGTCAACCGCTCCGCCAGGCGATGCGCGGTCCACGCCGCCATCGGCATGAGCTGCGGCGTCTCGGTCGTCGCGAAGCCGAACATGATGCCCTGGTCGCCGGCGCCCAGGAGGTCCCTGGGATCCGACGAGCCGCCTTCGCGGTGCTCGCGCGCCTGGTCCACGCCGCTCGCAATGTCGGCCGACTGCTCCCCCACCGACACGCTCACGCCGCATGAGGAGCCGTCGAACCCGGTTTCGCTGGACGTGTAGCCGATCCCGTTGACGACATCCCGCACAATGGTCGGGATGTCGACGTAGCCGGAGGTGCGGATCTCCCCCGCCACGTGCACGAGGCCGGTCGTCACGAGCGTCTCCACGGCGACGCGCGCCCCGGTGTCCACCGTGAGCAGGCCGTCCAGGATCGAGTCGGAGATCTGGTCGCAGATCTTGTCCGGGTGCCCCTCGGTGACGGACTCGGAGGTGAACAGACGCAGCGCGCTCATCGGTGCTCCTTGGTGTGGAGGAAGGTCGGGTGGGGCGGGATGCACCCCAGGCAGCCGGGCGGTGCGCCCGAGCCCAGTATGAACGGAGCCGCCGACATCCACGGAAGGGATGACGGCGGCTCCGGAGGGTCAGCTCACTCCGCGTGGCGGATGCGGAGCTTGTCCTCGTTGATCTCGTGCAGCGCGATGGTCAGCGGCTTGTCCTCGACGGAGGAGTCGACCAGCGGACCCACGTTGTCGAACAGGTTGCCCTCGTGCAGGTCGGAGTAGTAGTCGTTGATCTGACGCGCGCGCTTGGACGCGTAGATGACGAGCTCGTACTTGGACTCGACGCGGTCGAGCAGGTTGTCGATGGGCGGGTCGATGATGCCGTTGTTGTGTCCGGCCATGGTGGACCTCCTGTTGGTGGGATGTTCGGCGACGCGCGTCGCGAAGAATTCGGGCGTGCGCACCGGCCCTCGGACCGGCTCAGGACCCTTCGACAAGCTCAGGGACCGGGAGAGAGCGGTCAGCGCGCAGACGCCGAGGACAATTCTACGACCTCTCGGGCGGCCGTGGCGACGTCCTCGTTCACGACACGGTGATCGAACTCGGACTGAGAGGCCAATTCGACCTTCGCGGTGCGCAGACGTCTGGTGCGTTCCTCCGCGTCCTCCGTGCCCCGGCCGACCAGCCGCTGCACAAGTTCGTCCCAGGACGGGGGCAGCAGGAACACGAGGTTCGCGGAGGGATCCGCAGCGCGCACCTGCCGTGCGCCCTGCAGGTCGATCTCCAGCAGCACCGTCTTGCCCTCGGCCAGCGCCGCGTCGATCGGCCTGCGCGGAGTGCCGTAGCGGAACCGGTTGTGCACGGTCGCGTGCTCGAGCAGCTCGTCCGTCGCGATCATGCGGTCGAACTCGGCGTCGTCGACGAAGAAGTAGTGCACACCGTCCTGTTCCCCCGGACGAGGAGCGCGCGTGGTCGCGGACACGGACAGGTGGATCTCGGGGTGGTTCTCGCGGATGTGCGCCGCGACCGTGCCCTTGCCGACCGCGGTCGGCCCCGCCAGCACGAGCAGGCGGCTGCGGCCCTCGCGGGGCACGGGCTGGGGGAACCGGGCATCGACCCAGTGGCGCAGCGCGAGCTGCTGGCGGGATCCGAGGCCTCCGAGTCGCTTGACCGGCGAGATCTGCAGGTCGGCGAGGATGCGATCGCGCTTGCCGGCGCCGATCGCCGGCAGAGCGGTGAGGAAGTCCGGCACGCGCAGCGTTCCCGCCGTCGAGAGCGGGTCCGCCGCGGCCGCGGCCAGTACGTCCTGCGGAGCGATCACCCGCATGGTCAGATCGCGCTTCAGCGACGCCCGCGCGCGGCGGCGCTCGACCGCTCGGCGCGCAGCGGCGACACGATCGACCTCGGGGACTGCACGCCCTGCCGGTTCAACCACCCATGACCTCCTGGTAGCGCGCGGCGCGCTCTTCGATCGTCGCTGCGATCCGGTCCGGACCAGCGGACAGGATGCTCCGGCTTTCGGAAGCCAGGACGTTACCTGCCAGCGTACCGAATCTCGCACGCAGATCCGCGGGTGTCGCGCCCTGCGCGCCGAATCCGGGCGCGAGCAGCGGCACCGTGCGCAGCGTGTCGTCGTCCAGGGCGAAACCGGCCCGGTCGATGGTCGCCCCGATCACGAGGCCGACGGATCCGAGCTCGCTCTCCGGCGCGTCGTAGGCCGTCACGTCCCGGGTGATGCGCAGCGCGGTGGTCTCCCCCTGGGTCGTCGCGAGGGCCGCGGGGACCAGCGCCTGCTGCACCGGCGCGCCCTCGGGGTTGCTCGTCGCGGCGAGCACGAACACGCCCTTGCCCACGGGCAGCGCGCGCGTGATCGCCTCTGCGAGCGACCCGCCGCCGAGGTAGGGGCTGATCGTGAGCGCATCGGCTTCGAGCGGCGCGCCCGGCTCGAGCCAGGCCTGCGCGTAGCCGGCCATGGTCGTGCCGATGTCGCCGCGCTTCGCGTCGGCGACGACCAGGAGCCCCGCCGCACGCGCCGCCGACATGACGTCTTCGAGCGCGGCGAAGCCGCGGGATCCGAAGCGCTCGAAGAACGAGACCTGCGGTTTGACCATCCCGACGCGCCCCGCGGCGGCCTCGACCGTGGCGAGCCCGAACGCGCGCACGCCCTCGGCCGTCTGGGGCAGGCCCCAGACGTCCAGCAGCGCCTCGTGCGGGTCGATGCCCACGCACAGCGGGCCGTACGCGTCGAGCGCCCGGCGCAGCCGCGATCCGAACGAGGTCACGGTCACGCGCGCGCCAGCCGGTCCTGGGCGTACTCCTGGAGGCTGCGCACCTCGAAGCCCTTGTCCGCCGCATCCATCCCGCTCACGGCGGCGCCGAGCGTCGCGATCGTGGTGAACAGCGCCTTGTCCGCGGCGACCGCGGCCGCGCGGATCTCGTAGCCGTCGGCACGTGCGGCGCCGCCGGACGGCGTGTTCACGATGATGTCGATCGCGCCCTGGTCGATCAGGTCGACGATGTTCGTCTCGCCGCTCGCCTGGGTCTCGCTGTACTTCTCGACGACCGTCACCGGGATGCCGTTGCGCGAGAGGATCTCCGCGGTGCCCGTGGTCGCCACGATCGTGAACCCGAGCTGGTGCAGCCGGTGCGCGGGCAGGATCACGGCGCGCTTGTCGGCGTCGGCGACCGAGATGAACACGGTGCCGGAGGTCGGCGTTCCGCCGTAGGCCGCAGCCTGGCTCTTCGCGAACGCGGTCGGGAAGTCGCGGTCGATGCCCATGACCTCACCGGTCGAGCGCATCTCAGGGCCGAGCACGGAGTCGACGATGCGGCCGTCCGCGGTGCGGAACCGCTTGAAGGGCAGCACGGCCTCCTTGACCGAGACCGGCGAGCCCAGCGGCACGCGGGATCCGTCGTTCTCGGGCAGCAGGCCCTCGTCCTTGAGCGCGGCGATCGTGGTCCCGGACAGGATGCGGCTCGCCGCCTTCGCGAGCGGGATCCCCAGAGCCTTCGACACGAACGGCACGGTGCGGCTCGCACGCGGGTTCGCCTCGATCACGTAGAGCACGCCGGCGCTGATCGCGAACTGCACGTTCAGCAGACCCCGCACGCCCACGCCCTCGGCGATCGAGAGCGTCGCCTCACGCACCCGGTCGATGTCGGTGCGTCCGAGCGAGACCGGCGGCAGGGTGCAGCTCGAGTCGCCGGAGTGGATGCCGGCCTCTTCGAGGTGCTCCATGACGCCGCCGATGTAGAGCTCTGTTCCGTCGTACAGCGCGTCCACGTCGATCTCGATCGCGTCGTCCAGGAAGCGGTCCACGAGCAGGGGCTTGCCCTCCTCGATGATGACCTCGCCCGCCGTGCGCACGAAGTAGTCGCGCAGCGCAGGGGTGTCGTAGACGATCTCCATGCCGCGCCCGCCGAGCACGAAGCTCGGGCGCACCAGCACCGGGTAGCCGATCTCCTCGGCCACCGCGACGGCGCCGTCCACGTCGATCGCCGTGCCGTTGCGCGGAGCGACGAGGCCCGCCTCGTCGAGCAGGCGAGAGAACAGCTCGCGCTCCTCGGCGAGGTCGATCGCCTCGGGGCTCGTGCCGAGCACCGTGTAACCGGCAGCCTCGATGCCCTTCGCGAGCCCGAGCGGGGTCTGTCCGCCGAGCTGGCAGACGACGCCGAGGATGGTGCCGCTCTGCGCTTCGGCGTGCAGCACCTCGAGCACGTCCTCCAGGGTGAGCGGCTCGAAGTAGAGCCGGTCGGAGGTGTCGTAGTCGGTGGACACCGTCTCCGGGTTGCAGTTGACCATCACGGTCTCGAAGCCGGCGTCCGAGAGCGCGAAGGAGGCGTGCACGCACGAGTAGTCGAACTCGACGCCCTGGCCGATGCGGTTCGGGCCGGAACCGATGATGACGACCTTGGTGCGCTCGGACGGCGTGACCTCGGTCTCGCTGTCGTAGCTGGAGTAGTGGTAGGGCGTGAGCGCGGGGAACTCGCCCGCGCAGGTGTCGACGGTCTTGTAGACCGGGCGGATGCCGAGCCCGTGCCGGACGCCCCGCACCTCGGCCTCGCCGATGCCGCGAAGCTCGGCGAACTGCGCGTCGGAGAAGCCGTGGTCCTTGCCGAGCCGGATCGTGTCGGCGTCGAGCTCGGGGGCCGTACGGATCTGCTCCGCGACCTCGTTGATGAGCACCATCTGGTCGATGAACCACGGGTCGATCGCCGTGGCCTCGAACGCCTGCTCGATCGTAGCGCCCTTGCGCAGCGCCTGCTGCAGGGTGACGATCCGACCGTCGGTCGGCGTCTTGGAGATCTCGAGCAGCTCCTCGACGCTGCGGCTCTCCGCGCCCCAGTGGAAGGAGGATCCGCGCTTCTCGAGCGAGCGGAGCGCCTTCTGCAGCGCGGTCGTGTAGTTGCGTCCGATCGCCATCGCCTCGCCGACCGACTTCATGGTCGTCGTGAGCGTGGCGTCCGCGGCGGGGAACTTCTCGAATGCGAACCGCGGCGCCTTGACCACGACGTAGTCGAGCGTGGGCTCGAAGCTCGCCGGGGTCACGCCGGTGATGTCGTTCGGGATCTCGTCCAGGCGGTAGCCGAGGGCCAGCTTGGCCGCGAGCTTGGCGATCGGGAAGCCGGTCGCCTTCGACGCGAGCGCCGAGGACCGCGACACGCGGGGGTTCATCTCGATGACGATGACCCGGCCGTTCTCCGGGTTCACAGCGAACTGGATGTTGCAGCCGCCGGTGTCCACGCCGACGGCGCGGATGATGTCGATGCCGATGTCACGGAGGTTCTGGTACTCGCGGTCGGTGAGCGTGAGCGCCGGGGCGACCGTGATGGAGTCACCCGTGTGCACGCCGACCGGGTCGACGTTCTCGATCGAGCAGACGACCACCGTGTTGTCTGCGGTGTCGCGCATGAGCTCGAGCTCATACTCCTTCCAGCCGAGGATCGACTCCTCCAGGAGCACCTCGGTGGTCGGCGAGTCGTGCAGGCCGGCGCCGCCGATGCGGCGCAGGTCCTTCTCGTCGTAGGCGAAACCGGATCCGAGTCCGCCCATCGTGAAGGACGGGCGGACGACCAGCGGGTAGCCGAGCTTCTCGGCCCCTTCGAGCAGCTCGTCCATCGTGTGGCAGATCACGGACGCAGCGACGTCGGCGCCCGCATCGAGCACGAGCTGCTTGAAGATCTGGCGGTCCTCGCCCTTCTGGATCGCGTCGACCTTTGCGCCGATGAGCTCGACGCCGTACTTCTCCAGGATCCCGCGCTCGTGCAGCGCCATGGCCGCGTTCAGCGCCGTCTGGCCGCCCAGGGTCGGCAGGATCGCGTCCGGCTTCTCCTTGGCGATGATGGTCTCGATGACCTCGGGGGTGATCGGCTCGATGTACGTCGCGTCCGCGAAGTCCGGGTCGGTCATGATCGTGGCCGGGTTGGAGTTCACGAGGATGACGCGGACGCCGTCTTCGCGCAGGACGCGGCAGGCCTGGGTGCCGGAGTAGTCGAACTCGCAGGCCTGACCGATGACGATCGGGCCGGATCCGATGACGAGGACGGAGTGGATGTCGTCGCGCTTGGGCATTACTTGCTGTCCTTCGTGGAGAGGTGGGCGACGACGACATCACGGAAGCGGTCGAAGAGGTAGTTGGCGTCGTGCGGTCCGGCGGCGGCCTCGGGGTGGTACTGCACCGAGAACGCGGGGATGTCGAGGGCGCGGAGCCCCTCGACCACCTGGTCGTTGAGGCCTACGTGGCTGACCTCGACCTTGCCGTAGCCGTGCGGGCTGTCGAAGGAGCCCTCGATGGGGGCCTCGACCGCGAAGCCGTGGTTGTGAGCGGTGATCTCGACCCTGCCTGTGGCCTTGTCGAGCACCGGCTGGTTGATGCCGCGGTGGCCGAACGTGAGCTTGTAGGTGCCGAGCCCGAGAGCGCGGCCGAACAGCTGGTTGCCGAAGCAGATCCCGAAGTACGGCAGGCCGGCGTCGAGCACCTCGCGGAGCACCGCGACCTGCGCGTCCGACGCTGAGGGGTCGCCGGGGCCGTTCGAGTAGAACACGGCGACCGGATCGACGGCCGCGATGTCGGCGAACGTGGAGGACTGCGGCAGCACGTGCACGTCGAATCCGCGCGCGGCGAGGTTGTCGAGCGTGGACTGCTTGACGCCGAGGTCGAGCACGGCGAGGTTGCCGATCCGCTCCCCCGTCGCCGGCGTGACCTCCGCGTGCTCGACGGAGACCGCAGCGGAGAGGTTCTGACCGGCCATCTCCGGCGCCTCGGTCACGCGGCGCAGCTGCTCGTCGGCGTCCAGCGCGGCGTCCGCACCGGAGAAGACACCGCCGCGCATGGATCCGGCGGAGCGGATGTGGCGGGTCACCGCACGCGTGTCGATGCCGCTGATGCCGACGATCCCGTCGCGCACCAGCGTCTCGTCGAGCGACGTGTTCGCTCGCCAGTTCGACACGACCCGCGAGGGGTCGCGCACGATGTACCCGGCGACCCAGATGCGCCGGGACTCCGGGTCCTCGTCGTTCATCCCGGTGTTGCCGATGTGCGGCGCGGTCTGCAGCACGATCTGACCCGCGTAGGACGGGTCGGTGAGGGTCTCCTGGTAGCCGGACATGCCGGTCGCGAAGACGACCTCGCCCAGGGTGGTGCCGCGGGCGCCGTAGGCGCGCCCGACGTGGCGCGTGCCGTCCTCGAGGACGAGCACGGCGGAGTCGTGGGGAAGGGTCATGCGGATTCTCCTGTCTCGGAGGCAGCGTCGGGGCGCTGCGAGCTGATGAGTCGCTGGAGGTCGGTGAGCGCGGCGCCGGAGGCATCGGTGTTCCCGATGTCACCGGTGATGCGCAGGTAGCTGTCGACGACGGTGCCTTCGTCCGTGCGCCAGACGAGGCGGATGAGGCCGCCCGGTTCGACGACCCGGTCGATCGTGACGGTCGCCCGGTCCGCGCCGATTAGCCGCGACGATGCGAGGAACACGGTCGGCGAGCCGTCGAGACTCAGCGCCGCGCCGCGGTCGGTGATGGTGAGTTCGCCGCGGGCGCGGTACACGAGAGGACGGACGGCGAGGCGCTCGAGCGAGTGATCGTGCTTGGTCGTCGCGACGTAGAGCGTCTCGTAGCGGGCCTGCACCTCCGCGTGCTCCGGCACGCCGAGCGGCGCCGTGAGCCCGGAGTCGCGACGCAGCCGTGCACGCCAGGCGAACACGCCGCCGAGGATCAGCAGCAGGGCGACCGCGAGAACGACCGTTCCGGCGAGCTGCTGGTTCACGAGCGCACTCCCCGCTCGGCCAGCACGCCGTCCTCGAGCGTCACGTATCCGTGGTGCACCGTCCAGAGGACCTTGCCCGGAAGGTCGCGGCCGAGGTACGGCGAGTTCGTGCTCTGCCCGTGCAGATCCGACTCGGCGAAGACGCCGACCGCGTCGGCGTCGTAGAGCGCGAACTCCGCCGGCTGCCCGGCGGCGATCGGCGTGCCGTGGCCGGCGAGGGAGCCGATCCGCGCCGGAGCGGAGCTCATGACGCGCGCCACATCCGTCCAGTCCAGCAGGCCCGTCTGAACCATGGCCTGGTGCACGACCCGCAGTGCGGACTCGAGCCCCACCATGCCGTTGGCGGCGGCCTGCCACTCGCAGGCCTTTGCCTCGCTCGGGTGCGGGGCGTGGTCGGTCGCGACGATGTCGATCGTGCCGTCGGCGAGGCCCTCGCGCACGGCGAGCACGTCCTCCTGGGTGCGCAGCGGCGGGTTGACCTTGAACCGCGCGTCATAGCCGCGGGCCAGCTCGTCGGTCAGCAGCAGGTGGTGCGGGGTGACCTCGGCGGTCACCGCCACTCCGCGCTTCTTCGCCCAGCGGATCAGCTCGACCGAGCCGGCCGTGGAGAGGTGGCAGACGTGCAGCCGGGATCCGACGTGCTCGGCGAGCAGGATGTCGCGCGCGATGATCGACTCCTCGGCGACGGCGGGCCAGCCCGCGAGGCCGAGCTCCGCGGAGACGGCGCCCTCGTTCAGCTGGGCGCCCTCGGTGAGCCGCGGATCCTGCGCGTGCTGCGCGATCACGCCGCCGAAGGCCTTCACGTATTCGAGCGCGCGGCGCATGATGAGCGGATCCCACACGCAGAAGCCGTCGTCGCTGAAGACGCGGACGTTCGCGCGCGAGGAGGCCATCGCCCCCAGCTCGGCGAGCCGCTCGCCCTTCTGGCCGACGGTGACGGCGCCGATCGGCTGCACCGTGGCGTAGCCGGCGGCCTCGCCGAGGGCGAGCTCCTGCTCGACCACACCGGCCGAGTCGGCGACGGGCGAAGTGTTCGGCATCGCGAACACGGCGGTGAAGCCACCGGCTGCCGCCGCTCGGGTGCCGGACAGCACGGTCTCGCTGGCCTCGTAGCCGGGCTCGCGCAGGTGCGTGTGCAGATCCACCAGCCCGGGCAGAGCGACCAGCCCGTCGGCGTCGATGACGCGCGCGCCGGCCGCGGAGAGGCCGGAACCGACCTCGGCGATCAGCCCGTCCTGGACGAGGATGTCCGCGGAATCGGCGCCGAGGATCTTCGCGCCTCGGAAAAGCAGGCTCTCGGTCATCGGTCTCCTCGATTCATCTCGAACTCCTCGGTCGCGGCGCTCGCCCCTGCCTTGTCCGGCTCGGGGCGCTCCCCCGCCAGCAGCAGGTACAGCGCCGCCATCCTCACGGACACGCCGTTCGTGACCTGCTCCAGCACGGTGGAGCGGGCGGAATCGGCGGCATCGGAGGAGATCTCCAGTCCGCGATTCATCGGACCGGGGTGCATCACGATCGTATCGTCGGGCAGCCGCCGCAGCCGCGCCGCGTCCAGGCCCCACCGGCGGGTGTACTCGCGCTCGGAGGGGAAGAAGGCCGCGTGCATGCGCTCGAGCTGGATCCGCAGCATCATCACCGCGTGCGGCTCCTCGGCCAGCGCTGCGTCGAGGTCGTACAGCACCCGCGCCGGCCAGCCGGTGACGTCCTGCGGGATCAGCGTCGGCGGGGTGACCAGGGTGACCTCCGCGCCGAGCGTCGACAGCAGCCACACGTTGGAGCGCGCCACGCGGGAGTGGAGCACGTCGCCGACGATCACGACCCGCACCCCGCCGAGGTCGCGGCCCCGGCTGTCCGCGCCGAAGCGGCGCTTGCGGATCGTGTAGGCGTCGAGCAGGCCCTGGGTGGGGTGCTCGTGCGTGCCGTCGCCGGCGTTCACGACCCCGGCCGAGATCCAGCCGCTCGTGGCGAGCGTGCGCGGGGCGCCGGACGCGGGATGCCGCACGACGACGGCGTCGGCGCCGATCGCCTCGAGCGTCTGGGCCGTGTCCTTGAGGCTCTCGCCCTTGGAGACGCTGGATCCCTTCGCAGCGAAGTTGATCACGTCGGCGGAGAGGCGCTTGGCGGCGGCCTCGAACGAGATGCGCGTGCGGGTGGAGTCCTCGAAGAAGAGGTTCACCACGGTCTTGCCGCGGAGCGTCGGCAGCTTCTTGACCTCGCGGGACTGGGTGTCCGCCATGTCCTCGGCGATGTCGAGGATGCGCATCGCGTCCTCACGAGCGAGCGTCCTGGTGTCGAGCAGGTGCCTCATTCGTCGCCTCCCTCGATCGAGACGTACTCCTCGCCGTCGTCCTCGCGCAGGCGCACGTTGACGCGCTCGGCGCGGGACGAGGGGATGTTCTTGCCCACGAAGTCGGGGCGGATCGGCAGCTCGCGGTGCCCGCGGTCGACGAGGATCGCGAGGCGCACCACGGCGGGGCGGCCGATGGACTGCAGCGCGTCGAGGGCGGCACGGATGCTGCGGCCGGAGAAGAGCACGTCGTCGACGAGGACGACGGTCTTGCCGTCGATGCCGCCGGCGGGGATGTGCGTGCGATGCGGCGATCGCGTCGGATGCTTCGCGAGGTCATCGCGGAAGAGCGTGACGTCGAGAGATCCGACCGGGACCGCGATCTGCGCGATCTCCGTGATCAGCATCGCGAGGCGCTCGGCGAGCGGGACCCCGCGGGTGGGGATGCCCAGGAGGATCAGGTCCTCCGCTCCCCGGTTGGATTCGAGGATCTCATGGGCGATGCGCGTCAAGGCGCGCCTGATGTCGGCTTCCTGCAGCACGATACGTGCGCTCATCTGCCGGCTCCCTTCTCCGCCTCACGGGACGGTGTTAAAGGTTGCTTTGAAGTATTGCCTCAGTCTACCCGGTCCGGCTACGCACCCACGACGGCGACGCCGCGCTCGCGGGCGGCATCGGCGAGACGAGGGTCGAAGGTGGCGAGAGTCGCGTTGAGTTCGATCGACGTGGCGAGCACATAGGCGTCGGGCAGCCTGAGCTTCGTCGTGCCACGGAGGCGCGCAACATCGAGCGGCTCGTCGAGCAGCGGGACGTGCCGATCGATCCCCAACCGGACGATGTCCTGCACAGCCTCGTCCTCACGACCCTCGCGAACCGGCCAGACGAGCGTCTCGGCGAGCGTGACCGGATGCAGAATCAGATCGTCCTCCGTGTCGAGGATCTCAGCAGCAAGGTCCGCGTGCCGATCTCCTGGAGTCCACCAGGCGATCAGCACATTCGCATCGACGACGATCACTCCGGCCATTCCTTCCGAAGGTCTTCAAGGTAGCTGGGCGGGTAGTTGAATTTCCCCCGCGTCTCCTCCAGCACCTTGCGCCGCTCGGATCGTCGAGCCGCTCGCTTCGCGGCCAGGGTCTCGCTCCCCGCCACTGCAAGACGCGCGACGAGTTCGGACCGGGAGGCGCCCGGCCACTCCTTCTCCGCCAGTTCGAGCCCCGCGGCGAGCTCTGGGGTCTGCGTCACCTGGATCCGCGGAAGTACGGTGGCCATACCAGGAGTGTACCGCCCGCCCGGACAGTGGTACAGATGAGGACACCATGCGTCAGGACGACGGGAGCGATCTCCGCAGCCCGCACCGGATGACCGCTCGCAGACAGGCCGCCGGACCGAATGGCAGGTATCCTGAGATACAGTGATCGGGCACCCTGCGCTCCCTCTCGACGAAGAGAAAGGCGGAGCCATGCACATCACCTCGACCCTCGGCGGCGCGGTCGTCAGCGGCTACCTCGACGATGCGCCGAGCGATCGCGCGCCCGGCGACGCGGTGGTCGTCCGGCCTCACGAGGATCCGTATCGCGCACGCTCGTCCTCCTGGGCGCTCGGGCGCCTGCTCGGCTGCGACATCAGGGACGACTACTCGGTCAGCGTCCGTCCGCTCGCGTTCTCGACCGCGATCGACACGCGCTTCCTCGGCATCCTCCTCGAGGGATCCGGCACCTTCGCGCAGAACCGGACCGAGACCGCGCTGCGCCCTGGCAGCATGGTGCTCTACTCCCGGTCCGCGCCGTTCTTCCTCGACCTCGTCGGGCCCTATCGGTATCTCGTCCTGGCCGTGGACGTCGACGCGCTGGGCGCGAGCGACCGGGACCTGTCGGCGGTGGCGGGCTCCGCGGCCCTCTCCGACACGGCCGCGGCCTGCATCCTGACGGGGCTGCTGGCCGGCGTCCCGGAGCGCTGGGGAGCATTGCCCGCCGCGCTGCGGCTCGAGCTCGCCGATGTCGCGCTGTCGCTGCTCCGCGACTGTGTCAGGGAGGCACGAGGCGAGCGTCCGACCGTCCGCTCCGCGGAGGACGTGGTCTACGACCGCGTCGTGGAGTGGATCGACGGACGCCTCGCCGACCCCGACCTCACTCCTGCGAGGATCGCCGAGGCGAACCACATCTCGGTCAGCTACCTGCACCGCGTCTTCCGTCACGCCGGCACCACGGTCGGCGAGCACGTGCTGGCGCGGCGGGTGGAGGGGGTGCGCCGGGAGCTGCAGACCGCGAGCAGGGATGAGCCGCTCGCCGCCGTGGGGCGCCGCTGGGGCTTCCGCGATCCCTCCCGGCTCAGCAAGGTCGTCCGGCAGCGGTTCGGACGGAGCCCGCGCGAGCTGCGCGCGGCGGAGGATGCTGTCAGCTGAGCACGAGCAGACGCCGCAGCTCCTCGACGACCCCGTCCTCGACCTTCCGGTCCAGCACGATCCTCCCCGCCTCCATCACGAGTACCCGATCGCAGGACGCCGTGACGAGATCGGGGTTCTGGTCCACGAACAGCACCCCGACGCCGGAATCCGCGACAGCGCGCAGCGCCGCGAACGTGCTTGTCACCATCGACGGCTGCAGGCCGTGCGTGAGCTCGTCGATGCACACGAGCGCCGAGCCGGCGAGGATCGCGCGGGCGATCCCGAGCTGCTGCTGCTGACCGCCGGACAGCGTTCCCGCCGGCTGCACCGCCCGCTCTCGGAGCGTCGGATAGACCTCGAGCGGATCGACCGCCGGCCGATACCCCCGCCGGGCGAGCCGGAGGTTCTCCGCGACGGTCAGCGACGGGAACACCCCGCGATCCTCGGGGAGGAAGGCGACGCCCGCGGCGGCCGACCGATCGGGGCTCCGCGCCGTGAGGCTTCGGCCTCCCACCTCGACCGCGCCGCTGAGGCGCTCCACCGTCCCGAAGAGCGCTCCGAGCAGGGTCGACTTCCCCATCCCGTTCCTGCCCAGCAGTCCCACGATCTCCCCCGCACCGACCTCGAGGTCGACGCCGTCGACGATCCGGACGCCGTCGTATCCGCCGGCGATCCCCCGCGCATGAAGCACCATCAGCTCCCCAGGTAGGCATGGCGCACGGCATCGTGCGCGACGATCTCATCCATGGTTCCCGACGCGATGATCGCGCCGTTGGACAGCACCACGACGCGGTCCGCGATCTCCCGCACGATCTCCATGTCGTGCTCGACGACGACCATGCCGCATCCGGTGTCCGCCACGACACGGCGCAGGCGCTGCGCCAGCGTGCGCGCGTCGGCATGGGACAGCCCCGCGGCAGGTTCGTCGAGCAGCACGAGATCGGAGGGGCCCCGCAGCACCATGTCGAGCTCGAGGTGCCTTCGCTCGGCCATCGACAGCTCGCCGGCGAGGCGGGCATCGGCGGGAGCCTTATCGGTCGATCCCCCGCTGAGAGCGGCGAGGGTGAGGTTGTCCGCGACGGAGAGCGCGGTGAAGACGCTCGGCACCTGGAACAGCCGGCCGATGCCCAGCCTGGCCCGGCGGTCGACGCCGTAGAGGGTGACGTCCTCTCCGCGGAGCAGGACTCGTCCGGCCGAAGGGCGGAGCAGGCCCGCGATCACCGAGAGCAGGGTGGATTTGCCCGCGCCGTTCGGTCCGATCAGTGCCACGCATTGCCCGCTGCGGACGGTGAGCGAGATGTCCTGCAGCACGCTCGACCTGCCGAAGCGCTGGTCCACGCCCTCCACCTGCAGCAACGGGGCATCGGTGGGAGGCGGTGCACTCGGACGTCGCACCGGCCGGGCCGAGGGGACGCGCAGCACCTCCGATCGCCCGAGGAGCAGGCGCCGCGCTCCGCCGGCCACGCCGCCCGGAGCGAATCGCACCACCAGGATGAAGAGTGCGGCCACCCCGAAGACGTACCAGCTCTGCCACGTGCGGCCGAGAGTCTGCGCGGCCACCGTGAGAAGCACGGCGCCGAGGAACGGGCCGATCAGCGAACCCTTGCCACCGACCGCGAGCCAGGTGAGGACGCTGGTCGACAGCGCCAGCCCGAGAGTCGCGGGGGTGACGAGGCCTGCGACGGGTGCGAAGAGCGCCCCCGCCACCGCCGAGACCGCGGCCGAGATCATGAAGGCCGCGGTCTGCGTCCCGCGCACGCTGATGCCGAGGTGCTCCGCCCTGGCCGGATTCACCAGCACCGCGAGCTGGAACGCACCGCGCCGCCCCGCCACGAAGAACCGGAACGTGAGCCCGACCACGACCACGGTGACGGCGAGCACGAGGTAGTAGGTCGGGACGAGGTCGAGCGTCGGCGCGACCATCCCGTTGGATCCGCCCGTCACCTCCGGCATCGAGGTCGCGACGCGCTGCAGGAGCTGGCTGATGCCGAGCGTGAAGAGGATGAAGAGCGGCACCGCGGTCTCGCCCTTCACGGCGAGCGCGATCTGCGCGATCAGTCCCGCAATGCCGGCGGCGATCACGACGCCCAGCGCAGCGGCCAGCATCCACGGCACGCCGAGCGAGACGCCGATCGTGAGCGCGTAGGCGCCGAGGCCGAAGAACGCGGCCTGTCCCACGCTGATGAGTCCTACCCGCCCCCAGGAGAGATCCAGCCCGTAGGTGAAGAGCCCGTAGACGAGGCCGAGGGCGACGACGCCGAGCGCGTACGGTGCGAGCCCGAACGGGAGCACCGCGAGCAGGACGACCACGACGACGAGGATCGCGCCGGGGCGACGGACGAGACCGCCGATCCCCCGGCCGGCCGACGCGGTCATCCGCAGGTCGTCTCGGTGTCGGCGACCATCCCGTGGTCCTTTGTGACGGGATATGCGCCGCCGGCGCCGATGGTCACCGTCGACATGGTGGCCTGCAGGATGTTCGCGGGACCCGCGAAGTGCGTCCCCTTGCCGAGCGGGGAGTCGAAACGGAAGCCGGCGATCGCGGTATTGAGCTCGGCGGGCGCCGTGGCCTTGGCGTCGTTCGCGGCCGCGGCGATGAACCGGATCGCGAAGTAGGCGTTCGCGGCGACCTCCGGGATCGGTGCCTGCGACCCTGTCTTCTTGCGGTACGCCGCCACGAAGGCCTTGCTCTCGTCATCGGCGAAGCCGTCGCTCCAGCGCACCGCGTGCTCTCGGCCCGTGACCTGATCCGCGACAGCCGGGTAGTAGTCGGCGTCGAGCGGGGCGCCTTCATAGCCCAGCGTGGGTGTCAGGAGCCCGAAGGCCTGCGCCTGCTTGGTGAAGACGATCGCGTCCGCGCCGACGACCATGGACAGCACGAGGTCGGGAGCTGCGGCTTTGAGGCGCCCGATGGTCGACTCGAAGTCGGTCGTGCCCAGAGGGCTGAACTCCTGCGCGACCACGGTCCCTCCCGCGGCTGTCACGATCTTCTCCGCGCTCGCCGCATAGTCCCGCGGGAAGTTGTAGTCGGAGCCGACGATCGCGACCCGCGTGCCGTACTTCGCGAGCAGGTCCGGGACGATCGGCGTGAGCAGCTGATGGGTCGATTCTCCGAAGCCCCATGCGTAGCGCGAGCAGACCGCGGGATCGCCGAGGATCGACGTCGCGAAGGGGATCTTCGCGGAGTTCGCGACGGAGGCGACCGCGGCGGCGGTGTCGCCTGTGATGGTGCCGAACAGCAGGGAGACATCGCCGGTCTGCACGTACTTCTTCGCGAGCTGGGTCGACGTCGCAGGGTCCGAGGAGTCGTCCTCGACGGTGTACTCGATCGGCTTGCCGTTCACGCCGCCCTCGGCGTTGATCTTCTCGACGCCGAGCTCGAAGCCCGCCTTGAGAGCGAGTCCGGCCGACGAGATGTTGCCGGTCGCAGGGACGATCACGCCGACTTTCAGCGGGCCTGCGGCGTCGCTCTGCGTCGATGCCCCGCCGATGCTGCTCCCGCAACTCGTCAGGAGCAAGGCGCCCGCGGCGAGGACCGCTCCGAGCGCGAGGCGGTTGCGGCGGGTCATGCGACGCGGCCGCAGGGAAGGAATCGGGTGGACCATGTCAGGAGCCTCCTGGTTGTCGAGGTGGAACGGACGGCGACGGCGAAGAGCACGACGACGTAGAAGAGGGCGTCCGCAGCGGTGTCGGCGAAGAAACGGCGCAGCACGACCTGCAGTGCGACGACGAAGAACGCGGCGATGACGGCCCCGGAGAACGAGCCGGGCCTGGCGAGCAGGAGGACCACGAACGCGGGGATGAGGATCGTGAAGCCCATCGAGGGGTTGACGCCGAGCAGCGGGCTGTAGAGACCTCCCGCGAGGACGGCGAGGAGCCCCGCCACCACGAACGTGAGCGTCCTGGTCCGCGCCGGCGGGGTTCCCAGCAGCGCCGCCATCGTGGAGTTGTCGGCCACGGCGCGCAGTCGGAGCCCTGCCCGCGTCCGGTACGCGATGATGAGGACGATCGCGACCGCGACGGCGCCGCCGAGACCGGCGAGCAGGCGGAAGGACGGGTACGGGACCCCGAGGACGGTCACGACGCCGTCGACCGGGGCGCGGACCGCCCGCGCCGTCGCACCCCAGACGAGCTCGCACACCTGGCGGAGCACCATCCCGACGCCCCAGGTCACCAGCAGCGAGGCGAGCGGGGACCCGACGAGCCTGCTCAGCAGGCCGCGTTCGATCACGTAGAGAAGCGGCACCGAGACGACAAGGCCGATGAGGATCCCCAGCCAGAACGGGAGCCCCGCAGTCGCGACCATCGTGAAGGCTCCGATCGTCGCGAAGTCGCCGACCGCGAGGTTGACGATCCGGCTGACGCCGAACACGAGCGAGAGCGAGAGCGCCAGCAGCGCGACCAGGCCCAGCTGGCTGAAGAGCGAGAGGACGAGTTCGATCATCCGCTCAGACCTCGAATCCGGCGGGACGGCGATGCACCCATGGCGCCGCCTCTTCGAGTGCCGCGGCGAGCCGCAGCAGGACGTCTTCGCGCCAGGGTCCTGCGACCAGCTGCGCACCGATCGGCAGGCCGTCCGCCGCGACGTGCATCGGCAGCGAGATGGCGGGCAGGCCCGCGAGGTTGACCCAGCTCGTGAAGCTCACCATGCGCCCCTCCCTGACGCGCGGCAGATCGGGATGCTCGTTCGCCTCGGCGACGAGTTCGCCGGCCGGCACCGGGACGGTCGCCATGGTCGGCGTGAGCAGCACGTCGAAATCCCGCCCGAACTGCGACACGATGTCGTAGGTCTCGGCCTGGATGAGCATCGCGCTCTGCACGTAGTCGACGGCGCTGGCACGGCCTGCGCGGGCCATCCGGTGGCGCAGATAGGGCTCCGCGAGCTCGGGCCAGAGGTAAGGCATCGCGGCGACGGACGCGTCCATGATGTGGGTGACGTATCCGAGCACCGCGCGCTCGCTGTAGAACCTCGGCGTCACGGGTGTCACGACGTGCCCCATCGCCTCCAGGAAGGCCGCGGTGCCCGTCGCCGCCCTCACGCATTCGTCGTCGACGGGAAGGCCGGTGGGCGCCTCCAGGAGCAGGCCGATCCGCAGAGGCTCCTGCGGCCGTCCGACCTCCGTGGCGAAGGGGCGCTCGGGACGCGGGGCGTTGTACATCACGAACGGATCCGGCCCGCTGATCGCGTCGAGGATCGTGGCGGCGTCGGCGACCGTGCGTGCCTCCGCACCCTCCGTCGCCGCGTGCTCCCATCCGGCGACCGCCGAGGGCACTCGCCCGCGCGAGGGCTTGAGCCCGACGAGGCCGTTGCTCGACGCGGGCATCCTGATCGAGCCGCCGCCGTCGGAGGCATGGGTGAACGGCGCGAGGCCCGCGGCCAGCGCCGCCCCTGCCCCGCCGCTGGATCCGGCCGGTGAGCGGCTGAGGTCCCACGGGTTCCGCGCCACGCCGAAGCGCGACGTCTCGGTCACGCTCATCGTGCCGGCTTCGGGGGCGTGACTGCGGCCGAGCAGCACGCATCCCGCACGGCGGAGCGCCCCGACGATGAGGTCGTCCTGCGTCTGCACCGCGGTGTTGGTGCCGAGCGACCCGTAGAAGCAGGGCTGTCCGGCCGCGGCCGTGAGGTCCTTGATGGGCACAGGGATGCCGTGCAGCAGTCCCAGCGGCGTGCCCGCACGTACCGCCCTCTCGGCCTGCCTGGCCTCGGCCAGGGTCGCGTCAGGGTCGATCCAGACGATCGCGTTGATCGCAGGGTTCAGCCGGTCGATCCGGTCGAGGTAGAGCTCGGCGATCTCGACCGGGCTGACCGCGCCGACCCTGATCTCGCGGGCGATCTCGGTCGCGGAACTGAAGGCGGTGACCATCGGGTTTCTCTCCGTCCGGGCGGGCCTCGTCGCCCGCCGGATCCCCATGCTAGGGACGGCGCGACGCGCGAAATGGTCCCTGAGTGGACAGAAAAGGTCCCCGAGTGGACAGGTGCGCAGCACGCGAAAGAAGCCGCCCTCCCCAGGGGGAGGACGGCTCCGGACGTGCGATGACGGTAGGGGCTCAGACCCCGAGCCGCAGAGCGTCGTCGGTGACGGGATCGATCTGCTTGGCCCGGATCGGATGACCGCTCGTGGACAGGCAACGGCCCGTCTTCAGATCCCATTTCCAGTCGTGCATGCTGCAGGTGAGCACGCCCTCCTCGTCGACGGATCCGGTGCGGGTCAGGTCGGCGCGCAGGTGCGGGCAGCGGCGCTGCACGATCCAGTCGCCGACCTCGGCGTCCTCGGTCTGATCGGTCTGCTCCTGGTACCAGTTCTCGACGTACTCGATCCGGTCGACGGACAGGCACTTGAGGAACGTGGTGAGGAACTCGTTGAACTTGCCGCTGCGGCCGACGGAGAACTGCATGGACAGGAAGATCGAGTTCGACCAGTCGATCTCATGGTCGGCGATGTTGGTCGAGACGAGGTCGGCGGGGATCGTGTACCAGTAGATGCACTCCTCCCCCGCGTACTCGCGCACCTTGGCCTTCGGGAAGTCGACCACCATATCGAGCTCGCCGATGCGGAAACGGACGTTGCCACCCACACCGAGCCGGATCGTGCGGGACTTCTTGAGCAGCGGCTCCCACCACTCCTTGATGGCCGCGAGCATCTCCTCGGGAGGAAGGATCGGCGAGCGACGAGCCTCCTCGTCGCGGATCTCCTGCTGGCGCGTGGCCCGCTGCTCCTCGAGGTAGTCCCACTTCTCGTCGAAGATGTGGCGCAGCTCGTCCTCGGAGTAGAGCGTCTGCTCGACCGAGGCGATCTCTCGGTCCTCGAGGGTCACCACGGTGCCGGGCACGAACAGATGCCCGTCGTACTGCGGAGCGAGCTCGTTCATGTGCGCCAGGAACTGCTTCTGGTCCGTGAAGATCGACTCGCCGTTGCGGCCGATGCCGTTGAAGTCGAACAGCTCATCGCGGAGGAACATCGGCGGGCCCGCCATCGGGAAGACGTGCGGGGCGTCGACCTTCTCGATGTAATACATCGCGCGCTTGTTCTGCGCCTCGCGCTTGAGGCGGGCGAAGTTCTGCTTGGCATCCAGCGGCAGGTCGTAGACCATGGGCCACCAGATCGCGCCGGAGACCTGCGTGAAGTAGGCGTCCGGCTTGCCGAACGTGAGCAGCCGCTCCAGGTCGAGCGGGTGCGAGTCGTTCTGGTTCAGCACCGATCCGGAGCCGTCGTCGACGCTGAGCGAGGAGTCGCCGATCGGGCCGTCGCTGGGAGCACGCAGCGGCGTGATCATGATCTTCAGCGCACCGCGCTCGATGATCTCACCCGCGGGCGCGTAGGTGATGTTCTCGTACCCGAGGGCGCGGAGATCCTTCTCCAGATCGTCGGTCGGGTACTCCGGAAGGAGCACCTCGATGTCCTTGCGGATGTAGCGCTCGAGCAGCCGCGGGTCGAAGTGGTCGCGGTGCCGGTGCGACACGTAGAGGAAGTCGGCCTCGCGCCCGAGCCGCTCCCAGTCGAGGCCGCGGTTGTCGGGGAACGGGAACCAGGATCCGTAGAAGGACGGGCCGAGGACGGGGTCGCAGATGATGTCTCCGCCGACCGTCTCGATGAACATCCCGGCGTGCCCGAGTCCCGTGATCCGCATGTTTCTCCTCCTGTGTGGACCTGTCGATCCTACCGGGGCCCATGCGATCGGGCCTGGAGACGGCCCGTGCATAACCAATCCGACGGCCGCCAGGGCCGCCACGACCGCGCCGGTGACCGCGGCTCAGCCGAGCAGTTCGCGGATGTCGTCAGCGGTCAGGGACTGCGCGAACAGATCCTCGTCGTCGAGCACCGCCGAGAACAGGCGCGCCTTGCGCTGCTGCAGGGCGAGCACCTTCTCCTCGATCGTGCCCTCGGAGATCATCCGGTAGACGAAGACGCGGTTCTGCTGCCCGATCCGGTGTGCGCGATCGGCGGCCTGCGCCTCGGCCGCCGGATTCCACCACGGGTCCAGCAGGAACACGTAGTCCGCCTCGGTGAGCGTGAGGCCGGTACCGCCGGCCTTGAGGCTGAGGAGGAACGCGTCCTGCTCGCCCTCCCTGAACTCCTGGACGACCCGGTCCCGGTCCCTGGTCGATCCGTCCAGGTAGGACACCCGGAGCCCTGCCCGGCGGAGCCGTTCGGCCGCGAGCCCCAGGAACGACGTGAACTGGCTGAACACCAGCGCCCTGTGCCCCTCGGAGCGCAGCTCGATCAGTCGCTCCACGAGCTCCTCGAGCTTTCGGGACGCGATACCGGCGTCGTCTGGCTCGATCAGCCCCGGTGCCAGGCTCAGCATGCGCAGCATCGTGAGCGAGCGGAACACGATGAAACGCTGCCGGTCGAGGTCGGGCAGAAGGCCGAGGATCTTCTGCCGTTCGCGCTGCAGCACCGTGTCGTAGCGGTGCTGGTGCGCGGGAGCGAGCTCGACACGGAGCACCTGCTCCTGCCGCTCCGGGAGATCGGGGGCGACGAGCTCCTTGGTGCGGCGGATGAGGAACGGACGGATCCGCCGTCGCAGCAGGTCGATGCGGGATCGACGGAAAGGTGCGCCTTCGGCGTTCTCCGGCACCTTGCCCTGCTCGATCGGCTGGATGAAGTCCTCCCGGAATCTCCGCGCCGAGGCGAACAGGCCGGGCGATGTGAGGCTCAGCAGCGCCCACAGCTCCCCCAGACCGTTCTCCAGCGGTGTGCCGGTCGCGGCATAGACCGCCTGGGCGTCGAGCGCCGCGACGGCCTGGTGCTGCTTGGTCGCCGGGTTCTTCACGTTCTGCGCCTCGTCGAGCACGACTCCCGACCATGGCCGGCGCGCGAACTCCTCCGCGTCCAGGCGCAGCACGGTGTACGAGGTGATCACGAGGTCCGCATCGCCGACATGGGAGGCGAGATCGACCCCGTGCGCGTCGCGGGTGCGGCCGGCCAGGACCACGCGGAGCCCTGGCGCGAACCGCTCGGCCTCGCGCTGCCAGACGGGAAGCACCGAGGTCGGCGCCACGACCAGCCACGGTGCGGTTCCGCCGTCGGCGACGCCGCTCCGGCTCTCCCGTGCGTGAGCGATGAGCGCGAGCAGCTGCACGGTCTTGCCGAGCCCCATGTCGTCGGCGAGGATGCCGCCGAGGCGGTGCTGCCACAGCCGGGCGAGCCGCGTGAATCCCTCGCGCTGGTACGGGCGCAGCTTGGCGGTGATGGCGGCCGGCACCGGAACCGGATCCGCACTCGGATCGGCTCGGAGTCCCTCGACGGCGGCCCGCCAGGCCTGCGCGGGCACGGTCTCGTCGGCGAGGTCCTCGAAGTCCTCCCAGAGCGTCAGGTGGGTGCGCGCGATCCTCGGCCCGGTCTCCCACTCGGCGAGCTCCGCCGCCTCGTCCAGGAGCTCCTTCAGCCGGTCGAAGGCGGGGTGGCGCAGCGAGAACCACGTGTTGTCGACGAGCTTGAGCTTGCCCTGACGAAGTGCGAGCGCGCGGAACAGCGGCTCGAACGGGATGGTGCGGCCGTCGATCCGCACCAGGATCCCGAGCTCGAACCAGTCCGGATCCGTGCTCTCCACCGTGCTGACGGTGATCGCGGGGTCGCCGGTCAGCTCCGCGTACGTACGCGGCGTGCCGGTGGTCTCCGTGGCGATGCCGCGCGCTTCGAGGGTCGGCACGAGGTGCGAGACGAACTCGGCCGCGTCGGCGTCGCGCAGCGCGCCGGCGAGCATGAACGGCAATCCCGTGACCTCGGTCCAGGCCGTATGCACGGAAGGACGCAGCTGCCCTTCCGCCGCGCCGTCGCGGATCCCGGACTCGGTGGCGCGCTCGTCGAGCGGGAAGCGCGCGTACCCCGGGTAGTCCCAGTGCAACCGGTACGCCACGACGTCGTCAGGGCGGAAGTCGATGACGAGCAGGGGCACGGGCTTCGGCGCCGCGGGCAGCGTGACGCCGTGACCCGCGCGTACCGCGGCCCCGCGCATGATCGTCGGATAGCCGTCCCGGAAGAAGGCCTTCCGGTCCACCGGAGCCACCGTCAGGCCGGCCGGCGCCGACAGCAGCGCCCGTACGCCGTCCGTGAGCGGCACCGGTCCGAGCACGAGATCGATCCTCTTGCCGACGACGCGATGCGCGTACGCGCCACCGGATCCCACCGCCTGCGTCGCTGTGGCGGGGAACGATTCGCCCACGGCGTCCGCCGAGGCGGAGAGCAAGAGCCCGCCGTCACCGTCCGCGGCGATGTCGACCACGATCCGCAGCTCCTCCGACCACTGCAGGCGGGTGCTGCGCTCCGTCGCCACCAGCACGATCCCCGCCGCGGATGCCGACTGCAGATGCGGCCACAGCAGCGGGGATGCGACCGGATCCAGCAGCAGCCAGTCCCCCGCCGTGCCGGAGAGCAGCGAGTCGCGGGAGATGCTCAGCAGGTCGGCGAACCAGCGGGAGTGCGCCGCGTCGTAGCGCGTGCCGGGACGACGGACGGCGTCCCAGTCGGCGTCCGACTGCACCCAGGCGGATCCGGCGTCGTTGCGCCGCAGCGGGCGGACGGCGAGGAACAGCTCGCCCGGATCCTTGGCCAGATCCCGCGCGGTGGCCGTGCGCAGCGGTCGCGAGGCCCAGTGCCTCGCATCGGCGCGGTCGCGTCGGCGCAGTTCGACCCCGAGGGCCAGCGGAGCACCGCTCGCCCGGGTGGACGGCAGCAGCACGCGCCAGTCGTCGGCGTCAGCGGAGGTCATGATGATCCATCCTCATGCAGGCCACGGACACACCGGCCGGGTTTCGGCGCGCACTTCTACGTTTTGGGGCGCAGGACGCCGGGAAAACCCGGGATCCTGCGCCCCAAAACGGACAGACACGCCCCAAACGGGAGATCGTGGTGCGATCGGATCAGGCCGAGCGGGCGACCCGCGCGAGCACGCCGTGCACGAACGCGCCGGAGTCGTCGGTGGAGAATTCCTTCGCGAGCTCCACGGCCTCGTCGATCGCGACGGCCGTGGGCACCTCGTCGTTGCGGAGGATCTCCCACACGCCGATGCGCAGCAGCGCCCGGTCCACGGCCGGCATCCGGTCGAGCTTCCAGTCACGGCTGTGCGTGGTGATCTGCTCGTCGATCTCGTCGCGGTGATCGATGATCCCGTCGACGATCTCGCGCGCATAGAGCCAGGAGGCTTCGCGGGCGGGCTCGGCGGAAGCGCGCTTGGCCTCGGCGGCGAGGGTCACCGCGAGGTCGTCGCCGCGCACGTCGGCGGAGAAGAGGATGTCGAGGGCGCGCTTGCGCGCCTTGGTCCGGGCGCCCACGCGTCAGTCGTTGATGCGGCCGAGGTAGCCGCCGGTGCGCGTGTCGACCTTGACCTTGGTACCGGTCTCCAGGAACAGCGGGACCTGGATCTCGTAGCCGGTCTCGAGCGTGGCGGGCTTGGTGCCGGCCGACGAGCGGTCGCCCTGCAGGCCGGGCTCGGTGTAGGTGACCTCGAGCACGACGGAGGCGGGCAGCTCGATGTAGAGCGGGTTGCCGTTGTTCAGCGCGATCTGGACCTGCTGGTTCTCCAGCATGAAGTTCTTCGCGTCGCCGACCGTGGCGGCGGCCACATTGATCTGGTCGTAGTCCTCCTGGTCCATGAAGACGTAGTTGTCGCCATCGGTGTAGAGGTAGGTGAAGTCGCGGCGGTCGACGTTCTCGATGTCGATCTTGGCACCCGCGTTGTAGGTGCGGTCGACGACCTTGCCGCTGACGACGTTCTTGAGCTTCGTGCGGACGAAAGCGCCGCCCTTGCCGGGCTTGACGTGCTGGAACTCGATGACGTTCCAGAGCTGTCCGTCGATGGAGAGGACGACGCCGTTCTTGATGTCTGCGGTCGATGCCATGGGTCTGAGAAGTCCGTTCCTGAGGTTCGCGGCCGAGCGGCCGACGTTCAATCTTACGGGATGCCCGCCGATCGGCCTGTGAGAGCGGCCGGAGCGGTGCCGCGGATCAGCCGTCCGCCTGGCCCTCGAGCAGCAGGATCAGGCGACGCGTCGCTGTCGCGTACCCCTGCACGCCCTCCCCCACGACGTGCACCGCGGCCACGTCCGTGAGGTACGAATGGTGCCGGAACTCCTCGCGTGCGTACACGTCGGAGATGTGGATCTCCGCGAACGGCAGGGCGACGCCGGTGAGGGCATCGCGCAGGGCGACCGAGGTGTGCGTGTAGGCGCCGGCGTTGATCACGATGCCGCCGCAGTCCTCACGCGCATCATGGATCGCGTCGAGGAGCACGCCCTCGTGGTTGCTCTGCACCGCACGGATCTCGTAGCCGTACGCTCCGGCGGCCTCGGCGGTGATCCGCTCGACGTCGGCGAGCGTCGCGGACCCGTAGATCCCCGGTTCGCGCAGGCCGAGCAGATTCAGGTTCGGCCCGTTGACGAGGAGCAGGCGGCGCGGCGTGGTCACGTGCTCACGGTATCAGCGCGCGTTGGGGACCAGGGGGCGCACCATCACGTACTCCCGCCCGTTCTCGAGCTCGGTGATCTGCCCCGTGCGCGTGAAGCCGCAGCGCTCATAGGCCGCCTGCGCGCGGTGGTTGTCCACGTGCACCTCGAGCGTGAGCCCGTATGCGCCCTGTTCGGCCGACCACGTCGCGCACTCGTCGAAGAGCGTCTCGATGGCTCCGGCACCGCGATGCCCCTCGGCCACGTAGACGCCGACGATGAGCGCGGTGGACTCCGGGCCCTCGAGCCCTGAAGGCAGCACCGTGGCGGATCCGAACCACTCGCCGTCGTCGGCGATCGCCACGAACTGCGCGTTCGAGCCTCTCTCAGCCGCGTTCGCGGTGCGGTGCTGCCAGAACGCGTCGGGCTGCGCCGAGGCGTTCTCGAAGGTGTCGAGGAACGCGAGCGCGGCCACTGGATCCTGCAGGGCTCGCAGGCGCAGGTCGCGGACGTCGGCCCATTCCGTGGCCAGCACCCGGCGCACCTCGATGCTCACTCGCCGACCTCCTGGTACGCGGCGAAGAGCAGCGACTCGTCGGGCGCCTGCAGCACGGTGGGCTTGGCGATGCCGTCCAGCACGATGAAGCGCAGCATGCCGCCGCGGCTCTTCTTGTCGCGCTGCATGGTGGACAGCAGAGTCGGCCATGCGCCGGCCCGGTACGAGGTCGGAAGCCCCAGGGACTCCAGGATCGCGCGGTGCCGGTTGGCGTCGTCGTCCGAGAGGCGCCCTGCCAGCCGGGACAGCTCGGCCGCGAACAGCATGCCCACGGAGATCGCGGCGCCGTGGCGCCAGCGGTAGCGCTCCGCGTGCTCGATCGCGTGGCCGAGCGTGTGCCCGTAGTTGAGGATCTCGCGCTGGCCGGCCTCGCGGAAGTCCTCAGAGACGACGCTGGCCTTCATGCCGATCGCGAGTTCGACCGCGCGCCGGAACTCCGGGGTGAGCGGATCCACGGCGCGGGCAGGATCCGCCTCGATGATGTCGAGGATCTCCGGCGCCCAGATGAATCCGGCCTTGACCACCTCGGCGAAGCCGGCGGTCGCCTCGTTCGGCGTCAGACTGGACAGCTCGTCGAGGTCGCCGATCACTGCGCGCGGCGCCCAGAAGGCGCCCACGAGGTTCTTGCCCTCGTTCGTGTTGATGCCGGTCTTGCCGCCCACGGCGGCATCGACGAGTCCGAGCACGGTGGTCGGCACCTGGACGATCTGCACGCCGCGCAGCCAGGTGGCGGCGACGAAGCCGGCGAGGTCGGTGACCGCCCCGCCGCCGTAGCCGACGACCGCATCGGTGCGGGTGAAGTCGGCCTGACCCATGATCTGCCACAGGAACTGCGCGACCTCGATGCGTTTGCCCTGCTCCGCATCCGGGATCTCGGCCAGCAGCACCTCGCGCGGACCGTTCGCGGTGTCGGCGACGATCCGGTCGCGAAGCTTCGCGGCGCGATCGGCGAGTGTCGGCGGGTGCACGACGAGCACCTTGCGGACGCTCGGCGCCAGAGCCGCGGAGACGCGATCGAGGATGTCCCGTCCCACCGTGATGTCGTACGGGGTGGTCCCCGTCACCGCGATCGTCGTGACCCCGTCGTTCTGCTCCGCGCTCATGCTCGTCCTCTCATCCATTCCACGACCTGCTCGGCGACCCGCGACATCGGCACCCGTGAGGTGTCGAAATGCGCGTCGGCGACTTCTTCGTACAGTGCTCGCCGCTCGGCGTAGATCCTGGACCAGCGCTGGACCGGATCCTCCTCGCCGTGCAGCAGGGGACGTCCCTCACCGGCGATGCGCACCGCGACCGCCTCCGGCGACACGGTGAGCAGCACGACTGGCACGGTGCGCAGCAGCGCTCTGGTCTCCGGGGCGAGCACCGCTCCCCCGCCCAGCGAGATCACCCCGCCGGCCGCGAGCGCTTCGGCGACCGCCTCGCGCTCCCACACCCGGAACTGCGCCTCGCCGTGATCGGCGAAGATCGCCGGGATCGGTCCATGCCCCTGCGCGATCGCCTTGTCGGTGTCGACGAAGCGGAGCCCCGTGGCCTTGGCGACTCTGCGGCCGATGCTGGTCTTGCCGGCCCCCATGGGGCCCACGAGGACCAGCAGTTCCGGCGCCTGCGCCTCAGCCGAGCTCATCGTGCAGGATCAACGCCGCCTCGGAGGCCGGCGTGGTGCGCAGCTCCTCCGGGATCGCGGCGAGGTACGCCTCGAGATTGCGCCGGGTCTCCGCGACGTTGTCGCCGCCGAACTTCTCCAGCACCGAGTTCGCCAGCTCGATCGCGACCATCGCCTCAGCGACGACGCCCGCCGCGGGCACCGCGCAGACGTCGGAGCGCTGGTGATGCGCGGTGGCCTGCTCGCCCGAGGTGATGTCGACCGTGCGCAGCGCGTGCGGGATGGTGGCGATCGGCTTCATGCCGGCGCGCACGCGCAGGACGGTTCCCGTGGACATTCCGCCCTCGGTGCCGCCCGCACGGTCGGAGCCGCGGCTGATGCCGTCGTCCGTCGCGAAGAGCTCGTCGTGCGCGGCGGATCCGCGCCGGCGAGTGGTCTCGAATCCGTCGCCCACCTCGACGCCCTTGATCGCCTGGATGCCCATGAGCACGTACGCGAGCCGCGCGTCCAGCCGGCGGTCCCAGTGCACGTGGGAACCGAGCCCCGGCGGCAGGCCGTAGGCCAGCACCTCGACGATGCCGCCGAGGGTGTCGCCGTCCTTGCGGGCGGCGTCCACCTCGTCGACCATGCGCGCGGAGGTGGCGGGGTCGAAGCAGCGCAGCGGATCCGCGTCCAGCGCATCGACGTCGTCGGGAGTCGGCAGATCGGATCCCTCCGGCACCTGCACCGGTCCGATGGACAGGGTGTGGCTGACCAGGCGGATGCCGAGCTCGCCGAGGAAGGCGCGGGCCACGGCGCCGAGCGCGACACGGGCGGCGGTCTCCCGGGCGCTCGCGCGCTCCAGGATCGGGCGGGCCTCGTCGAAGCCGTACTTCTGCATGCCGACGAGGTCGGCGTGGCCGGGACGGGGGCGGGTCAGCGCCGCGCTGCGTCCACGGGACTTGTCGGTGAGCTCGACGGGATCCGCGCTCATCACCTCGACCCACTTGGGCCACTCGGTGTTGCCGATCCGCATCGCGATCGGGCTGCCGAGCGAGAAGCCGTGGCGCACGCCGCCGGAGATCGAAAGTTCGTCCTGCTCGAACTTCATCCGCGACCCGCGCCCATAGCCGAGCTTGCGGCGCTGCAGGTCGGACTGGATCGCCTCACGCGACAGCGGGACGCCCGCAGGCAGACCCTCCATGACGGCAATGAGTTCGGGGCCGTGCGATTCGCCGGCCGTGAGCACGCGGAGCATTTCTCTAGTCTCCCATGCGTTCAGAGCACGCCCGCCCGCATGACTTCCCCTGCGTTCAGATCACGCCCGCCCGCATGACTTTCGCGCGTTCAGCGCAAGGCCGCCCGCATGGCCTCGAGCACGCCTGCTTCGTCGGGCAGCTCCTTCTCGGGATCCCCGTGCAGGAAGATCCGGATCTGCCGGACCGCCTGGTGCAGGAGCATCTCGAGACCGCTCAGGACGGGCGCATCGGTCCACGCACGGACGAGCGGGGTGGGCCAGGGGGCGTAGGCGGCGGAGAACAGCGCTCCGCCGCGGCTCGCGAGCGCCATCATGACGGCGTCCGGCAGCACCGCGGTGCCCGGAAGGGTCGAGATCGTCAGATCGACCGTCGGGGGGATCTCCTCCGAAGCAAGCTCCGCGGTGGTCGCCCGCAGTCCGATCCGCTCCGCGAATCCGGCCAGCTCGGCCGCCTGCTCGGCGCGACGCGTCCTGAGCTCGACCGTGCCGGCTCCGAGGCGCAGCAGCGACACCAGGGCCGACCGGGCCGTCGCTCCCCCGCCGAGCACGCGCGCCGAGCGCGCCGAGCCGAAGCCGCCGGCCAGGAGCGCGGACGTGAGCCCGCTGACGTCGGTGTTGAAGCCGCGGATCTCCTCGCCCAGCAGCAGCGTGTTCACCGCGCCCGTGAGCCTTGCGTCCTCATCGAGCAGGTCGGCGCGGGCATGCGCGCGCTCCTTCAGCGGCATCGTGAGCGAGAGCCCGCGCCAGGTGTCGTCGAGTCCGTCCAGTGCCGCGTCGAATCCGTCCTCGTCCACCCGGCGGCGGCCGTACTCCCAGTCCACTCCGAGCAGCCGGTAGGCGGCGCCGTGCAGGTCTGGCGAGCGGCTGTGGTCGATCGGATCGCCCCAGACCGCCAGGCGTGTCACGGCAGGACCGCCGACGGACATGTCAGCAGCCCGAGCTCGGATTGGCCTTGCACCAGTCCTGCCACTGCTTCACGGCGGCCTCGTGCTCGGCGTACGTCGTCGAGAACACCGTCTCGCCCGTGTCGAGGTTGACGGTCACGAAGTACAGCCAGGGGCCGGCAGCCGGATGCATGGCAGCGTCGATCGCCTTGTCCCCCGGATTCGCGATCGGCGTCTTCGGGAGCCCGTCGATCACGTAGGTGTTCCACGGGTTGTCGTCGGTCTGCGCCGCGTCCGAGGTGCTGGCCGACCCGCTGTGGAGTTCGCCGTAGCCGTACTGCGCCGTCGAGTCCATCTGCAGCTTCATGCCCTGATCGAGGCGATTCTGGATCACCCTGGACACCTTGTAGAAGTCGCCTTCCGCGCGCGCCTCGCGCTGGATGATCGATGCGATCGTGAGCACGCGCTGCTCATCCGCGGACGGCACCCCGGCGGCGCTCAGAGAGTCCCTCGTGCGCTGGACGAGGGTCGACACCACATCCTTCGCAGTCGCCCCGGGCTGGAACTCGTAGAGCGCCGGGAACAGCCATCCCTCGAGTGACGGCGCGTTCACGCCGTAGTCCGCCGGATTCTTCACCGCGGCCTGGAGATCCGCGAGGGGCACGTCCACGCTCTGCGCGATGCGCGAGATGGTCTCGGCGACCGAGAGGCCCTCCGGGAGCACCGCGGAGTTCTGCATCTTGTTCTTGGGATCTTCGAGCGCCTTGAGGGCGGCTGCCGCCGTCATCTTCAGCTGCAGCTTGTACACGCCGGGGTAGAACGTGGTGACGACGTTCTCCTTGACCAGCATGTCGTAGAAGACTCCGGAGGTCTTCGTCACGCCGGCGTCGTACATCGCCTGCGAGATCTGCTGCCCTCCGTCGCCCTTCTTGATCGTCACGAGCGCGTTGCCCGTGGCCTGACCCGCCTCGAAGTCCTTGGACGGCCCCCAGCCCATGACCTCGCTGATCTTGTCGCCGTAGGTGTTCCACACCCACAGCCCGCCGGTGGCGACGCCCGCGATGAGCACGAACACGATGAGCAGCGCGACCAGGCAGCCGCGGCGCTTCTTCCGCTTCGGCGTCTTCGGCGGCTCGGTCTCGTGGTGGAACAGCGCCTCGAGCGTCGAGTGGATCGGGTCGTGGTGCTCCGCGGGGGCGCCGTCACCCGACGCCGCCGCCGGAGTCGGAGTCGGAGTCGGAGTCGACGAGGAGGCGGCCTCGCGGACGGCGCGACGAGAACCGGGGACGGCGGGCTGCTCGGCGGGGCGAGGAGGCTGCACCTGCGGATCCGGCAGCGCACCGAAGAGGTCGTGCGAGACGGGCTCGTTCTCCGGCGTGGCGGCCGACGGCGATCGGTCGGACATGTCAGATGTTCTCCTCATCGAGAATCAGGGGCGCACCGGCCGGGTTGCCGGTGTTCTTCTCGGTGTCGATCGCGTGCTGCAGCAGCACGACGGCGGCGGCCTGGTCCACGACACCGCGGGAATTGCGCTGGGTGCGTCCGGAGGCGCGCAGCGCCTGGTGCGCGGTGACGGTGCTCAGCCGCTCGTCGATCAGGCGCACGGCGATGCCGCACGCCCGGCCGAGAGCCGCCGCGAACTCGCGGGCATCGACGGTCGACGCGGTGTCCTCGCCGCGCAGGTTGATCGGCAGGCCGACGACGAGTTCGAGCGGCGCGTACTCGGCCGCGAGCTCGGCGATCCGCGCGACATCCGCATCACCGCGCGGCACCGTCTCCACCGGGACGGCGAGCATGCCGTCCGGATCGCATCGTGCCACGCCGATCCTGGCGCGGCCCACATCGATGCCGAGCCGCACGCCCCGTCGGAACCCGGTCACGCGCGACGCAGCTCCTGCTCGATCGCGGAGAACGCCGCAGGCAGCGCCGCCGCATCGGACCCGCCGCCCTGCGCGACGTCGTCACGACCGCCGCCGCCGCCGCCGAGCACGCCCGCGGCGATCTTGGCCAGAGCACCGGCCTTCGCGCCCTGGGCGCGAGCGGAGTCGTTGGTCGCGATGACCACCATCGGCCGGCCGTTCGCGACCCCGGAGATCGCCGCGACCGCGGCCGCGGAACCGAAGGTGTCGCGCACGCCGGTCGCGATCTCGCGCACCTCGTCCGCCCCGCCGACCTCGCCGAGGTCGTGCGCGACGAACTGCAGTGCGCCGAGGGAGGTCGCGGTCTGCGCGATCGCGGGGACGCGCCCCGCGCGCTCCGCGGCCTCGAACTGGGCGATCCGCTTCTCGGCGGCCTTGAGCTGCGCCGCGAGGTCGGCCACGCGTTCCGTGAGCTGGTCGCGCGGCGTCTTGAGCGCGGAGGTGAGCTGGGACACGAGGGCGCGCTCGGCGGCGAACTCGCGGAAGGCGTCCGCACCGACGAGTGCCTCCACCCGACGGTTCGACGCACCGACCGAGGACTCCCCGACCAGGTTGATGAGGCCGATCTCGGCGCTCGAGGCCACGTGCGTGCCGGCGCACAGCTCGCGCGACCAGGCGCCGCCGATGTCGACCATGCGCACGGTCGAGCCGTACTTCTCGCCGAACAGCGCCATGGCACCCGCGGCCTTCGCGTCGTCGAGCGACATGATCCGCGTGGTGACCTCGAGCCCGTCCTGCACGGCGCGGTTCGCGATCTCCTCGATCTCGGTCTTGGTGTCGCCGGACAGCGCCTGACCCCACGAGAAGTCGAAGCGCAGGTATCCGGCGCGGTTCAGGGATCCGGCCTGGGTCGCGGTCTTGCCGAGCGTGTCCCGCAGGGCCGCATGCACGAGGTGCGTGGCGGAGTGCGCCTGGCGCGCGGCGCGGCGGTTGGCCGCGTCCACGGTCGTCGTCGCCGGGGCGTCGATCGAGACCACGCCGGTGGTCACCTCGACCGTGTGGCTGATCAGGCCGGGAACGGGACGCTGCACGTCCAGCACCTCGAGCGCGTAACCGGGACCGGTGATGACGCCCTTGTCGGCGACCTGGCCGCCCGACTCGGCGTAGAGCGTGGTCTCGGCGAGGACGACCTCCGCCACCTGGCCCTCGGCGGCGCTGCGGACGGGCTGGCCGTCGACGAGGATCCCGAGGACGGTCGAGCTCGCCTCGAGCTCGTCGTAGCCGAGGAACGCGGTCTCGCCCTTCGCGCGCAGGTCTCCGTACACCGACACGTCGGCGATCTGACGCTTGCGGTTGCGCGCATCGGCCTTGGCGCGGGAGCGCTGCTCCTGCATGAGGGAGTCGAACGCGACGCGGTCGACATTGAGCCCTGCCTCCTCGGCGATCTCGAGGGTGAGATCGATCGGGAAGCCGTAGGTGTCGTGCAGCAGGAACGCCTCGGAGCCCTTGAGCGTCTCCGAGCCAGACTTCTTCGTGTCGGCGAGAGCCAGGTCGAGGATCGTGGATCCCGCGTCGAGCGTGCGGCGGAAGGTCTCCTCCTCCGCGTTCGCCGCGGCGGAGAGCTGCGCCCAGTCCTGCTCGAGGATCGGATAGGCGCTCTTCATCGCTTCCTTGGATGCGATGAAGAGCTCAGGGAACACCGGCTCGTCGACGCCGAGGAGCCGCATCGATCGCACAGTGCGGCGCATGAGCCGGCGCAGGATGTAGCCGCGGCCTTCGTTCGACGGGCGCACGCCGTCGGAGAGCAGCATGAGCGAAGAGCGCACGTGGTCCGCGACGACGCGGAAGCGGACGTCGTCGGCGTGCTCGGCGCCGTAACGGAGCCCCGACAGCTCGACCGCCCGGTCCAGCACGGGCCGCACTTGATCCGTCTCGTACATGTTCTCGACGCCCTGCTTGAGGAAGGCGACGCGCTCGAGGCCCATGCCGGTGTCGATGTTCTTCATGGGGAGTTCGCCCACGATGTCGAACTCGGTCTTGCCGCGGATGTTGTCGATGAAGTCCTGCATGAACACGAGGTTCCAGATCTCCAGGAACCGGTTGTCGTCGACCGCCGGTCCCCCGTCCTGGCCGTAGGCGGGTCCGCGGTCGAAGAAGATCTCGCTGTCCGGGCCGCCGGGACCGGGCTGTCCCGTGTTCCAGTAGTTGTCCGCACGGCCCAGACGCTGAATGCGCTCCGGCTTCAGACCGATCACGTCGCGCCAGATGGCCTCGGCCTCGTCGTCCGTCTCGAAGACCGTGACCCAGAGGTCCTTCTCGTCGAAGCCGAGTCCGCCGTCGCTCTCGGAACCGGTCAGCAGCTCCCAGGCGTAACGGATCGCGCCTTCCTTGAAGTAGTCCCCGAACGACCAGTTGCCGAGCATCTGGAAGAAGGTGCCGTGCCGCGCCGTGCGGCCGACCTCTTCGATGTCGTTGGTGCGGATGCACTTCTGCAGGTCGGCGATGCGCGAATGCGGAGCGGGGACCACGCCCGTGAGATACGGGATCATCGGCACCATGCCGGCCACGGTGAACAGCAGCGAGGGGTCGTCGCTGACCAGCGACGCCGAGGGGACGATCAGGTGATCGTTCTTCTCGAAGTAGCTCAGGTAGCGCTGCGCGATCTCCGCGGTCTTCATGCTCGTCGAGGGGTCCTTGCTGTCAGGGCGCGCCGAAGCGCGGAATCGGGAGAGGGCGGATCCGCGTCAGTCCGCGGGTCCGTCCTGAGTGAGGCGGGCCTCCTGCGCGTGGAACGCGTCGGCGAGGATGCCGGTGAATTCGTTGATCCGGTCGTCGACGGCCGCCAGCACGTCGTGTCCGCGCGGATCCTTGTTCAGGAAGTGCGCGGCGACGAAGCCGCCGATCACGCCGATGAGGAACCACAGCAGGGTCTTCATGTCACCACCTCCGGATCGGGTCGCACGTCACAACGGTCTCCATCGTATGCGCAAACGCGAAGGAGGCGCCGGGGATACCCCCGACGCCTCCTCGGCGTGTTCTCAGAGTTCGCTGAACTCCGAGAGCAGAGTCGCTGAACTCAGCGCGCGGCGTAGTACTCGACGACCAGCTGCACGTCACAGGTCACGGGGACCTCGGCGCGCTTCGGACGACGGACCAGACGGGCCTCCAGCTTGTCGAGCTCGACCTCGAGGTAACCCGGAACCGGGGGCAGCACCTCGGCGTGACCGCCGGCGGCCGCCACCTGGAAGGGCTCGAGGCCCTCGCTCTTGGGCTTGACGTGGATGAGCTGACCCGGCTTCACGCGGAAGGACGGGCGGTCGACGAGCTGGCCGTCGACGAGGATGTGACGGTGCACGACGAGCTGACGCGCCTGCGCGGTGGTGCGCGCGAAACCGGCGCGGACCACGAGCGCGTCCAGACGCATCTCGAGCTGCTCGACGAGGTTCTCACCCGTCAGGCCGTCCTTGCGACGGGCCTCGTTGAACTGGATGACCAGCTGCTTCTCGCGGATGCCGTACTGCTCGCGAAGACGCTGCTTCTCGCGCAGACGGACGGCGTAGTCGCTGTCCTGCTTGCGCTTGGTGCGGCCGTGCTCGCCCGGAGCGTAGGGACGCTTCTCGAGGTACTTGGCAGCCTTCGGGGTGAGGGGGATGCCGAGAGCACGGGACAGGCGGACCTTACGGCGGTCCTGGGACTTCGTAACCACGAAGTGTTCCTTTCGATACGCGGCCGTGTCGATCACGGCTCGCGGACGTATCGTCTCGATTCCGCCCCTCACGAGCGCACGCCGGGGCGGACGAGAGGGTGGTGCAGGAGTGGAGAGATGCCCGAAAACACGGTTTCGAGCCGATCCATGCTATCAGATCAAGCTTGGGCGCCTGTCTCGGTGCGGTCGGAGCGCCAGGGCGCCGCATCGAACGGAACACCTCGCGCGGGTCCTCCGGCCGTGAGCCACGCGATCGCCGCGGCGAGCAGGACCACGGCCAGTGCGCTACCAGGCGTGAGATACCCCTGGGTGAGCACCCAGCCGACGCTCAGCACGAGCGCCGCCGCGCACACGAGCGCCGCCCACAGGGGCATGCGCCGCGATCGCTCGTCGGGCCAGAGCCGCTCCAGGCGCGGCACGATGAGGCACAGGACCGCGACCACCGCGACGATGGCGAGCACCCAGGGGATCCGCGTGATCCACCACGTCGCGGTCAGCACGGGCGGGAAAGGCAGCCCGAGCGCGAGCTGCACCCCGACCACGACCGCCATCGCCACCGTGTGCCAGAGGTAGATGACCATCCCGAACATGCCGAGTGCTCCGATGGCCACGAGAACCGGGCGCTGTCGCATCGCCGCGCGGATGGCGGGCTGCAGCAGCGTGAACAGGTAGACCTGCGCGAGGCCGAGCAGGAGCAGCAGCACGGTCGGCGGGTTCAAGTTGGCGATCATGTCCGGGTCGTATCCCATGCCGAGTACGGCGACCGCCATGAGGGCGTAGGCGGTCAGCGCGAGCAGGAGCAGCAGCCAGCGCGGACGGCGCGAGTACCACTGATCCCGCACCCCGAAGCCGAGCTGCTGGACGAACAGCCACACGAACAGCCAGTTCAGTGCGCCGACCGGCACATGCAGGTATCGGTCCACGAGGTCGACCGCCACAGCGAGACCGGCGAGCGTGAAATACGTCGCCCACGCGGCGCGTCGGTGCAGCGCCGCCATCAGCGGAACGGACGACGTGCAGATCGCGTAGACCGCGATGAACCAGAGAGGCTCGGCCAGCCGGAACGCGAAGGTGCGCAGAAACTCGGGATCCGCTCCGCACAGCGCGAGGATCCCCATCGCCGCCAGCACGCCGAGCATCGCGAACAGCACAGGGCGTGCGAGTCGCAGCATCCTGGCGCGGATGTACTCCGCGGCCGTTCCTCCGGCGCCGTGCACGCGCCGCCACGTGGTGATCCCCGCGAAGCCTCCGGCGATGAAGAACGTGGGCATGATCATGCCCACCCAGGTGATCGCCGTCAGCGGCTTCCACTCCGCGAGGGCGTTGAAGGCCCGCAGCGGGTCGCCGGCGATGCCCATCTGGAGCGCGTGCAGCAGCACCACGACGGGGAGGCAGATCGCACGGACGAAGTCGATCGAGAGGTCACGGTCGGGCGGGATCCTCGGAACGGCTCGTGCCACGGTCGTCTACCCCTCCCCCAGGATCCTCCTGATGCGCTCCAGTCGCGCCTGCACCTCGCGCTCTCCGCCGAGCGCCTTGGGCTGATAGTAGCGGCGCCCCTGCAGCTCGTCGGGAAGGTACTGCTGCGGCACGATCCCCGCGTCGCTGTCATGCGGATAGCGGTAGCCCTTGCCGTGTCCGAGGCGCTTGGCCCCCGGGTAGTGCGCGTCGCGCAGATGCACGGGCACCCGCCCGAACCCGCCCGAACGGATGTCGGCGATCGCCGCATCGATCGCCAGATACGCGGCGTTGGACTTCGCGGTGGTCGCGAGGTAGACGGTCGCCTCCGCGAGCGGGATCCGCCCCTCCGGCATCCCGATGAAGGCGACGGCGTCGGCCGCCGCGACGGCGATCACGAGCGCCTGCGGATCGGCGAGGCCGATGTCCTCCGAGGCGGAGATCACGAGGCGCCGCGCGATGAAGCGCGGATCCTCCCCCGCCTCGATCATGCGGGCGAGGTAGTGCACGGCCGCGTCGACGTCGGAACCGCGGATCGACTTGATGAACGCGCTGATGACGTCGTAGTGCTCGTCGCCCTGGCGGTCGTACCGCAGGAGCGCACGGTCGACGGCCTGCGCGACGTCGTCGTCCGTGACGGTCGGCGTCTCGTCCTCGGTCAGGCGGTCCGGCGAGGCCGCCACGGCCGCTGCGGCCTCGAGGCCGGTGAGCGCGCGTCGCGCATCTCCGGAGGCGAGCCGGATCAGGGCGGCGCGGGCCGAATCATCCAGGGCTGCGCGCCCGTTGAGGCCCCGCGGATCCGCCACGGCCCTGTCGATCAGGACGCCGATGTCTTCGTCGGTGAGGGGTTTCAGGGTGAGCAGCAGAGACCGGGACAGCAGCGGGGAGATCACGGAGAACGACGGGTTCTCCGTGGTCGCGGCGATGAGGATGACCCAGCCGTTCTCGACCCCCGGCAGCAGTGCGTCCTGCTGCGCCTTGGTGAAGCGGTGGATCTCGTCGAGGAACAGGATCGTCGACTGGCCGTACAGGTCGCGCTGGTTCAGCGCTTCCTGCATCACCTCGCGCACATCCTTCACGCCGGCGGTGATCGCGGACAGCTCCACGAAGCGCCGTCCCGACGAACGGGCGATGGCCTGCGCGAGGGTGGTCTTGCCGGTCCCTGGTGGCCCCCAGAGGATCATCGAGACACTCGACGCGGTCTTCGCCGCCGGATCCGCAAGGCTCACGATCGGCGATCCGGGGCGCAGCAGATGCTGCTGTCCGGCGACCTCGTCGAGAGAGATCGGACGCATCCGCACGGCGAGCGGCGTCTGGCCGCTCATCAGCGGAGCTGCAGGAGTCATGCGGTCAAGGCTAACGGCGTGCGCCGACAGTGCGACGCGCGGTGCGCCGTCGACCCCCGCATTGCGCAGAGGGCCGAGGCTCTCGCGATAGGCTCGGTCCTCGACATCCAGGGAGGATCCATGGCCGCTCACCGCCCGACGAACGCCCGCGACCAGCGCGCTCGTGTCCAGCAGGAGCGCGCCCGTCTGCACGCCGCGCGCCTGGATCTGCACGCCGGGAGCGTCCGGCGCAGAGTGCGCGACAACACGATCGCCGTGGTCGCCGGAGCCGTCATCGTGATCGGCGCCGTCGTGAGCCAGGTCGTGCATGCGGAGGCCACAGCGCCCGCCCCGTCTCCCTCCCCGACGATCAGCCCGACGGACGTGCCGAGCCCCGCTCCCACGCCTGCGCCGACGACGACGGAGACCCCGGCCGGCTGAGCCGCGTCCCTCTCGCGCACCGGTCCGGCGTACTAGGCTGGCCCTGTCCTTTCCGCCTCCCGCGGCACGCCGCGCAAGGAGTTCACCGTGTCCACCGAAGAGCACATCCCCGAAAACCCGATCGACGCCGCGCAGACCTCGCAGCCCGACACCGAGAACGCCACGACGCCTGTCGCCGATGCGTCCGAGGTCGTCGAGACGGAGGCTTCCGAGCCCGCCGTCGCCGAGGTTGCCGTCCCTGCAGAGCAGCCCGACGCTCCCGGTGAGGAGGCGGAGGCGCCCGCCGAGGAGGCGGTCACGCCCACCGAGGTCGCCGCACCCGAGCAGGCCCCGGTCGCCGAGGAGCAGCCGCCCGTCCCCGCGCCCGCGCCGCGCCCGTCGGCGATGCCCCGGCCGCCGGCCATGCCGCGCCCGCCGGCATCGGCGATCCGCCCCGCCGCGCCTGCCGCTCCCGTCGCTCCCTCTCCGGTGAGCACGAGCGACGCCGCCGAATGGGGACGCGTCACCGAGGACGGAACCGTGTCGGTGCGCGAGGGCGAGGAGTGGCGTGAGGTCGGGCAGTACCCCGACGGAACCCCCGCGGAGGCTCTCGCCTACTTCGTGCGCAAGTTCGAGGACATCGCCTTCAAGGTGAACACTCTCGAACAGCGCGTGCAGGCCGGCGGCTCCGGTGCCACGGATCTCGCCAAGCAGGCGCAGCACCTCGTCGTGGAGGTCACCGACGCCGCGGCGGTCGGCGATCTCGCGAACCTGCGCGCCCGCCTCGACGCGCTGACCGGCTCCCTCGCCGACGCCTCCGCCGCGGAAGCGGTCGAGGCCAAGGCCGCCGTCGACGCCGCGATCGCCGAGCGCACCGCCCTGGTGGAGCGCTCAGAGGCCATCGCCGCGCAGGACCTCTCCTCCGTGCAGTGGAAGTCGGTCACCGAGGAGATGGGCGCGCTGTTCGACGCGTGGCAGAACCACCAGCAGAACGGCCCCCGCCTGCCCAAGGGCGCGGCGAACCAGCTCTGGAAGCGGTTCCGCGACGCGCGCGCCACGGTGGATCGCCAGCGACGCGCGTTCTACGCAGAGCTCGACGAGACGCACAAGGCCGCCCGCGACCGCAAGTCGCGTCTGGTGGAGCGTGCGGAGGCGCTCGCGCCCAAGGGAGTGGACGGGATCCCTGCTTACCGCGGTCTGCTCGACGAGTGGAAGGCCGCCGGCCGTGCCGGGCGCAAGGCCGATGACGCACTGTGGGCCCGGTTCAAGGCAGCGGGCGACGCCCTCTACTCGGCCCGTGCCGAGCAGGCGGCGGCGACCGAGGCGGAGTCCGCTCCCCGCATCGAGGAGCGCACCGCGCTGCTCGAGGAAGCCAAGGCCGTCGCCGACGAGGCGAACCTCACCAAGGCCCGTGCGCTCCTGACCCGCATCCAGCGTCAGTGGGATGAGGTCGGACGGATCTTCCCGCGCGAGAAGGAGCGCGCGCTGGATGACCGTCTGCGCGTCGTCGAGCAGGAGCTCAAGTCTCGTGAGGACGTCGACTGGAAGCGCAACAACCCCGAGACGAAGGCCCGCGCCGGCGCGATGAGCGAGCAGCTCCAGCAGGCCATCGCCAAGCTCGAGGCCGAGCGCGATGCGGCCGAGAAGTCCGGCAACGCCAAGGCCCTCAAGGAGGCGACCGAGGCTCTCGAGGCCCGTCGCGCCTGGCTGAACGCGCTCGACGGCTGAGCAGGCATCGCGCACCGACCATCGTCGGAGTTGTCCACAGGGCGGGGGTCTTCGGATCCCCGCCCTGTGGCGTCTGCCCCACACTGAAGGCATGCGCAGCGCGTTCCTCCACATCCCCGGAGACCGGCTCTCCCTGGCCGAACTCACCGCGGCGCGCCTGGACGGCGATGTGGTCGGACTCGGCGAGGCCTTCGCCCCCGCCGATCTCGTCGAGACCGCTGTCCTGCGCGCCTCCTCGCTGACCTCGCTCGTCGCGGGGATGCGCGACGCGGCGTTCGCCGGCATGAGCGCAGCCTGGATCCACGGCGCCGGCGACGCCGCGCCGGAGACGCACGAGCTGCAGAGCGCCTCCGGCCGCCGGCTGCGCGCTCCCGCGTCGCGGCGGATCATCGTTCACGACCCCGCCCTGGATCCCGCGGACGTGCAGCACCTCGGCGGCGTCGCCGTGACGACTCCCGAGCGCACCGTGATCGATCTGCTGCGCTGGCCCGTGACGCTGCCGGAACGACACGGGTGGGCGCTCCTGATGGTGCAGGCGGATCCGGCTCTCGTCGGGCGCGCGGCCACTCGCCTGGCGGGCATGCACCATGGGCCCGGCTACCACCGCACCGCACGTTTCCTCGCCGCGCACGGGGCGGGTCCGTCGCCCTCCTGAGCGACGACGGACGCTCAGGAGGACGTGACGCGGTAGACGTCGTAGACGGCGTCGATCCGGCGCACGGCGTTCAGCACGCGGTCGAGGTGCACCGTGTCGCCCATCTCGAAGACGAACCGGCTCAGCGCCAGACGATCGTTGGTGGTCTGCACGGTGGCAGACAGGATGTTCACGTGGTGTTCGCTGAGCACCCGCGTGACGTCAGACAGCAAACCGGAACGATCCAGCGCCTCGACCTGGATCTGCACGAGGAAGATGCTGCGCGTGGTCGGCGCCCACTCGACGTCGACCATGCGATCCTTCTCGACCGCCAGCGCCTTGACGTTCACGCAGTCCGAGCGGTGCACGGACACGCCGCTCCCCCGCGTCACGAACCCGACGATCTCGTCACCCGGAACGGGCGTACAGCACTTCGCGAGTTTGACGAGGATATCCGAGGCTCCGCGCACCAGCACACCCGAGTCGCCCTCGCGCGGGGCCCGGCTGCGCCCGTGGGCGGGCAGGTCGATCGCGCCGGTCGAGGTGTCCTCGGTGGTGGAGATGAGCGCGGTGACCTTCTCCAGCACGGACTGCGTGGACACATGTCCCTCGCCGACCGCGGCGTACAGCGCCGAGACGTCCTCGTAGCGCAGTTGCTGCGCGACCTCGGCGAAGGAGTCCTGGTTCATCAGGCGCTGCAGCGGCAGGTTCTGCCGGCGCATGGCGCGCGCGATGGCCTCCTTGCCCTGCTCGATCGCCTCTTCGCGGCGCTCCTTCGTGAACCAGCCGCGGATCTTGTTGCGCGCACGGGTGCTCTTGACGAAGGTCAGCCAGTCCTGGCTGGGGCCCGCGTCGGGGTTCTTCGAGGTGAACACCTCGACGACGTCGCCGCTGTTCAGCGCGGTCTCCAGCGGCACGAGGCGGCCGTTGACCTTGGCGCCCATCGTGCGGTGGCCGATCTCGGTGTGCACCGCGTACGCGAAGTCGACCGGCGTCGCTCCCGACGGGAGCCCGATGACCCGGCCCTTGGGCGTGAAGACGTAGACCTCCTTCGCGCCGATCTCGAAGCGCAGGGAGTCCAGGAACTCGCTGGGGTCGGCGGTCTCCGCCTGCCAGTCGGAGATGTGCGCGAGCCAGGTCATGTCGGCGTCGGCCGTGGAGCCCTTGCCGCCGCCGTTCATCCGCTCCTTGTACATCCAGTGCGCCGCGACGCCGAACTCGGCCTGCTGGTGCATCTCGTGGGTGCGGATCTGGATCTCCACGGTGCGGCCGCCTGGGCCGATCACTGTGGTGTGCAGCGACTGGTAGAGATTGAACTTCGGGGTGGCGATGTAGTCCTTGAACCGGCCGGGCAGCGGCGTCCAGCGCGCGTGGATGGCGCCGAGCACCGCGTAGCAGTCGCGCACCGTGCCGACCAGCACGCGGATCCCGATCAGGTCGTAGATGTCGTCGAACTCGCGTCCGCGCACGACCATCTTCTGATAGACGGAGTACAGCTGCTTCGGTCGGCCCGCGACCTTGCCGCGCACGCGCAGATCGCGCAGGTCGCTCTCGACCGCGTCCACCACCTCGCGGATGTACTTCTCCCGCTGCGGGGTGCGCTGCTTGATGAGGCTGTCGATCTCGGCGTAGATCTTCGGGTGCAGCACCGCGAAGGACAAATCCTCGAGCTCGGACTTGATCGCCTGGATTCCGAGTCGATGCGCGAGCGGCGCATAGATCTCGAGCGTCTCGGTGGCCTTCTTCGCCGCCTTCTCCGGCGGGACGAAGCCCCACGTGCGGGCGTTGTGCAGGCGGTCGGCGAGCTTGATGATCAGCACGCGGATGTCCTTCGACATCGCGACGATCATCTTGCGGACGGTCTCGGCCTGGGCGCTGTCGCCGTACTTGACCTTGTCGAGCTTCGTGACGCCGTCCACGAGCATTGCGACCTCGTCGCCGAACGTCGCGGTCAGATCGGTCAGCGCGTAGCCGGTGTCCTCGACCGTGTCGTGCAGCAACGCGGCCGCGATCGCACGCGGTCCCAGCCCGAGATCGGCGAGGATCTGCGCCACCGCGAGCGGGTGCGTGATGTACGGCTCGCCGCTCTGGCGCTTCTGGCCCTCATGCTTCTCCGCCGCGACCGCATAGGCGCGCTCGATGATCGCGAGGTCGCCGCGCGGGTGATTCTGCCGGACCGTGCGGATGAGGTTGTCGAGGTCGTTGATCCGAGGCGCGCGCGAGAAGATCCGAGGCACGAGCCTGCGCAGACTCGACCCCTGCGCCGGCGCCCCAGGCGTCGTCCCGACCTCGCTCATCCGACCTCCAGGCAGATCATCCTACAAGCGCCCGGAACGGCAGGACGCATCGGCCGGTCAGACCTCCACCGCGCTGACCGTGGCACGATCCCGGGCGGCGAGCACGCGCTTGTCGTGCTCGCGGATCCCCGACTCGTTCTCACGGAACAGGGAGTACAGCGGCGCGGCGACGAACAGCGTCGAGTACGCGGCGACGATGATGCCCACGAAGATCGACAGCGAGATGTCGGTCAGCGTCTGCGCTCCGAGCCAGAAGGCACCGATGAACAGGATCGCGCCGACCGGCAGCGCCGCGATGACCGCGGTGTTGATCGACCGGATCAGGGTCTGGTTGACCGCGAGGTTCACGGCTTCGCCGAAGGTCCGGGAAGACTTGGTGCCTTCCTCGCTCGTGTTCTCACGGATCTTGTCGAACACCACCGTGGTGTCGTAGAGCGAGTACGCGAGGATCGTCAGGAAGCCGATGACGGCCGCCGGAGAGATCTCGAAGCCCGCCAGGGCGTACACGCCGACCGTGATCACGAGCACGTCGAGGAGGCCGAGGATCGAGGCCGCCGACATCTTCCAGGTGCGGAAGTAGATCGCGAGGATCAGGAACGTCAGCGCGAGGAAGATCGCAAGGCCCCACAGCGACTGCCGGGTGACGCCCTCGCCCCAGCTCGGGCCGATGAACGACGTGTTCACCTTGTCGTCGGCGACGCCGTAGGCCTTGGCGAGGGCGGCGGCAACGTCGTGGCTCTGCTGCTCGTTCTTGAGCTGGGCCGTCTGCACGCGGATGTCGCGGTTGTTGACCGTGGTCACCTTGGTGGTGACGTTGGGCAGCACCGAGCGCACGGCGGTGGTCGCGGTGTCCTGGTTGCGGTCGGCAGGCGCCTCGACGGTGAACTGCGAGCCGCCGGTGAACTCGATCGAGAACTGCACCGGGCGGAACAGCGGCACGAGGGCCGATCCGACCACGAGCAGGATCGCGATGATGAACCAGACCCGCCGCCTCCCGACGAACGGGAAGGAGGTCTTGCCGGAGTAGAGGTCGTTGCCGAGCTCGTTCATGGAGCGCATCAGTCGTTCTCCCCGTTCCGGCTCGCGCCCTGGTCCGCGGAGGTGAGGGACTCCGCACGCTTTCGTTCGGCGATGGTCTGGCGTCGCTCCGCCTCACCGCGGGAGCGGCCGGCACGGGCCGCCTTGCCCTGGGAGGCCGCGGCCACCGCGCGGTACTCGGTGCGTCCGCGGTAGACGGCGCCGAGCGCCTCGGGGTCCATGCCCGACAGCGGGTGACCGTTGCCGAAGAACCGGGTGCGGGCGAGGATCTGCATCACCGGGTGCGTGAACACCACGAAGATCAGCACGTCGATGAGCGTGGTCAGACCCAGCGTGAACGCGAAGCCCTTCACGGTCGCGTCGGCGAGGATGTACAGCACCACGGCGGCGAGGATGTTGATCGACTTGGAGATGTAGATCGTGCGCTTGGCCCGGCTCCAGCCGTCCTCCACCGCGCCGGTGATGGACTTGCCGTCGCGCAGCTCGTCCCTTATTCGTTCGAAGTAGACGATGAACGAGTCGGCCGTGAATCCGATCGACACGATCAGCCCGGCGACACCGGCGAGGGACAGGCGGAAGCCCATCCGCCAGCCCAGGATGCAGATCAGCACGTACGTGAGGACGGCCATCACGCCGATCGACGCGATGATCACGAAGCCGAGCGCGCGGTAGCTGAGCAGCGAGTAGATGGCGACGAGCCCGAGGCCGATGAGACCGGCGATGAGGCCGATCTGCAGCTGCTGCGATCCGAGCGTGGCCGAGATGGTGTCAGAGCTCTGCACGGTGAAGCTCAGCGGCAGCGCGCCGAACTTGAGCTGGTCGGCGAGGCTCTTGGCCGTCTCCTGCGTGAACGAGCCGCTGATGGAGGGCCGTCCGTCGAGGATGACGCCGTTCATGGTCGGCGCGGAGATGACGGAGCCGTCCAGCACGAAGGCGAACTGGTTGCGCGGCGTCTGACCCTGCTGGGTGAACGCGTAGAGGCGCTGGCTGACCTTGCCGAACGAATCGGTGCCCTTGCTGTCGAAGGTCAGGTTGACCTCCCACTGCCCGTTCTGCTGGTTCAGGCCCGCCGTGGCGTCCTTGATCGACGTGCCGTCCAGCTCCACAGGGCCGAGCAGATACTTGGCCTGATCGCTGCTGTCGCAGGCGATGAGCGGCTGATCCGCCGGCAGCTTGGCCGCATCGCGCTTGGTCTTGCAGTCGTATGCGAGGAACTGGGCCTGGAGCTTCGGCGTGGCCCACGACATGTCACTGCCGTCGGTCGGCGACGGCGACGGCGTGGACGCGAGGTCCGGAGCCGGCGTCGGATACGGAGTCGACTTGCCGTCGTCGCCGACGAACGATGTCGACGGCGCTGTGGCCGCGAGCACCGCGCGCAGCTCCATCTTGGCGCTCGCCTGGATCCGGTTGCGCGTGGCCTCGTCCGCCTTGCCGGCGATCTGGACGACGATGTTGCGGCCGCCCTCGGTCGTGATGTCGGACTCCCCGACACCCGACGCGTCCACGCGCTGACGGATGATCTGCGCCGCCTGGGTGAGCTGTTCGGCGTTCGGATCCTTGCCGTCAGCAGTCTGCGCGCTGAGGATGATCTGCGTACCGCCCTGCAGGTCCAGGGCCAGCTGAGGCGTCCAGGAGCTCTTGCCGAAGCCGTACACGCCGAGCGCGTTCAGGCCGAACAGCACGCCGATGGCGATGAGCAGGCCGAGCAGGACCCGCCAGGCGTGCTTGACGGGAGAAGACGATGCCACGAAGGTTCTTCGCTTTCTGAGGGGGACGGTCTGTCCGGAGGGACGGTCGTGCGCCGCGCGCGGACCGCGTCAGTTCTTGTCGTCGGCTTCGCGCTCCAGGCGCGCGCGGGTCTCCTCGGCCGACTCGATGCGGATGTCCTTGGCGCGCTCGTCGAGCGGCGTCTGCTCATCCAGCGGGGTCTGCTCGTCGAGGGGCGTGTGCGTCTCGTCGACGACAGGTGCGTTCTGCTCCTCGTCGACGATGCGCAGGATCGCCTGCGAGTGCACCTCGATGATCACGCCGGGCGCGACCTCGACGCGGGCGGGACGGTCCAGGTTCTCGGGGTCGAACTCGACGATCGTGCCGTAGATGCCGCCCTGCAACAGCACCTTGGCGCCCGGAACGGTCTCGGTGGCCTTCTTCTCCTGCTCCTCCTTCATGCGCTTGTTGCGCCGACGGGTGGAGAACACCATGAAGACGAGCAGGATGGCCAGGACGAAGAACAGGCCGTACTGAGAGAAGAAGGTCGCGAGATTCATGCGAAGAGGTGCCTTTCGGGGCGCGCGCCGGCGGTGGGGGCGCAGAAGGGTGGGGACAGTGAAAGTCTCCAGCGATTATAGGTCATCGAACAACGCGGCCCCCTCGGGGTGCGTGACGCCGAGGTGCGCATACGCCTCCGGCATCGCCACGCGCCCGCGGGGCGTGCGGCCGAGGAAGCCGATCCGCACGAGGTACGGCTCCACCACGCTCTCGATCGTGTCCGCCTCCTCGCCCACCGAGACGGCGAGAGTGCTGAGGCCCACGGGGCCCCCGCGGAAGCGGCGGACGATCGCGTCCAGCACCGCACGGTCCAGGCGATCCAGGCCGATCCGGTCGACGTCGTAGAGCTCCAGGGCGGCCTTCACGTCCTCGACGGAGGCCGAGGATCCTCCCCCGTGCACGAGCGCGTAGTCGCGCACGCGCCGCAGCAGGCGGTTGGCGATGCGAGGAGTTCCGCGTGAGCGCCGACCGATCTCCGCCCGTGCCACGGCGGGCACGCCGACGCCGAGGACGATGGCGGAGCGCTCGACCACCCGCTCGAGCTCGTCCGCCTCGTAGTACTCCAGGTGCGCGGTGAAGCCGAAGCGGTCGCGCAGCGGGTTCGGCAGCAGCCCGGAGCGCGTGGTCGCTCCCACCAGCGTGAACGGGGCGAGCTCGAGCGGAATGCTCGTCGCCCCGGCACCCTTGCCGACCATGATGTCGATGCGGAAGTCCTCCATCGCGAGGTACAGCATCTCCTCCGCGGAGCGCGCCATCCGGTGGATCTCGTCGATGAACAGCACCTCCCCCGGGGTCAGGCTCGACAGCAGCGCGGCGAGGTCGCCGGCGTGCTGGATGGCGGGACCGCTCGACATGCGCAGCGGTCGCCCGCTCTCGTGCGCCACGATCATCGCCAGCGTCGTCTTGCCGAGTCCCGGAGGGCCGGACAGCAGGATGTGGTCGGCGGGCCGGTCCTGGATCCTCGCCGCCTCGAGCAGCAGCTTCATCTGGCCGCGCACCTTGTGCTGACCGACGAACTCGCTCAGGCTCGTCGGGCGCAGCGCTCCCTCGATCGCCAGCTCGACCTCGTCGACGGCCTCGCCGGAATCGTGGAACTCAACCACGGGCGGCTCCGCCCTGGGCCGGTCCGAGGGTTGCGAGCGTGCGGCGCAGCAGCAGCGCGACGGATCCGCGTTCGGTCTCGCTCGCCTCGGTGGTGCTCCGCTCTGCGGCCTCGGCGGCGACGCGCTCGGACCAGCCGAGGCCGATGAGGGCCGCGATCAGCTGTGTGCCGATCTCGTCGGGGATCGATGCAGAGGAGGGCGCCGCGACCGGAGCCTGCAGCTTGCCAGTGAGCTGCACCACGATGAGCTTGGCCGTCTTCGGCCCGATCCCGGACACGCGGCGGAACGGGGCATCGTCGTCCGCGGCCACGGCCGTGGCGATCTGGTCGACGGAGAGGTGCGAGAGCACGCCCAGAGCGGACTTCGGCCCCACCCCCGTGACGGAGATCAGGTGCCCGAAGACCTCGAGCTCGGAGGCATCCGCGAAACCGTAGAGCGACAGCGCGTCCTCGCGCACGATCAGCGACGTGTGCAGGCGCAGCTCGTGCCCGACCCGCGCGGTGTGGGCGACATCGCCGGGCACCGCCACAGAGAAGCCGACTCCTCCGACCTCGATGATGACGGAATCCGTGGTCGCGGACAGCACGGTGCCACGCAGGGAGGAGATCATGAAAGCAGTCTACGCACGTGCTCGTATGTATGTTCGAGCGACACGCTCCGCGTCGGCCCACGCCTTCTGCGCCGGAGTCTGCGCATCGCTCTCGCCGGCCCCGCCCGTCGCGCCTGCCCCTCGCCACGCGTGACAGAGCGCGATCGCGAGCGCATCGGCCGCATCGGCGGGCTGCGGCGGCGCGTCGAGCCGCAGGATGCGTGCGATCATCGCCTGCACCTGCTTCTTGTCCGCAGAGCCGTAGCCGGTCACCGCCGCCTTGACCTCGCTCGGCGTGTGCGTCGCGGCGGGAAGCCCGTGCTCCGCGGCGATGAGCAGCGCGACGCCGCTGGCCTGCGCCGTCCCCATGACGGTGTGCGTGTTCTGCTGGGCGAACACCCGCTCCACGGCCACGGCATCGGGTTCATGCTCGGCGATGACCGCGCGTATTCCCGCGGCGACCGCCGCGAGCCGCTCCCCGATCGGCGCGTCCGGCGGCGTGCGGATCACGCCCACATAGACGAGCGTGCCCCGGCGCATCGGATCGACGTCGACCACGCCGACGCCGCAGCGTGTGAGGCCGGGATCGATGCCCAGAACCCGCCGTACTCCCGTCATCCCTCCAGGCTAGGCGCGGTTCCGCTACTCGGCGCCGAGGCGCGCGGCCAGCCCATCGCGGTTTGCGCGCGGTCCATGAACGCGCTCTTGGCCCTCGTGTAGTCGTCGTAGTCGGCGGCATGCGCATTCTCCTCCGCGAGGTGCCGCTTCAGCCGCTCGTACTCCGCCGACGCCGCAGGATCCGCGCGCAGCCAGTCGCGGAACGAGACCACGAAGTCCGAGAACGGCGAGTCGCCGCGGCGGATGTGCAGGATCAGCCCCCGCACGGGTCCGTTCTGGTCGAGCTCCCGGAAGTAGAGCAGCTTCTCGTGGTGACGCGGATCGGATCCGGGTCGCGGGATGTCGGTGTCGACTCCGGGCGAGTCGGGTCGGGATCCGCGCGCCCTCTCGATCAGGAGCGGACCGAGCGCCGCACTGACCGCGCGCTCGTCGGGGATCGCCGGCACGAGGACCTGGAGATCCAGGTACGGCTTGGCAGCCAGCCCTGGCACCGCGGTCGAACCGATGTGCTGGAATTCCGCGGCAGGGACTCCCGCACGCGCGAACGCGTCACGGATCCGTTCGATCCACTGCGAAGCGACCGATGGCCACGTCGGATCGTACGGGACGATCTCCGGCGCGGCCATCGAAGGGTCTCTCGCGGCTTACTCGTCGTTCTCGAGCTCGGCCTGCACCTCGGCCGTGAGGTCGAAGTTCGCGTAGACGTTCTGCACGTCGTCGCTGTCCTCGAGCGCGTCGATGAGGCGGAAGATCTTGCGCGCGGCCTCGGCGTCGATCTCGACCTTGAGGTTCGGGACGAACTCGACATCGGCCGACTCGTACTCGATGCCCGCCTCCTGCAGCGCGGTGCGCACCGCGACCAGGTCGGAGGCGTCGGTGATGATCTCGAAGCCCTGCGCGTGCGGCTCGATCTCCTCCGCGCCCGCCTCGAGCGCCGCCATCATGACGTCGTCCTCGGTGGTGTTTTCGCCTTCGACGACGATGACGCCCTTGCGGGTGAAGTTGTAGGCGACGCTGCCGGGGTCGGCGAGCGTTCCGCCGTTGCGGCTGAGCGCGGTGCGCACCTCGGCCGCAGCACGGTTCTTGTTGTCGGTCAGACACTCGATCATGAGCGCGACGCCGTGGGCGCCGTAGCCCTCGTACATGATCGAGGAGTACTCGACCGACTCTCCGCCGATGCCCGCGCCGCGCTTGATGGCGCGGTCGATGTTGTCCTTCGGGACGGAGGTCTTCTTGGCCTTGAGCACCGCATCGAAGAGCGTCGGGTTGCCCGCGAGATCGGCGCCGCCGAGCTTCGCAGCGACCTCGATGTTCTTGATGAGCTTGGCCCACGACTTCGCACGGCGCGAGTCGATGACGGCCTTCTTGTGCTTGGTCGTGGCCCACTTGGAATGCCCGGACATATGTCTCCCGCTCGTATCAGCCCCGCGGTCCATCCCGCCAGGGCATCGTCCATTCTAGAAGATCCGCGCTCGAGGCACCGACGAACAGCGCGCGGAACAGCGAGACTATGCCGCGACGGCGGACCGTCGAGCCGCGACGAGCTCCAGGAAGAGGGCGTGCAAGCGCGTCTCGCCGTTCATCTCCGGGTGGAAGCTCGTGCCGAGCAGGTTGCCCTGCTGCACGGCCACGACTCCGCCGTCGGGCAGCGCCGCGATCGCCGTGGCTCTGGGGCCGACCCGGGTGATGAGCGGCGCCCGGATGAACGTCGCATCCACCGGCTCATCGATCCCGGCGACCGTGAGCTCCGTCTCGAAAGACTCGACTTGCCCGCCGAACGCATTGCGGGCCACGGTGACGTCGAGCCCGCCGAAGGTGAGCTGGCCGTCGATCGCCCCTTCGATCTCGTCCGCGAGCAGGATCAGTCCCGCGCACGTGCCGTAGACGGGCAGGCCGTCCGCGATGAGCGCCCGCAACGGCTCTCGCACGCCGAAGATCCGGGACAGCTTGTCGATCACGCTCGACTCGCCACCGGGGATCACAAGACCGTCCAGCCCGTCCAACTGCTCGGGGCGGCGGACGGGAACCGCCTCCGCCCCGAGCGAGGTGAGGATCGCGGCATGCTCACGCACATCGCCCTGCAGCGCGAGCACGCCGATCCGCACGGGTGCTGTCACCAGCCGCGCTCCGCAAGGCGGTGCGGAGCGGGAAGGTCGGACACGTTGATGCCGACCATGGCCTCGCCGAGTCCGCGGGAGACCTGTGCGATCACGGCGGCATCGTCGTAGGCGGCGGTCGCCTTGACGATGGCGGCGGCGCGTGCCGCCGGGTTACCGGACTTGAAGATGCCGGATCCGACGAACACGCCGTCGGCGCCCAACTGCATCATCAAGGCGGCATCTGCGGGAGTCGCCACTCCCCCGGCCACGAACATGACGACCGGCAGTGCGCCCTTCTCGGCGACCTCGGCGACCAGCTCGTACGGCGCCTGCAGCTCCTTGGCGGCGACGTAGAGCTCGTCCTTGGGAAGCGTCGACAGACGAGCGATCTCGCCGCGGATCGTGCGGATGTGCTTCATCGCCTCGGAGACGTCGCCCGTGCCGGCCTCGCCCTTCGAGCGGATCATCGCCGCGCCCTCGGTGATGCGGCGCAGCGCCTCACCCAGGTTGGTCGCGCCGCAGACGAAGGGCACGGTGAAGCCCCACTTGTCGATGTGGTTGACGTAGTCGGCCGGCGAGAGCACCTCGGACTCGTCGATGTAGTCGACGCCGAGCTCCTGCAGCACCTGCGCCTCGACGAAGTGGCCGATGCGCGCCTTGGCCATCACCGGGATCGACACGGCAGAGATGATGCCGTCGATCATGTCGGGGTCGCTCATGCGCGACACGCCGCCCTGCGCGCGGATGTCAGCGGGCACCCGCTCGAGCGCCATGACGGCGACGGCGCCGGCATCCTCGGCGATCTTCGCCTGCTCGGCCGTGACGACGTCCATGATGACGCCGCCCTTGAGCATCTCGGCGAGGCCGCGCTTGACGCGACCGGTTCCGGTGGTCGATTCGGGTGCAAGTTCTGTCATAGGACAGATCATACGCTGTCTGCAATGCAATCCGACACCATGCAGACAGTGGCGGGAGCCCCTCCTGGCAGGTGAGAGGATCGAGGGATGCTGAAGGTGCTCTCCATCCAGTCCGCCGTCGCGTACGGCCATGTCGGCAACTCCGCAGCGGTGTTCCCGCTGCAGCGCATCGGCGTCGAGGTGCTCCCTGTCTACACGGTGAACTTCTCCAATCACACGGGCTACGGCGCCTGGCGCGGACCGCTGATCGCCCCCGACGACGTGCGCGAGGTCATCACGGGCATCGAGGAGCGCGGCGTGCTCGGCGAGGTCGACGCGGTGCTCAGCGGCTACCAGGGCGGCGAGGGCATCGGCGACGTGATCATCGACGCCGTCGCCAGGGTCAAGGCCGCCAACCCGAACGCGGTGTATGCGTGCGACCCCGTCATGGGCAACGCCAAGTCCGGGTGCTTCGTCGCCCCCGCCATCCCCGTGCTGCTGCGCGACAAGGTCGTGCCGGTCGCCGACATCATCACCCCGAACCAGTTCGAGCTGGGCTTCCTCACGGATACCGAGCCCGACACGCTCGAGTCGACGCTCGCCTCCGTCGACGTCGCGCGGGCCATGGGCCCCCGCACCGTGCTCGTCACCAGCGTCGAGCGCCCAGACCGCGAAGAGGGCACGATCGAGATGCTCGCCGTCGACGACAAGGGCGCGTGGCTCGTCGCCACCCCGCATCTGCCGATGAAGGCGAACGGATCCGGGGACGTCACCGCGGCTCTGTTCACCGCGCACTACGTGCGCACGGGCGACGCGAAGACGGCCCTGGAGCTGACCGTGTCGAGCGTCTTCGAGCTGCTGAAGCTCACCCTAGAGTCGGACGAGCGCGAGCTGCAGCTCATCCCGGCGCAGGAGGCGTACGCCAACCCGCCGCGGCAGTTCGAGGCCCGACAGGTGCGCTGACCGCTGTTCCTTCCCCGCGGTCGTTGAGCGAGCACCGGCGCAGCCGGAGCGAGACGAAACGGCGGTACTCCGACGGGAACCGCGTTTCGTCTCGGTCGGCTTCGCCGTCCTCGCTCAACGTCCCCGGGGAGAGTCTCAGGCGGGCCAGGCCGCCGCGACGGTGTTGCGGACGTCGCCGAGCAGCTGCGGCAGCGCCTTCGTCTTCGCGATGATCGGGAAGAAGTTCGCGTCGCTGTTCCATCGCGGAACGACGTGCTGGTGCAGGTGCGCGTCCACCCCGGCCCCGGCGACGGCGCCCTGATTCATGCCGATGTTGAAGCCGTCGCAGCGCGAGGTCGCCTTGAGCACGCGCATCGCCGTCTGCGTGAGTGCGCCGATCTCGGCGACCTCTTCCGCGGTCGCCTCGTCATAGGTCGCGATGTGGCGGTACGGGCACACCAGCAGGTGGCCGGAGTTGTACGGGAACAGGTTCAGGAGCACGTAGGCCGTACGCCCCCTGGCGACGATCAGCCGCTCCTCATCGGGATGCTTCGGCGCTTCGCAGAACGGGCACTCCTCGCGCAGCGGCTCCGGGCCCGCCTGGATGTAGGTCATCCGGTGCGGCACCCAGAGGCGCTGGAACTCGTCGGGGACGCCGGCCAGGTGCGCGGCGTCTTCCAGCTGCGCGTCCTGGGCGGCGCCCCCGTCGATGGTCATGCCAGGTCGCCCGCCGTCTGGATCAACTCGTGGCTCTCGATCGCACGGCGCACACGGTCGACGGCCGCGGCGAGCGGCACACCGTTCTCCTGCGTCCCGTCGCGGAAGCGGAACGACACCGTGCCGGCGGCCCGGTCCTGCTCCCCCGCGATCAGGATGAGCGGGACCTTGCCCGTGGTGTGGTTGCGGATCTTCTTCTGCATCCGCTCGTCGGAGTGGTCGACTTCCGCACGGACGCCCGCCTCGCGCAGGGCCGCGACGGCGTCATCGAGGTAGTCCGCGAACTCGTCCGCCACGGGGATGCCCATGACCTGCACCGGCGTGAGCCACAGCGGGAAGTCGCCCGCGTAGTGCTCGAGCAGGATCGCGAAGAACCGCTCGATCGAGCCGAACAGCGCCCGGTGGATCATGATCGGGCGCTTCTTCTGCCCGTCCTTGTCGGTGAACTCGAGTCCGAACCGCTCCGGCAGGTTCGGGTCGACCTGCACCGTGGAGAGCTGCCAGACGCGGCCGATCGCGTCGGTGGTCTTCAGGTCGATCTTCGGCCCGTAGAAGGCCGCCTCGCCGGGAACCTCGGTGAGCTTGAGCCCCGAGGCCAGCGCGACGTTGCGGAGCGCATCCGTCGAGTAGTCCCAGAACTCATCGGATCCGATCCACTTGTCCTTCTCGTCGTCGCGCATCGAGAGCTCGAGCTCGAAGTCGCTGAGCCCGAAGTCGCGCAGCATGGAGAGGATGAACTCGAGGACCTTGGCGACCTCGGTCTCCAGCTGCTCCGGCGTCACGAACAGGTGCGAATCGTCCTGCGTGAAGCCGCGCACACGGGTGAGCCCGTGCAGGGCGCCGGAGAGCTCGTTGCGGTAGACCGTGCCGTTCTCCGCCAGACGCAGCGGCAGGTCTCGATAGCTCCGGGCCCGCTCCTTGTAGATGAGGATGTGCATCGGGCAGTTCATGGGCTTAAGGAAGTAGTCCTGGCCCTGCTTCGTGATGTGCCCGTCCGCGTCGCGCTCCTCGTCCATCCGGATCGGCGGGAACATGCCGTCGCGGTAGGTGACGAGGTGGTTGGAGGTGAGGAACAGGTCCTCCTTGGAGATGTGCGGCGTGTACACGTAGTTGTACCCGGCGGCGATGTGCCGGCGGCGCGCGTGCTGCTCCATCTCGCCGCGGATGATGCCGCCGCGAGGGTGCCAGACCGACAGGCCGGATCCGATCTCATCGGGGAACGAGAAGAGGTCGAGTTCCTTGCCCAGGCGACGGTGGTCGCGCTTGGCGGCCTCCTCGAGGCGCTGCTGGTACGCGCGCAGCTCGTCCTTCGTCGGCCAGGCCGTGCCGTAGATGCGCTGCAGCTGCGGGTTCTTCTCGGATCCGCGCCAGTAGGCCGCGGCGATGCGCGTGAGGTCCCAGCCGTTGCCGATCATGCGGGTGCTCGGCAGGTGCGGGCCGCGGCAGAGGTCCTTCCAGACGACCTCGCCGTCCTTGGCCACGTTGTCGTAGATGGTCAGCTCGCCCTCGCCGACCTCGACCGAGGCGCCCTCGGTCTTGTCGGCGCCGGGGCCCTTGAGCCCGATGAGCTCGAGCTTGAACGGCTCGTCGGCGAGCTCGGCGCGCGCCTCGTCGTCGCTGACGACCCGGCGCACGAAGCGCTGGCCCTCGCGCTGGATCCGCTGCATCTCCTTGGAGATCGCCTTGACGTCCTCCGGGGTGAACGGGGTCTCCACGCCGAAGTCGTAGTAGAAGCCGTCGGTGATCGGCGGGCCGATACCGAGGTTGGCCTGCGGCTTGATGCGCTGCACGGCCTGCGCCAGCACGTGGGCGGTGGAGTGGCGCAGGATCGCGAGGCCCTCGGGGCTGTCGATCGTGATGGGCTGGACGTCGTCGTCCTCGTTCACGACGGCGGCGAGGTCCTTCTGCTGCCCGTTGACGAGCATGGCGACGACGGAACGGTCGCTGAAGGGGCCGTTCGCGCCGTAGAGCGCGAAGCCGTCGCAGGGGTAGGACGGCATTTCAGGGGCGGACGCGGGGTTCTCAGACAAAGGAAGTTCTCCAGTTTGGCGATGGTCTCGGCTCAGCTTCGGGCGCGATCGCGCCCTGCCCGCTCAGGCCCTGAGAGTTCGCGTGCCGGAGACCGCGACCGCGGTCGCGTGCGTCAGCCGGGCGAAGTCCATAGGAGAATCCTACGCCGCCCTCTCCGGCGTGCCGTCCACGGCGCGGCCCAGAGCCTCGTCCAGGTGCCGCTGCGCGAGCCGCCAGCCTCCGGCCTCGTACGCGACCACGACGAAGACAGGGCCCGCGAGCACGACCAGCAGGCACGTCCACAGCGGGAGTCCTGCGAAGGCGAGCAGAATCCCGAGCAGCGGCAGGACCATCGCGATCGCGTGCAGCGGGAGCCCCTTCATGAGCGAGTGCACGAGGTAGGAGTGCAGCAGCGAGATCGACACCATGAACACGATCACCGGGACGGCGATCATGAGGATCACGACCGGTGTGGCGAGCGGATTCTCGTGCCGATAGGCGTATCCGATCGTGTGCAGTCCTGCACCGACGGCGGCGACGCTCGCGAAGATGAAGGCGTGCCCGTAGCCCCACACGAACGATCGATTGCGGTGCACGGCGAGGATCGGGCCCGACGGCATCATCGTGTACGACCACCACAGGGCGAAGGTCATCGCGACGCCGGCGCCGATCACGACCACGGCGTCCCCGGACCAGCCCTTCTCATGGGACACCTCCTGCGCGGCGGCGAGCGTGCCGATCACCGTCTCGCCCAGCGCGATGATCGTCAGCAGCGAATACCGCTCGGCGATGTGGTGGGGGTGCCATGGCGTTCCACGCTGTCCGCCTTCGCCCTTGCGCTCGGCGACGATCGGTCCGCCCAGCTCGATCAGCCAGCACACGGCAGCGGCCGCGAAGGCGGCGCCGAGCGGCAGCGGCGCCCATGCCACCACGATCCAGCCGATCTGCGCGACGGCGACGAACAGCACGTACGTGAGCGCGTGCCGACGGTACGCGGGGTCGCGAGACGCCCGCAGCCACTGGGCGAGGAGCCCGACGCGCATGACGATGTACCCGGACACCATGACCCGGTTGTCGAAGGCACCATGGCCCTCGAGCGACGCGAACATGGTCGGCAGACCGATCGCGAGCACGATGACGCCCGCCATCTGCACCATCGTGAAGACCCGGAACAGCCAGTCGTCCGTGTCGAACGCCGAAGCGAACCAGGAGAAGTTGATCCACGCCCAGATGATCGCGGCGACCGCGAAGGCGAAGGCTCCGATCGCGGCTCCCCCGTGCCCGGCGTCGACGCCCTTCGCCAACTCCACCCCGGCGACGCCGAACGCCGCCGCGAAGACCAGGTCGTAGAGCGCCTCGAGCGGGGTCGCCGCCCGGTGCTTCTCATGCTGTGCGCGCCCGCGCATCGGGCTCAGCCCATGCCGGTACCGCTCGACCGCGTTCGTCATGCTCTCCCCCAACCCCTAGGACACCCAACCCCTTGGATGCGCAGCGTCCAACCTAGCGCGCGGCGGGATCCGCGCGGTTCCGACGGCGTTCAAGAAGAGCGAGCGCCGCGGAGACGGCCTTGATGACGGGGATCTCGCCGAACCGGTAGTCGTCGGCACGGATGAGCCGAAGGGCGAGATCCGGCCGTCGCGCCCGCAGCAGTCCCCTGGCGCGTTCGGCATGCAGCGCGTTCGAGACGATCGCGATCTCCTCCGCGTCCTCCAGCAGCGGGATCGAGTTCCGGATGTTCTCCTCGGTCGAGCGGCTCTCCGCCTCCAGAAGGATTTGTCCGGGATATCCCTGATCAACGGGGTAACGGGCGAGGACCACCGCTTCCGGCTCCGGCCCCCGCACTGCGCCGCCGGAGAAGATCAGCAGGTCGTCGACGCTCCGCACCGTGCGCAGCCCGGCGCGCACCCGGTAGCGGTTGACGGCGTTCGCCCGTGGTCCGCGATTGCCGTATCCCAGCACGAGAACGGTGCGCCGCGCACCGGACCGCCCCCGCTCAAGGTTTCGCACGCTCGCGCGCCCCGAGACGACCTCACCCCACAGCAGGAACGCGATCCCTGCCGCGGCCGTCCCCGCCGACAGCGTCACCAACAGGGACTTCCGCATGAGCCCAGGTTAGGTCGTGCCGTCGACACCTGGTGCGGTGCCGTACGGGCTGGCACGATGAGTTCGCAACGTGAGTCGCATCCGCAGAGCATCGGAGCAGGCCATGGGCTATTTCATCATCGTGATCGGGCAGACCGTCGTTCTGCCGCTCGTCAGCGGGCTGATCGAGCTGCTCGCGATCGGCGGGGATCCGATTCTCGTGTTCGGCAAATGGTGGGCGTTCTGGGGAGTGGGCACGCGATTGCTCGCCGCCGGGATCGCACAGGTGTCGGGCAAGGGGCGGACCGCCGAGATCCTCGGTTCGACCGCACCGAGCGTGCAGGAGCTGCAGTTGACGCGCGAACTCGGCACCGCGAACATCGCCATGGGACTCACGGGACTGCTCGCGCTCATTCCAGGATGGACCCTGCCCGCGGCGCTCGCCGGAGGCGTCTTCCTTCTCATCGCGGGCCTCATGCACCTGCCAAAGAAGGGCAAGAACCCGCAGGAGACGGTCGCGACATGGACAGACCTGGCGGTGGGCGTCGTCGTCGTGGTGCTCGCCGTTCGGGTGATCTTCGGTGCGATCACGGGATGAGCACCCGCCAGCTGAGGACATGAAAAAAACCCCCGGAGGACCGGGGGTTTCTGTGTGCGCGATACTGGGATCGAACCAGTGACCTCTTCCGTGTCAGGGAAGCGCGCTACCGCTGCGCCAATCGCGCCTGTTCAGGCTATTCAGTTTATGAGAAGCGAGGTGGCGACGGGATTCGAACCCGTGTAAACGGCTTTGCAGGCCGGTGCCTAGCCTCTCGGCCACGCCACCATGTGGATTCGAACCCACATGCCGAAGCCCCCGAAGGGGCTTCAGCACTGGAGCGGATGACGAGACTCGAACTCGCGACCCCAACCTTGGCAAGGTTGTGCGCTACCAACTGCGCTACATCCGCGTTTTGTGTTTTCCCCGGTGTCCCGGGCACTTGAAATACATTAGCCGAGGTTCGGGGCTTCGCCAAACCGGGGCCCGTTCTCGGGCGTGTCCAGTGGGGCGCCGAAGGGGATCGCGACGATCGCCCTCCCCCTCCGGCACGCCCGCATCCTCGCCCCTCGGCTCAGTCGACGAGCGCGCCCGCCGACAGGTTCGCGATCACTCCCGTCATCGAGGCGGCGCGCTCGGATGCGGCGAATGCGAGGTACTCGGCGACCTCGTCGAGCACCGGGAGACGCCCGAGCAGTGTGGTGCCCGCGAGTCCCCCGACCCACTCGTCCATCGGGACATCGCCGGCAGCGGCGATGCGGCCGAACATCTCCCGCGTGTAGGACGTCTCCAGCGCGTCGGAGATCGCATGCGGGCGCACGCACACCACCCGCACGCCGTCGGGTCCGAGCTCGCCGGCGAGCGCCCGGGAGAAGCCCTCGAGCCCCGCGGACTGCGCCGCATTGCCGATCAGTCCGCGCCCGGTCAGACGGGCCCCCGGCGTCGAGATCGTCAGGATGACGCCACTGTGCTGCGCGATCATGTGCCGCGACACGGCCTTCGCCGTCACGAAGTTCGTCTGCAGGTAGCCGACGACGGGGTGGAGATAGTCATCGAGCGACGTGTCACCGATCGACAGGCCCTGCACATGGTCGAAGCCGACCGCGTTGAGCGCGACATCGATGCGCCCGGCTTCCGCGACGACGTCGCCGGCATGCCGGTCGGCGGCGACCTGATCCATGGCGTCGACCACGGCGACCGAGACGTCTCCTCCCTCAGCCCTGGCCGCGGATGCCGCAGCCTCGAGGCGAGGGAGCGACCGGCCGGCCAGGAACAGCCGCGCGCCCTCTCGTGCGAAGACCCTCGCCGCTGCGGCGCCGATCGACCCGCCACCACCGTGGATCAGTACGACCTTGTTCTCGAGCAGCATGATGCCGCCTCCCGTTCCGTGTTGTTGTGCAACTTCAGAATTGCACATCCGGAACCACCACTGCAACCATTAAGTTGCAGAATGTCGGAGCGAGGGGCTACAGCTTCTCGGCGATCTCCTTGATCGCCGCAAGCCGGTTCTCCCATTGGCGACCGATCTCGTCGAGTCGCCGCGCGGTGGCATTGAGCTCCGCGCCGACGACGCGGTAGCGCACCTCGCGTCCCACGCGGACGGGTTCGACCAGGCCGACCTCCGCGAGTACCGTCAGATGCTTCGCGATGGCCTGCCGAGAGACAGGGAACCTCTCGGCGAGGGCCGATGCCGATGCGTCCCCATCTCCGAGGGCGGCGAGGATGCTCCACCGCGTCTCGTCTCCCAGTGCGGCGAAGACCGCGACGAGCGACGGGGTCATTCGTGGCCCCCGAGCAGCGCGACGAGCTTGTCGAGCTCGATGTTCCAGCCTTCCCGGTGGCTCTCGAGGTTCGCGATCGGATCCGACGTCCGCTCGAAGCCGGACTCGACCACCGTGAGGCGCGTCCCCTCCCCCTCGGCCTCGAGGGTGAAGGTGAACACGGTCGAGTTCTCCTCGTCGATCTCGTCCGGCATTCGTCCGAGGGCGTTGTCGTTGCTCCAGCGGTAGGTCACCGACCGCGGCGCGTCGATCGACTCGATCCGGATCGGGACGGCGCCGTGATCGTCGAAGGTCATCGTGCCGACACCCGCGCCATCGAGCACGGTGCGCCCGAACCACAGCGACAGATGCTCCGGCTCGGTGATCGCGCGCCAGACCTTCGCCGCAGGCGCGGCGATGGCGATGCTCCGCGTGACCGAGAACGCCCCCTCGTCGACGACGGCGGCCTCTGTGCGGTCGGTGCTCCCCATGGACGTGCCTCCTATGACGCTCCGGAGAGTCGAGGCGAAGACCCTCCTGCAACCCAAAGGTTACAGCAGTGGGGTGCGCGTGACCGGCTGGGAATGACGAAAGCCCCTGGTCTCGACCAAGGGCTTTCTCTGGTGGGCGATGCCGGACTCGAACCGACGACCTCTTCCGTGTGAAGGAAGCGCGCTACCAACTGCGCCAATCGCCCCTAGGGGTTTTCCGTGCCTGAGGCACAGGTAAAGAGCATACCCGATCGGCGGGCAGCCCACGGACAGCGCTCGTCGGCCGGGCGTGGCGCATCGCGTATCGTGCTCCCCGCCGAGCGTCGATGTCGGAGGGCGCGGATACCGTCTCATCCGTGAGCAGCACAGACGTGGTCGAAGAGCTGGACGAGATGCAGCGGCGTGCCGTCGAGCACGGCGAGGGGCCGCTGGTCGTCGCCACCGGCGCCGGCACGGGGAAGACCCGAGTGCTCACGAGCAGGGTCGCCCGGCTGATCGACGCAGGCGTGCCGCCCGAGCGCATACTGCTCCTCACGTTCACGCGGCGCGCGGCCGCCGCGATGACCGCACGCGCGGCGGCGATGGTCGGCGACACGGCGCTCGCCCAGCGCATCGCCGGAGGGACCTTCCACGCGGTGGCCCACCGCGTCGTCGCCGAGTACGCGCAGCACCTGGGTCTCGCGGATGTCACCGTGCTGGCGCCCGACGACGTCACCGACCTCCTCGATCTCCTGCGCAGCGAACACGGTCTGGACGGCACCGACCGGCGGATGCCCACGAGCAGGGCGATGGCCGACATCGCGTCCCGCGCGGTGAGCCTGGAGAAGCCAGGTCGCGAGGTGATCTCGGACCAGTTCCCGTGGGCGCTCGGACACACGGACGAGATCATGGGGCTCCTGCGCGCCTATGCGCAGCGCAAACGGGCCCGCGGACTGCTCGACCTGGACGACCTGCTGGTGGCATGGCGCGCGCTCGTGCGCGATCCCCACGTGGGGGCGAGACTGCGCACGCGCTGGGACTGGGTGCTCGTCGACGAGTATCAGGACGTGAACCGCGTGCAGGCGGACATCGTGCGAGGGCTGACCCCCGACGGCCGAGGTCTGACCGTGGTGGGCGACGACGCGCAGGCGATCTACGGCTTCCGCGGCGCCGGCGCCGGACAGCTGCAGGAGGTCCTCGACAGCCATCCCGACGCCGAGCTCATCCGCCTGGAGCGGAACTTCCGCTCCACCCAGCCGATCCTCGACCTCGCCAACGCCGCCCGCCCGGAGGACTTCCCGATCCGGCTCGTCGCGGACAGGGCGGGAGCCGCACCCCGGCCCGAGCTCGTGCGCTGCGAGAACGCCGATGAGGAGGCCCGAGCGATCGCCCACCGGATCCTCGCCGTCCACGCCGACGGCGTGCCGCTCCGAGAGCAGGCCGTGCTCATGCGCACCGGTTCGCACAGCGCGATGCTCGAGGTGGAGCTCAAGGTCCGCGACATCCCGTTCGTCAAATTCGGCGGCATCGGCTACCTCGAGACCGCGCATGTGCGAGACCTCCTTGCCGCGTTCCGCGTCGTGCTCAATCCGGCCGACGAGATCGCGTGGTACCGACTGCTCACCAGGCACCGCGGCCTCGGCAAGGTCAGCGCACGGCGTCTCGCCGGCATCCTCGCGGATCAGGGCATCGGCGGAGGATCCGAGGCGATCGCCGCCGCACCCCCGACTGCCCGCGTCGGACTCGCGACCACGCTCTCACTGCTCGGTGTCGTCGACGCCGAGTCCCCGGTGTCCGAACTGGTCGAGGCCTGCCATGACGCCATGTCGGGACTGCTGGAGCAGCACTATCCCGACTGGCAGCGCAGGGCCTCGGACGTCCAGGAGATCGCCGAGGCCGCGGGTCGCCAGAACGACCTGCGCACGTTCGTCAGCGAGCAGGCGATCGATCCGGTGACGCGCGCCGGGGACTGGGCCGCGCAACCGCATCTGGACGAGGACTGGGTGACGCTGTCCACGATCCACTCCGCCAAGGGACTGGAGTGGTCGCACGTGCACCTCCTCCGTGCCACGGACGGCGCGATGCCGTCCGACATGGCTCTCACCTCGCCGGCAGGGCTGGAGGAAGAGCGCCGTCTGTTCTACGTCGGTCTCACCCGCGCGCGCGACACTCTGAGCGTCTACGCCCCGGCGACGCTCCCCACGCACCCGACCGCGTTCACCGCCCGTCACGTGCAGGCAAAGCCGAGCCGGTTCCTGACGAGCGAGGCGCTCGCGTGCATGACGGTGGTCGACTCCCGGATCGCCGAGCCGAATCGGAAAGCCGCGAGCCCGGGCCCTCGCGTGAATCTGGGCGAGCTCGACGCCCTGTTCGCCTGACGCCCGCGGCGCGATCGTCTCAGGGCAGGAGCTGCACCGTCTGCCGAGCGATCTCGAGTTCCTCGTTCGTCGGCACCACCAGCACCGTCACCCGGGACGCCTCCGTGGAGATGATGCGGATCCCCGCGCCCGGCGCTTCGTTCCGCGCAGGGTCGATCTCGACCCCCGCGAACCCCAGCGTCGCCATCGCCTCACGCCGCACGCGGGCGTTGTTCTCCCCCACCCCCGCGGTGAACGAGATCACGTCGACGCCGCCGAGCTGCGCGATGTAGGCGCCGGCGTATGCACGCAGGCGATGGATGTACACGTCGAAGGCGAGCGCCGCGGCCTCGTCCCCCGCGGCGGCACGGGCGAGGACGTCGCGCATGTCCGAGGCGCCGGCAAGCCCTTTGAGCCCGCTGCGGCTGTTCAGCAGCTCATCGAGATCGTGGATCGTCAGGTCGGCCCGACGGGCCAGCGTGAACAGCACGGCCGGGTCGATGTCGCCGGAGCGCGTGCCCATCACGAGACCCTCCAGCGGCGTCATGCCCATCGATGTCTCCACCGAGCGCCCGCCGCGCACAGCCGTCACGGACGCGCCGTTGCCGAGGTGGAAGACGAGCTGACGCAGATCCTCCCGCTCGCCGCCGACGAACGCCGCAGCCGCCTCGGACACGTACTTGTGCGAGGTCCCATGGAAGCCGTAGCGGCGGATCCTGTGCGCCTCGGCGAGCTCGCGGTCGATCGCGTAGGTGTACGCCGCCGGCGCGAGGGTCTGGTGGAACGCCGTGTCGACCACCGCGACGTGCGGCACGTCAGGGAAGGCGGCCTTCGCGGCGCGGATGCCCTGGAGCGCCCCCGGGTTGTGCAGCGGCGCGAGCGCCGAGAGCTCATCGATGTTGATCTCGACGAGCGGAGTGATCAGCGTCGGCTCGAAGAACCGCGCACCACCGTGCACCACCCTGTGCCCGAGCGCCGCGGGCGGGAACTCCGCGAGCGATGGCCCGTGCGCCGCGAACGCGTCCAGCATCACCTGGAAACCCGCCGTGTGATCCGGGATCGGCAGCGTCCGCTCGGTCTCGTCGCCCTCGGCATCGACGTGCACCGCGCGCCCTTCGGGCTGCCCGATGCGCTCGACGAGGCCCGAGGCCAGGGAGGCGCCGCCGTCGGCATCGATGAGCTGGTACTTGAATGAGGACGATCCGCTGTTGATGACCAGGACGATGCTCACGACGCGCTCCCCTGCTGGGCCTGGATCGCGGTGATCGCGATCGTGTTGACGATGTCCTCGACGAGCGCGCCGCGGGAGAGGTCGTTGATCGGCTTGTTGAGCCCCTGCAGCACGGGTCCCATCGCGACGGCGCCGGCGGAGCGCTGCACCGCCTTGTAGGTGTTGTTGCCGGTGTTCAGATCGGGAAACACGAACACGGTCGCCCGCCCTGCCACCGAGGACCCCGGCAGCTTCGCCCGGGCGACCGCGGCATCGGCGGCGGCGTCGTACTGGATCGGCCCCTCCACCGGCAGCTCCGGCGCGCGCTCGCGCACCAGCTCGGTCGCCGCTCGCACCTTCTCCACCTCGGCGCCGGATCCGGAATCCCCCGTCGAATACGAGAGCATCGCCACACGGGGCTCGATGCCGAACGCGGACGCCGTCGCGGCCGAGGAGATCGCGATGTCGGCGAGCTGCGCGCTGGTGGGATCCGGGATCACCGCGCAGTCGCCGTACACGAGGACGCGGTCCGCGAGAGCCATCAGGAAGACCGAGGACACCACGGAGACCCCGGGCCGCGTCTTGATGATCTCGAACGCGGGGCGGATCGTGTGCGCGGTGGTGTGCGCGGCGCCGGACACCATGCCGTCGGCGAGTCCGAGGTGCACCATGAGCGTGCCGAAGTACGAGACGTCGGTCACGGTGTCGGCCGCCTGAGCGACGGTGACGCCCTTGTGCGCGCGCAGTCGCGCGTACTCCTCCGCGAAGCGCGGCACCAGGTCCGGATCCGTGGGCGACACGATGCGTGCCGCGTCCAGGTCGACCCCGAGCTCCCGCGCCCTAGCTCGCACCGAGACCTCCTCGCCGAGGATCACGAGATCCGCGATCCCGCCGGCGAGGACCGCGCCCGCGGCGCGGAGCACGCGGTCGTCCCCGCCCTCGGGAAGCACGATCGTGCGGCGCTCGGTGCGCGCCCGGTCGAACAGCTCGTATTGGAACATCAGCGGCGTCACGACATCGGAGCGTGCGACGCCCAGCTGCGCGATCAGGGCCGGCACATCGACGTTCTGCTCGAACAGGGCGAGAGCCCGGCCCACCCGGTGCGGGGCGTCCACGGAGAGGCGTCCCGGAGCGTTCATGATGCGCACGGTGGTGTCGTAGGTGCCGTGATCCGTCGCGATGATGGGGACCCGCGGCCCCAGTCCGTCGAGCAGCCGTTCGATCGGCTCCGGCAGCGCGAACGGCCCGTTCAGCACGATCGCGGCGATCGACGGGAAGGTCCCCGCCGCCTGCGCCAGCAGCGTGGCCAGCAGCACCTCTTCGCGATCCGCCGGCACCACGACCACGGACGACTCGATCAGCCGCGGCAGCACGTTCACCATCGACATGCCCGCGATCACGACGTCGAGCACCTCGCGGTCGAGGAGCTCCTCGTCGCCGCGGACCATGCGTCCCTCCAGCGCCGCCCGCACCCCGCGCACGGAGGGGGCGACGAGCGACCGGTCCTCCGGGATCACCCAGACGGGCACGTCATCGGCGCCCGCCGGACGCTCGCCCAGCACGGCCGAGACCGCCGTGGCGATCTCATCCCGCTGCACGGCGTCGGCGCGGTTGACGACGATCGCGGACAGCACGGCCCGCTCCTGCGCCAGCTCGGCCACGCCGAGTCGGGCCAGCTGGCCCAGCTGCGCGGGTGTGCGCGCGCCGGTGACACCGAGGCGCTCGCCGTGGCCTGCGGTGTCGCGACCACCGAGCACGAGCAGCACGGGCGCCCCGAGGTTCGCCGCGATCCGCGCGTTGACCCCGAGCTCCGCGGGGGCCGCCACGTCCGTGTAGTCGCTCCCCAGGATCACGACGGCGTCGGACTGCGCCTCGACCGCCCGATAGCGCTGCAGGATCCTCCCCAGTGCCGCGTCGGGGTCGGCATGGAGCTCGTCATACCCGACGCCGATGCACTCGGCCGCGCTGAGCCCGACCTCGGTGCGGGTCAGCAGCATCTCCAGCACGTCGTCGGTGCCATCGCTCGAGCGGGTGACGGGACGGAACACGCCTACCCTGGCGGTGGCCCTGCTCAGCGCGTCGATCACACCCAGCGCGATCAGCGACTTGCCGGAGTGGCCTTCGATGGACGTGATGAGGATGCTCTTCGCCACGCCCTCAGCCTACGTGCCCCCTCCCCCGCTTCCGTTCAGGGCCTCTCGCTGAACGCGGTGAACAGGCGATCCCGGAAGGCGTCCATGCGCCACACCGGGGAGGTGCCGCCCGGGCGCAGGCCCGGCGTCCAGCCCCAGTCGTCGATCGCCGTGAAGACGGCCGGATCGCGGGCGATGACGCTGATCGGCACGTCGTGGGAGGCGCCGGGCCCGCTCACGATCGCGGCGGGCTGGTGATCGCCGAGGACGATCACCACAAGATTCGGATCGTCGACGTTCTCGAGGAACGAGAAGAGGGAGCCGAGCGAGTACTGCACCGACTGGCCGTAGAAGCGCTGGACCGTCTTCGCGTTCTGCCAGACCGTGCCGGCGGACTGGCTCTGACCAGGCTGCGGGTCGTAGACCGACCCGTCGCCGATCTGCTCCCAGGGCACGAGCTGGGGCAGGGGCGCCCACGGGGTGTGCGACGACACCAGGTCGATCTCGGCCATGACGGGATCGTGCGGCCCGGCGAGCTCGGTGTCGGCGAAGTGCTTGAGCGTGAACTGGTCCGGGATCCGGGCGTATCCGAAACCGGGCCCGCGATAGCCGACGCCCCTGGCATCGAGCAAGGAGTCGTAGCGATAGAACGACGACCCGATGCTCCACGTCTCGGAGTCCGAGGGCACGTCGGACACCGTCCGCCACCCGGCGTCGCCGAAGGCCCTGCTCAGCGAGAGACGATCGCTCGCGACGAGCTGGTCGTACGACGACTGCGTGGGCGTCCACACGCCCGTCTGCAGCGTCCCGTGCGCGAGCCAGCTGAGCCCGCCATAGGTGGGCGACGTGAGCCAGGCACTGCGCGCGGTGTACCCCTCGGCGGCGAGGGAGGAGTTCCCGGCGCGCAGCACATCCGTCACGCCCTCGGCGATCCCCTGCCCCTCGAGAGCGACCCGGCCGTAGCTCTCGACGAACGCGATGACGACGTCCTTGCCGCGGAGTCCCGCAAGGAGCCGCGTGGACGGCACATCCGCGAACGGATCCTCCGAGATCGCGCGCGCGACCGCCGCCTGCGCCGCGAGCACGCTCTCGGTGCGCGTCACCGCGGTCTCGACGGATCCGACAGCTGCGGCCGCGGCGAGCGGAGCGCCCGTCGGCAGCGGCGCCACGGCGCCCGCGACCAGCCAGACGACCGCGAGTGCGGCGATCACGGCCCGTCCCGCCGCACGCGTGCGCACCATGCGCGCGACGCGCATCGCGGCCCAGGCCAGCAGCGTCGCGCACGCGAGGATCGCGCACAGCAGGCCGACGAGGATCAACTGGGCGGAGAAGGCGCCCACCGCGTCGACGACCACCCCGTAGGCGGATCCGAGTTGAGGCCAGTCCACGAGGACGAAGGGGGTGCCGACGGTCGCCCGGAAGCCGCGGTCGACCCCTGTGAGCACGAGCGCGGCGGTGACGAACGCGCCGAAGATCCCGGCGAGGACGCGGCGCACCGCTCGCCACGGCACGATCACGAGCAGAAGCACGATCAGGAGGGACTCCACCGGGATGCCGATGAGACCGGCCGACCCCGCGGCGGATCGGTCCGCAGCCAGCAGCCCGGGAGCGAGCGGGACCATGACGAGTGCCGCGACCGCGACCGCCTTCGCGGCAAAGCCGCTCCCCCGCCGCGAGGACGAACCGAGGCGCGATGCCGAGGGGATCCGGCCCCGGACGGAGGTGCTCATAGGCGTTCGGAAGAAGCTGCCGCGTCATCCGCGGTGGCGGTTCCACCCGGATCCGGCCTGACGTCGCAGCGATCCGACAGCGCATAGCGCAGGAGCACCACGTCGCCGATCTGCTGAGTGTCGGCCAGACGCGCACGACGTGAGGCCGTCCACGGGTACCGCCCCGCAGCGGCAGCCCGAGGGGCACCGGGTTCCCCGACGAAGAACGGCGCGATCACGAGCTGCAGCTCGTCGACGAGATCGGCCTGCAGGAACTGCGTGAGCACGGTCCCGCCGCCCTCGACCATGAGCCGGCGGACCGCGCGGCGCTCGCCGAGGTCATCGAGCAAGGCAGCCATCGTGACCTGCGTGCCGAGACCGACCACGGTCGCCCGGTCGCCGAGCCGGGCGCGCAGTCTGCGCTCGCCCTCCGACGGCGTGTACACGAGGCGCGGCACGTCGCCCACGGTGAAGAACGCGGCATCAGGAGAGAGCTCGCCCGATGCCGTCACCGTCACCTTCACAGGCGACACGGCGCACCCGGAGGACAGCCGTCGTGCGCGCCGTCCGGCGTCGCGCACGAGCAGCCGCGGATTGTCCCTGCGCACCGTCGACGCACCCACCATGATCGCGTCGTTGCGGGAGCGCACCTCGTCGACGCGGTCGAAGTCGGCCTCGTTCGACATCGCGAGGCGACGCGGGGCCGAGCCGTCGAGGTACCCGTCGATCGACATCGCGCAGCTGAGCGTCACGTACGGACGTACGCTCATGACCTCCTCCTCCGTTCGAGCAACAGCACGACCGCGCCCGGAACGACGCCGATGAGGGCCAGCACGCCGAACGCCGTCGAAACGGACACGCCGACGGATGCGCCGAGGCCGGCGAGCGCGAAGGCGGCTCCGGCGACCGCCTCCCGCGGCCCCCAGCCGCCGATGTTGAGGGGGATCGCGGACGCCGCCAGCACGACGAGTCCGACGGCCGCGGTTCCGCCGCCGACCGGAAGACCGACCGCGAGGGCCGCCACGACGAACAGTGCGACGTGCGACGTGACCACCAGGACCGATGCCAGGACGATCGCCGACAGCGCCGCAGGTCGGGTCAGCACAGGGCGCAGCAGTGCCCACTCCCGCCGCAGCAACCGCCGCGGACCTGGCAGGAGCGCTGCGGATGCCGCCACGACGGCGACCACGACCGCGATCACCGCCGCACACCACACGAGCGGCACGAGCGAGGACCCGAAGCCCAGCGGCAGCAGGATTGCGAGCGTCAGCACGATCTGAACGAGCTGCCCGAGGGTCCGCTCGACGGCCACCGCGCGCGCCGCGTCGCCCACGCGGGTCTGATCGCGGCCGTGCTCCCATGCGCGATGCACGTCGCCGAGAACGCCCGCCGGCAGCACCGCGTTGAGGAACTGCGACCGGTAGTAGGCGGTGAACGCCGCGCGCCGGCTCAGCGTCAGTCCGTACCCGGTCGCGACGACCCGCCAGCGCCAGGCGGCGGCCGCGGTCGCGATCACCGCCAGCGCGAGGGCCGCCAGCACGGACAGCGGCGAGATCGCGGCGATCCCCCGCAGGAAGGGGCCGAAGCCGACGACCAGCGCGGTCGCGAGGAGGATCGCGATCCCTGCGCCGACGCGGAGGGCCAGACGGATCCTCGGGCGGTTGCGCCCCGTCTCCGATGCGGCCGGCGCGTGTGCGGCGACGCCCTCGGGAGCAGGACTCACCGCGGCCATGCGAGCACGTCCTGGTGCGAGACGGTGACGCGCAGGGCGCCCTCGGCGAGGTGCGCGGCTCTGCGCACGAGATAGGCCTCGGCCTCGTCGGCGAGCTCGGGACGCTGCTCGACGGCCGCGCCGACCCAGCCGTCCAACCAGGCGGCGGTCAGAGGCGTGTCCGCCGCGCCGAGATGCCACGGCGCCGAGGCCGTGCGGGTGCGCCACCCGGCATCGGAGAACAGTCGTGTCAGAACCGATGCCGCGTCCGGCCCCAGGAGCCGGCGCCCTTCGGCGTCCCGCCTCTGGTGCGCATTGAAGGCGTCTCCGATCGCGGCGTCGAGGGCATCGGGAGGATCGAGGACCACCGCCCCCGTCACGGAGAGGCTGAACAGCGCGGGAACGCGGGCCTCGACGCATGCGCGCACGATGCGGGCCGCCTCCTCGCGGGTGACGACGTCGAGCAGTGCCGAGGCCGTCACCGCGGACGCACCGTCGAACGCCCGGAGCTCCAGGGTCTCGAGAGCCTCGACGAGCGCGGTGACGCGGATCGGCCGCCCGGCATCGTCGGTGACGGCGTCGAGGTCGAGATGGTCGAGTATCGCCGGATCCCCGTCGCGCAGCACCCATTCCTGCGGACCGGGCAGCCGCGGTGCGAGCCACCGGATCATGCCGCCGGTGCCGGTTCCGAGGTCGTGCAGTACGACCGGCCCGAGCGGGAACAGGCGTGCGAGCTGAGCGGCGAGCTCGGTCGAGCGTGCGGTGTCGTCCGCGGAGGCGCGCAGCGCGAGCCAGGACGGGGTGGTTGTCGAGAGCGAGCTCATGACGACTCCAGCGCCGTGGACAGGGCGGCCACCGTGCCGGCCCAGGTCGGAAGACCGGCGCGCGCCGCGCGGGCCTCGGCGCGGAGCCTCCGGCGCAGAGCCGGATCCATCATCCACGCGTCGAGGGCGGCGGCGAGGGCGACGGGGTCGCCGGGTGGGACGAGGACGGCCCCTCCTCCGGCCACGGTGTCGGGGATGCCACCCACCTGTGCCGCGAGGACCGGCACGCCGTGGCCGCGGGCCTCGGCGATCGCCATGCCGGAGCTCTCCACGCGGGACGGCGCCACGAGCAGCGCGCTGCGACGATACTCCGCGGCGAGCTGCGGACCGTCCAGCACCCCGGTGAGCTGCACCCTGCCGGAGAACCGCTGCGCGGCGCGCGTCACCGAGGAGGCGAAGGCGCCGAAGGGCCGCGAGGATCCGACGATCCGGCACGTCCAGCCCCGTCCCTGCAACCGGTCGAGTGCGGCGAGCAGCACGTCCTGCCCCTTGTGCGGCGCCACGACGCCGACGCAGAGGAGATCGAGCCGGGGCGGCTCCTTTCCCGCAGCGGAGAGCGAATGCTCTGCCGGCACATCGACTCCCGGGGGCGCGATCGTCACCCGATCAGGCGCCGCCAGCCCGCGGCGGTGGAGCTCTTCCGCGGTCCACCGGCTCGTCACGACGACGTGGCCGGCCGCCGTCAGCGCCAGACGCTCGGCGGCCACGGTCGGCGCGGTCGCGTCGGGGAACGCGGCCGCGACCATGTGCGCGAGGACCACCGTCCGCACACGGGCCGCCGCCGCGGCGACCGCCTCGGGCGCCCTGAGGGCGACGAGGCCGTCCACCAGCACCGTCGCTCCGCGCGGCACCTCGCGAAGCGCGCTCGTCGCACCAGAGCCATCGCTCGTCTCGACGGTCGTGACCCGCCACCCGCGGGAGCCCAGACCGTCGCGCATGCGCCGGTCGTACACGTTTCCGCCGCTCACCCGTGCGGGGTCGTCGATCCCCTCCGGGACGAGGAAGGTGAGCGGACGGCCGGTCACATCGTCACCTCGTAGGACGCCCAGGCGATGTGCGACTCGTGCAGCGTCACCGCGATGCCGGTCAGCCGGGCATCGCCGAGACCGCCATCGCGCACGCGCTCCGCGAGCCTGTCGCCGATGATCTGGCACAGCCGTTCTGTCGTGGTGTTGACGCCCTCGAGGTCGGGCTCGTCGTCGAGGTTTCGATACGACAGCGCGCCGACGATCTCCCTCAGCGCCTCCGAAGCCCGCCCGATGTCCACGACGATCCCGTGCGGATCGAGCGCCGCGGCGCGGAACGAGGCGTCGACGACATAGGTCGCGCCATGCAGCCGCTGCGCGGGGCCGAAGACCTCGCCGCGGAGGCTGTGGGCGATCATCAGGTGATCGCGGACGGTCACGGCGAAAGTCATTCCCTGCTCCAATCGATGGTCTGGCAGAGCTCTGCCGCCGTCCCGTCGGCGAGACCCGCGGTCACTTCGGGCAGCTGTCGCCAGGATGCGGTCGCCCCGAGCAGCAGGTCGAACGCGGGGTCCTCCAGAAGTCGGAGCGCGAGGGTCAATCGGTCCCGCGTCGTCCACCGGGCTCGATGGCTCGCCGCGACCGCCCCGACCTGGCTCGACCGGATCCTCAGTCGGCGGGAGTGGAAGTCCGCGCCGAGTTCGAGCGGCACGGGTCCGGCGCCGTACCAGCTCGCCACGACGATCTCGCCGTCCGTGGGCGCGCTCTGCAGCGCGATCTGCAACCCCGCACCGGAGCCGCTGGCCTCGATCACCACGTCGGCCTCGCCGGGCGGATCCGCGGCGCCGGCGAACCGCGCACCGAGCGCCTCCACGACGTGCTGCTTCTCCGGATCGACATCGACGACGGTGACCTCGGCACCGGGGATCCGGCAGGCCAGTCGCGCCAGGGCGCAGCCGATCATCCCGGCCCCGACGATGAGCACGCGGTCGCCGACGGCGGGGGCCGCGTCCCAGAGCACGTTCACCGCAGTCTCCACCGCGCCCGCGAGCACCGCACGCCGCGCCGGGACACCGCTCGGCACGGGAACCAGGGACTCCACGGATGCGACGTACCGGGACTGGTGCGGGAGCAGCGCGAACACCGTCCGCCCGCGCAGCGCGGCCGGCCCCTCCTCGACCACTCCGACGTTCAAATAGCCGTACTTGACCGGGAACGGGAAGTCGCCGTCCTGGAAGGGCGCGCGCATGCGTTCCTGCTCGGAGGGAGGGACCATGCCGCGCGCGACGAGCGACTCCGTGCCGCGGCTGATCCCCGTCCAGAGGGTGCGCACCGAGGCCTCACGAGGACCGGGAGACCGCACCGGCTCACTCCGGAACTCCCCGCGGCCATGGCCCGTCGTCCACCACGCGGTCGCCGCCTCCGAGCGATCCGCGTGAACCTCGACCGCCCGCTGCGTCGTGTCACCCATGACTACCATGAAAGTAACACGGAGGCCGGATGCGAAAGGTTCAGTTCACGCCCTGGTTCTGGGTGGCCGCAGGAGTACTCGTGCTGCTCGTGGTCGGTGCCCTTTCGACGCCGCTCTCCCCCGCGGGATGGGCGGCTGCGCTCGGCTACCTGGTCGTGTCCTCCGTGCTGGTCTCGCGAGGACTCCGGCGCCGCGCCAGCACGCGCTTCGGCGCCGCCAACGCGGTCACAGCCACCCGGTCGATGCTCGTCGGGGTCGCGACGGGCATCGTCGTGACGTCGCTCACCGGCGGGATCCCCTCCGTGCTCCTCGTGACGATCGTGGCCGTCGCGCTGGCCCTCGACGGCGTGGACGGGTATGTCGCGCGCCGCACCGACAGCGTGAGCGAGCTCGGCGCCCGCTTCGACATGGAGGTCGACGCGTTCCTGCTGCTCGTGCTGTGCGTGTACGACGCGCGGTTCGTGGGCGGCTGGGTGCTCGCGATCGGTCTCATGCGCTACGCGTTCGTCGCCGCCACGTGGGTGCTGCCGTCCCTCGGTCGCACCCTGCCGTACCGGTACTGGCGCAAGGTCGTCGCCGCGGTCTGCGGCATCGTGCTCGCCGTCATCGCGGCGCAGGTGCTGCCCCCGGTCGTCGCCGTCATCGTGGCGGCCGGGGCGCTCCTGCTGCTGCTCGAGTCGTTCGGGCGCGACGTCCTCTGGACGGTGCGGATGAACCGCACGGACGCGCGCCTCGTGTCACTCCAGAAGGCCTCGGCTCGAGACGGAAGCAGGTAGCACGATGACGTCGACCACCACCCCGGCGCTGCGGGTCATGCGGATCCTCAGCACGCTCGTCCTCCTCGCCACCGGCGGGATCCACCTCTTCCTCGTGTTCGACGGGGTCGGCGGGATCCTCGGCGTGCTGTTCGTGCTCAACGCCGTCGCGGCGCTCGCGCTCGCGGTGGCGATGGCCCTGCTCCGCGGAAGGCTCCTGCAGGCCTCGACGGTGCTGTCCCTGCTGTTCCTGATCGCGACGCTCGGCGCGCTCCTGCTCGCTCTCACCGTGGGGCTGTTCGGGATCACCGAGGTCTGGACGTTCACCCTCGTGCCCCAGACCGTCGTCGTGGAGGCGATCGGGATCGTCGTGCTCGCGGTCACGACCGTGCTCGTGCTGCGGAGCGGATCGCCGACGCGTCGCTGAGCAGCGCGCGCAGACGGCCCCCAGGCGGCCGGGGGTACGCGGCCGATCACGGTCTCGTGTCGCGTCCCGAGCCCGAGCCCGAGTGCACGGGATCCTGCCGGGTGTACGGGTTCCGCGCGCCAACAGGCCGTGCACTCGGCAGCTAGCCGTGCGCTCGTGGGTCAGGGCGGGGGCGACAAGTATGTGTCGCAGCCGCGCTCAGACGGCCCTCAGGCGACCGCGGTCCATCCGAAGCGGCGCTCCAGCACGCTCGCCACGCGCTCGAAGCGGTTGCGGTCCAGGGCGGCTGCCTCGCGCCGCACGCCGGAGACGTGCACGCTGTAGAGCTGGTCGATGTCGACCCAGCTCTCCCTGCCCTGGCCATCCCAGGGGCCGGATCCGAGCGAGAGGAAATCGCGGTCCCCGTCGTGCGACTTGCTGGTCAGCTTGACCGCGTACACCCGCTCCGCCGACTGCGTGGCGATCACGAGCACGGGCCGGTCCTTGCCCCGCCCATCCCGCTCCGCGTAGGGCACCCAGGTCCATACGATCTCGCCGGCGTCCGGTGCACCGTCGCGATGCGGCGCGTATGCGACCCGCAGCGCGCGCACCGAGCGAGGATCCAGCTCGATGGTCTCGGTGGCTCCGCCATGGCCGGGCGTCGGCTCGAGCGTCGCTGTCCCGGAGGTGGGCCGCACTCCCCCGCGGCCCGTGCTCCCCTGCGGCGTCCCCGCACGGGAGGACGAGCTCGTGAGAGCCTTCGCGATCGCCGCGACGGCGGAGAAGAGCGCGGACAGGATGCCGTTGCCATTGGTGGTCACAACGACACCCTATCCGCGCCTGTCCCGCATCCCCGCGGGTCTCAGGAGGTGAGCGCGTAGCCCTCCTCGCCGTGCACCACGAGGTCGACGCCGGCGATCTCGTCCTCGCTGGTGACACGGAATCCGATGGTCTTCTCGATGGCGAGGCCGATCGCCAGGGCCACGACGAAGGAGTAGATCAGCACGCCACCGGACGCCAGGACCTGCACCACGAGCAGCCGGATGTCGCCGCCCGTGAACAGGCCCTGCCCCGTGGCGAAGAAGCCGAGGTAGATCGTGCCGATGAAGCCGCCGACCAGGTGCAGGCCGACCACGTCGAGCGAGTCGTCGAAGCCGAGGCGGAACTTCAGTTCGACCGCCAGGGCGCACACCGCACCGGTCAGAGCACCCAGCAGCAAGGCCCATCCGGGCGTCAGGTTGGCGCACGCCGGGGTGATCGCCACGAGACCGGCGACCGCGCCGCTGGCCGCGCCGATCGAGGTGGCCTTGCCGCCGCGGATCCGCTCCACGAGGATCCAGCCGAGGATGCCCGCAGCCGCTGCTCCGAACGTGTTGATCGTGATGAGGCCGACGCCGTCCATGCCCTTCGTGGTCCACTGCGCGCCGGCGTTGAAGCCGAACCAGCCGAACCACAGCAGCGCGGCACCGAGGAGCGTGAGCGGCACGTTGTGCGGCTTCTGGATCCCCTTCTGGAATCCGATCCGCTTGCCGAGCACGAGTGCCAGGGCGAAGGCGGCGGCGCCCGCATTGATGTGCACGGCGGTGCCGCCGGCGTAGTCGATGAACTCGATGCCGCTGTCGGCGCCGAACAGCATCGCGCCCAGGTGCATGATCCAGCCGCCGCCCCAGACCCAGGCGGCGATCGGGAAGTAGCCAACTGTCGCGAAGACCCCGACGAAGATCAACCAGGGGCCGAACTTCGCCCGGTCCGCGATGGCACCGGAGATGAGGGCGACCGTGATGATCGCGAAGGTGGCGCCGTAGCCGACGGTCAGCAGAGCCACGTTGGACCCCTTGCCGCTCGCGAGCGATGCGAGACCGAAGTCGGCGAACGGGTCGCCTGCGAACTGGGTGGGGGACGTCACGCTCGCCATCGACGAGCCGAAGAGGATCCACAGCACCGCGACGAGCCCGATCGCGCCGAAGCTCATCATCATCATGCTGACGACGCTCTTGGCCTTCACGAGGCCGCCGTAGAAGAACGCCACCCCCGGCGTCATGAGCAGGACCAGCGCCGTCGCCGTCACTCCCCAGGAGATGTTCCCTGTTGCTTCCATGCTGTGCGCCTCCACCTGATCGCGTCGTGCGTTTCAGTGTGGCCGCGCCGTGTTTCGCGGGAACGAGGCGGATGTTGCGGCGGTGTTACAGGATCCGCCGCTGTGTGAACAGCGTGTTTCGCACGTCGCCCTCAGCCCGCGGCGGGGCGTTCGGCGTGCGAGAGGGCGTTCAGGCGGGAGATGGCGCGCAGGTACTTCTTGCGGTAGCCGCCGCCGAGCATCTCCTCGCTGAACACCTCGTCGAGGGGGCGTCCCGTCGCGAGCACCGGGAGCTGCGCGTCGTACGCGCGGTCGACGAAGGCGACGAACCGCAGCGCCTCCGACTGATCGGTGAGCTGGCGCACCTCGCGGATCCCCAGCGCTTCGACGCCCGCGATGAGGCGGATGTAGCGCGAAGGGTGCACCTGCGCGAGGTGCTTGACGATGTCGTCGAACGCATCGTCCGACACGCGATGGCCCGCGCTCAGCGCTGCGATCTGCTCGTCGTAGTCCTCGGCGGACAGCGCGACGGCGTGCCCGTCCAGCGCGCGCTGTCGGAAGTCGACGCCGTCGATGCGGATCGTCTCGAAGCTGTCCGACATCGCGTGGATCTCCCGGAGGAAGTCCTGCGCGGCGAAACGGCCCTCGCCCAGCGCGTTCGGCGGGGTGTTGGAAGTGGCCGCGAGCTTCGTGCCGCTGCCGACGAGCTCGCCGAGCAGGCGCGTCATGACCATGGTGTCGCCCGGATCGTCGAGCTCGAACTCGTCGATGCAGAGCAGATCGGACCCGCGGAGCAGATCCACGGTGTTGCGGTAGCCGAGCGCGCCGACGAGCGCGGTGTACTCGATGAAGGATCCGAAGTACTTACGCCGTGCGGGCATCGCGTGGTAGATCGAGGCGAGGAGGTGGGTCTTGCCGACGCCGAATCCGCCGTCGAGGTAGACGCCGGGCTTCACCTCCGGGACCTTCGGCGCCCGCCGGAACAGGCCGCCGCGCTTGACCTGCTGCGCACCGGTGGCGAACGCCATGAGATGCTGCTTGGCCTCCTCCTGAGACGGGTAGGCCGCGTCGGAGCGGTAGCTGTCGAACGTCGCTCCGTCGAACTGCGGCGGCGGCACAAGCCCCGTCAGCAGTTCGGTGCCGGTCATCTGCGGCTGGCGGTCGATGAGGTGGACGACGCCGGAGGTGGCGGCCTGATCGGTCATTCGGATCCTGTGTCGAAGTCTTACCCGGCGGGTGCGCAGTGGCGCACGGGGTTCTAGTGTCGAAGAGACGGATCAACCCTACGCCGTCGCCGTCACCGGTTTCACCGCGCGTCATCGCGCGCGACGGGCCGTTCACGGACATCGTCGCCCTGCATCATCACCTCTGAGGGAGCCCCCTGTGACCGTCGAGTTCGACACCACATCCGCATCGTTCGCCGAATACGCCGAGCCCGGCCGGCTCGTCAGCACCGACTGGCTCGCCGCGCACCTCGGCGAACCGGGCCTGGTCGTGGTGGAGTCCGACGAGGACGTGCTGCTCTACGAGACCGGGCACATCCCCGGCGCCGTGAAGGTCGACTGGCACACCGAGCTCAACGACCCCGTCGTGCGCGACTACGTGGACGGCGAGGGCTTCTCCGCTCTCCTCGGCCGCAAGGGCATCTCGCGCGACGACACCGTCGTCATCTACGGCGACAAGAACAACTGGTGGGCCGCCTATGCGCTCTGGGTGTTCTCCCTCTTCGGCCACGAGGACGTGCGGCTGCTCGACGGCGGGCGCGACCGCTGGATCTCCGAGGGTCGAGAGATCACGACGGCGCTTCCGGAGCGGGCCGCGACCGCGTACCCGGTCGTGGAGCGCGACGACTCGGTGCTGCGCGCCTACAAGGACGACGTGCTCGCACACCTCGGCAACCCGCTCATCGACGTGCGCTCGCCCGAGGAGTACAACGGCTCGCGCACCTCGGCGCCCGCCTACCCCGAGGAGGGCGCGCTGCGCGCCGGCCACATCCCCACCGCGCAGAACGTGCCGTGGGCCAAGGCCGTCGCCGAGGACGGCGGATTCAAGCCCCGCACCGAGCTGGAGACGATCTACCTCGACGGCGCGGGCCTCAAGGCCGGCGACGACGTCGTGGCGTACTGCCGGATCGGCGAACGCTCCGCCCACACCTGGTTCGTGCTGAAGCACCTGCTCGGCTTCGAGAACGTGCGCAACTACGACGGCTCCTGGACCGAGTGGGGCAGCGCGGTGCGCGTCCCGATCGTCACGGGCGAGGAGCCCGGGACGCTCTGACGTGGGAGAATGGCGGGGATGTCCGACACCCCCGCCTTCGTCCTCCCCGACTCCCTCGCCGAGATCAGGGACGAGTTCCTCGAGCTCCCCGAATCCGACCGGCTGCAGCTCCTCCTCGAGTTCTCGAACGAGCTGCCCGCGGTCTCGGACGAGGTCGCGACGCACCCCGAGATGACCGAGCGCGTGGCCGAGTGCCAGTCGCCGGTGTACATCTACCTCGAGCTGACCGACGGCGCCGTGACGATGCACGCCACGGCGCCCGCTGAGGCGCCCACCACCCGGGGCTTCGCGAGCATCCTCGCGCAGGGCATCGCGGGTCTCAGCCCCGAGGCCGTGCTCGCGATCCCCGATGACTTCCCCCAGTCGATCGGGCTGACCAGGGTGGTCTCGCCGCTGCGCATCTCCGGCATGACCGGCATGCTCATGCGCGCCAAGCGTCAGGTGCGCACCCGCCTCGCCGCAGCCTGAGCCGCCGCCTGACCGCGAGACTCCATCTCCGCGGCGAGACAGCACCGCCGGAGCGAAGTCTCGTCGCCCAGGTGGAGTGTCGCTGTCAGTCCGCGAAGCCGTGCTCTCCGAGCCAATCGGTGATCGCGTCGGTCCAGCGGTTCTGGTCGTAGTTCCAGAGCTTCGTGTGGCGCGCTCCGGTGAACGGCGGCATCGTCACCAGATCCGGACGCGCCAGCGCCAGTGCATGAGAGGCGTCCGAGGGCACGAAGCCGTCGTCGTCGCTGTGCATCAGCAGGATCGGCACATCCAGCTCGGCGGACCGGGCGACCATGTCCAGGGCGTCGAAGGCGATGGCCTCGTCCGCGCCGCTGAGCCGCGCCGACCAGGGCTGCTCCAGGGCATCCATCGCGAGCTGCGGAAGCGGATCCGGCAGCTTCATGGCCTTCGCCTGGAAGCGCAGCACCGTGCGCCAGTCCACGACCGGCGAGTCCAGGATCATGCCGACGACCGCGCCGCCGTGATCGGAGGTCACCAGGGTCTGCAGCGCGATCGCTCCGCCCATCGACCAGCCCATGAGCAGGATCCGCTCCGCGCCATGACGCAGCGCGTAGGCGATCGCGGTGTCGATGTCGCGCCATTCCGTCGCCCCGAGTCCGTAGGATCCTGGGCGGGTGCGCGGCCCCTCCCCGTCGTTGCGGTAGGAGGCGATGAGCACCGGCAGTCCCGCGGCGTGCAGCACGGGGACGGCGCGCAGGCACTCGGAACGGGTGGCGCCCCGGCCGTGCACCTGGATCACCCAGGTCTTCGATTCCGCGGGGAACAGCCATGCAGGGCACGGCCCCGCCGGCGTCCCGATCAGCACCGATTCATAGGGCAGGTGCAGCTCCCCGGGCGCGAGGTAGTAGTAGCCGCTGAAGCCGGCCCTGCGCCCCACTTCCGCGCCGGGTTCGATCTGGGTCAGGAGCTTGCGGCGCACGCTCAGCGCGTCCGCGTGCAGCACCGCGCCCAGCTTCACGTAGCCGGGCGTTCCCTCGACGTACAGGCCGTAGCGCCCCGGCAGTTCGGTGTCCGGGGTGCGCGCGAGCTCGATCGTCTGGGCCCCCGTGTCGACGGCAAGCACGTCGGTGTCGTTCTTGCGCGGGGCCGGGGTGATCACCTGCCGCGCGATGCGCAGCACCAGGGCTCCGCCGATCGCCGCGCCGAGAGCCGCGGCGCCTGCCAGCGCGATCGCGCCGATCGTCGCGGCGTGCCTGAGACTCTTCATCGCCTCCTGACTCTAGTCTGTCCGCGTGAGCGCTCATCCCGGACCCGACGGCGTCTTCGCGCTTGCTGCTGAGCAACTGCGGGCGCTGCGATTCCGCGACGACATCGTGGTGCGCGAGATTCCCGCGCCGTCCGGCCTCGCGCCCGATGCTCTGGCGCTCGCGGCGGACGTGCGCCCCGACGAGAACGGCGACTCCCTCTACGGCACGGGACGGTTCGTGCTGCTGCACGATCCGGCAGAGCCCGACGCCTGGGGCGGACCGTGGCGCATCGTCGCGTTCGCGCAGGCGCCGCTCGAGCCCGAGATCGGCACCGATCCGCTGCTGGCGGATGTAGCGTGGTCTTGGCTGATCGACGCGCTCGGCTCGCGCGGCGCGACGCATCACTCCGCATCCGGAACCTCGACGAAGACCCTCTCGAAGGGATTCGGGGGCCTTGCTGCGGAAGGGGACGGCGCGCAGATCGAACTCCGTGCGTCGTGGTCGCCGACCGGCCCCCTCGCCCCGCATGCCGAGGCATGGGCGGAGCTGGTCGGAATGCTGGCGGGACTGCCGCCGGGCTCAGAGGACATCGCCGTGTTCGGCGCCAGGAGAACCATCCGTGACTGACTACGTCGTCATCGACAACGACAAGGATTTCGTCGCAGCGGCCGAGACGCTCGCTGTGGGGCAGGGACCCGTCGCCGTCGACGTGGAGCGCGCCTCCGGCTTCCGCTACTCGCAGCGCGCCTATCTCGTCCAGGCCTTCCGCCGCGACGCCGGCGCGTTCCTGTTCGATCCGATCTCGATCAGCTCGTTCGTCCCGCTGCAGGAGGCGATCGGCGCCGAGGAGTGGGTCTTCCATGCCGCGAGCCAGGATCTGCCGTCGCTGCACGAGCTGGGCCTCGACCCCGCGAGCGTCTTCGACACCGAGCTCGCCGCGCGTCTGCTCGGCTACGAGCGCGTGGGCCTCGCCGCCGTCGTCGAGCGCGCCCTCGGCATCGTCCTGGCCAAGGAGCACTCCGCCGCGGATTGGTCGACCCGACCACTGCCGAACTCCTGGCTCGAGTACGCCGAGCTGGACGTCCTGCACCTGGTGGACGTGCGCGATTTCATCGCTTCCGAGCTCGAGACCGCCCACAAGACGGCATTCGCCGCCGAGGAGTTCGAGGCGACGCGCATCCGCCAGCCCAAGCCCCCGCGCGAGGAGCCGTGGCGGCGCCTGAGCGGCCTGCACCAGGTGCGCGGCGCCAAGAACCTCGCGGTCGCCCGTGAGCTGTGGGAGGCGCGCGAGGAGTTCGCCCGCGAGTCCGACGTCTCCCCCGGTCGCCTCGTGCCGGACCGCGCCCTCATCGCCGCCGTGCAGGCGAATCCGCAGAACAAGGGCGCGCTCGCGGCCGTCTCCGCCTTCACCGGGCGCGCGAGCCGCAGCCAGCTGGACCGGTGGTGGAGCGCGATCGAGCGGGGCCGTGAGCGCACCGACCCGCCGCGCGAGCGCGTGCCCAGCGACGCGCCCCCGCCGCCCCGCGCCTGGGGCGATCGCAACCCCGAGGCCGACGCCCGGCTGAAGGCCGCTCGCGCGGCCGTCGAGGCGCGCGCCGAAGAGCTCGGGATGCCCACGGAGAACCTGCTCACGCCCGACACGCTGCGCCGGGTCGCCTGGGAGCCGCCTACCGAGATCAACGCCGCGTCGATCGGATTCGCCCTCGCCGCACGCGATGCAAGGACCTGGCAGATTGAGGAAACCGCACAGCGGATCGCGGATGCTTTTGTGGAAGCCGCGCAAACAGTGGACGAGGCACCCGGAACCGCTTCGTAGGTTCAGCCCAACCGATTCCTCCACGGATCCCCCACCGCTCCTAGGCTGAGGGAACACTCCCGAAGTCCGGGATCGAGCTGACACTCGGTCTCACGAATTCGGGAACCGCGTTCCTCGGAACGTGCGAAACTGTAAGTCCGGCGCGCAGCTGCGCGCCGGCGACCATCCGTTCCGCGCAGCGGTCCGGATATTGGAGGCCCTGTCCGCGCAGCGGACCGGACATTGGAGGCAGAGTGGCCGAGATCTCGGACGTCTTCTTCGTCGATGGAGTGCGCACCCCCTTCGGGCGCGCCGGCGAGAAGGGCATGTACTGGAACACCCGCGCGGACGACCTGGCCGTCAAGGCCACGATCGGCCTGATGGAGCGGAACACGAACGTCCCGCTGGATCGGATCGACGACGTCGCCATCGCGGCGACGTCGCAGACGGGTGACCAGGGTCTCACCCTCGGCCGCTCGGTCGCGATCCTCGCCGGCCTCCCGCAGACGGTCCCCGGCCTGGCCGTGGAGCGCATGTGCGCGGGCGCCATGACCAGCGTCACCACGATGGGCGCGTCGATCGGCGTCGGCATGTACGACCTCGCCCTCGCCGGCGGCGTCGAGCACATGGGCCATCACCCGATCGGCGGCAACGCCGACCCCAATCCGCGCTTCGTCGCGGAGAGGATGGTCGACCCCGGCGCCCTGAACATGGGCGTCACCGCGGAGCGCATCTTCGACCGCTTCCCGCACCTCACCAAGGAGCGCTCCGACCGCTTCGGCATGCTGAGCCAGCACAAGGTGCAGGCCGCCTACGACGCGGGCAAGATCCAGCCCGACCTCGTGCCGGTCGCGATCAAGGGCGCCGACGGCGCCTGGGGCCTCGCCACCGAGGACGAGGGGCGTCGCCCGCAGACCACGATGGAGGATCTGGCAGCGCTGAAGACCCCGTTCCGCCCGCACGGCCGCGTCACGGCCGGCACCTCCTCGCCGCTCACCGACGGCGCGACCATGTCGCTGCTCGCCGGCGGCGGAGCGGTCAAGGAGCTCGGGCTCGCCCCGAAGATGCGCATGGTGTCGTTCGCGTTCGCCGGCGTGCAGCCGGAGATCATGGGCATCGGACCGATCCCGTCCACCGAGAAGGCGCTCAAGAAGGCCGGCCTCGACATCTCCGACATCGGCCTCTTCGAACTCAACGAGGCCTTCGCGATCCAGGTCATCTCGCTGCTCGACCACTTCGGCATCGCCGATGACGACCCCCGGGTCAACGCGTGGGGCGGCGCGATCGCCGTCGGTCACCCGCTCGCGGCGAGCGGCGTGCGCCTCATGATCCAGCTCGCGGCGCAGTTCGCCGAGCGTCCGGACGTCCGCTACGGCCTCACCGCGATGTGCGTGGGCCTCGGTCAGGGCGGCTCGGTCATCTGGGAGAACCCCTACTTCGACGGCAAGAAGCGGAAGTGAGTGCAGGAATGACGAACTACGACGCCATCGACTTCTCGCCCATCATGGCCCTCACCGAGGGCGAGGTCGTCACGCACTCCCCCGTGCGCGACGTGCGCTTGCCCTCCGGCAAGGTGCTCGCCCTCGTCACGCTCGACAACGGCCGCGACCACACCCGTCCGAACACGCTCGGCCCCGCGACCCTCACCGAGCTCGGTGAGACGCTCGCCGGTCTCAGGGCTCGCGCCGCCGCCGGTGAGATCCACGCCGTGGGCATCACGGGCAAGCAGTACATCCTCGCGGCCGGTGCCGACCTCTCCGACATCAGCCGGGTCGGATCCCGTGACAACGCGCGCCTCATCGCGCAGCTCGGTCACAAGGTGCTGGGATCCCTCAGCTCCCTCGGTGTGCCGTCATTCGCGTTCGTCAACGGGCTCGCCCTCGGCGGCGGCGTCGAGATCGCGCTGAACTCGACGTACCGCACGGTCGACGCCTCGGCGGCGGCCCTCGCGCTGCCCGAGGTGTTCCTCGGAATCATCCCCGGCTGGGGAGGCGCCTACCTGCTGCCGAACCTCATCGGCATCGAGAACGCGCTCGAGGTCGTCATCTCGAACCCGCTCAAGCAGAACCGCATGCTCAAGCCGCAGCAGGCGTTCGAGCTCGGCATGATGGACGCGATCTTCCCGGCCGCGAACTTCCTGGAGGACTCGCTGCGCTGGGCCGACGCCGTGCTCGGCGGCAAGAAGGTCGACCGCAAGAACGAGCCGGGCAAGATCGAGCGCCTCACCAAGTGGCCGATCGCCATCAAGATGGCCCGAGGCATGCTCGAGTCGAAGATCGGCACGGTGCCCCGTTCGCCGTACGTGGCGCTCGACCTGCTCGACAAGGCGAAGAGCGGCACCCGCGAGGAGGGCTTCGCCCGCGAGGACGAGGCGCTCGCCGATCTCGTCACCGGCGACCAGTTCGCCGCGTCGATGTACGCCTTCGATCTCGTGCAGAAGCGCGCCAAGCGCCCGGTCGGCGCCCCCGACAAGGCCCTCGCCAAGAAGGTCACCAAGGTCGGCATCATCGGAGCGGGCCTCATGGCCAGCCAGTTCGCGCTGCTGTTCGTGCGCAAACTGCAGGTGCCGGTGCTCATCACCGACCTCGACCAGGCGCGCGTCGATAAGGGCGTCGCCTACATCCACGAGGAGATCGGCAAGCTCGAGGCCAAGGGCCGCCTCGACGCGGACAGCGCCAACAAGCTGCGTGGTCTGGTCACCGGCACGACCGACAAGTCCCTGTACGCGGACTGCGACTTCGTGATCGAGGCCGTGTTCGAGGAGGTCGGCGTCAAGCAGGCGGTGTTCGGCGAGATCGAGAAGATCGTCGCCGAGGACGCGATCCTCGCGACCAACACCTCGTCCCTCTCGGTCGAGGAGATCGGCTCGAAGCTCGCGCACCCCGAGCGCCTGGTCGGCTTCCACTTCTTCAACCCGGTCGCGGTCATGCCGCTCATCGAGATCGTGAAGACGGCCACCACGACCGAGGCCGCTCTGTCGACCGCGTTCGTGGTCGCGAAGGGACTCGGCAAGAACGCCGTCCTCACCGCCGACGCCCCCGGCTTCGTCGTGAACCGCCTGCTCGCCAAGGTCATGGGCGAGGCGGCCCGCGCGGTCTACGAGGGCACGCCGGTCGCCGAGGTCGAGAAGGCGTTCGCGCCGCTCGGCCTGCCGATGGGTCCGTTCCAGCTCATCGACCTGGTCGGCTGGAAGGTCGCCGCGCACGTGCAGGACACCATGGTGCACGCGTTCCCGGATCGCTTCTACGCGAACGAGAACTTCCACGCGCTGGCGGATCTGCCCGAGGTCGTCGAGAAGGACAAGGGGGGTCGGGTCACCGGCTTCACCAAGGCCGCGGACAAGATCGTGAAGCAGGCCGCGGGTTCCGCCCCGACGCCCGCCGCGGAGATCCTCCGCCGCGTGCAGGACGGGCTCGCGCAGGAGATCAGGCTCATGCTCGACGAGGGCGTGGTCCCCGAGGTCGAGGACATCGACCTGTGCCTCATCCTCGGCGCGGGCTGGCCGTTCATCGACGGCGGCGCCTCGCCGTACCTCGACCGCGAAGGCGCGTCCGAGCGCGTGTCCGGCGCGACGTTCCACACGCCGGTGATCCGCGGGATCGCGAACCGCTGACCCCTCGGGGTCGTCGAGCGAGGACGACACTTCGTCTCGCTCCGCTCGCTCAGTGCAGGTCTCCGCGCGACCGAGACGAAACGCCGCTTCCTCCGGGAGGCGGCGTTTCGTCTCGCTCGGCCTCCGGCCGTGATCGCTCAACGACCGGGGAGCACACCGGTGCTGGTCCGGCTGGGCTCGCTCAACGACCGTGGGGCACCTGAGCAGGCCTCGGATCCGCCTCGCCCCGTCGCGGCCAGTACGACATCGCGCGTTCGGCGAGGGCCGTGATCGTGAGCGACGGGTTGACCCCGGGGTTCGCCGGAACGGCGGATCCGTCCACGACCGACAGCCCTGGATGACCCCACACGCGGTGGTACGGATCGACGACGCCGTGCTCCGGGGCTTCCGAGAGCACCGCCCCGCCCAGGAAGTGGGCGGTGAGCGGGATCCCGAAGACCTCGGGCCACGAACCCCGCGCCGACGCAGGGACGCCGGTCTCCTGCGTCATGCGGGCGGCGATCGCCTCCGCCGCGCGATGCGCCTCGGGCAGATGGCTCGGGTTCGGGGCGCCGTGACCCTGTGCGCTCGTCAGCACATCGCGCCCGAACCGGCGCCGCAGCGAGAGCGTGAGCGAGTTGTCGGCGGTCTGCATCACGAGCGCGATGATGCCCCGTTCGCTCCAGCGCCGCAGCGTGCCGAGCCGGAACTGGCGGATCGGATGGCCCAGGACGGCGCCGAGCAGCGCGCCCAGCCGTCGGTGCAGCGGCACGTCCCCAGGAACGAGCACCGTCGCGAGGGCGCCCATGAGGTTGGACCCCGGCCCGTAGCGCACGTTCTCCACGTGGGTGCGCTCATCGACGTGGAATGAAGTCGTGATGGCCACGCCGTGGGCGAAGCCGGCCTCCTCGGGCACCGCGGTCGAGACCGCGCCGTCCAGCGCCTCGGAGTTGGTGCGCGTGAGTCGGCCGAGCGCATCCGGGATCCGCGGCAGGGCGCCGCTGGCCTTCATCCGGTGCAGGAGCTGCTGACTCCCCCACGTCCCGGCGGCGAGCACCACGCGCTCCGCGGTGATGGTGCGCCGCCGTCCCCGGCCCCAGGCGCCGCTGCGACGGGTGGTGACCGAGAACCCGCCTCCTGCGAGCTCGCGCACCTCGACGACGGTGCGGAGGGCCTCGATCACCGCGCCACGACGCTCGGCGAGGGCGAGGTAGTTCTTCATGAGGGTGTTCTTCGCACCGACCCGACAGCCGACCATGCAGTTCCCGCACAGGGTGCAACCGGTCCGCGCGGGCCCTTCGCCTCCGAAGAACGGATCCGGCACCGTCTCGCCCGGCGCGCCGAAGTACACCCCGACCGGCGCCCTGCGGAACGTCTTCGCGACGCCGAGGTCTTCTGCCGCTCCGGCCATGATCCGTTCCACCGGCCCGGTATGCGGGTAGTGCTCCACGACGCCGAGCATCCGCTTGGCCGTGGCGTAATGCGGCGCGAGCTCCGCCTGCCACGGTGCGATGCCCGCCCACTGCGGATCGTCGAAGAAGGGCGCTCCCGGCTGGTAGAGCGTGTTCGCATAGTTCAGCGACCCGCCGCCGACGCCTGCACCCGCGAGGATCATGACGTGCGGCAGCCGGTGGATCCGCTGCACGCCGAAGCAGCCGAACGCGGGGGCCCACAGATAGCGGCGGATGTTCCAGTTCGTCTTCGCGAAGTCCTCGTCCTCGAAGCGGCGCCCCGCCTCGTACACCCGGACCCGGTATCCCTTCTCCACGAGCCGGAGCGCGGCGACCGCTCCGCCGAATCCGGATCCGATCACGACGACATCCTCGTCGAAGCCGCTCATACCGTTCCTCCGCTCGGGACCATCACCGTCAGCGATGCCGGACGCACCCGGATCGTGCACTCTTTCTCGGCGACCCGCTCGCCGTCGGCGTAGACCACGAGGTCCGGGGCCGAGACCGTGATCTCCGCGACCCTTCGGTGCGCCACCTCCCGCCGCCCCAGATGATGCCCGCGCAGCAGGAGCGGGAACAGTCGCAGCAGCCTCGCCCGGCCCAGCGGGGCGACGTGGACGACATCCAGCAACCCGTCGTCGGGGCTCGCCTCGGGGCAGATGGGCATCCCGCCGCCGTAACTCACCGTGTTGCCCACGGCGACGAGCGTGCCCGGGGCCTCCCGGACGCTCTCGCCGTCGCAGGCCAGCCGGAACCGGGTGGGGCGCAGGCGCACGACCTCCACGAGGATCGCGAGGTAGTAGCGCGCGGCGCCGCGCGGCCACCGCAGCAGATTGGTGCGGTCGCTGACCTTCGCGTCGAAGCCGAGCGCCGCGACGGTGAGGAACGGCGTGATCCGCCCATCCGCCACGATCTCGCCGACATCGATTCGGCGACGCACGCCGCGCAGGGCGAGGAGCGCGGCACCCGCCGGATCGCGCCGCGGCAGTCCCAGGGCTCGTGCGAAGTCGTTCCCGGTGCCGGCGGGAACGAGAGCCACCGGCACCTCGGTGCCCGCGAGCTCGGACAGGATCTCCGACAGAGTGCCGTCACCGCCGACAACGACGATCGCGTCAGGATGCGCGGCGAGAGCCGCTCCGGTGAGCCGCCGCGTGTCGGCGGCCGACGCCCCGATGTGCACACGCACGTCCGCGCCCGCCGCGGACAGGGCCGCGGCCGCCGCATCCGCCGCAGCGGCGCCGCGCCCCTTGCCGGAGCGCGGATTGGCGATCAGCGCGATCGTCGTCACGTCTCAGGCTCCCGCGGCCCGTGCGGGGACGGGTGTCGCCGCGCCGAGCACCGCTCCGGGATTCATGATCCCCTCGGGATCGAGTTCGCGCTTGACGGCGGCGAGGATCCGCAGGCCGGTCTCGCCGATCTCCTCGCCGAGCCAGGGCGCGTGATCGCGACCCACCGCATGGTGATGGCTGATCGTGCCGCCTGCTGCCATGATGGCGTCGCCGACGCGGTGCTTGATACCGTCCCACGCCGCCAGGGCGTCGGCGCCGAGCGGCGCCAGCACGGTGAAGTAGAGCGACGCCCCTGTCGGGTACACGTGCGAGACGTGGCACATCACGAACGCCTTGCGCCCCGCGTCGGCGAAACCGCTCTTGAGCGCGCGCGTCACCGCCTCGCGCAGCCCCTCGAGGCGCGACCAGGTCGTGGCGGTCTCCAGCGTCTCGCAGAACACGCCGGCGTCGAGCAGCGCGTCGCGCAGGTAGGGCCCGTCGAATCGGGTGCGCAGCCAGTCCTCGGACGGGCCCTCGCCCGATGAGGTGCCTCCGGCCGCCTGCAGCAGCCCCGCCGTGCGCGCCCGGCGCGCGGCAACGTCGTCTCCCTCGAACACGGTAACGACGCTCGCACCCCTGGCGAGGGCCTTGCCGATCTTGCCGACCTGGGCGAGACTCACGCTCGTCTCCGCCTCATCCGACAGGCGGATCACCGTGGGCCCGTTGCCGAGCTGCGCCACGGCGCGCAGTGCCGCCGCACCGGTCGCGAAGTCGGCGAACGCCCACGACTCCATCACACGCTCGACCGGCACGGGATGCACCCGCACCCTGACCTCGGTGATGACCCCGTAGATGCCTTCGGATCCGAGGAACAACCGCACGAGGTCGGGGCCCGCCGCGCTGCCCGGCGACCGTCCCAGCTCGATGTCACCGGTCGGCGTCGCGACGCGGATCCCCGTGACCATCGTGTCGAAGCGTCCGTACCCGGCCGAGTTCTGCCCCGACGACCGGGCGGCGGCGAACCCGCCGATCGTCGCGAACCGGAAGCTCTGCGGGTAGTGCCCGAGCTCCATGCCGTGCTGCGCAAGCAGCCGCTCGGCCTCCGGACCCGTGGTCCCGGCAGCCAGCACCGCCTCGGCGCTCACGGCGTCGTAGCCGAGCAGCCCGCTCATGCGGCCGAGGTCCAGGCTGACGACCGCGCGATGGCCACCGCGCTCGGGGTCGAGGGCGCCCACCACGCTGGTGCCGCCGCCGAAGGGGATCACGGCGATGTCGCGCTCGGCAGCGAGCCGCAGGCACACGACGACCTCGTCGTGATCGCGGGGCTGCAGCACCGCGTCCGGCGCCGCCTGCACCGCGTCACGGCGGCGCAGCAGGTCGGGCGTGGACCGCCCGCCGGCGTGCCGGACGCGGGACTCCGCATCCGTCCGCACCTGATCGACCCCGAGGACCGCGGCGAAGACGTCCGCGTCCTCCGACGTGAACGCAGAGGGGCTCAGTCGGACGTCGGCGAGGGCCACCGCGGGCTCGGGACGGCGGATCCGCCCGAGCAGAAGCGGCAGCAGCGACCGCACGGCGAAGGGCAGTTCCGCTGCACGATCCGGGTCTCCCCAGCCGTTCCAGCGCATCTGCGCCGCCTCGGAGCTCGGATCGTCGGCGCCTCTGCCGCTCTCGTGAGTCATGCGTTACAGTGTGACAGATCATGACAAAACGTCAAGCGATTCCGGGGGTCGTCCTCCCCACCTGGGATGCCACTCAGACCAGGATCCTGGATGCTGCGGACGCGCTCATCGCGACCCGGGGCGTGCGCGGCATGACGATCGCCGAGCTCGCCCGGCGGTCGGGCGTGAGCCGCCCGACCGTCTACCGGAACTGGTCCGATGCCGACGACGTGGTCCGGGCCGCGCTGCTGCGCCGCGTGGCCCTCATCCTCGACCGATTCCCCGCGCCGGCGACGACGCGCGCCGCGATCGTCGACGACGTCCTGCGGTTCGCCGCACTGTTCCGTTCGGATCACGTCTACCGGCACCTCCTGACCGAGGAGCCGGAGGCGTTCACCCGCTACACGCTCGAGCGGGTCGGATCCAGTCAGCGCGCGATCCTCGGATGGCTCGCCGTCGCGATCCGCGCCGCCCAGCACGATGGCTCAGTACGCGGCGACGACCCGCAGGCGATGGCGGTGATGCTGCTGCTCGTAGCGCAATCCGCCTTGCTCTCGCATGGGACGGTGAGCGAGTTGATCGACGAATCCTCCTTCGAACGCGAACTGCGCGCCGCCGTCGAAGGCCTGCTCCGGCCATGAGCGGATCCTCGCGGCTGACCGCGGCGCGGCGGGAGCACGAGCTCGTCCGGTCAGCGGCGGATCGCGTCGATCTGCTCGTGGTCGGCGGCGGAATCACGGGCGTCGGCGTGGCCCTGGACGCGGCGAGCCGCGGACTGTCGGTCGTGCTCGTCGAGGCGGAGGACCTCGCGTACGGCACAAGTCGCTTCAGCTCGAAGCTCGTACACGGCGGACTGCGCTATCTCGCGACCGGAGATGTCGCCACCGCCCGGGAGAGCGCGATCGAACGCCACCTGCTGATGACCCGCATCGCACCGCATCTCATCCGCCCGATGGGGCAGCTGCTCCCCTTTTCCCCCGCCGTGACGATGACGCAGCGCGCCACGGGCGTCGTGGGCTTCGCGCTCGGGGATCTGCTGCGCCTGCGGGTGCGCACGCCTCATGCCGTGCTTCCGGCACCGCGGTTCGTCAGCGCGCGCGCGGCCGCACGGATGGCGCCCTCCGTGCAGACCGACCGGCTGCGGGGCGCGGTGCTCGCAGCCGACGGGCAGCTCATCGACGATGCCAGGCTCGTCGTCGCCGTGGCGCGGACCGCTGCGTCGCTCGGCGCACGGATCCTCACCCGGGTGCGCGCGCTCGGACTGCGCCATGAGGGCGCATCCCTCGAGGACGCGCTCACCGGGGAGCGGTTCGACATCCGCGCTCGCGCGGTCGTGAACGCCACGGGCGTCTGGGCCGGAGCGCTCGACGACTCGATCCGCATGCGCCCGAGTCGCGGAACACACATCGTTCTGGACGCCGCCGCACTCGGCAATCCATCTGCAGCACTCACCGTGCCGCACCCCGGGTCCATCAGCCGGTTCGTGTTCGCACTGCCCCAGCAGCTCGGCCGCGTCGTCGTGGGCCTCACCGACGAGGATGCACCGGGGCCGGTCCCCTCGGTCGCGGCCCCCACGGAACCGGAGATCGCGTTCCTGCTGGAAGTCCTCAACCGCGCGCTGAGGACGCCGATCCGCCGCGATGAGGTGCGCGGCGCGTACGCCGGGCTGCGACCGCTCGTCGACACGGGTGACGCCTCGACCGCGGACATCTCCCGGCGGCACCTCGTGGCCGTCTCCGAGGGCGGCTTCGTGAACGTCCTGGGCGGCAAGCTCACCACGTACCGCCGCATGGCCGAGGACGCGGTGGATCGCGCTGTCGCGCTCTCGAACCTGCCCGCGGCGCCGTGCCGCACCGCAGCCCTGCCCCTGGTCGGCGCACTGGCCTCTCCGAGCCGCCCCAGAAGCGACCTGGACTGGCGGTACGGCGCCGAGGCGGGACTGGTGCTGACCCGCGCCCGCTGCGCGGATCCCAGGGAACCCATCGCGCAGGGCATCGGCGTGACGCGCGCCGAGGTCGAGTTCGCCGTGCGCGCGGAAGGCGCCATGACCGCCGACGACGTCCTGGACCGGCGCACGCGCATCGGGCTCGTGGACGACGACCGCGCCCGCGCCGAAGCCGCGGTCGCGCAGCTCGTCGCAGAGACGCTCGCAGATCCCGACTGACTCGATCGCGACGCCTGCCAGGGCTTCGCAATGGACGTGAGGCTCGCCTCGCGCTATTCTTTGAACATGTTCAGTTCAGAGTCGGACGCCACTGCCAAGCCGCTCACCCCGAAGGCCGAGGCGACGAGAGCGCGGATCCGCGCGGCCGCGATGGCCTCGTTCGTGGAGCGCGGGTACCCGGACACCACGATCCGGCTGATCGCCAAGGAGGCCGGTGTCTCGGTCGGGAACGCGTACTACTACTTCCCCTCCAAGGAGCACCTGGTCCAAGAGCTCTACGACCAGCAGCAGCGGGATCACGGTGCCGCCGCGCGTCCGCGACTGACGGGGGTGACCGGCCTCGTGGACCGACTGCGCGTGTTCTTCGAGACCGGCCTGGAGACGGTCGGCGCCTACCGCGCCGTGGCACCGGGCTTCCTCAGCGCGATGGTCTCCCCCGACTCCCCGATCAACCCCCTGTCCGTGGAGTCGTCTCCCGCGCGCGAGATGACCATCGGTCTGCTCCGCGAGGTCGTCGAAGGCGCGTCGCATCGTGTGCCGGACGACATCGTCGAGCGCCTGCCCGAGGCGATCTTCCCGATGTATCTGGCGCTCATCCTCCGGTGGACCTATGACGAGTCGCCGGACCAGGCGAAGACGACGCGTCTCCTCGACACCGGCCTCAGGCTGTTCGCCGTCGCGCTCCCGTTCCTGCGTGTCCCCGGTGTCCGCGGCGTAACGCGCGATCTCCTCGACCAGATCGCGGACGTGCGGCCATGAGCGCCTCTGTCTTCGCATCACCGCGCACGTCCAGCGAGCCGATGGCGTTCACGATCCAGGAGTTCATCCGTGGCACGGCGTTCGCGTGGATCATCTTCGTTCTCGGTGCCGAGCTCGCGTACGCGGTCGACGCAGCGACGCCCGTCCCGGGGCTGGTCTACGAGTCCTTCAACGGGCTGACGGGTGAGGCGCTCTTCTGGTCACGAGTCGGGAATTCGTTCTTGTTCATCGCCCCGTTCTCCTTCGTGCTCGCATGCGTCCTGGCGCCGCTCGGACTTGGTGTCGGCAATGGACTTCGCCGTACGGACAACGTCTATGTCCATAGCGCGATGTTCCTCATCCTCGGCGCGGGGATCGGCCTGGCTTGGTGGGTCCTCTGCCGGTTCCTCTGGGTGGATCCGATGCGACCGTTCGCCATCGGGGTCGCCATCGCTGTGGCTCTGGCTCTTCCCACGGGCTGGAATATCACCGCTCGGATCGCGCTGCGACGAGATGCGCGCCGTCGGTCTCTGGTCGATGCGGGCTCGATCGGTTTCGTCCGATGAGCGCGGTCGGGTCGCCGCGCACTCCGGAGCGGCCGATGGCGTTCACCGCTGCCGAGCTGAGCCGCGGGGCCGTCTGGGCCTGCAGGCTGTTCGCCGTCGCGCTCCCGTTCCTGCGCGTCCCCGGTGTCCGCGGCGTGACCCGCGATCTCCTCGACCAGATCGCGGACGTGCGGCCATGAGCGACGAGCGGGCTGCGTCGCCGCGGACGCCCAAGAAGCCGATGGCGTTCACCACGGAGGAGTTCGTCAACGGCGCGCTGCTCGCGTGGGGCCTGACCCTCCTCCTCCTGCCGGCACTGATGTTCGCTGCGCTGAGCATCTTCGGCTGCCCCACCTATGCATCCTCCGTCTCCTGCTCGATGTCGGATGTCCCGTCCCGTCTCATCGTGGCGGTGATGCTCGCGGTCGTGGGCGCCGTCCTCAGCATCCCCACATTCCTCCTCTTTGCACTGCCTACATATGCGCTCAACCGCATATGCGAACGCTTCGCCCACCCCGCCGGGCACATCGCCGTCAACGCGGTCCTCGGCCTCATCGTCGGCGCGGCGGGTTCTTTCCTCGCGTTGCTGTTCTTGGGAATGGTCGGCTTGCTCACGATCGCCCTCCCGAGCGCCTTGGCCGGGGCGATCGCGTTCCCTCTCGCCTGGAGATTCACCGCGGCGCGGGCGCTGAACGCCGATCGCGGTATCACGGCACGATGCGCGTGGACGTTCCCGGGGGTCGTGGCATGACAGCCCCAGAGTCTCGGCACCCCGCTCGACCGGATCTCGGAAGTGCAGCCATGAGCGACCCGCGTGCTGCGTCACCGCGGACGCCCGAGGAACCCATGGGGTTCGACGGGGGAGAATTCGCCAGCGGGGCGGCACGTGCGGTTGCACTGCACGTCGCGCTGTTCGCGATCGCCTCAGTACTGCTCAGCCTCGCCCACGGCGTGACGAGCATGATCGATGAACCGGGTCGCGCGAGCTCCGCCCTCTCGGGCGCGTTCAGCGTTTCGATGCTGGTCATGATCTACGCGGTGCCGATCAGCCTTCTCGCCTTGCTGATCGGCGTGTGCCCGGCCTACATGGTGGGTCGCTGGATGGTGCGCATACCCGCGTTCCGCAACCACCTTCTGGCGTGGTGCGCGTTCGGCATCGTCTTCTGCGGTGCGGTGTCCTTCGCTGTGGCCCACATCCTGCACGTGGACCAATTGACGCCGTTGCCCGCCTTCGTCATCGCCGGATTCGTGTCGGGCGCGGCTGCGATCCCGCTGGCCTGGGCGAGGACGGCATCGCTCGCGCTGCGCAAGGATCGCGGGCTCAAGCCGCTGCGGTGGTTCCGGCGCCGGTCGGACGGCGCGGTCAGCGTCGGCACCGAGTCACCAGGATCTGCTCCGCACAGCGATCGCTGAAGGCGCGACCTCAGGTCGCCTTCAGCGCCGCCGGCGCTCCTCCGCGCCGTGCTCCGCGCGGATGCTCGTCACGATCTCGACCGTCCCCGTGTGCAGGGGCACCTCGCCGGTCGGGCGGGCGATCGGAACACGAGTGCCGAGCACCTGCGCGACCACGTCCTGCGCGATCTTGCCGGCGGTGAGCCCGGCGTCCTCGAGGATCTGCTCACGGCTCGCGTGATCGATGTACTCGTCCGGCAGGCCCAGCTCGTCGACCGCGGTGTCGATGCCGGCCTCGCGGAGCACCTGACGCACACGAGTTCCGACGCCACCGACGCGGATGCCGTCCTCGAGCGTGATGACGAGGCGGTGCCGAGCGGCGAGCTCGACGACAGAGGGCTGCACCGGGATGGCCCAGCGCGGGTCGATCACGGTCGCGCCGATCCCCTGCGCCTTGAGCCGGTCCGCCACATCGAGGGCGAGGGTCGCGAACGGCCCGATCCCGATGAGCAGCACGTCTTCGCCCTCACCGCGGGACAGCACGTCCACCCCGTCGTGCAGGCGCTCGATCGCGGGGATCTCCGGGGCCACTGCGCCCTTCGGATAGCGGATCACCGTGGGCGCGTCGTCGACGGCGACGGCCTCCTCCAGCTCTTCGCGCAGGCGCTCAGCGTCACGGGGCGCCGCGATGCGGATCCCCGGCACGATCTGCAGCATGGAGAGGTCCCACAGGCCATGGTGGCTCGGGCCGTCGGGACCGGTGACACCCGCCCGATCCAGCACGAACGTCACTCCGGCGCGGTGCAGCCCGACGTCCATCAGCACCTGATCGAACGCGCGGCCCATGAACGTCGCGTACAACGCGACGACCGGGTGCAGGCCGCCGTAGGCGAGGCCCGCAGCCGCGGTGACCGCATGCTGCTCCGCGATGCCCACGTCGTAGACGCGGTCGGGGAAGCGCTCGGCGAACGGCGCGAGCCCGGTGGGACGCAGCATCGCCGCGGTCATCGCGATGACCTCGGGCCTGCGCGCGCCGAGGTCGACGAGCGCATCGGCGAACACGTCGGTCCACCCCGTGCCGCTCGCGGCGAGGGGCGTTCCCGTCTTCGGGTCGATCTTGTTGACCGCGTGGAACTGGTCGGCCTCGTCATCGAGCGCGGGCTGATAGCCGCGGCCCTTCTCGGTGATGACGTGCACGATGACCGGCGCGCCGTAGTCCTTCGCGAGCTGCAGCGCCTCCATCAGAGAGGGGATGTCGTGGCCGTCGACGGGACCCAGGTACTTGATGTCGAGGTTCGAGTACAGCTCCTCGTTGTTCGAGAAGCGCGAGAGGAAGCCGTGCGTGCCGCCGCGGACGCCTCGGTAGAACGCACGGCCCACGGGGCCGAAGGCTCGGAAGAATCGATCGGACTTGCGATGCAGGTCGCGGTAGACGCCCGCCGTCCGCACGCGGTTCATGTACCGCGCCATGCCGCCGATCGTGGGCGCGTAGGAACGGCCGTTGTCGTTGACGACGATCACGAGATTGCGTTCGTTGTCGTCGGAGATGTTGTTGAGCGCCTCCCAGGTCATGCCACCGGTGAGCGCCCCGTCGCCGACGACCGCGACGACGTGACGGTCTTCCCGGCCCGTCGCCGTGAAGGCCCTGGAGATCCCGTCGGCCCAGCTCAGCGAACTCGAGGCGTGCGAGGACTCGACGACGTCGTGCGGGCTCTCCGAGCGCTGCGGGTAGCCGGCCAGTCCCCCGCGCGAGCGCAGCGCGGAGAAGTCCTGACGCCCCGTGAGCAGCTTGTGCACGTAGGACTGATGCCCGGTGTCGAAGATGATCGGGTCGTCCGGCGAGGAGAACACCCGGTGCAGAGCGATCGTGAGCTCGACGACCCCGAGATTCGGCCCCAGGTGTCCACCGGTACGGGCGACGTTCTCGATCAGGAACGATCGAACCTCCGCGGCCAACTCGGCGAGCTGCTCGGGGGTGAGCCGATCGAGGTCGCGGGGACCGGAGATACCGGGAAGGATCGCCACCGTGTCTGCCTCCTGAAGCCAATAGAGAGCGGCGGACCGGAGCCCGCAGCACCGATCCAGCCTACCGAGCATTGCTCCCGGGCCGCTGGAGATCCGCCGCATCCGGGCCGACGTAGTGGCCGATCGGCCGCAGCCGCAGCGGGGCGCGCCCGTACTCATCCTGCGCATGCGCGCACCAGCCCGCGGAACGTGCGACGGCGAACACGGTCTCCCCGGCGTCGGCGGGCATCTCCCAGGCCAGCGCCATGACGGCCAGCGCCAGATCGACGGTGGGATGAAGACCGGTCCTGGCGTGCACGACGGCGGAGACCTGCTCCGCCAGGCGCAGTGCTGCGTCGGCCCGCGGATCCGCCGCCTCCCGCATCACCTGCAGCAGCAGCCGCGCCCGCGGATCGCCGTCCGGGTAGAGCAGCTGCCCGAATCCGGGGATCCCCGCTCCGCCGAGACGCGTCGCGGTCGCCACCGCCGCAGCGGGATCCGCGCCGTCCTGCACCTGTCGCAGGAGCGCGTGCACCGCGACGCTCACTGCACCGTGCAGGGCCGAATCGAGCGCGCCGAAACCGGCTGCGACGACGGCGTAGGGATGCGCCCGCGCGGACGCCGCGGCCCGCGCGGCGAGCGTCGACGCGGCCATGTCGTGGTCGACGAGGAGTACGAGCGTGGCGTCCAGCACCCGCACCCGGGCAGGCGTCGCAGGGAGGGCGGTGAGACGGGGCCAGAGTCGCGCGGCCACCGACATGTCGGCTGCCGTCGACGCCCCGTCGATGCGCTCCTTCTCTGAGCCGAGCAGCGGGAGCGCGTCCACGAGCCCGGCGACGAGACGGGTCGCGATTCGGGCCACCGTCTCGGGGCGGAGGTCGTAGCGCTCCGGGTCGTCCGCGGCGAGAGCCGCGACCGCGGCGAGGAGACGACTGAAGGCGCCGGCTCCGGGCGGCAGCGCGGCGAGCACGCGACTCGCCGCTGCGCTCCCCGGCCCCTCGAGCGGTGGAGCGTCCCGAGGCGGCAGATCCGTGCGTGCGAAGAGCCAGCGCACGACGGCGTCGAACCTCGGAGCCTCGCCCTCCCCTGCGACCAGCTCGTCGATCGGCACGCCGCGGATCCAGAGTTCGCCGTCCTCGATCAACGCGATGTCGGTGTCGATCACCGCCAGCGGGCTCCCGTCGGCGCCGGCCACGCGTGCCGCGCCGTGCGAGGGAGAGGTCACCCGGCGGCGAGCACGGGCGAAGCGCTCGACTTCGAGAGGATCGAAAAGGGAGCCGTGCGCCCCGCGCTCCCGTGCGATCAACCCTCGGGAGACATAGGCGTAGAGCGTCTCGGTCCGCACGCCGAGGCGCGCCGCGGTCTGCGCCGCTGTGAGCGCGTCCATTTCCGCCGCCCCTCATTGATTCGATCAACATTGACGATAGCCGGATCCATTATGCATCGTGAGCGAAGAGCCGCATCGCGACTCCGAACAGAAAAGAGCCGCCACCCGCGACTCGCCAGAGAGGAGCCGACATGGCCATCACGATCGATCGCAACGACACGCATCTCATCGACGTCCCGCGAGGCCTCACGAACGTCGTCGTCGCAGAGACCGCGGTCGGCGACGTGCGCGGCGAGGAGGGGTTCTTCCACTACCGGGGTGTGTCTGGAGTGGAGCTGGCCGCCGCGGCGCGGTTCGAGGACGCCTGGAGCCTTGTCGCGCTCGGTGCTCTGCCTCAGGACGACGCGGGCGCCGCCGCTTTCCGCGCCCGCACGACCGCGGCGCGGGCGATCCCGGAGCACCTGCACGGACCGCTGTCGGCGATCGCGGCTTCGGGTCTGGATCCCATGGCCCAGCTGCGCACCGGGCTCGCTCTCGTCTCCGCCGCGGACGGACAGCGCGCCCTCTACGACGAGACCGACGAGGAGCGCGCCGACGACACGATCCGTCTCGCCGCCGTCGCGCCGTCCCTGATCGCGGCGCTGCACCGGTGGAGCCAGGGACAGGATCCGATCGCGCCGGACGCGGAGCTCGACCCCGTCTCCGACTACCTGCGCATGCTCACGGGCACCGCGCCCGACGCCCGTCTCGCCACCGCCCTCGCCACATATCTGACGGCGGCGATCGATCACGGCTTCAACGCCTCGACGTTCACGGCGCGGGTGATCGCATCGACCGGGGCCGACCTCGCCTCGTGCGTCGGCGGCGCACTTGGCGCCCTGTCGGGGCCGCTGCACGGCGGCGCACCCGCGCGCACGCTGGACATGCTGGACGAGATCGGCGCCCCGGAGCACGCGGAGGCATGGGTGCGCGAGCGCGTGCAGAACGGCGGGCGGATCATGGGCTTCGGGCACGCGGTCTATCGCACCGAGGATCCCCGTTCCCGACTGCTGCGCGGCGTCGTCCAGCAGCTGCGCACCGACGGACTGGCCTCGGACCGGGTCGACCTCGCCGTGACGGTGGAGCAGACCGTGCTGCGCGTGCTGGACGAGCTCAAGCCCGGCCGCGCTCTGCGCACGAACGTCGAACTGTACGCTGCGGTCGTCATGGAGGCGTGCGGGATCCCTCGGGAGCTGTTCACGCCGACCTTCGCCTCGGCGCGTCTGATCGGCTGGGGTGCGCACGCCTGCGAGCAGGTGCAGGACGGCAAGATCCTCCGCCCCTCGTCCCGGTACGTGGGGCCGACCGCCTGAGGTCGCGAGTACGGGGAGAACCGATGCCGATCAGCCGCGTCCGATGACGGTGGTCGTGTCGATGTCGATGCCGTCACCGTTCGCGTCGACGGGACGCAACGGGGCGATGGCGCGACCGGCCCCATCCACGAGGACGGAGTGCGCCTCGCCCGGCGCGAACATGTGCCTCTCTCCCCACTGACGCATCGCCACGATGACGGTGAAGAGGTCGCGGCCGACGTCGGTGAGCACGTAGACCTGGCGGCGCCCGGAGGCCGCAGGCTCCTGCCGGAGGACCCCGCGATCGACGAGGCGACGGAGCCTGTCGGTGAGGATGTTGCGAGCGACCCCGGTGCGCTGCTGGAAGTCGGTGAACGATCGTGCACCGTCCATCGCGTCGCGGATGATCAGCAGGCTCCACCGGTCGCCGACGATGTCGAGCGTGCGCGCGACCGGACAGGTGGGGTCGGTCCAGGCCGCCTCGTGGATGTGGGCCGTCGGGTTCATCGCGCCTCCTAATGAGTTGCAGATCGAAACCAGTCTGCCGTAGTCTCCGATCAGTTGCAATTCACTACTGATTGGAGATCACGTGCGCATCAGGTCAGGCCGGAGGATCCTGCTCGCAGCGGTCTGCGCCGTCGCCGTCGCGACGATCTACGTCGCACAGCCGGTGCTCGCGCAGATCGGCCGAGATCTGGGCGTGCCGGAGTCCGAGGTGGGGTGGATCGTGGCCGCAGGACAGGTCGGCTACGTGGTCGGCCTGGCCGTTCTGGTCCCGCTCGGCGACATGCGGGATCGACGCCGGCTGATCGGGATGCAGCTGCTCCTCGCCGCTGTCGGCACGCTGATGGCGGCGTTATCCCCCACGTGGTGGATGCTTCTCGCCGGTCTCGCCGTCACGGGCCTGTTCGCGGTCGTCGTCCAGACCACCGTGGCGTTCGCGGCCGATCTTTCGAGCCCGGCGGAGCGTGGTCGCACGTTGGGGACCGTCACCTCCGGCGTCATCCTCGGAATACTCGGCGCGCGTGTGCTCGCCGGCGTCGTCGCGGACCTCTGGGGCTGGCGAAGCGTCTACCTCGGGCTGACCCTGCTGCTCGTCGCGCTCTCCCTGCTGGTCCTGAGGCGGCTGCCGGCGAACCCGCGGTCGCATCGGGAGACCTATCGCGGGGTGCTGACCTCTCTCGGGCGGCTCTTCCGCGAACCGCTCTTCCTCTCGCGCGGGTTGATCGCGTTCTTCCTGTTCGCGTCCTTCGGCACCCTCTGGAGCGGACTCGCTCTGCCGCTGTCCGCCGATCCCTGGCAGCTGACCCCAGCCCAGATCGGCGCGTTCGGCGTCGCCGGGCTCGTCGGAGCGCTCGGGGCGATGCGCGCCGGCCGATGGGCGGATGCGGGTCGAGCAGACCTGGTGACCGGCGTCTCACTCGCACTGCTTGCGGTGTCGTGGATCGCTTCCGCACAGGCGCCCTGGTCACTGTTCCTAGTGTTCGTCGGCGTGATCGTCCTGGACTTCGCGGTCCAAGCGGCGCACGTCAGCAACCAGAGCCTCCTCACCGCGGCGTATCCCCGACAGACCAGTAGCGTCATCGGCGGCTACATGATCTTCTACTCGCTCGGCTCCGCGCTCGGTGCGACCGCCACCACCGCGATCTACGCGGTGTCGGGATGGAGCGGATCCGCCGTTCTCGGCGCCGCCTTCGCACTCGGCGGCCTGCTCACCTGGGTGCTCAGCCGGCGCACGGTCGCGAGAGCGCGATGCGACGTGCGACGGATCCCGCCCTCCGCGCGAACGGCCGGTGACACGCCGCCGAATGCAGCCCCTGGAGAGCGTTGATCGCGGAACGAACACGGGTCTATGCTCAGCGCAGGCGAGCACGGGGACGCGAGCAATCGTCTCCGTGCACCGTAGGACAGGCGGACCCGACCCGTCCGCCGGTGCGCTCGGGCATTCCACGATTCTGGATCCGAGAGGACGAACGTGAACGCGCAGACACCGGCATCTCGTACCGCACCCGGACGGCGAACGGCGCTGATCGTCGCCGGCGCAGCCGTCATCGCGCTGGTCGTGGCCATCGGCTGGATCATCTGGCGCCCGGCCGGCGCGGCCGCGCCCGCGGCGAATGGATCAGCCGCACCTCCGACCGTCCAGAACGAACGGGTCGACGCGATCGTCCGCGACGCGATGAAGGCCGACAGCCTCAAGGCCGTGATCGTGCGGGTCACGGTCGACGGCAAGGTCGTGGCCATGCAGGCGTACGGGGACTCGATGACCGGGGTCCCCGCCACCACCGACATGCATTTCCGCAACGGCGCCGTGGCGTTCGAGTACGTCTCCACGCTGCTCCTGGAGTACGTCGACGAGGGCAAGATCGCCCTCGACGACACGGTCGACAAGTGGATGCCCAGCCTGCCCGAGGCGAACAAGGTCACCCTCAGGATGCTGACGAACCAGACCACGGGTTACCCCGATTTCGAGACAGACCCGGGGTGGACCGCGGCGTACAACGCCGACCCGTTCCATGAGTTCACGTTCGAGGAGCGATTGAAGGACGCGTTCAATCGCCCCCTGCAGTTCGAGCCCGGAACCAACTGGAGCTATGCGCACACCAACTTCATGATCCTCGGCCACATCCTCTCGATGATCGGCGGCGCTCCCCTGGACCAGTTGCTGCAGAAGAAGGTCCTCGGCCCGATGGGCCTGACGCAGACCGCGGGCTACACCACGGCGACCGTGCCGGAACCGGTGCTGCACGCCTACAGCTCGGAACGCCGCGTGGCCCTGGGCATCCCTCCGACGATGCCCTTCACCGAGGAGTCGACCTTCTGGAACCCCGCTTGGGGCACGCCGATCGGTGCGGCTGAGACCACCACGATCACCGACATGGCGACGACCGCGGTCGCCGTGGGCACCGGCAAGCTGCTCTCCTCGAAGAGCTTCCATGAGATGACCGACTCGAAGCTCATCGGCTTCGGGACGCCGCTGCCCGCCTGCGCCGGGTCGTGCTTCACCCAGGTGAACGGCTACAACTACGGACTCGGGGTGGTGCGATCCGGATCCTGGCAGCTGCAGAACCCGCTGCTCAGCGGGTACAGCGCCACCGAGCCGTATCTGCCCTCGAAGAAGATGGCGGTCGCCGTGGCCACGACCTTCCTCCCCGGCGCCTTCGACGCGAATGGCATCTACGACAACTCGAGCGACCGGCTGTTCCGGCAGATCGCCACCGAACTCGCCCCGGACGATCCGCCACCGCCGCTCCCGCCGAAGAAGAACTGACGCGCGCGACGTCTGCACGATCGCGCGACGAATGCACGATCGACTCGGCGATCAGGCCCTGCACGTGTCGCGAGGTCGTGCAGGTGTCGCAGGGCGGGGCCGATGCCGAGACGCGTCAGCCGCGAGTCCGGACACGCGAACGGGGCCGGCTCCCGAAGGAACCGGCCCCGACTCGTGCGCGTGGATCAGACCAGCGAACGCAGCACGTACTGCAGGATGCCGCCGTTGCGGTAGTAGTCGGCCTCACCCGGGGTGTCGATGCGGACGACCGCGTCGAACTCGATGGGCTGCTTGCCCTCGGGCGAGAACTCGCTCGGGGTCGCGGTGACCTTGACCGTCTTCGGGGTGGTGCCGTTGTTCAGCTCCTCCAGGCCCGCGATCGAGACGATCTCGGTGCCGTCGAGGCCGAGCGACTCCCACGACTCGCCCGCCGGGAACTGCAGCGGGACGACGCCCATGCCGATCAGATTCGAGCGGTGGATCCGCTCGAAGCTCTCGGTGATGACCGCCTTGACGCCGAGGAGGTTGGTGCCCTTCGCCGCCCAGTCACGGGAGGATCCGGATCCGTACTCCTTGCCGCCGAAGATCACCAGCGGGGTGCCCTGCTCCTGGTAGTTGGTCGAGGCGTCGAAGATGTACGCCTGCGGGCCACCGGCCTGGGTGAAGTCGCGGGTGAAGCCGCCCTCGATCTGCTGACCGTCGTTGACGGCCTTGACCAGCGCGTTCTTCAGGCGGATGTTCGCGAACGTGCCGCGGATCATCACCTCGTGGTTGCCACGACGGGAGCCGAAGGAGTTGAAGTCCTTCTGCGCGACGCCGTGCTCCGTGAGGTACTGGGCCGCGGGCGTGCCGGCCTTGATGTTGCCGGCCGGGGAGATGTGGTCGGTGGTGACCGAGTCGCCGAGCGTCGCCAGCACGCGTGCGCCACTGATGTCGGTGACGGGAGCCGGGGTCGCCTCCATGCCATCGAAGTACGGCGCCTTGCGCACGTAGGTCGAGTCGGCGTCCCACTCGAAGATCGGGCCGGTCGGCGTGGGCAGGCTCGTCCAGCGCTCGTCGCCATCGAACACGGTGGCGTACTGCTTGATGAACTGGTCGCGCGAGATCGACGAGTCGATGATCTGCTGCACCTCGGTCGGGTCGGGCCAGACGTCCTTGAGGAACACGTCGTTGCCGTCGCCGTCGGTGCCCAGCGCCTGGGTGTCGAAGTCGAAGTTCATCGACCCGGCCAGGGCGTAGGCCACGACCAGCGGAGGGCTGGCGAGGTAGTTCATCTTCACGTCGGGGCTGATCCGGCCCTCGAAGTTGCGGTTGCCGGAGAGGACGGCCGTGACCGCGAGGTCGTGCTCGTTGATCGCAGCGGACACCTCGTCGATCAGCGGACCGGAGTTTCCGATGCAGATCGTGCAGCCGTAACCGACCGTGTAGAAGCCGAGGCCCTCGAGGTCCTTGTCGAGGCCGGACTTCTCGTAGTAGTCGGTGACGACCTTGGAACCGGGGCCGAGCGTGGTCTTGACCCACGGCTTCTGCTTCAGTCCCTTGGCGAGGGCGTTGCGGGCCAGAAGACCGGCGGCGATCATGACCGACGGGTTCGACGTGTTGGTGCACGACGTGATCGCCGCGAGCGTCACAGCGCCGTTGTCGAGGATGTACTTCTGCCCGTCCGGCGTCTTCACCTTGACCGGCTTGGAAGCGGCCTTCGGGGAACCCGAGGAGAGCGTCGGGATCTCGTTGGTCTCGACCTCCTCGCCGGGGACGGATCCGGGATCCGACGCGGGGAAGGAACCGGAGTCCGCGATGTCGATCGGGCCGGTCGCGTAGTTCAGGATGTCCTTCTCGAACTGCGCCTTCGACTCGGACAGCAGGATGCGGTCCTGCGGGCGCTTCGGGCCGGCGATCGAGGGAACGACCGTCGAGAGGTCGAGCTCGAGGTACTCGCTGAAGGCGGGCTCGTTCGCGGCGTCGTGCCAGAGCTTCTGCTCCTTCGCGTACGCCTCGACGAGGGCCACGGCCTGCTCGTCGCGTCCGGTCAGACGGAGGTAGTCGAGAGTGACGTCGTCGATCGGGAAGATCGCGGCGGTCGAACCGAACTCCGGCGACATGTTGCCGATCGTGGCGCGGTTGGCCAGCGGCACGGAGGCCACGCCGGCGCCGTAGAACTCGACGAACTTGCCGACCACACCGTGCTTGCGGAGGATGTCGGTGATCGTGAGCACGACGTCGGTCGCGGTGACGCCGGCCGGGATCTCACCGGTCAGCTTGAAGCCGACGACGCGCGGGATGAGCATCGACACGGGCTGGCCGAGCATCGCGGCCTCGGCCTCGATGCCGCCGACGCCCCAGCCCAGCACGCCAAGGCCGTTGACCATGGTGGTGTGCGAGTCGGTGCCGACGCAGGTGTCGGGGTAAGCGCGCAGCACGCCGTCGACGGAGCGGTCGTAGATGACCTTCGCCAGGTGCTCGATGTTGACCTGGTGCACGATACCGGTGCCCGGGGGGACGACCTTGAAGTCGTCGAAGGCGGTCTGGCCCCAGCGCAGGAACTGGTAGCGCTCGCCGTTGCGCTCGTACTCGATCTCGACGTTGCGCTCGATCGCGTCGGGTCGTCCGAACAGATCGGCGATGACGGAGTGGTCGATGACCATCTCGGCCGGCGACAGCGGGTTGATCTTGTTCGGGTCGCCGCCGAGTGCCGTGACGGCCTCGCGCATGGTGGCGAGGTCGACGATGCAGGGCACACCGGTGAAGTCCTGCATGACGACGCGCGCCGGCGTGAACTGGATCTCCGTGTCGGGCTGAGCCGCGGGGTCCCAGGAGCCGAGAGCCTCGATCTGAGCCTTCGTCACGTTCGCGCCGTCCTCGGTGCGAAGCAGGTTCTCCAGGAGGACCTTGAGGCTGAACGGGAGCTTCTCGAAACCTTCGACCGTGTCGATCCGGAAGATCTCGTAGTCGGTGCTGCCGACCGTCAGGGTGCTCTTGGCACCGAAGCTGTTCACCGTGGACACGGATCCGTCTCCTTCTGTTCGGATGGAAGCGACAGGCGACTCCATCTTGCTCGCCCGCTCCCCCGCGCGGCTAGCAAGGCGGGCCTTACCAGTCTGCTCCCGCGGACAAGCGAGCGAAAGGTGTCGATTTATCTTGACGTCAAGATAAATCTAGCACGGCGACCGGCGCGCGGACTCACTCCTGGCGCGTGTCGGCGTCCTGCTTCGGCGGGTACAGCGCGCGCACCAGCAACCACGTGACGGCGACCATCGGCGCGAACAGCGGCAGCCCCATCACGAGCTTCAGCGTGCCCAGTGCCTGCACGTTCCCGGAGAAGTACAGCGGCAGCTGGACGCCGAGTCGCGCGTAGAACAGCGCGGCCCAGGCGATCGTGATCCAGAAGAACGCGCGGCGCTTGCGCTTGTCGGTCCGCCACCCGCGCACGTCCCCCATGAGGAAGCCGGCGGCGAGGCCGATGAGGGCCCATCCGACGAGCGCCGAGACGAGCAGCACGGTGCCGTAAGCGGCGTTGGTGAAGAAGCCGGGGACGAAGTTGTCCTGGCCGCGCCCCGTCCACAGCGCGAGCCCCGCGGCGACGGCCACGGCGACAAGTCCGCCGAGCGCCGACGCGGCGGGCGAGCGCTGCAGCAGACGGATCACCGAGAAGACCGCGGCGAGCCCGACCGATACGACCAGCGACAGCCAGAGCGGCTCAGGTCGCAGCGTGTAGATGATGAGGAACGCGGCGCTGGGCAGAACGGATTCGAGAACCCCGCGCCACCCGCCCATCGCGCTCCACACGATGTGCCCGGTGCTCGCACCGGAGCTCGGGTCGATGCCCAGGCGCTGCGCGGCTCCGCCGAGCGCTGCTCCGAGGCTCTGCGCGGCGTCGGGCGCCGGTGGCGGCGCGTACTGCTCCGCAGGCGCGGCGTCGGACGTGCGCTCCGGCTCCTCGGGCCGCGACGTGCTCACGCCGTGCCGGGGGCTGCGGGCATGCGCAACGGGATGAGGTCACGCGGGGGCATGGGCGCCCCGCCGCGGACCACGACGATCGACCGGAACAGATCCTCGACGGCGGCCGCCGCGGATTCGTCGGATGCCGCGGCTCCGCCGATCACGCCACGCAGGAACCAGCGCGGGCCGTCGACGCCCACGAACCGGGCGAGGCGCGTGACGGCGGTGTCGCCGGCGACGGCCGGGATCTCGGCCAGGAGCTCGGACCCGAGCGCACCCTCGCGCTCGGTGACGGTGCCGCCCTGCTGGGCGATCTGCTCCTGGATCTGCGCGCGGGTCTCGTCCCAGAGGCCGCTCGTCCGCGGCGCCGCGAACGGCTGGACCTGCAGGGTCGAATCGGCGTAGTCGAGGCCCACGGCGACGATGCGCTGCGTCTGCTCCTCGACCTCGAGGCGCAGGTTCAGCCCCTCTCGCGGGAGGATCTTGATGGCGCCGAGGTCGATGTAGGGACGGACCGGGTTGGCCTCGCTCTCGTCGAACGGGCCGTCGACCGCGCGGTCGTGGACGGAGGCCTCCTGGGCGTCGTCCGCGGGCTCGATCCCGGACGTGGTGTCGTCACTCATGCGTTCTCCTGGCTCTGGGTCTGATAGCCGGTGGATCCGAATCCGCCTGCTCCGCGCACCGATTCGTCCAGCGCGTCGACCGGGATGAACCGGGCTCGGGTGACGGGCATGACGATCAGCTGGGCGATCCGATCACCGACCGCGACATCGTACGCCGCATTGCTGTCCGTGTTCAGCAGGCTCACCTTGATCTCGCCGCGATAGCCCGCGTCGACCGTTCCCGGGGAGTTGACGACGGTGATGCCGTGCTTCGCGGCAAGACCGCTGCGCGGCACGACGAACGCCGCGAAGCCCTCGGGAAGCGCGATGCTCACTCCGGTGCCCACGAGCGCCCGCTGCCCCGGCTCGAGCCGCAGGGCCTGGGTCGAGATGAGGTCGGCCCCCGCGTCGCCGGGATGGGCGTAGACGGGAAGCTGGGGCGCGATAATGGGAACGTCCACGGAATCGGTCACGGAAAGAGGCTAATGCAGAACGCAGCACGCGAAGCCGGGGCCGCATCCGCGGCCGTCCGCTACCGCGAACGTCTCGCGCCCAGTCTGTGGCTGTTCCTGGCCGCGGCCCTCGGCGGCCCCATGCTGACCCTCGTCTTCGTGCCTGCCGGGTCCGGCATCGCGCTCGTCGTCGGCGTGATCGCGACGCTCGCGATCATCGCGCTGATGATCGCCGGATCCCCGCGCGTCGCTGTCGAGCAGAACGTGCTGCGCGCCGGTCGCGCCTGGATCGACGCCTCCTGGCTGGGCGAGCCAGAGATCCGCACCGGCGAGGACGCCCGCCAGGCCCGCGGCCCCGGTCTCCCCGCCCGCGGCTGGCATCTCATCCGCGGCGGCATCGACGGCGTGGTCGTGGTGCCGAACACGGATCCTGCGGACCCCGCGCCGAGCTGGACGATCTCCTCCCGCACGCCGGACCGCCTGGCTGCCGCGATCGACGCGGCCCGCGCCTCGGCGAGCCCCCGGTCCTGAAACGGCACCGGCAAGGCCTGAGCCGGCACCGGCGCGAACGGCCGCCGGCTCGGATTCGCGTTCGCTGACGGCGGACGCCGGAGAACGCAGAACGCGCCCGGAACCGAAATGGTCCGGGCGCGAGCAGCGAAGAGGAATCAGGCCGCGCATTCCTTGCAGATCGGGCCTGTCTTGTCCTCGTGGTCGAGCTGCGAACGATGCTTCACGAGGAAGCAGCTGACACAGGTGAACTCGTCCTCCTGCGGGGGCAGCACCACGACGTCGAGCTCGACGTCGGAGAGATCGGCTCCCGGAAGATCGAATCCGCCGGGGTTGTCCGAGTCTTCGGCGTCGATCGAGCCCGACAGCTTGTCGGGGACGCGCTCCTTGAGAGCCTCGATCGACTCGCTCTCGTCTTCGCTCTTGCGCGGGGCGTCGTAATCGGTTGCCATGGGGTGGATCTCCACTTTCATCCTGCGAGTGGCGGGTGCCGGGGGTGTTCGGCGGCCCATAGTTTGCATGACATGCGTCCAAATCGCAAATGCCACTCTCTCTGCGCATCAGAACTGGCGGCACGCCCGCGATATTCCCGGCCGTACGCGCAGTGCATGACACCATGAACCGACACTCATTCTGAGGGGCTGAAGCCATGGAACACGTCACGATCGTCGGCGCGGAAGACGACGTCCTCGTCCTCGCCACCGAGTCGGGAGAGCGATTCGCGCTCCCGATCGACGAGGTGCTGCGCGCGGAACTGCGCCGAGCCAAGGCGGGCCGCGAGGAGAAGGCGCCGCCTTTGGCCGCGAGTCCTCGCGAGATCCAGGCGCACATCCGCGCCGGGATGTCCGCCACCGAGGTGGCCGAGCTTCTCGGCGTCGCGCTCGAGGCAGTGCAGCGCTTCGAGAGCCCGGTGCTCGCCGAGCGCGAGCACATCGTCGGTCAAGCCCTCGCCGTGCCCGTGCTGATCGGCAGCGAGGTCGAGCCGGATGCGCAGCCCACCTTCGGCGTCGCGATCCGCGCCAAGCTCGCCGACCTCGCGGCCGCCGACGAGCGCTGGGCGAGCTGGAAGGACGACACGGGCTGGGTGATCAAGCTCGAGTTCCGCGCGAACGACGTCGAGCACGACGCCCGATGGAGCTTCGATCCGCGACGCAGCGCGCTCGCGCCGCTCAACGCCGACGCCACGCAGTTGTCACGCCAGGGCGCTCTGCCCGAGGGCCTGATCCCCCGGCTCCGCGCGCTCGACAAGGATCGCTCGTCTCCGTACAAGGACGAGACCCGCTTCGACTCGGGAGCGTTCGGACCGCGTCTCGTCCCGGCCCCTGCCGCCCCCGCCGCAGCGGAGGACGACGGCGTAACCGAGGCCCCTGAGCCGAGGTCCGCACGCCACCCGCAGACTTCGTCGAACGCCCAGGAGGCGGCCACGCGCAGCGCGTCGTTCGCTCCGTCGACGCCGTCCGACACCGCCGATCTGCTGGAGGCCCTGCGTCGCCGCCGCGGCCAGCGCGAAGCGCGCCCCTCGGTCGAGGAGGAGCCGGAGGATACCCGCCCGCTCGCCCTGTTCGAGGCCCTGGAGCCCGGCTACGAGCCCGATCCTGAGCCCGAGGACTCCCCGGCGCCCGTGGCGATCGACGACTCAGGACCGCGGCGTCGCCGGCGCGAGATGCCGTCCTGGGACGAGATCGTGTTCGGAGCGCGCAGCGACGACTGAGGCCCCGTAGGGCCGACTGCCGCGCACTCGCGGAGAGCGCTCGGCGCTCCTGCGGTTCAGCGCGCGAACGCGCCGAAGCGGAGCAGTGGCACGCGCAACTCCTCGGGGGTGAGCGAACCGTGCTGGCCGATCATGCCCTGCGAGCGCTGATCGTCCGCAGTGCCGTCGTACAGCGCCCACAGTCCCCGCGCCGGCACGACGAGATCACCGACCCGCTCCTGCGCTTCCGCGGTGGGCGCGGATCCGAACAGCCCGCCCTCGACGGCCTGCGTCCTCGTGAGCACATCCGCGGCGCCCTCGACCCCTGCGGCCCAGGCAGCCGCGATCTCATCGGTGCGGGCGGGATCCTCCAGATACACGTGCAGCATGCGCGGCTCCCCCGCGATCGCCGAGACACCGTCGTGGAGGCGACTGCCCTCGTCGAGGATGAGATGCCTGGTGCGAGGGACGTCGACCATGCCGTGGTCTGCGGTGACGAGCACACCCACGCCGTCCGGCATGCGCGTCGGGATCGCAGCGTCCAGCTCTTCGAGCGCGGCGACCCACTCCGCGGACGCCATGCCGTGCTTGTGCCCTGCCTTGTCGACCTCGGGGAGGTAGCAGTACACGAGTGAGCCCTCGTGCTCCTCGGCGAGGCTCAGGGCCAGCGCCACGCGCTCCGCCGCGGTGCCTGCGGAGCGGAACGCAGCGCCGCGCAGGGTCGCCGCGGAGAAGCCGCTGCCCGAGTATTCGGCGAGCCCCACGGCGAACGCGGGGCGTCCTGAATCAGACGCGGTCTCGAAGACGGTGGGCGTGCGCTGCCATTCAGCCGGATCCACGCGTGCTTTCTCCCAGCCGGAGAGCTGGTTCACGAGAACACCTGTGCGGGGATCCCTGACCTCGTAGCCGACCAGACCGTGCCGCCCCGGATCCACTCCGGTGAGCAGGCTCGTGAGAGCGGCCGCCGTCGTGGACGGGAACACGCTGGAGAGCACGTCCTTCTTCGTCATCGCGCCGGTCAGCCGCCGGGCGTGACCCGCGTGGCCCCGCAGCGGGATCGCGCCGAGGCCGTCCATGACCACGAGCACGACCGACCGCACGGCCGGCAACACGCCTTCACGGCCGTCCAGGGCGCCGAACAGGTCGTGCGCCACCCCGGTGATGCTCCGGGACGACGGCGGGATCGCCGGTAGCATGAGGGTCATCCGAGCCAGTCTCCCATAGAGCCAGGCACGGCTCCGGCGTCGAGAACCGCTCCGCCGCCGCCCGACACCCGCAGGAAGCCCATGCCCCGCACGACCACGCCGCCCGAGCCGATCGAAGAGCGCATCCAGGACATCGATTTGTCGAGCGAGATGCAGGGATCCTTCCTGGAGTACGCGTACTCGGTCATCTACTCCCGCGCCCTGCCCGATGCGCGCGACGGCCTCAAGCCCGTGCAGCGACGGATCCTGTTCCAGATGGCCGAGATGGGCCTGCGCCCGGATCGCGGCCACGTCAAGAGCGCGCGCGTCGTCGGCGACGTCATGGGCAAGCTGCATCCGCACGGCGACTCCGCGATCTACGACGCCCTGGTGCGCCTCGCGCAGCCGTTCGCGCTGCGCCTGCCGCTCGTCGACGGGCACGGCAACTTCGGATCCCTCGACGACGGCCCCGCCGCCTCCCGCTACACCGAGGCCCGTCTCGCGCCCTCCTCGCTCGCGCTCACCGAGAGCCTGGATGAGGACGTGGTCGACTTCGTCCCCAACTACGACGGCCAGTTCCAGCAGCCCTCCGTGCTGCCGGCCGCGTTCCCGAACCTGCTCGTCAACGGCGCGAGCGGGATCGCCGTCGGCATGGCGACCAACATGGCGCCGCACAACCTCATCGAGGTCGTCGCGGCGGCCATCCACCTGCTCGAGCACCCCGAGGCGACGACCGAGGAGCTCATGGAGTTCGTCCCCGGTCCCGACTTCCCCTCCGGCGGCATCGTGATGGGCCTCGACGGCGTCCGCGACGCCTACGCGAACGGCCGCGGAGCGTTCAAGGTGCGCGGCAAGGTCTCGATCGAGCCGCTCGGCCCGCGCCGCACCGGCATCGTGGTCACCGAACTGCCCTACATGGTCGGTCCGGAGCGCGTGATCGAGAAGATCCGCGACGCCGTGCAGGCGAAGAAGCTCCAGGGCATCAGCGACGTCAACGACCTCACCGACCGCAACCACGGCATGCGGATCCAGATCGGCATCAAGACCGGATTCGACCCGAACGCCGTGCTCGAGCAGCTGTACCGCCTGACTCCGATCGAGGACTCGTTCAGCATCAACAACGTCGCGCTCGTCGACGGGCAGCCGCGCACGCTCGGGCTCAAGGAACTGCTCAGCGTCTACGTGCGGCATCGCCTCGAGGTCGTCACGCGGCGCAGCCAGTACCGCCTCGCACGCCGCGAGGAGCGCCTGCACCTGGTCGAGGGCCTCCTCATCGCGATCCTCGACATCGACGAGGTCATCCAGGTCATCCGCTCCTCCGACGACTCGGAACAGGCCCGCACCCGCCTGCAGAGCGTCTTCGACCTCAGCGAGCGGCAGGCCGAGTACATCCTCGAGCTGCGCCTGCGGCGCCTCACCAAGTTCTCCCGCATCGAGCTGGAGACCGAGCGCGATGCGCTCCTCGCAGAGATCGCGGCGCTGCAGGAACTGCTCGGCAGCGAGGTCCTGCTGCGCGGCCAGGTCGCGACCGAGCTCGACGCGGCGGCCGAGGCCTACGGAACCCCCCGCCGCACCCTGCTGCTGAACGCCGCGCCGCCCAAGGCGCGAGCGAGCAAGGGCCCGGTCGACACGCAGATCGCGGACAGCCCGACCACGGTGGTTCTGTCCACGACCGGTCGCGCCGTGCGGGTGGACCTCGAACCCGGTCAGGAGCTCTCCCCCGCCACGCGGCGCAGCAAGCACGATGCGATCCTCGCCACGCTCCCCACGACGACCCGCACCGAGATCGGCGCGGTCACCACGGCCGGGCGCGTGCTGCGCTTCACGGCGATGGACCTTCCGTCCGTACCGCCCGCGTCGGTGCACCTCGCCGCCGGCGTGCCGCTGCGCGACTACATCGGGCTGCTCGACAAGAGCGAGCGGATCCTCGCGCTCCTGCGCTTCGACGACGACACGCCGATCGCGCTGGGCACCCGCACGGGTGTCGTGAAGCGCGTGGTGCCGTCCTCCCTCACGATCAAACCCGAGCTCGAGATCATCGGCATGAAGCCGGGCGATGCGGTCGTCGGCGCCGGCACCGCGACCGACGACGCCGAGCTCGTGTTCGTCACGAGCGACGCGCAGCTGCTGCACTTCCCGGCATCCGGCGTCCGCCCGCAGGGTGCTCCGGCCGGCGGCATGGCCGGCATCAAGCTCGGCGCGAAGGCCGAGGTGATCGCCTTCTCCGTGCTCGCACAGGACGACGACGCCCTCGTCGTGACCGTGTCCGGTGCCGCGGGCATGATCGCCGGGACCGATGCCGGACGCGCCAAGTCGTCCCGGTTCGCGGAGTTCCCCGGCAAGGGGCGCGCCACCGGCGGTGTCAGGGCGCACGCGTTCCTGAAGGGCGAGGACCGCCTGACCCTGGCCTGGGTCGGCGTCGAGCCCGCGCTCGCGGTCGGTCCCGACGGATCCGCGCGCGAACTGCCAGAGGCGGGCGCCAAGCGCGACGGCTCGGGGCAGCCCATCGACGGCGTCATCGGCTCGATCGGCGCGGCGCTGGGCGGATGAGCGGCTCGATTCTGATCGTCTCGGGGCTTCCCGGCGTCGGCAAGACCACCGTCGCCCGTGAGCTCGCGACGCGATCGGCGCGGGGCGCGCATCTCGACACGGACGAGATCGGCGAAGCGCTCATCGTCTCGGGCCTCGTCGCGCCGGGCCAGGACCCTGCGGAGGAGGCCGAGCGGCAGCTCGCCCTGCGCCGGCGGAACCTCACGGATCTCGCCCGCAACTTCGCCGAGGCGGGATTCGTTGTCGCCATCTCGGATGTCGTGCTCTGGCCGGAGCTCCTGGAGCAGTATCGCGCGGCGATCGACCTGCCGCTGAGGTTCGTGCTCCTCACCGCGACGGCGCAGGCGATCGCCGGCCGCGATGCGGCGCGGGACAAGCACGTCGCCGAGCAGTGGGCGCACCTCCGAGCAGCGCAGGACGAATTCCGGGCGCCGGGGCTGCGTCTGGACACGACCGGGCTCTCCCTCGACGAGACGCTCGACGCGATCCGCGCACGCTGGGACGATGCGCTGATCTGACCGCGGGCCGGAGTCACACGGATCCCGTCCCGCGGCTCCGCGCGATTTGCTCCTCCGCACGGCGACCGGCACCATGTGAGGATGACGCCCCGATCCCGACGTCCTGTCGCCGGCCACGGCCAGCTGCACCGCCCCGCCGCGTGGAGCCAGCTGCTGAAGATGCTCGGCGTCGTGGCGATCGTGGTGCTCGTCTCCGGCTTCTCCGTCGCGGGATACGTCGTGTACGACCTCGGACAGACGTTCAGCGACGAGGTCGTCGCGCTCGACGGCGACGATTCTGTGCCTCCGGACATCGGCGCGATCAAGGGCGGAGTGAACATGCTGCTGGTCGGCAGCGACGTCTGCGAAGACGACTTCAAGGATGGTTTCGGCAACCGCTGCTCCGACCCCGAGAGCGGAGGCGAGCGCAACGACACGAACCTCCTGCTGCACATCTCCGACAGCCCGCGCCGGGTCACCGTCATCACGTTCCCGCGCGATCTCATGATCACGATCCCGTCCTGCACGGACTCCGACGGAAACGCCAGCGAGGAGCGCTCGAAGGAAGCACTCAACGAGGCCATCGGAATCGGCGGCCAGAAGAACGGCCTGGCGTGCGTCGCCCGCACGATCACCAAGGTCTCCGGCCTGGAGATCCAGTTCGCCGCCAGGGTCACCTGGGGCGGCGTCATGAAGATCACCGACGCGATCGGCGGCGTCGATGTCTGCGTTGCGAACGGCATCAGCGATCCGGACAACACCCAGCTCGAGCTGACCCCTGGAACGCACACCCTGCAGGGCTACTGGGCACTGCAGTTCCTCCGGGTGCGCCACGGCGTGGGCGACAACGGGGACCTCAGTCGCGGCAGCAACCAGCAGGTGTACATGTCCTCGCTCGCGCGCAAGATGACGTCGAGCGAGGTGCTCGGCAACCCCGGCACGCTCCTCAGGCTCGCGAACACCGTCATGACCAACGTCACACCGAGCGCCAAGCTGACCAATCCGACCCTGCTCGTACAGATCGCCCTGGCGATCAAGGATGTGCCGCTGGACCAGATCAACTTCGTGAACTACCCGGTGCTGGACGATCCGGGCAACCCCGGCGTCAGGGTCGTGCCGGACTACGCGAGCGCCGACCAGCTGTGGGCGGCGCTCGCGGCGAACCAGCCGATCCAGGTCACGGGACAGCGCGACGCGGTCGTCTCCGCGACCGAGGCCCCGACCGACTCTCCCCCCGACCCTTCCACCGGGGCCGACGCGAGCACGACGCCGACGTCGGATGCGACCGGCGGACCCGTCGCGCTGCCGCAGAACATCTCCGGGCAGTCGGCGGCGCAGCAGACGTTCTCGAACGGCAACGGCACCGGGGGCTGACGCCGCCATCGAGTCGGACGGACGGCGCAAGCGATGCGGACGCCGACGGACACCTACTCCGGCGCGAGCGCGGACCCGAGGCCTGCGAACCCTTCCGCCACCACCCGGGCCACGGTGCGGGCGTGCGCGCCCTCCGGATCCAGGTCCGGATCGAAGACCGTGACCGCGGCGCCCCAGGCGTGCGGAGCGAGCGCGGCGAGCAGCCCGATCAGCTCATCCGGCGCGAGACCCCCCGGATCCGGACTGTCCACGGCCGGCATGTGCATCGGGTCGAGAACGTCGACGTCGACCTGGATCCAGTAGCCGCGATCCAGGCCTTCGAGCGCGCGCACTCGGGACGCGGCTCTGGCGCCGCCGTGCAGGATGACGTCGTCGGCCGGCACCACGAGGCCGATGATCCGGCGCAGCTCCTCCGCGTGCGGATCCTCGTACCGGCAGCCGATGTGCGCGGTGCTCCCGGACGCGAAGTACGGTCCCAGTCCGTCGATGTCGCTGAGCTCCGGGAGGTGCATTCCGATCGCCGCGGCGAGGTCCTCCCCGGCGAGGCTCGCGACGCCGTCGCTGTTGCCCGGATGCCGGAAGTCCGTATGACCGTCGATGTGAACGAACCCGCCGCCCCCGCCCACCCGGGCCGCGAGCCCTGCGGCGATCGCCAGGCTGCAGTCCCCGCCGAGGACGAGCGGCGCTTCACCGGCCTCTCGGATCTCGAACAGGCGATGCGCAAGCCGGCGGGCGTGGTCGACGATCGCAGCCTGGTTGCGGACCGTGCCCGCAGGTCGGCGCCCATCGTTGTCGACGTAGCGTCCCGGCAGCACGACGCCGCCGTCGATCGCGCCCTGCGCATGCAGGAGGCGGTGCAGCCCGGCCTCGCGGAGCGCCTCCGGCGCCTTGGCCGTCCCCGGCACGCCGCCGCGCACGGGAGGGCGGAGGCCCAGGTTCGTGGGAGCTGAGACGACGGCGACCATCGTGTCAGTCTGTCAAGGCGTCGCCGTCACGGCGGCAGACCCGCCAGGCGCCCGGCGCATCCAGATGTCGATCCCGTCGTCGTGCTCGACGACGAACCCGTGCCGCTCGTACAGCCGTCGCGCGGCCGACCCGACGAGCACCTGCAGACGCAGCGGACGCTCGTCGGGAACCTCCGCGAGCACCGCCCGCAGCACGGCGGATCCGATCCCGCGCCCCTGATGCTGCTCGTCCAGGTAGAACATCTCCAGCCATGACTCCTCGCCGTCGGGCCGCAGCGTGATCGTGCCCGCCACCTCTCCGTCGAGCAGGATCATGCGGGTGTGGTCCGGAGAGAAGTGCTCCGCGACCCTGGCGCGCGACCTGTCAGGATCCCACCCGACGAGAGGCTCCAGATCCCGACGCAGGACGCGCTCCTTCAGCGCGGCCACGAGCTCCACATCCTCCGGAACGGCCACCCGCAGCGCGACGACCGGCAGCAGCGCGCTCATCAGGCGTCGATGGCCTCGCGCGCCAGGCGATCCGAGGAATCGATGATGAACTCGCGCCGCGGGGCGACCTCGTTGCCCATCAGCAGCTCGAACACGCGGCCCGCCGCCTCAGCGTCCTCCATGCGTACGCGCCGCAGCAGACGGCCAGAGCGATCCATCGTGGTGGAGGCGAGCTGCTCGGCATCCATCTCGCCGAGACCCTTGTACCGCTGGATCGGCTCGTGCCAGCGCTTGTTCTGCTTGCGCAGCTTCGCGAGCAGCGTGTGCAGCTCACCCTCGCTGTACGTGTAGATCGTCTCGTTCGGCTTGGATCCGGGGTTCATCACGATCACCCTGTGCAGCGGCGGCACGGCCGCGAAGACGCGTCCGTCCTCGATCAACGGGCGCATGTACCGGTAGAACAGCGTCAGCAGCAGGGTGCGGATGTGCGCGCCGTCGACGTCGGCGTCGCTCATCAGGATGATCTTCCCGTAACGCGCGGTGGAGAGGTCGAAGGAGCGGCCGGATCCGGCGCCGATCACCTGGATGATCGACGCGCACTCGAGATTCGACAGCATGTCGCTGACCGATGCCTTCTGCACGTTCAGGATCTTGCCGCGGATGGGCAGGAGTGCCTGGTACTCGCTGGTGCGGGCGTGCTTGGCCGTGCCGAGCGCGGAGTCGCCCTCGACGATGAACAGCTCGGTCTGCGCGATGTCGGTGGAGCGGCAGTCGACGAGTTTCGCGGGCAATGACGAGGACTCCAGCGCGTTCTTGCGGCGCTGGGTCTCCTTGTGGGCGCGTGCGGAGACGCGCGCCTTCATCTCCGCGACGATCTTGTCCAGCAGCATCGAAGCCTGGTTCTTGTCGTCGCGTTTGGTCGAGGCGAAGCGCTCGCCGAGCGCCTTGCGCACCACCTGCGCGACGATCGTGCGCACGGCGGGCGTGCCGAGCACCTCCTTGGTCTGCCCCTCGAACTGCGGCTCCGGAACGTTGACGGTCAGCACCGCGGTGAGACCCGCGAGCACGTCGTCCTTCTCGAGCTTGTCGCTGCCTGCTTTGAGGCGTCGCGCGTTCTGCTCGACCTGGGCGCGCAGCACCTTCAGCAGCTCCTGCTCGAAACCCTGCTGGTGCGTCCCGCCCTTGGGCGTGGCGATGATGTTCACGAAGGAGCGCGTGCTGGTGTCGTAGCCCGTCCCCCAGCGCAGGGCGATGTCGACCGCGCAGACGCGCTCGACCTCGGTCGCGACCATGTGGCCGTCAGGTTGCAGCACCGGGACGGTCTCCTTGAAGGTGCCCTCTCCCTGCACGCGCCAGGTGTCCGTCACGGGAGCGTCCGTGGCCAGGTACTCGACGAACTCCGCGATGCCGCCCTCGTAGTGGTACGAGGTCTCGTTCACCGCGTCCGTGACGCCGGGGGCCGCCTCGCCCTCCGCGCCGCTCTGCGGCTCCGCAGCGGTCGAGGCCCGCGCGTCGCGCACGACGAGTTCGAGCCCTGGCACGAGGAAGGCGGTCTGCCGCGCACGGGTCTCGAGCTCGGCGAGCTGGAAGGCGGCGTCCTTCGTGAAGATCTGCCGGTCGGCCCAGTAGCGGATCCGCGTGCCGGTCACGCCGCGCGGCGCCTTGCCGATCACGCGCAGCTCGCTGTTGTCCTGGAACGGCGTGAACGGAGCGTCGCGCCGCTTCTCCCCCGCATCCGTGAAGATGCCGGGCTCGCCCCGCCGGAACGACATCGCGTAGGTCTTGCCGCCGCGGTCCACCTCGACGTCGAGCCGCTCGGACAGGGCGTTCACGACGGAGGCGCCGACGCCGTGCAGACCGCCGGAGGCCGCGTAGGACCCTCCGCCGAACTTGCCTCCCGCGTGCAGCTTGGTGAAGACGACCTCGACGCCGGTGAGCCCGGTGCGCGGCTCGACGTCGACGGGGATGCCTCGGCCGCGGTCGTGCACCTCGACGCTGCCGTCGGGGTGCAGGATGACGTCGATCTTCGAGCCATTGCCGGCGACCGCCTCGTCGACGGAGTTGTCGATGATCTCCCAGAGGCAGTGCATGAGACCCGGTGAACCGTTCGAGCCGATGTACATTCCGGGCCGCTTGCGGACGGCCTCGAGCCCCTCGAGGACCTGGAGGTGATGGGCGGAATACTCGGCTGTCACAATCCCCCATCGTATCGAGGAGCGGGGACACCGCCCCGACGACACTCCTTGCCGTCACACGCTCGTCACCTGGCGCGTACGCGGTGAGCGAAACACGCCGTCTCGCGGGCATGACTCCCAGCTCTGCGTGGTTGTATTGAGCACACTCCACACAGCGGACCCGAACAACGAGGAGGCATCGAGATGAACGCGACGACCGAACGGGATAGCACAGTCATCCCCCGCCTCACGGCGATGGACCGATGCGACTCCTGCGGAGCCCAGGCCTACATCGCCGCCGAGGTCAACGGCAGCGAGCTGCTGTTCTGCGCCCATCACGGGCGCAAGTACGAAGAGAAGCTCCGTGCGGTGGCCACGAGCTGGCACGACGAGACGTCGCGACTACTCGAGTCCTGATCCGCTCCCCAGACAGAAGCGCCCGGTGTCCCGCGACATCGGGCGTTTTCATGTCCGGACGGCCGACTCCACCGGCCGGATCCAGACCGCGCTCAGCGGTACTCGCGCCGCACGTGCGGAGTGAGCCGGCAGAGGATCTCCTCGCCCACCGTGCCGATCGCCTCCGCGAGGGTCGTCGGCGAGGACTCGCCGTGCGCGCCTCGGCCGAAGAGGACGACCTCGTCGCCGACGGCGGCACCGTCCCACCCGGCGATGCGCGCAGCGTCGGCGCCGATCGCCAGGAGCGCTCGGGCACCGGCAGGGGTGCCCACGTGCACGCGGCCGGCGAGGATGCTCGGCAGTCCGTCGAAGGATCCGGCGCCCACGACGACCTCGTCGCCGTCGACTTCCCGCACCGGCGCCACGAGCTCGGCTGCGGGGGCGATTCCAGGAAGGTCCGGTCCGTCGGCGGAGCGCACGCCGAAGCAGAAGGCGCCGACGCGCACGAGCGACCCGCGCAGCTCGGGGCGGGCCCAGGTCGCGGCCGAAGCCGTCAGGTGCTGATAGGGCAACTCAGCGCCGAGTTCGCCGGCGCGGTGCACGGCGTCGAGGAAGCGGGCCTGCGCGGCGTCGTCCTCCTCGTCGCTCGCCTCGGCGAGATGGCTCCACGCGCCCACGAGCAGGACGTGTCCCGCCTCCTGGGCGCGCAGGGCGGACGCGACGCCCTCGTCCCACTCGTCCGCGGACAGCCCGTTGCGGTGCAATCCGGTGTCGACCTTGAGATGGATGCGCGCCACGGCGCCGAGGGCGGTGGCGCGGGCGATCACCCGGCGCAGGTAGTCCAGCGTCCCGACGCCGAGATCCACCTCCGCGCGCAGGGCCGCGTCGATCTCCTCGTCGAGCGAGGTGACCCAGGCGAAAAGCCGCGGAGCGGCGCCGACCTCGTCACGCAGCCGGAGCGCGGTGGGGATGTCGTAGGTGCCGAACCAGCCGACCCCCGCGTCTGCGGCGACCCGCGCAGCCCAGGGCGCGCCGAGTCCGTAGCCGTCGTCCTTGACCACCATCATCAGCGCGGAGGGGGCGACGCGCGCGGTCACGGCAGCGATGTTGGCGCGCAGCACCGCTTCATCGGCGCGCAGCACGGGTCCGGTCAGGCCTCCCATGAACGCTCCGTCCGCTGCCCTACGACGGCCACGAGTTCGTCGACGCCCATTCCGGTGATCCGCGCCCATTCCGCGGCACCGGCCCTCATCGGACCGCGTCCGCCGAAGTAGGTCGCCTCGGCGCCGAGGGGAACGTCGGCGGTGCCGATGTCGACGACGCACACGTCCATGGCGATCCGGCCGACGATCGGATGCACGAGGCCGTCGATCTCGACCGACGCCCGGCCGCCGAGCGCACGCACGACGCCCTGCGCGTAGCCGCCGGTGACGAGCGCCAGGCGCGAGTCCTCCGGAGCGCGGTGGATGTAGCCGTAGGAGACGCCGCCGCCGGCCGCGATGTCCTTGGTCGAGAGCACCCGACCCGCCACGCGCATCACCGGCGCGCCGACCAGGGATCCGTCTCCGTCCGGCAGGCCGTACAGCAGGTGAGGATCCAGGTCAGGCGCCACGGTGCAGGTCGCTTCGAGGCCCTCCGCCCGCAGCAGTGCGGCCTCGGCCTCGCCGTCCACGCGCACGCCGCGCGCCCCGGCCGAGACGACGGCTCGGGCGACGCCCAGGAGCCCATGGCCCCAGGCATCACGACGGAGATCGGCGATGCCCGCCCCCCCGGCGGCGACCGCGGCTGCGGCCCCGTCTTCGAGGGCGGACCGGGAGATCAGCGAACGCAGCATCGCACTCCGCGACGGAGTGGCAGGGAGCGGCTCGTTCACCTTTCCACCCTACCTGCGCCCCTCTGTCCGGATCCGCCCGCCCGACCCGCGCCCGGGGGTCTCGGAGGCGGTCCGCCCTAGAATGGACCGGTTCCCGATCCCTCGACCCGGAGTACGCATGCCCTCGAACGGCCTCGGCCTCAAGTCCCGTCTCGGCTATCTCGCCGAGCGCGCCCGTCGCATCAACGTCGGCTCGGTGATCGAGCGCGCCAAGGAGGCGTCCGCGCAGCACGGCAAGGCCGTCCCCGCCGTGGTGGTGGACATGCTGTGGTCGGCCGGCCGCCACAACGTCGGGTTCCAGGACTACATCGACTACGACTTCGCGATCCTGAACCGCGCCGAGCGGGCGACCTACATGACGCACCCCGTGTCGAACCAGATCTCGGAGCGGTACGCCCACCCCGACTACCGGCACCTGTTCCACGACAAGATCGAGTTCGACGAGAAGTTCTCGGACTTCCTCCGTCGCGAGTGGATGGTCGTGAAGCCCGGCAACGCCGAGGAGCTGCGCGCGTTCCTGGAGCGCCAGGGCACCGTCATCGTGAAGACACCGATGGGACAGGCCGGATCCGGCGTGTTCCGCTACCACGCCGCCGAAATCTCCGACTGGGACGCGTTCCACGCCGACCTGCTCGGCCAGGGCCGTCTGCTCGTCGAGGAGGTCATCCGGCAGCATCCCGACCTCGCCGCGGTCTGCCCCGGCACGGTCAACACGACCCGCGTGACCGCGTTCTTCGACGGCGAGAAGACGCACATCCTCGCGATGGCCCAGAAGTTCGGGCGCGGCGAGGTCAGCGACCAGATGTCTTTCGGCGGCTTCTACACGATGCTCGACGAGGACGGCCATGCCGTGAGCGCCGGCTACGACTCGCACGGGCACGTGCACGAGCTGCACCCCGACTCCGGCTTCCGCATCGCCGACTTCCAACTGCCGATGATCGACGAGGTGAAGGCCTTCGTGGATCAGGTCGCCCGCGTCGTGCCGCAGGTGCAGTACGTCGGATGGGACATCGTGGTCGGCCCCGACGGCCCCGTGCTCGTCGAGGGCAACTGGGGCGCCGGCGTCTACGAGAATAAGCCGAGCGTCTCCGGCATCCGCACCGGTCACAAGCCGCGCTACCAGGCCGCCATCAAGTTCTGAGCGCAGCGCCCTTCGTCTCGCTGCGCTCGCTCAGGGACCGGAGCATCGGTCCCTGAGCGAGGAGCGCAGCGACGAGACGAAGGGTCAGGCCGGGCGGATGATGCCCATCGGCGTCGACTCCGTGCCCTGGCCGAGCGGGTTGTCCTTGAGGATCGCGACGAGGCGCTTCTCAGCGCCCTTCGTCTCGCTGCGCTCGCTCAGGGACCGGAGCATCGGTCCCTGAGCGAGGAGCGCAGCGACGAGACGAAGGGCGGTCCCTGAGCGAGGAGCGCAGCGACGAGACGAAGGGTCAGGCCGGGCGGATGATGCCCATCGGCGTCGACTCCGTGCCCTGGCCGAGCGGATTGTCCTTGAGGATCACGACGAGGCGCTTCTCAGCGACCTTCTCGAGCGTGGAGCCGAGGATGTTGCCGCCGAGGTCGTTGATGTCGACGACGGCCACGTCGCACACCCCGCCGATCAGCTGCTGCATCTCGTGCGCCACCTCGCGCGGGCGCGCCGGCCCGAGGACGACCGAGCGGTCGTACGGCGGCATCGTGCCCTCCGTCGGCCCGTCGATCGCGCGGGCCTTCTCGCCGGCGATCCGGTAGAAGTCGCCGCGGCGGCCGAACGCCTTGGTCACGGCGGACACCGCCGCCGCGAACAGGATCCGGGGCGTGCCGCACTCCCGCAGCGCCATCTCCATGGTCTCGGGCATGCCGAGGCCGATGCCGTAGGGCGTGCGCGTCACGTACTTCGACAGGAAGAACGCGAGCTTGCGCGGCTGGATCTCCTCGAGCAGGAACGACCGGCCCTGGGTGATGCCGACGATCTTCTCGGTGATGAAGAGCAAGTCGCCCTTCTGCACCTCACCCGCGGCGTACTCGGTGACGATGTCGGCGAGCACGTCGCCGGGCATGACCACCTTGGTGCGGATCGGAATCCGCAGCCAGCGGGCGCCCTCGACCGAGATCTCGAGGTTCTTGCCGTCGTTGGGCTTCGCCTCCGCGCTCACTCGAGGTAGTCCCGCAGAGACTGCGAACGGCTCGGGTGACGCAGCTTCGCCATCGTCTTGGACTCGATCTGGCGGATCCGCTCGCGGGTCACGCCGAAGGTGTCGCCGATCTGGTCGAGCGTCTTGGGCTGGCCGTCTCCGAGGCCGAAGCGCATGCGGATCACGCCCGCCTCGCGCTCGGACAGGGAGTCCAGAAGCTGCTCGAGCTGACGCTGCAGCATCGTGAAGCCCACCGCGTCGGCCGGGACGACCGCCTCGGTGTCCTCGATGAGGTCACCGAACTCGCTGTCGCCGTCCTCGCCGAGCGGGGTGTGCAGCGAGATCGGCTCGCGGCCGTACTTCTGCACCTCGATGACCTTCTCCGGGGTCATGTCGAGCTCGCGGCTCAGCTCCTCGGGGGTGGGTTCGCGACCGAGGTCCTGCAGCATCTGCCGCTGCACGCGCGCGAGCTTGTTGATGACCTCGACCATGTGCACGGGGATGCGGATGGTGCGGGCCTGGTCGGCCATCGCGCGGGTGATGGCCTGACGGATCCACCACGTCGCGTAGGTCGAGAACTTGAAGCCCTTGGTGTAATCGAACTTCTCGACCGCGCGGATGAGACCGAGGTTGCCCTCCTGGATGAGATCCAGGAACTGCATTCCACGGCCCGTGTAGCGCTTCGCGAGGGAGACGACGAGGCGCAGGTTGGCGCCGAGCAGGTGGCTCTTGGCACGCTGACCGTCGCGGGCGACCCACTGCAGATCGAGTCCGAGCTGACCGGTCTTCTCGGCCGCCGACATCACCGAGAGCTTCTCCTCGGCGAACAGACCCGCCTCGATCCGCATCGCGAGCTCGACCTCTTCGGCCGCGTTCAGGAGCGCGACCTTTCCGATCTGCTTCAGGTAGTCCTTGACCGGGTCCGCGGTGGCGCCGGTGATCTGCGTCGAGTAGACGGGGACGTCATCCTCGTCGGTCGAGCTGATCCGAATCGCGCCGGTGGGCAGCGGCTCGGTGAAGGCGGGCTTGGCGCCCTCCTCGTCGTCGCCGTCATCGGCGGCGTCAGCGGGAGCCTCTTCGGCGGTGTCGCCGTCGGCCTCGTCCTTGCTCTTCGCTCTGGTCGCCCTCTTGGCCGCAGGCTTCTTCGCCGCCGCCTTCTTCGGGGCCACCGGCTCCGCGGCGTCGACGGCCTGGGCCTCGACCTCCTCGGGCTCGGCCTGGTCGTTCTTCGTCCGGGTGTTCTTCTTCGTGGCAGTCGTCACGTCTCGCCTTTCAACGGAGCGCTTGCGCGGGCGCCCTGTGGTGTTTCGGCCTGTGGGCCTTGCAGCCCGTGCCCTCGCGGGCACTAGTAAGACCCTTGTCAAGTCCCCAGACCTTGCGGAATGGGTATTGACAACGGGTCGTCAGATAAGTATCGCACACTCTGCGCGCGCAGACGCCGGATCCCGCAATCCGCGTGGATCCTCTCGGGACACTCCCGGGATCGGCTCAGATCCGGCCGTTCTTGTCCTCGTCGCCGCCCTGGCGGGTGGCCAGGAAGCGCTCCAGCTCCGCGGCCAGCTCGTCGGCGCTGGGGAGGGATCTCTCGTCGAACCCGACGGGCGCCTCGTCCTCGAGTTCCAGGCCGGACATGTAGGAGTCGTAGCGGTGCTCGAGCGTCCGCACCATCTGCGCGAGCTCCTCGTTGTCGCGCACCTGCTCGTCCACCCGCTCGAGGTACTCCGCGCGCTTGTCGCGCAGCGCGTCCGTGAGCAGCACGAGTCCGGTGGCCGCCATCACCTTCTCCGCGGCGGTGAGCACCGCGTCCGGGTACTCCGTGTCGGCGAGGTAGTGCGGCACGAGCAGCACGAAGCTCGCGACGCTGCGCTCCGCCTGCACGAAGCGGTACTCCAGCAGGTGCCCTGCAGTGCCGGGAACCTGGGTGCGCGGCCGCCACACCGAGTGCGCGGCCGTGAGCTCCGCCCTGTTGCCGCTCGCCGTGACGCCGATCGGCCGCGTGTGCGGCACCGGCATCGCGATCGAGTGCACCCAGGTGACGGTGGACACGTCGTACTCTGCCGCGAAGTCGAGCACCACGTCGGCGAAGGCGTTCCAGGCGAAGTCGGGCTCGTAACCGGCCAGCAGCAGGAACGGCCGTCCGAGCGCATCGTGCGCGAGCGACAGCTCCAGCCGCGCGGGCTTGAACTCGGCGATGTGATCCTGATCGAAGGTGAGCACGGGCCGGCGCGCGCGGAAGTCCAGCAGCAGGTCGTTGTCGAAGACGAGCACCGGCTGCGGGTCCGTCGTCTCCGCGAGGTGATCGATGAGCCCCGAGACGGCGGATCCCGCGTCCGTGAAGCCGGTCAGCAGGATGACGAGCGGCAGGCCGGACGGCACGCCGCCGGGGTAGGCGACGCGTTCGTGGATCTCTCCGGAGATGGGCATGCCTCCATGCTACGAGGCACCCCACCGGCCGGGTCCGCTGAGCGCTGAGAGCGAACACGCGGAGGGCCCATCCTCTCCTCGCGCACCGTGCCGAACCTAGGATGGAGACCATGACGTCTCCTGCGCTCGAGCTGCACACAGGCGCTCCGGCGGACGCGAACGCAGATGCGGTCGTGCTCGTCGTCGCCGGTCTCACGGACACCCCGGAAGACCTGTCCCCCTTCTCCTCCACCCACGCCGCTTTGACCGCGGTCGGCTTCACCGGGAAGGCGGGCGCCTACACACGGATCCCCGCACCCGATGTCGCCGACGTGCCGGTCGCCGTCGTGAGCGCCGGATCCGCCCCCGATGCGAACGCCGTGCGCGAGGCCGTCGGCGCCGCGCTGCGCACGCTCACCGGCTTCGGCCGCGTGTCCGTCCTGCTCGGCGACGCCGTCGCGGAGCACGCGTCGGCCGCCGCCGAAGGCGCCCTGCTGGGCGGATACCGCTTCGACGACTATCGCTCGGGTGACCAGCCGAAGCGCGCCGGAACGGTCGTGCTGCACGCCGAGCTCGCACCGGAGGAGGCCGCACACGCCACGGCGCTCGCCCAGGCCGTCGCGCTGACCCGGGATCTCGTCACCACGCCCGCCGAGTGGCTGGGCCCCGAGGATCTGGCGAGCCGCGCCGTCGAGGAGCTCACCGGGCTCGACGTGACCGTCGAGGTGCTCGACGAGACCGCCCTCGCCGCCGGCGGGTACGGCGGCATCCTGGGCGTCGGGCAGGGCTCCGACCGCCCGCCGCGGCTCGTCCGCCTCGACTACTCCCCCGCCGGCGCCGCGGGGCACATCGCCCTCGTCGGCAAGGGCATCACGTTCGACACCGGCGGCCTGTCCCTCAAGCCGCCCGCGAGCATGGTCGGCATGAAGACGGACATGGCGGGAGCGGCCAGCATCCTCGCCGCGACCAAGGCCGTCGCGACCCTGGGCCTGCCGATCCGCGTGACCACCTGGCTGTGCATCGCGGACAACATGCCCTCCGGCTCGGCGATCCGCCCCGGCGACGTGCTGCGCTTCGCCGACGGCCAGACCGTCGAGGTTCTCAACACCGATGCGGAAGGACGTCTCGTCCTCGCCGATGGGCTGGTGGCCGCGAGCCGGGAGAACCCCGATGTGATCCTCGACGTCGCCACTCTGACCGGCGCGATCATCGTCGCGCTAGGCATGCGTCATACCGGCGTCTTCGGAGATGACGACACCGTGCAGGAGGTCCTGGCCGCGGCATCCGCGACCGGCGAGGCCGCATGGCCGATGCCGCTTCCCGAGCACATGGAGGACGAGCTGAAGTCGCCGATCGCCGACCTGGTCAACGCCAAGATCGGCGACCCCGCAGGCGGCGCGCTCTTCGCCGGCCTGTTCCTGCGCCGCATGGTCGGGCGCATCTCCGACGAGGCCGACGCACCGCGCATCCCCTGGGCCCACCTCGACATCGCCGGCTCGTCCGAGCACAAGGGCGCCCCCTACGGCTTCACCGACAAGGGCGCCACCGGCGCGATCGTGCGCACGCTGATCGCCTTCGCCGAGGCGCGCGCGAACGGAGCACGCGCATGACCGCTCACACCTTCGACATCGTGATCCTCGGGGGCGGCAGCGGCGGCTACGCCGCGGCTCTGCGCGCCGCCGAGCTCGGCAAGTCCGTGGCCCTGATCGAGAAGGACAAGGTCGGGGGCACCTGCCTGCACCGCGGCTGCATCCCGACCAAGGCCCTGCTGCACTCCGCGGAGATCGCCGAGAACGTGCGCGACGCGGCCAAGTACGGCGTCGGCGCCTCCTTCGAGGGGATCGACCCGGCCGGCGTCCGCGCCTACCGCGAGGGCATCGTCGCGAAGAAGTACAAGGGCCTCGAGGGGCTCGTCAAGGCCCGCGGGATCACCGTCGTCAGCGGCGAGGGCACCCTGCGCCCCGATCGCTCCATCGCGGTCGGCGACGACGTCTACACCGGCGCCGACGTGATCCTCGCGACCGGCTCGTACAGCCGGTCGCTGCCCGGCCTGGAGATCGGCGGCCGGATCCTCGCCAGCGAGCAGGCGCTCGCTCTCGAGGAGGTTCCGCAGCGCGTCGTCATCCTCGGCGGCGGCGTGATCGGCGTCGAGTTCGCCAGCGTCTGGCGCTCGTTCGGCTCCGAGGTCACGATCGTCGAGGCGCTCGATCACCTCGCCCCGAACGAGGACCTCGCACTCAGCAAGGGCCTGGAGCGCGCGTTCCGCCGCCGCGGAATCTCCTACTCGCTCGGCGTGCGGTTCGCGAGCGCGACCCAGACCCAGGACGCCGTCACGGTCACCCTGGAGAACGGCACCACCTACGAGGCCGACTACCTGCTCGTCGCCGTCGGCCGGGGGCCGGCCACGGCCGGACTCGGATTCGAGGAGGCCGGAGTCGCCATGGAGCGCGGCTTCGTGCTCACCGACCCCGAGCTGCACACGAACGTGGAGCACGTCTGGGCCGTCGGCGACATCGTGCCGGGTCTGCAGCTCGCCCACCGCGGCTTCCTGCAGGGCATCGCCGTCGCCGAGCGCATCGCGGGGCTGACCCCCGCCGTCATCCCGGATGCGCAGATCCCGCGCGTCACCTACTGCAGCCCCGAGGTCGCCTCGGTCGGTGTGACCGAAGCCGCCGCGGTCGCGGCATTCGGCGCGGATGCGGTGGTCTCCTATGAGTACAACCTCGCCGGCAACGGCAAGAGCGAGATCATCGGCACCGGCGGACTGGTCAAGGTCGTGCGGCAGAAGGACGGTCCCGTGCTGGGCGTCCACCTGCTCGGCGACCGCGTCGGAGAGCTCATCACGGAGGGGCAGCTCGCGGTGAGCTGGGAGGCGCACCCCGAGGACATCGCCCCGCTGATCCATGCCCACCCGACCCAGAGCGAGGCGCTCGGCGAGGCGTTCCTCGCGCTTGCAGGCAAGCCGCTTCACGCAATGTGAAACTTTTCTTGCGCATCGTGGAAATCGCAACTGGGCTGAAGCCCTGGTTGCCCACTAAGCTGAACACCATCACGATTTTTCCTAAGGAGACTCCGTCATGAGCACACCCGTGGTCCTTCCCGCCCTCGGCGAAAGCGTCACCGAGGGCACTGTGACCCGTTGGCTCAAGCAGGTGGGCGACACCGTCCAGGCCGACGAGGGCCTGCTCGAGATCTCGACCGACAAGGTCGACACCGAGATCCCCTCGCCGGTCACCGGCGTGATCGAGGAGATCCTCGTCAGCGAGGATGACACCGTCGAGATCGGCGCGATCCTCGCCCGCATCGGCGACGGCTCCGGCGCATCCGCCCCGGCCGCACCCGCCGCCGAGGCCGCGCCCGCGGCCGCGGCTCCGGCTCCCGCCGAGGCACCCGCGCCCGCGGCAGAGCCCGCAC